>CAWBRT010000027.1:0-333955 GCA_963791145.1 uncultured Acidobacteriota bacterium | reverse complement strand
GCGGGTGGGCTACACCTTTGCGTATCTCTTTGGTCCATTGCCACGGTGTTTTGCGGAATCACAACCGCATTCGTGCCGCTGGCCGTGTTCCGCGGACTGGTTGGCGTCGGTGAGGCGCCGGATGATCTCCGGCCGGACAGCGCATTATCTTTGAAACCTTTTCAAGTGCAACGCTTATCGGTAATAGCAACCTTTTTGCCGGAAACAAAGTTGGACTTGCTCTCGGTATTCCATTTTGCGCGATCCTGCTGCACTCGTGGGGTCTGCCGTGGGTGTTCTATATTACCGGCGGGCTCGGCTTTGTCTGGATTACATGGTTCCTGCTCTCTTACCGCGGCTCCAGGCGGCCGGCCACCGCGGTCAAAAGCGACAGATTGCTGCACAGCCCGCTGCGCTACAGGACAACGTGGGGCATTATCATGCTCGGGCAAGCCGGATATCTGTATACCTACTACGTCTTTGCCACATGGCTGCCCGGGTATTTGGTTCTGCACGCAAAATGAGCATCCTGAACAGCGGCTTCGTGGGCATGCTGCCGTTCATCATCGGCGTCATAGTGACCGTGCTAGGCGGCTGGGTGAGCGACCGAATGGTGGCGCGCGGATGAGAATTACCGTTGTGCGCAAAAGCCTCTCCGTGGGCGGCTTGTTCGCGCTCCTTATTCACGGTGCTGGGCGTACACGAGTGGCCTGTGGCTGGCGGTGACGTAGCCTGACCGGCCATCGCCGGCTTCAGCTTCGCCACCGGCGTAATAGTCATGCCGTATATTGCGCCGCCGCATATAGTTTCGCTTCTTTGTGTCGCTGCAAAACTTTGGCGGCAATGTGGGCGGCTCGTTTGCTCCAATCATTACCGGACTGCTGATTTCCGCCCGCGGGAACTTCCAACCCGCTGCTGGTCACCGCCGCTGTTGCCCTGCTTGGCTGTTGCGATTATGGCTGCTCGTGGGGAATTTGGATCGTACCTTGTCGTCACCGCAAGCGAAGGGCGGCTCGGCGTGAAAGCAAACGAGGCCTTTCGTTGGCGGTGCTCTGCCCTCGCAGGCCGACGAACGTAGCGATTGCGAAAAGCCCAGGGCTATCTCGGGATTGCTGCGCCCGGCGGCACTCGAAGGGGCGTGGACCGCTACAACCGCTTTCTCAAGCCCCGCAGCGGCAGTGCCACAGGCGACGCCCAGCGGCAGCTTCAGTCCTACCAGGAAACCGAAGCCCAAAAAACCGTCAGCACGGACCGAGATGAATTCCTGCCCCGCGTCATGCTGCGACCGGCGCAGATGGACTACTTGCTCACTATGTTTCCGAACGGCTTTGCGAGGAATCCAGTTCCAGCAGCTTAGGCTGCGGTCCCGAAACCGCGTTCTGGGAAGTTATGAACGACGGTGCCGGACGGATGGTCGTCGATCCAGGAATAATCCGGGACCAAGCTGATCAGTACCGAGTCGGCTACAGGCCCCCCGAAACCGCGTTCGGGGAAATCAAGCAACGCATCTCCGCCGGGGTTGGCTAGTCTCAAGCCTGGTTTCCTCGAAGCCGACTTCTGAACCGGCTCGCCAAACGTAGAAAGTCACGACTCCGCAATCTGGTCGCAAATTGTTGATTTTCATGTGCCCTTTCCTTCCGCGACTTCATCCTTGACAGCAGTCATGCAAGAACACAGAATCGCAAGGATACCGCGGGGCAGCAATGTTACTGAGGCTCTGGGCATTCTGATATGACCGTGGCAGCAAAAGAGGGCGGCTGTTCTGAGCAAGGGCCGTAAAGGGGGATTATGAAACTAGTTGTATCGTGGATTCTTTGCGCTGCTTTCACATCTGCAGTCTTGATATCACTCAACGCGCAAGCCGCCAAGATTCCCGACGGCGCTCTCATCAAGTCTAAGCAGCATGATGAGGTTTACCTCATAAGAGACGGTCAGCGGCACCATATCCCCGACCCGCCAACGTTAGAAGCGAAGTGGTCCTGGAAGCAAGTCCGGATTGTAAGTCAGGAAGAGGTGGACGCAATCCCTTTGGGAGATCCGCTTCCCAGCGTGCTGACCGGAGTTCCTTTCGCCAAGAAGGGCGACCTGCCGCCGCGCAATGCTATGGCCCTCTCCATCCCGCAAGCGCGGGCGGTGCTGCGCGATACGATCGCCAAAAGGTATCCCGGTCCGCTAAACCCCTGCCAGCAGCTTGGTCCCCTCCGGTCGTGCCTGGAATACACGCTATCCCCGGCAGGCAATGTCAGTATCAGGCCCACTGATCTCAGCTTCGCCGCGCCGGGCTCGCATCGATGGACCGGCTTTGTCCCGAGTAATTTCAAGACCACGAGCCCCCGATGAGAACAAGTTCGCCGTTGCTTTTGGCCAGGCGGAGTACATGCAGGTGGTTCAGTGGGACGCTGTGGAGCCAAAATCGTTTAATCGATTGTCCCCGAAGGTTCTCTACCTCGTCGGGTTCCTACCCGCTCCGCAGCGTGCAGCAATCGGTGTGACGGTGCTTTCCTGGCTGGAGGAGCCGGTGGCACAGAGGTTTGTCGACGCCTTTAACCGGCTGGTCTATGCCGCTCATCACCCTGAAGATTTCTCGGTCTTTGCCGCCGCCGCCAAGGCCTGGCGTGAGAATCCCGCCAAACCGCCGCTCTCGCCCGAGGCCGAGCGTCTGCGGGCGGCGACGGAAAAGGCGCTGGACGATCAGAACATCGATGACGCGGTGGAAAAATACGAGCGGGGAGTTGAATTCCAGCCAATGTGGCCGGAGGGTTGGTACAGCCTGGCTCTTCTGTATGCCCAGCAGAACAACTACCGCGGCGCCGCCAATTGTATGCGGCACTATCTGGAACTGGTGCCCGACGCTCCGGATGCCAAGGAGTCGCGCGAGAAAATGGTCAGTTGGGAAGCGCAGCCGAAGCAGTGAACGAGCCTTCGCTCATGGTGGAAAATCGGTTGCGGGCAGGACATGCACGACCGAGAAGCAGCCGACGACTTGGCTCGATATGCGGAATCGCACAGCCAGCGGAAGGGCGCGAGGATCTGTTCGAGCCCGAGCGGGGCAGCACAAGCAGTACAATTCGAACAATTCAGAGCTGGTAAACAGATTTCAAAGACCTTGAAAGCGAGCATTGCAGAGACAGTGCTCATAAACTGCATTGACTCCAGATCAGTTTCTGGCATTCCGGGATGGAGGCGCACGACTGGCGTTCGGATCAGGTCACAGCAACTCCGGTCTGGGGACCCTAATCTAGCGGAGGCGCCGCCAAAGCTGGCGGAGCCCCGCGTTGACTTGTCATCTACATACAGGATTGAGATAGCACGACTCGGCAAGCTGACCAGCGGCAAGGGAGAGCTGTCAGGTCGCGACGACCTCTTCGTGAACGCCGCAATCCGACGTCTCCTCTCACTCTGGACAGGAACGTCACCGCTTGCCTGCGCTTACCCTCATGCGGAAGTGATGTGGTTCAGGAAGAAAAAGTCGCCTTGCATCTTCTGTAATCGCCGGTGCAAAAATGAGCCACGTTACGCCGCGTGAGCGGGGTGATGTGGCGGAGTAAAAGTAGTCCACCCGCCAGATTTTGGTTTCCCGGACAAGCCAGGCATTCTAGGGGTGACGAACCAGGTTCGTTGCCGTGGGCGAAGTGTGCTTTCCGTGGGACATCGAAAGGATGTACACAGTGGAACTGTATGCACGAGTGAGGCGGGCGGTTCTGGTCGAAGGGCGGAGCCGGCGTTGGGTGGCGAGGGAGTTTGGGCTGGCTCGCAAGACGGTGAGCAAGATGTTGGCGTATTCCTTGCCGCCGGGGTATCGGCGGCAGCAGCCGGTGCGGCGACCGAAGCTTGGTCCGTGGCAGGGTGTGATCGACGCCATTGTGGAAGAGGACAAGCTACATCCGAAGAAGCAGCGTCACACGGCCAAACGGATCTTCGATCGGCTGCGGGCCGAGCATGGGTTTACGGGTGGCTACACCATCGTGAAGGACTACGTGCGGCAGTCGAAGCTCGCGAGCCAGGAGATGTTTGTGCCGTTGAGCCATGCGCCGGGCGAGGCGCAGGCCGACTTCGGCGAAGCGCTGGTGGTGATGGCCGGCGTAGAGCAGAAGGCGCACTTCATGGTCTTCGATCTGCCACATTCGGACGACTGCTTTGTGTGCGCCTTTCCCGCCGAGACGACGGAAGCGTTTCTGGAAGGGCACGTCCGCGCCTTCGCCTACTTTGGTGCGGTGCCGACGCGGATTCTCTACGACAACACCCGGCTGGCGGTGGCGCGCACTCTGGGCGACGGCCAGCGGCAGAAGACACGAGCATTCTCCGAGCTACAAAGCCACTACCTGTTTGCCGAGAAGTTCGGACGCCCGGCGAAGGGCAACGACAAGGGGAAGGTGGAGAACCTGGTGGGTTACGCGCGGCGCAACTTCATGGTTCCGGTTCCACGAGCAGCCAGTTGGCAGGAGCTGAACGCGCATCTGGAAGCCGAGTGCCGGGCTCGCCGCCTGCGTCGTCTGCGCGGCCACGATGAGACCATCGGCGAACGCTTTGTGCGCGACTTGGCGGCGATGCTGCCGCTGCCCAGCACGCCCTACGAAGCCTGCGAAAAGCTCACCGTGCGCGTCAGCTCGCTCTCCCTGGTGCGTTACCGCACCAACGACTATTCGGTGCCGACCAGCTACGGACATCGTCAGGTGCTGGTCAAAGGCTATGTCGATCAGGTGGTGATCTGCTGTGCGAGCGAAGTGATTGCCATCCATGAGCGCAGTTACGAGCGTGAGCGCGCGATCTACGATCCGCTGCACTACCTGGCCCTGCTCGAACACAAGAGCCGGGCTCTGGATCAGGCCGCGCCGCTGCTAGGTTGGCCGCTGCCTGAGTGCTTCCACACGCTGCGCCGTCTGCTGGAGGCGCGGCTGTGCAAACACGCCGGCCGCGAGTACATCCAGGTGCTGCGCCTACTGGAGACTTTTACCTTTGCCGACGTTACGGCCGCTATCGAAGAAGCGTTGCATCTGGGCGCGATTAGCTTCGACGCGGTGCGCCACCTGGTGTTGTGCCGCATCGAGCGCCGGCCGCCGCGGCTGGATCTGGACAACTGGCCGCATCTGCCGCCGACCACGGTTCGTGCCACCCAGGCCGCCGATTACATGGCTCTGCTGTCCACCTCTGCCAGTACAGAGACGGAGGTGAGGCGATGAGCGCCCAGTCCGAGCCTTCACCGGCTACGCCGCAACTGCTGCTGGAACACCACCTCCAGCAACTGCGCCTGCCCACCATTCTGCGCGAATACGACAAGGTCGCGCGCCAGTGCGCCGTCGACAAGTCTGATTTTCCAACTTACCTGCTGCGTCTCACCGAGCTGGAACTGCTCGACCGCGACCGCCGCGCCGTCGAACGCCGCATCCGTCAAGCCCGCTTCCCGGTGGTCAAGAGCCTGGACAGCTTCGACTTCCTCGCCATTCCATCATTGAACAAAACTCTGGTCCTGGAGCTGGCACGCGCGGAGTTTCTCTTCCGCAAGGAGAACCTGTTGTTGTTGGGTAATAGCGGTACAGGTAAGACGCATATCGCTCTGGCCCTCGGCTTGTCTGCCTGTCAGCGCGGTCACCGTGTGTGCTTTACCACCGCCGCCGCCCTGGTCAGCGAACTGATCGAGGCACGAGACGAAAAGCAACTGCGGCGTTTCCAGAAACAACTAGCCGCCTACGAACTGTTGATCATCGACGAACTGGGCTTCGTGCCGCTGTCTAAAACCGGCGCCGAGCTGCTGTTCGAACTTGTCAGCCAGCGCTACGAACGCGCCTCCACGCTGGTCACCAGCAATCTTCCGTTTCAGGAGTGGACCGAGATATTCGGTTCCGAACGCCTCACAGGCGCCCTTCTTGACCGCCTCACCCACCATGTTCACATCCTGGAGATGAACGGCGACAGCTACCGCCTCAAGCAAAGCCGGCGCAAACGAGAGCCACCCGCAAGGCGCTGATCCGCCCGCCGAACGCGCCGCGAGGGAGAAGGGCCTCTTCCGCTACGCTCCAGAGGCCCCTCTCCCTCGCAAATTCCCTCTCGCTTCTACCTAACTACACTGGCTCCCTTTTGCTCCGCCCTAGTGGACTACTTTTATTCCGCCCTTGACACCGCTAGTGCCTGTTGCCAACCGAATCCGGAACCAATCCAGTGACTCTCTGTGATACAGTTCCGTCGTCATGCGAAAATGTCTAGCGGTATTCGGAGCATGGACGCTCTGCGCAGGGATGATGGCCGGCCAAACGGCCGCCACACAGGAGCGACGGGCTGATTCCTCTACTAACAACGAGCATAATCTGCCCGCTGGGCAAATTGATCAGTCCAAATTCTGCAGCAACACGCCAGCAGGGACTGCGTCCGCCCAGCAATCCCCTTGGTGGTCTGACTCGAATTGGTGGTTGGTGATCGCGGCTGTTGGAACCGCGTGCGTAATCTGCTGGCAGTCTTGGGAAACGCGGAAAGCCGCTGAGGCAGGGAAAGAGGCGGCCGAGGCGGCTCTGGTTAGCGCACAAGCGACCATCAACCTTGAACGTCCATGGATTGTTGTTCACGCCCAGCCATACGGCTATCAGCGCTTCCAATTCATCGCAGAAAATCGTGGCCGAAGTCCAGCAGATATTGTCGCAATCGCAAATGAATGGCTTGTCGTTGATGATGTCTTGAAATGGTGGGATTCTGGCGTACCTGATTATCATCTAAGGAAAGTCTCGCACCCCCATCTGTTGTTTCCGGGCGAAGGTGGATTTCAATGCGGTGCTTGTAATATTGGCGACATTATCTCCAATCGTGCGGATGTCGCGAGGATCACTTCCGGGGAATCACTCTTCGTTATGTACGGCAAAGTTATCTACTACAATGTCCTAAATCGAAGAGATCCACCCCATGAAACCCGTTTCTGTTTTACGTGGGATTGTACCGACAAATCACCCGATGGGGCTGTCGATGGAAGGGACAATCCGTCCGCATATTCCGGCTACGCATGACCACCGACATGGATTGGTCCCCGCAAGTCGGCTTATGGTACGTGATCAGGCGATGGGAATCTCAATTGCCGGATTACGGGCCATCCGGAAGCTATCCGCCGACTCCGGCTGCGACGGCCCAGCGGGACTCCGCACGTCGACCGCGGACACTTGATGCTGACCAGTGTTACGTTGCGGCTGCTCGGTACAGAGTTGCAAGCCCAACCCCCATCTCGCGGGAGATGGCCCGCCAGGAAGTTCCGGATGCGCGCAGGGCAGCAATTCTGGAGGCGTCCACAATCCGCCTCGGCCGGCCGAGGCGTCTGCCCTTCGCTTGTGCGTTCCGCAGACCAGCCTTGACTCGCTCCTGAATCAGCGCTCTTTCGAACTCCGCCATGGCCCCGATGATCTGGAACATTAGCCGGCCCGATGGCGTGCTCAAGTCCAGGTTGTCGCGGAGGCTAACGAACGCCACGCCGTAGGCGCCGAGGTCAGCAAGGGCATTGACCAAGTGCTTGAGCGACCGGCCAAATCTGTCGATCTTCCAGACCAGGATTGCGTCAAACCGGCGCCGATAGGCGTCAGACATCAACCGATTCAGTTGCGGGCGGGATTCCTTCGAGCCGGAGACTCCGGTATCCGTGTACTCGCCGGCGATTTCCCAGCCGCGGCGACCGGCATACTCGCGCAGCTCGCGAAGCTGCATCTCGGGGTCTTGGCCGTTTAGGGTTGAAACCCTGGCGTACAGGGCCGCCCGAGTGATCGTGAGGGGGAGTTCTTGAGTGGATTTCGGTGAAGTGGTACGGTGATTCTTAGCCATGTTGCCTCCTTGTAGGCGACATCGGTTAGCGCCGTGTCGGTGTTGATAGCACCGGCATGGCGCGTTCTTGTCTGGGGGAGCGTTTCGTTGTCGTGCTGGATGATCGTCGGATCCATCGTCGAGTGTCGACGCCCCCAGGCGGAGCAGGGAAGATACTTTGGGGACTTTTTGAGGGCCCCTACTTCAGAATTGTCGGTACTCAGCCGCTGCTCAAATAGAGCCAAAGGCTGATTGTCATTGGTAGATAGCAATTCTCGGCAAGTGCCGGTTTTTACGTTCGTGCAACTGTTAACCGGAGGGTTGTAGGTTCGAGTCCTACCTGAGGAGCCAATTATTCAGCAACTTACAGTCTCTCCGGCCAGGCCTTCCTGTTGACGTGTCCGCGTATTGTCCGTATTTCCCCAAGCGTGAAAGAACCACCCTGTCTGGTCGGGCAGAATTTGGAGTTGGTGTCCGCGCACGCTGGTCAGCAGATTTTGACATGTGAGTTCTAGTAGTTAGGATCGCGTCCCGAAATTGTTTTGGAAGTGGTGAGCAAGGCTTCCCGGCTTCGCACGCCCCATCACACTACGGCAGTTCGGCTCTGATAATGCGATTTGATGGCCAATACCAAATTGGTCAGGAGAGCACGGAACCAGTTGAAATCGCTGGAATCTGCATTCGGCCGAACTGCACGATGCGCAAAAACCTTCTTTCCGTAATGCGTGTCTGTTTCAAAATCATTCTTGTCGTCGCAGATCTTCCCGCCGATGACTGTCGCTTTGAGTGCCGCTTCAAAAAAGTCCTCAATTTTGGATGCTATGCGCAGTAACTTGCGTCCCGAATGCGGGTTTCACGGTAGTAGCATCCGTATCCGCGACGTGATACACGGGCTTCCAGCACTCACTTTTCTCGTTAGAGTGGCGCTTGTAGTCGCCCTCGCTTTGGTTTCTTCGGCGCTCCAAGAGGGTGCCCGCGAAACGAAGGCTCCGCCCGGTATCCGGGGAAATAACGGTCGCGTAAATCAGGGCTCTGACCGCCGCGCGTTCGCAGCCGTCGGCTGCTGGTTACAACGGCAATTGTTGTCGAAACCTGGACACGAATCAGATTTGTATCGATCAGCAATCCAAACTGAATTGGGGTTTGAGTTTCCTCCCAAGCAAAGGACTACAGAGATGAAAGCTTCAAGAGTCTTTCTTGTATTGGTTATTTGTGCGGCTGCCACTTTGGTTTCTGCGCAAATGCGCGGTGGCCCTGGGATGGGGCAGCGACAGATGCCCACCGTCGATGATCGCGTCAACTTCTTGAGCAAACAGCTGAATCTCACTGACGATCAGAAAACAAAGGTTCGAGACATCTTGCAGGACGAGCAGGACCAGATAAGACAGATGATGCAGGACTCGTCGCTTTCGCGTCAGGACCGGCGAAGCAAGATGATGGACTTGCACAAGTCCACCACCCAGAAAATCAGTCAACTGCTCAACGACGATCAAAAAAAGAAGTACCAAGAGATGCAGCAGAGGCAGCAGGAACGGATGCAACAGCACCGGCACGGCATGCAGCAGGGTGGGCCGCCACCTGACGACGCACGTTCCGACAAATAGTAATCCGAGCTCCGGGTGCAGGAGCCCCGGCGAATGGGATCCCCATTCGCTGTGGCATGAGAAAGCGAGTTGCTGGCGTTCGTCGGCTACGCGAGCACGTTCAGGCTTGTCGACGTGCTTTCAAGATCCTGCAGCAACTGGGTAAACCGATGTCAACTTGCACCGCCACTTAAGCTCGCGCCGAGCGTCGGCAGGTAACTTGCACCCGGAGAGCTTCCTAGTCGGAGTTGACCTAGGCCATCTCGGCGCCGGCGGTCGAGTTGTCGCCCGCACCCATTTGTTGGGCGAGCTAATCCGTTACGCACATCTAGGCGCTCAGGGAAACGCTGTTGGCACTTGACTGACGACGACGTTTGTGCGGAAGTCAGTCCGTTACTCTGATTGAGCTGCTGAAATTCCTGCTGCAACGACGTATACGCCTGCTGGGCGCTTGAGAGATTGCCAGATTGCAAATCTTGGCCCAGCTGACTGAGTAGCTGACTGATCTGACCCTTTCCGCTATCGCCGCCGCCATGATGATGATGGTGACCGTGTGTTTGTGAAGCTTGATTTTGGAACTCTTGCTGAATCTTCGCGTAGTCCTGCTGCGCGCCCGAAAGATTTCCAGACTGAAGATCCTGCGAAAGCTGACTGAATTCCTGGGCGATCGGGCTGTTGCTCTCCGAAGGGTTGGAACTCGATTGGCCGGTGAGCTGTTGCAGGGTTGTAAAGTCCTGTTGCGCGGCAGAGAGATTTCCCGACTGGAGGTCTTGGCCCAGCTGCTGGAATTCCTGCTGCATCTGGCCGCGGACGCTCTGGGCACTGTAATTCGCGAAGCTACTGCTGGAAATACCCGACACTGACATTGCAGTCTCCTTGGCGAAACTCGCAGTGTATCTATCGGCACCTTTGTGCTGACACTTTAGTCGTGGGTTTGTAAGGCGGAATCTATTCTCTTCGCTACGGATTCCCAATCGCCGGGTTTTGGCTGTCGGAAGAGTCGCATGGTGGGATACCAGGGGCTATCCTCGCGCGTTTGAAGCCACCGCCAGTTGGGTGCGAATGGCAGCAGGAGCCAGACCGGAATCCCGAGTGCACCAGCCAGATGCGCCGTGGAATTATCAATCGTTATCACTAGGTCCATGGCTGCAATCTGCGCCGAGAAAACGTCGATGTTTGCAAGCTGATCGACAGACCGATCGATGAGGATGGGCGCTCCGGCTGCCGCTGCCTGGTTCTCCAGCGCATCGTGATTTCCATATTGCAGGCTTATCCAGCGAATGTCTGACCGCGCGAACAGCGTGGCCGGCAGAGACAGGTCGATTGAGCGAATGCGGCCTGTCTGTTTGTTATTGGTATGCCAAGCCAACCCGATTAGCCGTCTGCTATCGGCGTAACGGGAGCGGAACCGATGCCGTTCAACGGGATCGGCAATAAGGTAGGGAGAGGTCGTGGCAGCAAAGGCCGCTTCAGTTGCTCGGAACAATCGTGGCAGACTACCGCAAGGCAAATGTGCCGCGAAGTCAAATCCCGCATGATCGCCCGGATTGTAGCCAGAGACCACGTCAATGGAAGGAAAGGAACGGGCGAAAAGCGGCTTCAGTCGGGCGTCACAGTCCAGTATGCAGCGGTTTCCAGTGCGGATCACATCCGGGAGAAGTCCCGCGAACATTATCTCGTCGCCGACGCCTTGTTCACGCCAGATCAGCAGACGTCCTGATGCCAGTGTATCGCCTGTCCAGAGCGGCTGCGGATAGACCCGCATCGGTGTGGCGCAATCCTTAGTTTGCCAACGTGCTTCATAATTGCGCCACCCGGAGGAGAAATCGCCTGCAAGTAGCTGAGCCAGAGACTGGTTAAAACGGCCCTCGGCGAGCCCAGGGTCGAGCGTTATCGCCCGCTCATAACATGCCAGTGCCTCGTCCACTTTGCCCTGGGCTTGGAGGATGTTGCCTAGATTGATGTGGACTTCGGACAAGTTCGGTTTAAGGGCCAGCGCCCGCTCATAGCATGCCGCAGCCTCATCCAGCATGCCTTGCGCCTGGAGTACAGTGCCAAGGTTGGAATGATAAGACGCGCCCTTGTCGTAGAGCGCGATAGCCGTTCGGATCAGCTCACTGGCAGCCTCATGATGCCCACGTTGGAATTCGACCATCCCGAGCAAATGCAGGCTGTCTGCATGGCGGGAATCCATCGCCAAGATCTGCCTGTAAATTAGCTCAGCTTCGGGTAGCCGTCCAGCTCCGTGGTGCTGAAGAGCAACACTCATCATGGCTTGAATGCGGGCAGACGATCCTTCACTCACACATCTATCCAGTGGCTCCAGTTGGGCTGACTTGGGCAACAATATACTTGACTGACTAGAGTTCTTGCGCTACTCTGAAGAAGTCCAAGATTGGACTGGAGCTAGTAGCCATGAAAGGCCCGCAAACACTACAAGAAGCCATCCAGTTCTTCAGCAACTTTGATAACTGCCGAGAGTTCATGATTGCGATTCGCTGGTCGGATGGCAAGGTGCGTTGCCCTGAGTGTGGCTCTGAGAAGATCACCTATCTCGCCACTGCTCGGCTCTACAAGTGCAACGAGAAGCATCCCCGCCAGAAGTTCTCACTCAAGGTTGGCACAGTGTTTGAGGATTCGCCTATTGCCCTTGAGAAGTGGCTTCCCGCAGTGTGGATGCTCTGCAACGATAAGAACGGCGTGAGTTCTTACGAGATTTCCCGCGCTATCGGCGTGACTCAGAAAACAGCATGGTTCATGCTCCATCGGATTCGGCTTGCGATGCAGAACAGGATCATTTGTGAAGATGGGCGGAAGCGGTAGCGGCGTGGAAGTTGATGAAACCTTCATTGGCGGCAAGTCTCGCAATATGCACGTTGACCGGCGCAAGCGGTACATCACTGGTCCTGGCGGGAAGGATAAAACCATCGTATTCGGGATTCTTGAACGTGGCGGGGAAGTCCGAACCGCTGTGATCCCCGACCGCAGAGGCAAGACTGTACAGCCCATCGTAAAGGAACATGTTCAAGCAGGAACCGCGCTCTACAGCGATGAAATGCTCGGATATGACGGGCTTGATTCCGAATACAAGCATCAGGTAATCGACCATGCCATCGCCTACGTCAACGGCAAGATTCACACTAACGGGCTTGAGAACTTCTGGAGCCTGTTGAAGCGCGGATTGAACGGAACTTACGTTGCTGTGGAACCGTTTCACTTGTTCCGATATGTCGATGAGCAGGCTTTCCGTTACAACAATCGCAACACTCCGAAACAGCCGCTAAACGATGCTGACAGATTCAAGAGAGTGCTGTCGCAGATCGTTGGGAAGCGGCTTACTTATGCTGAGGTAACAGGCAAGGCGGGAGAAACGATTAACTAATCCTGTTCGCGGGAAGCGCGGGAAGCGGAAGCGCGTTTAGGCTTCCGCATCTTCGCGGCTTTCTCGGCGTCTAGCTTGGCTTTGATCTCGCTATGCGGGACCGCCACGAGACGCTGCATGAAGTTCTTGAAGCGGTCGAATTCGCCCGGTTCATTCTTGACGGGATGTGCGGGTTTATTCGGCATTGGCTTCGTTCACTAGAACGGAGCATAACGCCGATGTGTGCCCAACGTCAAGGTACGGTTGTCCTAAAGTCCGACCCTTACATTGACTGGAGGGGCTCCGTGGAATTTCGCCTCACTTACTCTGGCCGATTACTTGGAGCCAGCCGAAATGATACACGGGCACAGCACAAACATGATGTTAGGCGGATATTCCACAAGCAGTTAAAACGCCTGTGGAATGTTAATCCAATTCTTAAGGGTCGGGGATCAGATTTTCCTATCGACCTGGGCGGCAAGCGGCAGTTTGGGACCAAAATTTACATAGACTATTTAGCCGACAAATTTACAGTCGGAAAATATCCATGCGTGCCTTTGGTGGTTTCTGCCCTGTCACTAGCCTGCCGATTGGATATCTTGTTTCTGCGATATGACCAGCCAGGAGCAACGCTTATTCAATCGGGAGATATTGACAATCGCCTCAAAACCATCTTTGATGCTTTGCGAATACCTTTGAATGTGGAAGAAGCAATAGGAGAGCCAGCCGCAGACGAAAGCCCGCTTTATTGTCTGCTTGAAGATGACAAGTTGATAGACCATGTTTCTGTAAGTACTGACTTACTCTTGGAGCCTGATCGGGATATCAATGACGTCCAATTGGTCATTGACGTCAAAGTTAAAACCATAGACAGAGGATGGGGAAACCTAGACTTCGGCGACTAGTTAAATCACAGCTCACTTATGATGAGAATTAATCGCATGACAATAAGTAAATGCCCAAAACGCGAACAGAGCATCACCCAAGTTCGCGACGAGACTTTATGGCACCGATGATTCACCGGATTTTGAAATGCAAATGCGGATCATTTGCGATGCTCCCGCAAAATATGCTTGGATCATTATTTGCTGATCCAGATGCCCTACCCAACAGTTCTCACGCGATAGGCGCTGTATGTTCTGATTGCAGATGCGTAAGTATTCATCTTCTTGAGAAGGGGAAAGGTGGTTCAGTTCGTCTGGATAAGGCGGTATTACTAGAGCCCTACGCGAATATAGAGACTTTTTGCGAAGTAATGCTCCAATGCGAAGAACCGACCTGCCGATTTCTTCTACCAATAGTGACGCAAGTGAATCGAAGCATGACCGACGAAGCCTATATAGAATATCGCTCCACTTGGACATTCTTTGGGCTGACCTGCCCAAACGGACACTCGATTTTGAAACCTGCTGATTGGTAGTGAAAACCATTGGCACACACCTCATGCTATGATCTGTGTGTCCAATGCAGACCCAAACTCCCGCCCTGGCAGGCGGGTTTTCTTTTGCCCGATTAAATCACAGCCCTGTCACGGCAATCAACAACTTAGCATATTTAGTCAGTCAGATATATTATTGCCCTGACTTGGACCAAGCCGGGCATTGTGAACTGCTTATTCACCAAAACACAAAAGCACAGTGCAAGTTTCGCAACCCCTGAATATCCAGCCATCTGCGATCAGAACACGATCAAGATCTGGCATAGACTACGAAAGGTCTTAGATTGCGAAACGCCTCCGTTTCAAGCTGCGGAACTGAGTCAGTTTGGCTTGCTGGTCCGCCGTGCTTGACTGTGGGAACCCGCGCGGTGCAAAGCCGGCGTAAACAAATCGTAAAGTCTGATCTTGCTGCGGCGGCGGGTAGTGGTTGAGTTTACAAATTCTTTACATCAGGGAGACCGTTCAGGGGTTATGAGAGTGCCTAGGAATAATGCCAGGCGGCGCTGTCGGTCAGGAGCAAATCACGGCCGATGACGCCTGCTCTGTCGCCCTGTTCTCCGGCAAGCGCTGGTAACGGCTTCAGGAAGGCTTTGTACCCGCGGCCCTTGTAACAGCTCTGAGGCGGCTATGGAGACTTGGATCAACGCCGCGATCGCCTTAATAGTGATAGTGTGGCTCGCCCTCGCTTGCATGTTCTGTATGTGCCTCAGAGAAGACCAGCCCGTACACTCGGCATCCCCTCACAAGACAGAACCTGACGACCGAGAGCATGCGGAAGCACCGGACTTGCACTCAGCGCCTCGTGCGAGCTGATTTGCCGGTGTAGAAGCAACACCACGGTTGCCGCGCTCCCCCCATTGTTTTACAGCACCTTTACCATTGTTCGCGCCTCCTTTGGGCCAGCCTCGGGTTCATGTGACAGACAGAAGACAAAGGAGTGGGAGTAAATAGCCGCTATGCAAGGTGACCCCGCAATCGCAAATGTATCGACCCAACAACTCGCAAGCAATGCAGGTGCAAGGCCCTGGCGCACGCTGCTTGTTGGCGACTCGCAACAGTTTCTGGAGGTAATCACTGCAATACTAGAGCTGGATGGCTTCGTAGAATTAGTTGGAACCGCAACTAACGGAGTTGAGGCTATCGAAGCGGCGGGTACTCTCTATCCCGACCTCGTGCTAATGGATGTCAACATGCCCACCATGAACGGGCTCACGGCTACAAAGTTCTTGTCAACACACTTACCTGAAATAACAGTGCTCCTGATGTCCGGCGAAGAACCCCCTGAATTGAGGGCAGCTTGTAAAGCCAGTGGCGCAGGAGGGTTCATTTACAAAGGAAGACTCAGAAGTGAACTCGCGGTTTCGCTCTACGAGTTAAATATGTAGGAGTAGGGGATGGCGAAAATCAGCATCTACGATAATCCGCCGCGAGTTGTTGTTCAGCTCGATGCCCGATTTGCAGAATCAGGCGTCGATCGAATTGCACGAGCATGGGATCAGATCAAGAAATTAAACCACTA
Organism: uncultured Acidobacteriota bacterium; assembly: GCA_963791145.1. Taxonomy (GTDB): domain Bacteria; phylum Acidobacteriota; class Terriglobia; order Terriglobales; family Acidobacteriaceae; genus CAWBRT01. Next base: position 318,308 of record CAWBRT010000027.1, on the reverse strand, counting down.
CCCGATCTTTCTGGATTTGTCATCCGTAACCTTTATCTCCACCACAGGCAGGGGTTTACTCCGGCGCATGTACGACCATGGGGTGAAGCTGATCATAAGCGGCCCTCTGAAACATTATGCGCTTGAGGAAATCCGAATCAGAGAGCCCGCGATCACGGTGATCGCCGCAAGCGGCTGGTCACCGCTCTCCGGATCTGATGGCAGTGATGACGTGCAGTTGGGTGGTGCTGGCTTACTTGAGAAAGCCTCGTAACTAACTGATGGAGACAAAGTTGTATCGGCCGGCTTTCGGGCAAGAGCGTGTCCGTCGTGGATGGCTTTTGCGAGGAGATCCTTGGCCGGCCTGCGCTCGGAGGTTTTATTTACCTGCAAATACGAGAAGAAGGCCGAGGTGCGCTACAAAATCGCAATTGCCGGGTTCATACGACGAGAATGGCACGTTAGTGGCTCCGTATCCGCAAGATTTTGGTGCCGACCTAACGGCCGCGATATTTCGAACCGCTGCCCGGCGAGTGATAGAAGCGAGGATGTGACCGTGAGCCTGTTTCCAAAGGAGCGCTTCGCCCGGTTGATAGTGGTGGTTTCAATCGCTGGTATCGTGGCGCTGGTAGCCGTCCTGCAGTATCGGTGGAGCCGGAAGCTGAGTGAGGCAACGAGCACACTACTGCAAGGAAATCTGCACACGGCAATGCTGCGATTTCGCCAGGATGTGCACCGCGAGTTGGCGCCACTGTGTGTTTCGTTGCAATTGACCGGCGATGACTCACAAGAGCTTACAGGAGAATTGCGACGCGGGTTTAGCACCTGGAAAGGTGCCGCGGCACATCCCGACCTGGTTTCGGAAGTTTTCCTCTGGCAAGACGCTGTCGGGAAGCATTCGCGGATTACCCATTTGAATCCGTTGAACGACCAGCTTCTGGAGGACAGTTGGCCATTCGCACTTGACTCGTTGCGAGCGCGGTTGGAGAAGAGATCGCGTCTTCTCCTAGCCGTGGCTCGGTGGCGAAATGCAAACACGAATCAGGAGCCGCCTGGCGCATTACCGGGCGCCGTCGATCACAAGGGCAGTCCTCCAGTGTTCGGGTGGCAAATCGATGAAAATATTCCTGCGCTCGTCCACCCCCTCCTGCGGCATGCAGCACACTCCCCGACAAAGTTCGAAATTGATTGGATCATCGTCAAATTGAACCGGAAAGTTCTGCAAAGCCGAGTCTTTCCGGAGCTTGCGAAGCGTCATTTCGGCGGACATGACGGCCTGGTTTATCAAGTCGCCGTTCTCGTGCCTGATGGGCATGACGTACTCTTCTCGTCCGACAAGGAATTCGGTAAAAGCGATCTCGGCAGCTTCGATGCGGAGTTAAGCATCTTTGGCCCTCTTCGGGCTATGCCACCGCGAACGGAGATGGACATTTTCCGCCAGCCGCCGAGTACTCGCAATGATTCCGGGGCAATAAACCTAAACTCGCCCGGAGGCATTGGCGTTACCGATCCGATCAGACTCGAAGTGATCCGCCACACTCCCTACGAGAGAGACTGGCAGTTAATGGTAAGAAATCGCCTGGGATCAGTGGCTACCATAGTCGCCGCACAACATCGCCGTAATCTTGCGGAGAGCTTCGGGGTACTGGTCTTGTTGACGCTAAGCATCATTTTTATCCTAATAACAAGCCAGCGGGCTCAAAGACTAGCGAGACTCCAGATTGACCTCGTCGCTTCTTTTTCTCATGAACTCCGCACACCTCTCACAGTTATCTCCTCGGCGGCGGAGAACCTGACCGATGGTGTCGTTGGTGGAAAAGAGCAGCTGGCGCAGTATGGAAGGGTCATTAAACGGCAAGCGCGGCAATTGACTGACACGGTCGATCAGATTCTTGCTTTCGCCTCCATGCGGCAGAGACAGCCGCGTTATCAATTACTGCCGACCCGTGTTTCAGATGTTGTTACTGCTGCTCTGGAGAGTATGAATGAAGTGCTTGTTGCCGGACACTTTAGGCTCGAGCGTGAAATTGCCCCGACGTTACCCTCAGCCCTCGGGGATCCGGTTGCCCTGACGCAGTGCTTGCAGAATCTGATTGCTAACGCCGTGAAGTACAGCGGCGAAGATCACTGGATCAGGGTTCGTGCACTATATGCTGCAGAGGCCAACGAGATCCAAATCAGTGTTGATGACAAGGGTGTCGGGATAAGCACCCTCGATTTGGCTCACATCTTCGAACCTTTCTACCGCAGTTCATCGGCCGTATCTGCCCAAATTCATGGTACGGGCCTCGGGTTGACGGTTGCCAGAAGCGTCGCCGAAGCCATGGGCGGGCGCATCACCGTGAAAAGCAAGCCACAGCAGGGGAGTTCCTTTACCTTGCACTTACATGTTGCGCCTCAACCGATACACGAGGCGCAGACCGTGAGTGTCAGCAGCGACTCCCGATGTTTAGATCAGAAGGTATGAACGAGAAAATATTACTTATCGAGGACGAGGAAGCGCTATGTATGACGCTTTCCGACCGCTTGCACTCCGCGGGCTACGTCGTTGATTACACCCATGACGGCGAATCGGGCTACGAGCAAGCAATCCGCGATCCGGCCGATCTGATCATTCTGGATGTCATGTTACCTGGGAAAAGTGGTTTCGACGTATGCCAGAGTGTTCGCCAAGCGGGGATTATCGCCCCAATTCTCCTGTTGACTGCACTTGGGCACACCGAGGAGAAGGTGCGTGGACTGCAAATCGGGGCTGACGACTATGTCACGAAGCCCTTCGAGATGGCGGAGTTGATGGCCCGGATTCAGGCGCTGCTAAGACGGGCTCCGATGAGGCCGCCCGCCGATTCCGTCCTTCAGCTTGGCTCAATTCGGATCGACCTTCGAGGTACGGAGGTTTGGCGGGACGGGAAAGTTGTACCACTGTCCGCGCGTGAGTTTCAGCTTCTTAGGTATTTTGCCGAACATCGGGGCGCAACCCTTTCCAGAACCGAGATTCTGCAACAGGTGTGGGGATTTAACGCACATATATTCACTCGTACTGTCGATGTTCATGTATCGAGCTTACGCCAAAAACTGGAAACAAACCCCAAGCAACCTGAGCTGATCCTGACCGTTGCCCGAATCGGATACAAGCTTGCAGCGTAAGCTGGGGGAAGAAGAAGCAATGGTCTTAATAAGAACAAAGGTCATAAGCCTCTCGCAAGTTGCGGCGCTTGCTGCTTTCGCGTTGGTCCTTTCCCTGCACGGACTTTACTCGGAGGGCCAAATGCCGACAGCGGCTGGTTCCCCAGCCAGGCAGATTGGAACGGTCAAAACGATTAATGATTGGACCATCACGTTGGTAACCGATTCGGGAACTGCGACTCATATTGTTGTTCAAGACTCGACTCGGTTGCTTCAGATTGCACCGGAGCGGAAGGATCTCAATGCCGCTGTTCCGATCATGCTTCAGGAAGTGCACGCAGGAGACCGGATGCTGGTCCGTGGCAACTACTCCGCAGACGGTCAGACTATATTAGCTTCGTCGATCATTCTTATGAAGCAGTCTGACATCGCTCAAAAGCAGCAGCGGGAGCGTGCCGACTGGCGAGAGCACGGAATTGGAGGGCTGGTGAGCGCGGTTGACGCTAATAGCGGAACAATCACTGTTACCACAGGAGTTGGCTCGACCAAGACAATCGCTGTACTCAACTCTAAAAGTACGATCATACGACGTTACGCACCGGATTCAATCCGATTCGAAGATGCCAGACCGGGCACGTTCGATCAGATCAAAGTGGGAGACCAACTGCAAGCACGAGGGCCGCTCAATGTCGACCGAACTGAGATGAAAGCACAAGAGATTGTGTCGGGCACGTTCCGGAATATCGCTGGCACGATCTCGCGGGTTGACGTCGGAACAAACTCGATCAGCGTTTCAGATCTATCCACCAAGAAAGTTGTGTTGGTCAAGATTGGCTCTGATTCGCAACTGCGTAAGCTGCCACCTGCACTCGCTGAACGCGTCGCCGCACGACTGAAGAGACCACCGGCACAGGTGGCTGGCGTAGCTGAATCGGCCCCCCGTTTTGTCTCTGGCAGCACCGGGCAATCCGATTTGCAGCAGATCCTTCAGCGGCTTCCAACAACGGCGCTCGCTGATTTGAACAAGGGCGACGCTGTCATGATCGTTGCGACACCAGGTGCGGATTCGGAGCCGCCCACAGTCATTACTCTGCTAAATGGCGTCGAACCAATTCTCACCGCATCCCCGAGCAACGATAGTTCTGTTCTCTCCACTTGGAATCTGGCCTCCTCGATCGGAGACTCCACGGCTCAGTAATGGACAAAACAATTGGTTTCACAGGACCCGGAATGAAAGCACGAAGTATCACGGCCAGTTTCGCAGTTCTTCTGGTTTGCGTGCTGTTGGCCGCCGAGGGTGCCCTTGGACAAGGCGCGCCGCTGGGGACGCTCCGCGGCCAGGTTACCGATCCTTCCGGCGCAGTCGTGTCGCAGGCGGCGATCTCCGCCACTTCCTCCTCCGGGAAAACGCTCACGACTAGAAGCAGTCGGGAGGGGACTTACGAAATTACGGGCTTGGAACCTGGGACTTATGCAGTCAGCGCGACTGCGAAGAGACTCACTTTCAACGCTGAGAATGTGACTGTAGCTCCCGGGCAAGTGCAAAAGCTGAACATCCCGCTGGCGATCGAGGTGCAGCAAGAGAACGTCACCGTCGAAGCCGAACCAACAGGTCCAACAGTCGATGTAGCACCGGAGAACAATGCAAGTTCAATCGTCATCAAGGGTAAAGACCTCGAAGCCCTATCGGATGATCCAGATGAACTCCAATCGGAGCTACAGGCGCTTGCAGGACCATCGGCGGGCCCGAACGGAGGGCAGATATACATAGATGGATTCACTGGAGGCCAACTCCCGCCGAAGTCCTCGATTCGAGAAATCCGCATCAATCAAAATCCCTTTGCCGCGGAATACGACAAACTCGGATACGGCCGCATCGAGATTTTCACCAAACCCGGCACCAACCAGTACCATGGCCAGTTCTTCTTCAATGACAATAATTCTGTATTCAACACGGGAAACCCCTTTGTTTCGCAGATACCGTCCTATCAAACGGAACTTTTCAACGGGAATGTCAGCGGTCCGTTGGGTAAGAAGGCATCGTTCTTCGTCAATGCCGAGCGCCGGAACATCAATGACTTTTCTGTGATCAACGCAGTCGTGCTCGATCCCAGCTTCAACCCAGCACCCTTTACGCAGACGCTCGCCAATCCCAGGACGCGCACAAATGTCAGTCCGCGCCTTGATCTGCAGCTCGGCGAACACAATACTTTGATGGTCCGTTACCAATTCGTTCAGGATAACGAGACCAACGACGGAGTAGGACAGTTCGCGCTACCCTCGCAAGCTTACAACTTGAGCAACACCGAACAAACACTACAAATAAGCGACACGCAGATCATTAGTCCGACAATCATAAACGAGACACGGTTCCAATACGTTCGTGACCGAAATAATCTTGCATCCCAGAGCTCGCAGCCGACGATTTCTGTCCTGGGCGCGTTTACCGGAGGTGGAAATCCTCTGCAGAACGTAATTGACAACCAGGATCATTATGAGCTGCAGAACTTTACCTCAATCGCGCATAAAAAACATTTTATAAAGTTCGGCGGCAGGCTGCGGGCCACCAGAGATGCAAATAACGCTACCAGCAACTTCAATGGAACATTTACCTTTTCTTCGCTTACCGCGTACCAAATCACCCAGTCAGGGCTGCAGCAGGGCCTCACGCCGGCACAGATCCGGGCTGCCGGCGGGGGAGCGAGTCAGTTCTCGATCATCACCGGCCAGCCTACCGCTCGAGTGACGATGTTGGACGCAGGCCTGTATGCGCAGGATGAATGGCGGATTCGTTCTTATATGAGCCTCAGCTATGGGTTGCGTTTCGAGACGCAGAACAACATCCATGACCACGCCGACTTTGCCCCAAGGATAAGCTTCTCCTGGGGTCTTGGCCATGGGAAGACTCCTCCCAAGACGATCTTGCGGGCTGGCTGGGGAATATTCTACGACCGTTTTACGTACGATCTTCTGCTGCAGGCTGAGCGACTGAACGGGCTGACACAGACTCAGACGACAGTTGACTCTCCGGATTTTTATCCGAGTGTCCCGGCAGCAAGCCAGTTATCTAGTTCTGTCATATCTCCCACTCTCTACCGAATTGCTCCGGACCTGATGGCGCCTTACATAATGCAAACCGCGGTTAGTATTGAACGGCAGCTGAAAAAGAACGCCACAGTCTCCCTGACATACTTGAACTCGCGGGGAGAACATCAACTCTTTCTCAGGAATATCAACGCGCCGCTAGCGGGCACCTACAACCCGGCTGATCCTAGTAGCGCAGTCCGGCCACTAGGAGGCACGAGCAACATTTACGAGTACGATTCTTCCGGGATCTTCAGACAAAACCAGCTGATCACGAACGTCAGATTTGCTCTTGGATCAAAAGTGTCGCTGTTTGGGTACTATGGGCTCAACTTTGCCAAAAGTGACTTAGGCGCGCCGAGTGGAACCTTTTCGGCAGCGAGCCCCTCCGGCGGCTCCGGATTCAGCCTGGGCGGCGCAACCAGCACTCCCAACTTTGTGTCGAATTCGTACGATCCGATGGCCGACTATGGTCGTGCCGCTTTTGACGTGCGTCATCGAGTATTCCTCGCGGGTACAATTTCATTGCCGTATGCGTTTCGACTTAGTCCTTTCATGATTTTCACCTCGGGCCGCCCGTTTAACATTACCGTAGGCCAGGATTTAAACGGAGATTCAATCTTCAACGACAGGCCGGCTTTCGCGACCGCTTCCACTCCCGCGGGTAACGTCAGATCGACGCCGTATGGAACTTTCAACCTTGTTCCTGCGGCCGGACAATCTGTCATCCCCATCAACTACGGCACCGGGCCCGCGTTGTTCACATTCAACCTGAGGGTCAGCAAGACTTTCGGTATTGGGCCCAAAGTCGAGCGCGGCTCAAATGGGGCTCCCTCCGGCGGCCCGGGCGGGCATGGCGGACGAGGCGGTGGCCCGGGTGGCCTGGGAGGGCGTGGGCTCAGTGGGGCGGGCGGCCCAGGGGGCGGACCCTTCGGCAACGCCGGTTCCGACTACCCGACGCTACAGCCTGACACTCAGCGCGACCGCGCGGAATCTATTCAACCATGTTAATCTCGCGCCCCCGGTTGGAAACCTGAGCTCGCCGTTGTTCGGGCAGTCGAACGCGGTTGCAGGTCCGCCTTTCTCATCAGGAGTGGCCGACCGCCGGATTGACTTTCAGCTGCTTTTCGGCTTCTAGCGGCTCGAATTGGTTGACGGTGGGGTCACCCCTCACAACGTAAAAGCGGCTCAGGTTGAGGCTGGCTCTGATCCGCGGGAATTGTGCTGGGGCGGTCCGGTGGGCCGAAAACAGTGCAACTTTCGTGTCGGCTCTGAGTTTAAGACAGAAGTAGTTGGAGAGATCACGTGCAAGAGGAGCGGCTTTAACTGCAAGGCCTCCCTGAGGTGATTGGATCTTAGCTCACAGTGTGATGTTTTTGCCTGCAGTCGGGTTCCTACTGGCAGCTGCTACAGGGGTGCTGATTCGCGCTCGCCGGGAACGCGATGACAAGCGGACTCGCGATGACTTCAGAATTCGCCGCTAGAGAGCAGACAACCTCTCGTCGCGGGCTCCGGGACTACGCGATGTACAACTACAAACTCCTCTGTGTCGGGCATGATGTTGGCCTCCTGGAGCCCCGCTCAACGGTACTGGCCAGCGCAGGATATTCCGCGAGGGTTGTGACACCCTACTGGGCAATGATGATACTCCGAAGGGAGCATTTCGACGCGGTGGTTCTGTGCCATACGCTGGCACAATGGGAAAGTCGCCTGCTTCGCTTTCAAATCGAATCGCTGGGGCGGGAGATTGCTGTCGTTCAGCTTTGCTCCTCGGATCAAGGCACTGCCATTCCTCATGTGGAAACCTGCGGTGATTCTGAGGAACTGTTGTCGGCTCTGAAGTCCGCGTTGAAACGCAAGCCGAACGCTGCCACCGCGTAGAAGCAGGACCGTTCCTCACCTTCCAGCCGTTGTGTTATTGGGGCACCACTGGTATTACAAAAGGAGAATAATGCGTCACACTGACCGAATCCGCTATGCCTTCGTTATTTCCCTGTACGTTGCTAGTTTGTGCTGGGCCAGCGCCGCCCGGGCGCAGGACAAGCAGGAGCAGGTGACCGTAAATGATGTCGATCGAACCTTTGTGGTGCACCTGCCCACAGGATACGAGATTCAGAAGCGATATCCGGTAGTTTTGCTGCTTCCCGGTCGCCGGCAGGACGCTGACGATATGGCTCGCCTCTCGCGTTTCAATGAGTTGGCAGACCGCTACGGCATTATCGCGGTCTATCCGAATGCCTCTCAGGGGCGTTGGAATATCGGCGTTTCCGCCGAGCAGCCACGTAGCCAACAACAGGGTGGACGCGGCGGTGGCTATGGTCGTCGCGGTGGAATGGGTGGAATTGGCATGGGAATCCCCGGAATAGGCGGCGGGATGGGCCGCAGAGGCGGGGGCCAAGGTGGCGAAGATGGTCAACGCCGGCGGCCGGCCCCACAGGCCGACGATATCGCCTTCTTTAACAGCATGCTCGATAAGCTCTCGTCGTCATATGCCGTCGATAAGTCGCGCATCTATGCTACCGGTCTTTCCGACGGCGGCTTTATGGATTTTCACCTCGGCTGCCGCATAGCCAACCGCATAGCTGCTATCGCGCCAGTCGGGGCCGAGATGCCAAAGACCATGTTTTGCGCACCGTCTCGTCTGCTGCCGGTACTCATGATTAACGGCACTTCCGATCCCATCGTTCCTTACAAAGGCGGCTCCGGAAAAGCGGACTCCTATGCCACAGTCTCCGCGGAGGACAGCGCTAAACAGTGGGCGAAGCTCAATAGCTGCGAGGCCAAGGCGCAGCACACCACCCTGCCGTCCCGCGGTAAAGGCGGGACAGAGACTCAAGTTGATACGTACAACTGTGATCAGGGCGCTCAGGTAGTGCTTTACAGCGTGAAAGGCGCCGGCAATACCTGGCCGGGCGGCGCACAATACATGCCGGAAAATCAGATCGGCAAGACCAGTACCGATCTGGACGCCAACGAAATAATCTGGAAGTTCTTCTCGGCACACAGCCTTCCAAGTTCACCCGCCCCGCAGAGTTAGCGGGGTAAAGAACTTAGCGCAATGGGCGACAGAACTCCGGAGAAAATGTTTCTACTTAGTGGAAAGCTATGGCGTGCTAAGGTATTGAGATGAAATGTGATGGTAGAGCTTGCGGACCTTGGTGGATGATGTTGACTTGTTGCCTGGTGACATCATTCACTCCATTAACAACGTGTCTGTTACTGGGCTTGATGACCTACGGCGGGAGCTGCGGGCGATTAAGGCAGGCGATGCTGTTGTGTTGCAAATAGAGCGAAACGGGTGAATGGACTACCTCCCGTTTGCGGTTGAGTAGCCAGCCTTGCAGCCGGCCCTTACTGCCGGACGCGCGGCGCGCAGTGGTGGTCAGGGCCATCGCCTAGCGCCGCTGGACTTGATGGTAAAACAATTGAAAATGTTGTTCCCTTGTTTGCCGCTTTAATGCTGGAACGAACCCAAATCGAACCATTGTGCTTCGCGACGAGCTGTTTGCATACCCACAAACCCAGGCCGGTGCCGATATTCTCCTTAGTCGTGAACATTGGTTCGAAGATGCGATGAATATTCGCCGCCTCAATGCCACTGCCATTGTCCGCGACGGTTATCCTGAAACGCAAGCTACCGTCCCCGAGTTTTTTCGAACTGGAGACGCGCACTTTAATCGTTCCGCGTTCGCTTATCGCGTCCAAACTGTTCGCCAGAATATTTGAAAAGACCTGACGCAATTCACCAGATACAGCGATGATTTGCAACTGACGGTCAAACTGTTTCTCGATTGTGGCCTGCTTGGCCTTAATCTTACTTTTGAACAACTCCAACACTTCGTCCATAAGCGCGCCAATCGAAACACAGGATGGCTTGGTGGATTCTCGATAAAACCCGAGTACTTGGCCGGTAATCTGTGAAATACGTCTCAATTCTCCATCGGCGAGAGTTAAATACTCCCGAACGGATTCCGGACGTTCGGCGCTGGTTTCCGCGAGGAAAACAGAATTCATTGCCGCTGCCAATGGGTTATTGATTTCATGAGCAATAGTGGCCGCCATTCGTCCCAACGCTGCCAGCTTCTCACTTTGCAGCAACGCATCGCGTAATGCCCTTTCTTTCTCGTACGCTGCCACCTTCTGGATGTTGCGGCGATGATTTTCAGCCACCAGGCTCATGAACAGTCCCATGCCGGCAAAAAAGGCCAGGGCAACCGCCTCGGAGGTACTCTCGACTCCAAAACTCCAACGCGGGGCGACAAGCCAATACTGCGCCGAGAGTGCGGAGAGAGTTGTGGCCAGTATTCCTGGCCAGAAGCCGGCCATCACTGCCACCAACATTATGGCGGGATAAAAAGTTAGGAATAGCGGCACAACAAGGCCGAGGTACTGCTCCATGGCTAGATGCAGAAGAAGGGCCATTGCTACGGCGGCGACCGCCATAGGAAAGCGAACGTAGGGTCGGTCTAGCATGCTGCTCTGAGTGTCTGACGTAGCACCACTCATCAGGCCACACTATTCAGTGCTGTGCGAGCACACGTGGATTTTACTTTCCACAAGTCTGGAGCGAGAATGTGTCCATCCCATAAACCCTCCACCGGCACCAAGGACGCGGGAGGTAGTTGTAAAGAATTTGTAAACTGTGAGGCATCTCTGACACAGAGCTGAAACCTTGGTCGAACGTATGCAACGTACAGCTGCATCTTGCCGTCTTGGAGAATGCCCCCTTCCCGTCAGACAGCAGAATATTGCCCCGAGTGTCCCGTGATCCGACAGGGTTTAATGTAGTGTCTATTCGGAAGCAGGACTCGGGGCCGTGCCCATGTTTGAAAACAGTCTCCTCGAATCGAGCGGATGGCCGCAAAAGCGCAGTCTCTGGACGACAGCGGCTTCGTTTGCCTTGCAATCGCTCGGCGTCGGGTTGCTGTTCTTGGTTCCACTGCTTTACACAAACACATTGCCTAAGCCGGAAGTGATGACGCTGATATACGCGCCACCCCCTCCGCCACCTCCGGCTGGGATTGCAGCTCCGCATCGGGTCAATACAACTCCAGTCAAGGCGCATACTACGCCCGAACCGGAAACCACCCGGTTGCGGACGCCCACGGCTATCCCGAAAGAGATCATCATGCCCAAAGAGCCCGAGGCGCCGCCTCCACCCGTTACAGGGGTCGTCGGCGGAGTGGTTGGGGGAATCCCCGGAGGAGTGCCCGGCGGAGTTCTTGGGGGAGTGTTGGGTGGCACTGGGACCGGACCCGCGCCTCCGAAACTCGTCGTGCCGGAGCTTCCGCCGCCGCAAAAGGTGCGCATTTCCTCCGGCGTAGCGGCGGGAAACCTGACCTACAACGTCAGGCCTCAATATCCCCCGCTGGCTCGCCAAGCTTATATTCAGGGGATCGTGGTATTGCTGGCGGTGATTGGCAAAGACGGCTCCGTGCGGGACCTGCACGTCAAAAGCGGCTCGCCGCTTCTCGTGCAGGCAGCAATGGATGCCGTTAAGCAGTGGCGCTACAAACCCTATCTCTTGAACGGTGAACCAGTCGAAGTCGATACGCAGATCAATATCAACTTCACAATGTCCGGGGGGTAGAGCAGTTCAGACTGGTGTACTTCCGAAACGTCGCGTCACGAGGGAACAATCGCAACAGATGTGTGCTTGTTATCCTCAATGCTTCCCCATCCGCTCCCGCCTCCACTTACGCCGGGAGCTGTAAGGGTTATGGCGCCGAGATCCGGCAACTTCTATTTCAAAATCGATTTGGAGACGGTCACCATTGTGGGCATCGTAATGGGTCCAGCCCGTGTAGACAACCTCGTACTCACGAAGAGCTGATTTCATTAGTTGTGAATGTGGGTCATGTCGTCCGCTTCTTCCACGACTTCCTTCGCAATAACCAACGGGTCTGAACCGCTTGCGGCAATTGAGATAGCCAGCCTGCATGTATTAACCCATCGTGAGATTGAGTAATGAGTCGTTGCTTCGTCGGCGTCCACGTCCAAAGTGAATCGCTCAGCCCACAATGTCTCAAAAATTGGCTTTGCCAAGTAATCACCGTTCTATCCTCCTAAGTTGCCCAATTGCACGAAGATCGTCTATAAAACGGGGTGCTCAATGGCCCTCCAGTAAAAGCGAATTGTGTTCTGGCATTGCCAGTTCACGCCAAAAGACCGGAGCTTAGTAGTACGCCCAAGCCGTGTGCGGAGATGACGTCGCCTGCACTAATCACCAGTCCTTAGCCATTACTCACCCTCCTACACCTTTTTTTTTCATTTAATACGCCCAAAACGGACCCGGCTGGACACCGGCCGGTGGAGTCACTCCTTGGATCGCTGCGTAGACATTTCGGCCGTAGAAGAAAGACAGGCCCCAATCGAAAAATCCGTCGGCTGCTTGCGTGCTGGAATTGGGGCTTCCGCCAGTATTCGGCCCAGCGAGGTCACTGAAAGCGCTGAAGCTCCCCGACAGCAACGTGCTGGCATTGCTTACGCTGAACTGTACCCCGCGGCTGTTACCGTTGATCGCTTGATTGGTTGCGCTCAGGGTCAGGGTAGATCCGGGGCAGTAGAATCCGCCAACGGAGCCTGAGCCTAAGCAGTCCGGTATGGCTGAAGTGGGCTGGTCTAGAAAGAAAATGCCATTGGAACCACTGTCGATGAAGCTCCCACCAAAGGCCGAGAGTGAATTAGGATATGACACTCCATTGAACACGGTTGCAAATCCGCCCCACGCCGGGTCGTTGATGTTGGGATCGAGGGCCAACACCGTTGCGCCGTTGCTGAGCGCATTGTTCGATTGCGTGCCAATTCCGAAAATCAGCGAGCCTTGGCCCAAAGCGACGCCTGTCTGGCCACCAACAGGAATCGCTGGTAGTTCAAGGATCACGCCATTATTGTCTGAGGCGAACATTGAAACAGGATTACGGAGCTGTTGTGCCAACGAGACGGCCAAGCTGGTGTTCGTGCAGCTCCCTCCCGAACAGCTGTAATAGGTGCCGGCAGGTAGAGTGCCGGCAGCAGTACAGGGATTGCCAACTCCGAACACGTCACAGTCATACTGAAAATTACCTACTCCGAGCAGGCCGTTCGCACCTAGAGTGCCCACCGTATCCTCTTCGGTTCCAGAAATCTGCCGACCGCCCAGAGTGGTCGTGTTGGAGCAACTGCTTGGGATCGCAGATCCCGAGGGCAGCGCAGGATCTCCCATTACGTGGATTGGAACCGAACTGGCCGCTTCATTGTTGTTGCCGGAGCCGCCCATCTTCACATCGGCAAATCTCACCGACCCCCAGAAAAAACTGTTGTCTAGAAACTGAATGCACTCGGCGAAGGGGGCGCTCGCGCCGTTTACATTCTGTAGCTGCGCTACGAGAGTTGGATTAAGCACTGAGTAAGGGATTCGGAGACCGCTGGACCCGGTGTCAACTGCGATATGGTCGACCGTCTGGCAATTGGTCGTTGATCCTGGAACGCAGACGGTAACGGTCGTAAACGCTACATTGGCCTGTGGGTTCGTAGCGGGAACCGGCCCAGCATCGACGATCAGCGGGGCGACGTTGCCTCCGGAGGCCACAATCGAATTGCCGCCCGCGCTCGATACGCCTCCATTGGTCCCGGAAGTACTGTTACTGCTACTAGCATTGCCGCCGCAACCTACCGCGAACAGAAGCCCCGAAGCCACAAAAACAAGCACGATTCTTCTCACGTCTCCCCCTTACCGTACTTCCTTCACATCAACGCCCTGTGGAATCAATGCCGGCAGATAGGCCTGCCCAGAATAGGCGCGCGTATGGCCAGCTGAGTGCACCACCAGATCGGGCTGTTCTATGACCACCGGAGCGTTGCGGGAACGCTGGGGATATGAGTTCTTACCCTGTTGAGTGGCTTGCGCGAACTGTTGGTAGGACGTGCCGAGAATTTGCTGGAAGTTGGGCAGAAAAGGCCCACGCCAAGCCACCCCGAAAACGTTACCATCGGGCGAGACATATTCGCGCACGACGGTGCCGTAGGGGGTCGTGATTTCGTGGACGGTGTACTTCGAGTCGTTTGCTTGCACTGCCCGCTTAGTGGCCTTCATCTGCTGCTGGTCGGCGTCAACCGAGTTGAGGTCCCCTCCCAAGGCCGCCGCGGCCCAGGAAGGGAGCAGAAGGGACGAAAAGATGAGCCCGCCTACTAAAACAGCGCGTGCCGTCGACTGAAGCCGGTTCCAAATGTCGTGGTTCATAATCCTCGCTTGTATTGCCGTGCCGACCCCCTGTGTGCGTTTAATGTGTAACGAGCAAGCGCATAGCCGCTAATTCAAGGCACACAGGCAGGCACGCCAGAGCAAAATGGGGTCGAGCCCAATCTCCGTTCAGTTCGAACCCGACTGGGGCAGAAAAGCTGTTGCGACTGAGGCGGAGGAGTTGATTTTTACAATTTGCTTACAACAGAAGAAAGTTTGCCGGCCAAGCAAGACGGGTTCGATCTGCGGAGAATGGCTCTGACAAAGAGCGCGGAGTGGTTGCCAAGGTGAAACTCCAGGCACGCGAAGAACTTAAAGGCTTGGAGGCGGTTGCGCTGGCTGCTTTTCCTGCGCCCTTCCTCAGCATCTTCAGTGCCGCCGAGCATTGTGCCGAGCGCATCCGCCTGCAATCGGTGCGGGAGTAAAATGGCCCGCCAGCACTTTTACTGCGCCAATTGCCCCAGCCATGGGTGACACGGAAACAATCCTTTTACCCTGCACCGGAGCATTACTTGACTGGTTTGACTTATCCAGTACAGGCGAATTCGTCGAACGGTCCCGAAGTCCGGTTCTGGGAAATCAGCCGTGGGCAGGGGCAACAGCTCTGATTTCCCAGAACGCGATTTAGGGGGACATTGGAGATGATCTGCTGCCTGTCGTGGCCACAGCTTGTCAGCAATGATCCAAAAGAAAGTCTCGGACGGCTCCTGTCGAGTTTAGGCACCGAGTGTGTCTTCAGATTCGATTCCACGGTCGGCAGGATACTAGGGTTATACTGGCAGGTAGTCCGCGTCTGCCACAGTGCCGCGAACTCGGCGAATGTGGACATACGCTTTGGGCGGTAGTCGAGTTTGTCAATTGACGGCAAGCGGCGCTTAACTCGCGTTCTGCTAAACGCCGCGTTTGATACTCATTAGCGTACCTAAGTTTTTGTTCTTGCGCAGCCTGCAATGCGAACCCACTTCCTGCGAAACCTTAGACAAACAGCGAAGTACCTGCTGATCAGCTTGGCGCTTTTATACGCCGCGGACTGTATCGTTTTTGAGACACGGCTGGTGCGGGGCGTGGGGGTGGGGAGTGTCCCGATCGAGCAGTATCTGACAACATCGCTCAAGGGTGGGAAGGCCGAGTACGACTACATCGGGACGGCGGACGAGAACTGCTCGCGGGCCATGTTCCCGCAGTACGCAGCGTCGCACTGGAATCCTCCCTGCTGGTGGCTTAAACGGCACAGGCAACGCTGGCACTGAACAATCCGCCGGTGAACAGGGCTCGGCAACAAATCAGCGAGGTCGCTAATGGCGTTGGTCTTATGTCTTCTTCGAGGGGCTGCAGCTTTCTGACGGCGTGCACTTTCTAAAGATCTTGGCTACAGCAACTGTGGTACCGCCGTAAAGACCAGGACTCTTAGCCTGTTGCTCGCGCACCAAAGTGCACGTTTGCTACCCGCTCCTTCGACGGCTGCTTCTTTTGCGCACTCACTGGCTTGCAAATCGCTATTGCTGTAATGCCGTATCTGCTTTCTCCGGTTTCGCGCTGACCTGCTGCGGGGTGGGCAGTTGTGAGCTGTCCCAGCCTCCACCGAGAGCTTCGATGAGCTGCACGGAGGCGGTTACGCGCTGGATTTCGATCTGGGCCAGGATTTGCTGGGCGGCGAGCAGGGTGTTCTGCTGGATAACCACGTTAATGTAGGGGTCGAGGCCAGTTTCGTAGCGCTTCGTCTCCAGATCGAGAGCAACTCTGGCGGATTCGACCGCCTGGTGCTGCTGCTGAATCTGCTGGGTGAGGATGCGGAGAGTAGCGAGTGCATCTTCCACCTGCTGGAAGGCAGTGAGCACGGTTTGACGGTACGCGGCCAGATTAGCGTTGTAGGTGGCGACGAACTGGTTGACGGTGGCGCGGCGCAGGCCGGCATCGAAGATGGTCTCCGAAACCGAGGGGCCGATCGGACCAGACGCGGCTGGGCCAGTCGAGGAGGTGCTTCCAGGTCGAGCTTTCAAACCCTCCGGTTGCCGAGAGGGACAGGCTGGGATAGTAAGCGGCGTAGGCGATGCCGATTTGGGCATTGGCGGCAGCCATGGCGCGCTCGGCGGCAGCGATGTCCGGACGGCGCTCGAGCAGCTTGCGAGGGCAGGCCGATCGGGATGGGTGGAGGCGTTGTGAGCAGCGGCCTGGCAGGAATTGAGAAATCCGATGCCATCTTGCCGATGAGGACGGCGATGGCATGCTCGTATTGGGCGCGCGCAATGCCAAGATTGGTGGCCAGCGACTGTGCGCTCTGCAGGGTGGTCTGCGCCTGGACGACGGCGATCTGATCCGAAATCCCCGTTTCATATTGAGCGCGTGCGAGGTCAAGGGACTTCTGATCGGCGGCAACCGTGGCGTCGAGGATCTGCTGGAGGGCATCCTGCCCGCGAAGCTGGAAGAACAAAATGGCCAAGCTGGCCTGCTCGGTGAGGCGTTCGTTTTCAAGATCGGCGGCGCTGAGCTGGGCAGAGTACTGCGCCTGGCGTACTGTATTGCGTATTTTTCCCCAGAGATCGGGCTCCCAGGAGGCCTCGGCTGGCAGGTCAATGAGCGTGCTCGTGGTGACCGGAGCCCTTCCGGCGGCTCCTGTGGCATTCGACAGGCGCCCGTGGAGTTGAGCAAATTGGAGGAGCTCCGCGAACGCGACCAGGAAGGCCCGGTCGACACAGTCGGAAAAAGCTGGGCATGCGCCTGGCGGACAATGGCGCGAGCGGCCATGAAGTTCTCAAAGAACTGCTTGATGTTCTGGTTGTTGATGTTGAGCTGCTCTTCGAGTGCATTCAATTCAGGATCGCTGTAGATCTCCCACCATTTGCCGCGCAGCGAGGCATCCTGGGGTTGGGCGACGGTCCAGTCCCCGAGACCGCCGAGGGTCGGGTCGGTCGATGTGGTTGCCGGAGGCGCCGGAGGCTTCTGCGGGGCGTTCGCAGGCGACTCTTTGTAGGCAGGCGGGGCCTGTGTCGTGGGCGGGTGATACTTGGGGCCGACCGTGCATCCGGTGAGCACGCACGAGAGCACAGTGGCGGCCAGCAGAAGGGAGCGCGGTGTAAGATTGAGGTCGGTCATACGCATCTCAATTCTAGGTTCTTTCATGTTATCCCCGACTATACGGATTCTTCCGGCACGCTTCCGTTGGTAGGCGGGAGCGAGTCGCGCTCCTTGCCCAGAATGCGAAGCCGCAGGCGGTCGAGGAACAGATACACGACCGGAGTGGTGTAGAGAGTGAGCAACTGGCTCATAATGAGGCCGCCGACAATGGTGATTCCCAGAGGGCGGCGCAGCTCCGATCCTATGCCGGTGCCGAAGGCCAGCGGCAGGGCGCCGAAGATGGCTGCCATGGTGGTCATCAGGATGGGGCGGAAGCGGAGCATGCATGCTTCGAAGATGGCATCGGTGGTGGACTTGCCGTCGTTGCGCTCGGCGGCCAGGGCGAAGTCGATCATCATAATGGCGTTCTTCTTCACGATGCCGATCAGCAGGATGATGCCGATGATGGAGATGACGTTGAGGTCGATCTTGAAGAGCATCAGCGCCAGCATGGCTCCGACGCTGGCCGATGGCAGCGTGGAGATGATGGTGAGTGGGTGCATCAGGCTCTCATAAAGGATGCCGAGCACGATGTAGACGGCGAGCAACGCAGTGGCTACGAGGATTGGCTCGCTGGCAAGCGAGTCTTGGTAGGCCTGAGCGGTTCCGGCAAAGAAGCCGCGGACGGTCTGTGGCATGTTCAGCCGCTGCCTGCATCTGGGCGACCTCGCGGGTGGCGTCGCTGAGCGCAATGCCCGGACTGAGGTTGAAGGAGACCGTCACCGAGGGGAAGAGACTGGTGTGATTGACGGAGAGTGGGATGGTGTTGGTGCGGGTGCTGGCGACGGCGCTGAGCGGCACGTTGCCGGCGTTCGCCGAGTTCAGGTAGATGTACTTCAGTCCTTCGGGGGTCTGCAAGAACTGGGGCGCGATCTTCGAGCACCACGTAATACTGGTTGAGCTGGGTATAGATGATGGAGACTTCCTGTTGACCGAACGCGCTGTATAAGGCGGAGTCGAGACCTTGCGTGGTAACGCCGAGGCGGGCGGCGGTGGTGCGGTCGTAAGTGAGGTACTGGTCAAGCCCGCCGTTCTGCTGGTCGGAGTTAACGTCCTGGAAGCCTGGGAGCTTGCGCATCTCACTCAGCAGGATGGGGCCCCAATGCGTTAGATCCTGCACGTTGTCCGATTGAATCGTGTACTGGTAAAGGGCGTTGCTCGCCCGTCCGCCGATGCGGAGGTCCTGGGCGGGCTGCAGGAATGCGGAAGCGACGGGCAGGGCCATCATCTTGGGACGCAGCCGGCCGAGTATCTGCATGGCGCTGGCTTTGCGCTCCTCCAGCGGCTTAAGCGACATGAAGATGAAGCCGCCGTTCGTGTTGCCCTGACCGCCGGTAAAGCCGACGACGTTCTCCACTCCAGGGTCGCTCTTGATGACTGTCACCAGGCGCCGGACGGAGTCGTTCATGACCGCGAACGAGGCGTCCTGCGGTCCTTGCAGGCCTCCGAAGATAACCCCTGTGTCCTGCTGCGGGAAAAAGCCCTTGGGAATCACCATAACCACCACCACGTTGAGCGCGATGACCAGCACCAGCACGGTCAGCGTGAGCACGGAGTTGTCCAGCACCCAGAGGAGCGAGCGCCGATAGAAGGAGAGCATCCCGGCGAAGAACCTGTCGCTGAGTCGATACAGGCGTCCGTGCTTTTCTTCGCGCGGCTTGAGCAGATGCGCGCACATGGCCGGCGTGGTGGTGAGCGAGATGACCATGGACACGATGATGGCCGTCGAGAGCGTGATGGCGAATTCGCGGAAAAGGCGCCCGACAATGCCGCCCATCAGCAGAATGGGAATGAAGACGGCGATCAGCGACATGCTGATCGAGAAGACGGTGAAGCCGATTTCCTTTGCGCCCTTGAGAGCGGCAGCGTAGGGCTCCATGCCGTTCTCGATGTGGCGCGTGATGTTTTCCATAACCACGATGGCGTCGTCCACGACGAAGCCGGTGGAGATGGTGAGGGCCATCAGCGAGAGATTGTCGAGGCTGTAACCGAGCAGGTACATCACCGCGAAGGTGCCGACCAGCGAAACCGGCACCGCGACCGAGGGAATGAGCGTGGCGCGCAGGTTGCGCAGGAAAAGAAACACCACGGCCACCACCAGGCAGATGGAAATGAGCAGCGTGCGCTCTACGTCCTTCACCGAGGCGCGAATGGTGGTGGTGCGGTCGAGGACGATGGTGGTATCGATGCCCGTGGGGATGGAGGCCTTGATGGAAGGCAGCTCGCTGCGAATGTTTTCAACCGTCTGGATGATGTTGGCGCCGGGCTGGCGGAAGATGATGATAGGGATGGCGGGCTTGCCGTTGAGATAGCCGGCGGAACGGATGTTCTGCACCGAATCGGTCACGTTGGCGACATCGGAGAGGCGGACGGCGGCGCCGTTGTGGTAGCCGACGATGAGGGGCTTGTAATCGGCGGCGTACCGGATCTGGTCGTTGGTGATGATATCGGCAGTGACGATGCCGTCGGAGAGCTGGCCGCGGGCCTGGTGGGCATTTTGCAGGCTCAGCATCGACTGAACGCTGGCGAGCGTGAGCCCGTAGCTGTTGAGCTGGGTGGGATTCACATCGACGCGGACGGAGGGCAGAGCGCCGCCGCCGGTGGTGACCTGGCCCACTCCCTGAATTTGCGAGAGCTTCTGCTGGATGATGGTGGAGGCCTCGTCGTAGAGCTTGCCGCGGTCGTAGATGTCCGAGGTGAGGGCGATGACCATGATCGGCGCAGTCGGCCGGATTCACCTTGCGGTAGGTGGGGTTGGCGGGCAAATTGGCGGGCAGGTAGGTGCGCGCCGCGTTGATGGCGGCTTCCACGTCGCGCGCCGCGCCATCGATGTTGCGGTTGAGGTCGAACTGAAGGGTGATGGCGGTGTTGCCAAGCGAACTGGTCGAGGTCATTTCCGTGACGCCGGCGATGTGGCCGAACTGCCGCTCCAGCGGAGTGGCGACGGAAGCGGCCATGATTTCGGCGCTGGCGCCGGGCAGGGCGGCGCCGACGGAGATGGTGGGGAAATCAACCTGCGGCAGCGGAGATACCGGCAACACGCTGAAGGCGACGGCCCCGGCCAAGGCGATCGCCACCGTCAGCAGGGTGGTGGCCACGGGCCGGTGAATGAATAGCCGGGACGGATTCATGACTGCTCCAGTGGCGGCTCGGAGCCCGGCGTGTTCGGGCGTGTTGCTTGACGTGACCTGGAACGCGAGAAGCGCTGCGCCAGACTGTCGAAGAAGATGTAGATGACCGGCGTGGTGTAAAGCGTCAGCACCTGGCTGAGCAGCAGCCCGCCGACCATGCAGATGCCCAGGGGCCGGCGAAGTTCGGAGCCGATGCCGGTGCCCGCGGCCAGCGGGATGCCGGCGAGCAGCGCGGCCATGGTGGTCATCATGATGGGACGGAAGCGCAGCAGGCTGGCTTCGTAGATGGCGTCGGTGGAGTTCTTGCCGTGCTTGCGCTCGGCCTCCAGCGCGAAGTCCACCATCATGATGCCGTTCTTCTTCACGATGCCGATCAGCAGGATGATGCCGATGATGGCCACCACGCTGAGATCCTGGCGGAAGAGGCGGAGTGCGAGCAGCGCGCCCACGCCGGCGGAAGGCAGCGTGGAGAGAATCGTGATCGGGTGGATGAAGCTCTCGTAGAGCACGCCGAGCACGATGTAGACCGTGACCAGCGCGGCCAGGATCAGCAGCGCTTCGTTGGATAGCGAATTCTTGAACGAAGCAGCCGTGCCCTGGAAGCCGGCCTGCAGGCTGGCCGGCATGTTCATCTCTTTCTGCACCTTGTCAATGGCGGAAATGGCGTCGCCCAGTGAGGCGTATGGTGCCAGATTGAAAGAGACGGTGACCGAAGGGAACTGACCCTGGTGACTGATGGAAAGCGGCGAGTTGATGCGATTGTAGTGGGTAAAGGCGCTGAGTGGCACGGCGTTTGCCGGGGTGGAACTGCTGGCGGCATTCGAGGTGGAGCGGTGGAGGCCAGCGCATTCGACGGAGAGGTCAGCGCGCCGGAAGAGGGCGTGTACGCGGCTGTCAGCGGTGGTGGCGTTGGAGCCAGCGGAGACAGAGCTGGAGGCGGCGAAGGACGTGGAAGCTCCAGCGCCGGATGCGCCGGACGACGCGTTGGCTTGGATATACAGGCTCGACAGCTTACTCGGATCCTTCTGAAATTCGGGCAGGGCTTCCAGAATCACGTGGTATTGGTTGAGCTGCGTGTACATGGTGCTGATCTGCCGCTGTCCGTAGGCGTCATACAGCGTGTTGTCGATGGTGGAAGGCGCGATGCCAAGGCGCGAGGCAGTGACGCGGTCGATCATCAGCGAAACAGCCAGGCCGCCGGTCTGCTGGTCGGTGGCAACGTCTTCGAGTTGCGGCAGCTGCTTCAGTCGTTCGACGAAGCGATTGGTCCACAAGTTCAGCTCTTGCGGGTCGGGGTCTTCAAGGGTGTACTGATACTGAGTACGGCTCACCCGGTCATCCACGGTGATGTTTTGCACCGGCTGCATGAAGAGCTTGATTCCTTCGACGTTCTGCAGCTAGGTTTGAAGCCGGCGAATGACATCCGAGGCGTTGCGGTCGCGCTGGGAAAGCGGTTTCAGGTTAATGGAGAAGCGCCCGCTGTTCAGCGTGGTGTTCGTGCCATCCGCACCAATGAACGAGGTCAGGCTCTCGACAGCGGGATCGGCGAGGATCACCTTCGCCAGTTTCCTGATGCTTCTCGGCCATGGCCGGGAACGAGATGGTTTCCGCCGCTTGCGAGATGCCCTGAATCACGCCGGTATCCTGCACCGGGAAGAACCCTTTGGGCGCGACGATGTAGAGAAACATCGTCAGCGCCAGAGTGCCCAACGCGATCAGCAGGACGATGGTCTGGAAGCGGAGGACGAATTTCAGAGTACGGCCGTAGAAGTCGATCATGCGCTGGAAGGCGCGCTCGGAAAAACGATAGAGCCGCGTCTGCTGCTCGGTCGGATCGTAGTGCAGGGTGCGCGCACACATCATTGGCGTCAGGGTAAGTGAGACAACCGCCGAGATGATAATGGTGACTGCGAGAGTCACGGCGAATTCGCGGAAGAGGCGGCCAACCACATCGCCCATGAACAGCAGAGGGAATGAGCACGGCGATAAGCGAAACCGTGAGCGAGAGAATCGTGAAGCCTATCTGCTCGGCGCCCTTGAGTGCGGCCTGCAACGGAGGATCGCCCTCTTCGAGGTAGCGCGAGATGTTCTCGATCATCACGATGGCATCGTCCACCACGAATCCGGTGGCGATGGTTAGCGCCATCATTGAAAGATTGTCCAGGCTGTATCCCAGCACGTACATGGCGCCCAAGGGTGCCGACCAGAGAGATCGGAACGGCCACGGCGGGAATGATGGTGGCGCGGATACTGCGCAAGAAGAGGAAGATAACCAGCACCACCAGCACCACGGTCAGCATCAGCTCGAACTCCACGTCGGAGACCGAGGCCTCGATGGGCACGGTGAGGTCGGTCATCTGCGTGACTTTGATACCGGCAGGCAGGTTGGTCTCAAGCTGAGGCAGGATGTTCTTGATGCTCTTGACGACGCTGATGGTGTTTGCGCCGGGCTGTCGCTGGATGTTGAGAATTACCGCCGGAGTCTGGTTCATCCAGGCCGCCTGGTTGTTATTCTCAACGCCGTCCACCACCCGGGCTACATCATTGAGCACGACCGGCGCGCCGTTGCGGTAAGCAACGACGACGCCTTTGTAGTCATCGCTGCGTTGAAGCTGATCGTTGGAATCGATCTGATAATTCTGCCGGGGACCGTCGAAGTTGCCCTTCGCTGCATTCACGCTGGTTTGGACAAGCGCGGTGCGAAGCTGCTCCAGTGTGAGGCCGTAAGAAGCAAGCGCGGCAGGATTGGCCTGGATGCGGACCGCCGGCTTCTGGCCGCCACTGATGCTTACCAGACCGACTCCGTTGAGCTGGGAGAGCTTCGGCGCGAGGCGCGTATCCACCAGGTCTTCTACCTGCGAGAGCGGAATGGAGTCAGAGGTGATGGCCAGCGTGAGCACCGGTGCGTCGGCAGGATTCGTCTTGCTGTAGATGGGCGGCGCCGGAAGCACACTAGGCAGGAAGCTCTGCGCGGCGTTGATGGCCGACTGAACCTCTTCCTCGGCCACATCGAGGCTGAGGCTCAGATTGAACTGAAGGACGATGACCGAAGTTGTGCCCGAGCTTGTAGAGGTCATCTGGCTGAGCCCCTGCAATTGGCCGAATTGCCGCTCTAGCGGCGCGGTAACCGTGGTGGCCACCACGTCCGGGCTAGCGCCGGGATAGAAGGTGAGCACCTGGATGGTCGGGTAGTCCACCTGGGGCAGGGCGGAAACCGGCAACTGCGTGTAGGCGACGATCCCTACGAGCAAAATGGCAGCCATCAGCAGAGAGGTGGCAACCGGCCGCAGAATGAATGGGCGCGATGGACTCACGGTGTGCTACTCCCGCTCGTGGTGGCCGGCTGAGATGTTTGGGCGATGGCCACCTTTGCATTGGGCTGCAGCTTCTCAAAGCTGCTGTTGGCGACCACTTCTCCAGGTTGTACGCCTTCGACCGCAGTCATGCCTGCATTCACCGTGCCGGGCTTGACGGTACGCATCTGAACGGTTCCGTTCTGAATAACGTAGACAAAGGAAGCCTGGCCATTGTGCTGGATGGCAGAGGTGGGAATAAGTGTCCTATCCTTGAGGGTCTCCACCAGCAGGCGGGTATTCACAAACTGGTTGGGGAAGAGCGCATCATTCTTGTTGTCGAAGATGGCGCGCAGTTTGACCGTGCCAGTCGTAGTATCGATCTGATTGTCGAGGGTCAGCAGTTTGCCGGTAGCGATTTTGGTCTGCGCGGCGCGATCATAAGCTTCCACGGTGAGACGGCGCGCCGTGACGAAGCTTGGCCTGAATCTGGCCGAGTGAGTCCTCGGCAACGGTGAAGATCACGGTGATGGGCCGCTCCTGGGTGATGATTACCAGCGGAGTGGTACCGTTGGCCTGCACCACGTTGCCGGGGTCGATCAGCCGCAGCCCGACGCGGCCGGTGAAGGGAGCAGTGATGTGGCAGTAGGCGAGTTGGACTCGGTCGAATTGCACCAAGCCCTGGTCGGCCTTGACCGTCCCTTCATCCTGCAGCACAGTCTTTTCCTGGTCGTCCAGGATCTGCTTGGCGATCGCATTTCGAGCCCAGGCAGCGCGATAGCGTTCCAGGTCCATTTTGGCTTGCGCAAGGATATGAGTATCCTTCTCCAAAGTGCCCTGAGCCTGCGCAAGCTGCGCCTCAAAAGGACGGGGATCGATGTCTATCAGAGGATCGCCCTTGTGGACCAGTCCGCCTTCGCGGTAGTGTACGGCCATGACCAATCCGGTCACTTGGCTGGTCACCGAACTGGTATAGACGGGCGTCACCGTGCCGATGGCCTCCAGGTAGACCCCGATATCGCCCTTTTGCGCGGTGGCTGGCACCACGGCGACCGGACCGCCCATCATGGCTGCGCGATGTCCCACCTGCGCAGCTGTCTGCGGGGTGTTCTGATAGCGCAGAACCAACGTAATGAGGCCGGCAAAGAACAGAAGAACCACGATCCAAACAATGACCCGCCGCCTCATGGAGCGATTGGGTTTGGAGTGGGAAGACAGATCATCTGGCCGGATCGGAGGAGGAGGATTTTCTTCCATCGTATCTACTTTCTTGCATGGCCATGCTCTTATGACAGAATCAACAAAGCAGGAAGCAATATTGGTCAGTACTCATTGAGGAATAGTTTAGTGAATGGGTGCGGTTCTGTCACTTTTGGGTCGTATCCGTAATGATCGCCCATGTTAATACGCCCTGTTGTGTACCACGCCGGTTCGGTATCTTGCTTGTAAGACGGGCTACACGGACGCAATCCTGCTGCTTCTTGGTAGCAGGCAGCCGCTTGACCATCTTGCACCCGATCCGTAGAAGCAAATTCGCCAAAAACCGGTCCAGAAGTCGCGTTCGGAGAAAGTTTGACGCACACGGCGATCATGGTCGTTCTACATCCAGATATGCAGAACGTCGCCCGCTCTTACGGACTCGAGAGCGCATTTGTAGTACCTGCCCCCATCGGATCAAACTGCAACTTTATGTTCCGCTTTTGGGGCCCGAAAGCGTGAGATGGATATGTGCGGCCATGCGACGATTGGTGCAGTATGGCTGCTCAACCAGCTCGGCAAACTGCCGCGGGACGAAGTCGCAATCTTGACTCTCAGTGGACGCATTGAGGCGCATATTGTTGGGCGGAGTACGGTGGCGGAGCGGGTCGAGATCACGCAGCCTCAAGGCCGGGTCGAGTGAGCTCCCTGATTCTCACTCCACCGAGAGCGAGATCCTGTCGGTGCTGGGCATCACACCAGATGAACTTGCGCCATTCCCCATCCGAAATGCCTGTACAAGCCGCGTGAAAACCTTGATTCCCCTCAAGAGCACGACTGTGCTGGATGGGCTGCGGCCTAACTTTCAACAGGTGTGGAGCAGGTGTGCGAGAGGATTGGTTCGACCGGCCTTTACCCTTACGCTTCCTGCGACAGCGGACCTGACGTTTTCGATGCTCGCCAGTTCCCGAAATCTTCGGGATTCCCAGAGGATGCGGCTACCGGCGTCGCCGCAACCGCACTCGCCTTCGGACTGCTAGCAAATGGTTTAGTTAAGTTAAGGCCGACTACAGACCGATCAAGGTGCGGCAGGGTCGAGCGATGGGGCGCCCTTCGGAAATCACCGTGAGATTTCGACTTGATGCCGCCGGCCAAGTGAATGGCTGCTGGGTTGGTGGCAACGTCCGGTTCAAGGAAAAGGGAGAATCCAGCGTCACTTGTATGAGTTAAAAGGCCGTCGGGGCCACCCGCTCGCTGGCGCGAAGAACAGCGGGCAAGAGCGGTGTCATGAGCACAAATCGACCTACATCTGGCACATGGCTTCGTCGATCGACGGAAAGATCGACGGTTCTGCGTTACGGAACGCAATCGAGGCGTGCATGCCCACTCTCGCTGAAAGCTGAATGCTGAGGCGTGCTGACACGCTGGTGGGATGGCCGCCTGCTCACGAGCTCCGGACTGCAGGAACAAAAATGACCTTGCTGGTACCCCCCTCAGAAAGGGGTTCATAATGACCCCCTTTTTTGAGGCCCAAAGCAAAAGGAATAGGACGGTTGCGGCATATTTTAGCTGCGCAGTCTTGCTAAACGGAATACCGCTGAAACAACGGAGAAGTTGTGCCCTTTTTTGTGACCCCTCTCAGTTAGAAACCGTTCACAATGGTCGCAATCGTCACTTGCCATGACTGCGCGTAAACTGCTGATTGCTTGTGTGTTGTCGCCAACCATTGCATACCGTCTCTATGTTGCTGCCGCACCTGTTAACCGGAGGGTTGCAGGTTCGAGTCCTACCTGAGGAGCCAATCTTTCAATAACTTAGCTCCAGCCGCGCTCCGCCTGCGCTCGGTTTCCCCGAAAGGCAAGCTGAGCGATCTTGATGCCTGCGGTGGTCATCTCATCCGTTACAACATCACCGTAAATATTGAGTGTGGTCCTGAAATCTCGTCTGGAACGGCGCTACGCACAATTCATCTGCTCTTCCTTTTCCGTTTGGATGATTGCGCCTGTTTTATGGGGCGGCGTTTCTTTGTCCTAACAGCTAATTCGGCCATTTGCATCGCGCGAACGCCGATCTGCACTGTCAGCGCTCCGGTCATGGGAAAAACGCAGGAAATCGCTTCCAGCACTTGATGGCGATTCATCCCGTAGGCATAGGCGCGCTTGATGTGATCTGCCGCGAGGTCCGCTTCGCCCCGCGCGCACAACGCAGCAATCGCGATTAGCTCGCGCGGCCCCGGGCCAAGATGCTCGTCCTTTGCGCCGTTTGCAAGCAAACAGTCGTCGACAAAAGCAACGGCACGGCGCGCGAGTTCGGGATCGATTTTCGCAACGTACTTCCACTCAGGTGTTTCAACGAGACGGTCATCGGCAGGACCTTTTCGTTCGCGGCCGATCGAGAGTTCGGGGAAAGGCGTGAGCGTTTTCGGTTCGCCTCCGCGCGGCAGCTCTCCCTCCGGATAATCGGGATTGTTGGCGGTGAGGATCGCTTGCGCCACGTGCGACACGTTTGACCAGCCCACGATCGGGGCCATGCTGAACCCGGCTTCGAACATTACGCGATTGGTGATTCCCATGCGATAGAGACGCCGGACGTGGTTCGCCGCGAAACGGTCGTCACCCTTCGCGCATAATTGGCATAGCGCAATCAACTCGCGCATCGGGCCGGAGAGTTCCTGATCGGGCGTCGTCTGATTCTCGTAGTAATGAACGTAGCCTGCGTTCTTGCGGATATGGTTGACCATTTCAGGCATTTCCCGGGCCATCAGACGAAATTCCGGGAACAGGTCACCGCGCTCCGCGGTGAAGCGGTCCATCACCTCATCGCCGCCCAGTTTCGACTCGTCGTTATTCCTGACTGCGGACATAGCTTGATGCTCCTTATGTTCAATCTTTGCGGGGTTCGGTTCTACATTTTGTTTGTTTGCATGCAACCGTAGTTCTCTGCAATCTTGTCTGATCTCACCTCGGGAAATATCCCGATAAGGAGCATCGGTCTCTCATCTTTCATCTCCCGGCTCCCATTCATCAATCTGCCGCAATCAGCACAGTTTGCGTATCGACCACCGAGCGTTCGGGGCGGATCAGCAGCAACCAGATCATGGCGCCCGTAATCAGCACACCGGCTTGAACCACGAATGGGGCGACCCAGAGTTCCTTTTGTACCAGGACGCCGAAGACGGCCACTGACAGCGCGCCGCCCAGGTTGCCGGCCATGTTCATCAGCCCCGCCACCGTGCCGCTATGTTCGCCGCCTACATCCATGGTGATTGCCCAGGTTGGCGCGATGAAACACTCCATGCAGAACATCGACGCGGCCAGCAGGCAAACAGCAATTTTCGGGCTCGGGGCGAGCGCGGCGGGAATCACGAACGCGGCGGCCAAGATCAGAGCAGGCACGGCGACCACTTTGCGAGCCAGGGTCAAATTATTGGTGCGCACCAGTATGCGGTCGGTGATAAGGCCGCCGACAGTGTCGCCAACCACTCCGGCCAGCAAGGGGAGCGCCGCGACCAAACCCATCGTGGCGAGGGAAAAGTGCCGGTAGGCGACCAGATAGGTCGGCAGCCAGGATGTAAAGAAGTAGACACTGTAGGCGTAGCAGCCGTAGGCCACCATTATGTACCACATGTTGGGTGCGGCCAACAGCCGGCGCCAGGCGATCTTCGGCTTCACCTGAGTGGCCGTTCGCGTCGGGTCAGCGGCCAACAAATGCGTCAGTTCGCCCTGGCTTATCCAGGGATGATTCTCGGGCCGGTTGCGAAACACCAAATAAAACGCAATCGCCCAGAGAACACCAAGGACGCCACAGAAATAAAATAGCGAGGGCCAGCCGAAGGCCAGAATTAGGGTGACGCCAATTGGCGGCACAATGGCCGAACCGATTCGGGCAAAACTATGGGTAAAGCCTTGCACAAAGCCGCGCTCTGCCCGCGTGAACCATGACTGCATCGCTCGAGTGGCCGCCGGAAAAGCGCCAGCCTCCGCCAAGCCCGTGAAAAACCGGGTTACGACGAAAGCCATGTAGCTGGCGCCAAAGCCGGTGACGACCGTAATGACCGACCAGATAAGTACCAATCCCGACAACACCGAGCGTGATCCCAGGCGATCGGACAGCCACCCGCCCGGTACCTGCCCTAGCGAATAGGCGAGAACAAAAGCGCTGAAGATAAAGCCCATGCTGGCCTTGCTAAAGCCGAACTGGCGCATTAGCGACGGCGCTACCACAGAGATGTTTCCCTTATCGAGAAACACGATCATATACATCAGGCAAATCAGCAAAAGAATCAACCAGCGGAGCTTATTGGCAGGCACGTTGGAGAGGCCAACCGATTTGACGACCGGCAGGAATTGATCCCCTGGATTCATCGGAATCTCCTCTTGAGCACTGAGCTCGGCATTCCACTACTGATAGCCGCCATTGCGATTTCGAGATCATAAGCGGAATCGAGCATAGTTCAAAAGGAAATGCGGGATAGAGCTCCAGGTAACCCCGGGTGGGCTCGCAATTTTACCTGGGGTTTGCCCAGGTGACAGGCCCCTGGGTTGTACTGTAGGGAACAATTCGGGTCTCGCGCGTTAACTCGAAGATTCGACGGATTTCGGTAGCCAGGCTCTGGGCTGCTGAGTTCTCGGGAGTTCTGAAAGTTTCAACTTCTTATGTTCTGGAGAACAGCGCTTTACGCCGAATCAACGTGGAGCTTCACGGTAACGAGTGAGAACAGGCCATATCGCACCGAAGCCCAAAACAGGAACCGGCCCCGGCAACCAAGTGAGAAGACGATTTCTCCTCAGTTACCTGCTGCCCTCTGTACTTCGCGATAACTTCCGGTTTGCCGACAATTCGGGAACAATCCGATTTCTGAATGCTTGGGCGTTTATCGGTACTATTTCGCACAGCCGGCACGGGTACTCGCATCGCAAAGCATCAAGGGGCATACGTTTGGCACATCAGAGAAGGCTACGCCGAAGCCGTCCAGGTTGCCGTCGATGAACAGAACGTCGCCACCGCGCGCCCGCTGAACGGGCGTGGGATCAACGCCCCGGTTCTGTTCGGAATGGACGTTCAGCATCGCGAATCCCAGTGCTGCAGGCACGATGAATGCCAGCGAAAAGGTCGTGCGGGCTGCTACTGCGGGTACTCCCAGCCAGGTGCTGCCGACCGGATCGAACTCGGGAAGTTTCAGCGGATCGGCGCTGGGATCGGCAGGCCGCTGCTCCCAGATATTGAAGCGCTCAACCATGAACAGGAAGACCAACCCCGCGGCTGAGACCACGCCCAGCGTAATCGCAAGCTCCGTCCACGACGGCAGGTAGAAAGCGCCTTCCGGCCTGAGATGGGCGACACCGCCTACGTCAATGCGGTTGAGGACGATGCCGAGGACCGTCAGCGCCGCCGCTGCGAACTGCCCCGCGGTCGTCCGCCGCACGCGCTCCGTCGAGAAGAGCGCGATTGCCGGGCATGGGTCCAGGGGTTGGAATGGGTCCCGGCCACGGTTACGAGCAAATTCCCCCAATCTGAAAACCCTACTGTCCGAATTCTCCAAATTCACCCCCTCCCGGGCGAGCGAATGACCCTCAGCGGAAGCTCGGCACGGGGTCGCTAGTGCCTCGGTTGCCGAGCGGGATGGCGGCGATGGTAATCAAACCCGCGTCGCCGCGATGAGGGTGCTCACCTGCGGCTCTCGCTCAATCCCCCAGAGGAGGCGCAGCAGGTTGTCTATGCGATTAGCGCTTATGTGCTTTTGCGCCATCAGGCGAAACTTCTCTTCCATTTCGGCATCGGTCATCGGGTTCTTGAAGTGCCCGCGGTGATACTCGACGCGTACGGTCTTGCGCGCACCCGATTTCAGAACCACCTCGAGCTCGCAGAGATTGAACTCGTTCTCGGTTCTGTCGGCTTCAGCCGACGGCAGACATTTGACGCGGCTCACGAGGTCGACCAGGCGCGCGTCGTGCAAATAAGGCTCCTCATAGTATGCAGGATCGATCTTGCCATACATAAGCGCGAGGCCCGCCGAATACGGGATGCTGTGATCGGCGGTTTCGTGCGTCTGCGGCCGCCACTTGTCCGGTCCGTCCGCCATGATCTTGATCGCGGAGTGCGAAACGTGGATGTTAACCTCCTGGATATCGTCGGGGCTCTTGAAAAACGGTCGTGCTTCCAGGGCGGCTTGCGCGACGGTTTGGGAGAACTGGCCAAGCGGAAAGCGTTTGGTGAAAGCGCGGCGGATGCCGAACGGCTCGCCAAGCTGCGGCGGCGCGACCGGATGGCGGCCCATCACCTTGAAGAAACCGTAGCTTCCCTCGAAGACATTGTTTGGGCCCGTCATCCCATTCTGTGCGAGTTGCACTGAAAAGATTGCCTTGCGGCAGGCATCGGCCGCCGCGAAGGCCTTCCAGTTCGACAGCGCATCGGAGCGGCCCTGGCGCGTCGCCGTGTTGCCGCCGACCGTAATCCCAATGGCGTGTACCATCTCTTCCGCCGTCAGTCCCATCAGGCGACCGGCGCCGACCACGGCCGCAATGCCCGTGACGGTCGAATGGTCGATGCCGTTGCCGAGGTAGTCAAAGACATCCGCGATCTTGCAGAAGACCTCGTAAGCGAGCACGGTGGCGGTGATGAGATCGCGGCCACTGCGCCCGGTCAACTCGGCCGCAGTCAGTAATGCCGCAATCGTATCGCTCGGGTGCCCGGCGCCATGAGTTAGGCTGACGAAGGCGTCGTTGAAATCCAAATATCGAATCATCACGCCGTTGGCGAAAACCGCGAGGTCGGGGCTCGTCCTGATGCCGCTGATCAGGATTGTAGCGCCCTGCTTTGAGCTGACCTCGCTCGCGAGCTTGATCGCAATCTTGCTCGGTCCCGCCGTGTAGCCGCCGAACGCGCAGCCGAGTGTGTCAAGGATCGTACGCTTGGCGATGCGCACGACATCCTCCGGCAGATTCTCGTACTTCAGCGTGGCCGCATAGCGCGCAAGAGTTTCGGCGAGCGAAGTCTGACCGCTTCCCGCGGCGGAAGAAGGTCGTTCGGCCCTATCCTGTGCAATCACCGGAAATGCTGCCGCGCCTGCGACGCCCGCTGCCAGATGGAGAAATTGCCGGCGAAGAAGTTTCATCATGACCCCCTCCCAATACCAAAACTATCCAACATCCTACTCCTGAAGCGGAATTTACTTTTAGCATTTCTGACAACCAAAATATCGCGCGCCACAGGTTCCCGACGTTGCAAGGAAGATCAGAACCGCCTGCCTGTCTGTGCTATGCTTCACCCGGAATCGGGTCGGGTGTCTTCGCGCAGCGGACGTTATACGGCAGGGTTGCCCAGGGGCAGGCCTCGCGCGAGCGATCGACCCGAACTTTCCCCCAAACGCGTTTGTGGGCAACTTCAGGTTTGTTGCGCCGACCAGTTGGGAGCCAAATGCTTCGATGTCGCCAAGGGCGTTTCACATTACCAATCCGATTCCGAAGCCGTGCACACCAGCGCTCAATGAGCGCCAAGGCTGTTGTCAGTTGAAGAGTGGTCGAAAGCCGGCCCATTATGACAGCTAAGGATTACCTCATGTTGAAGATGCAAAACCGTTGAGCAGAATATCTGGTATAAGAAACTCTGCCAGTGGTCGTCGAAACAACTATCTCGCTTGAATGACTGCGAAGGGGAGCAATGGAAGTCAGGCAGATTTATTTTGAGGCTCTCGATACAGTTGTCGTGCGCACTGTGGAAGAGCCGCGAGAGCCTGGGCCGGGCGAAGCGCTGCTGGCTCCGGCCTACGTCGGCATCTGTGCGAGCGATCTTCATCTGTTGCACGGTAAGCATCCATTCTTCAAGCCTCCGGTGATCACCGGCCATGAGATGGTGGCCGTGGTGAAGAATATTGGTCCGGAGGTTACGAACGTCGCTCCCGGTGATCACGTTGTGCTCAATCCGTTGTTCACCTGCGGCACCTGCCGGAGCTGCCGGAGAGGGGCGTTCAATACCTGCGAATCCAACCGGGTGACAGGCTATCGTTTGCCCGGAGTGGCCCAGACCCGGGTCGTGATAGCCGCCTCGCATTTGTACCGCCTTCCGAAAGAACTGTCTTTGGAGAAAGCTTGCCTGCTGGAGCCTCTGACGGTGGGCGTTCATGCGGCTGCCCTGTATGACGACCTGGAAGATGTGCTGGTGATCGGCGGCGGCACGATCGGGCTTTGTGTCCTGCTCGCCCTGCGCGCGCGGGGCGCCGGACGCGTGAGCTTGATCGAGCCGATTGCCCGCAAGCGCGATTTGGCCAAACGTTTGGGCGCAGCGGAGGTTTTTTCGCCGGATCAGGTGCAGGTTACGCCACGCTATAGCGCCTCTTTCGAGTGCGTCGGCGGACAGCATACCTTCGACGTAGCCAGCGGGAGCACGTTGTCCGGCGGCTGCGTTGTAGTGATCGGAGTGTCGCCCGGCCCGGTTTCCGTGCCCATGCCGAGGATGCAGCGCTTTGAAATGCGTATTCAGGGCAGCGGTATGTACGTGGGCAAGGACATGGAGCACGCGATCGAAGTGATGGCATCCGGAAAGGTCGATGTCGGCCCGCTGATCTCCATGGTGCGTCCGCTGGACGAGGCGCCGGAAGCCTACGCCGCGGCTCTGCAGACCAGCTCTGCGGTCAAGATCCTGGTGCGAATGAACTGAATGGGACGGGTGTGCTACGCAGAACATCGCGTGGTCGCGAATGGAGCGGTTTCCAGGCGAAGCGTCTGCTTCTGACGTGGTTATGAATTACGCTACAGAGTGTGCGCCAACGAAACTGCTTAGGCTGAATTAGCCGATTTGGCGTAGTCGATCATCCGCGGGAAAAGAGTCTTGCGCGGGATTCGGAGGGTAGCGTCAGCCGGGCAAACCAGTCCTGCGCGCTTTCCGCGCCAGTTTAGCGCAAAATCAGGGGTTCTAGCAGGATCGGGTTAAAACCGAGACGGCAAAGTGCTTTGGCGCAGGTGGTCGCGGCTATCTCGCTGGCCGCCAGGACAGTCGAACGATATTGCAGCGGGCCGAGACGCCAAAGCGTTATCTTGAAGCAGCGCGTAAAAATTGCGGCATCCCCGGCTTCCAGGACGTGAAATAGCTCATGCGCGACCGCAAGCTCTTCCGGATCGAAGGGCGGCAACAGAAGCTCCTCTGCCAGGCATTGTTTCAGCTTCGCGATCAAGCCGCGATTGAGGGTGATGGCAGCCGCGCCCGGATCATACGTCGACAAAACCAGCCTGGCAGTGGCGGGCTCGCCTGCCACGATCTTTATTCCCAAGCGTCTCGCGATTTCGCTAGGCAGCGTTGCGGCATAGCGTTCATTTAACTGTTGGGCGGAAGTTGTACCGCATTGCAGGGCGCCGGCAACTCGCGACCTGGTGAAAGAGTTCTCAAGATGGCGAAGCAAAGTGTTTATATAACCAGTACGCTGCCCCTCGAAGTCCTCAGTCTCTTCAAAGAACAGTATGACGCGGAAATGCATGGCGACCCTCGGCCACTGCCTAGAGTAGAGCTATTAGAAAAGCTCAAGACCCGCGATGCAATTCTGGTGGTTGCCACGAGAATCGACGACGAAATATGCCGTGCTGTAAAAGACCAGTGCAGAATTCTAGCGAACTATGGTGTCGGCTATAACAACATAGATGTGGAGGCGGCGACAAAGAATGGAATCTACGTCACCAATACACCGGATGTTGTTACCGGGGCGACAGCGGATCTTACCTGGGCTTTGCTGCTGGCCACGGCAAGGCGCGTAGTCGAATCTGACAAATTTGTCCGCTCGGGGGACAAGGGCTGGGGGCCGATCATTCTGATGGGCGCTCAAGTCTGCGGGAAAACCTTGGGCATCTTTGGTGGCGGCCGCATCGGCTTGGCTGTTGGCAAACGGGCTCGAGGGTTCGATATGAAGGTAATTTACACTGATGTCCAGCCGAGCCAGGCTTTCGAGGCGGCAACGGGTGGCGTCTTTGTCGATAAACAGACCTTGCTGAAAACGGCTGACTTTATTTCGATTCATACCCCACTGCTTCCCACAACCAGGCATCTGATCGATGAAGTTGCGCTGAACCTCATGAAAAAGACTGCCATACTGGTTAACGCCGCCCGCGGCCCGATTGTCGACGAGAAAGCATTAGTCAAGGCGCTTCAGGCGGGAGTCATCAGGGGGGCTGGTCTAGACGTCTACGAAAGAGAGCCCACTCTAGAGCCGGGGTTGGCGGATTTGCCGAACGTCGTGCTGATGCCCCATCTCGGAACGCAGACCCTGGAAACCCGGGTAGAAATGGGGGTGCTCTGTGCCAAGAACATCTATGCCGCGCTGGCCGGGCAAGTACCGCCGAATTGCTTAAATCCCGAAGCTGCAGCAAATCGATCGACGCCCAGGCACTGAAAGATCGACGATGTTCTTGCGATTCAGGACTTGCAACAGGTGTGGAATGCAATTATTTGCTTCTGCAGCGGTCTTCAAGCGATTCCAAATTTTGCCTCTCTCGGAAATGATGTAGGGATGACGAGAAGCGCTGTGCTCGCATCGCGGGCGTCGTTGCTACGGATCCCATCGTTTGGTCCTGCCATCTTCTTCTCCTATGCGTTCGCCTTAATCCAAACGATCAGGCAAAGGCGCAGCTCGCGCAAGCTGAAGCGCAGCTTGGCAAGACGAAGCTGGATGTGCACCGCGACACTCCGCTGGCGAAAGAGCGAGCGATTGCGCAGAGCCAACTCGACAATGACGTACAAGCCAATTTAGCGGCCAAAGCCAGCGTCGAGGCCGCTAGAGCAGCTATTGAACAGGCTCAACTGAATCTGGAGTTCACAAACGTTCGCTCGCTGGTCGACGGGGTTGCTGGAATCGCCGCCGGCCAGGTGGGGAACCTGGTCAGCCCGCAGGCAATCCTCACGACCGTTTCGCGACTTGATCCGATCAAAGCCTACTTCGTTGTAAGTGAGCAGCAATATCTTGCGTTCGTAAAGCGCAACCCGACTGTGGCAGCTCGCGAAGCCAGCGAAAGGCATCTTGAGTTGGATCTCATCCTTTCCGACGGATCGACTTATCCGCGAAAGGGAAAATTCTATGCAGCCGACCGTCAAGTTGATCCGCAGACAGGGGCGATTCGGCTGGCCGGATTGTTTCCGAATCCGGACAACGTTCTGCGCCCCGGTCAGTACGGCCGCGTCCGGTTTGTGAGCTATGTCAGGCAGGGCGCGCTGCTTGTTCCGCAACGGTCAGTCGTGGAGCTTCAGGGGAATTATCTGGTCGCAGTCGTCGGAAACGAGAACAAAGTCGCGCTGAGAACCGTGAAGGTTGGAGAAAAGACGGGCGCAATGTGGATTGTTGACGAAGGTCTTAAGCCAGGGGAACGGGTCGTGGTGGAAGGCGTGCAAAAAGCCAGAGACGGCATGCAAGTTAACCCCACTCTGGTAACCGCTTCGGCAGAAGGCAACTGAGCCATGTCCAAGTTCTTTATCAACCGTCCAATCGTCGCCATGGTGATAGCGATCATTACCGTCATCGTGGGGACGGTGACGGTTATCGGCCTCCCCGTCTCCCAATTTCCCAACATTGCTCCACCGGAAATCCAGGTACTGGCGACCTACGTAGGAGCGGATGCGCAGACCCTGGAACAGGCGGTTGCCACTCCCATCGAGCAGCAAATGAGCGGAGTGGACAACATGAACTACATGTACTCGGTGAATGCGACGGGAAACTCGCAAACCACTCTCGTCGTAGATTTCGACGTGAAAACCGATCCCAACACCGACCTGATCCTCGCTCAATCCAGGGAAACGCAAGCAGCATCTCAGCTTCCCACCGACGTTACGAATTACGGGATCACCGTACGGAAATCTGTCACCGCTCCCCTCATGCTGGTAGCGGTGTATTCGCCGAAGGGCACCTACGACGCAAAGTTTCTGGCCAATTACGCGTATATCAACTTGGTTGATTCAGTAACTCGCTCTCCGGGAGTGGGTCAGGTTCAAGTGTTCGGAGCAGGCCAGTACGCCATGCGGCTGTGGGTCAAGCCGGACCAACTGGCCAAGTTGGGCATCACGGTCACGGAGATCGTAAATGCAGTGCAGTCGCAAAATACGGTCAACCCTGCCGGACAAGTGGGCGGTGAACCGGTTCCCCCAGGCCAGCAGTTCGCGTATGCAGTTCGCGCGCAGGGCCGGCTGGTCTCACCGGAGGAATTCGGAGAGATCGTGGTTCGTGAGTCGGCGGAGGGCGGTATCGTCCGCGTGAAGGACGTCTCCCGGGTTGAACTGGGAGCACAGGACTACTCAGTGTTGGGACGCTGGAATGGAAAGCCAAGCGCTATCCTGGCCGTCTATCAGTTGCCTGGTTCAAACGCCGTGGAAGCCGCTGCGGGGGTTAAGAAACTGATGGCGGAAGTGAAGAGCCGCTTCCCTCCGGACGTGGATTACGCCATTTCTCTTGACACCACGCTGTCGGTCGTCGAAGGCATCCGGGAGATTGTCATTACACTCGGTCTTGCGATCGTCCTGGTCATCCTGGTGGTTTATCTATTGCTGCAGGGATGGCGCGCAACCTTGATTCCGCTACTGGCCGTGCCCGTCTCCCTGATCGGAACATTTACCTTCTTTCCTCTGTTCGGTTTTTCCGTGAACACAGTTTCTCTCTTTGGCACGGCAGATCATGGGCACCACCGTTATCGGCGGGATGCTGGCAGCCAGTGCGCTCGGCATTTTCTTTGTTCCACCGCTGTTTTGCCTGGTCGAGAAGATCTCAAAATCCAGGAGCATGAAAGAAATTCCCACGGGTACGTTGTCTTTTCCTTCGCAGAATCCTCAAACAGAAACAGATAACCCACGAACAGGAACAGAAAACTAAGGAGATGACTAAGATGAAACTCGGCGTTCTTTCTTTGGTCATTGCCTTCCTGTGTGGCTGTATGGTGGGGCCGAATTACAAGCGGCCGAAAGTCGATACGCCCGCTGTCTACCGCGGAATGACGCCAGAAGAAGCATCCGCGAGAGACGTCAGATCGCTCGCTGATGAGAAATGGCGGGAGGTCTTTCAGGACGAAAAATTAAAGGAGCTGATCAGGACCGCGCTGCAACAGAATTATGATGTGCGCATCGCGGCAACAGGCGATGTTGCTGATGCTCTGATTGCCTATCGCAAGACCCGGGAATTTCGCGAGCAGCAACAGCTCCTGGTCGAGTCCGCCCATGATGCAACGAGACTCTCCCAGATGCGATACAAGGGCGGAGCCGCAAGCTATCTTGAGTCGGCCCTCACCAACGACACCAATTACTTTTCCGCCGAATTGGGACTGGTACAAGCTCAACTTGACGAGCCGCTGGCATTCGTACAGGTCTACAAGAGCCTCGGTGGGGGATGGGAACAGTAGTCCAGCGTTGCGGCGAAGAGCAGAGCCTGCCCGGCACTCGGAGTGAGCAAGGCAGGGCAACCGTTCTTGTGACATTGACGAAGCGCAGCAGCTGTTGCCTGTTGCAGCCAAATGCTAACGCAACTCATCTAGTAATTACGATACGTCGATTCGAGCTGATTGGAAAACCAATGTCTTCCTGGACCACCACACCTAGCGCGCTCGATGCCAGCACCCAGGCTTTCCCAGTATTAACCGCGGCTCAAATAAGTCGCCTGCGTCTCGGGAGTAAGCTGCGAAAGGTTGAGCCGGGCGAGATCTTGTTTCAACCCGACGATACGGAGGTCCCGTTTTTCGTTCTGCTTTCCGGAGGCATGGAGATCGTGCAGCCCGACCTTGCCGGCGAGCGCCCGATAGCGAACCCACGGTCCCGGCGAATTCACCGGCGAGATGACGATGATTTCCGGGCAGCGCTGCCTGGTGCGCGGCCGGGTTACGCAGGCCGGTGAGTTTCTGGAGATCAGTGCGGCGGGCTTGCGGTCGTTGGTGGCAAGAGACGCTGAGTTGGGCGAGATCTTCATGCGGGCATTCATACTGCGCCGAATCGCTCTCATTCGCGGCGGGAAAGGCAATGTCATCCTGATGGGTTCGCGCCACTGCGCCAACACGCTGCGCATACGCGAGTTTCTTGCCCGCAATGCCTATCCCTACACCTACGTCGATCTGGACACGGACAAGACATCGCAGGAACTGCTCGACCGTTTTGAAGTCAAAACCGGGGAAATTCCCGTGGTCATTTGCAATGGCCGGACCGTGTTACGCAACCCTTCAACGCAGGAACTGGCAGATTGCCTGGGATTCAACCTAAGCATTGATCTGTCTCAAGTGCGCGACGTCGATTATCGTAGGCGCGGGACCGTCCGGCCTTGCCGCGGCTGTTTATGCGGCGTCGGAAGGTCTGGATGCTTTGGTGGTGGAGATTGAGGCTCCCGGCGGGCAGGCTGGATCGAGCTCCAAAATAGAGAATTATCTCGGCTTTCCCGACCGGAATTTCCGGACAGGAGTTGGCGGCGCGCGCGATCGCGCAAGCCCAGAAGTTTGGCGCGAAGATGATGGTGGCGCACAAGGTTGTTCAGCTGAACTGCAAGCGCCGTCCCTACGAGGTGGTCCTGGACAGCGGCAACGTGCTAGCCGCGCATGCGATTGTCATTTCAACGGGAGCCCAATACAACAAGCCGCCGATCGCCAACCTGAAAAGGTTCGAGGGTCAGGGAATCTTCTACGCCGCCACGCGTATGGAATCGCAGTTATGCGAAAACGAAGACGTCATCGTAGTGGGCGGAGGGAATTCTGCCGGACAAGCTGCGGTGTTCCTTTCACAGACATCCCGCAAGGTACACATGTTGGTGCGCTCTGGAACGTTGTCAGAGACGATGTCGCGTTACCTGATTCAACGGATTGCTGACAATCCCGCCATCGAGCTGCACTTCAAGACGGAGATCGCCGGACTGGAAGGTGACACCCAACTGCAGCGCGTCACCTGGCGCGATCGGGTGACGGCTGAAACTTCAACCCGCGATATCCGCCACGTGTTCATTATGGCGGGGGCGTCGCCTCGAAGCGAGTGGCTGCGCGGCTGTGTCGCCCTCGATGACAAAGGGTTCATCCTCACAGGCCGAGATCTGGATGCGTCGACAGGGCGGATTCCACCTTACTCATGGCCTCTCTCCCGTTCCCCGCAGATGCTGGAAACCAGTCTTCCTGGCGTATTTGCGGTCGGCGATGTTCGCTCGGGTAACGTGAAACGCGTCGCGTCGGCGGTGGGAGAGGGGGCGATTGCCATCCACCTGGTCCACCGCGCATTGGCAGAGTTCTAGGAGGCTGCGGAAAAACAGATTTCGGGTCGGATGGTCCACAAGATTCTTGACAGCGGTTCCTACAGTTCCCACATCCATAGCGCCTCGCTTGTTGCTTCGGCGCGTTTTTCCGCAGCCTGCTAGAACGCCGATAACACCGGCAGGCAAGAATCCGCTGCCGTGTCGTCGTGATTGTTATAGAGGTGCAGCGAGAAGCGCAGGAGGGAGGGGCGCCGCTAAATTGTCATCCATTCGCTTTCGGCTAAGCAAACTGATCGACAGCAACAATATATCGCCTGTAACCGATGTCAGTTACAGGCGATATTAATCTAGGCCCAAATGCATGCCCTGCGATGGTTGGATCACCTCGGCTCCCAGGCTTGGCTACTTGGAGACCGAGAACTTGTAAATGATCTTGCCGCTGTACCACTGGCCCGGATTCAGCCTCGTGGTGGGCCACTGTGGTTTGTTCACGGAATCAGGATAGTGCTGCGGCTCCAAGCAGAATGCGGTGTGCACCTCGTATACGGCGCCGCCCTTCCCGACATCGCGCGGTTTCTTTCCTTCCAGGAAGTTGCCCGAATAGAATTGCAGACCCGGCTCGGTCGAATAAACTTCCAGTACGCGGCCGGATTTGGGTTCGCGAACCCGCGCCGCCAGGCTGAGCTCGGATCCCTTCTTGTTGATTACGTAGTTGACGTCGTATCCCGGAGCATACTTGATCTGGTTGTAGTCCGCCTTGATGCCCAGCCCGATTCTCTTCGGGGTCGTAAAATCCAGCGGCGTGCCCTTGATGGGACGGAATTCGCCGGTCGTGATCAAGGTGTCGTCGACCGGGGTGATCCGGTCGCCGTTGATCATCACTTCGTGGCCGAGCACATCGCCATTTCCCTGACCTGCCAGATTAAAGAAGATATGGCTTGTGAAATTCACCACCGAAGGCTTGTCGACCGCCACTGCTTCATAGGAGATATCCAATGCGTTGTCTTCCGTAACGGTATAGACAACTCGCAAGGGAACCGTGCCGGGGAAATTCTCTTCGCCGTCTTTAAAGATGTGACTCATCTCGACGGAGCGGCCGTCGATCTGCCTGGCATCGAATACCACGAAGCGCGAGCCCTTCTCGCCGCCATGCAGCGTGTTCGGCGGGTTGTTAATGGCGAGTTGGTACCGCTGGCTGTCGAGGGTGAACCGTCCTTTAGCAATGCGATTGGCGTAGCGCCCGATGAAGGCGTTCATTGAACCCTGGCCACCCATCACCAGGTCAATCGATTCATAGCCGAGCGCGACGTCACCGAGTTTCCCCTTGCGGTCGGGAACTAGAATCTGCTCGACTCTGGCGCCATAGTTGGTGATGCGCACCATCATGCCCTTGCTGTTCTTGATGGTGTAAAGATCAACGGGCTTGCCGTCGATCAGCTTCTGGAACTTCGCACGATCAAGTTCGACGTATCCTTGGCCCGCGCCGGCGGGTGCAGCAAAGCCCGCACCTAACCAGACCGCCATCAAGAACACCACGCAAAGCATCTGCGAAATTCTCGATTTCATCTTTTCTCCTTAGTGTCCCCATCGGGGATGGTGGAAACCCCTCGCCTTTAGGCGAAGTAAATTGAGCGATATGGCCGTTGGTTTTGCGGCCATGAGCCAAGCAGTTCTTTGTCACGCACACCTTTCAGTCGTCTTCGAGACGACAGCAAAGGTGGTAATGGAATCGACGACGGCACCGCCGTTTATGCATTTAAGAACCAACGAACCCCTCGGCTTCAAGCCGAGGGTCGTTCAGTTTTGGCTCTGGCCATTGAACTGCCGTTCCCCTGCCCGTGTTATTCGTGGCCGGCGCATAATCGCGGCATTCCCGTCCAAGAACTTGACTACTTCTCGATCATGCGGAAGACGCGCACTTTACGGAGCCGGAGCGTAAGTCTTCGATTCGCTGCTGCACTCACGAGGCTGCTTTGGCTGTTTCTTCCGGAATTGTACTGTTCGTCGATAGTTTTGCAAGCAAAACAGCTTCACCAGAATGGACGGGGACCGTCCAAAGAGGCGGGCTGTTAGCCGGAGGGTTGCAGGTTCGAGTCCTATCTTGGGAGCCATCTTTCAACAACTTACATCTTCCCGAAACAGAGCTTCACCGCATTGGAACTGAAAGTCTGTTGCCAGCGGGTCCATTTGCATGGATCTTCTACGGATTCTCGCCGTGAATCTGGGCCGACACGAACATGCGTGTGCAGAATCCTGAAGAATTTACAAACCGAAATACTCTAGCCGTTGTAACCATTGGATTGGTGCTTTGCAGGCAGCTATTGGACAGCCATATCAGCAGCTTTTTCCCGCTTCTCAACGAAAGTACGTTCGGGGTGCATAAAGAACGAGAGGGCCGCACCGACAGATAGCAGCAGACTAGCGCAGAGGAACGGCATCCTCCAACTGCCGGTCTTATCGATCAGAAACCCGGTGACAATTGGCGAGCAAAAGGCCGCAAACGAACCTCCTACGCACATGAGACCGGTGGCGGTGCCGCTATGCTCGGGCGCGATATCCATTGGCAAAGACCACATTGGGCCGATGGTGAACTCACAGCAGAATAAGCCCGCGGCTAGCAGGATCGTGCAGACCACGAGGCTGCGCACGTAGAGCATGGGCAACAGCACGACGAGCGCGCCCAGGAGCCCGGCAATGACTATGTCGCGGCGGGCTGTCAGCAAACTCCCGGTCCGGCGTAATACCCGATCCGTGGCGATGCCGCCCAAGACATCACCAACGACTCCAGCGCCGAATACGCTGGAGGCAAACAACGCAGAATGAGCGATGTTCAATTTGAAATTATGAAAGAAGTATTGCGGCATCCACCCCAGAAAGAGCCAGAGTGACCAACCGTAGGTAAAGTAAACAAGCGCCACCGGCGCCATTCGCCAGGCAAGCCGGCCGAGAGGAACTGTTATTCGGGACTGCGAGGGTGCGGCCGGCGGCAATTGCGCGAGTTCTGCCGCCGTCATGCCGGGATGCTCGTGAGGATTGTCGCGGAAATACCAAGCCCACACGAGCGCCCAAAGCAACGTCGCCGCTCCGACTAAAAGGAACGAACCACGCCAGGATAAGAGGGTCATGATTAACGCAACCAGCGGCGGAGCAGCCGCGTTGCCGAAACGGGCTGAGGCGTGAGTAATCCCCTGTGCCCAACCGCGCCGGTCGCGGGGAACCCAGCGCGACACGGCGCGTGTCGCGACTGGAAAGGTCGCCCCTTCACCGATGCCGAGTACGACGCGCGCGCACACCATGGATAACACTCCGCCGACCAGTCCGAGGGCGATCGTCGCTCCGGCCATGATCAGCACACTGACCGTTAAGGTCCAGCGCGGTCCCATCTTGTCGCCGATCCAGCCGCCGATCACCTGGAAAATGAGATAAGGCAGAGCGAAAGCTGAGATGATCATCCCGATTTGAGTGTTCGACAGATGAAA
Source organism: uncultured Acidobacteriota bacterium (assembly GCA_963791145.1). Classification (GTDB taxonomy): domain Bacteria; phylum Acidobacteriota; class Terriglobia; order Terriglobales; family Acidobacteriaceae; genus CAWBRT01. Next base: position 274,509 of record CAWBRT010000027.1, on the reverse strand, counting down.
TTCGGGGCCAAAAGCGGTCGACGCCATGCTGATGTTGACGCGATCAAGGAAGGCCATGAAATACATCATGCACATCAAGCCCAGCATGATGCTGGAGGTCCGAATCTTCGGCATAATCTCCCTCGCTGCTGCTTGTTCGACCCACAGCCCAGTCGTTCCTGGGGCAGAAGTGCCTGATCTTTGACTTCTGCTCTTTGTCCCGCTGCTATACGCGTACTCCGCTAAGTACGCACTGCCAAGCCAGCCAGATATTCGCGGCCTTCCACCATGTCTTCGAGTGAACCGAAGGCGTTCATGAAATGGCCCTGAAAACCGAGTTGCTCCAACCGCCGCAGCAGCGCCCTGAAATCGAGATCGCCCTGGCCCGGCTTCAAATGCTGCTCCTTACCGTTGCGGAAGCAGTCTGCCAGACGAACTTCATCGCAACGCTTGATATCCATGGCAGCGAGGAACCCGTCGATGCCTTCGGGGACGAGATGGGCATGATTGGCAGTAAAAGCCCAGCGCAGGCGCGGGGATGTGAGCCGATCGAAATAGTATTGTGTCTCCTCGAGATTGCATGCCAGATAGTGCACTTCGGCATCGTCAGGCTCCCGGTTCAAGTTCTCGAGCAGCACGTTAATCCCGATCTCCTCCGCGTAGCCGCTCAAACGCTTCAGGCGCTCGAGGCCGGCCTGCATGCGCAGCGGCTTGTCGCTGGTGAAATGGTATCCGGCGTGGACTACCATCCATTCGCCGCCCAGGCGCTGGCAGGCATTCAAATGACCGCGTAGGTAGCGCTCGACGCCGTCCCGGACTTCCGGCGCGACTTCCGCAATATTGACGGCTGAGTTCGTATGAATGCCAATGTGAATACCATGCTTTTCACAAGCGTTCCGGATCGCAGCGACCCGTTCATGGGTGAGAGATTCTATGGCGTTGGGGGCCACCTCGATCTTCAGATCGAGGTAGCGCACGCCGTGGCGGATCGCTACGTCAAGGCCGTCCTCAATCTTGTTTCGCTGCCCGACGTCGATGCCGATCCTGTCACGCAGGCTCATCATTCTGGAATTCCTCCGTCGATCTCCGGCACTCGCTATCCCCGATGGTCCCGGAAACCGATATCCGTAGCTGATTTACTGCTCCGAATCTAAGCTGAGGCTAAAATATTGTCAACAATTAGTGCTTTAATAGCGTACATTCAGGGCCAAGCGCAATTTAATCGTAGAGATTGTCTACAATATAGTATCTTTTCATTTGAGCCTGTCGTCCGCGTCAGATGGCGAGCAGAGCTCAGGGGCAGCATGATGAAGTCCAACATAACTGCACCGAAGGATTCCACTTCCGCGGCGGTGGCAACGCGGATGGATCAGGTCTTCGAGGCCATTGAATTTGCGCTCATTAGCGGCGAAATTCCGCCGGGATCGCGGCTGCGCGAGGAAGCCTTGTGCCAGCGCTTCGGCGTAGGTCGCGGGCCGTTGCGAGAGGCCCTTCGGCGCCTGGAAGGACGCGGACTGGTTGAGCGCCTGCCGAATGCCGGCGTTTGCGCAGTCCTGCTGCAAACCGCCGACCTGATCGAACTTTATGAAATTCGCGAACCACTGGAGGGTGCGATATGCCGGTTAGCGGCTCAGCGCATGTCGGCCGCTGAGATTGCTGAACTGCGCTTGCTGCTCGTACGGCACCGCACTTCGCAAGCTTTCCAAGATGGCACCCATTACGGCGATTTTGATTTTCACTACTTGCTGGCCAAGAGTGCTCGCTCGAAACGTCTGGAGCAGTTTTTGTGCAAGGACCTGTACTCGCTCATTCGGCTCTGCCGCTTTGCCATCGCGCATGCGTCCGGCAGACAGCACCAGGCCTACCGCGATCACGAACGGATCCTCGACGCGATTGAAGACCGCGACCCGGACTTGGCGGAGTTGCTGATGCGCCGGCACATCGCGGCCGCACGCCGCCGCTTCGAAGGAACCTCTTAATCGCACCTGCTACAGCGAAGCGCGTGCGGAATAGACATGCTGCGTCGGTGCACCCAGCAAGCCAAAACGGCTTTTCTGCTTCCGCTAAGTCACTGAAAATACAGGCGCGCAGGTCCAAAGAGGCGGGCTGTTAACCGGAGGGTTGTAGGTTCGAGTCCTACCTGAGGAGCCATTCTTTCAATAGACTTACGTCCCCCCCCGTGCCGCTTTCCGTGCCGTTCACTGCACACTGAAAGCCAGCTCCACTATTTTCCCGTTCGCTCTTACGCATCTCCTCCGATTCCGCATCACCGTAAATATTCATGGTGGTGCGAATGTCCGGTATGCCGCATGAGTTTCTGCTGCACTCCAATTGGGGTTCCTATCGCGTCTATCCACATCCGGTAAGAGTGCCGGAATGTGTGGGTTCCGATGTGTCCGAGACCGCACACCTTGCCACGCGCGGTCAAGCTCTCTCCAGAACCCCGTGTAGGAATACGGCAGCCTCCCAATTTTCAAAGGGCTGGCGAAAATCCAATCGTCATCCTCTGAAAACTTTGAGTGGCCCTCCAACCCTTCAAGCGATCAAGCAGCTCTTCCGCGATTGCGAGGGATTTGCGGTACTCATCAGTCTTCACGTCATCAACGGTTTGCTCAACAATCCCCCGTTCAACGTGGAGCACACCGTTGAGCCAATCAATATCCGACCAACGAAGCGCCAAGCACTCCGAGATGCGAAGGCCGAAGCAGATACACAATAGCGCGATAGTCCCGAAGGGTTCTTTCAATTCCGAAACGAGCAAGCGGAATTGCTCTACTGTCAGACTACGCGGTTGCCGTATCCTCTTAGACGCGCACTTCACCCTCACCAGGCTAATCGGGTTGACCTGGAGCGGGATGTCTCGCCTCCACATTGCATAGTTCCACAAGGTGCTGAGAATACCGCGAATGTGCGCCCGGCTCTTCGGCGCGAGCGGGAGCGAATCAAGCCACATCTCTACAGTGCGTGCTTGTAAATCTGTGATTGGCCTATGTCCCCACTTCGGCAGAATATGGACTCTGATCCACGATTCGTAGCCGCGCTTTGTATCTTTCCGAGTAGGCATCTTTTCAGCTCGGTATTGCTCTACCAATCCCTTGACGGTTGGTGCAGCACTTGAAATCACTTCCGCGTGGGCTTCCAGCGAATCGCGTAGAGGCTTGGCGGCCCTCCACGCATCCGCCTTCGTGCTAAAACGGCCAAGCGCCTTAGAGCGCCGTCTGCCGTCCTCCCACCAATAGAAAGCCAAACTTTGTCTCTCTTGTCCTGGACAACACTTCCTGTTCTTACTCTGCTGCGCATTGAACCCTCCCGTGTTCGGCAGCAGATGGCAGGGCAAGCATAGCATCCAGTTCCGACTTGAGGAATCGCCAGGTCACGCGCTTTGAGCCGGACAACGGGTGCGCGGGGATGCGGCCTTCCTTCGCCCACTTCAGGACGGTGCGCTGCTTGACCCGCAGGTGTTCGGCGGCCTCGTTTGCTGTGAGCCATACGGTTTCCACGGTTGAAACTCCATTCCTGGTGCTCCCCAACACCCGAGATTTTGTAGAAGACGTTGAATTTCGCTTTACTGCTCAGAGGCCCGGCGCTAAGTCCTTGCTTTTCTTAACGGTGCGAGGCATCGAAATGACTCCTAACTCGTTGATTTCATTACAAAATCTCAAATTGAGATATATTTTCGTCCATGTAAATAAAAGGATTGCGGCGCTCTTTTTAGTGGTCATGGTCAGATTTGACCCGCCCCCCATCCTATTCATTCGACAGGACTTGCATCCCCTAGGCGAAGGCTGCGCCTTCCGCCCTTTACGTGTGTCTAGTACGGCCCGCGCCCGGGCACCACAAGCCCGTCTATTACCCGGTTCGTCCCATTCTTTGAGAGATGGGGAAGCGAGCGAGCGAGCGAGCGATGCTTTCACAGCTCTCTCTTATATGGAACACCAGCAGACACAACCCTGTGCCGTATAACCCAATCCTTGCCGCGTGGGACGCCATTCTCTCTGAGCAGATGCGCCATTTGGCGGCTGGACAGGCGCGGGTTGTCCTCCATAATTCGGAGCGCCTTTTCGTCCAGGCCGTCTGCGTTTGGCTTGCCGCCCGCGCTGCCAGGACCATGAAATAACCAACGGTGGCGACTTATCCAACCAACGGGCCTTTCATGCTGTTCCCCAACGTTCGCTAGTACCTCTTGAATGTCGCGGACAGACAGGTGCGGATTAGCCGCCATGACTAACCACGCAAAGCCCGCTCTGTCTTTGAAGCCCCGAATATCAATCGTGAGATTGACGTACGAACTTGCTCCCGCCCGTACCTATCCAGCTCTCCAAGTGTTAACGTCCAGGTTTCCGGCATCAGACACCTTTGCCAGACAGCGTGCTATTCCGGTCTGCTTTATCTTCCCGTGTTTTGCTCTGCTGGTAGACGACAGAAACTCAGGCGTCTTGCCAATGAGGACGCCCAAGCCAATCTGAAGTGCAAACGTCACCACCTGAGACGTGGACGCATTGTTTTTTCGGCCACGGTTTCAATCTGGCTTCTCAGATGCTCGGGGATGTACTCGCACATACACCCTTCCAGCTCTTCAGCAGCAACGTTGCTCATCATGTTCTCCTTGGATTCTTTCAGTGTTCGCATACAGTGCCCCGCAATCGCGCTAGAAGGCTCGTAGGCGCGTCTGTGGTGCCGCCCGGCCAACTCTCCCTAGCCCGCTTTTCATTGTTTGCCCCCTTTGAGGGCTTGCTTCTTGGCGAGTCCCGCCGTTTTTTGCGCGGAGAGGTCATGCCCGTGGTCCGCCGCGTATTTCTCAAGCGCCGCTTGTTGGCAGACATCAAGGCAACGGTCTTATCTATCCGCGCTTGGCGGTTAGCTCCGTCTTTGATCGGGATGTGAAGAATGTGCTCCGTCCCGTAGTCATCCATGATGGTTAAGACCTCATGGGCGGCAGCGGTGACAAGCCGCGTGTGTACAATTTCTGCTGGCATAAGCTCCTCAGTGGGACGGGTTGCTCAAGTTAAAATCGTCCAAGTCCCATAGGTAAATCATCTTCACTGACTCGGGGAGGTAGAGGTCCGCACGCCGCCGGGCTTCCCCATGGTTTGCCTTGTTGACCTTGTTAACCAAGACAAATGCACAGTCCAACATGGGCAAGCCGCTCTCCGTGCAACGGTCATAGGAGTGCCGCAAAGACCGGCGCGAGTTGCACAGGTCATCCACTAGCATGACCGGCACGCCGAGCGCGGCACACCTTCCAACCAATTTCGCAGTCCATAGAGCTTGCGGTCTTTCCGCACTGAGAAAGCCGGGACGCCCAGCAGCATGGAGAGCCCCACAAGAAGCGGCACTGCGGCAGTTTCCATGCCCGCCAGTTGAAAGTTGAGGTGCCCAAGCTCTGTGTGTACCCGGTACTCGAACATCTGGACAACGGCTTTCAGAAAGTCCGGGTCATACAGACCCCTGCGGAGATAGAACATCCACGTGTAAACCGTGCCCGCCTGGAGGCCGGGGAGAGCGTGGGCGCGGTCACGCCTTTCTATGCACTTTCCGTTGACGTACTCCCGGCCCACGCGCCAAAGGCTTCTATACTCGGCTTCCGTAATCAATCTCCACCGCCCCCATCTCCACCGCCGCCGCCGTCTCCTCCACCATCTCCGCCACCGGCATCTCCGCCACCGGCATCTCCGCCACCGTCTCCGCCGCCGTCCCCGCCTCCACCGGCATCTCCGCCACCACCATCTCCGGTGCTTGAGCTTGTTGGGGCGTAAGAGTCCCCGGATAAATTCCAGCCTCCGGATGGGTTGTTGCTTGTGTTCGCGGTGGCCGTGGCTACTGTGATTGCACCAAGCGGGATGAAATAATCGCTCAAAGCCTCGTTAAGATCCATTTCCCAAACCAACACCGAGTCATACGTACTCCACAGGACGAGATAGGAACCACTTCCAGGCGGGAGCCCGGTAATAGTCGCCGGGGGATAGTTCTTTGTGACAATGCCTTTCGTGAAACTCCAGGCTGTTCCGGGGCCGCCCGAGCGTACACCTCAATGTCGGATGTACCGCTTCCCGCGTCATACGTGCTTGCTAGTATCGCGTTGTTGGCTGCGTTGGCCGCTGAGCCGTCCGGGAGGTGCCGCGAGAACACCAAGCCTGTCGCAACGTCCTGGAGAGGCCCCTTTCCGGTAGCCACCACATAAGACTTGAGGCTGCCGTTAATATCGGTGTACCGTTCCGCTAGGGAGCGCACAATGTTTGACAGCACTGTGCGTGTTACGTCCGGATTCAGATTGCCCGGGCCCTTCGCAGTTAAGAAGGCTTCTACGGCCTCAGTAGCTTCCGCGCCCGTCCCGTGATAGCCGAGCACTAGGAAACCTTCCGGCCCCGGCATTGTCGCTACTCCGGGCTCCGGCATACGAGACCCCCATCCGGCCCCACGGATTATTCCGTTGTCATCCCCAAGCAATGCAACGGTGAAGAGCGCGCCCGGGTACTTGCCGCAAAACTCCCGCACTTTGCCGGGTATGACGGTTTTGTATAGATCGTGGAAGGCGCAATCACTTTGCGCGTAAATCGCCGCCCGCAATTCGGTTATCACATCGTGGTCCCCGGTGAGACCTAGGACGTTGTCATTTTTCAAGCGGTCAATCTTAATACGTCATCTCGGAAGGGCGTAAGCTCTCCGTTAGGCCCCTTGATACACTGGCGGCCTTCCGAAACTGCAACGCCGCCCCGCTCATCCCAAACGGCAATCACTAAGCACATGACCTTCGCGTCCTTTCAAAAAATCCCCGGCTCCGCCGCTCCCAACGGTGGAACCGGGTTATTAGGGTCGTCAGTTCCCACTCACGGCTATTGAGAGCCCCAGCGCGGGGCTGCGAGGACCGTGAGCGAGAACCCGACTGACGCGGGCATGGCTCTCCCTCGCAAAGATTGTTAGCTGCCGCTATGCAGCGTGATAGCCTGGATGGCTTCCGAGCGCCGGACGCGCCCGTCAGTTCGCCGGTAGGCCAGAAGCACCACGAGCCCCTCCGTTGCGCGTGGCTGATCCAACACTTTGACGTTGATGCCCGAGCCGCCGCGGTCGCCGATAACGTAGCCCTGTTTGAAGTCTCCGAACAAGACCGGCGTAGCGCCCGCAGCGATAGCGGGCAGGGCCGTGGAGTAGGTCACCGGGTATCCGTGTAGGAAGTCCTGCTTTCCCACGCGGACGAAGACCGGCTCGAAGAGGTTGGACTGCTTCTGTGCCTTACGCAGCGCAACGGCGGTTGCGCGCTGCATGAGCCACGATGCGTTGGGGTGATATGGCGTCTTCAGCGTGCCCATGACATTGAAGGTTGCGTCAATGGAAAGCAGGTTGCCGTTAGCGTCCGCAACTTCCGGCGTGCCGGTCCCGTTGCCCGTGTTGCCGATAAGCCCCTGTGCCTGCCCGTTGCCCGTGCCGTTGACGTACCAGTTTTCCTCGAAGATGGACTGCGCAAGCAGCATGTCCCCGACAGCGAAGGACTGAAAGGACGGGACATCCTGTGCTAACTCCCACGAAATTGTGTGAGTCAGTCCGGCCATGAACGCGGACAGCGTGAATTGATCCAGGACGGGCTGCGAATCGGTGAAGAGCTTCGTGCCGTCCCCGGTGCCTTCCGCCTGGCCGCCGCCGTGCTGATGGTGGTTGCGCGCAGAATCTTGATGTCCATGACGGTGGGGATGACCGTTGCCACTTCGCGGACGCCCATGTCCGTGGGCGCCAAGGGCACGATTTGTGAGTCCACAATAAGAGGAACAGCGTAGCCGCCGCTCCCGTCGCTGCCTTCGTATAGAGCCACATCCACTCGCGTGCCCTTGCTTGCAACGTGGGAGAAAAACGCCTCCACGTAATCATGCGAAAGGTTGCGCTCGGGGCCTTTCAGGAGCCGGGGGCCTCCGGTTTTTTCCTGTGAGAGCAAGGCCACGCCGCCCATGCTTTTAAAAAGTGGGGCTAGTGTGTTCTTGCTTTCGATCTGCTGAATCTGCGGGGTGAGTGCGCCGACCGTGGTCATGCAAATATCCACGTCCTGCTGCTCTGATGCGGTCAATTCCCGCTTTGCGTTCTCCGCAAGTTTGAGGATAGCGTCCGCCTTATTCAATGCGTGCGCACGCTGCTGCTTCATTTCAAAAAAGTTGCCACTTCAATGTCTCCGTTTTGAGATGCCGCACGCCGCTAGCGTCTCCCCACCAATGACGTTTCGGTTTACAGCCGCGGCATGCCTACCATCCCCGTTGCAGAGGCAGCTAGCTGCCCGATCCCGGACCTTCTATCCGGCAGACACTTAAACTCTGGTTGGCGGGATATTCACCGCCTTAGTTGCTCAGTGGCTCCGTAACACGGAAGCGGCCCTTTGGCGCAAGCCCGCGTTGAGCGCGGCCTCCAGGTGGTGAAGAGCGGCTTGGGACAGAGCGGATACGTCCGTAGCGTTCAAGAGCTCATCCAGTGCCGCACGAGGCATGCCTCCGCAGATACCCATCACGCCAAGGAAGTACATGCCGCGTTCAGTGAAACCGTGGCGGAGAGCATCGAAGGAGCTCCGGCGCGCCGCGAGTCGAGCAAAGCGTGGAGCCTCTCCGCAAACCGCACGAAATCGTCCTTCGGCTTGGGAGCTTTCACTTCAGCCCGGGAGCCGTAACTCATCAGAAGGTAGTGAGCAAGGATTTTGACCGGGATTGTTGGACGCTTGCCGCGCGCTAGGGGCGTAGCTCTGATGCGCTATGGAAGAGTTGAGGTACATCGCTTCTCCATTTCTCGCGTAGCGCAGTCCGCCTTATAATGGAGAAGGCCGATGCGATACGTCATCCGCGTGTCTGATTTGGCTACCAGCTCCGGGGAGCTGCTACTCTCCGGAGCCTTCGGTTTCTACAGCTCAGTTTGCTACTTTCTTCGCTCCGCCCTTCGCTATGAGGTCACGGCGGCAATCAATCTGCCTTCAGCCTCCGAGCCTGTCATAAACGGAGCAACAAAAACCCAGTCCTTGTATTCCGGCTTATCGGTGTCGGAGTCATGCTGAAGGAACATAACGCCCAAAAATAGGGGCTTGTCTATGTCCGCCACCCCTTTGCAAAAGGTCGGGATTCCTTCAGGCTCGGGTAGCTCTACGACCTGAGCGAGCACGCCCTCCATGCCCTTCGTCTCCGGTTGGCAGTACACTAATGCCGCACGCGCATTGTTCGCATCCAATCCCGCCTCTCCCATCTCGTATCTGAGCGTGTCAAATAGCTGCATTGTCCGTCCCATCGCTTCCATCTTGGTCAGCCTACGGTTTTCACTTCGGCGCGGAAGAGATGACATAAACTTCCGGCGTACCACTTGGGTCTTTGTCATTGTGGCGTCCAGCGGATTCTTGGTCTTTTGTGCGGTCAGTCTCATATCTTCTTGCGCCTCTTGCGCTTCTTAATTTCGTCTGCAACGCGCTCTGCATCTCCGAGCGTCCTTGGCGTGCGATATTGCACGCGCTCGCTTAGCGGTAACAAATCCACGCCCTTCATTACTACGCTGGGGTGAAGGCGGGGCAGACCCGCAACACCACTCGACTCCCTATGTACCGGGCCCCCCTCCGCTTTTCTGTGGGGTCAGTGTATTCAACGATGCGGCCCGTTAGGTCAGTAGAGCGGCCCAACTGGATATCTAGTCTGTTCGTAGCTTTCTTTTCCCGGCTTAAAGGAATCTTTCGGCGAATCAGAAACTCGTTTTTGAGGGCAAGCTCCGTTTCTCGTTCACGTTCGGTCTTTGCAATATCATGCTTCCGGATTCTGTCCTTTCGCTCGACTTTATCAATGTTGCGCTGCAGGAGACCGTCTTGCGGCATGCGTCGCAAACCGCGTGACTCGCCTTCTTTGGTTTTCCGCACTTGCAAGAGTCCATGTCCTGGAAACCCCCCGAATACAGCTTCGCAATATTTATTATAGCACAAGCGGAGCCAATTGTCAAGTAGTGTTTTATCGGTTCCGTGTCGCGGAAATCGCTTGGATAGAGCTTTGCCATACCAAAGACAGAATAGCATAAGTGGGTCCGATTGTCAAGTAGTATTATATCGGCTCCACTTATGCATAAGCGGTTGGTAGGCAAGCGAGACGCCCTAACGGAACGCGTAAACTGTACATATAAAAAGGCTTAGGTTGACATTCCGCACAAACGGGGGCATCCTATCAGCATGGAAACTCAAGTCCGGGAATACCGGGGAACCTGCCCGAAGTGCAAGGAAACCTTCGTTAGTGAGGATCGCTGGGGGTTCTGCCCCGTCTGTGGAGGCCCCCTTGACGTAGTAGGGGCCGTGGTCAAGCCATTGGGCTCCGCCACACGCGAGCCGCGCACGTGACAGCGGCTTCGGAGAGTCCGAGCTTGTCCGCTACTTCTTTAGCAGCCCTTTTCCCGTTGCTGTCATTTGACATCAACGGGACTTCCGTTCCTTTTAAGGCTTGCGTGCTGTCTTTCCTTGGCGGCCCGCTGTGCGTCCCAACTTCAGCGTCAAATGGCGCGGAAGTTAAGTCCGCTTTCCCGTTAGCCTCAAGTGAGGCCAATGAGCCTCCGTTCCTTTCTTGAGGCCCGCGTGCTGTCTTTCCTTGGCCGCCTTTTTGGGCTTAGCCTCAACTGAGGCTAAGCGCGCCCCCGGGTTGTTGAGAGTGACTTGCCGCTCTTTTGCGGCCCGCTGTGCGTCCCAACCTCCGTGCCATTTGGCACTGAAGTTAAGTCCGTCCGCTTTCCCGTTAGGCTCATTTGAGCTTAACGGCGGACTTCCGTTCCTTTCTTGAGGCCCGCGTTCTGCCATTCCGAGCTTATCCGCTATCTCTTTGGCCGCCCTTTTACCCTTAGTGCCGTTTGGCAGCAACCCTCCCACGTGTTGTCTTTCCTTGGCGGCTTCTGGCGCTTCCTCGTTGATGCGGTTTGCCATCGCCACATAGCGCGGGGAAACGTCAAGTTGGGCTGCTACAATCTCCGTCACTCTGCCAGTTTCACCCTCGGTGCACTCGTGCACCAAGGGCTTTCAGAGTCGCTGCATTCGTGCAGCAACTTATCCCCGGTCAAATTGGCCGTCCCCGCCGCCGTCTTGCGATCTAGCGCGGCATCGCGGGTAGCCATTGTCCTTGGAGAGCAGTGACGCCACAACCTTGCCGGTGTCTGAGCTAGCGCATTCCTGCGCGGACTGTGTTCCTGTTAAATTGGCCGCGCCCGCCGTCGCTGCATTCCTGCACCAACGAGGATTCTTGATTGATGAGCCCGGACTTTTGCCGGTCTCAACCTCCGCGCAGGAATGCGCTAGGGTCGCGTTACCCAGCCGGTTTCCTCGTTAGCGCATTCCTGCGCGGACGAGGTGGGCTGAGCTGTATAAATTGACAATACGGCTAAACTGAGCTTATGGAGACCAAAAACAATGGCTTTTGAAATTGTTGAATGGATCGACGAGCGCAGGAACATCCCGTGTTCCGCTAGATCATTTGAAACGAGGGAAGAGGCGGACGAGGAAATGAAGCTGCATCTACCGCAGCGTGGTGGGTTCCTTTCCGTGGAACGCGTTCGGCCCGAGAAAGCGGTAGCGCCAAAACGGAGGCGAACAATAAAGCTCTCACGTCTTAGGGAGAACAGGCGTCGTCTCAATAAGCGCTAGCTCCGTGCCATTTCCGTGCCGTTCGCGGTGTTCACTATCTAAAAGAGCGTAAAATGATGCCATCTGCTGCGCTGTAAGTTGTTGAAATTACGTCCTCACGCGGATTCGAGTCCTACCTGAGGAGCCATTTCTTTTCATAGGCTTACTGAACGCCGCGATTTCCTGCGCGCCACGGCCGTAATCTCCACGCTAGCGAGCTACGGCCCTGCTTTCCCCTTCACGCAGCCCTAATTCGTCGGCCACCGATAGTTCGGGATTGACTCCCAGCCACAAGAGCACGCCCACGACCAGAATGGCGCTAGCCACGATAAAGGGGTAGACCCACGAACCGGTAAACTGCAGAATCGCGCCGAAGACCAGCGGCGATAGAGCCGATCCGACATTTCCAATGCTGTTCATCATGCCGGAGACGGTGCCTGCATACTCATGGCCGACATCCAGGCATACCGCCCAATAGACACCCACCGCCATTTCCAGTCCGAACAGCGCGCAGGCGAGAAAAAAGACAGCCAGGTAGGCGGAGTTCGTGAGTGCACCCGGAATCATGAAAGCCGCAGCCACCAGCATTCCGCCCATGGCGACCACGCGGCGCGCAAATATGCCGCGCCCGGTCCAGCGCCAGATCTTGTCGGAGAGCCATCCGCCCAACGTATCGCCGACGGTCCCTGCCAGCAGCGGCAGGCTGGCGAATATCCCCATCTTGATGATGCTGAATCCCCTGCTTTCGACCAGGTAAGCGGGAAGCCAGGTCAGGTAGATCCAGATTACGTAGCAGTAGGTCGGGTAACTCAGGCTCAGGAACCACATGTTCCTGCTCTTGAGCAGAGTTCTGAATTGCAACTTGGCGGGCGCTTTTTTCTGTGACCGGCCGCCATCGATCAAGTCGATCTCAGCCTGGTTGATGCCGCCCCACTTCTGCAGATACTCGCTCGGCGTGTCGCGGTACCACAGATACCAGGATGCCGACCAGAGCAGACCTATGATGGCGAAGCTGAAGAACACCGACTGCCAGCCCCAGCGGACCATGATGGCGGCTACCAGGATCGGCGTCACCGCTCCCCCGAACCGTGCCGCGGCGTGGGTAACTCCTTGAGCAAATCCGCGCTCGGATGAAGGGATCCAGTGCGAAAAGGCCCTGGTCGCGGAAGGAAAGGCTCCTGCTTCACCGACTCCGAAAAGCAGCCGAATGACCACGAGCGAGGCGAAGCTCCATGCCAACCCGGTCGCGGCAGTCAGCACCGACCAGCCGGAGACCAGCACCGCCATCACCTTTCGCGGCCCGAATTTGTCGCTCAGCATGCCGATGGGAATCTGGAACGTGGAATACGTCCACGAAAACACCGATAAAACCAGGCCCCACTCCAGCTTGTTGATGTGGAAGTGCTTCATCATCAGCGGAGCGGCTACCGAGATGTTGACGCGATCGAGATAGGTGATAAGGTACACGAGGCAGACTGCAAACAATACCCAGCGCCTTACCTTGGTTGGTTTTTCACTCATACCGACCCCCTCCTTCTCCTCGCGCCAATCACCATGTTGGCGGAAATCCTTGCCACGTTTTCAGCGGCGCCAGTTTTTTAGCGACATCCTTCCCGGAGATATCGCCGGCCACCAGTCAGAGTCAACCTGGTGGCCGGTGCTTCTCTATAAGGCAACATCGCTCACGCTGTCCTCTTTGCCGCCGAGCCACTACTGGCCGTATTCTCCGGTTTCCTTCAGGATCGTGTTCACCTTGTCGGCCTTTTCCTTTGCCATGCTGGCAAGGTTCGGCGACTCGCCCTTGGTATTGATCGATTCGATAATCAATTCACCGATCAGATCACGAACCTCGCCTACTGCACTCATGAAAGGACGATCCAGCGGATTACCGTACTTGGCGGCAAAAGCCCGAGTCTCGATGAGCTCGCGACTGATCTTGGCCGCTACCGCCTTGTCTGACCAGACGGAGGAGCGCGTCATGGTGATGCCGGCCAGTAACCCCTTGCTAGCCATTTCCTTGCTGGTCGCCCACTGCAGGAACTGCATCGCCAGATCCTTGTGCTTCGATTGGCCGCCGATCGCCATACCCCAGGCGGTCGCGAAATAGGGCGTATTCATCTTCGGACCAGCCGGGAAGTTGGCAATTCCGATATTGGCGGCTGCGACTTGCGTCTTGGCCGGATCGACGACCTGCCCGTAGAATACGGCCGTATCAGTCCACATAGCGATCCTGCCGGCTTGGAACAGCGGCAGGATGTTCTCCCACGACATTGCCGTCACGCCTTTGGGACCATAGTTGGCCAGCATCTTGCCGTAGAAGCGGATGGCGTCAACAGCGGCTTTGGAATCGAAAACCGCCACACCCTTGTCCAGGTAATTTCCACCATAGTTGTAGATGTAGCTGGATGCCTGGGTCACCGCGGCTGCGCCTTTCCCGCGAGAGGCAATTCCCGCAATGCCATCGGAATTGAGCTTCCTGGCAGCGGCTTCAAGTTCGGTAAAATTCTTGGGAACCTTGAGGCCGGCTTTCTGGAAGAGATCTTTCCGGTAATAAATCACTTCCCAGTCCATAACCAGAGGCACAATGTAGGTTTTCCCCCCGAAGGTAACGGCACTCATGACATTCTTCGGATAGTCGGAGAAGTCCATGTTGAGCGGTTCCATCCAGCCGTTCTTGTAGAACATCTTCGCTTCCTGCAAGGGACGCGTCATGAACACGTCAACCGTCGACGAGCGGGTGGCAAACTCAGTCGCCAGTTTCGTGCTGAGCTGGCTCTCCTGCAGTTGTTCGACCCTAACTCGAATACCGGTCGCTTTTTCAAAATCGGGGATGGAGGCCTTGACCAGATCGCCGTAAGGATGGTTCCCCAGCAGAACGCGAATCTCTTTGGTCTGAGCCAGAGCGCTTGTGGATAGGCAGAGCAAAACCAGAACAACCAGTGTTATAACCAGTGTCTTTCTCATGAATTCCTCCAGGCATACATAAAATAACGATCGGATGAGACCACATCTCTCTCTATTTCAACTAGTTATTGAGAATAACTTTGATGAGTGGGCCGGGATCCTTGGCTAGCTTGGCGAAAAGCTCAACCCCTTTTTCCAAGGGCGCTTTCAGGCTGATCATCGGTTCAACCTTCAGTTTCCCCCCGTTCAACAGCTCGGCGACTTCGCCGAATTCCTTAAGCGAGTAGAGAAACGACCCCAGTACGCGCAATTCCCGGGTGACGATTTCCTGCATGTTGAGGTTTATCATCTTGGCGGAGTTCCCAATCCACACCGCCGTGCCGCCAACTCGCAGACAGGCCATCGCCTGCTGGACGGTAGGAGCCGCGCCTACCGCCTCAAAGGCAATGTCAACGCCAACCCCGCCGGTTTCATTCCTGACGAGGGCGGCAATATCGCCTGTGGACGGGTTGATTGCGCAGTCCGCTCCCATCTGCCTGGCCACGCCGAGCCGTATATCGCTGAGATCGGAGATGAATATTTTGGCTGGATTGCGCATCTTGACGATGGCCATGGCCAGCAGGCCGATCGTTCCCGATCCGACGACCAAGACGGTCTTGCCCCTCAGGTCGCCGGCATGATTCACCGCCCGGTAGGCTACAGCCAGGGGCTCCATCATTGAACCCACGTCATAGGAGACATTCCCGGCGAGTTTGAACAGCAGCTTGGCCGGAAGGGATACGTATTCGGCCATGGCCCCATTGCAGTCGAGCACTCCGAGGGCCTTCTTATGCGGGCAGGCCTGAACGTTGCCTTGCCGGCAGGGCTCGCAGCTTCCGCAGAAGATGACAGGGTAAGGCGCTACCCGATCGCCCACCCTGACCTCGGTCACGCCCTCGCCGACAGCGGCAACTTCGCCGGAAAACTCATGGCCCATGACCATGGGCGGGAGCCGTCGGCCGGTAATTCCCAGGTAGCCATGCACGTCCGAGCCGCAGATACCACAGGACCTTACCCGGAGCAACGCTTCGCCGGGCGCCGGTTTGGGATTGGCGATCTCCGACAGCCGCAGGTCTTCCGGCCCATAGTAAACGAGCGCTTTCATACTTCCGCCCTTTCGTGCCCAGACACGGAATTCATCTGAACCCTACTTTTTTGAACTCTGAATCACGCATTGTACTGCTTCAAGGCGCCATTGCAATCCAAAATGTCCAACCCACGAAAGCGTATTCAACTCGCGTGTACCTGTTTGGGTCCAGGACATCATTGGGCCAATCCTAACTGAATGAGAACGGGTTACGGCCCGGGCTGAGAAGCAATGCTGGACCCGTGGATCAGGCTTCCTGCTTCCAGAATCGGCTTTACAGGGCGGAGGACATTTGGTATCTTGGCACCCCACCAAGAAAAGTCAAATCATAAGTAAGCTAACGAATGGAGAACAATGATGCGTAAATGGGTGGCTTTCTGTCTGGGTCTGGCCGTTGCGGTCAGCGCCGGTGTCCTTAGCTTGCACGCAGCCGATACGATCAAGATTGGCGTGACGGCGCCGATCACCGGTCCTGCCGCCGAATCCGGGCGCAATCAACTGCAGGGCATCAAGCTGGCGGTGGAAGAGATCAATGCCGCCGGAGGCGTCCTGGGCAAAAAGATCGAACTGGTGGTCGAAGACGATCAGACCTCCAATCCCGGCATCATCATGGCATTCAGCAAGCTGGCCGGCGACAAGGATATCGTCGGCTTCATCGCCTCGATCCGCAGCACGCAGGTGAACGCCATGTCACCCGACGTGATTAAGATCGGCAAGCCGGTCATGATCGGCGGCACCGATCCGACCCTAACCCATATGGGTAACCCATGGTATTTCCGCACCCGGCCGAACGATAGCTACTCGTCGCGGGTGATGGTCGACTATGGCATTAGCACCCTCAAGAAGAAAAAGTGGGCGATCATTCATTCCACCGATACATTCGGCACCAGCGGAAAAGACGGGGTGGTCGCGGCGCTGAAGGCGCTCGGAATCACGCCTGTTCTGGTCCAGGGCTACACCAATAATTCGCAGGACTTTACGCCGGTAGCCATGGCGGTCAAGCGCTCCGAGGCCGACATTATGGTCAGCTACATCACCATGGAGCCGGACCTGGGCGTATTCGCCAAACAGCTGCGGCAGCTGGGCGTAAACATTCCCTGGGTCGGCTCAGCTACTAATATGTCCGCCACCGCCCTGCGACTGGCCGGGTCGACCATGTACGGCACCTTCACGGTAGCTGACTTCAGCCCTGACGCCTCCAAGCCGGCCAAAGCCTACGCGGACAAATATTCGGCTGCATACAAGATGAGGGCAGATCACTTCAGTGCCTGGGCCTACGACGCCATGCATGTTCTGGCGCTCGGAATTAACAAGGCCAAGAGCACCGATCCGCAGAAAATACGGCAGGCGATTCTCGCTATCAAGGGCTACCCGGGCGCCGAGGGCGCGTACGATTTTGACCAGAATGGCGACGGCTTGCACGGTTACAACGTGGTCAGGAATGACAACGGAACCATCGTGTTCGTCAAGCGCATTGATTTCAAACAGTAATCGAGACGGGCCCAAAACTGGCCGGGAATAACCACAAGCTGATTGGCGTTCCGCTGGGCGATGCAGATCCGGCCTGTGGATGGATCGAAGCCCGGCTACTCAAGCGCGAGGGCGCTGCATTCATTTGATACTGTTCGAGTGCTTGGTTTCTCAGAGAGTGATTTCGTCGGCGTCAATGTCATCTGGCGCGGATCTAACCTGACTGAGGCTCCGGCGGTCGATGGCAACGGTCTTGATGATCGCAAACACCGGCCGCCCGGGGACCAGGCCAAGATGATCGAGCGTGAACCGTGTGACGCGCGCCAGAAGCACTTCGCCGTTCAGGTCGACGCGAACATCCGCACTGGGGCCGCTGAGCGGCCCTATCTCGGCAATGCGGCCGGAAAGCAGGTTAAGCGCGCTCACCGCCTCCGGCGGCTTGAGCGCGAGCACGACGTCACGGGCGCGGACACGAACGCGCAAAGCCGTGCCCACGCCGGCATCGATACGTGGGACGCGCAACTCACCTATCCTGGACTGCAGGGTCGTCAAGTCATAGACGTCGTCATGCGAAGCCACCTGCATCTCCAGCACGGCGCCGGCTTCGTAGCGGGAGGTAATGGGCACCAGGTCCAGGCGGCCCATGATCTCCGAGACCGTTCCCGTCGCGGCAACACGGCCCTCCGCAAGCAACACCATCGTTGTCGCCAGACGTGTGACCTCGGGCACCGAATGGCTGACATAGACGATCGGCACCCGCCCTTCATCCCGCAGGCGCTCGATATAGGGTAGAATTTCTGACTTCCGGGCTTCGTCGAGCGCGGCCAGCGGCTCGTCCATCAGCAGCAGGTGCGGGCTTGCGAGCAGCGCCCGGCCTATCGCCACGCGCTGCTTCTCGCCGCCCGACAATTTAGCCGGCCCGCGATCCAGAAGATCGCCGATGCCCAACAGTTCGACGATGTGGTCCAGGCGCTCGCGCCGTGCGGTTGCCGGCGTGAACCACTGGCCGTAGAGCAGGTTCTGGCGAACGGTGAAATGAGGAAACAGCCGCGGTTCCTGGAAAATGTAGCCGACCCGGCGGCGGTGCTTTGGGACGAAGACACCGTGCTCGGTGTCGACCAGAACGCGCCCGTCAACCACGACCCTCCCCCGATCCGGGCGAAGCAAGCCGCTGATGGTGTTGATGAGCGAGGTCTTGCCGGAACCCGAGGGTCCGAAGAGCGCGGTCAGCCCGCCGCCTGCCGAGAAACTGGCTTCCAGCGTGAAGGTTCCAAGCCGGCGAGAGACGTCCACTTCGAGGTTCATATGCCAGCCACCCGCCGGCGGACGCGCCGTGCCAGGAACTCCGACAGGAAAAGCGCCGCGGAAGAGATCAGGACCGAGACAAGGGTCAGCCTCAATGCACCTGTGTCGCCGCCCGGAACCTGAGTGAACGTATAGATGGCCGTAGGCAACGTCTGCGTCTCACCGGGGATATTGGAAACGAAGGTTATCGTCGCCCCGAATTCGCCGAGGCTGCGCGCGAAGGCCAGGATGGCCCCCGCCAGAATGCCGGGCAGGATCAGCGGGAGAGTTACTGTGACAAATACCCACAGGGGGTTGGCGCCTAGCGTCCCCGCCGCATCTTCAAGCCGCCGGTCAACAGCCTCGATCGAGAGCCGAATAGCGCGCACCATCAGGGGAAACGCCACCACGGCCGAGGCGAGCGTCGCGCCTGTCCAGCGGAAGGCGAAGGTAAAGCCGATCGTCTCCCAAAGCAGCCGGCCCAGAGGTCCCCTCCTGCCGAACAGCAGCAACAGAAAATAGCCGGTCACAACCGGCGGCAGAATCAGCGGCAGGTGGACAAAGACGTCCAGCACCTCCCGGCCCCAGAATCGCTTACGCGCGAGCACGAAGGCCATAAGCACGCCCAGCGGCAGGCTCATCCCCACCGCCCAGATCGCGACCTTCAGGCTCAGGCGAATGGCGGTCCATTCCGCCGCGGAAAAATCGGAGAGTGATGACCAGTTCATGACTCGTTCACCGCCGGGCCGGCCCGCGCGTTCTGCCTGACATTGCCAATGCTACTGCTGCTCGAGCACAGTGAAGCCCTGTTTTACGAAAAAAGGCTTGGCTTTCGACGACAGGAGATAAGAGAAAAACGCCGCCGCATCCGGATTCGTCGACCCGGCGGTAAGCGCAATGGGATAGATGATCGGCGGGTGCGTGTCCTCAGGGAAAATTCCAATCACTTTGACGTTCGGCTCCGCCAGCGCGTCCGTCTGGTAGACAATGCCGATGGGTGCTTCCTTGCGCGCGACTAGGGCCAACGCCGCACGCACAGTCTCTACCTGCGCGACCTGCGCTGCCACCGACGGCCACACCCCTAGCTTTTCAAGCGATGCCTTGCCGTACTTCCCGCAGGGTATCGCCGTGGTCTCACACATTACCAGCCTGCCGCCCGCCAGCAGACTGGACAGCGGGAATCCTGGCTGGATAACCGTCCGTGCGGAGCTGTCTTTGGGCGCGATCAGCACCAGCCTGTTGCCAGCCAGATTCCTGCGAGTGCTCGTTTTGATCAGGTTGTGCTTGGCCAGATAGTCCATCCAGTCGAGATCGGCGGAGATGAAGATATCGGCGGGAGCGCCATTTTCGATTTGCTTGGCCAGTGCCGGGCTTGACGCGAGCGAGACGCGGACGCGCTTACCGGTCTCGCGCTCGAACTGCCCGGTGATATCCCGCAAAGCCTCCTTGAGGTTGCCGGCTGCAAATACCAGCACATCATGGCCCTGCGCCGCTGCCGGCTCCACCGCCAGCGTACATGCAATTGCCACAATCAGACCGACGAGGCAATGCCGAATAGCCCGGCACCGCGGACAGCACACGCTAGAGGCTTTTTTCATTGGTATGCCTTCACCTACTTCAGGATCGTGAAGCCCTGCTTTTCGAAGAAGGGCCGTGCCTTGGGAGATGAAAGATAAGCAAGGAACCGAGCGGCATCCGCGTTCGTGGAGCCCGCAACGAGTGCAATGGGATAGATGATCGGGGGGTGCGTGTCCGCCGGGAAGACGCCAATCACCTTGACTTTCGGCTCTGCCGTGGCGTCCGTCTGGTAGACAATGCCGAAGGGCGCTTCCTTGCGCGCGACCAGGGCCAACGCAGCACGCACGCTCTCCGCCTGGGCAACCTGGCCCGCAACCGACTGCCAGACGCCGAGCTTCTCCAGCGCCGCTTTGCCGTATTTTCCGGCAGGAACGGCGGCCGTATCGCCCATGGCGAGTTTGCCTCCACCGAGCAGCTTGGCCAGCGGGAACCCTGGCTGAATCTTGACTTGCGCAGCGGCATCGCTCGGCGCGATCAGCACCAGCTTGTTGCCGAGAAGATTCTTGCGCGTGGCCGGCTTGATCAGGTTGCGCTTGGCCAGGTAGTCCATCCAGTCGAGGTCGGCGGAGATGAAGATGTCGGCGGGAGCGCCATTTTCAATTTGTTTGGCCAGCGTCGAGCTAGCCGCCAGCGAGACGCGAACATTCTTTCCGGTATCGCGCCGATACTGAGCAGTGATATCGTCCAGAGCATCCTTTAGGCTGGCCGCGGCAAATACCAGGACGTCACTGCTCTGTGCGGCGGCCGGCCTCGCCAACAGCCCACATGTGATCGCGACAATAAGACCGATAAGGCAGCAACGCCTCATCCAGAACTGCACGCTGCAGATCCCAGACCGTATTTTCATTCGCCCCTCCGCTTAAAATCGCTGCTCCAACGGGCGGCTTGCCGCGCCAGGAAACACGCCGGCTGGTTACATATTGTATGACTTGTATATAATACAACGTCGTTTACTCACGACATCGCAGGATTTACGAGGAGTGTAGGCGATCGTGAAACGGGGACCGCGATCTTCTCCGCAAGCCGCTGTACCCGCCGGGCGATTCGTAAAAGCAATTCCTGCCATTGGATTAAACAATTGGACCGCTCTTAACCCCGCTTCGTAAGCTCCGAATGCCCGCGGACACGCGAACTGCCGGTCCAGGACACGACCTTATGACTCTCGGCTGGCTTTGGTTGCCAGCCGGTAAACTGCGGAGCTCAGGTCCGGTAGATGCGAGGAGCTTATGATCGTTTCTGAACAGAAGAAGTTAAACCTCAAAGATCCCTCCCTATTGCGCCAACAGTGCTACCTCAATGGCGCCTGGTGTGACGCTGACAACAAAGCCGCCTTCGACGTCACCAACCCCGCTACCGGCGAAGTGATCGGGCAAGTTCCCAAGATGGGTGCGGCCGAGACTCGCCGCGCCATCGATGCGGCGAACGCTGCTTTTCCCGCGTGGCGCCGTAAAACGGCCAAGGAGCGCGCGGCCGTTCTGCGCCGCTGGTTCGATTTGATGTTGCAGAACCAGGAAGACCTGGCGGTGCTGATGACGGCCGAACAGGGCAAGCCTCTGGCCGAGTCCAAGGGCGAAGTGGCTTTTGGCGCCTCGTTTGTCGAGTGGTTTGCGGAGGAGGGAAAACGAATCTACGGCGACACGATTCCCCAGCCAAGCAACGACCGACGCATAGTTGTGGTCAAGGAGCCGATCGGGGTCTGTGCCGCTATTACGCCGTGGAATTTTCCCAATGCCATGATTACCCGCAAGGTTGCACCGGCGCTGGCGGCCGGCTGCCCGGTCGTGGTTAAGCCCGCCAGCTCCACTCCCTTTTCGGCTTTGGCGTTGGCCGAGCTGGCGGATCGCGCCGGCTTCCCTAAAGGAGTCTTCAACCTGATCACGGGAGATACCAGGGCGATCGGCGCAGAACTGACCTCCAGCCCCATCGTGCGCCACTTGTCGTTTACCGGCTCGACCGAGATCGGAAGGCTGCTGATGGAGCAGTGCTCGGGAACGCTGAAGAAACTCTCGCTCGAGCTGGGCGGAAATGCGCCATTCATTGTTTTCGATGATGCCGATCTGACTGCCGCCGTTGAGGGCGCAATCGCCTCGAAATACCGCAACACGGGACAGACCTGCGTGTGCGCCAATCGTCTGCTGGTGCAGGACGGCATCTATGATGCCTTCGTCGCCAAGCTGACTGACAAGGTGCGACAGCTTAAAGTCGGCAACGGCATGGACGCCGGCGTAACGCAGGGACCGCTCATCGATAGCAACGCCGTGGCAAAGGTCGAGGAGCACATTGCCGACGCCGTGGCCAAAGGCGCGCGCGTGACCGCCGGCGGCAAGCGCCATTCGCTGGGCGGCACATTCTATGAACCGACCATCCTGGTCGACGTAACAACAGAAATGAAGGTCGCACGCGAGGAGACTTTCGGGCCGCTGGCGCCGCTGTTCTGCTTCCACAGCGAGGAGGAAGTGATCCAGATGGCCAACGACACTGAGTTCGGGCTGGCCGCCTACTTCTACAGCCGGGATATCGGCCGCGTGTGGCGCATCGCGGAAGCCCTGGAGTACGGCATCGTCGGGATTAATGTTGGCGTCATCGCCAACGAAATGGCGCCGTTCGGCGGCGTCAAACACTCCGGCCTCGGACGCGAAGGTTCCAAATACGGGATCGAAGAGTATCTCGAAATCAAGTACCTTTGCATGGGAGGAATCGACAAGTAAGGCAATTCGCCGAGCGTGCGCCAGGCGCCCTGAGGCGAGGCTCATGCCAGGTACGGAGCTGCATCAGGTTCCCGGGCTTTTCTTCTGTTCAAACCGACCGTCGGCGACCGCCCCAACCGGTGATGTGTCCTTGTACCAGCCGGTTCGTGTAATCGGGAAGTGGTCAAAGGCCGGCACGTAAGGCTTGATGTCGAGCAGTGGCGTGCCGTCCAGCATGTCGACATCGGCGATGCGAATACGATTCCCTTCGATGCCGAGCAGGCGGACGGGAGACATGCCAATCTTGTTTGGGCGGGCCGGTGAGCGGGTAGCGAAAATGCCATGCTCGGAAGGGTCCAGGTACGGCTGAACGATCAATTGCGGCTCTGAAGCACGGTCGAATTGATAGATCAGCCACAGACGGTCGAAGCCTTCGAGGTCTTTCAATCCGGGGCCGAATTCGGGAAGGAGCTCGATCGTTCCTTCCGCGCCATTCGCAACCGAGCTCTGGATGGGGGTTCCCTGGGCCTGACGGAAGGGCGTATGAATCGTCCCAATCGGCTTAATGGGATCCAAAATATCCGGGCGGTCCATGGCTGTCTTGTTCTCGGTGGTGGAGCGCATACATTGTGTCACGAATACGAATAGCTTGTCTTGTTTGAAATACGCGGAATTTGTTATAGAGACGCCGGTGGCGTATTCTGCTTTGGTCGGTAGTCGACGCCTCTCCTGAGGTCGCTTATGGACGTGCAAAACAGTCTCGCGAACTTACGGCGACAACGCGGAATTTCCGCTGCCAGCTTGGCTTCCGCGGTGGGCATCAGCCGGCAAACGGTTTATGCGATCGAATCGGGCAGCTATGTTCCAAACACCGCGGTAGCCCTGAAGCTGGCTCGGGTCCTGGACGTTAACGTCGAGCAACTGTTTACCCTCGAAGAGAGCGCGGGGACGCCGTTCTATACCGAAATCGTCGAGTTGTTGTCCGAAGACCGCAATATGCAGCCGGGACAGGCCCTCCAGTTGTGCGGCGTGGATGGCCGGGTCATCGCCGCTTCTCCCGAACCGAGCACTTGGGGTCTGCCGCAGGCCGATGCCGTCCTGCTCGGTCCATGCCGCAACCTGAAGCGAATTGCAAAAACCAAAGCCGGAATCCTCAAGGAGGACTGGAACAAGAGTGACCGGCTGCTGCTCGCGGGGTGCGATCCCGGCGCATCGGTTCTTGCCCGTCATCTGCGGCGGAAGAACATCGAGCTGGTCATCACCTATCAGAACAGCTCGCGGGCGCTGGAGCTGCTCAAGAATGGGGTCATTCACGTCGCCGGAACTCATATCCTGGATGACAAGACCGGTGAATCCAATCTGCCGAAGATCAACAAGATGTTCGCCAAGGATTCCGTTGCCGTCGTCGCTTTCGCCTTGTGGGAAGAAGGAATAGTGGTGAGCCCCGGAAACCTCAAGAACATCCGGAGCGTCTCCGATTTCGTGCGCCGTGATGTGAAGATTATCAACCGCGAGCCGGGAGCGGGATGCAGGCTCTTGCTGGATTCGCTCCTGCACCGGCTTGGCCTTGCCGGCAAAGACGTAAAAGGGTATGACCGGCTTGCGCTCGGCCACCTGCCGGCGGCCAGGCAAGTGCACGACAGGCAAGCGGACTGCTGCATCAGCACCAGAGCGGCAGCTCGTGTTTTTGGTTTGAACTTTATCCCGCTGTCCACCAAACGGTACGACCTGGTACTACGCAAGACTCACCTGAAACTTCCCCAGGTGGAAGCTTTGATCGAAACGCTCGGACGCGCCTCTCTGCGGCGCGAGTTGGAAGGCTTTGCCGGCTATGACATGAAATCGGCCGGCGACAGGTTGATGTGATCTCCAACCCCATGACGACTTCTTCTATCTAAGCCAACACGGCTTATGTGTCGCTTGACGGCGGCTGTTCGACAATTCTCTGGCGTATCATATACACGAGGTTGTCCATTCTCCTGCAAAGGATCGACCGAGGAGCACACATGCAGACTAGCGCGCGCAACACGTTTCCCGGAACGGTGACCAACGTCACCAAGGGGGCGGTGAATGCTGAAATCGAGTTGACCACGGCAAACGGCGGCAAAATCATCGCCGGCATCACCAACGCGAGCGTGGATCGTCTAGGCCTCAAGCCCGGGGTAAAGGCCACCGCGCTGATCAAGGCCAGTTGGGTCATCCTGGGCAAAGACCTGCATGCCAAGAAGTTGAGCACTCGCAATATTCTTTGCGGCACCGTCGACAAGGTTCAAGAGGGAGCGGTGAACAGCGAAGTGATTCTGAAAGTCGATGGCGGACCGTCGCTGACGGCGATCATTACCAACGTAAGCGCCCACAGCCTGGGCTTCAAGAAGGGTGACCATGCCTGCGCCGCCTTCAAGGCCGGGCATGTGATTCTCGCTGTGGAATAAGAGCCTAGGTCAACGATGTCGACGTTTTGATGCTACTGAGCCCCTGTGTGACTTAACTCGGCTTTAAGCAGAGGAAGCAACTATGAGGGATTTCCACGAAGCTTTCACAAAATTCAAAGCGGAATTTCCCAAAGTGTACGCCGATTATGAAGCCCTGGGAAAGCAGATCCACGAAAAATCGGGACCCTTGCCCGAAAAGATCCGCTGGTTGCTGAAAATCGTCATCTCCGCCTCCAGCGGGCACAAAAAAGCTCTGGAGACGCATATCAACAAAGGGAAAGAGGCCGGGTTGACCGACGAGGAAATCGGGCACGCCCTTCTGCTATTGATACAGACGGAAGGTTTCCCGAGATTCATGCGAGCCTACGAAGTATTCAGGGGCATAAAATAGAAAACCCTGCTCAGACTATAGGCGCAGGCTTAAAGCCGAGCCGTTCCAGTTCCGCGCGAACGGAATCATCTCGCAGCAGTTCGAGAAAGCGCTGTACCGTTCTGCTCCCCAGACGATTCCTGGGAATCACAAAGTCGTACAGCTCAGGCTGCAGGGGAATAAAGCCAAGATTGTATTGGCGGGCGACCGTCTCGATGGCGACGCCCCAGTCGGCACGGGCCTGCGCCACCGCGACGGCAACCGCGTTATGCGTCTTCGCCTGGCTCTGGTAGCCCGCCGGATGGACTCCCTTCAACATACGATCAATCAGGATGCGTGTGCCGCTTCCCGCGTTTCGGTTGATCATCAGGCATGCAGAATCACCCAGAGCGGCGGCGACGGCGGCTTCGACTGAACGGCCTGTGAAGCGCTGGTCGCCCGTGCGAAAAACGATTCCTTGCAAGCGGCCATAGCCCGGCACCAGCTCAAGTTCCTCCGTCAGGAAGGGACGATTGTATTCCCCTGTCGCGGGGTCCATCAGATGGACTCCCGCGATGTCGCACTCGCCGCGCCTGGCTGCCGCAAGTCCGCCGCTGCTTCCCACGTTCAATGCCTTGACGGAAATGCCCTCGCGCACCAGCCGCCCGAGAATGGCATCGAGCCCGACACAGTGGCTGCCGATTACCACCAGCTCCGCCAGTTTATGCTGTGCGCCGATCAAGGTAACGTTCACCGCCGCCCCCGCTTCCACCATTTCCGTCTGCGACCCAATCGAGAAGAAGCCATCCGCGTGGCCGAAAGCCGTCACCGCGCCGGAGCCTTTGGAGGTTGGATAAGCCATCAACCGCTGGTCTGAAGACCGCACAAGTGAAACCATGACGTATTCGGTTCGGCCACGCTCGGAGCCGACCTGCATCGGCAAGGTCGCCTGGATGGTTGCGCGTTGCTCCGGCGGTAATCCGGCAAAAGCGCGGATCAGCGGCGCCACGAACTCGTGAAAGGTAAAGATCGCGGAGGTGGGAAAGCCAGGCAAAATAACCACGGGTTTTCCGTGGGTCACCGCCAGGCAGATTGGCTTCCCGGGCTTCAAAGCAGCCCCATGCACCACGATCCCCGGAGATTCAAGACGGCTGACAACCCGGTAGGCCAGATCGCCTGCGCCCTTGGAGGTGCCGCCGGACAAAAGCACCATGTCGTACTGGAGCGCCTTTTCCAGCAGTGCCGATAGGGCAGCTTCTTCGTCCGCGGCGATGCCGAGCGAGATGGGAGTGCCGCCCAGTTCCTCGACTGCGGCGCCCAGGATGAAGGCATTGGAATCGAACACGCCTCCGGCCCGCATCTTTTCTCCCGGCTGCACCAGTTCGTCGCCGGTTGAAAAAATCGCCACCTGCGGTTTGCGCCAAACCGGGATCCGGGCGCGCCCGATGGCGGCCAGCACCCCGATCTCCCGCGAACTCAGCACCTGCCCCGCACGGAGGACAGTTTCGCCGCGGCCAATATCGCTGCCGGCGGCAGCTACGAACTGCCCCGGCGCTGCCGGGCGGCGCACCTCTACCGCCAATGAATCATCTCGCTCGCGCGCCTCGGTGTACTCGACCATAACGATGGAGTCGGCGCCCCGTGGCAGCATTCCGCCGGTCGCGATTACCGTAGCGCTGCCTTCCGCGACTGTTGCTTGCGGCACGACCCCGGGCGTCAGGATCTCGGAATTGAGCTGCAGCGTCCGCGGCGTATCGTCGGAAGCCCCGGCCGTATTGGCAGCCCGCACGGCAAAACCGTCCATGACGGAGCGGTCGAACCCGGGGACATCGAAATCGGAAACGATGTCGCGCGCGAGGACTCGTCCCAGCGCCTGCGCCAGCGCGATGAATTCCTCTCCCAGCGGTTTCAGCGCGAGATGCTTGCGAAACCGCGCCTCTGCCTCGTCACGGTCGACAACCTCCAGGAACTGCTCCTGCCGCGCCGCTCGCAGCAGAGTTGTCTTTAGATCGTCTTTGGCCATCGTCAAGTTCCTTGCAATTGCTCTGGCAGGATCCGGGGTCCCCGGCAAACGCATTCGCGTTTGCTGGGGTGGAAGATCAACTCCCTGGTGCCTTTTCGTAAAGATACACGCTAACGCGAGCGTCAGGAGCAAACCCCTCAAGAGGAGCGGGAATCAGCACAAAGCCGTCAGCGCGAACCGCTGACGCAAGTCCGGATTCCACCGAGCCAACCGGCTCGACACCGCCGTCGACGAAGCGCACCGGGCAAAGATCGACGACCCCTACGACGGAAACAATTTTGCGCCGAGCCTCGGCTTCGCGCACCACATGCGGAAGTTCCGGAGCCCGCCCACCTATGCGCCTTATCAACCGTCCGGCGAAGAATTCGTATGTGCAAAAGCAAGCGAGCGGATCGCCCGGAAGCAAAAGCACAGGCACTCCGGCGGCCAGGCCCATTCCGGCGGAACCGCCCGGCCGCAGCGCGATACCGTGAATCGCCAGTTCGCCAATCTCTGCCAGGGCGAGTGGAGCTTCGTCATCGGGACCGGTTCCGGTTCGGCCAGCCACGAGAATTACATCTGCTCCTGGAGCCGCGATCGCCCGACGAATCGCATCCCGCTCTTCCACCCGGCTGACGGCCGACTCGATCACTCCGCCGTCGCGCGCGACTAACGCGCTCAGCATCGGACCGTCGGCATCAGGAATGGGGGCATGGAGTCTTGGCTTCGGGCCGGCAATAACGATCCGTACACGCGGGCGCCGGACAACCATGAGACGCTCAACACCTGCGCAAGCCAGCAGCCCCGCATCCTGCGGACGAACTATTCGTCCACGGTCCAGAAGCGTTGCCCCAGCCTCGATCTGTTGTCCCTTGCGCTCGACGCCTGTACCCTCGGCAACCGCACGGTAGACCTCCAGGGTTGATCCATTTACTCGCGACGCTTCAAACGCTAGAACTGTATCGGCCCCTTCCGGCAACGGCATGCCGGCGGAAACAAGCGTCGAAGCCGTTGGAGAGAGTGGATGGTCCGCACTCTGGATGGAAAACAACAGCGGATTGTAGTCGCCGGCGCCGACGGTCTCGCCCGAGCGTAGCGCGTACCCATCCGTATTGGCAGAATCGAACGGCGGGAGATTTGCCTTCGCTTGCACCGGCGCGGCAAGAACACGGCCGGCGGCTTCCGTGACGCTCACTTCTTCTGCCGCGGACTTACGGCTATGGGCATCGATCCAGGCGGTAGCCACCTCGACCGAAGCGCGATCGGAAAAACCGCGCTGCCGAACTTCACGGTATCGCCTTCCGCAATCCGGTTTGCTGTCGTGTGACATAGTAGCTACCGTACGTATCGCCGGAAACAAACAGGGCTCCCGGCAGATCCTGCGCCTTAGAGAAAGATAACAGGCTCTGTCAGAAGATGAATGATAGCTGAATCATGTACGGTTGGTCCGCCCGGTGCGGCCAAAGAATTTATGCCCGCGCGCATTCTGGAATTGGAGATTCCGCTGCCTTCAGAAGGTGGCCGCAGTCGCGCTATATCAGCAGTCGCGCTATATCAAATGACGCGCAGGCCGGCGCGGATATCGGAGGGAGTCCTTCGCCGCCGGGCTAAACGTAGTCGCAGTACACTGGGTGGCCGCTTTTGTTGCGGCCAAGCTCAGTTCCGGTTGCCGAAGCCGGGCAGATCGACGCGTTTGGCGATGTGATCCTTGATCCAGTGCGCATCCCACCACTCCTTGGGGTCGATCTGGATGCCGTCCAGTTGCATGCTGAAGTGTATGTGATCGCCCGCGGCCATGCCGGTCTGGCCGCTGGTGCCCATAACCTGCCCTCGCTTCACCGTGTCGCCTTCGTGCACGGCGATTTGGCTGAGGTGACCGTAGATGGTTTGCAGGCCGTAGCCATGATCCACCACAATGCAGTTGCCGTAGATGCCTAAAGGCGCGGCGTAGACCACCCGGCCATCGTTGGAGGCCTCGACCCCCACGTGCTCCGTGACCGCCAGATCATACCCAAGGTGAACCTGCTGATCGATCTTCTTCCCCTGGTACATGTAGTTCCGCACGTCGGCAAAGCTGCTTTCCGCCTGCGAGTGTGATTGCCGGAGGAAAGGCTGCGACCACAGGAAGCGGCTTTCCGTCTTCAAGCGCAGATCGAATAAGACCTTATTGTTGGCGTGCCGCATTTCGCTGTTGACCTTGACGAAACGCGCAACCGCATCGCCCGAGCCATTGGGATCCAGTTCGTTGATGACCTTTTGCAGGAACTTATCGCTCACCTGAAGATCGTGAGTGGTATATCTCGGCTGCTCTTTCTTGGGGAACTGGAAGACCATCGGGCTGGTCACCTGGAGCCCTGTGCCGTTGGCGGCGTAGACGAGCGGGGCGGTACCGGCCGGCGTGTTCCAGGCGTAGGCGAAGAGCGAAAAGAAACCCGGTTTTCCGCCAGGCATCGGCCAGGCGCGGAAAGTCTGCTCTCCCACCCGCACCCCGGCCTCGGTCCAATTGCCGGAAAGATTGAACGTGGCCAGTTCGGCCATTCCCAGGTATAAGTAGTGCTGATCCGAATCGGCGCTGACAGCCGGCGGTTGTGTCACGACGGTAAGCGAGCGTTCCAGGCGAGTGGTCCTGCCAAGAAAGCCGTTGGAAGTGGCCTCGATTATCAGTTGCGCATTTCCGTCCTTGAGCTGCGGCGTAGAGCGGGTGCCGGCCGTGAAGGTCCATATGCCGTCAGGCGCGGAGGACGGCTGCGGGCTTTCCCAAATGCGATAGCGGGCGCCATTCTGCTCGACAAAGGCGGCGATCTTGCTGACACCATGCGGGGCGCGCACGTGCACGGAAATGGGAGTAGCTTGGCCGAGACTGGTCACTGGGGATGGCAGGTCCACAGCCGGAGGGGTCGAGCGCGCTACCAGAAGCGCAATCGGCACCAGAACGACGACAAGAATACCGATAAGGAAGAGTTTTCGCACAACTCAATATTAGGTCTGCGAAAGCGAGCGGCAGATCAGGAAATGGATTGATTGTTGACCGCTTTATGCCCTAAATCTCCATTGCGAATCACTCAGGTTCGCTTTTCCTGGCGGAGAAATTAACAGGAGGCCGGGGAAGACGCTCCAGGCGTCGAAGAGGGCATTTGACAAAAGCGAGTAGCGGACTGCAAATTAACGCATGGCTCAGGCAGATCTATTCAGCGATTCATGACGGGAGATCGTATGCCGCTTCTATTGACGAAAGACGACGTAGTCCGCGTGCTGGAAATGCGGGACTGCATAGACGTGGTCGAGAAGGCGTTCGCCGAGCTGGCATCGGGCACCGCGGTACTGCCGCTCAGAATCGGAATCACCCCGCCGGACGGCGTATCCCTGTACATGCCCGCTTATCTCAAGCAGATGGGGGCGCTGGCCTGCAAGGTCGTGACCGTATACAAGAACAATCCCGCCCGGCACAAGCTGCCGACTACGATCGGCAAGGTGCTGCTGCAGAATCCAGCTACCGGCGAAGTGATCTGCATTATGGACGGCGGATATCTGACGGCGGTCCGGACCGGCGCAGTCAGCGGAGTGGCCACGAAATACCTTGCGCGCGCCGACAAGCGACAGGTGGCGGGAATTCTTGGAGCCGGCGTGCAGGCCAAGATGCAACTCTGGGCGATGGCGGAAAGCAGAGAGTTGTCGCGGGCGTACGTCTATGACGTCTCCGCCGACGCTTCATCCGCGTTCATTCGGGAGATGAGCGCCAAGCTGGGACTGGAGATCCGGCCAGCCGATTCACCGGCGCAGATAGTGGCCGAGGCGGATATCATCTGCACGGCAACCTCGTCCTCAACCCCTTTATTCGATGGTTCGAAGGTGAAGCCCGGGACGCACATCAACGGAATCGGCAGTCACACGCCGAACGCTCGGGAATTGGACACGGCCATTATCAAACGATCCAAGATAGTAGGCGATTCGCTGGAAGCGTGCCTGAAAGAGGCGGGCGACATTATGATCCCGCTGGCAGAGGGAGCCATCAAGCAGGCGCATATCCACGCCGAGTTGGGAGAGATTGTTCTCGGCCGCAAAGCGGCACGGGCAAACGCTCAGGAGATCACCCTGTTCAAGTCCAACGGGCTGGCGATTCAGGACGCGGCCGCCGCCAAGCTGGTCTATGACAGGGCGCGGCAGGCGGGAATCGGCAAGGATGTGGAGCTCTGAGCCGGTCCTTCACGCGGTGATCGATTGAATCAGGTCTTATCGGCTGACTACAATTTTCGGCAAGTGCAGGCACTTCATTCAGAAAGCCGGGTACTCGATTGCGCATCCAAGAGATTCGCGAGCTGACAGTTCCTCTTCGGGGAAATCTGTCCAACGCGGTAGTCAGCTTCTCCGATCACACCGTCTCGCTGGTCGCAGTCATCACTGATATGGTTCGCAATGGGCGCCCGCTCGCGGGGCTTGCCTTCGATTCCATCGGACGTTACGGACAGGGCGGAATTCTGCGCGAGCGCATCTTTCCCCGGCTTAGCCGCGCCGAGCCCGACTCGCTGTTATCGAAAGAAGGGAATGGCTTCGACTGCGAGCAGGTAGCCAAAGTCGCTCGACGCAATGAGAAGCCTGGCGGTCATGGCGACCGGGCCGCAGCCATCGCCGCCGTTGAACTGGCGTTCTGGGACCTGAACGCCAAGCTGAACGACGAGCCGGCATACGCCACCATAGCCCGCCACTTCGCTACCACGGTTGATCGGCGGGGCGTTCCGGTGTATGCGGCAGGAGGCTATTACTATTCTCAGGATGGGGTGAACCGGCTTCGAGACGAGCTTCAGCGCTATCGAGATAGCGGATACCAGGCATTCAAAATCAAAATCGGAGGCATGCCGTTGCGGGAAGACGCAGCCCGCATAGAGGCCGCGCTGCGCGTCGCCGGCAACGGACGCAATCTGGCGGTGGATGCCAATGGCAGATTCGATCTCGACAGCGCGCTTGCCTATGCAAAGGCCATAGCGCCTTACCAGTTGCGCTGGTTTGAAGAGATCGGCTACCCGCTTGACTTCGATCTCAACCGCCGCGTAGCCGAGGTCTACGAGGGGCCGATCGCTACCGGAGAGAATCTGTTCTCAACACAGGATGTGAACAATCTGCTGTTGTTTGGTGGAATGCGCAAGGGTCTCGATATTTTCCAGATGGACCCGGGCTTGAGCTATGGCCTTACCGAGTACCGCGCGATGCTCGGCCTGCTCGGGAAACACGGGATCGACTGGCAATTCGCCTATCCACACGGCGGGCACCTGATTAATCTCCATATTGTCGTCGGGCTGAAACTCGGAGGATGTGAAGCCTATCCGGGCGTCTTTGAGCCATTCGGAGGCTACTCACCGGAGTGCCGGCTTGAGGGCGGCTGCATTTTTCCCAGCGATAGTCCCGGATTCGGCATTGAAGCCAAGCCGGAACTGCGCGCCGCAGTTGCACAGATTCTGAGCTGAAGTAAAGCTACCGCACTTTTGACTTGTCGCCGTGCAGTTTTCAAGCGAATAGTGTCAATGTGATTACGTCCTGAGCTTACTTGAAAACCAGGATGTCGCGGACGGTCTCGCCACGCGCCAGGCGGTCGAAGCCTTCGTTGATTGTCTCCAGTGTCACCGTTCCCGAGCGCAGGCGATTCACGGGCAGGCGGCCGCGGCGAAACAGATCGATGAAAAGCGGAATATCACGGTTAGGAACGCAACTGCCCATGAAGCTGCCGCGAATCGAGCGTTCGTCGGAAACCATGGCAGAAACCGGCAAGGCAAAAGTTTCCTTGGGATTGGGTAGGCCGGCCACTACCAAAACTCCGCCGCGGCGGAGGACTGAATAGGCGATGGAGAATGCAGCCGACACGCCGGCCATTTCGAACGAGTACGCCACTCCGCCCGAGGTGGCATCG
Organism: uncultured Acidobacteriota bacterium; assembly: GCA_963791145.1. GTDB lineage: Bacteria > Acidobacteriota > Terriglobia > Terriglobales > Acidobacteriaceae > CAWBRT01. The sequence goes on along the minus strand of CAWBRT010000027.1, from coordinate 241,206 downwards.
CGAACGGCCTCAATACATTTGGGGTCGCGGGCATTGAAGGCATCTGTAGCGCCAAGCTCGCGGGCCAGGCGCAGTTTTTCGTCGCTGAGATCGATGGCGACGATCTGGGCCGCCCCGGCAGCGCGCGCTCCCAGCAGGGTGCTAAGCCCAACCCCGCCCAGCCCGACAACCGCAACGCTGGATCCGAAAGAGACCTTGGCGGCATTTACGACGGCGCCGACGCCGGTGATCACCGCGCAGCCGAAGGCAGCGGCATCTTCCAGAGGGACTTCGGGATCGATTCGCACCACCGAATTCTGCGAGACCACCGCGTACTCGGCAAACACCGAAAGTCCGCTGTAGTGATTCAGCTCCCGGCCGCGAACATGCAGCCTGCGCGCGCCGCTTTGCAGGGTTCCTTTTCCTCGCGCCTCCCAGGAAGATTCGCACAGGCTGTGGCGTCCAGCGTAACAGTGAAGGCAGTGGCCGCAACTAGCGACGAACACCATGACGACATGGTCGCCGACCTTCAAGTCGGTGACGCCGGCGCCGACCTCGCGGACGATCCCTGAAGACTCATGGCCGGCAACCGCGGGAATGGCTCGCGGGCGGACTCCGGCAATCGCCGAAAGATCGGAATGGCACAGGCCGGCAGCGGCGACTTGAACCAGAACCTCTCCCGGCCCCGGCCCGTCGAGTTCGACTTCTTCCACCACCAGTGGACGGCTCTCGGCATACGGCATCGGCTTGCCCTGCTCATACAAGACTGCGGCGCGGATTTTCATCTGCCTCTCCTCAGAGATATTTTGCGGTGTCGAAACTGGTGTCCGGCAAGACGGGCCGGGGCCACGAATCAGGAGCTACCACAACCCTATGATCTTCCACCAGATGGCCCCTATCCCTATGAACACAACCAGGTTCAGAACTGAAATGAAAAAGCCGTTCCTCCACCACTCCGCCTGGGAAACATAGCCCGCGCCGAAGTAGATCGGCGCGCCGGCGCCGGCGAAATGGGTGATCCCTCCGGAGAGTTGCGCAAGGAAGGCCAACGACAGCGCCGCCAGCAATTTGGGCGCCCCGGTGATGGCGGCGACGGAGAGGAACGGCACATACATGGCCGTCACATGCACTGTCATGCTGGCGAACCCGTAGTGAGCATAGAAGCAGACGATGATGAGAATCAGCAGCGCCAGCAGCCAGTTGATCCCGGTAATCGCGCCGCTCACGCTCTTGGCAAACCAGGGAATGAAACCTATGCGCACGAGGCCGGCGGCCAGGGTGATGAGGCTTCCCATCCAGATCATCGTGTCCCAGGCGCCTTTTTCCTCCAGGATGTCCTTCCATTCGAGAACTCCCGTCAGCACCAGGCTGGTAACGCCCATCATGGCGACGACGGTCGGATCGATCTTGTTGAGGGAGCCCGTGCACCACAGGAGAAGGCATCCGAAGAATACCGACGTAAGCAGCTTCTCGTTGCGCGACATCGGCCCGAGCTTGTCCAGCTCCCGCTGCGCAATCCCCTTGGCCTCAGGCGTGTATTTCAGCTCCGGCGGGGAAAGCTTCAACATCAGGTAGGGAATTCCGAGCAGAGTCAGGCAGCCGGGAACTGAGGTCGCCAGCGCCCACATCTCCCAGGTAATGTTCACGCCCACGGTTTTCAGGGCAAAGGATGCAATCAGCGGGTTGGCGGCCATGGAAGTGAGAAACATAGCGCACACCACGTTGTCGCACTGATAGACCGTTTGCATCAGGTAAGCGCCCATCTTGCGGGGTGCGTTGTCGGGCTCGGAGCCGAATCCGCTGCACAGGCTGCGGGTGATGGGAAACAGCACGCCGCCGATGCGGGCCGTAGCCGAAGGCATGGCAGGCGACATGACCAAATCGCTGAGCGCGAGCGCGTAACCGAGCCGCAGCGTGCTGTTTCCGATCTTCCTCATGATCAGGTAGGCCACTCTTCTGCCCAGCCCGGTTTTCAGGAATGCTCGAGCCAGCAAGAACGCGGCCACGATAAGCCAGATGGTCGTGCTGCCGAATCCGGAAACTGCCTGCTGAGGAGTGATGAGTTTGGCCAGGGTGCAAACGGTGAGTCCGGCAAAGGCCATGGCGCCCAAAGGAAGAGGTTGCAGGATCAAGCCGAGAATCGTTGCCGCGAAAATGCCAAACAGCCGCCAGGCGGTCACCGTCAACCCGGAGGGGACGGGCAGGAACCAGATGATGGCTCCTACCAGCACTACGATGATTCCATTTCGCAGCCTGCGAGCGGACTTTGCCTCGCGTCCCTTGTCCCCCGTTGCAGGCGCCTGCTGAACTCCCGAATCGACCACCGGCATGCTGCCTCCTTACTGCTAACCGCAGAGCACATCCATGAGCTCGCCGATATCCCCGAGTTTCTCGAGTGAATGCAACATATCGATCGAGCGATTGATTCGCTCCGGCGAAATAACTCCGCCGGTGCACTCTTGGTACTTGGCGATCAGCTCGGAATCGCTCACGCGGTTCCTCGGCATTCCCTTACTGGTGGAAACCTCGTGCGAATACACCGTGCCGTTGCGCAGCGTGACCGTCACCCGATCGGGATAGCGCTCCATGCCCTCGTATCCGCTGGCCTCGGGAGGATGAACCCACTTAGTCAGCGCAAAGAGCTCCTGCACGCGCGGATCCCGAACCCGTTCGGTGGTGAACTGCTGCAGCCCGAGCTTGCGATCGGTCAAGGCGATCGCCATGCAGAAGGGCATGCTGAACTTGGCCTCGTCGCCGGTCTGGGGGCGCTCGCGGATCATGATGCGGGGAACCATGTCGCTGGTGCGGCATTCAATCGACTTCACGTCCTGTGGCTTGAGGTCATGCTTGAGGACGAGGTGGAGCATGGCGTCGATACAGCGGTGTCCGTCGGCGCAGCACGGGTAGGGCTTGATGCTGATTCCGTGCTCCACGATGAGAAAGTTCTTGCCCAAACCGGCCGTCATTTTCTTCAGGTCGTAACCGCCCGCAGTCAGCACTTTGCTGAAGCCGATTGGTCCTTCCAGGGGACATCCGTCGGCAGTGAAGCCCTTGGCCGCCAGGGAGGCAGCCAAGACGCCGTTGCGCGCGGCCAACCCCGCATGCAGCGGCTTGGTCATGGTGCCGAAGTTCTGCCGCAGGCCGGAGGCTTCGGAGCTGGCGATGCCCAAGGCCATTTGTGTCTTGGCGGCATCCAGCTTCAGGATTTTGGCGCTCGCCGCCGCGGCGCCCATGGTGCCCAGCGTCGCTGTCGCATGCCAGCCGCATTCGTAGTGCCCGCGCCCGACACCTCCGCCGACCCTGCCGCCGATCTCATAGCCGACGACATAGGCCAGCAGCGCCTCCTTGCCGGATATTTTCTTTCGCTGACCAAGCGCAAGCACGGCGGGCAAAATTGGAACCGTCGGGTGGCCCATCCAGTTGGGAAGGGAATAGTCGTCGTAATCCAAAGCGTGGCCCAGGGTCCCGTTGGCCAGCGCGGCATTGGCGGCGGAAGTCTTAAAACCCGCGGCCAGCACTCCGGACTCCGGCGTGCCTCCGGCCTCTCGGACGTAGTCGGTCATTATCTTTCCGACCTCTTTCTTGGTGCCGGCCAGCGCTACGCCGATGCAGTCGAGTATGGAATCCTTGGCCCACCGGAACGCCTCCTCGGGAACGCCGTCGAACCCGAGCTCACAGGCAAATTGCGCTAATTCCGCAGTCGCCCCCATGATTGCCTCCTTGCAAAGTATCTGCGAACGGCAACGGCTGCCCCTGATCCTTCTTCCTAGCTCTGAATTGCTGGAATTGTACTGCGCACGTGCAGTTTTGCAAGCTTCTTGGCAGGAGCGGGGAATACGTATCTTGCGGGCGGTTAATCCTATTTCGATCACTCGGCAAAAGACTAGTCTGCGGAGAGCGGGGTGACACCAGCCGCCCCGCCGTGTGACTCAACTGATGGTGAAGAAAATGTCGAAGTCATTCCCGGACTCTATGCCGCAGGCGAATGTGCGGGCGGCCTGTTCTACGAGGATTACATCGGCGGTGGATCGATCGCGAACTGCAGCGTGTTCGGCCGTATCGGAGGCTAGCAAGCGGCCGAGTATGCTCTGTCGCGAAAGAAGTAACAGATTGGAGAAACCAGTTTGAGTGGCGTGGTGTCGCGTTTGGTTTGCGGATGCACGCTTAGCCGCGCTAATCGGTTCATGATTTATGGCAGCCTGCCCGGCTTCGCTGCAACGGCGACTCCGGGCAGCGCTGCTTGTTATTTTTTGTTCCTTCCTTCAGCAAGTCATTACCCGCGATAGATCAGATAACACCGCACTCGGTCTACTTCACACCGCGACGCAAGGTAAATCTCCATTTGAAGAGAAAGCGCGGTAATGCCGATAGGTAATCCGAATTGACAAAACGCTTTCCGCCATGGCCTTCGTCCGGGTCGAGGAGCAACTCCGGCGCGGATGATGCCGCCGGCCTGTCCATTGCCTATGGCATGCGGACCGGCATGGGGCGCCCCCGGCAAGCAGCGTTGGGGGCGGTCAGTACCGGTGTCAGCCAGGTTGCATCGCGGCGCCGAGGCCTTGGCGTCTACATCAACCGTTTGCACGCCGCAACGAGCGTGATTATGGCCGAGGCTCAGAACCTGAGTAGCGCGGCCAGTGGCATCAGAGACGCGAAACGTGGCCGTGACAGTTGCCGATATGACCAAGCACAACGTCATTGAGTCGATCGGCAGGGCCGCGTTGCAGCAAGAAAATCAAGCGCAGTTGCCGGTCCTCACTACTCCGGTAGTGCGGTAAAACCGGCTCACGCGAGGAGGTGCGATTATTTGCGAACTCGGGTTTGACTTCGCTGACGGCATGCTTTGGGCCGTGAGAGTGTCCTTGTATACTCTTCGGGATAGCACGCCGGTAGAGATTACTGCGAACGTCAAGCCCACGCAAGAATAAGAAAATAGAGGGACTTTCCGGTCCCAAGACGACGGCGAACGAACCCACCCACCGCGCCGCCACAGGTAGAGTCTGTTTATTTTTCGCTACAACCCTAAAGAACAATCCGGAGCGTGCCGATAGAGAACGCGTCGCTGTTTTCACGGGGCCGTCTGGCCTGAAGATCGACTTCAACAAGATACAAGGTGCGGAAAACGCCCTGAATTAACCGAGGCGTTCAAGGATGTCCCTCAGTATCCTGACAAATGTCTCTGCGCTGCAGGCCCAGAGCCAACTCGCCAACGCCCAGGCCAACCTGGGGAAGGCACTGGCCCAGCTGTCGTCCGGCTCGAAGATCAACTCCGGGGCGGATGATGCTGCCGGCCTGTCTATCGCCAATGGCATGCAGGCCAGCATTGGGGCGCTCACGCAATCGGCGCAGAATGCCACCAACGGCATCGGTTTGCTGCAGACGGCTGACGGCGCACTCGCGCAGGTGACCACGTTACTCAATCGCGCCATCACGCTGGCCACCGAAGCCTCGAACAGCGGTCTCACTTCCAGCCAGACCGCCGCCCTGGATCAGGAGTTCCAGTCGATTCTCACCCAGATCAACAGTGTCGGCGGCACCACCACCTTCAACAGCAGCCAGGTATTCTCCGCCAACACCGTAACTCCTTACTTGAGCGACGGCAGCGGCGGGAACATGCTGGGCTCGGTCCCCATAAGTATCGGCACGCTGACCACGGGCGGGCTTTTGAATGTCGGCACCAACGCCACCGATGCCAGCAATACCCTCACCCTGACCGCCAACGTGGTGGACGGAAACACCATCAATATCGGGAACACCACCTATACCTTTACCAGTGGCGCGGGTGGCGGTACCAACGTGCACATTGGCGTCACGCCGGCTGACACGCTGGCGAATCTGGCCGGCATCGTCGACAGCAACGCCGGCGATACCACCGTGCATGCTTCGGCCAGCGGCAATGTCCTTACCCTTACGGCAACCGCCGCCGGAAGCGCCGGCAACAACCTGGCGGCGGCCAGCACGCTCACCGCCGCCCCAAGTCCCACCGGCACGTGGTCCACCACCGGGACTCCGGGCGACCTGGGAGGAGGCAGCAGCTCCATACCGGCTACAAGTGCCCTTACGCTGACCGGCGTCCCGAGCGACGGCAGCACCATTACTATCGGGTCGACAACGTATACGTTTCGCAATGCAGCCAGCGTTGCCGGCGATGTGCAGATTGGCGGCGACGCATCGCAGACGGCATTCAACCTCGCCCTCACGGTAAACGGCGGCGACGGGCGCATTGGCGCCAACGGAACGGTATCCGCCTCGCCTTCCGGCAGCACCGTCACCTTCACCGCCAAAACCGCGGGCACAGGCGGCAACCTGCTGGCGGCCGCCGGTACGGTCGCCGGCAGCGGTGCTCCTACCGGCACCTGGACGACCACCGGATCCGCGGGCTACATGGGGGGCGGCGTAGACACCGCGTCCGCCCAGAGTACCCTCACGTTGACCGGTAACGTGGCGGATGGGGACACCATCCTGATTGGGGCGACCACCTATACGTTCCGGACTTCGCCATCTGCCGCCGGTGACGTACAGATTGGCGGCAACGCGACACAAACGTTGTCCAACCTCGCCCAGTCGGTGAATGGGCTTGATGGGCGCAATTCCGCCAACGCCGGCGAGTTCGCCGCTGCGTCGGGCCCCAGCATCTCTTTTATTGCCAAGACCGCCGGAACAGGGGGCAACTCGCTGCCCGCGTCCGGCACGCTCGAGGGCGCCGTTACTCAGGACGGTACCTGGACAACCAGTGGATCCGCAGGATTCTTTGGCGGCGGTACTGATGCAACGTCTGCATCAGCCGACTTCGGTTTCGCTCAGCCATCAGCCGGCAACACGATTACGGTTGGAAGCACTACATATACGTTTGTAAACAGCCTGACCGGGAACAACCAGGTACTCATCGGCTCCGACGCCCAGTCTGCTTGGCAGCATTTGGCGGAAGCCGTAAACGGGGACCCAACTGGGATGGGCTTAGATTACAGCGCGAACCTCAGCGCGAATGGTGCTGCCACGGTAACTTATAGAGGGAATGATGCGGCGTGGGGCCATCCGACCTGGGCCGACGTCTACATCCAGGCAACTGCTCCCGGAACATCCGGAAACGGCACGCCGGTTCAAATCAACGGTGGTTCAGGCGGCAATTGGACCCTGTGGGGCGGCACAGATGCAACCATAGCCAGCGCTCAACTCACCCTGAACACCAACCCGTCGGCCGGCGAGTCGGTTAATATTGGCCACACCACGTATGTCTTCACCAGCGGCGCCGGCTCCGGCAACATGGTGCAAATCGGCGCCACGGCAGCGGACACGCTGAACAATCTGGTCTACGCCATCAGCCACAACCTCTACGATGCCAGCGTTAATGCGGTGGCCAACAGCAACGTTCTTACTCTCACCTCAAACATTATCGGGGCCGGTGGCAACAGTCTTGCTGCTTCCGGCACGCTTGCCATGCCCTCGGCCGGTACCTGGTCCGCCAACGCGGGCACGCTGACAGGCGGTACCGGAACCGCGTCGGGTGATTACGGCTGCGATCAGGTATCCAATGGCAGCATCTTTTCCGTCGGAGGCATGACGTACACGTTTGTGAACAGCATCACCGGGAACGACCAGGTACTCATCGGCTCCGACGCGCAGTCCACCTGGCAGCATCTGGCGGAAGCCGTAAACGGTACTGCTACTGGAAAAGGCACGGACTACAGCGCGAATCTCAATGCGAACCCTAGTGCGACAGTGACTTATTTGGGGCCTAACGGAGCTTGGGGTTCTTCAACCGCGGCCAATATCTTGGTCATGGCAACGTCGTCGGGGTCGTGGGGCAATAACGTTCGAGTTATATGGAACGGCGGTTCGAATGGGGATTTCTATTTGACGGGCGGCTCGGATACGCCGACTGTAGCCAGCAATCAACTCACCCTGACATCCAACCTGGAATCTGGCAGCACTATCACGCTCGGGACCAAAACATATACGTTCCAATCCGGCGTGCCCACCAGCGCCGGCCAGGTACAGATTGGCTCCGATGCAGCCACGACCCTGCAGAATCTGGCTTCTGCCGTAAATGGTAACGGCCTCAATGCTGCCAATCCTGATATATCCGCCTTGGCTTCCGGCGATCAGATCACAATCACAGCCAATGCTGTTGGGAACAGCGGTAACTACCTTGCGGCCTATGGCTCGCTGCTTGCTCCTGCGGCCGCAGTCAGTAACTGGTCAACCAGCGGATCGGCGGGCTATCTGGGCGGCGGCATAACCGGCGTTTCTGCCACGAGCTCCCTCACTCTGACGACCAACGTGGCGCAAGGCAGCACAGTCACCGTCGGTTCTACCACCTATACGTTTAGGAATCCCGCGAGCGTACCTGGCGACGTACAGATTGGCGGCAATGCTGCGGGCAGTTTGACCAATCTTGCCACCGCTGTTAACGGTGATGCCCTTAACAGCGTCAACCCTGCGGCGTCGGCTGCGGCGGTGGGCACTACCATTACCTTTACCTCCAAGACCGCCGGCAGCGCCGGCGACAACACTCAGGCCACGGGTTCGCTCACCAGCCCGGGCGGCACCGTCAGCTCCTGGTCCACCAGCGGCTCCGCGGGCTACCTGGGTGGAGGTATTAATGCAATCGCTGCCACCGCATCGCTCACGCTGACCTCCAACCTCGCGGCCGGCAGTACGGCCACTATCGGAAATACAACGTACACGTTTATCAGTGGCGCCAGCAGCGGCACCAACGTACACATCGACACCACTGCGGCAGCCACGTTGTCCAATTTGGCTACTGCCGTGAACGGCAACGGCAGCGACACCAGCGTGCAGGCCTCGGCCAGCGGCAATATGCTTATATTCACTGCGAGCAACGCCGGAACCGGCGGCAACAGCCTGGCAGCAACCGGCAATCTCGCCACTACGGGCGGTGGAAGCGCCGGTACCTGGTCCTCCAACGGCGGCACGTTAACCGGTGGCAGCGATGCCTCGACCGGCGGGACGCCTTTAGACTTGAACACCACGGCGAATGCGCAGGTGGCTTTGCTGGCGGTCAGCAGCGGCGTCACCCAGGTCGCATCCTGGCGCGGCACCGTTGGCGCCTACATCAACCAGTTGCAGGCTGCAACCAACGTGGTCATGGCCGAGTCGCAGAACCTGACTAGCGCGAGCAGCAGTATCACCGACGCGGATGTGGCCAAGACGATCGCCAACCTGACCAGGTACAGCGTTCTTGAGTTCACCGGCCTGGCCGCGCTGCAACAGGCTGCGCAGGCTTCACGGTCCCTCCTCAAGCTGCTGGCATAGGAAAGCGCGTCACGCGCTGGCGGGTTCCATAACGGTGAACTCGGGCTTACCGGTACGTTCGGGGATTACCAGGACCGAACATGGGCAAAAGCGAACTACGCGTTCGGTGGTACGGCCCAGGGTGGTGAATTCCAGAAACGGGCGGTGCTCTGCGGCCAGCACGGCGAGATCGGCCTGTGCGCTGCGGGCATAGGTGACGATTTTCTCAGCGGGGTCTCCTTGCAGTACCACGTCGCGAACCCTGCCGCATGACCACACCGCATCGGGAATCCAGGAGGAGAGTAACGAGCGCGCCTGCTCGAGGGGTAGGCCGAGAGCAGCGACGTAGGCGACGTGCAGGTCCGCCTCGAGTATGTTCGCCAGATCGCCGGCCGTGAGGACACAATAGCGGGAGAGATCGCCGAGATCGACGGCGCACAGGATGGTATGCAGCGCTTGAACATCGCGGGGCAGCGGCGCGCCTTTGACGATGAGAATCGGACAATGGGCGGTGCGCAGGACATTTTCCGCAACTGAGCCGAGCATCACGCGGGCATAGCCGTCGTAGCCGTGACTGCCCAGGATAACCAGGTCCGGCGGATGCTGCTCCATGCACTGCAGGACCATCTTCAGAGGATGGCCCTCCACCACCGTGGCATGATGTTTCACGGCGGTGCCAAAGGCCGCCTCGGCCAAGGCATTCAGCCGGCCTTCCGTCTCGGTCCCCAAAACCTCGAAGGACAGTACCGGCGGTGAACCCTCTTCAACCGCGGCCAGCTTCGGGGTCCACAAGGCGTGTAACACTTCGACCTTTGCGTGGTAGGACTGCGCCAGCAACCGCGCCCAACTGAGCACGGCCGGCGACATTGGACTGAGGTCCACCAAACACAAAAGCCGTTGTGGAACGAAGACCATAACGTTTACATGGAAGCTACGACTGTCGGCTGGAGGCGGATTGAGCCTGAGGAGATTGGCTGCCAGGCTGCGAAGACACAAAGTCCCTTTGGGTGTCCTGTTCTGCAGCGCCTCGCTGCGCGGTTTCTTCTTCCGGCAATCCCAACCCCGGCGCTGACCCGTAGCTGGACCCAGTCATTACTTTAGTTTCCCGGCGGACAAATTTCAGTGACAACAATCACCCGCGTAAGCCTTACTCGCCGCAGAGCTTGCTACCAAGGTGCCGTGCCTGACGCCCAACTGCCTTGGCTAGGGGCGTTTTCATACTTCACCTTCAGCGCATTTAGGGAACAGAATTATAGGGGGCCCGGCAACATAATCGCGCGGTGTGGTTATGATGCCTCCAGTGGAATGTAGCTTTGCGGCTTGTCTGGACAATGAACCAGGTTTTGCGCAATCTCTTTGGCGGAGGCACACGATGATCACTCTTCGTTTGGCTCGACTGATAGAGGAACATTCAGACAACTTGGCGCGTGGCTTACTGCTGCAGATCCAAAATTCGGAAGAGACCTCTGACTTCAAAAAGGTGCCTGCTCTTGAGCTGCAGCAGCGCACTTACGAAATCTACCGGAACCTGACCGATTGGCTCTTGAACAAGACCGAGAAAGACATCGAGCGCACTTACACTGAGCTTGCCAGGCGGCGTGCTGCTCAGGGCGTTGCCTACAGCCAGTTCCTGTGCGCGCTGGCCCGTACCAAGGAGCAGCTCTGGGATTTCCTGCAGGGCGAGCGCCTCATTGAGGAGCCAGTGGGACTTTACGGCGAATTGGAGTTGTTCCGGCAGATCGATCACTTTTTCAATCGTGCGCTGTACTATGCGGCTTGTACTTATGAGGCGGAGGGACTACGGCGCGCGGCGGGACATGTCCCGGGCAAGAAGTAGGACACGCCAGGCAAGAACGGTAACGCAAGCAGTATGAATGTGCGGTTACTGAGTGGCAGGATTAGTCGGCACTGGGCTTGACATGCATGCCAAAATAACAAGGCAGCTATTTAGTCAGTGTGCGTCAGAGAGTTTGGACCGTGTCTTCGGAGATGTTAGGGTCGAATATCCCTGCCTTCAATCGGGTAGTCAGCTCGAACGGTCTTTTACTGTCCACCTGCCTGTCCTGCCAAAAGATATATGCCAGCCCCACGCCTAGCGGCCTCAGGTTGGCGGAAGCCTCGCATCGATGTTCCAACGCGGACGTCCAGGGAGGCGGAAATGCCGAGTCCAAGCTGTTCGAGCGGAAGATACGCGAGCAGCCTGAGGAAACCCTGATTGAATCGCACTGCAAGCGGTGTGGCTGCATCCTGGTCGGCAGGGCCATTTTCGGAGACCTCGCGGAGCAGGAGCAGCGGCACACGCTTCAGTGTTCCCCCGAGGCGGGTAGCTAGAGCCCCGGGGGGAAAGCGACCTTCCGCTAGGCCTTTACCAGCTTTTCCGTAAACCAATCGGCAATGTAGGTAATACCGAGGGTCAAATTGTCGCCCTGGCAATGCTCCGAGCCTCCTTCTTCCTCGGTAAAGATCTTGAGGGTCTTGTCCTTGGAGCCCACTGCGGCGAACTGCTTGCGGGCGATATCCATGGAGATTTGCGCGTCCTTTTCTCCGTGAGTGAGCAGGAACGGGCACTGGATTTTCTGCGCCACTCCCTCGAGGGTAAAGGGTTCAAGCTTCTTCAACGCCTGGTCCATGTTGTCGACGCCCAGGAACCAGAGGATGTGCTCGCCGGGGACGGAGAGCGATGCTTTGAAGGCCTTGTCGATGCGGCTCTTCCAGACGGCGTGATAGTCGTACTGTGCTCCCCAGGCCACGCAGGCCTTGAATCGCTTCTCGAAGGCGGCGGCGCGGGGCGCGAAATACCCGCCGAGGCTGATGCCCATTACGCCGATGCGGTCCTTGTTCACGTCCGGCCGTTTCGACAGGTAATCGATGGCGGCGCCGCCCGCGACCTCGGAATCGTGCCGGGCGGGCATGCCACGGAAGCGAATGGCCTCACCGTTGCCGGGAGCATCAATCACCAGACAGGCTATGCCGCGTTTAGCCAGATCGGGCGCGCCGCGGAAATACTGGATCTCCTTGGTAACATCCAACCCGTCGAAAAAGACGACCGTAGGTAATCTGCCGCTCGCTCCACGCGGTTTCACGAAATAGGCGGGCAGGCTCTTACCGCCCTCAAAGGGAACTTCCACCGCCTCGACGGAAAGGAAGGAGACATCCGGGATTCCTTGTTTGAACAGCGCCACCGCCCGGGCGTAAGCCTTCTGCGTCTCCGGCGTGCGGGGCTGCCGCAATCTTTCCCCGACCTGAAGGTAATGGGCAGCGCGCAAGTAGGCGCCCGATGCCGTCTGCCGGTAGCCCTTCGCTTTCGCCTGATCGGCAAGCAGCGCTACTTTTTCGCCCATTTTGTTCCATTCAGCGAACCAGGCTGAGTTGTCGCCTGCCTTGCCCTGCAGGGCGGCGCAAACCTTGTAGACCTCACCCATGTCGCCGCCGCCGTTCGGGAAACCGGCGATCGTGCCGCGCACCGCCGAGGACCAGGTGTAGTCCCCCGGAAACATCATCAGTGTCGGCGATGGGGCTTTTGTTTCGGCAGCCTCAGCCAGCGGAGAGCCTCCGGCCAGAGCGGCTCCCGCAACTCCGACAGCTCCCAGGACTAGAAAATCTCTCCGCTTGAGTTTGTTCGCATCGTTCCGTTGATTCATACGTTCTCCCTCTCTACTTGCGCAGAAATTGATGAGGTACACTCAACCCCTTCTTCTATTGCTGAACGCTGAATTGTACTGCTTGCGAGCTGTTTTGCAACTAAGGCCCCTGCAAATGAGCTCGCCCTCTTCTACTCAAAATTGGCGCTAGCGAATCGGTTATTGGCGTCTAAGGTAGAAATAGCGTTGACTAGGATAAATGCCTGAGTTAGCGTGTTTTTTGTTTTTGTGAGAACCCCAAGCTCACGGTTCGTTGTTCCGGCACACCGCGGCTGAATCAATCGTTCCAATCAAACTTCCGCCGAGGAGGTGAAGTCTATGGGCGGCTACATGGGAAAGCTGGCGTGGATCGATTTGTCCACCAGCGCTGTGAACGTGGAAGAGATTCCGGAAGACGTCCGGAGAAAGCACATCGGTGGCACCGGGCTTTCGGCATATATCATGCGGCAGTTTCGCTTTCATGAAATCGACCCGCTGGGCCCTGACAATATCCTCATTATTTCCTCAGGTCCGTTGACCGGGGCGAACGTGCCGACATCCGGACGTTATGCCGTAGTGGCCAAGTCGCCGGCGACGGGCATCTGGGGCGAGTCCGATAGCGGTGGAAGATTTGGAATTGCCTTGAAGGCCGCCGGCTATGATGCCGTCGCCATTACCGGGCGCGCGCCATCACCATCGGTGCTGTGCATCATCGATGGAAAAATTTCGCTCGTATCTGCCGGCTGGCTGTGGGGAAAAGACACGGTTGAGACCTTTGACATTCTGACGGAGAAGTACGGGACAAGAGCGGCCGTCGTCTGCATTGGCCCTGCCGGCGAGAGGATGGTGCGTCTGGCGAACATCATGAGCGAGGGCCTGCATGCCCGCGCCGCCGGGCGCAGCGGCATGGGCGCCGTAATGGGCTCCAAGCGGCTGAAAGCCGTGGTCGCCGACGGCACTTCCCGCACACCCATCGCGCGGCCTAAAGAGTTGCTGCAGAGTATTCGCGAGAGCACGCCCTACTTCGTGGAAAAACTAAAACGCCTGCGCGGCTATGGGACTCCCGGCGGCACGGTGGGCAGCGCCGTGATCGCCGATCTCTCGGCCTTCAATTGGACTGATGGAGATTGCGGCAGAAAGGTCGAGCCCCTTAGCGGCGAGATCATGCAGCAGGATCATGCCGCCGGCAAGTATCATTGTCCGCCCTGTGCCATCGGCTGCGGCAAAGAAGTACGCATTCGCACCGGAGAGTATGCAGGGAAAACCGCGCCCTTGGAGTACGAGACCATCGGCGGCTTCGGCCCGCAATGCGGCGTCTTCGACTGGAACGTCATCATTGAAGCCAACAATCTCTGCAACCGCCTGGGCATGGATACGATTTCGGTTAGCGGAGCGATCGCCTTTGTCTTCGAGGCCGTCAGCAAGGGCATGGTTAAGCAGCCGCCCACGGGACCGAAGCTCGACTGGGGAAGCGGCGAGGCGGTGCTGTTCCTGATCCAGGAGATTGCCGCCGGCGAAGGTGTCGGCGCGCTCGTGCAGGACGGCGTCCGCAAGGCGGCGCAGCAGCTTGGTCCGGAGGCCGACAAATTCGCCATCCAGGTGAAGGGATTGGAGGCGCCTTATCATGATCCCCGTTCCATCACGAGCTTGGCCGTCGCCTATGCCACGGCCAATCGGGGAGCGTGTCATCGCGGCGTTACTCACACCCTGGAGCGGAATGGATTGGCCGGCCTCGGGTACCCGCAACCGGTGGATCGTCTGGCGCAGGAAGGCAAAGGGAAGCTTGCCGCCATCGCCCAGAACTATGCGGAGCTGGCCAACAGCCTGAAATTCTGCTCGCTTGCGCTGCCGGGATTGGATGTTCCGCTCTTACTCACTTGGACCAACTGCGTGACCGGCTGGGATATGGACGCGGAGGAATTCCTCAGGGTCGGCGAGCGAAACTTCAACCTGAAGCGGCTCTTGAACCTCTCGTGCGGATTGACGGGAGCCGATGACGTCTTGCCTTACAGGTTCACGGAACCATTCCCGTCGGGAGCCTCCGCCGGGTCCATTCCCGATCTGCCCAAGATGTTGAGCGAATATTACGAGTTTCGCGGCTGGAGCCGAGACGGAATCCCAAGCGAAAGCAAGCTGAAGGAGCTGGGACTGGTTCCGATAACCGAGACGAAGGCCGCGTAACGCTATTAGCCTGTTCTGCTATCCGCCGGCAACAGTGGTTCGTCGGTTTAGCTTCTCCGCCTGTGCTTGGCGTGTGTCTTGCCAGAAATTCGTGCTTCAGCGTGTCTGGTCTTGCCTCTAGCCCTGCTCTACGTTTAGATTTCCGATATGAACCAGACACTTTCTCTTCTATTCAGCCATCACAGCGACCGCAGCTTCACCGACGAGCCGGTGAGCGAAGAAGCTCTTTGCTCGATCCTTGAAGCCGCTCGCCGGGCGCCCACAACCAGCAACGCGCAGCACATCTCCGTGATCGTGGTGCGCGATGCCGCCCGCCGGGCGCGCATTGCCGAGTTCGCGGGCAACCAGGCCTGGATCGCCAAAGCTCCGGTGTTCCTCACTATCGTCATCGACGTATACAAGACCGGAGTAGCCGTTGCCTCCGCCGGCGGAAAGCTGGTCTACCCGGAGACGGTGGAGAGCTTGCTGGCCGGCGTGACCGATGCGGGCATCGCCCTCGCTACCATGCTCACGGCCGCGCGTTCTCTGGGATTGGGGATCGTGCCCATCGGCGGCATTCGCCGCAATCCGCAGGCGATCATCGATTTTCTGGAACTGCCGCCCAACTCGTTTCCGCTGGTGGGCATGTGCGTTGGGCATGTAGACCAGCCGGCGAAGCAAAAGCCGCGCTTGCCGATGGAGGTATTCCGTCACGACGAGCGCTATCACCGCGAGGGAATTGCCGAAGCGATTGCCGCCTATGACGCTGTATTCCTGCAGTATGGAAAAGATGCTGGTCAAGCCAACGCCAAAACCTGGTCCAAAGGCACTGTCGAAGCCTACCAGTACGCCGATGGCCGGCCGGTAAAATCGGTACTGCGGAAGCAGGGATTTACGCTTGAGAGGTGAAGAGAAACTTTTCAACGGCCCCACCCTTTCTTCATGAAAGGGTGGGGCACTCACAAGCATCCACAAAACTAACTGATCAGAGCCGCGCGTTACATTCTTCGCGCGCGGTTATCTGGCGCCTGCCTTGGCCTTGCCGGCAACGCGATCCACGAACTGCGCCGAGAGGCCGGTATACTTCGTCGGGTCCAGAATCTCGTCCACCTGTTTCTCCGTCATGTGAGCGCGGACACGGGAGTCGGCAAGAAGCAGTTTCTTGAGCGGAATCCTCTTCTCGAAGGCCTCCATGGAGAGTTTATAGACGAGCTCGTGCGCCTCCTGGCGTCCGATCTTTGCTCCCAGCACCAGCATCACGTTTTCGCTGAGCAGAAGCCCGTGCATGAGGTCCAGGTTGCGCGTCATATTGTCCGTGTACACCTGCAATCCCGCCAGCACGGTGTTCATCCAGTAGAGCATGCCGGAGAGCAGGCAGCAGCTATCGGCCAGGAACGACCACTCGGCCTGCCAGCCGCGCATGTCGCGTTCGTCCTCGGCGATCATGTCGTTGAGTGCGGGAACGATCTGCTTCTGGATCAGCTTGGTGCTGGCCAGGATTCCTTCGCACATCATCGGGTTGCGCTTGTGCGGCATGGTGCTCGAGCCGACCTTGCCCATGTGGAAGGGCTCTTCGACCTCGCCAATTTCGCTGCGCTGCAGAACGATGATCTCATTGGCGATCTTGCCGAGCGTGGAGCCGGCCATGGCGTAGACGGAGACAAATTCCACCATGGTGTCGCGGGAGACATGCCAGGAGATCTCGGGAACCTCCAGTCCCAGGTCGGCAAACATCAGCTCCTGCAAGCGGAATCCCTGCTCGCCAATTGAGGCCAGAGTGCCCACGGCGCCGCCGAACTGGCCGCGGAAGACCCGCGGCGCCATCTCCTGCATGCGCTTCAGGTGCCGGTTGACTTCCGCCGCCCAGACGGCAACTTTATAGCCGAAGGTAATCGGCAGAGCGTGCTGGCCATGCGTGCGGCCGACCTCCACGGTGTTCTTGTGCCGCTGTGCCAGCTCGCTCAGCAGGTTCAGGGTCCGCGTCAGCTCGCGCACGATGATGGCGTGGGCCGCCTTGAGCTGCAGCACGGTTCCTGAATCCATGATGTCCTGCGTGGTCGCGCCCCAGTGGAAGAACTCACCCGCCGGAGGCTGGCAGAGGTTCTTGACGAGGTTGATGAGCGGCATGATGGGATGAAAGGTGAAGACCAGCTGCCGCTTCATCTCCTTCATGTCGATCAGCTCGACGCGCGCCTTGCGGGTAATTTCGTCGGCATACTCCTGCTTGATGATGCCCAGCTTGGCCTCCGCCCGCGCCAGGGCGGCTTCCACGTCCAGCCACTTCTGGACGGTGTTCTCATCGCTGAATATCTTGCGCATCTCTTCCGTGCTGAACAGGTCTCCGAATAATTCGCTATCAATCATCGTCGCCATAGGTTTCTCCTTTTTCCAAGCCCGATCAAGCGGCGCCATATCGACGATGAGCGTGATCAGGACATCAAGGTCATGATTGCAGAGTTTTAGTGCACTGCCGTAACGTACAAGTCTGAAATGAATTGTCGACAAACTACAGGCGCGAACGCCGGGAAGAGCAAAGTAAGCGGCCTGGATCAAGCCGCTGCTGCTCTTACCAGAGCCCGATCACGCGCCACCACGCCATGCCGGCCGTGAGCGTAATGACAACGTTCATCGTGGTCACCACAAAGGCCAGAGCATAGAACTTCGGCCGATCGAAGTAGCCGGTGGCGAAGTAAATCGGATTGGGGCCGCCGCCATACTCGGTCAGTCCCCACATGACGTTCGAAAAAATTCCGAGAGTGATCGCCGCCATCATCGGCGGCGCTCCCGCCAACACCACGGCGGCTAAAAAGGGCGCATACATGGCCGCGATGTGCCCGGTAGCCGTGGCGAACATATAGTGCAGGTAAATGTAAGCCAGACTCAAGGCGAGGAAAGCGGCGATCCAGGACCAGCCCGTGAAGGCGGCGCTGAGATTCGAGGCGACCCACTTGACGAAACCGAGATCGCCCAAAGCCGTCGCCAGCCCGACCATCGCGCCGAACCACATCAGCGTATCCCAGGCGGTTCCTTGCTGCAGCACCTCTTTCCACTGCACGACGCTGAAGACGAACAGCAGAGCAACCCCGACGAGGGCTACCGTTGTAGCGCCGATTCCGGTCATCGTACCCGTTATCCAGCCGATGAGCGTGAGCAGAAACACGCCGGTCAGCATCCGTTCGCTTACGGCTCATCGGTCCCAGCTCCCGCAAGGCCAGCCTGGGCCATGTCGCGAGCGCCGGGGGTACGCTTCATCTCCGGCTTGGTGATCCAGTACAGGACCAAAGGGTCGCCCGAAGCACAACAGGCCTGGCACCGACGCCGCCCAGGCCCAACCCGCCCAGGTGATGTCCAGGCTTAAGGTCTTTCTCGCCAGCTCTGCGCCAGCGGATTTCCAGCCATGGCGGTCATAAACATTGCCGCCGTGACGGTCGTGATCAGAAACGAATTAATGATGAGGAAATCGCCGAGCTTCTTGCCCGAAGGCCCAGGTTCAGAGCTGAGAATCGAGGTGACCGAACGAACAATCGGGTAGAGGTACCCCGCCCGAGCGCGCTGTGACCGACGGCATGGCAGGCGCAAGGATAAGATCCGTGATGCTCAACGCGTAGGCGAGTCCGAGCGTGCTGCCGCCCAGCCAGGAGATCATTTTATACGCGATACGGCGGCCCAGTCCCGTGTTGAGGAAGCCGATGGAGATTATATAGGCGCAAAAGATCAGCCATACGGTGCTGTTGGTGAATCCCGCCAGCGCCTTGCGTTCAGGAAGTACGTTTGCTGACGACCGAAAAGGCGATGGCCAATATCATCAGCGCTCCGGCAGGGAAGCGGCTGGAACAAGAGTCCCATGATAGTGGCGGCAAAGATGGCTAGCATTCGCCATGCCTGCATTTGCAGGCCCTTTGGTGTAGGCGAATACCAGATCACCGCCAGCACCAGCAGTGGGATCACGATCCCGATCGCTTTACGAAGCCCCGGGGAGAGGCCGCCGGTTGAGCCGGGGCTTTCTCCAGCTGCTGGCTTGGCTGCGCCTTGTTTAGAAGCTACCACGGTGCCCAACAAGCCGACACCGATCACGAAAAGTCCCAGGAGAGTCGACATCCGCGAAGGTCCCATCGCTTCACCTAGCCCGTTCCGAGTTGTAACGCTCAACCTGATTCGCGCCCTAATAGCCCTTTTTCACGATGCTGACGACCGATACCGCCCCGTCTCCCGCAATTCCTCCGCCCGAGCAATGGGCCAGCCCGATGCGCGCCTTCTGCACTTGTCGCTGTCCGGCTTCGCCCTTGAGCTGCCAGTTCAGCTCGCACAGCTGCGCCACTCCGGTCGCGCCGACCGGATGGCCCTTGGCCAGAAGTCCTCCGCTCGGATTGATGGGAAGCCGGCCGCCGATCTCCACCTCGCCACGTTCCAGCAGGCAGTCGTACTCGCCTGGCTGGCAGAGTCCCATTCCTTCCACTCGCATGAACTCGGCAATAGTAAAACAGTCGTGGACCTCGGCAAAGTCGATTTCCTTCGGTCCTATCGATGCAGATTTGTACGCCGCCAGAGCGGCCCTTTTCTCGATGTCATTGAAGGTGATATCGCGCGTGTCGTTATACGTTCCCGTGCTCATTCCCATTCCCGCGATCAGGAGCGGCCGCGAGGTATATTTCTTGGCCAGCTTGGCTTCGCAAAGGACGACGGCAGCCGCGCCGTCGCCGATGGGCGAGCATTCCAGTTGCGTGAGCGGCGAGGCGATGACCCTGGCGTTCATCACCTGCTCGATCGTGCATTCCTTCTGGTATTGCGAGCGCGGATTCAGGCAGCCGTTGTGGTGGTTCTTGACCGAGACCTTGGCGAAGTGCTCGCGCCTGGTGCCGAAAATCTCCATCCGCTTGGTGGCGCGCAGCGCCCAGTGGGCAGGGAAGTTCACCCCGACGCTCATCTCCAGCTCGACATCGCCGGCTCCGGCCAGCGCTTCCACCGTCTTCTGCGTGTCGTTGGCGTACAGCTTCTCGACCCCGGCCACCAGAACCAGATCGTAGAATCCCGCGCTGACGGCCATCCAGGCGTCCATCACGGCGCTGGAGCCGCTGGCGCAGGCGTTCTCGATGTTCACGATCGGCACGCCGATGACGCCGACCTCGCGAAAGGCCACTTCGCCCAGGACCATCGTCTGCCCGGTGATGACCGCGCCGGCGGCGTTGGCCATATATCCCGCCTGGATCTCCTTAGGACGGACTCCGGCGTCCTTGATCGCATTCCAGCAGGCCTCTCTGCCCAGGTCTTTCAGGCTGCGGTCGACAAACTTCCCGAACTTCGTCATGCCAACGCCGATGATCGCGACTTCCCGCATGGATATTTCTCTCTCTCAGAAAAGCGGTTTGTATTTGTAGCCCACAATCTCGGTTGCGTCCGGCAGCGTTCGCAGCTTGCCGATCACCAATTCGAGCGGCTGTCCGGGGCGAAGGTCGGAGGCCTTCTTGGGATCGTATTCGATCTGGGTTATCAGCCGAATCCGCTCTGGCAGGTCGACCCAGGCCAGAATGTAAGGCGTCTCGAATCCCTTGACGCCGATGTGCACGACCGTGCTGGTGTAAAGCGTTCCCTGATTGCTGAGCCCGATCTCTTCCATCTGCTCGTTCATGCATTCGGGGCAGAATTGCTTGGTAGGGAAGTAGATCTTGCCGCAGCCTGGGCAGCGCGAGGCGAGCAGGTAAGGAGGCTTGGTTTCATCCTCGGGGAAGCAGATCAGCCCTTCCCGCATGACCTTCTGATTTTCTTGCAAGCGATTTGCCGGCATGACTGTCAGCAACCTCCAACGATGACCTTCTTGGACTGGAGTTTTTCTATCTCGGCATCCGAATAGCCCAGGACGTCTTTCAGCACCTGGCAGGTATTCTCGCCCAGCCGCGGCGGGCAATGGAATGTTTCCTCGTTGTTGGACATCTTGATCGGGTTTCCCAGCAGGCGGAGCGGCTCGCCGCCGTGATCCACCTCGATGACCATGTTGCGATGGCGCAGGGCGGGTTCTTTCAGCGCCTTCTCCAGCGGATTGACCGGGGCGCAAGGGACTCCCGCCTTCTTGAGCGCAACCAGCCACTCGTCGCAGCTCTTGCGAAGGAAGATCTCGGAAAGCAGGTCAACCACTTGCTGGCGGTTTTTATAGCGACCGGCAATGGTGGCATAGCGCTCGTCGGATGCGTACTGCGGAATTTCCAGGGCGTTGCACAACGCCACCCAGAACTTGTCCAGGGCGACGACGATGGCTATATAAATGTCCTTGGTCTGGAAGATCTGGTGCGGTACCAGCGACCGGTGATTGGTTCCGATGCGTTTGGCCGCGACGCCCGAGAACAGGCAGTAGGCGGCCTCATAGGTATGCAGGGAGGCGAGGCTGTCCAGCATCGCCACGTCGATCTTCTGCCCCTTGCCGGTTGTGCTCCTCTCGACGATCGCCGCCAGCAGACCGACCACCGCGTACCATCCGCCGGAGAGGTCACGCCATCGGCACTCCCATCTTGACCGGAGGACCATCCGGCTCACCGGTCATATCCATCACGCCGCTGCTGGCCTGTATGCAGAGATCGTAGATCGGCTGGTCGCCGTCGTATGGATTGTTCTGCCCGAATGCCGTGATGGAGCAGCCGATGATGGCGGGATTGATCTCTTTGAGGGTCTCGTAATCCACCTTGAGCTTCTTGGCGATGCCCGAGCGAAAGTTTTCCCAGACCACGTCGGACTTCTTAACCAGATCGTAAAAGAGAGCCAAGCCCTCGGGCTGCTTGAGATCGATGACGATGCTTTTCTTGTTGCGATTGACGGCCAGGTAATAGAGGCTGTCGCCCTTATGAAAGTGCGGCGGGAATGTCCTGGTTCCCTCACCTTCGGGAGTCTCGATCTTGATCACCTCGGCTCCCAGGTCCGCCAGCATCATGGAACCGAACGGGCCCGCCAGCATGGTCGACAGGTCCAGGATTCGAATTCCGCTCAACGGTTTTCGGGAACTCGTGCACATCGCTTGCATGCCATACGCTCCTGTTGCGGTCACGTCAGTATGGGCTTGCTTCCCATCAGTATGTCGGCTTCCACACGGAAGAAAAGCATCGTCAATGATATTCCGCTCAGTGGAATGTAATTCCGCTCAATGAGATTAATCCCAAAAACTTTACCGCCATTCGGGAAAATGTCAAGAGGGTTATTAGGCTTCGCCGCGAGGGGAGCCGGGGTTACTTTTTTCGCTTCACTGGGCTAGCTTGCGGGCTTGGTGTCGCATCCATCGGCGCTCCCAGGCAGCTCGAGAGCGCAGCAGCCTTTTGCCGGAGCAGCAGGCCGAGCCGGCGCTCGTCAGCCGCCTTCAATTTGAATTGCGGCACGGTGACTCCGAAGCTGCCTATGACCGCGCCGCTTGCCCCGAAGACCGGAGCGCTGATTCCCACGGCACCTTTAATCTTCTGGCTGTGGCTGATGGCGAAGCCGCAGGCTCGGACCTTCGCGATCTCCCGTTGCAGTACGGCGAGCGAAGGCACCTGCTCGGCGGAGCCCGGTGCAGGACGCTCTTCGCAATGAATTCGCCTGACCTCATCCTCGGGCAGATAGGCGAGGATGGCGCGTCCGCTGGCGCCCCAGAGTACCGACATGGGCGTATTCATCAGCAACTGGTAGCGCAGGAGCTGGCTGGAATCCACTTTCTCGGCGAAGATCATCTTGCGCGGAAGCGGCAGATAAAGGCCGATGAAGCAGGTCTCGTCGCACAGCTCCACGACCTCGTGCAAGAAGGGCAGCGCCAGGGTGCGAATGTCATAGCGCTCGACAATCTTCGCGGCGATCCGGAACAGCTCCGGCCCGATGCGGTAGCAGCGCTCTCGCTTGTCACGCTCGACCATGCCGTCGCGCACCAGAATGTCGAGCAGGCGATGGACGGTGCTGGGCGCCAGCTCCAGGGCGGCGGAAGCTTCTCGAATAGTCGTGCGGCCGGACTCGCTGAGAAAACGCACTACATTGAGACTGCGGCTGACGGGCCCCAGCGCCGAATGCGAACCGCCATTGGAAGAGGCTGGAGAATTCATCTTTCCGCCTGCTCCCGAGCTCGGCTTGGCTTTCAAAGGACACACCCCGCAGTCATGGCGTTTTCACGCAGATGAGGAACGCGCTTCAGACCTAAAGATGCTCGCAAGTGTGTAATACAATAGCGCACGTGCTTCGTCTCCAGGAAGCAGAATCTCTTCTGACTCACGAACAGGCGCTAACAACGGCAGCTCTCGGATGGGAGAAAGGCGGAACTGCGGTGAAATTGAAACTTCTCTGCGCAACCATAGCAGGTCTGTGCCTTGTCATCTCCCTTGCGGTGACGTTGCCGGACAAGGCGCTCGCTTGGCAAGCTTCGGTTGCAACCGTCGATTTCGATTCCGCCAGCAAGATTCTGGCGCCGACCGGCAAACTACGGGTCGGCGTCTACAAGGGAAGTCCAACCTCGATCATTCCCGGCAAGACGCCGGCGGATACCAGAGGCGTTGGCTACGAGCTCGGCCGCCAGCTGGCGGCGACGCTGAAAGTGCCATTTGAGCCCGTCGTCTTCCCCAAGAATGCGGATGTGCAGGCCGCCGATCAAAGCCGGTTCGGTGGATGTCGCCTTTACCAATGCCACCCCGGAGCGGGCGCGCGTTATGGATTTCTCCAAGCCCTTCTTGCGGGTTGAGCAAGGTTACCTGGTGCCCGCCGGAAGCGCCATCAAGAGCTTTGACGAGATCGACCGGAAGGGCGTCCGTGTCGGCGTTAGCGTGGGGAGCACCTCGCAGAAGACGCTTGGCAGCCGGCTCAAGAATGCGCAGGTAGTAGCGGTTCCGACCTTGGATCAGGCGGTCAATATGATCAAGTCCGGCGAGCTGCAAGCCTTCGCCACCAACAAAGCCATTTTGTATGAGCTATCGGACCGCTTGCCGGGCGCAAAGATACTGGACGGCGCTTGGGGCTACGAGAGCTTTGCCGCGGGCATTCCCAAAGGCAGAGAGGGCGGACTGCCGGCGCTTAACGAATTCCTGATCCGCGCCCAGCGGAACGGCCAGGTGGCCAAAGCCGTCGAGCGGGCAGGCCTGCGCGGAACAGTTCCCGCAGAGCGTTGAGCGGGTTCGCAGACGTAGAGGGCGCAGCGCCGGCACTGCTGGATCGGCGCGCGGAAAAGAATAGCAGGCGTGAATCTCACAAGGAAATACATGAAAGTGAAACTATCGAGGAATTCCTTACGCTCTGTCTTGCTGCTGCTGGCCGTTCTGTTCGCCACGTTGGCAACGAACGCGCAGCAGGAGCCGCGTCTGTATACGTATTCGACCATCGATGCCCTGCTGGCGGGAGTCTACGATGGCGACCTGACGGTGGCGGAGCTGCGCACGAAGGGCAATTTCGGACTGGGCACGTTCAATCGCCTCGACGGCGAGATGATCATGCTGGACGGGGTCTGCTACCACGCCAAGTCGGACGGTACGGTGGTGGTAGCCGGCCCGCAGGAGAAAACACCGCTGGCCTACGTCACCCGATTCCGTAGCGCCGGGACCGTCAGGCCCGAAACCGCTCTTTCGCTGCTCGAGCTGGAGAAGTGGCTCGACCAGCGTTTACAGAACAAGAACCTGTTCTATGCCATCAGGATTGACGGCCTGTTCCGCGATGTCTCCGTCCGCGCCGTCCCGCCGCAGGCCGAGCCTTACAAGCCCTTGGCCGAGGTCGTCAGCACCCAGGTGGTGCATGACTACGCCGAGACGCGCGGGGTGCTGGTTGGAATCCGCAGCCCAGCGTTTACCCGTGGCGTCAGTGTTCCTGGATACCATTGGCATTACCTCACGAGCGACAGGAAGCACGGCGGCCATGTGCTGAAACTGACACTGGCCGAGGGAAGCGCGCGCTTTCAGGAGATCGCCGCGCTCGAATTGCAGTTGCCACGCAGCGAGGGCTTTGCCAAGGCCGATCAGGAGCGGGACCGCGCGCAAGAGCTGAAGAAGGTGGAAGGCGAGAGGTAAAGCAGGTTGGAGAAATGGTCGCCGGGCACCATGCACGGCGACGTTCTCTTTTCAGAAGGGTCATCCTGAGCGACCGGCCCGCCGATGAACTTCTTTGAGAAAGAATATGGCTTGTCCATGCCGGAGTTTCCGTTAGCAAGGCTCTCCTCTTGACCGGAAACGAAGGATCTGCTTTTGAATTATCTGAACAGCAGATCTTTCGGCTTCGCCTCAGGATGACCCTTCCTGGAATTCGAAGTCGAGCGGGGCATGAACTCCGGCTCGGCAATCAATGCGGATTACCACCGCCGTAGATAGCTGTCGCGGGCGACTCTCCCACCCGCGCAACGCCCCGGTACATGCATTCCGTGTTGAACGGAAGAGCGACATTACCAAAGCGGTCGATGGCGATCATGCCGCCGCGTCCCTGAATTTGCGGCAGCCTTTTCAGGACTGTGTATTCGGCCGCTTCCTGCAAGCTCCTGCCGCCGTACTCGATCTGCGCGGACACGTCGTGGCCGGCCACCGTGCGGATGAACGTTTCACCCAATCCCGTGCATGACACTGCTACGTTCCTGTCCGCGTAGCAACCCGCGCCGATCAGCGGCGTATCGCCCACCCGGCCGACTCGTTTGTTGGTCATGCCGCCGGTCGAAGTAGCTGCCGCCAGATTTCCTGCGGAATCAAGCGCAACCGCGCCGACGGTGCCAGTCTCCGAGTTCTGTTTTCGGGCAGTGTCGGCTCTGGCAGCATCTGCCCGGGCGCGTTGCCACTGGGCATAGCGTAAGTCGGTGTAGAAGTAGCTTTGTTCCACCAGCGGCAACCCACGGCTGCGGGCAAACTCCTCTGCGCCCTCGCCGGCCATCAGCACATGACCACTGTGCTCCATGACGGCCCGCGCCGCCAGGATAGGGTTAGCCAGCCGCCGCACGCAGGCGACTGCGCCGGCGGAGAGAGTTTTGCCATCCATCAAAGCGGCGTCCAGCTCGTGGGTGCCGGCGGCCGTGAAGACTGCTCCTTTGCCGGCATTAAACAGGGGACAATTTTCCAGCAGGCGCACCGCCTCGGTGACCGCGTCGAGCGCGCTGGCGCCATCCGCGAGCAGTTTCTGGCCGGCGCGCACGATCTCCGCAAGCGCTTCTAAAGAGCTTTTCTCCCGCTCGGGAGTTATCTCATCGGAGGCCGGTCCTGTGCCTCCGTGAATGGCAATGATTGCAGTCGGTTTGATCACGCAGGTTCGTCACTTCCTTTGGCCGCGCAACGGTGGGCTTTGCCGCAGCCGGATTCGGTTCGGGTTAAAGCTTCATGTTAATTGAAGCCGTGAGCGCGGGCAGAATGGAAGTATGAGAGCAAGGCGTCAAAAGCCAATCCCAATACCGAGGGTAAAGCTCTGCTGCCGCATCGGGCCGGAGAGTGTCAGCCGGCCGGGTGTCACCGAGGCGTCCGGAGTGTTTTCCGAAGTCAGCGAGGAATACGATTTGGTCCAGAAGTCGGGTGCGCGGCTCAGGCTCTCGCGATAGTCGGCACGCAGGGAGAAGCGCGACGAGAAATACCATTTGACACCGCCGCCGTACTGCAGCGCCGGCTGGAAGATTCCGCCGCCCTCAAGCGGGGGCTTGGAACCGAGGTCCCAGGCCGCCGTGAACATGCCCAGGTTTTTGAGCCCGAATTTATAGTAAGTCCTCTGGTGGATGACGGAATCGGTCAGCTTGGTCAGTTGCAGTGCCGGGCCGATGGCGACGTAGGGGCGCACGCGCGAGGAGCGGCCTCGGAAGTGATAGAGCAGGTTATAGCTGAAGCGGCGAATGTCAGCTGGCGAGGAACTGTTGCCGAACTCCGGAGAGATAAACGTCAGCGCCGCCCGCGTGTATTCATAGCCGAATTCGTGCCCCAGCCGGTTGCCGTGATTAAAGGTGATGCGGGGGAATATGGTCCAGCGCCCTTCCAGGGAGTTGCCGACGGCAAAGGTAAAGCTGTCGGTGGTGTCGGAGGCAGTGATCGGCTGGTTGGAGAACGGTTGTCCCAGGAAGCGCGGCACGCCAGCCGAAATCGAGAGCTCCAGGTGTGGCGGGACGAAAGCCCGCCGTACTTGCTCGTCATACTGCCGCTCTTTCGCTGGCGTCCACCGTATCGGAATCATGGAACTCTCCGATTGATCGGGCTGCTCGAGGTAGATGTCGTCCCCAAGCGTGAGCCGGTGCAATCCGGAGATCTCTTTTGGCTGGTTTCTCCGCCGCAGAGTCTTCACTCCGTTTACCGCTGTCACCGCCAGATTGTCGCGTATCAGGTCATTGCGGGTGGTCAGCAAAAACTGGCTGACTCCGCGCGCGACCGGGGGCCGCCGTGGGGCTGGCGTCCAGCTAGGGAAAGGATGTTCGACCGCCTGCGGGCCGCAGTCATTCAGCCGAATGACGGCCACGGCGCCGTCGGTGATCAGCTTCTGGCCGGTGCCGTTGCTGGCGTCGACCGGGGCCCAGGGACGCGGCACCAGCTGCACCGCCTCCACGCAGCCGGTAAACGTAAGGTCATTGACCACCTTGGAACGCTCGTTGTCGATATGCTCGTCGATCACGTGGACGAAGCTGCGGTTCCGCCGCGACATGGCAATGGCCACGTCGTGAGTGGAAGAGGAGAGCCAGACGTGCTGCCCATCCCACTCGGCGTCCTGCCGCCAGGTGCGCAAATGATGGCGCTCGGCAAAGTTGTTCCAGGCCTTCGACCACTGGTGATCGGGCGGGTTTTCGGCCAGCAACAGCTTCGACATGGGGGCTTCCCGGTAGGTGTTCTGTTCCGCCAGCGCCCGCACGGTCTGGAAGCCGGTCCAGGTAGAGAGCGTATCAGCCGGAACCCAGCCGGCGGCCCGGAAGGCGCGCTCCAGCGCCTGCTCATCGGCGATAAACATAAGGTTGACCAGGTCGGAATCTTTTCCGTTGGCGGCGACGGTGGTACGCGCAGGAAGCTCTTTCACGAAGGCCGACAATTGCTCCCGCTGAGTCGCGCTCTGCACCAGTTGCGGAACGGGGGGAGGGAAGGTGTCTTTCACCTCGACCGTCTCCAGGATGCGCACCAGCAGCTCCGCGCCGGCCGGGATATCGATTTCCGATTCCGGGAAGCGCAAGGCGGACATGGAGCTCGCCTTGATAAAGAGTGTGGCGATCGGGTCCACGCCGGCCAAGTTGCTCAAGATACCCGCTGAGCGGTAAGCCATGGACCCGGTGGCGCGGATGCCCACGATGCGGCCCTGCGCATCCACCGTCTCGCGGGCGTTATCGACATCCACCAGTTGAGTGTGCACCTCGATCTGAGCGCCATAGGGCAACACAACACGGTCGAAGGTAAACGCCAGGCGGGCCCGCTCATGCACCAGCCCAAACCCGACCCTCCGTACCTCGAGCAGTCGTCCGTAGGCGTAGGAGCCGGCCGGAATCAGAATCTGTCCCTTATCGCCGACAGGGGCGATGACCTGGGCGGAGATCTCGTCGTTGGCGCGGCTCGAACGCGAGCGGATGGGCGTGAGCAAGCGCAACTCTAAAATGGACCCTGACGGTACCGAGGCTGCATATAGAAGGTCTGCCGGCAGAAAGAAGACCAGGCAGAGCAATAGCGCCGCTCCGCTTGCGGACCCGGTGCGCCGCAGGCGGTGTACGAGTACATCTGCGAGACCACTCAAGACCTGATACATTTTGGGCAAAGGGCTCCGCCGTCGTGGGAATCTCCACATCTGCAGGTGGGCTATTCAATCTATCGGCACAATTCGCTGGAAGATTATCAGAGAAGCTGTTGTTGGCAAGAGATTCAGGGGTTGAGACGAAGGTAAGGAACCTAAGTGAGTAAGTCGAGCATCAGGTCGCTGTTTCTGGAAGGGCCGGCGGGCAGGCTGGAGGCGGTGTTGAACACCGGGCTGCCGGACCCGGCTTATGCGGCCCTGGTTGCGCATCCGCATCCGCTGTACGGCGGGACGATGCACAACAAAGTGGTCTATCACACGGCCAAGATTTTGAACGAGCTTGGATTCCCCGTCCTGCGCTTCAACTTTCGTGGGGCAGGGGCCAGCCAGGGAGAACACGATCATGGCCGGGGCGAAGTGGAAGATGTGCGGGCGGCATTGGCGTGGCTGGCCGGTGAATTCCGGGCGCCGATTGTCTTTGCCGGGTTTTCTTTCGGGGCCGCCGTCGGATTGCGCGCCGCCTGCCCAGACGACCGGGTGCGAGCCCTCATAGCGCTAGGGCTGCCGCTCGACGCCGAATCCCGCCAATACGAATACGAATTTCTGGAACGTTGTACCAAGCCGAAGTTGTTCGTCAGCGGCGAGCGGGACGAATTTGCTCCCCATCAGGCGCTCTCAGCGCTGATTTCCGGGCTGCCCGGGCCGCATCGCTTCGTCAGCATTGCCGGGGCCGATCACTTCTTTACCGGCAGTTTGCCGGCCGTGCAGGCGGCAGTTAAGGCGTGGGTTGAAGAAATCTTGCCTGGCGGCAGGGTTGCCGTATAATTCCGCTCATGCAACAGCAGAAAGCCGGATTGAAACCTGCGGATCAGGCTCTCGTTGCCGAGATGCGGGCCACCGCCCTGGACATCTTTATGCACGCGCTGGCCGAGTCCAGCATACCCAAGGTCTTCGACCGCGGCGTCAGCTATGAGCGGGGTGTGCTGCGCGCACTCGACGATCTTTACGACATGGGATCGTTCACGCGCGTCTTCGTGGTGGCGATCGGCAAGGCTTCGCACACCATGGTGCGGGCGTTGAACGACCGGGTTGGTCCAGGCATCGGAATGAGTGGCATCGCCTGCGGTCCGGTGCTGCCCGAGGCTCAGGTTTTCGGCTTCCGCTATTACAAGGGCGGCCATCCCATGCCCAACCAGGACTCGCTGAAGGCCGCCGAGGCGATTCTGCGGGCCTTGCAACCGCTCGGCAACCGCGACCTGGTCATCTTCATGATGAGCGGAGGCGGCTCGGCGCTGGTGGAAAAACCGATTGTCGATTCCATTTCCTTCGCGGACCTGGTGGCGACCTATCGCGCTCTGGTGCATTCCGGGGCGCCCATCGCCGAGATCAACACCATCCGCAAGCACCTGTCGGCCACCAAGGGAGGCCGCCTGGCGCTGGCGGCCGCGCCGGCGCACCAGCTTTCCATCATGATCAGCGACGTTCCGGAGAACGCGCTGGACTCCCTCGCCAGCGGTCCGACCATGCCCGATACGACTACGGTCGAGCAGTGTTACGCCCTGGTCGAAAAGTACAAACTGCTGCCGCAGTTTCCGGCCAGCGTGCGGGAGATGTTCGAGAGCAAGACGATAGTGGAGACACCCAAGCCGCACGATGTGGCTTTCTCGCGCTCGCGTTGGGTCACTCTGGCCTCCAACGCCGTGGCCCAGAAAACGGCGGTGGAGAAAGCGGTCATGTCCGGCTTCGCCATCGAGGTCGACAACAGCGTGGATGATTGGGACTACGTGCCGGCGGCCGATCATCTCCTGAACCGCGTGCGCGAGTTGCGCAAGGGCGTCTCGCGCGTCTGCCTGATCTCCGGCGGCGAGGTTACGGTGAAGGTTGAAGGCAAGTCGGGAGCAGGCGGGCGCAACCAGCAGTTCGCTCTCTATTGCGCGCCCAAGATCGCGGGCGAGAACGTAACCATTCTCAGCGCCGGCACCGACGGCATCGACGGCAACAGCGACGCGGCCGGGTCCATCGTCGACGGCTCGACCATGGCGCGCATCCAGGAGCGAGGCCTCAGCGCCGAGCACGCGCTGAAGACCTTCGATGCCTTTCCGCTGTTCCAGACGCTGGGCGATGCCATCATGACCGGCCCGACCGGCAATAATCTCCGGGACCTGCGAATTCTGCTGGCATACTAGGGCGCGATGCTATTGGCCGACGTCATCACGCAGATTCAGGCGCACTCGCTCTACCAGGTTCTCAACAACTGGGGCGAGGATGCTTTCCAGTTTGTCCGCCGCGATGTGCCGAAGATCGTCGGCATCGTCGTCGTAGCTTTCGTCCTGATACATTTTCTGAGAGTCCTCAGGAACCACCTTGTCGATCTGAGCAAGCGGGAGACGCTGCCGACGACGATGCGGGCCACGCAGCTGCGCACGCTGGCTAGCGTGGTGTACAGCGTCGGATTGGCGCTGGTGGCTTTCGTCGCCGCCATGCAGATTCTGGGGGTCCTGAACATCAACATCGCCCCCCTGCTGGCCAGCGCGGGCATTGCCGGGCTGGCGGTGGGCTTCGGGGCGCAGACGCTGGTGCGCGACGTCCTCAACGGCTTCTTCATCCTGCTGGAAAACCAGTTCGATATCGGCGACGTGATCAAAGTCGGCGCCGTTCAGGGAACGGTCGAGAAGCTGACCCTGCGCCGCACCCTCTTGCGCGATGCCGACGGCACACTGCATAACGTTCCCAACAGCCAGATCACCATCGTCTCCAACCTGACGCGCGACTGGACGCAACTGGCAATGCACATTTCGGTCAGCTACAACGAGAGCAGCGACCGGGTGATCGAGCTGCTCAAGGAGGTCGCCGCCGAGGTGCAGCACGATCCCGCCTATGCCGAGCAGATCGTCGGCGATCCGGTGGTGCCGGGAATCGAGAAGGTCTCGGCGCAAGAGGTCGATTACCTGCTGCTGGTTAAGACCAGGCCGGGACAGCAGTATGAAGTCAGCCGCGCTCTGCGCCGGAAGATCAAGGAGTGCTTCGAGAAGAACGGCATACAGCCCGGCGGCCAGCAGCGCTTCTACGTGATGGAGACCCTGCTTCACCGGCAAAGACCTAAGCAGGTTTCAGGGTTTCAAGGTTTCAACGTTGCAAAATTGTAGAGGGAGTAAGTGCTTTGAATCTTGCCAGGAACCTGCCGGCTGGCATTTCTCCGCAAGCCAACTGCGAGCGCGTCGCACTCCCCGGGGGCTTGGTGTTACTCCTGAAATTTTGAAACTCTGAAACCTTGAAACCCTGAAACTTTGAAACCTTCCTACGAGGTACAACGTGGATCTGGGACTGAAAGATCGGGTAGCGATTGTTGCCGCCTCCAGCCAGGGAATCGGCAAGGCGACGGCTCTGGCCTTTGCGGCGGAGGGCTGCAAGCTGGGCATCTGCGCGCGAAACGGAGATGCTCTGCGGAGCGTGGCAGAGGAGATCGAGAGCCGCTTCGGTGTCGAGGTGCTGGCCCAGGTTACCGATGTCACCGATCCCGAGGCGATAAAAAAGTTTGTGGCCGCCGTGGGCAAGAAGTTCGACCGCGTCGACATCTGTGTCACCAATGCCGGCGGCCCGCCGGCCAAGCAGTTTCTGGAGATAGACGCCAGCCTCTGGCGGCAGGCCTTTGAGCTCAACCTGCTGAGCGTAATCAGCTTTGCCCGCGAGGTGATCCCCTGGATGCAGAAGCGGAAGTGGGGCCGGATCATTACCGTAACTTCCAGGTCCACCCGGCAGCCGCTTCCCAACCTGATCCTGTCGAACACGATCCGCACCGGCGTGCTCGGGCTGGTGCGCAGCCTGGCCAATGACTTCGGGCGCGACGGTATTCTGGTGAACAACGTCGGTCCGGGGGCGACCCGGACGAGTCGCTTCGAGCAGATCAGCTCCGGGCGGGCCAAGGCCAGCGGCCGGAGCACGGAAGAGGTGATTGCGGAGTTCGCCAATGACACGGCCACCGGCCTGATCGGCGAACCCGAGGAGGTGGCCGCCGCCATCGTCTGGCTGGCTTCCGAGCGGGCCAACTCCATCACCGGGCAAACCATCCTGACCGATCACGGCTCCTATCGCGGCCTTTAGTCCGCTAAGTTGATGACTAGATCAGAGAACCTGCTGTCACTGCTGTGACATCTCCTGCTTGACGGCCCCGGGCGAGCCTCTATGTCCACGGGGTCGGAGGATGTGGCGGCATGATCGGAATCGACATTGCGGCTGGCGCGCTGCTGGTGGCGGCGTGGTACTGGCATCTTCCGCCACTTCAACCGCAAGCGCGGCGTTCAGATACTGCAATGGATCGAGCGGGCCTTTGACGGCCACGGCGATATTGACGGCGTCGAATGGCTCTCCGCATCCCGCATGCGGGTGCGGATGCGGCTGATGGAGTGCGGCTTTGACCAGCTCTCAATCCTGGTCCGGCTGCGGCCGCGGGAGACTCCGCTGCAATGGATCCTGGGCCGTCTGAAGAAACGCCGCGAAACCCTGACCTTCCAGGGTGACCTGCCGTGTCCGCCTAACTTCAACCTGGACGTTCATAACCACCGCTGGTGCGGCCGGACCCGGCGCAAGCTGCCGCCTAACAAAGAGTGGTCGCTCTCCCGCGTCGGGCCTTTCGTATTAACCAGCCGGCCCGACTGGCAGCGCGACATTAAGACGATGATGGACGCAATCGCTGCCTCGCGCGATTGCAACTTCATGCAGGTGAAGTTCCGCCGCGCCAGCCCCCACTTCACCGCCATGGTCCCCCTAACCGCCGTCATGCCCGAGTCGAACAGCAACGCCGAAGCGGGCATCGTCGACGCGTTGAAGGACTTGGCTGCGGGCGCCTCGGCCTCGCGCTTCTAGAAAAACTTGCAGAATCAGCTCTGCGCCGTCTTGGCCTCGATGCCCGCCAGCTTTTCCAGCACCAGAACCGTAGCCGCGAAATCCAGCTCCTGCAGCTCTGCTCCGGTCTGCCGGTAGACATCCTTCTCCAGGCGTTCCAGCACGGGAAGTCTGGCGCCCGCCTCCTCTGCTGCCTGCAGCATCAGCCGAATGTCCTTGTGCATCAGCCGCAGCGGAAAGTTCGGCGGGTAATTGTGCGCCAATGCCATCGCCGCCTTAGTGTCGACGAGAGCGGAATGCACGCCGGAGGCGCGAATCAGCTCCATCCAGCGCTGCTCGCCCACTCCCAGTTTGCGGATCAGGGTGAAGGCTTCGGCAAAGGCCTGGTAGTAAAGCGCCGCCATCAGGTTCATGCCCAGCTTGGCGGACTCGCCCATCCCGGCATCGCCGAAGTGGATGACCTTCTTGCCCATCGCCTGGAAGAGCGGGTGCAGTTTTTCTACGGTCGCGGCCGGTCCGCCGACGATGAAGACCAGTCGAGCATTCTCGGAGCCGGACTTGCCGCCGGTGATAGGAGCATCCAGGAATTGGGCGCCCTTGGCGGCGACGCGGGCGGCGAAGCGGCGGCTATCGCCGGGCGCAATGGTGCTGGAGTCGACCACAACCATTCCCGCGTGCAGGACGGATTCGACGCCCTCCGCTCCGAACAGAATTGCCTCCACGGCTTTGGCATCGGAAACGCACAGCCAGACGACTTCAGCGTTCCTGGCTGCCTCCGCGGGTGTGGCGGCCACGCGCCCTCCGGCGACGGTCTTTCCCGGCGTGCGGTTCCACACCGTGACCTCATGCCCCGCCTTGGCGAGATTGGCGGCCATCGGCCTGCCCATGATTCCCAGACCCATGAAAGCGACTTTCATTCAGCACCTCTCGGCCCAATGATAATGAATTGCTTGCCGGTGGCGGAATATGGAATTGAGCGGCGCATTGGAAACGAATCCCAGCACGGCGGCTTCGCGTCTAATAGTCTGTAGATGCTGAACCTATTAATTCGTCGCAGGGCCCGGCAACTCGGACGCATCGTGAAGCATTCGGCGCTGACGCCGCGGACCGGGACCACCAGGACCCCGGTGCTGGCGGGCCGGGGGCAGCTTGGCGTTACTTTTATCGGGCACTCAAGTTTCTTTTTGCAATTAGGCGGCGGCAATTTCCTGATCGATCCCAACTTTGCCCATTGGCTTTTTCTGCTCAAGCGGCTGCGCCGTCCGGGACTGCATATTAAAGATCTGCCGGCCATCGATGCCGTTCTGGTTACCCATGCCCATTTCGACCATCTGCACCGTCCTTCGCTGCGGGCGATTGCGCGGGCCACGCGCCGCCGATGCGGGCGGGCTCCGCTGCTGATCGCGGCCCAGCATCTGCACGACCTCGTCTTCGACCTCGGCTTCGAGCGGGTGATCGAGCTGGAGTGGTGGGAGAAGGTGACGGTCAAAGAAGTGGAGATCACGGCAGTTCCGGCCAATCACTGGGGAGCCCGCATCATGCACGACATGCATCGCGGATTCTGCGGCTTTGTGCTGCGCTCGTCGCGCCACTCCGTCTACCACTCGGGAGACACCGCATACTTCGGCGGCTTCAGCGAAATCGGCCAACGGCTGGCCCCGGAGCTGGCGCTGCTGCCCATCGGCGCGTATAACCCTCCTTCCTTCCGCACCGTGCACACCAGCCCGGAAGACGCGCTGCGTGGCTTTCGCGACCTGGGAGCGAAGCTGATGATCCCGATGCACTACGGCAGCTTCAAGCTATCGCAGGAGCCGATGGAGGAGCCGGTTGAACGGCTGCTCGCCGAAGCCCGCAAATACGACCTGCGCAAGCGCGTCCTGGTGCTTGAAGAGGGCCTGACCAGGGTCTTCTGAATGCTTTCCCCGGCATCCTGCCGATAAAGCCTGCCAGTGTATGCACCAGCACAGGAATTGACGGCTTAACCCTCCGCCTGCCAAGGATTTGTAGCTCTGAACCAAGACATTTCAGCATCCGGCGGGTTTACTATTATTGTCCAGCGAGGTGAGTTATGAAAGGAGCGGCTCTGGTTTTGGCATTGATCGTGGTACTGGGGTTGATTATTGCTGCTCCAGCGCCGGCTTTAGCCCAAGTTCGCGGCGTGGCCCATTTCGGCGGGTTCCATGGTGGCGGATTTTATGAGGGCAGGTTCTACGGTGGATACCGGGGCGGATATTGGGGGCGTCCGTGGTGGCCGTGGTGGGGTGTGGGGGCAGCGGTATACTACGGTGCGTATGCTCCTTATTACTATGGATATCCGTACTACTATGGATACCCGTACTATGCATACCCGCCAGCACCTCCGAATGTAGGCATTGTTCCTCCACCAGCCCCTCCAACCCAATGCTATGCGGCGATGGTTGACCAAAATGGGAGGGTGATTACGAGGCCTGACTACTCTAAACCGGTTCCATGCCCCACAACTCAGTAATTATTCGACCTGAACGGCAAGGCAGGTACGACAGAATTACTCATCACGGGTAGTGCGACGAGATGCATGATGCGTAAGTGCTGGGTTCTGATCCTGTTGCTTTCGGCTGCGGCGCTTTCTGCCCGTTCCTTATGGGCGGGTTGCGCTCTTGCAATATGTCTACGGGTCTGTCTCGGTCCAGCCAGGGGGAACAGGAGATTGGGTGGCGGCTGTACCGAACCGGCGTCTCACCATCTCCGACAACGTGTGGACAGACAAGAATTCGCGGGCAGAAGTGAACCTGGGGACTGGCATCATGCAATTGAATGCGGAGACGAGCCTAACAATCGTCAACGTGAATAACCGGACGGTTCAGGTGCGCGTGAACCAGGGCACATTGTATATGCACGTGCGTCATTTGTTCGGCGGAGAAATCTATGAAGTGGACAGCCACAACGGAGAATTCACCCTAACGAAGCAAGGGGATTACCGCTTCGATGTAGACCCAAAGGCGGATAGCACCACAATTACCACTTGGAAAGGGGAGGGCAGTATTACTGGCGAACACCGTGCGGTGCGAGTACGTGCGCACGAACAGGTCCGCCTTTCCGGAACCGCCGCCGCTTACGAAAAGCATGACGCTCCCGCGCCTGATGGCTTTGATGAGTGGTGCCGGGTACGAAACCAGCGCCAAGACAAAGCATATCCGTTCCCGTACCCACCTGGGGGCGTCATCATTTACGGAAGACCGAGACCCTGGTGACCCACCCCTCATTTTTAGTCCAGCGATCATGAGACTTTCTCCGGGTTTGGGTTTTGTGCCCTATTCACTCCGGATTTCCCCCTGGGTTCCCTCCGCAGTCCCAAAATCATCAATGACAGCAGGTGGAGCTTAGGTTATCTTGTTAGGTAAGTAGTTATCCCACAACTGGCAAGCGTCAGCAGACCCACGCCTTGGTGAATCTGTCGCGATGTGGATTGTTCGCCTAGCTCTGCGCCGGCCGTACACGTTTGTGGTGGTGTCGCTGCTGATCTTTATCCTCGGGGTCAGCGCCATCATCACCACTCCGAAGGATATTTTCCCCATTATTGATATCCCGGTCGTCAGCGTCATCTGGAGCTACACCGGACTCTCGCCGGAAGAGATGGCCAACCGCATGGTGACCATCTCCGAGCGCGCCATGACGACCACCGTCAACGACATCGAGCATATCGAGTCGAATGCCTATCAGGGCGTGGCGGTGATCAAGATCTATTTCCAGCCGCATGCCACGGTGGAGACAGCGCTGGCCCAGGTGACCGCCCTGGTGCAAACGCAATTGCGCATCATGCCTCCGGGCACTACCCCTCCATCCATCGTCAAGTATGACGTTTCTTCCGTTCCGGTGCTGCAGATGGGCCTCTCCGGCGAGGGCTTGAGCGAGCAGCAGCTCTTCGACTATGGCTTGAACTATGTGCGCACGCAGTTGGCGACCGTGCAGGGCGCGTCCGTGCCGCTGCCCTACGGCGGCAAGCAGGCGCAGATCATGGTCGACCTGTTTCCCAACCAGCTTTATGCCAAGCACCTCTCGCCGGCCGACATCTCCAACGCCATCAGCATGCAGAACCTGATTCTGCCGACCGGCACGGCCAAGATGGGCGACCGCGAGTACAACATCCGCCTTAACAGCAGCCCGCCGACCATCGCCGAGATGAATGAGCTCCCCATACGGGCGGCTGACGGCG
The DNA here is from genome assembly GCA_963791145.1 of uncultured Acidobacteriota bacterium. Taxonomy (GTDB): domain Bacteria; phylum Acidobacteriota; class Terriglobia; order Terriglobales; family Acidobacteriaceae; genus CAWBRT01. The sequence continues at coordinate 203,523 of CAWBRT010000027.1, read as the reverse complement.
CGGTAGTGCTGATGAAGGATGTTGCCCAGGTGCGCGCCGGATACCTGCCGCAAATCAACGTGGTGCGCATCAACGGCCATCGCTCGGCGCTGATGACCATCCTGCGCAACGGTCACGCGTCGACACTAGATATTGTGCGCCAGGTCAAGGCAGCGCTGCCGCGCGTGCTTGTCGACCCTGCCGCCGGCCATGCGAATTACGCCGCTGTTCGACCAGTCGCTTGTTCGTGCGTGCCGCCATCTACAGCGTGCTGAAGGAAGGCATACTGGCGGCGCTGCTGACCGGCCTGATGATCCTGGTCTTCCTGGGCAGCTGGCGCAGCACCCTGATCGTCTGTATCTCGATTCCGCTCTCCATCCTGACCTCGCAGATCGTGCTCACCGCGCTCGGCCGCAGCATCAACGTCATGACTCTGGGCGGCATGGCTCTGGCGGTGGGAATCCTGGTGGACGACGCCACCGTCACCATCGAGAACGTGCACCGCAACATGGCCATGCGCAAGCCGCTGACGCGCGCGCTGCTGGACGGCGCGCAGCAGATTGCCGTGCCGACCTTCGTTTCCAGCCTGTCCATCTGCATCGTCTTCGTCCCGGTAGTACTGCTGACGGGAGCGGCGAAGTTCCTGTTTACGCCGCTGGCCATGGCCGTGGTCTTCGCCATGATGGCTTCCTATTTCTTTTCCCGGACCCTGGTGCCGACCATGGTGCACCACATGCTGGGGCCGGAGGTGCCAATCTATGCCGCCGGCGAACATGGGCCCGGGCTTCACCGCCTGGACCTGGGATGGGTCTGGCGTGTTCACTTCAAGTTCAATGACTGGTTTGAGGCGCAGCGCGAGCGCTATCACCGGGCGCTGGAGTGGAGCCTGCATAATCGCAAGCTGGTGCTGGGGCTGTACGCCGCCTTCGTGGTAGCTTCAGGCGGGCTGCTCTTCATCATCGGGCAGGACTTCTTTCCCTACGTCGACTCCGGCCAGATGCGGCTGCACGTGCGCTGCCCGGCGGGCACGCGCGTCGAGACCACCGAGCAGGTATTCGCGGATGTCGAGGAAGAGATCCGGCGCGTCATCCCGGCTAGCGAGGTACAGCTCATCCTCGACAACATCGGCCTGCCGGTCAGCGGCGTCAATCTGGCGTTCAGCGACACGGCCTCGATCAGCGCCGCCGATGGCGACATCCTGATCTCGCTCGATCCGGAGAAGCACGGTTCCACCCGCGGGTACATGCGGCGGTTGCGCGAGCGGCTTACGGAGAAGTTTCCGCAGGAGACGTTCTTCTTCGCCGCCGCCAACATGACCACGCAGATTCTGAACTTCGGCCTGCCCGCGCCGATTGATATCCAGGTCGTCGGCCGCGACGCGGCCCCGAATTACGAGATCGCCGAGCGCTTGCTGGCGCGTGTGCGCCGGGTTCCGGGCGTGGTCGATGCCCACATCCACCAGGACATCGCCCGTCCCCAGTTCGACGTGCGGGTGGACCGCGCCAAGGCGCAGCAGTTGAACATGACCCAGCGCGACGTGGCGCAGAGCATGCTCATCTCCCTCAGCGGCAGTTACATGGCGGCGCCGAACCAGTGGTTGAATCCGGCCACGGGCATCAACTATTCGGTCACGGTGCAGACCCCGCAGGGGCTCATCAATTCGCTCGATGCCCTGGGGCGCACGCCGGTCAACGACTACCGAAACGTCCAGACCGCCAGCAAGGACACGCATCTTCTAGCCAATGTGGCGAGCATCAGCCGTTCGGCTTCGCCCAGCCTGATCAGCCACTACAACGTGCAGCCGATCTTCGATATCTTCTGCGACGTCGACCTGCGCGACCTGGGCGGTGTGTCGCGCGACGTGCAAAAAATCATGGACGAGGAGACCAACTCCGGCCGCCTGCCGCGCGGCTCCTGGCTGGTGATGCGCGGCCAGGTCGAAACCATGAACAATTCCTTTTTCCGCCTGGGACTGGGCATTGCCTTTGCCGTCATCTTCATTTACCTGCTGATGGCGGTGAACTTCCAGTCCTGGCTTGATCCGTTCATCATCCTGATGGCGCTGCCCGGGGCCTTCGCCGGCATCTTGTGGATGCTGTACGTCACCCAGACAACGTTCAGCGTGCCGTCGCTGATGGGCACCATCATGGCCACCGGCGTGGCCACGGCCAACAGCATTCTGGTGGTCAGCTTCGCCAATGATGAACGCAGCGAAGGCAAGGGGGCGCTGGCGTCAGCGCTTGAATCCGGCTACGTCCGCCTGCGCCCGGTCTGCATGACGGCGCTGGCGATGATCATCGGCATGGTGCCCATGGCTCTGGCCCTGGGCGAAGGCGGCGAGCAGAACGCGCCGCTGGGACGGGCGGTGATCGGCGGTCTGCTGTTCGCCACCGTGAGTACGCTCTTTGTGGTTCCAATTTTCTATTCCATCTTCCGCCAGAAGGCGCCGACCGACTGGGACAAGCAGATTGACCTGGAGTCGCACCAGGAGCTGACGGAAAATGGAACACAGCCTGCGTAGCGGAAGCCGCGCAGCATAAGATGGACCAGATGAATTTTGATTCCAGATTCGGTTCCTCTTCCGACCAGTTGACGAAAGACCGCGCCCGCACGGCGGAGCCGCCGGAAGCGGCCGCGCCACCAGCGCGGCGCGACCTGCGCTCGAGCCGCTCGGTATTCAGGCTTGGCCTGGTAATAGCGGTCGTCTTCGGCGTGATTTTGGTGGTTGGCTACATTCCCCGTCTGCGCGATCGGGAAACGATCGCCAAGGCGGACAAGCGGCAGCAGGCCGAGCTTCCGGTCGTGGCGGTCACCGCCGCCGCCCGGGCCAAGGCCAGCGGACAGCTTGCCTTGCCCGGCAGCTCGGCGGCGGCGACGGAAGCCCCCATCTACGCCCGCGCCTCGGGCTATGTCAAGACGCGGCTGGTGGACATTGGCGACCACGTGCGCCAGGGCCAATTGCTGGCCGTGATCGATGCCCCCGACCTTGACCAGCAGGTGGATCAGGCAAAACACAGCCTGCAACAGGCCGAGTCGGTGCTGCGCCAGACGGAGGCGCAGGCCAAGCTGGCCAGCGTCACTTGGGAGCGCTACAAGGTGCTGGTGGCGCGCGGCGTTCTCTCCAAGCAGGACGGCGATACCCAGGAGGCGGCCTACAGCGTCGCTCTGGCCAATGTGAAAGCCGCGGAAGACAATGTCAATTCCAACCGCTCCAACCTGCAGCGGCTGATAAAGCTGCAGGGCTATGAGCACGTGGAGGCGCCGTTCTCAGGTGTGGTCATCGTCCGTAACATCGATGTCGGCTCGCTGATTTCGATCGCCGGCGGTGGCCTCGGCGGAGGCGTCAATACCGGAGGAACGGGAAGCGTCACCATTCCTGTTACCGGCAGCGCTACGCTGGGCGCGGAGATGTTTCGCATCGCCCGCCTGGACCGCCTGCGCGTCTACTGCAGCGTGCCCGAGGGCAGCGCGGAGTACGTCTCCGTCGGACAAACCGTGAGCCTGGTCTTCGATTCCGCCTCGGGGAAAGTTTTCCAGGGGAAGGTTGTGCGCACGGCCAATGCCATCGATACCACCATGCGCACGCTGCTGACGCAGATCGACGTGGAAAACCACGACGGGCGCTTGTTTCCTGGAACGTTCGTGACCGTCACCTTCAACAACATTCAGGCCGTGCCGCCGCTGGTTGTTCCCGGCGATACTCTCATCACCCGCGCCAAGGGAGCCATGGTGGCGCTGGTGCGTGATGGCACCGTGCGTTTGCAGCCGGTCACGGTAGGACGCGACTACGGCACACATGTCGAGATCCGCGAGGGGTTGAAGGAGGGAGACCTCGTCATCGTCAACCCCGGCGATTCCGCCAAAGACGGAACCAGGGTGACTACGCGTCTTCTGGCCCCGTCTCAGTCCGAGGGTCAGGAAACCGCGCCTCAGGCCAACGGAAGCGCAAATGGACGATAGCCGGCTGGGAAGTAGAGTTTTCCTTGCGAGATTGTCCTTGGCCGGATTTCAGTTGCGCCTGCATCGCATCTTTCGCCGCAGCCCAGGTAACGGCCAGACGATTCGGCGGTTCCGCCTGGCGAGGCTCCTGCCCTGCCTGGCGATTTCTCTCAGCGTTGTCGCGCAACAGGCATCGGTTCCAGCCGCTCCCGTTCCTCAGCCGCCGCTCACGGGACAAAAGCTCGAACAGCAATACCGCGAACAGAATCTGAACCAGGCCTTGCAGCAAACGGCGGAGACCAAGGCGCAGCCCCGCCAGGTGTATCCCCGCGGCTTCGGGCAGCCGAATTTTTTCGGAATGTTTTCCAACCGCTATGTTCCGCCGTTGCGGCTGGAGAACACCGACCGGCTTCGCTCCCTCATTCTTAAAGGAAAGCTCTATCTCTCCTTGCACGACGCCCTCCTGCTGGGGCTGGAAAACAGTCTCGACGTGGAGCAGCAGCGCTACCAGATCGTGATGGCCGATACCGATCTGCTGCGCGCCAAGGGCGGCGGCGTTGTCCGCGGACTGCCGCTCACCGTCGCGCAGTCGCCGGTCGGCATCGGTGGTCCGGGAAGTCCACTGCTGAACACCGCAGCCAGCGCGGGCGCCGTCAGCCCGACTGCTTCCACCGTCGCCAACGTCTTCGACGTGAACCAGGTGACGCAGGCGCAGACCAACCTTTCGGTGCAGGGCAACACTCCGTTTTCGGCCGGCCCGCCGCTGCCGACTTACGATCCGACGCTGGTCGGGCAACTGGCCTGGATGCACCTGCAACAGCTGATCAACAGCGGCACTGCGGCAAGTCCGAATTTCATCAATATCAATTCAACGAACACTTTTGGCAACCTCACCCTGGCGCAAGGGTTCAGTACCGGCACGCAGTTTCTTGTGGGCAGCACCAATGCCTCCGACATCCTGAACCTGTTCGCCACTAGTCCGGACCCGTTCCGCCGTCCGAACGTGGTGGCCAGTGTTACCCAACCGTTGTTGCGCGGCTTCGGCCGCAACGTGAACCGGCGTTATATCCGCATCGCTGACAACAACCTAAAGGTCTCGCGCCTGGTCTTCCGCCAGCAACTGACCGATCTGATCTTCGGCATCAGCCGCTTGTATTACGACCTGGTGAGCCTGAACGAGGACGTGCGGGTGAAGCAGGAGACGCTGTCGGCGGCACAGGCACTCTATCAGAACGACAAGAGTCAGGTCGAAGTTGGAACCTTGGCTCCACTGGAGTTGACTCGCGCCGAAGCCCTGCTCTCCGCCAGCCAGCTCGACCTTACCCGCGCGCAGGGTCTGGTCCTGCAGCAGGAAGCGGTGATCAAGAGCGTAATTTCACGGACGGGAACGGCCGATCCGGCTCTGCGGGGCGTGCGCATCTCGCCCACCGATACCATCGTGGTTCCGCAAAGCGAGAACCTGCCGCCGCTGCAAGAGGTGATCACGCAGGGTCTGGCGAATCGCGCCGACCTGGCGCAAGCGGCCCTCCAGGTGACCAACGGGCGAATTTCGGTCGAAGGCTCGCGCAACCAGGTGAAACCGGAGATCGACCTGATCGGCAACATACAGACCCGCGGCAACATCGGCAGCACCTCGATTATCAATGTGGCGAACATAGCCCTGCCGCCGTCCTCGCCGGCCGGACGCCAGGCAAAACTCTACGAGGGCGGTATTCAGGTCAACGTGCCCTTCCGCAATCGCGTCGCCCAGGCGGATGCCGCGCGCGACGAAATCCAGCTCCGGCAGATGCAGGCCCGGCTGCAGCAGCTGGAAAACCAGGCGCGCGACGAAATCGAGAATGCCTTCACTGCCCTCGATGTGGCGCGCTCGGCCTACACGGCAGCCGTGCGCAGCCGCCGCTTCCAGGAGGAGTTGCTGGGCGCCGAAATGGAGAAGCTCTCAGTGGGGGCTTCGACCAACTTCATGATCGTGCAGGACCAGAGCTACCTGGCGCAGGCCCGCTCCACCGAAGTGGCCGCCCGCAGTACTTACATCAAGGCCCGCGTTTCGCTCGAACGCGCCATAGGCTCTCTGCTGGACAGGGCTAACGTTAAGCTCGACGACGCTATCCGCAACGAGATTCCCGGCGTCTCGCTTCCTCCGCCCGGGGAGTGAAGTAGAGGGACACCCCACTCTTGACGAGGCCTCTTGATCCCACCTTCCCCGGCTGCGGGGTCCCCTGGGCAGGCGAGCGAAAGCTCGTCTTGACCTTACCCTCTTCGCCGCGCAAGCTTACTCTTTTTCCCAATGCCACCCGCGCCGCCAGATATCCGCACATTCCGTGCACACCGGGCCCTGGCGGAGTGGAAGACGAGCACAGGTAATGTCCCTCTAGCGGAAGGGAGTAGAGGCGCGCGGTAGGGCGGAAGATCATCTGGCGAATGTCGGTGAGACCGCCGGTGATGTCTCCGCCGACGAGGTTGGCATTGCATGTTTCCAAGCTCCGGCGCGGTCAGCTCGTGGCGGGCAAGAATGAGCCGGCGAAACCCGGGAGCGAAGCGCTCCACCTGTTGCTCGATGGCATCGGCCATTGAGGTTCGGCAGCCGTTGGGCACGTGGCAGTAGGCCCAGGCGATATGCTGGCCGCTGGGCGCGCGCGTGGCATCGAAGATCGTCGGTTGCGAAAGAATCACGTAAGGCTGCGCGGCAAGCCGTCCTCTCCAGACTGCCACTTCGCTGGCGGCGATTTCCTCGAAGCTGCCACCCAAGTGCAGCGTCCCGGCCTGCCGGCAGACATCCGAGGTCCACGGAATTGGATCAGACAGTGCCCAATCCAGCTTGCAGATGCCCGGACCGTAGCGGTATCGCGATAGTTTCCGGCGGTACGCACCTGGCAAAGCGTCGCCGGCGATCGCCAGCAACTGTCTGGGAGTGAGATCCCAGAAGACGAACCTCGCCGCAGGCAGGTCGGCCAGCGAGCGCACCGTAAAATTGGTTTCTACCTGTCCGCCCATCGACTGAAGATAGCCGAAGAGCGCCTCGGTGATCTTCTGCGCTCCGCCTTCAGGAAACGGCCAGCCGACCATGTGCGCGGCTGCGGCCAGCGCCAGCGTGATGGCGCCGGTTCCGGCTTTGTCGAGCGGCAAGCAGGAATGCGCCGCCAGCCCGGCGATGAGTGCTCGCGCGTTCTGCCCCGTGAACCAGCGTGCGATCCATGACGACGGCAGCAGCGACGATATCCCCAGGACTGCCATCGCCCAGGGATGGCGCGGCAGGCGGCCGTGGGCCAACTCCTCAAGGACCGAGGTAAAGCCCTCGACTGTGGTCCGCATTCGCCGCTTGTAAGCTTTGGCATCATCTCCCAGCCGTTCTGCCGTCTCGGCCAGCGATCGGCAGAGAAGCGCCGCAGTTCCATCTGGCAGGGGATGGGCGATCGGAATGGCTGGGTGAACCCACTTCAGCCCGAATTTTTCCAGCGGCAGGCTGCGGAAGAACGGCGACAGGGCCGCAAATGGGTGCACGGCCGATCCCAGATCATGATGGAATCCGGGCAGGGTGAGTTCCAGGGTACGGGCTGCACCGCCGGCAGTTGGCTGGGCCTCCAGTACAAGGACTTTGTATCCGGCCCGGGCGGCGGCTACGGCCGCGCTCAGCCCGTTAGGTCCGGCTCCGACCACCAACACGTCCGACTCGGCCATAGTTACGTTCCAGGGCGCTTTGACGCGCTCTTTACCAGGCAGCTACTCACGGGGTTTACACTTTTGTGTGCCGCATGTTACCCTCGATAGGGTAAAGGATTGATTATAGAGAGAGCAGGAGACGCGCCCGTTTGTTAGCACGAGAGCAGAAGACCAATATCATCACCCAGTACCGTAGCCACGCCAAAGACACCGGCAGTCCTGAAGTGCAGATCGCGTTGTTGAGCGAGCGGATCGGCCAGCTTACCGAGCACTTTAGAACACACAAGAAAGACCATGCCTCGCGTCGAGGATTGCTGATGATGGTCAGCAAGCGTCGCAGCTTGCTTGACTATCTCAAGAAATACGACACCGAGCGTTACAAGACGGTCATTCAGAAGCTGGGCATCCGCAAGTAATGGGATAAAAGGTGCCGGGGCGAGAGCTCCGGCATCGTTGCTTTGGGGATAAGCTGTGCTGGAAGCCGGCCGCCCTGCATGTGCAACGCCGGCCGCGTGAATGGTCCCACCACTCAAATTGTTAACCTGTCACCCTTGACCGATTCTGTTGCCGGACTCGAGCCGCCAGTAGCGGCTGCCGAAGCTCAGAATCAGCTTCCCGATCGACCCGCCAGCGCTTTTGCGGGAACTCTCCTTTTCTTGACGGGTAAGTACACAGGCGTGATGACCAACGGGACGTGGTCCTGCATGGAAGGAAAGAAATGAAGCAAGAAGCAACCGTAAACCTTGCCGACGGCAAGAGCATCAATTTTGAAACCGGAAAACTGGCCAAGCAGGCGCACGGCTCCGCCGTGGTACGCATCGGCGACAACGTAGTGCTGGCCACCGCCTGCGCCAACGCCGAGCCGCGCCCCGGCATCGACTTTTTCCCGCTCACAGTCGATTATCGCGAGTACACCTATGCCGGCGGAAGCATCCCCGGCGGCTTCATCAAGCGCGAAGGCCGCCCCAGCGAGCGCGAAATCCTGACCAGCCGCCTGATCGACCGCCCCATCCGCCCGCTCTTTCCCGAGGGCTTCCTCAACGAGACCCAGGTGATCGCCTTCGTGCTTTCGGCGGATACGGATAACGACCCCGACGTCGCCGCCATCAACGGCGCATCCTGCGCCCTGGCCGTCTCCGACATCCCGTTTGCCGGCCCGGTCGGCGCGGTGCGCGTGGGACTGATCGACGACAAGTTCATCGTCAACCCCACCTACAGCGAGATACGCGAAAGCAAGCTGAACCTGATGGTAGTGGGCACCGCCGAAGCCATCGTGATGATCGAAGCCGGCGCCAAGGAGGTCGGACGAGGACAGAGTCGTCGACGCCATCGAATTCGCCCACGGCGAGATCCGCAAGATTTGCGCCGCCATCGCCGACCTGGCTAAGCGCGCAGGCAAGCCTAAACGCAAGGTAGAGACGCCGGAGCTCGATGAAGCTTACCTGGCGAAGTTGCAGGCCAAGATCGGCGACCGCACTGGCGGACGCCCTCGACACCGAGAAGCATCCCAAGGCCGAGAGCTATCAGAGGGTCGATCAGCTGCTGGACGAGCTGCTGGAAACCGATCGACGAAGAGGACGAAGAAGCGCGCGCCAAGGCCTCCAAGTACTTCGAGATCCTGCGCGAGCGCATCTTCCGCGAGCAGGTAACGAAGGACCGCCGCCGTCCCGATGGCCGCGCCTTCGATCAGATTCGCGACATCTGGATCGAGGCCGGCGTGCTGCCGCGTACCCACGGCTCCGCCATCTTTACCCGCGGCGAAACCCAGGCCCTGGTTACCACCACGCTGGGCACCGGCGAAGACATGCAGCGGCTGGAGCGCTTCGAGGGCGAAGCCAAGAAGCGCTTCATGCTGCACTACAACTTCCCGCCGTTCTCGGTGGGCGAGGTCGCGTTCCTGCGCGGCGCTGGCCGCCGCGAGATCGGCCACGGCGCTCTGGCCGAGCGCGCGCTGTCCGCCGTGCTGCCCTCGGAAGAGGATTTCCCGTACGCCATGCGCGTCGTCTCCGACATCCTGGAATCCAACGGTTCGTCCTCCATGGCCACCGTCTGCGGCGGCTCGCTCAGCATGATGGATGCCGGCGTTCCCCTGCGTGCGCCGGTGGCCGGCGTGGCCATGGGCCTGGTGAAGGAAGGCGATCAGTACGCCATCCTGACCGACATCGCCGGCGCCGAAGACCACTACGGCGACATGGACTTCAAGGTTGCCGGCACGCGCGAGGGCATCACCGCGCTGCAGATGGACATCAAGATCATCGGCATCACGCCGCAGATCATGCGCGAAGCCCTGCAGCAGGCCAAGCGCGGACGCCTCTTCATCCTCGACAAGATGGACGCGGTGCTCGTCGGAGCCGCGCACCAAGGTCTCCGAGTACGCGCCGCGCTTCTATACCCTGCAGATTCCGACCGACAAGATTCGCGACCTGATCGGACCGGGCGGCAAGGTCATCCGCGGCATCGTGGAAGCCACCGGCGTGAAGATCGACGTGGACGACACCGGCAAGGTGCTGGTCTCCTCCAGCGACAATGCCGCCGCCCAGCAGGCACTGCAGCATGATCGGCGACATCACGGCCACCGCCGAGATCGGCAAGACCTATCTCGGCAAGGTGACGCGGCTGGCCGAGTTCGGCGCCTTCGTTGAAATTTTGCCCGGCACCGACGGCCTGCTGCACATCAGCGAAGTCGCCGAGCACCGCATCAAGGACATCCGCGACGAGCTCAAGGAAGGCGACCAGGTGCTGGTCAAGGTGCTGGCCGTCGAGGGCAACCGCATACGCCTCTCCCGCAAAGCCATCCTCAAAGAGCAGCGCGCGAAGATGGCCCCGACCGGTGAAGGCGAAAGCAGTGAAGAAGCGCCGGTTAGTGGCGGTCCCGAACCGGTTACCTTTGAAGGCGGCCACGCGGAAGCTGAGGGCGGCGAGAGCGAAGAGCCCAACTTCAACCGTGACGCCGCCCCCGCGCACCCGCGCGAACCGCGTGGAGGCCGCGGCGGTGATCGCGGTGGCGACCGCGGCGGTGACCGGGGCCGACGCCCGCGCCGCGGACGACGTCCCCCGAGTGGCGGCGGCGGAGGAGGACGGTAGCTTCCGTTTGATTCACCATCAAGCCACGGCCAGCGCCGTGGCTTTTGTTTTGAGAAAGCTAGCTCCGGCCATGATGTAGCGCCGTCCTCCCGGCCGGCTGGGTCGAAGGCCGATTTTTAGACGATAAACAATCTGCAATCTGAAATCTGCAATCTTCAATCTCCGCTGCCTTCGGCTTCGTTTAAGATTGATCCCATGCACTCTCAGCCTCAATTCATTCGTCCGGCTGCGTTGCGGGAGGGCGACACGGTGGGCATCGTCGCCCCGTGCAGTCCAATCCAGCGTGAGGCGCTGGAAGCCGGCTGCCGGCGCTTGCGCGAGCTGGGCTACCGGCCGGAGTACCTGCCGTCGATTCTCGACCGCGATCTCTACTTCGCCGGCACGGTCGAACGGCGCGTTGGCGAGTTGCACGAGATGTTCGCCCGTCCCGAAGTCCGCGCCATCATCTGCGCGCGCGGCGGTTACGGCGGCAACTACCTGTTGCCCCGCCTTGATGCTGATCTGATTCGCGCCAATCCCAAGATTTTTGTCGGCTGCAGCGATGTGACCTGGCTGCTCGGCTGGCTGAACGGCCTGGGCCAGGTCGCGTTTCACGGGCCGATGGCAGCCACGGGCTTTGCCAAAGAGGACGGCGTACACCTCGATTCCTGGCGTGCGGTCCTGAGCGGTGAACCCTGCTCGCTGCGCTTTGAGAGCACACCCCCAGCCCCGGAGACGGCTGTTCCCGGCGAGCCCATCCCCGCCGCTTCTTCGGTCAAGCCGCTGGTCGCGGGCAGCGCTTCGGGAATTCTCTCGGGCGGATGCCTCTCGATTCTCGCCGCCACGCTGGGCACGCCTTATGAGCTCGAGACCGCCGGATGCGTCCTTTTCCTGGAGGACGTTGCGGCCAAGCCGTACCAGATCGACCGCATGCTGATGCAGTTGCAATGGGCAGGCAAGCTGGAGGACGTGCGCGGCATCATCTTCGGCGAGATGCTCAATTGCGTTCAGCCCGGAGGCCAGGATTTTTCCCTGCAAGAGATCGTGATGCGGATCGTCGGAGACCTCGGAATTCCCGTCGCCTACGGGCTGCCTTCCGGCCACGTGGTGCGGGACAACGTGACGCTGCCATTCGGCGTGGGAGTCCAGTTGAATGTGGGCAAAGCGGTTGAGTTGCACATCGAGGGCGCGGCCGATCCTTCCGTCGCCTGGACCGGCGCCCGAAAGCGGGACAGACGCGGCTCGGCCGCGGGGAGCCCGGGGCAAGCCGTGAAGCCGCGTCACGTACACCTGATCGGAATCTGCGGCACTGCCATGGCCTCGCTCGCCGGCATGCTCAAGCAGCGCGGCTTCCGCGTCACCGGGTCTGACTCCGCCGCCTACCCGCCCATGTCGGATTTTCTTGCCGGCCTTGGCATCACCGTCCGCCAGCCCTTCGCGGAAGAAAATCTGCAGCCTCATCCGGACCTGGTGGTGGTCGGTAACGCGCTCTCGCGCGGCAACGTGGAAGTCGAATACATGCTCGACGAGCGGCTGCCTTTCACTTCCATGGCGGCTCTAATCCGACAGGAGTTTCTGCGCGGCAGGGAAGTGCTGGCGGTCGCCGGAACCCACGGCAAGACGACGACGACCTCCATGCTCTCCTGGATCTTCCACGTGGCCGGACGCGAGCCGTCGTTCCTGATCGGCGGAATCGCCGAGAATTTCGCCTCCAGCTTCGCCGTCAGCGATGGCCGCGAATTCATTCTGGAAGCCGACGAATACGACACCGCCTTCTTCGACAAGGGGCCGAAGTTCATGCATTACTTTCCCGACGGCCTCATCCTGACCTCCGTCGAGTTCGATCACGCCGACATCTACCGCAACCTGGACGAGGTGAAGACGGCCTTCAAGCGCCTGGTTAACGTGGTTCCACGTCGCGGACGGGTGATCGCCTGGGACGGAGCGAGTTCCGTTACTCCGGCGAGCAACCCGAAACCCGTTACAAACCCCACGGGCGAAAACGTGAGCGAGTGCGTGAGTCGCGCCTTCTGCACGGTTGATCGCTATGGCTTTGCCGAGGACTCTGCCTGGCGTATTCGCGACGTCCGCTATGAGCCGGAGCGCACCGCCTGGCGGGTGGAGCGCCAGGGACAGCCGTGGGCGGAGTTCGACTTCCCTCTGCCCGGCGAATACAACGTGCTGAATGCCACCGCCGCCGCCGCTCTGGCTGCAGGCTACGGCATCGAGGCCGCCACCATTGGCGAGGCCCTGCGCAGCTTTCGCAGCGTCAAGCGACGGCTGGAGATCAGATGCGAAATCGGCGGGATCACCATCATCGACGACTTCGCGCACCATCCGACGGCCATCGCCGCTACCTTGCAGGCGCTGCGCACGCGCTTCGCCGGGCGCCGCCTCTGGGCGGTGCTCGAGCCGCGTTCCAATACTCTGCGGCGTAACGTCTTTCAGCAGGAGCTGGTCGAGAGCCTTGCCAAAGCCGATGAGGTGGTAGTGGCGTCGGTATTCTTCAAGCAGACCGATGCGCTGCGGCCGGAGGAGCGGCTGAACGTCGAGCCGAAGTGGTCGCCGGCCTGCGGAAGCGCAATATTCCGGCGCGCCAATTGGCCGATGCCGATGAGATCGTAGCCGAGATCGCTCCCGCGCTCCGCCCCGGAGACGTGGTGGCCATTCTCTCCAACGGCGGCTTCGGCGGAATTTACGAAAAGCTGCCGACGCGGTTAAGCGAGTTAGGCGCGGGTGGGTGAGCCGAAGATTTGCGTAGGTACAGCCGCCCCCGGCTGTACGTGCCAGACGCGCGTGAGCGCGGCCGGCAAAAAGTGCCTGCCCCCCGAGGTGCGCTGCGCGCACCCGCCAGCCGAGGGCGACTGGGCCTACGCATGTCTATACAGTTGTCTTGTTCTCTAATCGCGCGAAGCCGCCGATCCCGGCTCCTCCACTCGGGAGCGGAATACCTCGCGAGCGTCCTCCAGTTGTTTGCGCACCAGGATCGTGGCCAGCACCAGGATCAACAGCGCCGCGATCATCAGCAGCAGCGAACCGTAATACTGCCGGGGATGGCTTAACACTCGCAGGAAATGGCGTCCGTAGCTGGAAGCGATGGCGGCAATCGCGGAATAGCGCGCCACCCGGCAGAGAGTGACAACCACCAGAAACCTGCGTGTCGAATAGTTCAGCACCCCGGAGACGGCGAAGAATGCCGCCGTAGGAGACGGAATGGGGACAGCCGTGGAGAGCGCCAGCACGCCGGTTCCCCAGCGTTCGAATACGGCCAGCAGTTTTGCCACTCGACGTTCGCCGAACTTCTCACGCAGGTACGCTGCCCCGGCGCGGTGGCCCATGTGGAAAGTGATATAAGCGCCCAGAACAGAGCCGGCGGTGGCGATGATGGCGTAGTAATACCAGGGCTCGCGATGGCGGGCGGCGAGAATGGCCGTCAGGATATCGGTGCCGCCGAAGGTCGGAAACGGAGAGCTATCCAGCACGGCCAGCGCGAACAGGCCGAGTCCGCCCAGATGGCGCAGGGTGGACCAGGAACTGGTCGCATGCCGCCCGGCCGTGCGCTGTAGAAACGCCGCCGCTGAAATCGAAAATTGCACTGCTTTCTACTTTACCAGCAACCACTCTCTTAAACGCCCGCAGGTCGCCCTAGTTGCTGTGGGAAAACATCCGCCTATCAGTTTGGGACTACCTTAAGCGGGGGGCCGTTATTTCCTTTCCAGCAACCGGGCGCTGAGGACGACGCCGTCGCGGCCGTCGTGCAGTTTGATGGGGAAGGCCAGCACGTTCCAGTTCCAGTGCGGAGTGGTGGAAGGCAGATGAGGAAAGCCGCGCTGTCCGCGGCGGTCGATGTAAGTTTCGCGGGTATCGGCCACGGTGCGGACGATCTCGCGAAATTCTTCGCCCAGCTCCGGATAGTGCTCAAACAGATTCTTGCCGGGGAACCATGAGCGTTTCTTCTCGTTGAGCGAGGCGAAGTAATCGTTGACGTACTGCCAGTTGCCTTCGCGGTCGAGGATTTCCAGCGCCACGTCGTCGCCCATCGCCATGCTGATGCGCGAGTAGAAAAAATCCCGCGCGTCGACCACCACTGGACGGCCGCGCTGCTTGGCCTCGAAGCTGCGCAGGGCGCTGACCAGGTCGTCGACCGAGCTATAGCCCTTCAGCAGGTGCATGTCGGCGATGCCGCCGAATTTCCGCTCCAGAGTGGCGGATAGGATGATGATGGGAACCTGCGGCCGTTTACGGCGGAGGCTTTCGGCGACCTCGGTGCCGAACTTGCCCTGGCCGAGGTTGTAATCGAGCACTGCGATGTCGATCTCGTCGAGCTTGGCTTCGGCTTCCTCGATCGACTTCGAGGTGATAACCGCGTAGCCCTTCTGGCGCAGAATGGCCGAGCGGACCAGCAGATTGTCTTCGCGGTCGTCCAGCAGCAGGACGCGGATGGGAGCCCGCACATCGCCGGTACTGCCGATAACGCCCAGATCTTGCTGATCCATGCTTCTCATAACTTTCCGGCTGTAATCGATCAAGCCTAAAGAATGGACGTGCAGCTTAGCTGTTAGTGAGCTTGCGTACTGCCTTGACTAACTCCGGCAGCTTGACGAAGGCGGCCACCGCGCGCACCCACTGGCGATGATCAAACGCGGGAGAACCGCTGACCATGGCGCCGGCCGGCACGTCGTTGGAGACGCCGCTCTGCGCGGTGACGACGGCGTTGTCGCCGATCATGCAGTGCCCCGCTATGCCGACCTGTCCCGCGAGAATCACATTGTTGCCGAGGTGGGTAGACCCGGCAAGCCCGACCTGGCCGCAAAGCAGGCTGTTTTCCCCCACGGTCGATCCATGACCCACCTGCGCCAGGTTGTCGATCTTGACGCCGTTGCCGATACGGGTCTCGCCCAGCGTGGCGCGGTCGACGCAGGAGTTGGCCTGTACCTCGACGTTGCTGCCGATAACGGTCGTGCCCGACTGCACGATCTTGTGCCAACCCGCCGTCGGAACGCGCAAAACCGAAGCCGTCGGCGCCGATGATGACTCCGTTCTGCAGCAGGACGTTGTCGCCCAGGCGGCAGAACTCCCGCACCACGACGTGCGCGTGCGCGAAAAAGTTATCGCCGATGCGCGCTCCGCGATAAATCACCACATGCGGCAGGATGGTGCAGTTGGCCCCGATCTCCACATCCTCATCGATTACCGCATAAGCGCCGATCGAGGCGTTGGCCCCGATCTTGGCGGAAGCGGCGATCACCGCCGTGGGATGAACTCCCGCCGCATAGCGCGGAGGCGTGTAGAACAGCTCCAGCGCCTTGGCGTAGGCCAGCTGAGGATCGCGGCTGCGCAGCAGCGGGCGGCCGTTGGCCGGAAATTCGAGGGTGACGATGATGGCCGCTGCCCGCGTGGTCGCCGCCTGCGGCGTGTAGCGGGGATTGCTCAGGAAAGTGAGCTCCGTCGGGCTGGCTGTGTCAAGCGTCGCCACCCCGGTGACTTCCAGCTCCGGCGGCACATTCTCGGCGGAGGCTCCGATGTGCTGCGCAATCCGCAATAGATTCGTTTTTCGCGCTTCCGCCACGATGATTTCCCCACCTCGACTGCCGCTTTTCCTGTAAGAGAGCTTTCCTTCGAGAGATGCTCTGATCAGTGCATCAGTTTAGCAGGCATCCGAAAATGCTTCCACGCGGGTTTTCGGCCGGGGATCCTGCTACGAACCGCCGTTGCCCGCATCGCCGGCGCTGCTGCTATCGGTGAAAAGCGGCACCTGGCGAATATCCGCCACCGCCTGGCGGCGCCGCGCGGGACTGCCGATCACGGCGAGCACGGTCACTTCCGCCAACGCGGCGCGCGGAAGAAAGATGCGCTGCGTATTGGCGCGGGTATCGGGTGGATTGAGGAAGAAGCCCTCCGGCGTGATCTGGGTCAGGTCGTTGGGCATCAGCCCTTCCAGCGTTTCGCCGTCGCGAAAACGTATGCGCACCCACAGGCCCTCGGTGCGGGGCCGGCTGGTGAAAGTCTTGCGCGGCAAGGCTTCCGAGTCGCCGAACTCGCGCACGAAAAACACGCCCTTCACGTCGCTCAACTGGATACGAACGCCGGTTCCGGCCGTATTGATGAGCTCCAGCTTGCCGTCGGAAATGAAGTTCCCCGGCGGCAGGTAGCCCTGCACCGAGTCCCGGTCCAATTTGCGAACAACGACTTTCTTGTGAGTAGAGGACATTGCCGGAGGTCTTCCACCCCAGCAAACGCAAACGCGTTTGCCGGGGGCCCCGGATCCGCGCCGCTTGCCGTGGTTGCTAACTGATTTTCGCATCTTTCTGTCTAAAAAGGGGATGGGACCTTTCCTGTGTAGCCAAACGGTAAAGGGTTGTGTTATTGTTCGCTTTGTTGCGGAATTGGGGATTTCCTGTAAGTATCTGTCTGTGCGAGACTTAGGACGGAGAAGGGTGGGGCTGATCCGGGTCGGTGCTAGAGTATTTGCTCTAAGGCCGTGCTGCCCGGCCGGCCAGAGGCAGTTGCCACCCCTGCATAGCACGAATGGCTGACTACATTTACACCATGGAAATCCGGCTCACGCCTGATCAGCTGAAGGTGGTGAGCCTGGTGCAGGAAGCGGCCCGCGCCCATGGCATGAACGTCTACCTTACGGGCGGGGCAATTCGCGACATCCTCACCGGATTTCCCATACGAGATCTTGACTTTACAGTCCAGGGTAACGCTCTCAAGCTGCAGAAGGACCTGGAGCTTGCCGGCGCGCGCGTGGAGGTCGTCAGCGACGAAACCAAGAGGCTGCACGCGCTGCTGCCGGGCATGGTGCGCGTGGAAATCAGCATGGCGCGGGCGGAGACCTACGAGAAGCCTGGCAATCCGCCGCGCATCGTTCCCGCCACCATCAATGAGGACCTGCGCCGCCGCGACTTCACCGTCAACGCCATGGCATTGTCGCTGAACCCGGGCTCGCGCGGTCTGCTGCTGGACCCCTTCAACGGCTCCGCCGATGTCGAGGCGAAGCTGATCCGGATCCTGCACAACTACGCCTTCCTGGAGGAGCCCTCACGGTTGATTCGCGCCATCCGCTTCGCCACCCGCTTCCACTGGGAGCTGGAGGAGCGCACCAAGGCGCGCTATGAATCAGCCAGGGAGAACAACTACATCGAGTACATCACCCCGGCGGCGATCGGCTATGAAATCGAGCAGCTCGCCTTCGAGGAGAATCCGCTGCAAACCATGCAGGCGCTGGAGAAGGAAGGCTGGCTCAAGGCGTTGAGTCCGCACTGGGCCGTCTCCAAGGTCGACCAGAACGAAATGTCGCAGTGGATGAAGACCCGGCAGTCGCTGATCGAGGCCGGCAAGCCGCCGGACGCCGCGCCGCTGGCAATGTACCTCCTCACGCGGAAACTGGGCGACAAGGATGTGGAGCGCATCCAGCGCCTGATTCCGCACCGGGAATTCCTCGAATCCTGGAAGGGAGTCGAGGACGAAGGCAAGGATCTCGCCAAGAAGCTGATGAGCAAAGAGGCTTCCGTTCCGTCGCGGGCGTGGCGAATGCTGAGCGCTGCCAAGCCGGAGGCGATCCTCTTCCTGGATATCACGGCGCGCCAGCAAGGAGTTTCCGAGAAGATCAAGAACTTCTTCGTCAAGTGGCGGCAGCAGCAACAGAAGCTGCCGTTTCCGGAGATGGCGGAGCTGCGCATCACGCCGCAACTGGCCGAGTATCCGAAGATCGCCGAGGAAGCATTCCTGCTGCTGCTGGACGGCAAGCTGCGCAGCCATACGGAGATCATGAAGTTCCTGAAGCCGTATGAACCGCCTCCGCCGCCTCCGCCGCCACAGCCGGCCAGGCGCGGACGCGGGGCAAAGGCAGCGGCTGCCACGGCAGGAGCGCCTGCCGGACAGGCGGCAGTCCCCGCAGCCGGCAAGCGCGGGCGCAAGCCGAAAGAAGCAGCCGCTCCAGTGACACACGCCGAAAAGGTGTCCGCTGTGGCAGGCGAAGCCGTGAAGAAACCTGTGCCACAGGCAGCCAAAGCGCCGCCGGCAAAAAAAGCTGCTAAACCCGAACCGGCAAAAAAAGCGGCCCAGCCGGCAACGGCCATGAAGCCTGTACCCAAGGCGGCAGCCGTGAAGCCTGTGCCTAAGGCGGCAGCCGTGAAGCCTGTGCCTAAGGCGGCAGCCGTGAAGCCTGCGCCCAAGGCGGCAGCCAAAAAGCCGGCTCCTAAGAAGGTGGTGCCCAAACCAGCGGCTAAGAAGCCGGCAGCGAAGCCGGCGAAAAAGAAAAAGTAGTCAGACCCAGTTCTTCGTTGTTCGGTCTTAGGGGTGCCCAAGCGGACAGAGCACGCCGGCAATGGCGATTAGCTGGAATTTATCCAGCCCAATCTGTCTTTTGCGGAAGTGGGTCATGGACGAATCGGCGCTCCGAAGTTTACTCAAAAGTCTTGAAGTGTCTTGGTCGTCGCTCGACGCTTGGCTGAACTTCTGGACATCACTGGTTGTCGTTGGACTCGCGATTGATGTATTCGTAATAATCAAAGAATACTTAGATAACCTGCGTGACTTTCGGCGGGGAACTATACATCCTCCAGAAAAGCCTGGTGTGCACTTGTTGGTTTTGGGGTTGCTTGGCACAGGGCTAATTACAACCGGAGTTGCGGGAGAGCTTTTCGTACACGTCAAGGCTGGCAAGATTGAGGCGGACATGCGGACCGCTTCCGACCAGCTTGTTGTCCTTGTTTCCAAACAGGCTGGCAATGCGAAAATCTCCGCCCAGGGTGCTGCCGATGCCTCATCTCGCGCCCAGAAATCTGCGAATGAGGCTGGTATAGCTGCTGGTAAAGCCCAGTCGGTAGCGGGTGCCGTCGCCGTCAAGGCTGAAGAATTAGACCGCCGGCTCGTTGCCACCAAGGCACAACTAGAAGTAGTCAGGACTAAACGGGATGAACTGGAAGCATCACTGATAAATTTGGCCGTCTGCAACGCTCCCAGAGTCATACCGCTTTGGTCTATAGGCAGAGCAAAAAATGCGGTTGATCCTCTAAGGCCCTTTGCGGGCCGCCAGGCAGTCATTGAGTTTGTGCCCGAGCCTGAAGCGAAAAGGGCAGCCAACAATATAGTTTTAGCCCTTATAAGCGCAGGGTGGAAGATTGTTAAGATATCCCCCGAGGACAATATTGAGGACGGAGTAGAAGTCCAACCAAGGTTCGTAGTCCCTCTGCACGATGCATCCCAAGAACAACTTATGCAGGATTGGGCTAATACGACACGAGCCAGCCAAGCTGCTGACGCCCTTGTAGATTTCCTCCATTCATATAACTGGCAAGCAAGATTTGGCGTACCTCCTCGCGCTGAACGTGCTGATATACCACTTGATGGCTTGAAGGTCAGAGTGGGACTGTATCCCGCTGTTGTATATGTGGCTCCTCCTGGAGCAAAGGATTTTACAGAAGCTATTGCACGGAATGAGCAAGAGAGAGAGAGAATTAACAAAGAAGTAGAGAGTGAAATTCTGAAGAGAAACGAGGCGTTCCTAAAGCGTTTGCCACCGAAAGAAGCAGAGAAGGCGGCTATCGAGCTAAGGGTTCTCAGGGAGCAACGGAAAAAAGAAGAGAAATTGCGGCGGGAACGAGACTCTGGACCCTGCCGACCGCTAAGCTCTCTGTTGCCATCCCTCCAGTGAATACCCTGCCCTGTGGAAATTAAACGGCACCAGTACCTTGGAAACTGGAAACCAAGCCCGCCTGCCGTACAATGAAGTGATCTCCTTATTACCGGACCTTAATCGTGCCCGACTTCGTACATCTCCATCTGCATACCGACTACTCGATGCTCGACGGCGCCTGCGACGTCACCAAGCTCTGCGAGTACGCCAAGTCATTGGGCATGCCTGCCGTGGCCATGACCGATCACGGCAACATCTTCGGCGCGGTGCATTTCTTCAATGCCGCCAAGGAATCCGGTATCAAGCCGATTCTCGGCTGCGAACTGTACATCTGCAAAAAGCCGGACCATCGCGCGGCTCCCGAAGGCGACACCTATAACCATCTGGTCGTGCTGGCCGAGAACGAAGAGGGCTACCGTAACCTGGTCAAAATTACCTCTGAAGCGTCGCTTCATGGTTTCTACTACAAGCCACGAATTTCAAAGGCATTTCTGGCCGACCATGCAAAAGGGTTGATCGCCCTATCCGGCTGCCTCAAGGGGGAAATTCCCGAGACCCTGGTCGAAGGAAAGTACGATGCGGCCCGCGCCGCCGCCGGCGCCTTCCAGGATATTTTCGGCAAGGGCAATTTCTTCCTCGAAATCCAGGACCAGGGCCTGGAAGAAGAGAAGCGCATTCACGGCGACCTTTTCCGCCTGGAGCGCGAACTGGGCATTCCCATGGTGGCCACCAACGACAGCCACTACCTCTGTGAAGACGATTCCCATGCCCAGGACGTGATGGTCTGCATTCAGACCGGCAAGGCCGTTCACGAGGAGAACCGGCTGAAGTTCCAGACCAACCAGTTCTTTGTCAAGAGCGCCGAGGAGATGCAGCGGCTCTTCCAGGGAGCATCGGACTCGCTTTTGAGCCGCACCGTCGAAATCGCGCAGCGCTGCAATCTGAAGCTGGAGAAGATCAAGAATCCTTTTCCACGCTTCGAGGTTCCTGCCGGGCACACTGCTGACAGCTACTTCGAGCAGGTGGCCCGCGAGGGCTTTGCCCGCCGCCTGGTCTGGTTGCGCGAGATGCAGCAGGCCAAGCGCCTGCGCAACAGTCTCTCCGACTACGAGCAGCGCCTCAACCGCGAGATTCAGATCATCCAGCAGATGCAGTTCTCCGGCTACTTCCTGATCGTCTGGGACTTTATCCGTTACGCCAAGGAGCAGGGAATTCCTGTCGGTCCTGGGCGCGGATCGGCCGCCGGATCGCTGGTGGCGTACTCGATGGGCATCACCGATATCGACCCGCTGCAGAACGAGCTGCTCTTCGAGCGTTTCCTCAATCCCGAGCGCGTCTCGCTGCCCGATATCGATGTCGATTTCTGCATGAACCGCCGTGGCGAGGTCATCGATTACGTCACCCGCAAGTACGGGCGCGAGCAGGTGGCGCAGATCATCACCTTTGGCACCATGGCGGCCAAGGCGGCCATCAAGGACGTCGGGCGCGTACTTGACATGCCTTACGCCGAAGTCGACCGCATCGCCAAAATGATTCCCGCCACCATCGGCATGACCATCGACAAGGCGATGGCCAATGGCGCGGAACTGCAAGAGCTTTACGACCGTGAGCCGCAGATCAAGGAGCTGATCGATACCGCCAAGAAGCTGGAAGGCATGGTGCGCAACGCCGGAGTACACGCCGCCGGCGTGGTGATCTCGCCGGTTCCGCTCGATCGAGCTGGTGCCGCTCCACAAGACGAAGAACGAGGAAATCGTCACCGCCTATGACATGAAGGCGGTGGAAAAGATGGGCCTGCTGAAAATGGATTTCCTCGGGCTCACCACCCTCACGATCATCGACGATACTCTCAAGTTAGTCTTGCAGACTCGCAGCCAAAAGCTTGATCTGGAAAGAGTTCCGTTGGATGATCCGGAGACTTATGAGAGGGTTTTCCACACCGCTTATACCTCCGGCGTCTTCCAGTTTGAATCCGAAGGCATGCGCGACGTGCTGCGGCGCTACAAGCCGAGCTCGGTCGAAGACCTCACCGCCTTAAACGCCCTCTATCGCCCCGGACCGATCCAGGGCGGCATGATCGACGACTTCATCGAGCGCAAGTGGGGACGCCGCAAGGTGGAGTACGAACTGCCCGAACTGGAGCGCATCCTGAAAGAGACGCTGGGCGTCATCGTCTATCAGGAACAGGTCATGCAGATCGCCAACGCGCTGGCCGGCTACTCGCTCGGCGAGGCCGATCTGCTGCGCCGCGCCATGGGTAAGAAAGATCCTGACGAAATGGCGAAGCAGCGCGACCGCTTCGTCTCCGGCGCGCTTGAGCGGGGATTCCCCAAGAACAAAGTCGAGAGCATCTTCGATCTGATGGCGCAATTCGCCGGCTACGGTTTCAACAAATCGCATTCGGCCGCCTACGCCCTGCTCGCTTACCACACCGCTTACCTCAAGACGCACTACGCGGTGGAGTTCATGGCCGCCCTGCTGACCTCGGTGACTGGCAAGACCGACGACGTGGTGAAGTACATCAAGGAATGCCGCGAGATGCAGATCCCGGTCGAGGCGCCCGACATCAACGTCAGCGATGCCAGCTTTACCCCGCACGGCAATGCCATCCGCTTCGGGCTGGCGGCGGTGAAGAATCTCGGGCATAACGCCATCCAGTCGATTCTCGAGGCGCGCAAGAAGGTCGGCCAGTTCCGCTCGCTCTACCAGTTCTGCGAGGAAGCCGATCTGCGCCTGCTGAACAAGCGGGTGCTGGAATCGCTGATCAAGAGCGGCGCCATGGACGCCCTGGGCGGCCGCGCGCAGTTGACCGCCGCGCTGGACAAAGCGATCGACCAGGCGCAAAAGACGCATCGCGACTCCGAGGCCGGGCAGCATGGGCTCTTCGGAGTCTTTGACGATCAGCCCTCGGCCGCCAACGATCACCTGCCGCAGACCCCGGACTGGGACGAGGGCACGCGCCTGCAGTTCGAGAAAGAAGTGCTGGGATTCTTCATCTCCGGGCATCCGCTGGAGAAATACGCCGCCAAGCTGGAAGACCTGCATGCCCTCAGCACCGTCGAGATCAATGCCATGAAGCGCTCCACGGCCAAAGGCGAGGAGCTCTCCGCCGCCGGTGTTCTCGGCGGCGTGCGCGTCCTGAAGTCCCGCAAGGGCGACATGTACGCCAACGCGGCGCTGGAAGACACGGAAGGCAAGATCGAGATTCTGATCTTTCCCGAGGCGTTTCGGCGGCTTGGGCGAGAAGGTCAAGCTGGAAGTGCCAGTGCTGGTCAAGGGAGGCATCCGCGTCGAGGAAGGCGCGGCCCCCAGGATGGCGATTTCCGACATCATTCCGCTGGACGAAGCACAGCCCAAGTTGGCCCGCGCTCTGCGCCTGCGCATATCGCTTACGGACGCGACTGTCGAAACCGTCGACGAGCTGCACGCCATCTTCGCCGCCAGCCGGGGCAGCGCCAAAGTGATGTTCGAGCTGGAGTCTCCGGGAGAGTTCGTGGCCGTCATGGAAGCCGAAGGCTATAATGTCCTGCCGGACCGCACCTTCATCCGCAAAGTGGAAAGCCTCTGCGGACGAGGCAGCGTGGTGGTTGTTGACTAAGGCTGAGGTAGCGCCGCGTAGCGGCAATGTTTGTTAGCCCAGCGCTTCAGCGCTGGGTAGCAAATTGACATTGTCGAGCCCCGTAGGGGCGATGCACAGGTTTGAAGGGTCCGCGCAAGAAAGCACAAATGGAAGCGCCATCCAAAGCCCAGCAGGAACTGGAAAGACTAGAACAGCAGATTGCCCAGCTTGAGGCTGCGGCCTCGGACAATCCGGAGGCCCAGCGCCAACTCAAGGAGCTGGAAGAGCGCGTCGCCAATCTGCGCCGGCAAATCACGGCCGCCATGAATGCCTGGCAGAAGACCGAACTGGCCCGGCATTCGCAGCGTCCGTACACCCTGGATTACGCCAGCCTGATCTTTACCGACTTCGAGGAGATCCACGGCGATCGCCGCTTCGGTGACGATCCGGCGATGGTCTGCGGCATGGCGCGGCTCAACGGCGAAGCGGTGCTGCTGATCGGCCAGCAGAAGGGCCGCGACGTTAAGCAGCGCGTCTACCGCAACTTCGGCCAGCCCAACCCGGAGGGCTACCGCAAGGCGCTGCGGGCCATGCGCTTGGCGGAGAAATTCGGGCGTCCCATCCTTACCTTTGTCGATACCCCGGGCGCCTACCCCGGCCTGGGCGCCGAGGAGCGCGGACAGGCGGAAGCCATTGCCCACAACCTGCGCGAGATGGCGCGCCTGCGGGTCCCGGTGATCGTGACCATTACCGGCGAGGGCGGCAGCGGCGGCGCTCTGGGGATCGGCATCGGGGACCGCGTGCTGATGCTGGAGAACAGCATCTACTCGGTGATCTCGCCGGAAGGCTGCGCCTCGATCATGTGGCGCGACGCCGGCAAGCGCGAACTGGCCGCCGAAGCCTTGCGCATCACCGCCAAGGACATGCTGGAGTTCGGTGTCGTCGACGTGGTTATTCCCGGAGCCGCCGGGCGGGGCGCACACCGATCACAAGGCCGCGGCCGAACTGCTCTCAGCCGAATTGCAAAAGCAGTTGCGCGAGCTGAAGGGAATTGGGCTCGACCAATTGCTGGCCGCCCGCTACGAGAAGTTCCGCAAGATGGCGCAGTTCTTCAAGGAAGAGTAAGCGCTGTTTCGTTGTTGATTACGATGATTATTCACCAGGTCCGCCACGTGTATTAAGATAAGCCCTGTTACCGCTAACTGCGCGGAGGTAAGATCGTTCCGCAGGGACTCTCACATGCCGCGAATAGCCCAAATCGCAAACTCGCTGATTTTGGCAAGCGTTACTGCCGTTATTTCCGGTGCGGCGTATGCAAGCCTTGTACTGTTCCCCCACGCATTCTGGGATCTTATCTGGTTCGCTGCCTTCGTGCCCATAGCGAGTGTGCTGACCGCTGGGCTGGGCATCAGGGACATTATGAAAAGTGACTCCCGTTGGCAAGGCACTATTGCACTGCTGTTAATAGTTCCACAATTTTATGTGGCGTTCAGGGTGTTATCCGCGCTGTGATCACACCCCCATCATTAACGATGCTTGTCGCTGCAGCTGTTTCGTCAGGTGGCCTATATTTGCCTTCTCTTGCCAAATGTGGGGAAGTTGTCGTCCTTACACCGGCTGAATAATTCCTCCCAAACTGCGTGACTGTCCTGGCAGGGCCTCGGTGCGTTTCCAACCCGCCGGCCGCAGCGAAGAGTGCTCGGCGTAAAGCGGGGCCAGCACTTCAGCGTCTATGGTGGCGAGCACTTTCGCCGCCGCCTTTTTGTAAACATGCTGGTCGTCGGCAGAGCAGCTTCCGGCGGCGGTCAGCTGGCGGATGCGGCTGGAGAGGTCGAGCATCAGCTCGCTGATCTGTTTGGCAAAGTTCGCGTCTTTGATCATCTGTTCGTTCCTCAACGAGCGCAGCTCTTTCCTTTAGTGTATCGCGCAGGCAGATGTCTTCTGCCGTGAATCACTTTCGAGGCTGGTGTGGAAGTGGCCCCAGGTCAGCCCAAAAGCAGGGCGGGACTCTGGGGCACCCGGCTTGAAACTTGAAACTCGAAACTCGAAACTCTACGAACTTCCGCCATCGGGCGAGCCGAGGGATCCGCCGCAGCTCGCCCGCAACAGCCCTAATGCGGCTACTTCGGTTCGAGGATCAGCTTCTGCACTCGCCAGTTCAGCAGTTCGCCGACGTAGAGCTCATTCTCCGAGGGGCACGCGATTTCGTGAACCCATCCGAACTGTCCAAGCTGCTTGCCTGATTTTCCCAGCACGCCGAGCACTTTGCCGTCCAGTGAGAGCTTATAGATTCGTCCCGGGTAGGCGTCGGAGGCGTACAGCACCTGATGCGGCGGAGGCGTAATGCAAACGGCCCACGGCGACCCTGGTGCAAACGTTCCTTTCACGTCGGGCCCCGGCTTGTTTCCTATGGCCGGGCGAGTGTCAGGCGGAAAGGGAACGTTGATACGGATCTCGCGCAGAAACTTGCCGTCGGTATCGAACACCTGGATGCGTCCATTGCCCCGGTCCGCGACGTAGATCCGGTTCTGCGCATCGGAGGCGATGCTGTGCGGAGTATTGAACTGTCCGGGGCCGCTGCCGGGCCCTCCCCAGGATTTAATCCAGTTGCCGTCTTTATCGACCTTGGCGACGCGCGAATTGATGTAGCCGTCGCTGATATAGGTGTTGCCGGCCGAGTCCCATGTCACGTCAGTTACCTGCCGGAATCGGCCATCCTCCGCCGGCAGCGGAGGCTTGGGGTGCTTGAGCGGCGCGGTGTCCTCGTCGGACGCCTCCAACTTGCGCCCGAAAACCATCACCACGCGGCCTTCCGGATTGAACTTGATGATCATGTCCGAGCCCTTGTCGGTAACCCACACGTTGTCGTCCCGATCCACCTTGACGTCGTGCGCAAACGACCAGGCGTAGAGGTTGTGGCCGATCTCGCGGATGAATTTTCCGTCGGGAGCAAACTCCAGCAGCTGCGCTCCGGCTGCCGCGTAGGCGGGACCGGTTGTGTTGCCGCGATGAAAAACGAAGACGTGTCCCTTGGAATTGACGGCCACTCCGGAAACTTCGCCGAGATACATGTTGGGTGGCAGCTTGAGAAAATCGGGCACTGAGCGGTACGGAATCTCGGGGACTGATGGGCTTTGCGCCAAAGCGGAGCCTGCGAACAACAGGACCGCGGCGAGCGAAACAGTCACCGTAACCAGGCGTTTCATGAGTCCTCCATCGTTTTGTGCCCAACGGCAGCGGATGCCGATGGGCGAAGTGAGGGCAATCGGTTGCTGACCTGTAGATTCTCTGGCCTGAGAAGAGGTTGACAAGTTTACGAGAGCTGCGCCCGATCATAGCTTACTTTCCTCGAAGGCTTCTTAGCAGCGAGCGTGCCTGGCGGAAGTAAGACCGCTCGCGGCGGCGCTGAAATCCGGGCATGCCGGCGCGCTTGGTCAGGATTCGCTCCGCCCACTGCCGCGCTTCAGCCGGTTTCCCCTGCGCTGCAAGAAACTCGGCGTAGTGCAACTGCGTCTCAGTCAACGTGGAAAGCTGTACCAGGCGGCTAAAGAGAGCCTCCGCCTGCTGGTTGTTTCCGGTGCGGGCATAGGCCCAGGCGAGCAGTCCGGCGGCGCGGTGAATGTCATAGTCGGCCTGGGCCCGTACAACCCGCTCCAGGTCCGGAACGGCGGCGGTGAAATCGCCCAGCTGCAATTCGGCCAGGGCGCGGCGGTAAAAGGGATCGGGCGAGTCGCGTGCGCTGGGCGATCGAGCGGTCGAAGCAGGCGCGGGCCTTGGCCCACTGTCCCTTGTCGAGGTAAAGCTGGCCCAGTTCCTCGTAGTTTCCCGCCGAGGGGTTCTGGCTGACGGCATACTCCAGTTCGCGGATGCGGCGTCCGCGCCCGACAAATTTGAAGGCCCCCGGATCGCGCAGCTCGGGAAGGGCCTGGGTGGCAAGATAAATGAGCGACCCAATGGGGCCGAGTAGCAGAATGACCCAGAGCCAATACGACTCCGGCTGTCGTCGGACGAAGTGGATCAGCGCCGCCGCCATGACGATCAATCCGGGTAATCCGAAGTTGAAGAACCCGAACATTACAGGGTAAATAGTAGCAGCCGCCGACCGCTGGAGGGAAAAACGGCCTTAACCCGGCTTAGGCCGGCTTGAGAGCGAGCTGCGGGAGTGTAGAATCAGGGAGGATGCACGCGATTCGGCTCATCGCCATTGACATCGATGGAACCCTGCTGAACTCCAGCTTTCAGGTTTCCGCCGCCGATCTTCGAGCGCTGCAAAGCGCCCACCAGCGCGGCGTGGAAATAGCGCTGGTGACCGGCAGGCGCCACCAGTTCGCCCTGCCGGTGGCTTCGTCCCTGGGGTTCAGCGTGACCCTGATCAGCTCCAACGGCGCCATCATTAATTCCAGCGAGGGGGCGATTGTCCATCGCAACTTTCTGACCCTGGAAACCGCCCGCGACGTGGTACGGCAGATGGCGGGCTTTCGCGAAAACACGGTGCTCACCTTCGACCGCGAACGCAAAGGCGCGCTGGTGGTGGAGACCACCGAGTTTCTCGACGTGGCCCTGAGCCGCTGGATGCAGAAGAACTCCGAGTACCTGGAGGTTATTCAACCCCTGGAAGATTCGCTCACCGAGCCTCCCGTGCAACTGACATTCTGCGGCAGCGTGGGGCGCATGCGCGAGGCGCAGGAGCTGCTGCTCGACCCCGCGCTGGCGCCGCGCATCACAGTGTTGCGCACCCAGTACGACGTGCGCGATCTGTGCATCGTCGACGTGCTCAACCGGGGCTGCACCAAGGGCGACGGCCTGCGCCGCTGGGCGGAGTATCGCGGCATCGACCGCCGGCAGGTGATGGCTATCGGCGATAACTACAACGACATCGAGATGCTCGAGTTCGCCGGCGTGCCGGTGGTCATGGGCAACGCCTGCGACGAACTCAAACAGAATGGATGGATGGTAACCCTGGAGAACAATCACAGCGGCGTGGCCCATGCCTTGGAAACGGTGCTGGGAGCATGAGCCGACCCCGCCTGCGAAATACCCGCCTGCCGGGCATCTCGGCGCGCAACGGACTGTGGTGCGCCGTGCTCTGCCTGTGCGCCTGTGTCGCGCAGGCGGCGGAACTGGCGCGCCTGACGAACGGCTTCAACCTGCGCTGCGAGCGCCACGAGCAGCTGGGCGAGAATACGCGGCTTTACCTGGACGCAAGCGGCTCCGGTTTCGTCGATCTTCCCACGACAGCTATCTCGGGCTATGAACCGGCGCCCGATCTGCCTGCGCCCGTCGCGTCTGCCGCGAGTGTTCACGAGCACATTGCCCATGCCGGCGTCGCTACCGGCATCGATCCGGATTTTATTCACAGCGTGGTCAAGGCGGAGAGCGGCTACAATCCGGCGGCGGTCTCGCCCAAGGGGCGCTCAGGGCCTTATGCAACTGATGCCGGCGACGGCTTCGCGTTTGGGGGTGAGTAACAGCCTCGACCCGGCGGCCAACGTGGATGGCGGCAGCCGCTACCTGCGCGAATTGCTGGTGCGCTACAACGGTGACGCGCAGAAGGCGCTGGCCGCTTACAATGCCGGACCCGAGCGGGTGGAGAAATACAACGGCGTTCCGCCCTACCGTGAGACGCGCGGCTATGTCGCCCGCGTGATCAACGACTTCAATCGCCGCAAGCTGGCAGCCTCTGCGCCCAAGTCCGAACAAACGCAGAAGGCCTCGGCCAACTTCCGGCAAAAAGCGCAGCCAGCGCCGCAAGCCGCGAAGTCCGCCAAGCGGAAAGCGGCTACCCCAGGCGCCGCCAAGAGAACACCTGCCGGTGCTCTACTTCTACTGCGGCAGGCGCCGAAGCAACAGCAAAAACAGCCGCGGCCTCTATCAGACCGTCCTCCATTAACGCACGCTGTAATCCCTGACCCTGGCAGCGGCCAGTCGCAATGAACAAGAAGCACGCCCTCACCACCGCTGTCATTCTGGCGATCCTGCTGGCGCTGGTTTATTCGCAGTTCCGGCACTGGCGCAGCTTCGACTGGCAGCAGTTCTGGACGATCACCAGGGGGCTCAACGTGTGGATGCTTCTGAGCGGGGTGGGATTGATCTACCTCGCCCATGTGCTGCGGGCGGTTCGCTGGAAGCTTTTTCTCCGTCCCACCTGCCAGACCACGGTGTGCGCGCCTGATCCCGTCGCAGTTTATCGGCTTCAGCGGGCTGGCGCTGCTGGGGCGTCCGGGCGAGCTGGTACGGCCGTTTCTGATCGCGCGCAAGGAGAACCTGACGTTTTCATCCCAGTTGGCCGTCTGGACCGTCGAGCGGGTGTTCGATATGTCCTCGGTGGCCATTCTGATGGGCATAACGCTGGCCATCTGGGGCGAAAAGTACCGCGCTTATCCATTCGTGCAGTGGGCCGGATACGCTTTGCTGGGCATAGCGGGAAGCCTGGCGGTTCTTGTTTTCTTTCTGTGGTGGCGGAGCGAGCAGATCGCCGGGTTGTGCGAAGGGCTGCTGACGCCTCGTTTTCCCGGGACGGCAAAAGCGGTCTGCCGCCGGCTGCGCGCCTTTGGCCAGGGCCTGCACACGATCCAGGATTTGAAATCGTTTGTTCTCATCGTCCTGCTGTCGCTCAGCCTCTGGATGCTGATCGCGCGCTCCTACATCCAGGTGATGCATGCCTATCCTGTGACCACCGTCTCCGTGCAACTTGAAAACGGCGGCCCGGCCGATCCGTCGCAGGTCGTCACCCGCACCGTTCGCCTGCACAACATTGAGCTGGAGGACGCTATGCTGGTGATGGGCGCCAGCATTACCGGCTCGGTGGTGCAGTTGCCCGGGGTGGGCGGAGGCTCGCAACTGGCGATCATAGACCTGCTGTCGCGGGTCTTCGGCCGTGAGCCCTACAACATTACCCCGGAGCTGGCGGTCAGTTGCGGCATGGTGTGCTGGCTGGTGACGTTCATGGCGGTCATCCCGGCGGGGCTCATCATGGCGCACCGGGAACGCGTTTCCTTGCGAGCCGTGTCGCGCGAGAGCAAAATGGCGGCCACGCAGGCCTGAGGCCACCGGCACGGAAACAGTTTCTGAAAAATGGGCCGCATCTTCCTGCTAGAATTGCCTTTGCTGGTTCACACCATGAAATGCCCTTTCTGCGGCTTCGAACAGGACAAGGTCGTCGACTCGCGCGAGAGTAAGGAAGGCGAGGCGATACGGCGCCGCCGCGAATGTCTGCGCTGCGAGAAGCGCTACACCACCTACGAGCGCATCGACGAGCTTCCCTACATGGTCGTCAAGAAGGACGGCCGGCGCGAGAAATTCGAGCGCCAGAAGGTGCTCAACGGATTGTTGCGCGCCTGCGAGAAGCGCCCGGTCTCCATCAGCAAGCTGGAGCAGATCGTCAACGAGGCGGAAAGCTTCGTCATCGACTCCCCCGAGCGCGAGCGCAAGACCAGCGAAATCGGCGAACTCATCATGCATCGCCTGCGCAATCTCGACAAGGTGGCCTACGTGCGTTTCGCCTCGGTTTACCTGGACTTCAAGGATGTTCAGGAGTTCATGACCGAACTGCAGGATCTGCTGAGGTTGAAGGAAAACGGGATCCCCGGCGCCACGGTAAAAACTAAAAGCTGACAGCAAAATCACTCCAGGGAGGGCGAATGGCTTACATGATCACGCTCATACCCGGTGACGGAATCGGCCCGGAGGTGACCGCCGCGGCGGTTCGCGTGCTGGAGGCCACCGGCGTCAAGTTCGAATGGGAATCCTACGCCGCCGGCGCCGATGCCTACGAGAAGTATCACGAATATCTTCCCAAGGAACTGCTGGCCTCGATCGAAAAGACCCGGGTTGCTCTCAAGGGTCCGGTCACCACCCCGGTCGCCGGCGGTTTCGGCAGCATCAACGTCCAGTTGCGCAAGCACTTCGAGCTGTTTTCCAACTTCCGCCCGATTCATAACCTTCCCAATGTGTCGACCCATTATCCGGAGATCGATCTCATCATCGTGCGCGAAAACACCGAAGGGCTCTACTCCGGCATCGAGCACGAGGTCGTTCCCGGCGTGGTGGAAAGCCTGAAGATCATGACGGAAAAGGCCTGCCTGCGCATCTCCCGCTGGGCTTTCGCCTACGCCCGGCGGATGGGACGCAAGAAGATACACGCCATCCACAAAGCCAACATCATGAAGCTCTCCGACGGGCTCTTCCTGCGCTGCTCGCGCCAGATCGCCAAGGAATACCCGGATATCACTTACGGCGAGCACATCGTGGACAACACCTGCATGCAGCTGGTCACCAACCCGTACCAGTACGACATGCTGCTGATGGAGAATCTGTACGGCGACATTCTCAGTGACCTCTGCGCGGGCTTTGTGGGGGGACTGGGAATTGTTCCGGGGGCGAACTTCGGGGAGAGTTGCGCCGTCTTCGAGGCCGTGCACGGCACCGCACCCGATATCGCGGGCAAGGGCCGGGCCAATCCGACCGCCCTGCTGCGCTCCGCCGAACTCATGCTGAATCACCTCGGAGAACATCAAGCGGCCGACCGCATTCATCATGCCCTGGACGTGGTCTACACCGAGCACAAGCATGTGACGCAGGATATGGGCGGCACAGCCTCAACCGGCGAGTTCGCCGATGCCGTGATCGCCGCCCTGGAACAGGCGCCGAGCAGGACGGCTGCGCCGGGCGCAGTCTGAGAAGGGGCGGCAGCCTTGCTGTTCATTATTAGAGTTTTCCCGGACAGATTCTTTGAAAGGGCATGGCTTTAGCCATGCCGTTGCGGGACTATAAGGATACCGGCTTTAGCCGCTGAGGGAACTTCTTCTGACTAGTTCGCTTGGGTTCTGCATTCCGTCAGCAACAACCTCGTTGAGAACTGTTTTCGCTCGATCAAGCGGATGAGTACCTCAGGGGCTAAAAGCCCCGATTGTGATGGGGCCTTTCCGGCGCGGCTGAAGCCGCGCCCTTTCAAAGCTATTTCGCGGGCGGCGCGGTGAGGACTCAAGAAGCCGGCCGCCTTCTTGTCGGTGGATGGCACTCTGCCGGCAATACAGCAAAAAAGAACAAAGAACAATGATCGGGGGACTGCAAAGAACGATTAGAGCGGCGGCCGCGGCCTCTTTTCGCGTTCCGCATCACGGCGCCGCAGCTCTTCCACTCCGCGCAGCACCTCGACCAGCCAGAAATGCGCTTCCATCTCGCATTTCTTCGAGCAGAAGATGTTCTGCTCCTGCGCTCGGCTGCATCCGATTACGTATTCGGAGTGGCACCAGATGCAGGCGCCTATCGTGATCCCGTGATTGGAAGAACGATCGTTTGGCATGGGGCCCTGTGGCTATTGTGGGCGCTAGCGGCTACTGGCTGGAATCGGCGGAATCGCGCAGATGGGCTCAGGGAAAACCTTAGCAGGATTGTAGATTGCAGATTGAAGATTGCAGATTGTGCACTGCGGGATAGGAGGCACCCTTTCCCGACTACATTTTGTCCTCAATCTGCAATTTTAAATCTGCAATCTGCAATACCCTAACCCCTCGATTGCGATACCGCGGGCCTGCCAATAAAATCGGATACAGAGCCTCCCGGCGTGAGAATGCCATTCCCCCGGGGCCGGCCGGAGGGAGTAGGGATGCTGGTTGCCGAATTTAAGCAGTTGATCGAGGAAATCCGGAAAGAGGGAATTGAAGAAATCAATCATCTCGATCTTAAGGAGATGCAGCAGGACGGCGAGGATTTCCTGCTGATCGATGTGCGCGAGCCCGAGGAACTGACCAATGGAATGATCCCCGGCGCCGTGGCTCTTCCCAGGGGCATGCTGGAAATTGAGATCGACCGCTTTACGACGGATAAGAACAAGCAGATCGTGCTCTATTGCCGCAACGGCGGACGCTCCCTGCTGGGGGCATATATGCTGCGCCGGATGGGCTTCGGCAACGTGCTCTCTCTCGTGGGCGGCTACACCGAATGGAGCAAGTTTCAGGAGAAGAAATAGGTTTCGCTGCGCAAACGAAACAGAGAAAGGAACCAGCGATGGCAAATTCAGTGAAGGCGACCTGGCTCGGTCATTCTACGTTCATCTTGGAAAGCCCGGAAGGGAAGACGGTGCTCATCGATCCCTGGGTGAAGAACAATCCCGCCTGCCCGCCGGAGATGAAGAAGCTGGCGAAAGTAGATGTGGTGCTCTGCACCCACGGACACTTCGACCACATCGGCGACGCAGTGGAAATCTGCCAGGAGCACAACCCGGTGGTGGTGGGTATCTTCGAACTCTGCGCCTGGCTCAACAAGAAGGGCTGCCAGCAGATCAGCCCGATGAACAAGGGGGGATCGCAAACGGTGGCCGGCATGCGCGTCACCCTGACCGACGCCAAACACTCCTCCGGCATTCAAGGCGACGACGGCAACATCGTCTATGGCGGCGAGCCCTGCGGTTTTGTCGTGGAGTTCTCCAACGGCCTCAAGGTCTATCACGCCGGCGACACCGCGGTCTTCGGCGATATGGCGCTGATCCGCGAGCTTTACGCACCACAGGTCGTGATGCTGCCCATCGGCGATCATTTCGTCATGGGGCCGCGCGAGGTCGAGGTGGCCTGCCGCCTGCTGCGTCCGAAGGTCCTGGTGCCCATGCATTATGGCACTTTCCCGGTGCTGACCGGCAAGCCGGGTGATCTCGCCAAGGCAGCCAAAGAACAGGGCTTCGAGATTCTGGAGTTCAAGCCGGGAGAGCGCAAGGAACTGCCCACCGGGCAACTCGTTTCCTCGCGATAGCAAAGGGTTGGGCATGGGCGAGATAACGCACGAAAAAATCGAGCAGTACTTCCACGATCTGCTGCCGGAGCGCGATGCCGTGCTCGGCGAAATGGAAGAGCAGGCCGAGAAGCGGCGCATTCCCATTGTCGGCCCGGCCGTCGGTCGCCTGTTCTTCCAACTGGCGCGCTTGATCGGCGCCCGCACGGTCTTCGAGATGGGCTCGGCCATCGGCTACTCGACCATCTGGTGGGCCCGGGCGGTGGGGGAGAGCGGGCGTGTCATCTACACGGACAGCGATCCGGCCAACGCCGCCGAGGCGCGCGGTTACCTGCGCCGCGCCGGAGTGCTCGAGCGCGTAGAGATCCGCATCGGCAATGCCCTGGAGCTTCTGGCCGAAGAACCCGGACCGTTCGATATCGTCTTCAACGATGTGAACAAGCAGGATTATCCGCGCGTCTTGCCGCTGGCGCGAGAGCGGGTGCGCCAAGGCGGATTGTTCCTCACGGACAACACCCTGTGGCATGGCCGCGTGGTTGAGCCTCCGCCGCACAGCGAGGCCACGCGCGCGGTGCTGGAGTTCAATCGCGCGCTCTACGCCTCGCCCGACTTCTACACCACACTGCTGCCGTTGCGCGATGGAGTCTCGGTGGCTCTGAAGCTGTGAGCGGGTGAGCGTCCTAGGCCGACACTCGCTCGTGTCCGCAAAGCGGGTCTGCTTGGAAACTGGAAACTTGAAACTGCCTTTATTTCAGCAGCAGGCAGAGCAGGCTGACCAGGAAAGTTCCGAAAGCGGTCCAGCAGAGCTGGCGCGGGCCAAATACGATCTGGGGAGCGTAGCGCGAGGAACTCGCCGGAAATTCATTGCGTGCCACAATGTACAGACCCGCATGGTTGACGGGTTTGCGGACAGGAGCACGCCGGGTTTTTCTCGCTTCCTTCTTCATATTTCGCAATATCGGCCCAAGTCGCCGTTTTCATCAGCGGCTTGGGCCGCCAAAAGTACAAAATTTAAGGTTTAGGCCTCTGATCGGATGACTGCCGGTCACTTCTTCGAGATTTTGCTACTTGCGGAGAAGCGCCTGGCTGCTGGAACAGCCATCCCCGCGTGGCGAATCCGCGGGTCCGTTATTTTCCGTGTTTGCGGCGTGCCGCGCTGATTGCGATTAGAAACAACTTTTTCACATTAGCTGCGTAAGGAACGTTACCGACCCGCTTTTCCGGCTGCGATTCCTGCGCAAGCGCAGCGGATTCGCGCTACGCACGCGATTTCGGCCAGTATTCATGCGGTTAATCGCAGTGTCCGAAAGGGCAACCGGCGGGTCGGTGCGGCGGATGACCGGTGCGCCTCTCGGCGGCCATCGGAAAGCGCCTGCACTGAAAACGGTCAGAGGCCTGTGGATGAGCTGCACTCGACTGAAAATAAACCAGATAGAGTTTATCGGTTTAAGTTGACTTCCACTTCGGACGGCGTAGATTCACACTCGTTCTTTGACAAGTTCCAAACGGTTTTCCTGGTTGGTGGTGAGTCCGGGGCTCAAGCTTCGCTCACCGCAATCCGTACCGCAAGGGAAGCCGGAATCGAATGCCAGCAACGGCGCTATGGATCGGCCTGCCAAGACCTGAAAGGCCTGGCAAGGCGGCAGGTTGGGCAGCCTGGTTCATGTTCCTCGGGTTGACGCTCGCAGCGTCAATCTGCCGAACGGTGGTTGCTGGCAATACCTTGGACACCCCGAGACTACGCCGTTGCGCTTTCGCAGGCGCATTGGTGAGACTGGGGGCAGTCCGGATGGCGGCAACGCGACGGCGAAGCCGCTATTTGGGGGAACCAGGGATCGACTGGACCTCCGGCGATGGCACCGCGACGGCTCCGCAAAGCCGGCGCGCCTTTGCCGGGTACTCCAAGGGAGGCGGCGGCCTCCCGGCGATCCCCCAGGCCGGCCGGCAGGCCGGTGCTGGATGGCGAGAGCTACACGGCGAGCCCGCGCGGGGCAGACGTTGTGTATTCCGATCGCCCAAGGCTTAACCCCAAACGCAGGCCTGCGCGGCTTGCGTACTCTTCTTCAGAAGACGCCAGCGCGGCTGAAGCGGAGAGAAGGTCTATCGGCGGATTGGCCAAAAGATTCCGGCGACTTGGCGGTGGCGAGAGGCGGAGGGGCAGCAAGGGTCTGCTAGCGAGCCGCTGGTTGAGGAGAACAGGAACGCGTCAAGAGCAAGAACGAGTCCCGAGGCAGCAACTGGACTGCCGCAAGCAGTCCAGGTGATCGGTTAGTCCGATTGGCGGCAAGCCCGGAACCCGAGCAGGGATCGCCCGTACGCGATCACGCACTGGATAGTGATGAGCCATGTCGTCACGCCTGCGAAGGCGAGACGGCCCCCGGCGGCAACAATTCAGCGTGAGGCACGGGAGCAGGTTCCGCAAGGGTCTACAGCGAACCCCAGTCGAGACGAGCAGGTTACAGCCAGCCTCGGGACTTGGTGTTTGTAAAGGCAGTTCATCGTTGTTCGTTCGTAGTTCTTCGTTTCCAAGATTTCGTTGCCCTTGTTTCGCCGACAACTGAAAACGAGGAACGAACAACGAAGAACTGATTCTCAGATCGACCTCACCGGAATCGCCAGCAAGTCTTCTACCAGTCCCACTTCTTTCTGCACAAACGGCTCGGCGTATTTGACGCCGGCCAGCATTCCGTAAAACGCCGCCATGGCTTCCATGCGTTGGCGAATCTCCTGCTCGCGAGGAAACAGGCCTGCTCCCTTCTCCTGGTCCGCATACTGCGAGCGGTAAGCCATCAGCGACTGGAAGCGCGTCTCGAACTGTTCGCTGATATCCACCACGAAAGACGCGCGCACGTCGAAATAAAGCGAGGCGTAGACGATCTTGAACGGGCGATGCGGGGGAAGCTTACCGATCGCCTCCAGTTCGCCGTTCTCGCCGGGGCCGCCAGCCGGGGTTGTGCCGAGCTTGGTGAGTCCGGCCAGGAAGCAGGCCTCGTAGCCGAGGGTGGAACAGGTGTAATGGTCGGGATGGCGTCCCTGCCAGTAGGGAAGAATAACCACCTGCGGCCTTTGCTCGCGCAGCACGCGGGCGATCTTCAGGCGGTTCTCCCAGGTATTCTCGACACGGCCGTCGGGCAGGTCGAGCGCCTGCCGCCAGGCGACGCGCAGGATGCGGGCCGCCTCTTCGGCTTCGCGCCGGCGCTCGTCGGCGCTGCCGCGCGTTCCCATCTCCCCCTGCGTGAGGTCGAGGATGCCGGTGCGCTGGCCGCGCTCGGCCATGCGCAACAGGGTGCCGCCGCAGGTCTGCTCGGCATCGTCGCGATGGGCGGCAATGGCCAGGACGTCCAGGTTCATACGATCAGCATACCAGCGGTAGTCCTTCTGGGCAGAATCCCCATCATTCCCGATTTGAATCTCCAATGACCGGATATCACGGGTGACGTGGCACGTAATGCGTGATACTATCGCCTCGTGATTAAGACATTCCGCTGTAAAGAAACCGAGAGGCTGTGCCGGGAGCGAATGAGCAGTAAACGGTTTCGCGGCATCGCGGATGTTGCTTATCGCAAACTCGTTCAACTGGATGAGGCAAGTGAGCTGCGTGACCTGCAGGGGATTCCGGGAAATCGGCTGGAAAGACTCAGTGGCGACCGTGAGGGACAGTACAGCATCCGCATTAACAAGCAATGGCGGATCTGTTTTGATTGGCGAGAGGGAGATGTCTATGACGTTGAAATCACCGACTACCACTAAGGGAGGGCGTTTGTCCAAGAAGATTGCCCCGGTGCATCCGGGAGAGGTCTTGCGCGAGGATGTTCTTAACCCGCTCGGACTGAGTGTCAATAAGTTGGCGCTTTCGCTGCGAGTACCAGCGCAGCGCATGGGCGAAATTGTGAACGGACGGAGGGCTGTTACGCCGGATACCGCACTTCGGTTGGCGAGATTTCTGGGAACTACGCCGGAGTTCTGGCTCAGGTTGCAGGCGCGGTATGAGCTTGAGGTCGCAAAGGACAAGCTCTCGGCAGAGATAGAGCGAACGGTGCGTCCGTACCAGGCAACGGCCTGACATAATACGGTGTGCAGCAGCGTTTGCAGGTCGGCATGATCTCCACCCGCTGCGCGGGTCTCTGGCCGGACATTGGGCGGTATCGAACAGCGACAACTACCCGCGCAGCCAGTAAATCAGGGAACTCACCCCGAAGATCAGCAGTCCTGTGCCGTAGACCACGTTCAACACTACGAACTGCCAATAGGTGCCGTCGGTGCCGAACGACTCCCGATAGCTCCGGGCCAGCTTGAAGTTAAACGCCGTCGGGAAGTGTTTTCTGCCGCTGTGCGCCAGCACCTGGGCAGCCATGCTGCTGCTCAAGCGATTGGAGAAAAACGCACAGACAACTACAACGATGATGCCAACGAGCGCGGCTTTATCCATGTCGATTACGATTCTACTTCTTGCGCTCCACCAGGTAGCGCGCAATCGCTTTCAGGGTATCGGCGCGCGGGCCAAAGCTGTCCAGAGCGGCCGACAGCCTGCGTGATCAACTGCGCCGCCATCTGCTCGGATTTCTCCAGCCCGTAGAGCGAAGGATAGGTTACCTTCTCGACCGCCGACGTCTTTGCCGGCGGTCTTGCCGAGCTGTTCAGAGGTCTGGGTGACGTCGAGAATGTCGTCGGCGATCTGGAACGCCAGGCCGGCGGCGCGGCCGAACTCGCGCACCCGCTGCAGTTCGGTGGACGTGGCGTTGGCGTAAAGGCAGCCGGAGATCAGGCTGGCGGTAATCAGCGCGCCGGTCTTGGAGCGATGAATGTACTCGAGCGTCTTGGCGTCGGGACGCGTGTGTTCCGCTTCCAGGTCGAGCACCTGGCCGCCGATCATGCCGTCGATGGTTCCGGTGGCATGGGCGATCTCCTCGATGATGCGCACGCGCGCCTCGGCCGTACACGAAAGGCGCGCCAGGACCTCGTAGGCGTAGGTCTGCAGGGCGTCGCCGGCCAGGATGGCGGTCGCCTCGCCGAAGGCCACGTGGCAGGTGGGCCGGCCGCGGCGCAGGTCGTCGTTGTCGAGGGCGGGCAGGTCGTCGTGGATCAGCGAGTAAGTGTGCAGCATCTCCAGGGCGGCGCCGAGATCGGCTATGCCTGCCGGCAGACCGTCAGACCCGGCAGAAGCGGATGCCGACGCCGCGCCGGCGCCCGCATGGATCATGCGCGCCGCCTCCATGCAGAGGATGGGGCGCAGGCGCTTGCCCCCGGCAAAGACGCTGTGGCGCATTGCCTGGTGAATGGAAGGCGGATACTGTGTCCCCGGCGGAAGCAGCCGCTCCAGCGCCGCATCGGCCAACTGTTGACCACGTTGCAAGATTTCTTTGAGCATAGGCTGAGAAGGCAGTATACAAGATGTATTCGGTAGTGATCGAACAGTTCCGTTTCGGCCACGAAGAAACGGCAGTAACGAGCGGCCAGGGCCGATTTGTTCAATGCCGGGGGGGAAAGCCATCATCCCGGCGTCCGCTGTATCGAGGTGAAGGCGGCAGTCGCCGGGAGCCTCACCGACTAATGATCGGTGGCGGTAGATTTCGATGGAGTGAAATCTGAAGTCCAAACTTATCTCCAGGAGAGAACAATGAAAGCTCGCTATTTCGCGCTGTTGCTCGCATCGCTGTGCTGTGTTACCGGGCTGTTTGCGCAGAACCAGCCGGCTCAGCCCGTACCCGCGGCCTCTCCATCGACGCTGCAGCAGAACCGCTTGCCGGCGATTCCGGAGAGCCAGCAGACGGAGGCGCAGAAGAAGGCTTCGGCGGAGTTCGTGACCATACGCAAGGGGCCCGTTTTCGGACCTTTTGTTCCGCTGCTGCGCAGTCCTGAACTGATGCTGCGTCTCGCCGCTATGGGTGAATATCTGCGCTATCGCACCTCGCTGCCGCCCAGGCTCAGCGAGTTCATCATCCTGATCACGGCCAGGGAATGGACGCAGGAATACGAG
This sequence comes from uncultured Acidobacteriota bacterium, assembly GCA_963791145.1. GTDB lineage: Bacteria > Acidobacteriota > Terriglobia > Terriglobales > Acidobacteriaceae > CAWBRT01. The sequence goes on along the minus strand of CAWBRT010000027.1, from coordinate 162,978 downwards.
TGGTCCGTGCACTATCCGGCCGCCATGAAAGCCGGTCTCGACCCGGAGATTGCCAGGGCAATAGCCGAGGGCCGACGGCCGGCTAAGATGGCAGAGGACGAGGCGATTGTCTACGAATTCTCCAGTGAACTGCACCGCAACAAGAGCGTCAGCGACGTGACCTATGCTCGGGCGGTGGCGAAATTCGGCGAGAAGGGAATGATGGATATTGTCGGAGTGAACGGCTATTACAGCGCCATCGCCATGGCGATCAATGTGGGGCGCACGCCGACAGCCAAAGACTGGAAGCCAATGCTGGTTCCGCTGCCGCACTGAACCGCGCGCCGGAAAATCGCGGCCCCAGCAGAATGCCGCTGTTGCATCTGCTGGGGCGAAAATCTCCGGCGAACGTTCTGGCGCTTGCCGGGACGATAAGAGTGAGAGACCGCCTATGCGGCGGCGGCCCAGGTGATAGAGCGCCGGTGCACGATGGCGCGCATCAGGCCAAGGTGGTCCGTGGCTGCGCAGCAATCGGCGGCTCCTGCCGCCAGCGATGCTACCCACATCGCCTCGTCGGCGAGTCGATGCGTGCTGATGACGATGGTCTGCGGGCAGCTCCGGCAAATCTCGCGCAGCTCATCGAAGCTGATCATCTCCAGATCGACGATCAGCGCATAGGGTTTGGTTTGTGCCAGGGTGTTCCGCAGCTCCGGGAGGGCTTTCAGCACTTGTATATCGCGAAAGTGAACCTGTAACTTCGCGGCGAATTCTCTTCCCAGCTTCGGATCTGCTTGAGCGATGAAAACGGGTAACGGCTGCATGGTACTACTCCCAATAGCCCGCCAGCGCGGATGAACAAAATCCAGAATCCTAATGAGCAGAAATAGTCTCGCGATTCCAGCTAACGTGCCTCGGAGCGCTCGCTCGCTGTGGCAAAGGGCTCCGCTTGCAGCTTTCCGTTGTGTTTGAGCAGAATCTCCACCTTGCCTTCGGCCTCGTCCAGTTCCTTGCGGCAGGAATTGGAAAGTCCGACCCCTTCCTCGAAAAGCTTTAACGCCTGTTCCAGCGGAAGGTCGCCCCGTTCCAGTTGCAGGACAATCTCTTCCAGCCTTTGCAGGCACTCCTCAAATTTGGGCAAAGATTTGCTCCTTGTTGACCAAATTGTACGCCCGGATCCAGCGCTGCTCTTGTGAAAATTGCAAGATTTTAGACTGTTGTGAAAATCACCAGAATGGTCGCAAGTATTGGAACAAACGGTCGAAGCGCGAAGGTGTCGTTCGGGCTGCTCCCGTTCCGCGGATCACCTCTCCCCGGCCAGCAGGCTCTTCCGATCTGCCGGCGGGAGCGCGTGCAGCATAGCCACAAACGCGCCATTGGTCCACCCGAATCCGACAACATTGGTCTGGTAACCGGCCGTAACCTCGGACGCGGTGCCGCGCGTTACTACGTTGTACTTCTCCCGGATGGTGCCCTCGCGCCGGTAGTTCTCGGCGACCGTCGCCAGGAACTCTTTGGAGACGCGGTCGGCCTCGGCCTGGAATCCGTATCGTCGCATCCCCTCCACGGCGAGCAGCTCCAGCGGCGCCCACCCGTAAGGCTTGTCCCACTGCACTCCTGTGACCTGCGGGCTGATGGCTAGTCCGCCCGGCTCCACGAACAAGGGAAGATTCCGCAGCACGGCATTTGCCTGCACGGAGCTGGCGAGCCCGGCCCAAAGTGGATAGAAGGTGGTCAGATACTCATAGGTGGACTGGCGATGGGTCTGGAAGTCGTAATCGAAGAACATTCCTCTGGCGGGGTTCCAAAGGTAGCGATCGACCAGCTTCTTGCGGTGGCGTGCTCGCGCTCGCCAGCGCCTCGCCTGCTCACGGTAGCCAAGAATCTGTGCCATCCCGGCCAGGTCGATCTCCGCCTTATAAAGCAGGCTGTTCAGACACACCGGCGCATAGTGATGCGTCGATCCGCCGAACGGGCCGAAGCGAAAGGTGATGTCGAAGCCCGACTCCCGCATGGCGCGATCGCCCTTGTAGTAGTCAGCCGTGAATCGCACGTCGTGGCTTTGGGAGCATGGTTTTCCCGCGCAAAGCGGAACGCGCAGCTCCGGCCCTATCCCGCCGCTGAGATCAGCGGCAAGAAAAGGGGTCTTTACCTCCGGATGCCGCATCAGCCAGTCAGCGACGTCGGCATAATATTCGGGATGGTCGGCGATCTCCGGCACCGGCCCCTCGCCCACGTCGAAGTATCGTGACAGCCCGGTTTGGCCGGCGAGCTTGGGCGTGTGTACCCACAGCTCATAATCCCGCTCTGCGTAAACATAAGCGCGCGCCAGCCAGGCGCGAGACGGGTAGCCCATCCGGTTATCGGCGATGTACTGCGCCATGATCATCGAGCTGAGAAACGGCGGCTGCGAGCGAGTCAGGTAGTAGCTGCGGTTGGCGTTGAGTACCGCCCCGTAGTGCTCGATCTCGTAGAAGAAGTTCTCGATCATGCCGCGCGCCAGCTCCCGGCGCCCATCTTCCAGCAGCCCGCGAATGATGAAGTAGCTGTCCCAGCCATACATCTCGTTGAAGCGCCCACCCGGCACCACGTAGGGATTAGGAAGGAACAGTAGGCCGGGAACCGGCAGACGATCGGGCAGGATCTCGCCCAGATGGGTTATGCGCGCTGGCAGGTGCTCCAGACGAACCTGGCATTCCGCCTGGAGCTTCTGGACCTGTGGCGGTATAGCCACGTCCTTGGGGAAGTAAAGTACGGGCTGGGCGCCAGGGCCGAGTTTGGGATCGGCCAGCGACGAGCACTCGTTCATGGAGCGCTGCAGCGTCTCCCAGGCCTGGTGGATGTAGTCGAGGATGTTCGTCCGGGGCGCAGGCGCGGCCTGGCCGCCTAGCAGCGCGGCGGAGAGCAGCAGGAGCAATAACAGGCGGCGCAGGGGACGAATCACCAGAGCTAGGATGCAGCCCTGTTCAGCAAGGCGACTGACGCCGGCTATTCCAGATTCCAGACTTTGGGCATGCCTCGCGGCCAGCAGCCTCGTCCCGGTTAGCGAAGAATTTGATGAGAAATTTATTAAATACACTACTGAAACAGCGAAATCTGCCGATAAGGGCCGTATCGGGAGGCGATTATGTCCACGATGAGGCCCCCTTTGAGATTTCGTTATATCGATAAGCGCTGGTACCTAGCCTTGATGATACTGATCACGCCGGTCGGGCTCTGTCTTCCGAATGGCGCCTGGATCCTGATACTCCTTCTATGGCTGGACTGGTTCACCAGGATACGCTTGCTCCGCAGGATGCGGAATGAGCACTCGACCAGGCTGCGCATGGTCGAGACAGAGAAATGGCTCAGCTGACGCCGGAGAAGCAGGCCGCAGAGCTGGTCGCGGATTGATCTCCGTGGACCGCCGCGATATGGTCCGGGAAGGGCGGGAGGCTCGCTGACCACGAAAGAATGCTGGCAGGGTTCGGCAGACAGTCGCCGGGGGGATGATCTGATCCACCTCGGCGTTTTTGTCTTTGGGCAGCTTTATTTCGGCTTTTGCAAAAAGTGCTCGCGCGGGTCGAATTCCGTATGCAATCATTTACCGCATGATTGCACCTGGTGAGGCGGGCGGTACGGCTGCGCGTAAAGCGCTGCAAAAGGCCAAGAAACCCGGAAGCTCCGAGGCAGGCGGCTCGTTGCTGGAGCGTCTGCGCCGCGGACTGAAGACCAATCCCGGCCTGATGCCGTTCTCGACGACCATGGGGCTCTCCGTTGAGCTGCTCGACGAAGGCGAGGCAGTGGTCGTACTGAAGACGAACGAGCGCCATGAGAACATCGTCGGCTACACTCACGGCGGAGTCCTTTCCGCGATGGCCGATACGGCCATCGGCTTGGCACACCTGACAACACTGCAAGAAGGCGAGACGGCGACCACCGTCGAAATCAAGATCAACTATCTCCGCCCCGTCTGGCACGATCAATTGCGGGCTCACGGGCGCATGATCAAGCGCGGCAAGCTGCTCAGCCTGCTCGAATGCCACATCCACGACGGGGAAAACCGCCTGGTGGTCCACGCCAGCGGAACCATGATGACCTTGCGGGAAGAGAAGCATGCGGGAAGAAACCGCTTCTGCTTTGAAAAGTAGGATTCCGATTTGTCCTGCGAAAGCGCCGCCTAGCCCTCTGATCCCGAACAGTCAAACGATCTATTACGCGTGCCTCGCTGTTCTTCGTCGTGCTCACTTAGACCGGATTCGCGGAAGGTAACCCTGTGAGATAGCCGGGCGATCAGCCCGGCGGTGAGAGCGAAGGGGACGCCCACTTTGAATCCGCTCTAGAATAGAAGGATTGCCGGGCCATCAGAGCTTCGGCCTGCATCGCGCAGTGGCACCGCCAGGAGGCACAGCATGGAATACCACAGGCCACACGCCAGTGCGGCGTGGGGAACGATGGGAACCGACTGGGAAGCCAACGTCGATTTCGTCCGCCTCAGAAGTGAACGGGTTCAGAAGGCCCAAGCCGCCATACAGGCCCGCGGCCTCGGTGCCGTCCTCGTCTTCGAGATGGACAATGTTCGCTACGTCAGCAGTACCCATATCGGCGAGTGGTGCCGCGATAAGATGAATCGCTATGCCATCTGCCCGCGCCAGGGAAAGCCGTACCTCTTCGATCCCGCGCCCCCGGCCAAGCGCATCAGCAGCCCCTGGATCGAGGACCGCATGGAGGCGCCGATCAGCAACATGCTGGGCGCCATCCCGCCGGAACTGAACGTGCAGAAGACCTTCGCCAAGCAGATCAGGCGGGTTCTCACCGACTATGGGGTCGAGAAGGAGCCGCTCGGCGTCGACCACATGGAGATCACCATGCTGCGCGCGTTGGAGCAAGAAGGCCTGCAGGTCGTCGACGGCCAGCAGGCGATGCTTGACGCCCGTGAGGTCAAGACTAGCGACGAGATCGAGCTGCTGAAGAAAGCCGCGAGCATGGTCGATGCCGCCTACGTCGACATCGCCAAGGCGATTCGACCGGGCACGCGCGAAAACGAACTGGTGGCCATCGCCAACTACCAGCTCTACAGGCTCGGTTCCGAAAGGGTGCAGGCGGTAAATTCCGTTTCGGGCGCGCGCGGCAAGCCGCACTCCCACACCTTCTCCGACCGCATTATCCAGCCCGGCGACGTCGTTTACCTTGACCTGATGCACGGCTACATGGGCTACCAGACCTGTTATTACCGCACCTTCGTCTGCGGCAAGCCGAACCGCTGCCAGGTTGAAGCCTACGAGGCGGCCTCCAAGTGGCTCTCCGACGCCATCGACATGATCCGGCCCGGAGTGACCACCGCCGACGTCTGCAAGATCTGGCCGACGGCCAAAGAATTCGGCTATCGCGACGAGAACGAGGCCTACCTGCTGCAGTACGGGCATGGGCTGGGCTTGGGACAGTGGGAGCGCCCGATCTTCTCGCGGCGCTTCTCGCTCGATCATCCGGCGGTGATTAAGGAAGGCATGGTCTTCGCCCTGGAGACCTGGTGCGGCGCGGCCGATGGCTCCGGCGCGGCGCGCATTGAGGAAGAGGTGGTCGTCACCAAGGATGGCTGCGAGATCATCACCAACTACCCCAGCGACCATCTGATCTCCTGCGGCCTGCCGGGGTGCGATATTTCTTAGGGAATAGGGAAGAGGGGTTAGGGGTTAGAAGTTCCGGCGGCCCACGTTTGCCCAGAAGACAAAATGGGTCGCCCGCGAGCGCCACCAGTCCGATCGCCGATCCAATTGTTCGCCGGCAATTATTTCTTCGGCGACAGCCCGTCCCAGACTTCGACGTTCTCTGGCTTGATCTCGATGCCCGAGCTGTGCGCCTGGAATTCGAGCAGCGTGGCAAAGTCCTTATCGATATAGCCGCCGCCTTTCAGCGCGGCGTGCCCCATGTGCGCCTGCAGGACGTCGCGTGTGGCCGCACTGGTGGGCATGGGAACGTCGAACTTCTTGCCCAGTGCCAGTCCCAGGTCCAGGTCCTTGCGCAACAGCATCGGGGTGAAGGTCGGCGTGAAGTCCAGGTTGACGAATGCCGGACCCTTGTAGGTAGTGAAGATCGAGCCCATTACGCTATTGTTCATGAAGGCCAGGAAGGCATGACGCGGCAGGCCGGCTTTTTCCGCCAGGATGACGATCTCCGCCAGGTTCTGGGACACGACGCCCAGCATGACGTTGTGGCAAATCTTGGCGATGCGCGCCAACTCTCCCTCTCCCACGTAGCTGACGCCCCTTTGCGCGAACAGGCTGATGTAAGGGCCGGCTTCTTCGAAGGCGTCCTTGGGGCCGGAAGCCACGGCGCTGAGCTTGCCCGCCTTGATGACCTTGGCGTTGCCGCTGACCGGACAAGCCAGGAACTTGCTGCCCATGCTCGCCAGCTTCTGCCGAACCTCGGCTGAGGCATCCATGGAGACGGAGGTGCAGTCCACCACAATACGGGGCGCTTTTCCGCCGGAGATCAGCCCTTTGGAGCCGATGGTCACGTCTTTGAAATCATCCGAGGCCGTCACGATGCTGAAGACTATGTCGCATCCCGCCAGTTCCGCCGGGGAGTTCACGATCCTGGCTCCCGCTGCCGCCAGTGGCTCGGCCTTCGACCTGGTGCGGTTCCAAACGGCCAAATTGCAGCCCGCTTTCGCCAGGCGTTCCGCCATGGCATAGCCCATACGACCGCAGCCGATCCAGCCGATAGCGTGCTTCTTCAGTGTATCCATCGAGTCTTCCCCATCCTCCTTCGTGGCGAGTGCCCGCGGCGTGCCGCCCCGGGCAAGTAGGTAAAATCGCTGCGCCAATATAACACATGGTTGTGCACGGGAAATCTCTCGGTTAGAGTATTGCCAGCGGGATTCGTTCGCATTTTCTCGTGATAAGCAAATCCGCAGGGTTCCCGGCAGGCGCGCCGTCTTTGTGCCTGCCGAGGTAGAGCAGACTAGCGAAAGGTGTAATGGTCAAAGTAGCCGGGCATTTTCAGCCCGGCGGTGATTGGGCATACATTAATTCCTAAAGTACTCTAGAAGGAGCAGCAAATGAGTGGTCCGATGCTGGAGACTGGCTCGGCAACGGAAGCCAAGCAGTGGATCGACATGTACCGGCGGATGATCGCCATCCGCATGTTCGAGGAGCGCGTCAACGAACTCTATACCCAGGCACTTATGCCCGGACTGGCGCACCTTTACATCGGCGAAGAAGCGGTGGCTGTCGGAGTCTGTCAGGCGCTGCGCACCGATGACTACATCACCAGTACGCATCGCGGCCACGGGCACTGCCTGGCCAAAGGCGCAAGGCCGGATTTGATGTTCGCGGAGTTGCTCGGCAAGGCCGTCGGCTACTGCAAGGGCAAGGGCGGATCGATGCACATCGCCGATCCGGACACCGGCAACCTGGGCGCCAATGCCATCGTGGGCGGCAGCGGAGGAATCGCCACCGGAGCGGCGTTCGCCGCCAAGTTCCTGGGCAATGGCCGGGTCACGGTCTGCTTCTTTGGCGACGGCGCAGTCGCGCAGGGGCTGCTCTATGAGGTCATGAACCTGGCGCAGCTTTGGAAGCTGCCGGTCATCTATCTTTGCGAAAACAATCTTTACAGCGAATACACGCCCAACACCGAGTGCTTCGCCGGCAACATCCTGGACCGGCCCGCCGCCGTCGGCATGCACGCCGAAAGCGTGGACGGGCAGAACGTGCGCGCCGTCTACGAGGCTGCTAAACGGCTGGTCGAGCGGGCGCGCCGCGGAGAGGGTCCGGCGTTCCTGATGTGCAATACCTACCGTTACCGCGGGCATCACGTCGGCGACATCAATCGCGAGTATTATCGCGGCAAAAACGAGGAGCAGCACTGGATGAGCGAGCGCGATCCCATCAAGAGCCACAGCGCGTGGCTCCTCGCGCAGGGCTTCGCCGATGCCAATCAGCTCAGCCGGATCGAGGCGGAGGTCAAGAGCGAGATGGACAAGGCGGTCAAGTTCGCCACGGACGCTCCTTACCCCACCCTGGATCAAGTGGAGGACGACATCTATGCCTGACGCGATCGCGACCACAACCCGTGAGCTGACCTACGGCGAAGCAGTCAAAGAGGCCATTGCCGAGGAAATGCGCCGCGATTCCCGCGTCTTCCTGATCGGCGAGGACGTGGCGGAAGCGGGCACTGCCTTCAGGGTACTGTCCGGCCTGGTGGATGAATTCGGCACCGGGCGCGTGGTGGATACTCCGATCTCGGAGCCCGGCTTTACCGGGCTGGCCGTGGGAGCGGCTATGGCCGGACTGCGTCCCATCGTGGACATCATGTTCGGCGACTTCGTCACCCTGATCATGGACCAGATGGTGAACCAGGCGGCCAAGATCCATTACATGTCAGGCGGCAAGTGGAAGGCGCCGATGGTGCTCCGCACCACGCTCGGCGCCGGCCGCCGCTCGGCGGCGCAGCACTCGCAGTCGCTGCACGCCTGGTTCGCCCACATCCCGGGACTGAAGGTCGTGCTGCCCTCCACTCCCTACGACGCCAAGGGCCTTATGAAAGCGGCGGTGCGGGACGAAAATCCGGTCGTCATCTTTGAAGACAAGATGATGTACCGGGTGAAGGGACCCGTGCCCGAGGAAGAGTATGTCCTTCCTTTGGGCGTCGCGGACATCAAGCGTCCCGGCAGCGACATCACCATCGTGGCCACCAGCAGCATGGTGCCGGTGGCGCTGGCAGCGGCCGATACGCTGGAGAAAGCCGGTATCAGCGCCGAGGTCATAGACCCGCGCACCATCTGGCCGCTGGACGAGAAGACGCTGATCGAGTCGGCCAGCAAGACCTCGCGCGTCATCGTCGTCGACGAGGGCTACGCCCGCTACGGCGTCACCGCCGAGATCGCGTCCGTAATCGCCGAGGGAGCGTTCTTCAACCTGGAGGCCCCGGTCAGGCGTATCGGCGCCATGCACGTCCCGGTTCCGTTCTCGCCTCCGCTCGAAGACCTCACCATACCTTCGGAAAAGGCGATCGTGGAGGCGGCGCAGGAACTCTGCGGAAAGTGAGAGGTTTCAAGGTTTCAGAGTGGAAGCTTGCATGGCTTGCTCTCAGGAAGGTGGAATCGATTGACAGAGTTTCAATCTGAACCTTGAAACTCTGAAACCTTGAAACTTTGAAACCCGAACCTTGAAACCTTGTAACTTTGAAACCTTGAAACTCTCTTCTATCCCCGGTAAGGAACTATGCCTGTAAAAGTCGTAATGCCTGCTTTGGAAATGGCGCAGGAGACCGGCAAGCTTGTCTCCTGGTTGAAGAAGGAAGGCCAGACGGTCGCCAAGGGCGAGCCGCTGCTGGAGATTGAAACCGACAAAGCGGTCATGGAGATCGAAGCGCCCGGCGACGGTGTGCTCTCGGCCGTGAAGGCGCAGCCGGGTGACGAGATCGCGGTAGGGAAGACCATCGCCTGGCTGCTTGCGCCGGGCGAAACTGTTCCGGCGGAAGAAGCGCCGAGCATGTCGGGACGGCACATGACCGCCCGTCCTGAAGCCGCAGCCACGGCAGCGGCTCCGGAAGCTGTTGCCCAACCCGCCGCAGCCGCGCTGAAGATCTCTCCCAAAGCGCGTCGTTTGGCTAAAGAGCAGGGCGTCGATCTCGACAAGGTGCGCGGAACGGGCCCCGGCGGCGAGATCCTCGGGACCGACATTCTCGCTTTCGCGAAGGCCGGCGGCGGTGCTGCCCAACCCGCGCCTGCCGCGGCCGCCGCCGCAGCCGGCGGAGAGCTGGAATCGCTGACCTCGACCGCCAAGCTCATGGCGGAGCGTACCACCAAGAGCTGGACCAGCGTGCCGCACTTCTTCCTGGTGCGCGAGGTCGATGCCGGCGCGCTGCTGGCCGCCCGCGAGCGGCTTCTTCCGGCGATCGAAAAGCTGCGCGGAGTGCGCCCGACTCATACCGATCTGCTGGTGGCGCTGGTGGCGCGCGTGCTCGCCCGCCATCCCAGAATGAATGCCTCGTGGGCGGAAGGCGCAATCCGGCTGAACCGGGAAATCAATGTGGGCATCGCCATGGCAGTCGAAGACGCCGTGGTCGCCACGGTGATTCGCCAGGCGGATAAAACGGAGCTGGCGGAGATCGCCGTTCAGCGCCGCGACATGGCCGAGCGCGCCCGCGCCGGACGGCTGCACGCCGGCGACATCACCGGCGCAACCTTCACCATCAGCAATCTCGGCATGTATAACGTCGACGCCTTCAACGCCATCATCAGCCTGCCGCAGGCGGCCATCCTGGCGGTGGGGCGCATCGCCGACCGGGTAGTGCCGGTCGAGGGCAAACCGGGCATCCGGCCGATGATGACGTTCACGCTCTCATCGGACCATCGGGTGGTGGACGGCGCGCGGGCGGCGCAATTCCTGGACGAGCTGGCAGAAGCCATCAAGGCCGCCGACAAATCGCTGGCCTGAGAGGACGATACTTACCGGGCTGGCCGAACCTGCGGAAAGCCGGAGCTTGCCGGAGAACGCAAATGGATTAGCGGAGCCGGAGAGCAGGAAATTCGTGCTCTCGTCGCTAACTACCGCGGGGAACGCAAGTCTAAGCCGGAAAAGAACGCAGATCGAAACCTGAAGATGCTCGTCGAAGGAGTTCCGCATGAGCAAGCTACTATCAATCACCTCCATTTTGCTCCTGACAGTCGCTTTCGCCCTGGCAAAGAGCAGCAGCACCACTAGCTCACAAGTGTCTCCAGCCGCCCAGGCCAATGCCAAAGAGAGGACCGTTCGAGGGTGTCTGTCCGGTACAAACAGCAATTACACTCTGACCGATTCCTCTGGGAGGGTATGGCAATTGGAGGGCAGCGCAGACCAGCTCAAGAGCGAAATTGGACATACCGTCGCAATAACTGGGAGAGGCACCAACGCCGCTGTTATGGCGGGAAACAGTAGAGACTATATCGACGTTGATATGGCGTCGATCAATGATCTTAAGGTTTCGAGCGTAAAGCAGATTTCGGCGACATGCTCACAGCAGAACGAACGATATGCTCGGAGCCAAGCAGCCGCCGTGCTTGCAGCAGGGTAAGGGATGGTCTTACGTAGATACGCAAATCTTCTGCTGCGCTATGCGTGTTCTCAGTCAGAGTAAATTCACTCCGCACTCGGCAACAAGGGCGCAGCCGAAGGTAGTTTGGCTGGCCATAACGAGATCGGTCTGAAGGGCGCCCCTTTTCACGGCCGCGCAAGGCGTGATGTCACCGCCCTGCGCACATGCGCTCTGCGGAATGAAAGGAGAGCGTTGACTAGATGCCGTCGTAGCGCGAGTACCCGCGTTCAGCCCAATAATCCCGGGGTTCTTCTGCCGTGTAGCTGATACTGGTAATGGCCTTCACGTTCTTGAGGCCAAGTTTTACGGGAACGAGCAGACGGAGAGGTGCGCCATGTTCCACTGTAAGCGGTTGCCCATTGAAGTGCGTCGCGAGCAACGTCTGCGAGTGGCGCGCAGTGGGCAGGTCAAGCGACATGTAGTAGGGATCCGGATTGCCCACGGCATCAAGATTGACCGAGGATTCCACACGCGCCCATCGGGCCTGTGACATTGGCGGGTACGCGCGCAGCAGATCGTCGAATCTCAGGCCGGACCACCATGCGACGGCGCTCCAGCCCTCCACGCATACCAATCGCGTAATCTGCTCGTGCTGCGAGAACTGCGTCAGAAGCGTGCGAATATCCAGAGAGACGCTCAAGCCAGAGGCGAGTCCCTCGAGAGTGAGCTTCCATCCCGGAATGTAGTCCGGATCGGGAGTGGCTCCGTTGTAGTTGTTCTTGAGTGGGGTGATCTGCGATTTCGTATAGGTTGGAACCAGCCGATCTTTCGAATACAGGGCCTCGGCCACGTCGTCGTCGATTCGCAGTGCTCGATTCAGTATCCACTCTTTGCCCGGGGATTCCAGGTTGCGGTGAACGCCCATGCGTCTGAGCGTAGATTTTGGCAGGAGCAAGGTGCCGCCGGCCAGCGTAGCTATCGCTCCCGCGCCGAAGATCAGAAAATCGCGCCGGGTGCGCCGGCGCAGGATCTGTAGATCCACCTCGACTACATCGGGAGCTTGCTCTGCAAAGAATCGTTTCGAGGAGATGACGACTGGCGGCGCCTCGGAAGGAGCCTGCTCGGCGCTTTGTGGCTCATCTACTGCTCGGGACTGGGCTTTTGCGGCCTGTGCGGACACTGCATCTAGTGCTGGCTTCCGATCTGCCGCCTCAGGAATCTCGGATCCTCTTGGCTCTGCCGCCGGAGTCTCTTTGGCTTCCAGTGTCTGGAACTCAGGCTCCACTTCGGTATCCGGTCGTTCTGCGTGCTCCAGCTTCTCGTCCGGCTTCTCACCCTTGGCGGAAGTCTCACCTGCTTGCACACTGTCCTCGTTGTGCTCAGGATCCATGCTCAACGTCTTCTGTCCTCTCCACTCTCGCTGACCAACCTATGATCATGCCGCGGACCGTATCCCAGCCATCTGCAAACACCAGGATCATATGCGGCACAACAAAAGCGACTAACAGCCACATTAACCAGAAGTGCCAAACACGCGCCGCGTCATATCCGCCGAAGATTGCAGCGAGCAGATGGAGTTGCATTGGTTTGTGAATGGCCCAACCCGTAGCCACTACAAGAAATCCGAAACCCGCGACGGAGAAGTACGCCAGCCGCTGCAATGGGTTGTATTTCGTATCGAAATGTGGAGTAACACGTGCACGGCGCATTAGCAGAGCGAACGGCACAGCAAGGTAGTGGCCGAACATTCTGAGCGCATCACGCAAGTCTGTTCGCCTTGGTAACAGGGCCCGCCATCCCCCTCCCAAACCCAAACCGGTCAGGTATAACAATCCGTTCAACATGAACAGGTAGGCAAAGAGCCAGTGCAGACGCAATGCTGCCGCAAGCAGCCCCGGCCCGAGGCTGAGGTGGTTGTAGATCCAATCAGGAGGGCTGCTATAGCCGTGAAACCCTGGCACATGGGCACACAACCAGATACCGACATCGGCGAGATAATCGAAGTTACCGGTCTGCGGGTCTGGTTTGTGCTGATAGATGGGCGAAGCCCAGTAGATGGCGATCCCGCTCAGGAACAAACCCAGAAGAATCGGTACGTTCAGCCAATGGCTCCAGCGCACCAAGACGTGATGCTTGTGGATAACCCGCACGCCGGATTTTATCTCCGGCGTACGCGTAGTGACAGACTCGCTGCTTTCCTGGGCCGGATCAGTCATGAGGATACATGATCTACTTCGAAGCAGACATGCTGCCTCCGGCGATGATGTAGACCTTTCTCGTCGCCAGCGTTCCGTCCGCCTGTTTCGTGACGGCAGCATTGACTGTGTCACCCGCCGCAAGGGTCGCCTTCTTAGGCACGATCTGCGTAACCTCTACACCGGCTGGCACGGAGATTGTTTGCGAGCCGTTCTGATACCGAACGACTATGGTCGCGCCCTGCTTCTGTACAGTGCCGTTCGTCATGCGCGAAGCCGCAGGGATCGGACGGACGACCGAACCGTTCGTCATCCGGCTCTGGCTGACAGCGCCGGGCGCTGCCTCGATCATGTTGCTGCCTTCGCTTAATCCGCGCAGCTCAGCGGGAAAGATCTTGATTTGCTTTGCCACTTCCGTTCCGTTGGCCTGTTTGACCGACGTAACCCCAACATAAGAATCGGATGTGATGCGGCTCAGATCCGATGGTATTGCCTCATAAGTTGTGAGGGGCTGCTCGACCTTAACGTGAACCACCCCCGACGGTGTCACAATGTCGAGTGACTTGCTTGTGACGGTTTGTAGCTTTCCTTTGACCCCCTGCATTGCGGGAGCAGCCTGGGCCAACGCTGCCTGAACGCTTAGTTGCGCGAACAGAGCAAAGACGAACAGGAGGCGCACGAGACGCTGATTCATAAGATCTCCTTTGGAGTACAGATGCGAAAGGGCCTTGAAGACTAACGCAGACATTGGTGCGCACCGATGAGAATACTGCTGTGATGCTTGAGCTTGAGGACTAGGACTAACCGTTTGGTTGGATTCGGGTTGCGGCAAGAAAGTTGCAATCTAAGTTCCTGACCAGGCAACGGAATTCTGCGCCACGCATGAAGAACACGCCTGCTCCGGCAGACGCGTTTGCTTTTGGAGCCCATGGACCTTTAGCGGTTACGCCAGCTGTTGCTCAGCAGTTATATCCGAAGCTCCCGAGTGGCGGTACAATGGTCATCGGTGAAATCAATGGCGCAGAAGAGGCACCGGAAGTGACTGACGCGACCTTGTAGATGAAAAAGGCGAAAGTGGCGGAATTGGCAGACGCACCAGACTTAGGATCTGGCGCCGCAAGGCGTGGGGGTTCGAGTCCCCCCTTTCGCACCAGCAATTGCAGGGGAGTGGGCTTCGAGTTCTCTTCAACTGTATCTAACTTTGTAACTACCCCGCCGAAAGCCCGTTCAATCGCGGCCGCCTGGTTAAGACGGGCGGACGGCTTATAGCTTTCCAATTTAATAAATCGTGCTCGGTCTTGGGTGAAGGTGGAAATGCGATCATTGCAAAAGGAGAACAGTATGCGGATGAAATTAGCTGTAAGCGTTGGAATCACATGCTTTCTGCTCGCAACCATTGCTCCTGCTTACGCGCAGCAACACGCGCCCAATCAAGAAAAGGCTCAGGAGCAGCAAGCCAAACCCGAACGGCAAAAGCCGCGGCCAAATGCAGCCAAGCCTGCACAACCTCCGCGAGAACCACAACGATCTTACGGCGGCACTTATCACGGCACCGTTCAGCACAATGGGCCGACCATCGGCGGCGTCCACCAGAGCGGCGTTCCGCAAAACCAGGTGCAGGTACGTAGCGGCTTCGTTCAATCCCGCGCCGCTTCCTGGAATAACGATCATCGCACGTGGCAACAACGCGGCGGTTACAACGGGTACCGTATTCCGCAGGATCGCTTCCGGCAATATTTCGGAAGGGATCACTTCTTCCGTATTTCTCGCTTGCCGTTGCGTTTCGTGGGTGGCTATCCGCGCTTCCAGTACGATGGGTACTGGGTCATGTTTGTTGATCCGTGGCCGGAAGATTGGCCGCCAACGTGGTACCAAACTGACGACGTATATATCGACTACGTTAACGATGGGTACTACATCTTCGACCGCATGCATCCCGGCATCGGGATCGCAATCAACATATCGTTGTAATCGTGTTGCTCTCGCGCGGGTAGAGCAGCAGGCTGGAGCGGATTCTCATGCCAAGGCGTGAATGATCGCGACAGAAAAGGAAAACCCCAGCCCAGGAGCTGGGGTCCTTGTTTGGAAAATACATTAACAAAACTAACTAACGAGGTTTGCGAAGGGGCCCACAGACACCTGCAGTTTGATCCAAGGTGCCCGGCTGCGCAAGTAACTCGTGTGGTGCGGGGCAACCTTCCTGCCCGGAGCAACTGTCAACCCGGCTAACCGCTCTTGGCGCTGGCGCTGCGGCGCAGCATGTGCGGCGGCAGGTTCAGGTACGTGCTGATTCCGCCGGGCAGGTTGCTGACCCTGTATCCGTTTTGCCGCAGGATGCGATAAGCGTTATAGGAGCGCTGTCCGACCACGCAGTAAACGAAAATATCGCGGTCCTTGGGCAGCTCGTGCATATGCTGCCGCAACTGCTGTCAGGGGAATATTGATCGCGCCCTCGATGTGCTCCTTGGCGAACTCCTTCGGCTCGCGAACGTCCACCACCACGGCATCTGTTTCCGCCAGCCCCTCCCACGTCGCCAGCCGCACATCTCCCCGGAGCGCGTTGGCCGCGGCCATTCCTGCCATGTTGACCGGGTCCTTGGCCGAGCCGAACTGCGGCGCGTAGCAGAGCTCTGCTTCTTCCAGGTCGAAGACGGTGGCGCGCATTTGCATGGCCATGGCGATGACGTCGATACGCTTCTCCGTGCCGTCGCCCCCGACCGCCTGTGCTCCGAGGACTTTGCCGTCTTTGGGCGAGAACAGCAGCTTGATGTGGATGCGAGCAGCGCCGGGGTAATAGCCGGCGTGGCTCTCAGGGTGAGTGTAGATCTTCTGGTATTCGATTCCGGCCCGGCGCAAGGTCTTTTCGCTGGCGCCGGTCATGGCGATAGTGAGCCCGAAGGCGCCGCAGACGGCGGTTGCCTGCACGCCGCGGAAGCGGGAGTTGCGCCCGCAGATCACGTCGGCCGCGATTCGTCCCTGCCGGTTTGCCGGACCGGCCAGCGGAATAACCGCCGACGTGCCGGTCACCAGCTCCAGGCTCTCGACCGCGTCGCCGACCGCCCAGATTCGCGGATCGTTGGTGCGCATCTGCGCGTCGACCTTGATCCCACCTCTCTCCCCGATCGTCACCCCCGCCTGCTTTGCCAAGGTGGTCTCCGGCTTCACGCCCACGGAAAGAATGGCCAGATCCGCATCGAAGCGGGCTCCCGCGCGGGTGCTGATGGCCAGGCTTCCATCCTTGTTCTGTTCGAAGCCGGCGACGGCGTCGCTGAGGCGCACGTCGACCTGCTTCTCTTTCAGGTGCCGATAGACGAACTCGGCCATCTCCGCATCCAGCGGAGGCATGACCTGATCCAGCATCTCGATGACGGTGACCTTCATCCCGAGGTGGGCGAGGTTCTCCGCGGCTTCCAGGCCGATGAATCCAGCGCCGACCACGACTGCGGCCTTGGCGCCGCGTTCGGCAATCCGAGCCTTGATGGCATTGCTGTCTGGAACGGTTCGCAGGGTGAAGATACCCGGCAGGCCGATGCCGGGCAGCGGCGGACGAATCGGCGCCGCTCCGGGCGCCAGCACCAGCGCATCGTAGCGTTCGCGGTACAGCTCGCCGCTGGCCACGCGTTTAACCTCGACCTCGCAGGCGGCGCGATCGATGGCCACCACTTCGTTTTCCGTGCGCACGTCGATGTTGAACCGCTGCTTGAACATCTCCGGAGAAGACAACAGAAGCTTCTTCTCCTCCTGGATCACGTTGCCGACGTAGTACGGCAAGCCGCAGTTGGCGAAGGAAACGTACGGACCGCGTTCAAACATGATGATCTCGGCGTCTTCGTCCAGACGACGTGCTCGCGCCGCACAAGACGCACCGCCGGCAACTCCGCCGATAATAAGAATCCGCTTCCTGGTCATGAATAATTACCCGCTGGAATGGCTGTGACTCCGATTCTAGCATCTCTCTTCAGCATCGTCGTCAGCTCCTTTCTGCCATCGTCAACCTAGATTTAGAAATCTTTTTATTAGTAGCGTTGTGAAATGGCCCGATTCTGGCCGGGCCGGTCGAGGCGAAGTACACATGCCTACTAAGGGAGAGCGTCGTTTCGTTCAAAAGGATTCTGAACAGCCCAGACAGGGAGGGACGAATCTGGAAAGTCTGGTTCTTACGACAAAAGCAACGGATGTTTAGTCACGCTGGCCGCCCGACACGTGCCGGGCGGCCAGAGGCGCGGAGCGAACAGCGAATTTCCGAGGTTCAGGGCTTGGCGACGTGCCAGGCGCCATTGAGGAAGCCGTCCCCGGTGGTATCGCCCGGTTTGGTGTCCTTGGCAAAGGTGTAAAGCGGTTTGCCCTTGTAGGCCCACTGCTTGGAGCCGTCGTCGCGGGTAATGACTGTCCACTCGCCCTTCGGCTTGGACTTCGCCGTTGCCATCAGCGGAGGCCAGTTGTGCGCGCAAGGACCGTTGCAAACGGACTTGCCCGGCATGGCGTCTTTGTCGAAGGTGTAAAGGGTCATCCCCTTGGAATCGGCAAAGACCTCTCCGGCGGCAGTCTTCTCCATCTTCACGCCGGCCGGTGCTTTGGCTTTGCTCTTGGCGAAGCTGCTGACGGGCGCCGTCAAAAACAGAGCGACGGCTAAGCACAGTGTGGTGACAATTCGCATGTGGTGAGTCCTCCTGAAACTGAGATGCAGGGACTTAGATGCAGGAACTAATATGTACAACCCCCACTAGATGCAGTTTACAGCGTGTACATGCTTTCTGTCCCGGCACGAGCCGCATTTTTTCTCCGGCTGAATCTTCTCTGGTCAAGGGGAGAAAATCGTGCCACTCTGGAGCTAGCGAACGAGTTTCGCAATAAGGGGTGAGGATGAAGAAAATTCTTGTCGCGACAGTGGCCTGTGGCTTTCTCCTGTCCGTCATAAGTGTGGCGGGGGCGCAACAGGGCAAGGCAATGCAGGATGCCAAGGACGCCAAAAAAGATCCCAATGCGGTCTTTGACGGCCGCAAGAGCACGGTTAAGCCTGCAGTAAAGGCCGGCCCGGTCACCAAGCAGGACCCGAAGGCGATCGCCGCACGGGAGAACAAGGCCGAAAAGGCAAGACAGAAGGGCGCCGGCATCGACGGGCCGAAGCACGCTCCGCCATCGCCGGTCGTTACCAAGACCAACAGCAAGCCCAGCACCACTGCCACCAAGAAAGATCCAAAGAGCAAATAGCAGAGCTCGATGCGGACGGCTTCCGGCGGAGCGCACGCCGGAGGCGCCGTTCCGTCCGGACCTCCGCTGGCCACCATATACAATGGTTAGGGCGTTGTGTGATTTCCGGAGAGAGGCTACCGGCAGCGCCGTTATTTTCGTCTACTGGTAGACCGGGGAGCCCAACTGGCGCGGTTCTTGCGTCGTTTGGTTGTTGAACCCCCGAAGCTGTTTGCTTCATCCAAGCCTTGAAGCACCCGGCAAATTGAGAACCGGAGAGTCGTTTCGGAGCGCCTCGATTGTTGGGGGCCGTGGCAGAATGCCGCCAGCGGCCAGATCAAAACCGAAGATGGGACTCGCTCAGTGAACGCCGACTGTATTCGTTTCGATCAGGTACCGCACTCGTCGAAGCTCTTCCTCGACTTTCTCTCCCATTCTCCCAAGCTGGCCTCCTTCTACGCTCCGCATACGATTTCCGCCGTGGCCGACTACGCCCGCTCCTTGAGCTTCGACCCGGAGCGGCGCCAGGCGGTGGCGGCCGTTCTGGAGCGCCAGAACCGCGAATGGGAAGCTTCGGAAGCGACGCTCACCTCCATCCGCCGCTTTCGCGAGGGTGCGGTCGCGGTAGTCAGTGGGCAACAGGTCGGGTTGTTCGGTGGGCCGTTTTATTCCATCCTCAAGGCCGCTTCGGCCGTGCAACTGGCCAATGAGCTCTCATCCCGAGGCATCGACGCCGTGCCGCTGTTCTGGCTGGCGACTGAGGACCATGACCTGGCCGAAGTCAACCAGGTCGCCCTGCCGGGAGCGGAGGGCCGTTTCGAAAACGCGATTCTACCCCTGAAGTCCAATGCCAACCTGCCCGTAGGAGAGGTGCGCCTTGGTCCCGAGGTCGCGCCTCTCGTGGAAAGGGTTTCCGGGCATCTGAACCCGGAGGTCGCCGCCGCGCTGCGCTCCAGCTATCGGCCGGAGGAGACGTTCGGCAGCGCCTTCGGACGCCTCTTCAGCCAGCTCTTCGCCGGAACCGGACTGGTGTTGCTGCAACCCCTGGACCGCGAGGTGCATGCCATTGCCGGTCCCTTGCTGCTGGCGGCGGCGGAGGCGGCGCAGGAGCTCGATCAGGAGCTGCTGCGGCGGGGCGGACAGCTGCGCGAGGCCGGCTACCATGAGCAGGTAAAGGTAACAGCCTCCTCGACCCTGCTTTTCGTCTTCCAGAACGGCGACCGCACAGTAATGCACACGGCCGGCAGCGATTTTGCCGTCGGGGCGCAGCGTTTGTCCCGGGATGAAGTCTTCCAACGCCTGCGGGAGCATCCCGAGCACTTCAGTCCGAATGTGCTGCTGCGTCCCGTGGTTCAGGACTATCTGCTGCCGACAGTGGCTTACTTTGGCGGGCCGGCCGAGATCGCCTACTTCGCCCAGGCCGGCGTGGTTTATCAGAAGCTGCTCGGGCGGGTTACGCCCGTCCTGCCTCGGCTTAGCCTGACAGTAGTCAACAGCCGCATGAAGCGCCTGCTCGAACGCTACCGGCTGCAACTGCCTGACTTGTTCGAAGGGGAAACCAAGCTCCGCGAAGAAATTGCCACGCGCGCGCTGCCGTCCGGGTTGCGAGAGCGACTCGAGGAGGCCAGGCAAACCATTGAACGCGTAGTGAATGCGCTTACCGGGCAGCTCGCGGCGCTGGATAAGACCCTGGCTCCGGCGGCTGAGAAGTCCGCCCGCAAAATGCAATACCAGTTGCAACGGCTGACGGGAAAGGCCGCTCGCGCCGAGCTGCGTAAGCAGGAGCAACTGGCGCGCGAAGCGTCCGAGCTGATAAACGGCTTATTTCCCAACGGCGGATTGCAGGAGCGCACTGTTCCGGGAATCCTGATGCTCTCCGAGAACGGCCCGGATTTGCTGGAAAGGCTGGCTGAGATCGCCTCCGGCCACTGTCCGGGGCACGTTATGTTTAGGGTTTAGGGAACAGGGAATAGGGGTTTAGGGAAGGAGCGATACCGGGTTGGCGCTAAGCGTACGTCTTGGCACCGAACTTGGGTCGGACCGCCTCGAACTCCAGCCGAACCGGTGCCCGCCTATTCTCTTGCGCACGTGAGCTCCTTTCCCGAATCACTAACCCCGATTCCTAATCCCTAATCCCTAATCCCTAATCCCTAATCCCTAATCCCTCTCCCCTAAACCCTGATCCCTAATCCCTCAAAACTGAGTTAACATCTAACCATGGCTAAGGACGGTTCCAAGAAAGCTTCGTCTTACGAAGTTGTTTGCCCTTGCTGCGAGGCGGTGCTGAAAGTCGATTCCGGGACCAGGTCTGTGATTGCGCACACCCCGAAGCCGAAGCCGAAAACCTTCAACGATTTCGAGGAAGCCGCGCGCTCCATGAAGGAACAGGAGAGCCGCAAGGAATCCATCTTCCGGCAGTCGGTCGAAGCGGAGAAGAACAAGTCCGACGTGCTGGAGAAGAAGTTTCAGGAGGCGTTGCGGCGCGCCAAAGAATCTCCCGCAGAGCCCGGCAAACCTCTGCGCGACTTTGACCTGGACTGAGGCCGCGAGCGTAGGCGACACGCCTTCGCTGGTGCGGCGTCCGCTGCTGCTCGGCCACTGCGGAAGTCGCCGCGACGTGCCGGAGAACACCTTCGCCGCCTTCGACTAAACGTATCGTTTGGCCGGGCATTCCCCGCATTTTGCATCGCCCTCCAGCTCATTTACAGTAAATGCATGGACCGAACAGGTGAACGTTTCGAGCGCGCCGTGGAAATCATGAACCGGCTCCGCGCCCCGGGAGGCTGTCCCTGGGACCGCGAGCAGACCTTCGACACCATCAAGCAGTACACGCTGGAAGAGACTTACGAAGTCATCGAGGCGATCGAACAGCGTGACTGGGCCGAGCTTTCCGCCGAGCTGGGAGACCTGCTGCTGCAAGTGCTCTTCTACGCCGAGATGGCGCAGGAAGAAGGCCGGTTCTCCATCGACGATGTGCTCGATCGGCTTTGCGACAAGCTGGTGGCGCGCCATCCCCACGTCTTTGCTGACGTAAAAGCCGAAACCTCCGCGCAGGTGCTGCGCAACTGGGAGGCAATCAAGCAGCAGGAGCGCAAGCAAAAAGCAGGGGAACAGCCTGCCAAGGAGAGTCCGAAGTCGATTCTCGACAGCGTTTCCCGCGCCATGCCGGCGCTGCTGGAAGCATTAAAGCTCAGCAACAAGGCCGCTCACGTTGGTTTTGACTGGCCCAACGTCGATGGGCTCTTCGAAAAGCTGCACGAGGAAATCGAGGAGTTGCGGGGCGAGATCAAACGCATCCCGCCGCCCGGCCCGATTCCTATCGGACGAGGCATCGCCGGCGCTCGCGAGCAAGCCTTACCCGAAGGGTTAAAAGAGCGGCTGGAGGATGAGGTCGGTGATCTCTCCTTCGTGCTGGTGAATATCGCCCGCTACCTGAACGTCGATCCCGAGTCTGCGCTGCGCCAGACCAACCGCAAATTCCGGCGCCGTTTCCGGCACGTGGAAGAGGCCCTCCGGAAATCGGGAAAGAAGCCGGAAGAGGCTTCACTGGATGAGATGGAAGCCCACTGGCAGCGCTCGAAAAGCCTGGGAAGCTGACCTCGCTGCAAATGGAATCCGTTTACTTCGCGCTGGCGTCGGCGGAAGTTGCGCCCTGTCCTATCTGATCACCGGAGCTCCGCAGGATATTTAACGCCTGTTGCACGTCCATCTTGGGGACCGGGCGGAAGTCCCAATCGTGCTCGATCTCTTCGATGTGCAGTGACTTGAACATCAGTATCTTACCGTCAAATTTCAATTGCATGTGAACGGTATCCCAGTAGCCGTTGGCCAACTGGGCCTGCTCGACCACGAAACGTCCACCCTTGTAGAGCCGTCCGAGAATACCCCAACCGAAGTTGACGTCGCGGAACAAGGTTCCGTCGATCTTGGCTATTCGCACTGCCTGGCTGTCAATCCAGACTTGGCCGCGCATTCCCTGGAAGACCTGTACCTCGCGACTGGGAGGGACGTAGTCCGGGTTGGGCGTGAAGTCCAGCCGGACCAGGTGCTGTCCCTGCGGAGTAGTCTCTGTCCCTGCATATTTGTAAATGAAGGCAGCAGGCATGGCGCGGAGCATTTTGAGGGTGCGCTGCTCATCTTCCTTCTGGCTCTTGGCTTTTTCGCGCATCTTGCCGGGATCGAGCAGCTGATTCAGGCGCTCGTCATCCTGTTTGCGCTGCTCCGGGGTAAGTGGCTTGTCGTTGATCGCCAGCAGCCGCCCGATGTTCCCTGCCGGGGTCTGGATCATGCGCTTGGTCTCCGACCCCTTGGGCCTCTGCATGCGCTCCATCCACATGAAATACCGGCCGGGTTGCGAATCATGGATCTGGCTGTCGATCGCCTGGCGAACCAACTCCTGCGGCGGCTCCGTCTGCTCCGCTTGCGGAGATTGGCCCAACGCCACAGGCGCGGTGACGAGCAATGACGCCAGCAAGGCCAGCAGCAGACCAGAATTGAGAGCACGATGGGTGTAAAAGCTCATGTCTTGCAGTTCGCCGGGAAAGTCCCGTTCCTTCGGGCCTTTAGCTAATCATCAAGTCCTTGCATTACTTAGACGTAAAAACATGATTCCCCGTTGCAAGAGAGCTGCGGAACGGCACCAACGGGCTATCGTCGGGAAGAACCGGCGGGCCAGCCTGCGGGGGGCGCTACTCGGAAAACCCAAGTGCCGCCGCCAGTTCGTGAGGCGAATCGATCAGCACGTCGGGCGGATGGGCTTTCAGGGTATCGGGCGAAAATCCGTATGTTACGCCGACGGACCACATTCCGGCGTTGCGCGCCGTCAGCACGTCGTTCTGCGAGTCGCCGATCATGACCGCCTCGGCGGGCTCGGTGGAGGTCTCGCGCAGCAGCGTCAGGGCGCCGAGCGGATCGGGCTTCTTGGTCTCGAAGCTGTTGCCACCGTAAATGCGCGTGAAGAAACTGTCCATGCCCAGTCCTTGGAGGATACGCTCGGACGGACGCACGGGCTTGTTGCTAAGCACGGCCATTTGCAGCCGGCCATTGGCCGTCTCGCGGATGGCGCGGATGGAGTCCATCACGCCCGGATAAGCGTAGGTGTTATCGAGCACATGCTCGCGGTAATAGGTGACGAAGGTATCGTAGGCCTGGCGGACGAAGTTCTCGTCGCGCGGGTCGCCGAGCGAGCGCCGCACCAGCATGTTGGCGCCGTCGCCGATATAGCCGGCGACGATGTCGACCGGAAGTTCCGGCCGGTGATAATGGCGGAGCATGTGGTTGATGGCGTTGGCCAAGTCGACCTGGCTGTCGACCAGGGTGCCATCCAGATCAAAGACCAATAGTTTGAGCTGCCCGTTTGGAATCACTTTATTCTTGCGAATCATCTATCCCAGTATATGATGCGGGCGCTTGCCGCTCGTAGAGGCCGTAGATCCAGCAAGCGGATGCGGGCTTTTCGAGCATCTAAAATAGTAGGACGGCTGAGGCGGAACGAGGCCTTCCGGGCCCGGTCAAGCAAGTACGGGATAGTGCCTGGGTGAAGTCGAATCCTGTCGCATAGAGGAATCGAATGGCAACAACCAAGGCTGAGTCGCCGGTAATTACCACTTGCGAAAAAACCTACGAAGGGCTGAGCGCCTCCCAATTGATCGAGATGTACCGGCTGATGTACCTCTCGCGCCGGCTTGACGACCGGGAAATCCTGCTCAAGCGCCAGCAGAAAATCTTCTTTCAGATTTCCGGCGCCGGCCATGAGGCCCTGCTGGTGGCGGCGGCCTTCGCCCTGAAGCCGCGCTACGACTGGTTCTATCCCTACTATCGCGACCGCGCCCTGTGCCTCGCCCTGGGCATGACGCCGCTGGAGCAACTGCTGGGGGCGGTGGGCGCCGCCGACGATCCCAACTCCGGCGGACGCCAGATGCCTTCGCACTGGGGCGACCCCAGGCTGAACATCGTCACCGGCTCTTCTCCCACCGGCACGCAGTTTCTGCAGGCGGTGGGCTGCGCCGAGGCGGGCCGATACTTCAATCGCCATCCCGAGGCGGCGCGAAGCCAGTGCGCGGGCGACTATCGCCAGTTCAAGCAGGTGCGGCATCAGCCCGACGAGGTGGTCTACGTCTCCAGCGGCGAAGGCACCACCTCGGAGGGCGAGTTCTGGGAGGCCATGAACGCCGCCTCCAACCTGCGGCTGCCCATGCTCTTCCTGATCGAGGACAACGAGTACGCCATTTCCGTTCCGGTGGAGGTGCAGACGGCGGGCGGCAACATCAGCCGGCTGGTGGCCAATTTCCCGGACTTCCACTTCGAGGAGTGCGACGGCTGCGATCCGCTGGCGAGCTACTGCCGCCCTGCAGCCGAGCAGTGGAGCACATCCGCGGCGGGCACGGCCCGGCCTTCGTGCACGGCCACGTCACGCGCCCGTATTCGCACTCGCTTTCCGATGACGAGAAGCTGTACCGGCCGGAGAGCGAACGCCGCAACAGCAGGCCGGACGCGATCCGATCACGCGCTTCCAGCTCTTCCTGATTCGCGAGGGCATCCTCGACGAGCAGTCGCTCGGCGAGCTGGAGAGCGCCGTGGACGACGAGGTGCAGCAGGCCGCCGACGAGGCCTTGCGCGCTGCGCCTGCCGGCCAAGGACAGCTACAGCCAACTTCGTCTACTCGCCGGACCTCGATCCGGCCTCGGCCGCTTTCGAGACCAAGCCCGAGTTCGCGCCAGCCGCAGGAAGGGCCGGCGCGGGCCGCCAGCGAGCGGACCATGGCCGATCTGATCAACCGCTGCCTGAGCGACGAAATGAAGCGCGACTCCAGAGTCGTGGTCTTCGGCGAGGACGTGGCCGACTGCTCGCGCGAGCAGTACCTGGCGGAAAACTGGTCAAAGGCAAGGGCGGAGTCTTCAAGCTGACCGTCGGGCTGCAGTGCGACTACGGCTCGGAGCGCGTCTTCAACTCGCCGCTGGCGGAGGCCAGCATCGTCGGCCGCGCCATCGGCATGGCTACGCGCGGGCTGAAGCCGGTGGTCGAGATCCAGTTCTTCGACTACATCTGGCCCGCCATGCACCAGCTTCGCAACGAGCTGCCGCTGATCCGCTGGCGCTCCAACGGCGGCTTCTCCTGCCCCATGGTGGTGCGGGTGGCGATCGGCGGATACCTGACCGGAGGCTCCATCTACCACTCGCAGAGCGGCGAGAGCATCTTTACCCACACGCCCGGCATGCGGGTGGTCTTTCCCTCGAACGCGCTGGATGCCGCCGGCCTGCTGCGCACCGCCATCCGCTGCGACGACCCGGTGATGTTCCTGGAGCACAAGCGGCTCTACCGCGAATCCTTCGGGCGCGCCGCTTATCCCGGCCCCGACTACATGATTCCGTTCGGCAAGGCCCGCGTCGCCAGAGAAGGCAGCGACCTCACGGTGATCACCTACGGAGCCACCCTGCCGCGCTCGCTGCAGGCGGCGCAGGAGCTCGAACGCCAACACGGAGCCAAGGCCGAGGTCATCGACCTGCGCACGCTGTCCCCTTACGACTGGGAGGCCATCGCGACATCGGTGAGCAAGACCAGCCGCGCACTGGTCGTGCACGAGGACATGCTGAGCTGGGGCTATGGCGCCGAGATCGCCGCCCGCATCGCCGACGAGCTGTTCGACCAGCTCGATGCGCCGGTGCGGCGGCTGGCGGCAAAAGATACCTTCGTCGCCTATCAGCCGGAGCTGGAGGACGTGATCCTGCCGCAGACCAGCGACATCCTGGCGGCGATGCTGGAGCTGGCGCGGTACTGAGTCGCTCAGGAATGCGGTCTCTCTGTTCCCACATTTGCCGACGGCGGGCAAATGTGGGCCACCTCGAAGGATTCTTGACCTAGACCTACCCCTCTCCCCTGTTTTTCGCAAATATACCAAACAT
Source organism: uncultured Acidobacteriota bacterium (assembly GCA_963791145.1). GTDB lineage: Bacteria > Acidobacteriota > Terriglobia > Terriglobales > Acidobacteriaceae > CAWBRT01. The sequence continues at coordinate 136,718 of CAWBRT010000027.1, read as the reverse complement.
CAAGGTTTAGCGCATGCATTGTCTGTAAATATGACAAAAATCAGGGGTTACGGGTAAAAATAAGATTTCAAAGAACTTAGCCGATGAGGATTTTTGATTTTTGATTTTCGATTTCAGATTGGATGGAGCAGACGCCCTCTGAACCATCACTCAATCTGAAATCAAAAATCTATAAATCAAAAATAGTTTCACCCCTATATCCAGGATGACAGATTCGGCGGGAAATTGTGACATGCCTTTTTGCGAACGGAATCAGCAGGTTAGCTTGTTTGGGGGCTTGACAAGAATTGGAGGAAATGAATATTTCGTGTACCGAGCCTCACGGGCTCCTTGGCTCCACTGCTCTGCGTTCACTTCAGTATTTCACTCAACTCTTCAAGTGGGCGCGTGACGGGCATTTGACAGCCATGTGGTAGGCGTAAAACAAGAAGCGCATCGTTGAATCAATAATGCAGAACCTCAAAAACCGAGGGTCTTTTTCATACGAAGCGATCAGGTTAGCTTCGTCATAGATTTTGATCGCGCTAAGGTGCTTTACAAGCTGCGACTTGTCTCCCCGCTGTTTGATGAGTTCGATCAGACTCACGTCTGCATACTTAATATTGTGCGCGTAGGCGTTCCTAACCCGACGCGTGACCTCCACAAATGCAAGCTCTTCTGGAGGCAAACAAGCAGCGTCTAATAATTTGAGGAGCGACGTTCTACCGTTCATCGGCAACGAGTCAACGAAGTCGTCTAACATTTCATTACGTATGACCCTGTTTAGTATCTTGAACCTCAAACCGTGGCGAAGAATTTGCTTCGCGGCAGTTTCAAGAAGTGCATCTACTTTGAGGATAAAAGCCCAGTCGCTATCAGTTTTGAGTATCTCTAAAATTAAATCTTTGTGCAGTCCCATACCTTCACAGAACTTTTGAGACTCCTCTAGCAATACGCTGAAACGGTCGAACGCCTCTGTTTCCTGAGTACGCGTGCGCGTCTTTGGTTTTTTCATCGATACCTCATTTGAGGTGTTCTTCATCAATGCCCCCAAACGACGTCTTTCTCAGCCCGCCATGCTCCTTCAAAATCGACACCATCAACTGCGTTCGGAGCACGTTCCTGGTTTCGCCTATCGCAAGGCGGCGCGGCGGCGCTCGCTAACGTCGTCGCCGCCGAAGAACCAATCGGCGGAGAGTGCGCCGCCGCCGAGCAGCGCCAGCGCCAGCGGGATGGCGGCCAGCGCCAGCGGAAACTCGTAGCCGGGCTTGCCTGCGGCGCCCAACAGGCCATTCGGCAGGTGCACCTTCAGGATTGCCCCTAGCATGTTAAGCAGAATGATGAGGCTTGCCAGGCGCGTCAGCAGACCGATGAGCAGCAGGATTCCGCCGCCGAACTCGGCCGCCATCGAGAAATATGCGAGCCAGCCGGGCATGCCGAGCGAGTGCACGAACTGCATCTGCTGATGCATGGCGTGAAACTTGGCCCAGCCGTGCGCGATCATGATGCCGGCGAGCACCAGCCTGAGCAAGAGTATGGCAAATGAGAAGGGCGTGTCTCGCAGCCGCAATTAACGCCTCCGCGCCTCCCTGGCAACGATCTTCAAGGCCGTAAGGTTGGCACGATTTTAATACCACGGGCGGCCATCTGGGTGAGAAATTGCTGCGCGGGAACGTCGCGCTCCTGGAGCACGGCGCCGAGCTTGGCGATCTCTCCCGAGGCGAGCATCTGGGTGACGATGCTGGCCGGCCAGGCGGTGGTGCGCATCATGGAGGTAATTCCCGTTCTGGGATCGAAGTGGTCGACCAGGGTAAAGGACTCCCGGCGCTCACCGGCCACGGCTTCGACCCGCAGAATCGTAACGTCTGGCGGCTGATGGCTGAGCCTGGCACCGAACAACGGACGTCGTGCCGGAGGCGGGGAGAGCTTCTCGAGCATCAGGGCCGTCATCAGATCGCGCGGCCTGACCTTTACTTTGCCGACTTGCCGCGGCTCGTTCGAGAACAGGCCGAAGTCGTAAAGGCTGCGGATCATGGCGGCGTGGCCGGGATAGCGCAGGGTCTTCTCGAAGCATTCGCCGACCCGGCCGGCAAAGGTCTCGGGCAGGGTAGAGGCGCCGCCCGAGGTGTGAAAGGCTTCGAGTAGGGGGAAGCCGTCGAGGCGGAAGCGCTCGACCTCGGTCAGAGGTTCGACGGTCACGATCTTTTTGTTGCGCAGAATTTTGGCCGGCTCGGAGTACTCGTTGATCAATCCCTCGACGGAGAAAACAAGCTGGTAGTGAAACGGAGGCTGGGGATCGCGCGGCAGACCGCCGACGTAAATCTTGAGCGCGTCGGCCTTGCCGCCGATCAAGCGCAGCAGCTCGCCGGCGAGGATTGACGCCAGTCCCGGCGAGAGTCCGCAGTCGGGCGCGATACGCACTCCGCGCCTGGCCGCCTTCTTGTCGAGCTGAACTCCGCGGCGGACGACGGAGTTGTTTCCGCCGAGATCGGCAAAGTGGCAGCGGGCTTCGACGGCGGCCTCGGACAGGGCAAGGTTGCAGAAGTAGGGAACGCAGGAGAGCGCGGCGTCATGGCTGCTCATCAGCTTGGCCATGCGGCGCCGGTCGGCGGCATCGGCCTCGATGGTGCTGACTTTCGTGCCGCCGCTGAGTTTGTTCACCGTGCCGGCCACGTCGCGCACGCGGCGCTTGTCCACGTCGGCCAGGGTGACCGATTCCACCAGGGCGGAACGCGCCATGTCATAGGCCGCCGCCGAGCCCATCATGCCAGCGCCAATCACCAGTAATCGCATGGGAGCTGAGATGCCGGATGGGAATCGGCCGGTGCCCCGGCCCGCGTGCCGACAAATCGCTTCGTTTAGGACGCGCGACTGGCCCGGCGATCGCCCCCTCCGGGTTCGCTGAAATGGCATCCCAACTTTACTTGGAAAGACGAAGGCGTCCTAGAAGCATCCGGGCCCGTACCAGCCAAGACTACTACAGGTGGGTAGTAGTGTGATCTGGCCAGTACTACAGTTGGGTACTAGTGCGTGGTCCAGGTCAGTCGAGCATGCTAGCAAGTTGCATCCGGACACACAGCCATAAAAATCAGACCCTGGACCGCAGCAGTTTGTAAGGCAAACATTGCAATTTTGGATCACTGAGGGACCGCCGCCCAAGCCCAGCGGCAGCCCCACCGCAACCCATCCGCGATACCCGGCCAGATAGCGGTTGAGGACGTTCTGCAACAGTACTTGTTCGGTGGAAACATTGCTGGCAGTGGCCCATCCCACTGCCGTTGCGCTGCCAAGGTTGACGGTCCATGAGGATTTCCAGCCTGCCACCTGCGAGAGGTCGGGAATCTGTAAGCTGGGCGTGGTTCCGGCTGCCCCTGGCGTCACTGTTACATCGACATAGAGGCCTTGGGTAGGCGTGGTAGGCGTGAGCTGGACCTCGTAGAGCTGGGCCCCCGAGTACGGCGACCAACTCAGCGTCTGGCCGGAGAGCGACACGCTTCCGAAAATGGGCAAGCCGGTGAAGTCCAACGCGAGAGCCGCTCCCGGGGCGGCACAGTTGGTCAAGCGCACCATGCCCGTGTCTCCCCAGACGCACTGCACATCTCCAGGCTGCATCCGCGCGGCGCTGGGAGACAGGTACCAGAGCTCAGAGGGCAACCAGACGACGCTGGCGATTCCCCACCCGTTAGAGATCGTCGCGTGGCTGGTAGAGTAACTCGCGCCACCGGCGACGAGGTTCGAGATGGACAAGGAAACGTTTGTCGCCACTCCCGCGTCGGAGAGCGACGGGTCGGTGAAATCGATTGTTTGCGTAAGGTTTTGCAGAACCGGAAGGTTGCGGTTGAGCCACCACCTGTCCATGGCTCCGCTGGCCGCGGTGCGGACGGCCAGCATGTCGGTGAGTCCCGGAGTGCGGACACCTATGACAAAAGCTGCGCTGCCATTGATGGGACCACGGGCAAGACGCGGGCCGATTCTTGTTTCCCAACTTGCGCCCGCCGGAACTCCCGAGACCGTGCCGCTAACCGACACCGGAGTCGCCGGTATCGCCGTCGGGAATTCGAGAGCGCTGAAGCGGGAAATCTCACTGAGGGTTCCCGCGTAAATCTCCAGGAACTGTTCCGACGCGGTTACCACGGCGAAGGCGTATCGTCCGGCGGGATCGGTTACGGTATGAGACCAGACCAAATTGGCCGAGGGAGTGGCGATTTGTTGCCAGGGGCCGTCGCCATCCTTGAAAGCCACCCAGGCCGGCGCGGCCGGTACGCCGTCGAGATCGAACTTCTGCAGCGAAGCCACGTTCGGCGAGTTGCCGCAGGCGGACATCAGCACGATAAGGAAGAAGGTGAGAATTACCGCAGGCAGCAGCTTCCGTAGATGGAGGGAGGAATAGATCGCCGCGCCGGGCATGAGGTCTTGTCTTGCATCTTGCCGATCACTTTCGTGGCCGGATATCTGCTCTCGGTATTCGGTCATGGGGCTTCCCGCCTGGGTTCTCCCGGTTCGCTAACTACCCCAGTCGGATTATATCCAACTCTGCTCTGAGTACCACGTGAATAGTCTGATAGTGGCGGTTAATTGCCGGAGGGTGGACGCGCGGCGTTTCCGAGACGGTATCCGCGGACTCACTTGGAGAGGCGGGGCGGGCGGCATACGATCAGAGGCATACGATTCGGAGCGCTGATGTCAGAGGACAGAATAGATACTCGCGGCAAGCTTTCTCCGGCGCGCCGGCTGATGAAGCGGCTGCACCCGGAAAGCATTCCGCCGATAGGGGCGCTGTTTTATAACGCCATCAGCGGCACCAGCGTCTTTCAGCATCACTACGAACTGGTGGCGAAGGAGATAGCGACTTGTCAGGCGGAAGGGAGGCTGCTGGACATCGGCACCGGCCCGGGGCGGCTGCTCATGGCACTGCATCAACAGTTACCGCGAATGCGGCTGATCGGGATCGACTCGTCGCCATCGATGGTTGCCAAAGCGCGCACGAACCTGGCGCGCGCAGGCGCTGCGGAAGGGATTGAAGTCCTGGAAGGCAATGCCAGCCGCCTTCCCTTCGGGGATGGCGCGCTCGACATGGTGGTGAGCACCGGATCGGTGCACCACTGGAAGGATCCCATCGTCGCGCTGAATGAGATTCATCGCGTGCTCAAAGCGGGCGCCCGGGCATTGCTGTACGACGTCGTGAGCGACACCCCACAGTCCGTGCTCGACGAGATGGCCCGCGAATTCGGAAAACTGAAGACCAAAATGTTCTGGCTGCACGCCTTCGAGGAGCCGTTTTACAGCCGCGAGAATTTTGCCGCGCTGGCGGCGGAGAGCCTATTTCGCAAGGGGGAGACGCGATTCGCGGGAATCCTGTGCTGCCTGGGACTGAGAAAGGCGCGGTAGTGAGAAGTGAATTTCTCGCCAGTTATACTCCGGCGGTCTTTTAGTGCCTTCCATCCGCGCGCTTTTCGTAGATGTGGGATCCTAACTCACCCACATCTGCCAAAATCAGGGCAGATGTGGGGCACCTGCCACTTGCGATAGTGGAAATCGATTTTGGCAATCTGAAATCTGAAATGCTTTTATCCCATTGCCAGCTCGTCGGCTGATTCGAGTGGCGTTCCGCAGGCGCGGCAGATCACGGCCGAGCAGTCGCCGCAGACCAGCGGGTCTTCTACTTTGCGCGCGCAGGTTGGACAGTAAAGCGGGGAAGGCGGAGCAGCCGGCTTCGGCTGGTCTGCATTTTGAGCCATGGCATTTTGACTATAGCATTAAGAAGATTTCAGATTTTCGATTGCAGATTGCAGATTGGAAAGCCGAGAAGAAGCAGAGGTGTTCAGTCCGATGCCAGGCAAAGAAGGCGACGAGAGGCTGCGGCAGGAGTTCAACGAGTGGGCGGTGGCTGGACGCGGTCCTGATATGGAGCGACACCATCTCAACATCGCCGAGCAGATGATTCGGCGCATGGCGCTTGCGCCGGGCGAGCGCGTGCTGGATCTGGGCTGCGGCACGGGGTGGGCGTCCAGAATCGTGGCCCGACTGGTGGCCACGGGGCCTGCCGGCTTCGGGCAGGTCGTGGGACTCGATATCTCCGACGAGATGATCGCGCGGGCGCGCGAGGCTTCCACGGAGTTCGAGAACCTGCTCTTCGTGTGGGGATCGGCGGAGCAGATACCCTGGGAAGAGAACTACTTCGACAAGGTGCTCTCGATCGAGGCGTTTTATTACTATCCCGACCAGGAGCGAGTCATCAGCGAACTTTTTCGGGTGATGGCTCCCAGGGCGCGGCTTTACATCCTGATCAATCTCTACCGCGACAATCCTTACGCGGTGCGCTGGGCGGGGCGGCTCAAGGTGCCGGTTCATATGCTCTCCGCGCAGGAATACGCGGAGATGCTCAAACGCCATACTTTCGAAGAGGTGGAGACCTGCCTCATCCCGGACGAGACGCCCACCCCGGACGACTACAAGAGCGAGCTGTTTACCGCCGAGGAGATGCGCGAGTTGCGACGCATGGGCGCCCTGCTGATCAGCGCCCGCAAACCGAACTTCCGCACCCCGCCTCGCGGCATGGAGGTGTACTGAAAGAGCTGCTCCGGCGAGAGCTGCTGTAGGGTTCCACAGGGGCTGAAGCCCCGATTTTATTTAGGAGGCTTTTTCGCCGGGCTAAAGCCCGGCGCTTCCACGCTAAAGCCCGGTGCTTCCACAATCCGGTTGTGACGAATATCACAGCGGCATGGTTTAGCGATGGGAGAAACTGAAAGGGATCTCCCAGATCGCGGAAGGCTATTCCAGAGAGAAGTCGCCCGAGGGCGGCGGCCAGGGGTGCCGGCTCCGCAATTGTTCCGGGGATTCAGGGGTCGCATGGGTTGGATTGAGAACAAGTTCGAGAAGAATTTCGTAGTCACGACGGTCGATTACGTTTTTAACTGGGCACGCAAGTCGGCGATCTGGCCGATGACTTTCGGCCTGGCCTGCTGCGCCATCGAGATGATTGCCTCCTCGGCGGCCCGCTACGACATCGCCCGCTTCGGCTCGGAAGTGTTTCGTCCCAGCCCGCGGCAGAGCGACCTGATGATCGTGGCCGGCACCGTCAGCCTGAAGATGGCGCCGGTGGTCAAGCGCATCTACGACCAGATGCCCGACCCGAAATGGGTGATCGCCATGGGCGCATGCGCTTCGGTCGGCGGCCCGTTCAATACCTACGCCGTGCTGCAGGGCGCCGATAAGATCGTTCCCGTCGACGTCTATGCCGTGGGCTGCCCTCCCCGTCCGGAAAACCTCTTCTACGCGCTGCTCAAGCTGCAGGACAAGATCGATACCATGACGATCGCCCGGCGTCCCACGCAGGTGCGGCTGACGGAAGGCATGGCGGAAGACTTCAAGCGCAACGTCAGCGTTACGCAGACGATGCAGCCGAAGTAGCGTTTCAGGTTTCGCGAGGCGAGAGTCCGAGCGTTGTTCTCGTTCCTCTGCTGATCTCCGTCCTAAACGCAACTACCACACATCGGCCCAAAAGAGGAGCAGATATGGGGCACCCTGCTGCCCCCAGAGTTGGAACTGCGCCAACTCTGGGCCACCTGTCCCACCTCATCCCGACTTGGCGACTAGGGTGGGGCTTCGAGTTCCTGGAACGAGCGGCGTAAACGGCGCTTCATATTGTAATGAGGCGCACAGCGTTCGCATCGGCGGCTGACTTCTTCCCGCTACTTCTTAACCGACGCAGCTTCCACTTTCGATTCCTTCGCCAGCGCATCGATGATGGCGAGGCAGAACTGCGGCAGATCATCGGGACAGCGGCTTGTAATCAGGTTACGGTCGACTACTACGGCGCTGTCTTCCCACAACGCGCCCGCGTTGACCAAGTCGTCTTTGATGGCGAAAAAGCTCGTTAACCGCCGTCCTTTGACCACCCCGGCGGAGATGGTGAGCCACGGCCCATGGCAGATCGACGCGATCGGCTTGCCGGCGGCGTCCATCTGGCGGACGAAGTTGAGGATGTAAGGTTCGCGACGCAATATGTCGGGGCAGAACCCGCCGGGAATCACAATCGCATCGAAATCTTCGGCCTTGAGGGTCATGGCGTCCTCTACTTTGTAACGGCGGCCTTCCACCATAGGCACGGGCGGAATGGGCGTGCCAAAGCGGCCGGTGATTGGTTTGCTCTTTCCCATGTAGGGCCGGGGGCTGGAGCCGCCCTGGTAGGCGGCGATGACGATATGCGCGCCCTCCTCGGAGAGGCGCAGCAGAGGATAAAGCAGTTCGATGTCCTCGAACTCATGCGCAACCGGAATGCAGATCTTCTTGCCTTTGAGCTTCATAGGAGTTTCCTTTCTCGCCTGCGAATCGGAACTGTAAAGCTTGACCATAATTCACATTTAACCCGGTGAAGGGCACTTGGTAGATGATTGCCCACACGTAATGGAGTCCCTCGGGGTAGTCAGCCGGGCCTGTTAAGGTTTCAGATACTCGTCAAGGAAAGCCGGAACGCGCGTGACAGCGTCGGCTCTTGCCTCCGGATTCATACCGGTATGGACAGTTTTGCCCAGCCTGGGTGTCGTAATCTGTACCGTCATGCCGGGCCAGTCGAAGTCGTGAAAAGCCCCGGGATACACCATCATCCGCATCGGCGCTCCGCGCTTCATGGCCGATTTAACCGATTTAACGCAAGGGCCGGCTGCCGTCCAGTCGTCAGACGCGCCGATTTCTAGCAAAAACGGGATGGTGGTTGTCCAGTTTTTGCCGAACGCCGAACACCATCCCGGATAGAATGCGACGGCGGCGCGAAAATCCCCCTTCGGCAAAATGAGCGGCCGTGTTTTGCTGAATTGGGCGACCGCGAATGCCACAGTGCCCCCTCCGTGAGACCAGCCGATCAAGCCAATGCGTTCACCTATTACAAAGGGCTGCGACTGCAAATAGCGAAGCGCACCGTAGGCGTCGTCAGATCTTTCGGCCCAGGGGCGCGCGTTCGGGCCTCCATCAGCACAGGCATGCACTACGTTTCGGGGGCCAAAGCTATCGGGGAATAGGACGACATAACCACGAGAGGTCAGTATTTCCGCCCAAGCCTTTTCACGGGCTACGAGTTGGCCTTGTCGGTTGAAAAGCCCGCCGCAGCCGTGCATTCCGACCACTGCGGGGAAGGGGCCTGGGCCGGCCGGTTTGAACAACAGGCCTTGCAAAGAGGTTGGTGTTCCACGGGTCAGATCCCCGTCCAGCGAGGCAAACGAAATCACTTCCTGCGCCTGTGCTGCCCGACCACTGGTCAGGCACACGACCAATACCATCGCAAGTAACCGTAACAATGCGGAAAGACGCAGCGCATCCCTAAACGGCAACTCACTTGTACACGAACAATAGGACGGAGAAGCGTGAACACGAACACTCATCAGGAATTTCCTTTTTCAGCTCCGAGTGCACGAAATACTGTTCGTGAGCAGTCGAGCGACAGAATCACAACATAACTATGTCCACTTCGTCCAGCAATACCCATCGAACACCACGTAGCTGGCGTAGAGCAGGGCATATCGTAACTTACGGCTGTGTACCGAGTTTAATGCAACTCGATCCGCTGCAAAGATATTTTGCCCTGCCGGCAGCAATCACTCGTGCTCGTGGGAGGATAACGCTGCTGGGGTGGCAGAATTGATTGCCATCAGATAAGTCCATAGCGGCTCGCCTAACGGCCAAATGCCGACCACTCGCGTGAAGCTGCTTTCTCGGGTGACGATGCTCTAGTGAACCACGTCGTGGTTGGCGCGTCCCTGCAGGCGGTGATTGAGCAGGGCGGCGATCTGGTCGATATCGGAAGGGAAGAGATTGCAGGCCAAGCCGTCGCGCAGGAAGCGCGGACGGGCCGGTGCGGGGTCGGCAGCCTGCGGCGTCGTGATAGCCGCCACCGCGTCGCGGCGAATCTGCAGGATGAGAGCGTGCACCGGTCCGGGATCGAGTTTGGAAGGGGTCAGGTTGACGATTGCTGTCAACGACTCTCCCACAGACATGCTGCGCCGGTACGGGCGGTCGGTAGTCATGGCATCGAAGGTGTCCGCCAGGGCGACGATCCTGACCTCCGGGCGCATGTCACTGAGAGGAACGCCGTCGGGATAGCCGGTGCCGTCGGCCCGTTCGTGATGCGAGCGCACGACTTCGGGAATTCCCGACCAGGGGAACTCAACTTCCTTGACGATTTCGTAACCCAGGATGGTGTGGTCGGCAATCTGGCGGAACTCCGAGGGGTTCAGGGCATCCAGCTTGCCGAACAGGTAGCGATCGACGGCAACCTTGCCGATATCGTGCAGATAGCCCGCGGCGCGCACCCCGGCTACTTCGTTCTCGCTCATGTCCATGGCCTGGGCGATGCCGGCCGCATAAGAGCCCACGCGCAGGGAATGGCCGTGGATGTTCACGTCCTTGATGTCGATGGCGGCAGCGAGCACTTCCAGGGTGGAATCGTAGAAGGCGTGCACGCTGCTCAACAGCTTCAGGTTCTCGCGAATGCGCGCCGCCAGCGTTTCCGAAAGATGATGATTGTGCACCGCCAGGGCGCAGTAGTGCGAGACCACCTCCAGCGCATGCAGCTCGTCGGGAGAGTACTCCGCCTTCTCCAGGTTCTCGCCCAGGCCGAACAGCCCGACCAGCTTGCGTCCCATCCTCAGCGGTATGATCCACTCGATCAGAGAAGGATTGAAGTTGCCGTCGATGGAGAAGAGCTGGGCGCGCTTCTCCGCGTCCAGGCGCAGCGGAGACCGCAGACGGTTCAGGGCAAAGCCGTGGCGAGGCAGCAGCGGAATGACGACATCTTCGGGGAATTTCACAAAACCTGACGAGGCCAGGGAGACCAGCATCAGGGGCTTGTCATTGAACTCGAAAAGAACGGCGGCGCGGCTGCGCGCCATCTCCATGGCCATGGCGAGAATGCGGCGGGCAACGTCACGGAACTCCAGGCTGGACGTCAACGCCGGGCCCAGGTCACTGAGCAGTTGGAGCGCACGTTGCAGGCGTTGGGAGTTGTCGGCCATGTCCCTGACTCAAGGCAGAGTAGCTCCTGCACCATAACACGGGCAATAGCTTATGCATTACTCTTAGGTAACGATTTAGGTTCAGTCTAAGGCTATTATCCGAGAAACCTTTAGAAAACCCGACACAATTCGGCGAAGTCACGGAGTTCCAATAGTTTGTCGGGCTTGGACGGCTTAGCCAGGGGTTCGTGCTCCAGTATCCAGGTATCGGGGTGTGGAACGAATACCGCGTTGAGTCCGGCTTCTAAGGCAGGATTGATGTCGGACTTAGGGCTATTGCCCACCATCCAGGTAGCCTCGCGGAGCAGGTTGTACTTCTCGACAATGCCGTTGTAAGTGAACGAGTCCTTCTCGGCGACGATTTCCACAGCGATGAAGTACCGCTTGAGTCCCGAGCGCTCGATCTTGCCGAGCTGTTCCACGGGATTGCCCTTGGTCAGGAGCATCAGCCGATGCCGCGGTTCCAGGTAGCGCAGGGTGGGCTCCACGCCGGCGATCAGCTCGATGGGCTGCTCGGCGATGGCATGAGCAAAACCGCAAATGGTGTCATGCAGACCGGGAGTCAGCGGCTCAACCGAAAGCCGCTCAAATGTACCCACCAGGGCATGCAGGAAGCTGTGCAGCCCATAGCCGTGAGTGACGATGTTTTCCCGCTCGACCTCGTTCAGCACCCGGCGAACTTCGGCGGAGGTGAATTCGCGATGATTGAGAAAGGAGATGAAGTTGGCAATGGCGCGCTCGAAGTAGACGTTGTTTTCCCAGAGGGTGTCGTCGGCATCGATCAACAACGTTTGCGGGATCTTCTTTCGGTCCAGTTCCAACTGCATGTTACGCCGAATTCCTCAAGTGTTAGATGAGATGAAAGCGCCGCTGGCTTTGGCGAGCGCAGTGAAGCTGACAAGAGGCGACTTAGGTTTTTAAAGGTAACTACCCCACATCTGCCAAAAGAGGGCAGATATGGGGCACCTGTAGCATCTGTCCCCACATTTGCCAACCTCAGGCAAATGTGGGCCGCCATGAGCATCTTTGTAGCATTGCCGAGCTTCGCGCTATGCTCCTGCCCAGTCCAGCTTGGCGGCGGTTGGGATGATGCCTTGGCGATGCCCCATATCGAGCAGCTTGGCGACGGCGGCCCGCCCGTCCTCTCCGTAGTCGAGGGTGCGCTCGTTGACGTACATGCCGACGAACTTGTCGGCGGTCTGGCTGTCGAGATCGCGCGCGAACTGCATGGCGTACTCCAGCGCCTGCTCGCGATGCTCGAGGGCGTGACGAATGCTGTCGCGCAGGGCCTTGGTTATCTTGGCCATCAACTCGGGCCCCAAGGTGCGCTTGATGGCGTTGCCGCCCAGCGGCAAGGGAAGCGCTGTCTGCTCACTCCACCAGCGGCCCATATCGACCACGCGGTGCAGCCCGCTGTTGGCGTAGGTCAACTGACCCTCGTGGATGATGAGCCCGGCCTCGAACCTGCCGGCCAGCACCTCGGGAATGATCTGATCGAAGGGCACGACTTCGGTTTCGGCCTCCGGCGCAAACAGCTTCAGCAACAGGTAGGCGGTCGTCAGGGTGCCCGGGACGGCGATGCGGAGCTTGGTAACGTCCTCTACCTTGAACGGCTTGGGAGCGACGATCATGGGGCCGTAGCCCTCGCCGAGGCTGCCGCCGCAGGGCATCAACGCGTATTTTTCCTGAATGTAAGGATAGGCGTGGAAGGAGATAGCCGTCACGTCGTAGAGGGCTGCGTCGATGGCCGCGCGGTTCAGGGTCTCTATGTCGCAAAGAGTGTGTTTGAACTTCAAACCGGGTACGCGCACTTTGTTGGTGGCCAGACCGTAGAACATGAAGGCGTCATCGGAATCAGGGCTGTGCGCGACGCTTATCTCAATCGTTTTGGCGGAGCGAGAGGTCATAGTTTAGGAAATCCAAATAACGTGTTTTTTCAAGTGGATTAAGAGGCTGCGGAAAAACAGGTTTCGGTTTGCACGGGACTACAACATCTTGACAACGGATCTTATGGTACCCACATCCAAAGCGCCTCGCTTGTCGCTTGCACCCCAACGAACGCAAAAGCGGCGTTTGCTGGGGACCCTGCTTCGGCGCGTTTTTCCGCAGCCTGTTAAACCGGTGGAACGGACTACCTGCGCCGCACCTGCTCGGATGCGGGCTGCCCGCCCTCTCCTGGTTCGCCGGCGAAAGGCGCTGGCGCTCTTCCTGCCGTGGCCGAGGCGGAAGCCGAGAGATGCCTGCGAACCCGCCAATAGATTACCCCGGCAACTCCGAGCACAACGATGGTCGACAGCACCAGCGCCACATACAAAAACTTGATCACAGGAATCTAGGATACAGCAAGCGGGGTTCGCGGGAAATGGTCATATGCGGCAAAGAGGGCTATATCGGAATTCAGATTTTTGAATTCAGATATTGCTCTTGCGCGATCGACCGTTGGCGAAAGGGCCGGCCAGGTGCGCTTCTCCGGCCCTCTCGGATTCGCCGCAAGCCTCACATCGTCATCAGCGCCGCCATGGTCTCCATTCCGTCCCAGATGTTCTGGATGCGGATGTTCTCGTTGTAGCTGTGCTGATTGTCGTCGTGATTGGCGGTGGGAACCAGAATCGTGGCCGATCCCAGAACCTCCTGAATCATGAACAGGGGAACGCTGCCTCCCATGGTGGGCAACTTGATGACCGGCCCGCGGGCGTTCTCAACCGCTTGAATCACCGACTTGCCGATGGGCGAGTCCATGGACGAACCTGCCGCGTTGTAACCAGCTTTGTCGACGACGATCTTGGCGACCTTAGGATGCGTCAATCGGGTCTGCTCGTCGGGATCTTTGTCTACCACGAAATATCCCTGCTTGCGGACGTGGTCAATAAAGCGTTGCGCCATTACCTGGTGGTCGAGCCCACGCACCAGGCGAATGTCGATGGTGGCCGTGGCAGTCGCCGGAATCACGTTGCTGGCCTGGGCGCCGATGCGCGAGCTGGCCATTCCGCGGATGTTCAACGAGGGCAATCCGAGTAACTCCAGCAACGGCGCGCCATTGCCCTCCGTGCGCCCGAGCCACAGGTCTTTCTTCAATTGCGCGTCGTTCTGCGGCGCCTCGGCAATGGCTTTTTTGGCAAGCTCGCCGAAGGGCTGAATGCCGTCGTAAAAGTGGTCGATGAGAACCCGCCCGTTGTCGTCCTTCATGGAGGCCAGCAGCTGCGCCAGCATCATGGCCGGATTGGGCGCCCAGTTGCCGTAGTGGCCGCTATGCAGTTCGCGTCGCGGACCGTAAACGGTGAGGTCGACAATCTGAATGCCCCTGACGCCGAAGATCACGTTCTGCCGGCGGCTCTGGTGCATGGGGCTGTCACAGATCAGCCAGACATCGGCGCTCAGCAGGGCCTTGTTCTGACGCATTAAATCGGACAGGTGGGGAGAGCCGGCTTCTTCCTCTCCCTCGATGATGAACTTGAGGTTGGATTTGATCGGAATCTTGCTAGCCCGCAGGGCGTCAAGCGCGGCCAGGAAGATCATGACATTGACTTTGTCATCGCCCGATCCGCGGCCGTAGATACGCCACTCGGGTCCGAAGGGCTGACCTTTGGCGGGAAAGGGAATCACTTTGCCGCCGCTTTCCAGGGCATTGTCGCGCAGCGTGGGCTCAAACGGTGGATTGGCCCATTCCTTGGGATCGAGCGGCTGGCCGTCGTAATGGGCATAGAACATTACAGTGCGGGTTGCGCCGGGTGTCATGATCTCGCCGTAGACCGCGGGCGCAACGCCGGGAAGCTCGAGCAGGCGGCTCTTCGCGCCGCGCTTCTCGAACATCTGCTGGATGGCGGTGGCATTTTTCCGCAGGGTCACAGGATCGGCCGCCAGATTCGGAATCTTGAGGCAGCTCGACGTACTCGGAGATGATGGCGGGCTCGTTCGCCTGACGCCAGTTGCGAACCGCCTTGGTGGTTGCGTCCTGGGCGAATCCCAGGGCGCTGGAAAACAACAAGACAAATAGTGCAAGCCGCGATTTGGTCATCGGGAGCGGGGTCTCCTTTTCAGCTCGAGATCGTTCCGGAATTGTACTGCTCGCGGGCGGGTTGGCCAAAGGTGCATCTCATGCGGGAGGCAGTTTCATATTCGTTTTCAGAAGAAGAACAATTCCCTCAGGGGCTGAAGCCGCGCCCTTTCAAATAAATCGTTTGGAAAATCATTGCAGAAACACAGGGTGTGCTGAACCCACAACAGGAGGTGCTCAGAACGCCGCTTGTTCGCAACGGCGCTTCAGTGCCTGGTTCATGGCGTTGAAGCCCTGCACGAGCTGCGGCGAGAAGCGGCTCCAGAGCATTCCGACCAGGATTCCGCGGAAGTGTTCGGATTGGATGAGGCGGGTGTGCGACTGGTCGAGCGCATCGAGTTCGAACTCGTGCTCTCCGCTGAGGATTAACGGGGACAGCAGGGTCGTCTGCCACGCCAGCCTCCTTCCTGGTTGCACGGCGACGATGCGCGGATGATAGGTAATGCTGTGCGCGCCGAGCTTGGCCGTGACGGTGATCTCCTGCTGTGCCGCCAAGCTGCCAGAGGCGGAGGTGAGGAAAGGATTCCAGGAGCGGTAGCCATTGAGATCGGCGAGCACGTCCCAGACGCGGTTGACGGGCGCATTGATGGTGACCACGGCGAACTGCGAGCGCACCTGGTTATAGGGGCTTCGCCGGAAAGCGAAGGCGGCCAGAAGTACTACGGCGATCAGGAAAAGAACTAATCGTGTGCGCATAACATAGTGCGGCGCGCTTTACACACCCACCGGGAACGGCTTAGTGTGCTGCTCGGCATTCGAGGGCGCCAGCCTGTCGAAGCGGCCCTGCAGCAGCGACATCGTTCCCGTGTACCAATAGCCGAAGACGAAAAGAATCAGGAAGGGAATCGTGATGTAGTTCTCGTTCTGCAGGGCGTAGACGACGGTCATGGCGAAGTAGGCGCCTACCACCAATTCGATCCAGGGAACGACGCCGAGGCGCTTGCGATATTTCTTGGCGGCCTCGCTGCGGTCGCTCTTGCTTTGCACCCGGTACTTGGGAGTGCGGGCGAAGGCGGTCTGCTTGCCCATCAGGGCCTCGATCACCGCCTTGGAGTTGGTGATGGTGAGGCCGATGCCGAAGGCCATCAGGCACGGCAAATACAGGAACGTGCGATACCAGCGCCCCGGGAACAGCTCCTTTTGCGAAACCAAATAGAAGCTGGAGATGCTGAAGGTCGATGCCAGAAAAAGAGGCACATCGATGTAGAGCATCTGGAACCAGCCCTGGTAAAAGCGAATGATCATGGCCGGCAGCAGCAGCACGGAGAGGGCGATCATCAGGGGATAGCTGATGTTGGCCGTCAGGTGATAGCAGGCTTCGACCTTCTCCCGGCGGCTCACCTTGGCGCGCATGAGCTGCGGCAGATCCTTGATGGCGCACTGGATCAGGCCCTTGGCCCAGCGCGCCTGCTGCGTCTTGAAGGCGGTCATCTCGATGGGCAGCTCGGCCGGGCACTCCACGTGTTGCAGGTAGAGAAACTTCCATCCCTTGATCTGCGCGCGATAGCTCAGGTCGGTGTCTTCGGTCAGGGTGTCGTGCTGCCAGCCGCCCGCCTCTTCGATGGCCCGGATACGCCACATGCCGGCGGTGCCGTTGAAATTAAAGAAGACGCCGGCGCGGGAGCGGCCACCGTGCTCGAGCACGAAGTGGCCGTCGAGCAGAATGGCTTCCACCTCGGTGAGGAACGAGTAATTGCGGTTGATGTGGGTCCAGCGTGTCTGCACCATGCCGACTTGCGGATTGCTGAAGTGATGGACCACTTTCATCAGCCAGTCGGGCGAGGGAGTGAAGTCGGCATCGAAGATGGCGACGAACTCGCCCTTGGCGGTCTTCAGGCCTTCCTGCAGCGCGCCCGCCTTGAAGCCATGGCGATTGGTGCGGTGGTGGTAGCTGACGGGATAGCCGAGCGCGGCATAGCGCTCGACCACCTCGCGCGCGACCTCCACGGTTTCATCGGTCGAGTCGTCGAGCACCTGAATGTCCAGCTTCTCGCGCGGGTACTCCACCTTGCAAACGGATTCCACCAGGCGGTCGATCACGAACTGCTCGTTGAAGATCGGCAACTGGATGGTGACCCGGGGCAGCTCCTCGAAACGCGACTTAGGCTCGCCGGTGGCCTTCTTGCGATTGCGGTAATACATCCAGACCAGCTGGTAACGATGGAAGCCGTAGGCGGCAAGAATGATGAGGACGATGAAATACGGGATCAACAGCATCATGTCGAAGCCGTTGGCCTCGTAAAGCCCCTTGAACGCTGGGTTTGTCTGCCTTTGCAGGAAATCGACGAGGGGGTTCGGGCGCACTTGCAGAAACGAGAATGCCGCCAAGAAGCTCAAAGCAGAAGTCCAGTTTGCAGGAATGCCGGTGGGGCCCGGATAAGCAGATTGTACCTGAATTGGAAGGGCAGGCAAGAGTGACGAAGACCCGGTGTTCAGTTGAGAAAATATGTCCGGTAGAGTGTGTCGCGCTGCACCGGGCGGAAGCCGGCATCACGGATGATATGGCGCAGCTCCTCTTCGGTGGTGCAGTTGCGCACGCCGGCCGAGGCGACCACGTTCTCTTCGATCATGACCGAGCCGACGTCGTTGCCGCCGAAGCGCAGCCCTATCTGGCAGATCTTGAGGCCCTGCGTCACCCAGCTGGACTGCACATTGGGGAAATTGGAGAGAAAGACGCGGGAGATGGCCAGCGTCTTCAGGTAGTCGACCGCGGTGGCCTCGTCCCAGCCACGCCCGCCGAGGGCGGTGTTCTGCGGCTGGAAGGACCAGGGAATGAAAGCGGTGAAGCCGCCGGTCTCCTGCTGCAGGTCGTAGATGCGCTGGAAGTGGTTGACGCGATGCTCGTAGGTCTCGCCTACGCCGAACATCATGGTGGCCGTGGTCTTCATGCCGAGGCGGTGCGCGGTGCGATGCACCAGCAGCCAATCGTCGGTGAGGCACTTCAGGCGGGCGATGCGGCGCCGCACCTCGTCGTCGAGGATTTCAGCTCCGCCGCCGGGAATGGAATCCAGGCCGGCGGCCTGCAGGCGCTTGATCGTTTCCTCGACCGAGAGCTGGCTATATTCGGCGATGGCCAGAATCTCGGAGGCGGAGAAGCAGTGCAGATGGACGCGGGGAAAGCGCTGCTTGATGCCGCTCAACATGCGCTCGAAGTAGTCGATCTTGAGCTCGGGATGCAGTCCGCCCTGCATGAGCACGCCGGTGCCGCCCAACTCGACGGTTTCGCGGATCTTCTCGTAGATGGTCTCGAAGTCGAGGATGTAGCCTTCGTCGGCGAGCTTGCCCTTCAGCGGACGATAGAAGGCGCAGAAGGTGCAGTACTCGGTGCAGAAGTTGGTGTAGTTGATGTTGCGGTCGATGATGTAGGTGACGATGCCGTCGGGGTGCAGGCGGCGGCGCACGGCATCGGCTTCCATGCCAATGCCGAGCAGATCATCGGAGCGGAACATCTCCAGTGCTTGTTCTTTGGTCAGACACATGGACGGAGTTCCCCAAGAGCCGGGAGGAAAATACTATTGTATCCGTAAAGCAGACGCCTCGAGGGCAGACCTAGTTGGGCCGCCCCCACGGCGCGGGCTCCGGCATCAATTCCGGCACTCTGCCAAGGCTGCTTTGAGCGATTCCGCGACATGCGCCAGCTGTTCGTCGGTGAGATAAGGATGCATGGGCAGGCTGAGAACTCGCTCGGCCGCCGCTTCCGACAGCGGGAAACTTCCGCGCGCCAGTCCCAGTCCGGCGAAGACCGGCTGCAGGTGGATCGGCAGCGGATAGTGGACGGCGCTGGGAACGCCTCTCTCGCGCAAGCGCGCCTGCATCTGGTCACGCTGCTCAAGCTGTACCGTGTATTGCGCGTAAACGCTGGTACAGCACGGATCGATGTATGGAGTCGCCACATGGCCGCGCAGCAGCTCCGTGTAGCGGTTGGCGATTCTGGTGCGGCTCTTCAGCTCGGTATCGAAGCATTCCAGCTTGGCCAGCAGAACCGCAGCCTGCAGGGTGTCTAAACGGCTGTTCAATCCCAGCGTCGTGTGCTGATAGCGTCCCTGCTGGCCGTGATCGCGAATGCGGCGCATCTTTTCCGCCAGGGCAGCGTCGCTGGTAAAGCAGGCGCCACCATCGCCATAACAGGCAAGCGGCTTGGAAGGGAAAAAGCTGGTGCAGCCGATGAGGGACAGGTTGCAGGAGCGCCGGTCCTTATAAATGGCACCGAAGCTTTGCGCCGCGTCTTCAATCACCGGAATAGCGCCGGCAATCTGGCCGATGGCATCCATATCGGCGCACTGGCCATACAACGCTATTGGCATGATGGCCTTGGTTTTGGGCGTGATCGCCGCCCGCAACAGTTGCGAGTCGAGGTTGTAGGTCTCCGGATCGATGTCGACGAACACGGGCCGGGCGCCGAGGAGCGCGATCATTTCCGCGTTGGCAATGAAGGTGAAGGGGCTGGTAATCACCTCGTCGCCTGCTCCAACTCCCAGCGCCATGAGGGCGATCAGCAGCGCATCGGTTCCGCTGGCACAACCGATGCAGTGGCTTGAGCCCGTGTAGCGAGCCAGCGCAGCCTCCAGCTCCTGAACCTCGGGGCCCATGATGAAACGGCAGTGTTCGAGGACCGCGGCCATGCGCCGATCGATGGATTGCCGCAGCAGATTGTATTGCGCCTTAAGATCGACGAATTCCATCCTGATTCTCACCGGCAACGGCGGGTAGCGTTGCCCATACCTCTGGGTTCCTGTCGTTCAGAATGCTTTTACTATACCGGAACGTCCCGGGGCGGTCTGTCTTGCAAATGCGTGTTTGCAGTAGAATGAGTCGATTCACACTCGGTAATTGGAGATTCCGTATCTTGTTGACTCGATCATCCACCCTCGCTGCCGAGCTGACGGCGAAAATTGAATCTAGGACTGCCCGGATTGGCATTATCGGGATGGGTTACGTCGGGTTACCACTGGCGCTGCTGTTCAGCGAAGAGCGTTTCCGGGTGACGGGGTTCGACATAGACGCCGCGAAGGTGAAGACGCTCAACGAGGGCGGCTCCTACATCGTGCGCATTTCCGGTGAGGCGATCTCGGGCGGCGCAGAAGCGCGGTTTCACGGCGACGGCGGATTACTCCAAGCTGCGCGAGATGGATGCGGTGATCATCTGCGTTCCCACTCCGCTCGACGAATATCACGAGCCCGACCTGAGCTACATCGTCGAGACGGTCAAGGCGATTGCGCCGCATACCCACGACGGCCAGCTGATCATCCTGGAGAGCACAACCTACCCGGGAACGACCGAAGAGATCGTGATCCCGCTGCTGGAGCAGGGCAGCCCGGCGGGGTTGAAGGTGGCGCGAAACGGCGAGGGTCAGGGGTTGCACGTGGCGTTTTCGCCGGAGCGGGAAGACCCGGGCAATGAGACGGTGGCGCGGCGGGACATTCCCAAGGTGGTGGGCGGAGTGGGCCCGGTGGGGACGGAGCTGGCCTGCGCGCTCTACGGCACCATCTTCAACCGCACCGTGCCGGTATCGTCGCCCAAGGCGGCGGAGATGACGAAGCTGCTGGAGAACATCTACCGCTGCGTGAACATCGCGCTGGTGAACGAGCTGAAGCAGTTATGCGAGCGCATGGGGATTGACATCTTCGAAGTCATTGATGCGGCCAAGACCAAGCCGTTCGGTTTTCAGGCGTTTTATCCGGGCCCTGGGTCTGGGCGGGCACTGCATACCGATCGATCCGTTCTATCTGTCGTGGAAGGCGCGGCAGTTTGATTTCCGCACGCGATTTATCGAGCTGGCCGGCGAGATCAACCGCAACATGCCGTACTACGTGCTGGAGCAGACGGCGGCGGCGCTGAATGAGCGGAAGAAGGCGCTGAACGGAGCCAAGGTGCTGGTGCTGGGGCTGGCGTACAAGCGCGACGTGGACGATCTGCGGGAGTCGCCGTCGCTGGTGATTATCGAGTTGCTCAAGCAGCGAGGGGCTGTCGTTTCTTACCACGATCCGTACTTTCCGACGGTGGGCCGGGGGCGGCGCTATGAGCTGAACATGAGGTGCACGCCGCTGGAGAATCTAGGGCAGTACGACTGCGCGATGATCGTGACCGACCACTCCGACTACGATTACCGGCGGATCGTGGCGGAATCGCAACTGGTGGTGGACACGCGCAACGCCACCAAGGGAATTCACGCCGATAACATCGTTCGCTGCTGAGGCGTGACTCGCACGATTGGAGATAAAAGGTATGGGCCTGCTTGCTCCTTCACCAGGAGAAGTGGTTGATCGGCAAACGATCCTTGAGCTGAAGATCGCGGCAGCGAAGAAGAATCAGATATCGACCAGGGATTTTGCGGAGGAATACGATCAGCTCCAGGCCTACCTGGGAAAGAACTCCTTCACACCCAAGCCTGGTCAGGATGACTTCAAAACCCTGTACGCGAAGTTGAAGGACATGAACACCCAGCTATGGAATATCGAGGATGAGATTCGACTGATCATCCGCCAGGCCGGCGCTCCTTCCAGCCTTACCGCCGAGCAGAGAGCAGCGGTCTGCAGAATATCCTTTGCGATTCCTCGCTTGAACGACCAGCGAGCAGAGCTGGTGCAGCAAATCAACAAGCTTTTCAATATCAACCGGGTGGAGAAACTTTACAACTCCGGCGCCGATCGCACGGTTGGCAAATAGCGCTCTGCCAGGGACCACCACGTCTAGAGCTGGTTGCATAAATGCACTTCGGTAAAACCGATAATACCCTCAGGGGCTGAAGCCCCGCCCTTTCAAGGCAGTATTTGTGCAACAGGGAGAGAACAGCCAGTCCTCCAAGAAGCCACCGTACTCGATAACAGAATGCCTCCGGGACGGCACGGTAAAGTGACTACACGGCTATGCCGGCGACGAAATCGAAGACGAGCAGCCGGCTGTAGAAATACGCAACCGGGCTCGATCCGGCGAAGGGGCGGCAAACGACAATTCCCGCCGTGATCAGAAGAGTTGTCAGAAGCCCCGGTCTGCTCTTGCAAATTGCCAGCGCGATCGCCATCAGCACATAAAAGTACATCTCGTAGTTAAGAGTCCAGCCCAAGAACAACATTGGCTGAATCTGGCCGTCCCCCCTTGTGTACGGCACGAACAACAGGCTTTTAACCAGCGCTCCGGGATCTGCCCGCGTCACCATCATCAAATGCGGATGCCAGTTAGCCGCTGCGAACACCGCCAGTGTAGCTGCCCAGTACGCGGGAATAACCCGAATCAGCCGGCGGGTCAGGAACTGACTGGAATTGTTCAGGGCGGTGTATCCCATAACAAATCCTGAGATCATAAAGAACACTTCGACACCGAAACCGCCAAAAGGGCCGAATTTCCAGAAAAACAAACCACAGTGGAGGTACACGACCAGTAAGGCAGCCAGCCCGCGCAGGGCCTGCACGTTATTGATCCGTTTCGTCATGGGCACCGAGACTGGTTTAGGGGCGATCATTCTATCCAGCTTTGAAAATCATTACGACCGACGAGGTGCACCTTTCTGCAAAGCAGGCGGCATTCGCGGACCTTCAAATCTGTCGATCAGCCATCGCATGGGCGTCGACAGTGAGCGGTTCAGGGGCTTGGCCGGCGACAGCCGAAGGCAGAAGCTCCATGGTTCCGCCGGGCAGTAGCCGGTAGCGGCGTTCGCGCCAGACGATGGTCGTCCCCAGAAAACTGGCAACCCAGAAGCAAAAGCCCATCAGGTCGCGCAGCGGATAGAGCCAGCAGTCGCGCAGCGAGAGGCGATCGCGCACCACCCACCAGCCCGCCGTGATCGCCAGGATCACCCGGTTCAGCACCGCCAGGGCCAGCAGCGAGAGTCCGAGAATCTCATGCCGCGAAGCGTGGCCGGCGTAAAGTCCCAGCAGCCCGAACGGGAGGGCGAAGGTCAGACCCGTGCCTACGTGGCCTTTGGGACGGGAGAAGCGCGTGCTCTTCATCCAGCGCACCTGGTGGATAATCGAGCCCTTCAGGCTGCGGCTCAGCGCCACGTGGTCGATGACATGGGAGGAGAACACCACCAGGCGTCCCGATTCGAAGATCTTTTTGCCCAGCACGTAGTCGTCCGAGCAGTAGCTGGCCAGCTGGCCGATGCCGCCCACCGCCTGCAGCACCTCGCGGCGCAGGGCCATCGTCGGTCCCAGGGCGAAGCGCATCCCTTCCAGCATCTCCGCCACGATCACCCCGGAGGTCATCTCCACCGACATGCCGAGGGCTTCCAGGCGCGACCACAGGCCCACGGTCGGCGCTCCGCGGTACAGGCAGGTCACCAGTCCGACCCGCTGATCGGCCAGGGGACGAACCACCTGGCGCACGTAGTCCGGGCTGACGCGCACGTCGCTGTCGCTGATCACCAGGTAGTCGAAGCTGGCCGCAGCCACCATCTTCTCCAGCGAGCACACCTTGGCATTGGCACGGTGGGGTTCGCCGGAAAAGGCAAACTTCACCGGCACCTGGGGATAGCGCTCCTGCAGAGTGCGCACCACCCCCAGGGCCGGATCCTGGGCATTGCGGGTGCCGAAGACGATCTCAAAGGCGGGATAGCTCTGGGTGAAAAAGCTCTCCAGATGGAGTTCCAGGTCGGGCTCCATGCCGCAGAGGGGCTTGAGCAGGGAAACCGGCTGGAGATCGCCGATGCCCGTGCTGCCGTTCTCCTGGCGCCGGCGAAAACGCCGGGCCGCCAGAATGACCAGGATCAGGAAAACCGTACAACAAGCAAGACCCGCCGCCGCGCCAACCAGTAAGAATCCTTGTGTCAGTGACACCATATGTAGACCTCCTCGAGTGTATGTGTGCTTTGCTTCCGAGTAAATGAATGAAAGCGGTACCCCACCCTGAGGAAAGTTGCGCCGGGTTCGGGCTGACATTGCCGTGTTCGAACTTCCGGAGGGCACGCGTGAACAGCGAGCCCCCAACCTTCTACCGTGCAGCAGTTCGCAACCAGAGCAAGAATCAGGTGTTCTTAACAAAAGCGACATGTCTTTGATTCCAAGAGGGAAGCGGATTCCAAGAGGGAAGTTCCGCTTTTAGATGTAGACGAAGAGCGACGCCTTTGCGCTCGAGCACATTTGGCGAACCGTCAGCTCTGCTGGATACGCAGGTGCGATTCAGCGCATCGGCGCGGAGGCCGGTGATCTTTCTGCCCCAACCGACGCAGCGACAGCGTCGGTCGGGGACACCATGGAGGCGTATTTGCCAGGAGTTCAACCAACTACAGGCGCATTGTGCCGGGGAGCGGCGGCCAAGCCTGGGCAACTCAGGGGTATGGGCGTTCGTCAGAAATGTTCACCACCGTTTGCGCTAAATGACAGACCGGCTGCTTTGACTACCAGACGACGTGAGACTCTGGAGGCAGCAGATCAACCTTGACAGGCCAAGGTAGAGAGCGGAAAATATTAAATCTTCTAGAGTTGCTGGTTTTTGGCATTGCAGTGTGGATTTCCGTCGGCGAAGCTTTCGCCGACTGAGCTGTGCTCCATTTTGGAGCAAAATCATGGGACTTAGTGAAAGCCCTTTTTGTGCGAGGGAAGGCGGAGCCATGTCCGGCGGCTTGTTTCAGAGTTCAGTTGCGGCGATTGCGAATCCGCAGGAGCCAGCAGGTGAGAACTGGTACGCCGTCTATACAACTCCCTGTCACGAAAAGCAGGTGGCCAGCCATCTCGAGGTGCGGGAAATCGAGTATTTCCTGCCGCTCTATCGCCTCAGGCGGCGCTGGAAGGATGGGCGGGCGGTGGCGCTTGAGCTCCCGCTGTTTCCCAGCTACCTGTTCGTGCACGCTTCGCGTGCCGACAGGACGAAGATTCTAAGCACCCCGGGGATTCTATCCATCGTAGGCACGAGCCGGGGTGCCGCCCCCTTGCCGAGCGCGGAAATTGAAGCCCTGCGCGATGGCTTGCACCTCTACAATGCCACGCCGTACCGCTTCCTCAACGTCGGCGAGAGAGCCAAAATCCGCAACGGCGCATTGGCCGGTCTGCAGGGCATAGTGGTGCGGCACAAGAGCAGCACCCGCATCGTGCTCACCCTGGAATTGATCATGCGGAGTATCGCTGTCGAGGTCGATGTCGCCGACCTCGAACCCTTTCTGCCCTCTGAGGGATGCTGCGATGCAGCGCGAACCCGATGACACCCACCCCAGCACGCGCAACAGCCCGCGTGCCGGGGACCCCGGCGCGCTGACGATCCGAAAGCAAGCAGCGCAGAGAAGAACCTCAGCGGCAAGCGAATCGGCACGGTCCATGCCCGGTCGCTTCTGCTTGGAACAGGCTTTCGGGATCCAACCCACCCTCTGGAGCACAGCGTTCTGATGCCGGATACGAAGAGTTTCGACCAGGTTTCGATTACCACCGTCGCCGATTATTGGAACAAGCGGCCGTGCAACATCCGGCATTCCGACAAGGCGGTCGGGACGCGTGAGTATTTTGACGAGGTCGAATGGCGCAAGTATTTCGTGGAGCCGCATATTCCGAGATTTGCGGAATTCGAGCGCTGGCGCGGCAAGAGGGTGCTGGAGATCGGCTGCGGCATCGGCACCGATACCATGAACTTTGCCCGGCATGGCGCGCGGGTAACGGCTGTAGACCTTTCCGAGGCATCGCTGAAGATTGCGCGGCAGCGCGCGCAGGTGTTCGGACTCGAGGACCAGATCACGTTTATCCAGGCCAACGCGGAAGACCTCGGGAAATATGTCCCGCCGGGACGTTACGACCTGATATATTCCTTCGGGGTGATTCACCACACACCGCATCCGGAGCGGGTAATGGCGCAACTCCGTGATTATGCGGGCCCGAGTGCCACGGTGAAGATCATGGTGTACTACCGCTGGTCCTGGAAGGTGTTCTGGATCGTTTGCGGGTACGGCAAGGGGCAGTTCTGGCGCACGAACGAACTCGTCGCCAAGAACTCAGAGGCACAGACGGGATGTCCGGTGACCCATACCTATTCGCGAAGCCAGGGCCGGCGGCTGGTGGAATCGGGAGGATTCAAGGTCACGGAAACGATGGTGGACCATATCTTTCCGTACAAGATTTCCGAGTACGTAATGTATCGTTATACGAAGGTGTGGTACTTCCGCTGGATGCCGCCGCCGCTCTTCCGTCGGCTCGAGCGATTGCTCGGCTGGCACCTGTGCCTGACGGCCGAGGCGGGCGTGGGTACTCCTGCTTCCTGAAGGCGCCGAAGCCGCAGCCGGCGCAAATTGTCCCACCATCCCGGTTCTGATTTCCCGACAGAGACAGCCGGTGCAGGTGTCCCGGTTGTATCGACTCACAGATCGATGTTCTTATCCCGGCTGCTGCATTGAGCGGCGGCAACTTGTTCCCAACAGGAGAGGTAATGCAGGCAAAGGCAATGTTGGTGTGCGGTGCAGGGGGTTTCATCGGAAGCCACATGGTGAAACGGCTCAAAGACGAGGGATTCTGGGTGCGTGGCGTTGATCTTAAGCACCCGGAATTCAGTCGGTCTGCCGCTGACGACTTTGTTGTCGGCGATTTGCGGGATGCCCGGACCTGGGAGAAGATCCTCGACCGCCCATTCGATGAGGTCTATCAGTTCGCGGCCGATATGGGCGGCGCCGGGTTCGTATTCACCGGCGAGAACGATGCCGACATCATGCATAACTCGGGCATGATCAACCTGCACATGTGCGATTTCGGAGTGAAGCGGGGGATCAAGAAGGTTTTTTATTCCTCTTCGGCTTGCATGTATCCAGCCCACAACCAGGAAGATCCGAAGAACCCGATGTGTGCCGAGTCAAGCGCGTATCCGGCGGCGCCCGACAGCGAGTACGGCTGGGAGAAGCTGTTCAGCGAGCGTCTCTATTTCGCCTTCTGCCGCAACCACCGCCTGGATGTCCGGGTGGCCAGGTTCCATAACATCTTCGGCCCGGAGGGCACCTGGACGGGCGGACGCGAGAAAGCGCCGGCAGCTCTTTGCCGCAAAGTGGCGGAGCAGCCTGACGGCGGCGAGATTGAAATCTGGGGAGACGGCGAGCAGACGCGCTCGTTTCTATATATCGAGGAATGCCTTGAGGCCGTCCGCCGGCTAATGAAGTCAAGCTTCCGCGGGCCGGTGAACATCGGGTCGGAAGAAATGGTCACCATCAACCAGATGGCCCATATAATCATGGACATTGCCGGCAAGAAACAGCGGATCAAGCACGTGCCGGGTCCGCTGGGAGTCCGGGGAAGAAACTCGGACAACGAGCTGATTCGCCAGGAGCTCGGGTGGGCGCCGTCGGCATCGTTGCGGGATGGTCTCGCCAAGACTTATCCCTGGATCCAAGCCCAGCTTCGGGCGGCCAGCAACCCCGCAGTCGCGGGCGCCGCAGTGCGCGCTTAGAGATTGGAGTTCGCAACAGCTCCGGTGAACATCGCCGGAATCTTGCCAGCGAGAGCGGATTCAGGGTGGGCGCATCCTTCCGCTATCAACGCCGGGCTGATCGCCCGGCTACCACATGGGGTATACCTTCCGCGAATTCGGTCTAGCCTCCGTTTGGTATGAGTGCTGATTCGGGGCCAACTTGTTCTGGACAAAATACACTGTGCAAGTATCGTCGACCAATTCCCGCAGCTTGCCTGTTCGCGCGATTCCAGCCGTTGGGCGGCACTCAGGCTGGCGCTCGTCGCGTGCTGCTGGTTATTTTGCATCTCTGCTTTTGCACAGGAGGCAGCGACCGGTTCACAACAGGCGCCACTCAGCCAACAGGAACCATCGGCCAGTGGGGAAGAGCAGTCGGGGAGTCCGACGCAGCCTGCCAATGCCGGAGGGCGCTCTACGGCTCAACCCGCCAAGAGCGGGGAGGCGAAGACCTTCGGCACGAACTTCCTGCGCGATCAGAAATGGTTCTGGACTACTCCCATACGGATGCGGGAGCACGATCTGCCGGTGCTTCTACCGCTCGCCTTCGGAACCGCCGTGCTGGTCGGCAGCGATACGAAAATCGAGCAACACCTGCCTTCGGGCACCGCCACAATTAATCGCAGCAAGACATTTTCGGATATCGGCGTAGCCGCGTTTGCCGGCGCCGGCGCCGGCGCATATCTGCTGGGACGGGTACGCACCAACGACCGCATGCGGACCACCGGCGTGCTGAGCGCCGAAGCGGCTGCCGACAGCTTACTGGCGACAGAGGTTATCAAGGCGACCACGGGCAGGGAGCGGCCGTTCGAGGGCAATGGGCGCGGGCAATGGTTCCAGGGGGGAGCTTCATTCCCTTCGGAGCACGCGGCTGCCGCCTGGTCGATCGCAACCGTAGTAGCAGGACAGTATCCGGGATGGATGACCAAGTTCCTGGCCTACGGCGGCGCATCGGCGGTAAGCGCGGCCCGCGTGATTGGCCAGCAGCACTTCACCTCCGACGCCGTGATCGGCAGCGCCCTGGGCTGGTATATAGGACGCCATGCGCTCACCCACGCCAAGGAGATGGATAATCGCAAAGCCTACGGCACCTTCGAGTCCCTCCCGGAGCGCCCTAAAGAGGAGACAAAGGGACCGCGATCAGCCAAGCATATGGGCTCTCCGTACGTGCCGCTGGAGAGCTGGATCTATCCGGCCTTCGAACGCCTGATCGCGCTCGGCTACATACGTTCCGGCTTCATCGGCATACGTCCGTGGACGCGGCTGGAATGCGCCCGCCTGCTGGCTGAAGCCTCGGACGCGATGGCTTCGGCATCGATGTTCGTCGATGCAGGGCCATTGACTTCCCGGGAGCAGGCCCGACAGAAGAGGGGAAACGAAGTCCGGCGTCTCTACGATGCGCTGAACCGGGAGTTCGCCCAGGAGCGCGCCCTGCTGGAGAATGGCGGCAACAATCGAAGCGCACAAGTCGAGTCAGTCTACACGCGGGTAACCGGCATTTCCGGCCAGCCGCTGACGGACGGTTTCCACTTCGGCCAGACATTCTTCAATGACTACGGGCGTCCCTATCAGGAAGGGGTCAACAACGTAACCGGCGCATCGTCGTATGGCACCCTCGGGCCGATGGTGCTGTACCTGAGGGGTGAGTATCAGCACGCTGCTTCGGCTCCTGCGCTGTCGTCATCGACGGTGGCCACTATGGCCCGCATGGACAGTTTCACGGATGCGCAGGGTAATCCGCTGCCCGGATTTGAGAATGGCGGGCCGTTCAGAGCAGTCAACCGATTTCGCCTGCTGGACAGCTACGGCGGATTGAATGTCAGTAACTGGCAGCTTACATTTGGCAAGCAGAGCCTGTGGTTCGGTCCCAATCAGGGCAGCTCCCTGATCCTGAGCAACAACGCTGAGCCAATGTACATGCTGCGCCTTTCGCGGGTGTCTCCCTTCAAGCTGCCGAGCTTCCTGGGGGTTTTGGGTCAGATTCGCACCGAAATTTTCGTGGGCCAGGTGCAGGGCCACGATCTGCTCCGCTTAGGGCAGACGAATCAGCTTTTCGGAACGCCGGGAGTTCCTGTCGATCCGCAGCCTTTCACCTGGGGCCAGAAGACCGACTTCCACCCGACCGCGAACTTCGAATTCGGCGTTTCCACACTGGCCATCTTTGCGGGCCATGGGCGTCCGATGACGCTCAGCACATTCATACATACATTCTCGACGCAAGGCGGCCAGCAAACACTCGATCCAGGCAAACGCGTCAACGGGTTCGATTTCAGCTACCGTGTTCCACATCTGCGGAACTGGCTGACGCTCTACGCCCAGGGCATGACTTATGACGAGGACAGCCCGCTGGCCTATCCGCGCCGCGCATCTTTCAATAACGGCATCTACGTTCCGCAGTTTCCCATCCTGAGGAAAGCCGACCTCCACGTAGAAGGCAGCTACACGAATATTCCGAACCTGCGCGGAACCGGAGTGATCTATACGAATTCACACTATGCGCAGGGCTACACGAATTATGGCCAGATCATGGGCAGCTGGCTGGGCCGCGATTCCCGCGGGCTGCAGGCCTGGAGCACCTATTGGGTTTCGCCGCGAAGCAAGCTCCGGCTTGGTTACAGGAACCAGCAGGTGAATGAGGCTTTCTTCCAAGGCGGAATGATCCAGGATTTCAACGGCGGCTATGACTTCACGGTTAAGAAGAACCTGGACGTCGGCAGCTCTGTGCAGTATGAGCATTGGAAGTATCCCGCGATCTCCAATCAGCCGCAATCCAACGTGGCTGTCTCCGTGCAGTTGACGTACAAGCCTTCTTGGCGCAAGCAATTTTGATGAACCGCACAGGCCCGGAAGAAGAACAACGGGCCTGGGAACCGTGGCAGGGAAGCCGGGAGCGGTCGCAGGAGCCGGAATTGACGGTGGATGTGGGCATTGCCGGAGGAGGATCCGGGCGAGGGCAGTTCCGGCGCTGCCGTGGAGGAAACTCCGGCTCAGACGCTACTCGGGCGCGTAAAGAGAGTCTTCTTCGAGAACCGGAGCTGGAAGCAGACCCTGGTCCGAAACACCATCTGGGCTACGGTGTCGGAAGGCAGCGCCAGGCTGCTGAAGATCGTCCAGGTTCTGCTGGTGGTGCGGTATTTCGGGCCGACTGAATACGGAAAGTTTGCCTTCGCTTTTGCTTACGCCGCGATGGCGGCGATCATCTTCGATGCCGGCCTGGTTACGGCTGCCACGCGGGAGTTCTCGGCTAACCGGGAAAAGGAGGAACTGTTCACGGATATCGCCCTGATGAAGCTGCTACTGGGCTTCGTGGGGATGGCGGCGCTGTAGCCGGTACTTTCTGGGTCACCAAGGACCAGTCGATCAGGCCAATCATGATCGTTCTTGGCCTGTATGTGTTTCTGGGGGAGTTTAACAACGTCTTCTGTGCCGTCTTCCGCGCCCGGCAGCGGATGGAATATGAAGCCTACCTTCGGGCAGGGCAAGCCGCGTTGATGTTGGCTGCGGTGGCGGTGGTGCTTTGGAAGTTCCCATCCGTTCTGATGATCAGCTGGGCCTATGCCGGCTCGGCATTGGTGGCCGTGGTGATCACCGGCATATTGGGCTCGGGTAGCTATTGGCGTCTGCATTTCCAGCTGAAATGGCACGAGTGGAAACACTTTCTGCGCATCGCCCTTCCTCTGGGAGTGGCGGGCGTGGTCATGATCGCGTATGGCAACGTCGATTCGGTAATGCTCGGGTACTGGGGCAAGGTGACCGAAACCGGCCTGTATAACGCGGCGAGCAGGATCAATCATTTCTTCCTTCTCCCGATGCCGCTGATGCAGATAGCGATGTTGCCGGCATTTGCCTCAATGGCAAATGCCGTCGATGAAACCTTCCGCGCACGTTGGAACAGGTGGACGGGCGGAATGATTACCTTCGGCATGCTGCTGACGATGCTCGTGCTGGTCACGGCGGAACCCATGGTGCAGATTTTCTTTGGAGCTGAGTTTCGTCCTGCCGGACCTGCGCTACGGATTCTTACGCTCGGCGCCGCCCTGATGTACACCTACATTCCCTGCTACCACGCGCTGATCACTTTCAACAAGACCAGCAAGGTATTATGGGCGGCAATAGCCGCCGGAATCGTGAACATCGGTATCAATCTCTGGTTTATCCCAACCTACGGGATGTATGCCGCCTGCTGGGCGATGGTTGCTACGAATCTGGTTTCGCTGGTTACGCTGGTCACCTTTGTAGCTACGTCAACCCCTCTTAAACCGGTCAATCGCGTGACTTGCTCGGCCCTATTGAGTTCCACCGTTGCCGCTGTGCTCGGCTATCTGGCAATGAGGATGATTCATTCGATCTGGTGGGTGGCGGCGCCTTTGGGTTGCGTAGTCTTCGCGGCGACGCTCGTCACTATGAGAAAGGCATCTGGAGCGCTGCTGGCGAGGTCGGCTTTGTCATGAGCGGTGCGCACGCGGAACGGATGCACGGTAATGAACTGGAATTGTCCGAGTTGTCGCCGTGCCGGGAGAACATCGCCGCGGTAACCGTCAGCTATCATCCGGACAGCGGTTTCCTGGCGAGGGTGCGGCGCGTTCTGCCGCAGGTGCAGCGCGTGATTGTGGTGGATAACAGCGGCTCGGCAGAAATTGCGCAAGTGCTCAAAGAGGTTGAGGCGCTCGGCGGCGAGTGCATACGAAATTCGTCCAATGTCGGCCTGGCGAGCGCTCTGAATACGGGGATTCAACGCGCGATCGACCTGGAAATGTCGTTTGTGCTGACCCTGGACCAGGACACCATGGTCGACGAGGAAATGATTCTGTCGCTCACGCGTGTCTGGCGGGGTCATCCAAATAGGGATCGCATCGCTATTCTCGGCTCGAATGCGCGCAGCCCGATCTCAGGCCGGTTGGCGATCCGCCGGCCGGCCGGGGCCGAACCGTTCACGGAAGAGAAGTCCGTTGTCACCTCGGGGAGCCTGATCAGCCTTTCGGCTTACAAGCAGCTGGGAGCGATGCGGTCTGACTTTTTCATAGAGGGTATTGACTCCGAATACTGCCTGCGGGCCATAGTCCATGGGTTCAAGGTTCTTTCCACGCGCGAGCCATTGATGACCCATGCCGCCGGAAAACAGGACGAACGCCGAATCTTCGGACGGATAGTCCAAGTGGCACATCACGAACCCTGGCGCTACTACTACCAGGTAAGAAACTCGATCTGCATCGCCCGCCGGTATCTGGCAGAAGAGCCCGCCTTCGTAGCGTCCATGGGCCTCGGCTTTGCCAAGACATTCGTTAAGACTTTGCTTTTCGAAAAGAAACGTTTGCGTAAACTGGGCTCCGTCCTGCTGGGCATCAAGGATGGCTTTCTGCTTCCTGTTGGGGGGCAAGGCACGACGGAGAGAGAGCCTTCATCTTCCCATGTCTAAATTATTCGATGTACTGTACTCGTTCGACGCGGTTCGCGCGCTAAAGGATTACGTACGCCCGCTGAAACACAGGTTTCTGGGCAAGAACGGCATCTATTATGTTGTCGACATCATCAATCGCGCCCGCCCCGCGTCCGACCCAGTGACGACGGTCTTCGATGTCGGAGCGGCTACCGGAGATATGACGCGGACCTTCGTCAGAGCATTTCCTCAGGCGAAGGTATATGCTTGCGAGCCGCAAGCGGCCTCCCGCGAACATTTCCGCAAGCGCACCGAGCCCTGGCGGGATCGGATCGTTCTTTTCGAATGCGGACTATCCAACGAGAACCGGGTCGCGGAACTCACACTCTGTTCGGTTCGTGATGCCAGTTCGCTGCTTCCGATGCAGGCATTCATGTTCAGCGACGGCATGCAAGAGGTCGGGCGGGAGAGGATCACGCTGCGAACACTGACCGATCTGGCCGGAGAAATCGGCCTCGAACGAATTGATTTTCTGAAGATTGACGTTGAAGGCCTGGAAAAGGAAGTGCTGGAGGGAGCCGGAGAAATCCTGGCCCGTGTCGACAACATCTTCGTCGAGATCCTGTCCCTGCGAAGGGGCTGTCACTCCAGCGCGCACATCGACGTTTTTCGCATGCTGCACGAGAAGGGCTTTTCTTTCCTGGGGGTCTGGGGCGACTTTTGGTTCTCCAAGGATCCGGCCGTTGTCGCCTGGTATTTCGATGGCCAGCGCAAATGAAATCGAAAGCCGGCATTGTCCTTCCTACCCCCAGTTGCGAATCGATGAACTGATATCGTTCCAAGAATTCAACAGGCTGTGTTGTAGGATGGCGAAAAAGGGCTGGTAAGGAGATGGAAGCGGCATGAACTTGTGGGGCAGCAAACTCGCGAGGGAAATACGTTGATTGCTTCATTGATGAATGCTATTGCCGAGCGCGAGTTCAAAGGTAATTATTTGATCGCGAGCATTCTGGCGCGCCTGTCCGGAGAAGATCGTTGGCTCAAGGTTCGCTTCTGCGGGACGGTCCCGCTCGTAGCGGACCTTACCGTAAAGAAATACTGGATATTGAAGGCAGACAGCACCGGGATAGAGGAAGGCTTTTGGCGGCTCTTCCAGGTCCTGTTACGGCCAGGGGACTGCGTGTACGACGTGGGAGCGAATTGGGGATTCTTCACCTTCATCGCTGCCGCGCTCGTGGGAGAGTCCGGATCGGTTACTGCTTTTGAGCCGGGCGCTGAGAGCGTACGGCAGCTCGAGAACCACAAGAATCATGCCGGCGTACGGAATGTCCGCATTCAGCCGTGTGCCGTAGCCGGGCAGAGCGGCAGGGAAGTGAAGCTGACGGTTCCTCGCCCGTGGCGATCCGACACGGGATGTCATCTTACCGATACATCGAATTCGAATGGTAGAACGCAAACTGTCCGGACGCTTGCACTGGACGACTACTGGGGCAGTTGCGGCTCCCCTCATGTTCGGCTGCTGAAGATCGACACGGAAGGTGCAGAGCTGGGTGTGCTACAGGGTGCGAATCGTTTACTGAGCGGCCGGCACTGCGACTGCGTGCTTGTGGAAACGGAAGGACTGACGCATAGGTCCGGCGCCCCTTTGGGGGATCCGCTGAATCTGCTTGTCGAATATGGTTACCGCAGTCTCTATTACTGCATTGATCGCTTTCCATTCCTGCTGCCGCTCGAGGAATCGAAGTTGAAGGCGGAAGAGCGGATTAACGTTTGTGCCGTGCCGCAGCCGTTCGATCCTGAGACATTAGCGCAACTGCAGGGCCTGAGAGAGCTGCCGTGGACCATAGAGTGTTAGTAAGCACCTGCCTGCCAGAACCAATCATGAATCCCTTGGTTTCAATCATTATTCCCGTCTACAACGGGGAGAGATTTGTGGGACGCGCGATCGAATGCGCGCTCGGCCAGACCTACACGAACATCGAGGTAATAGTGGTAGACGACGGCTCTACGGACGGGACTGCCGAAACGGTACGGGCATTCCAAGACCCTCGAGTCAGGTACATCTATCAGAAGAACGCCAGACAGGGGGTGGCTCGCAATAACGGCATCCGCAATTGCAAAGGAGAGTACATCACCTTTCTAGATGCGGACGACCAGTATCTGCCCGAGAAGGTTGAACGGGAAGTACGGTTTCTGCTTGCCAACAGGGAACTGAAAGTTGTGTATTGCAGGCCGGTGTGGTTCTTCACCAGCCAGCCGGGAGTTTATTACCGGAGACCAGGCCGGCCCCCCGAGGATGCACTCTCCGGGCTTCTGGAAACTTCCCTGGTCAATTTGAATTGCCTCATGATCCATCGAACGGTTACGGAGAAGGCCGGACTTTTCAATGAGACCCGCTACTACCCCGAGGATTGGGAATTCTGCTTAAGGATAGCTCTGGCGGCCTTTGTTTTCGGCTACCTGGATGAGGCTCTGGTGATCGTCGAACTCAAGCGAGACACAGACCTTCCTTTCGAAAAGCAATGGGAGGCCAAAGTCGCAGCTGTTGAAATGTTTCGACGACTTATGCCCGGTCCGGTTACTGTGGGTGGAAAGATTTACGATGCTTCACTGACGATTCGTAAGCTGAATCTCAAGGTGGCTATTGGGTATCTGCTGGTGCGGCGCAAGGACGATTTTCTGCGCACCTTCCGAGGGGTATACCCCAGCCGGGGGATTGTCAAAAGCCTGATGGCGAGGATATTGATGGCTCTTCCACCTGCGCTTATAAAGAATATGTGGATCCTCTATCGGCGCTGGAACAGCGAAAAAACAGAGAATCGGACACTGTCCGTTGCCACCGTGCATAGCAACGAAAGAGCGGCGGCCAAGGTGTCTGCCAGCGTGGAAATGTCCGCCAAAGACATATGACGATGAAGCAATCATCCGAAACACAGGCCCGCGATCAGAATGGCAAGTCGCTGCTGACCAAAGCTGCCGGATTGGCGGGCTCCGCTTCGGGCGGCTCAAAGCTGGCCTTGTTGATCTATCACCTGATCGACCCGATCATTGATATTCGCAGGTTGCTGGCATTACCAAAGTATTGCTCGTATTGGATGGAGTGGCTTCGTTATTCCCGCATGCCGGGGGCCGAGACTACGTCATTGCTAGAAGCATTTCCATGTGTCCAGGACAGACTCGCCAAGCACCAGTTCGACCGGCATTACTTTTACCAGGACATTTGGGCCTATCGCCGCATTTATGAAAGTGCTGTTACCGAGCATGTGGACGTCGGCTCCAGAGTAGATTTCGTGGGAATGCTTACCGCGATTACGTCCGTCACCTTTGTCGATATCCGGCCACTGGAGGCTAACCTCGAGCGTCTCCAGTCTCGCAAGGGGTCGATTCTGGACCTTCCTTTTGAAGATGAGAGTGTCGCCTCTCTATCGTGTCTCCATGTAGCGGAGCATATTGGACTAGGCCGCTACGGTGACGAGCTGGATCCCAAGGGAACTATCAAAGCCGCCAGGGAACTGACACGCGTGCTAGGCAAAGGCGGCAATCTATATTTTTCCATGCCGATCGGCAGGACACGGGTGTGCTTCAACGGCATGCGGGTACATTCGCCGAGGCAGGTTCTGGAGTACTTTGACGGACTGCGGCTGGTCCAGTTTGCCGCTATCGATGACCAACGCTCATTTCATACCGTCGCCGAGCCTTCCGATTACGAAGACAGCGTGTACGCCTGCGGCCTGTTCTGGTTTCGCAAACCTGAATAATCGTGTGTGCCTGCCCTCTCCTGTCGCAGGCAGCAGGACTTCTGAGAGACGGGAAAATAGTCAATACTCACTTCGGCGTATCTGCTGACTGAACCGAGAGTCAATGTCCTGGTTAGCTAAAATTCTCATTATCGTGGGTACCTGGTCGCTGATCTATTTCCGAAAGGTGAGCGAGGGTGGGAGCATAGGGGCGGACACCCTCACCTACAGGTCCGATTTTGTATATGGCGCCGCCGTCATTATTGGTTTAGCGGGTGTTTTATGGGATCGGTGGAGTAACAATTGGCAACCGCTGGACCTGTCGGCTCGCCGTGTTTTCAGGTATTTTGTACTCTATCTGGCCTTCGGTACAGTAGCCACGGTTCTTTCATCAACTTCCCTCGTAACGAGCCTCATTGGTTTTGCGGAAATTCTCAAGTTAATCACCAATCTTGCCCTGTTTTACCTTACTTGCCGGTACGCGCAGAGCGATACCATCTTCTACAAACGAATTGTCTATGCCTTGTGCCTGAGCCAGATTGTCCCGTTGGCAGCGGCTTTTTTATCGGTGGTGTTCCCCGGCGTATATTCGCAACTGACCGCAAACCTCAACGCCGACGAGGAGATTTTCAGCGGCGGAGAGCGGTTCAAAGGACTCACAGCGAACCCGGTACAACTGTGCATAGGGGCGACGGTAGCGATTTCATTTATCTACGTTAGTGCTCTCTATGATTTCAAAAAGGGGCGGCCCGGCCGCGGGGTGTTGTCGCTGCTGTATGTGCTGGGTTTAGTCATGATTACCCTCTGGACCTTATCGCGCAGCGCGCTACTGGCGCTAGCCGCCGCTTTTCTTCTTGGCTCTTTCGCGTATGTCATAGCCCGGGGAGAAGCAAAGGCGCTAAGGCGCTGGCTGTTCGTCTCGGTGTTGGGGATGCTCCTGATGGCGGGCGGTTGGACAGTGCTCTCCCTTTCTACGGCAGGTACACAACAGGATGTCAGCACCGATTTTGGTGAGCGGTTCGAGGGTGGTTTGCTTTCGGGAAGGGGTGAGATTTGGCAGTATTATTTCCCGATTGCGCTCGAGAATCCCCAGGGCATCGGTTTTGCCTATACCAGCCTGTATATATATACCAACCAATATGGGGACTTTCCTCCGCACAATCTCGTGCTGACGGCCTGGATGGAGGGCGGACTGGGCGCCACTCTGAGTTTGGTCGCCATGTTGTGGGTTTTATGGAAGAAAATTCGCTCGGAAACAAGCATGCACGGAGGGGAGGAAGAGTTTAAGTTTTTCTGGGGCGCGGTAACAGCATGGGTGGCAGTCTGGGTTTACTGCGTGTGGCTCGGGCCGCCGTTGGCTGATTTTACTCATCAGATACTGCTTGCTCTGATTATGGCCGGCACGCCAGGGCTACGATCCAGCGCTTCCCGAGGCGAGACCGAGCCTGGGCGAGGTGATGTATACCTTGGCCCTGCGGCAACCGAAGATCCAGTGAGTTGAGCGGCCTGCTCCGCGGAAGTGCGATGCGCCTGATGCGAGTCAGCCAGAGTTCCAAACCTTCAGGTTGGGCACAGTCCATAGCGACGCAAGGACAGTATTACTGGGTGCTTCTGCTTCTAGTGGTCTTCTGGCTGCAGCATGTATGGGCGCGAAGAATCGCCCGGCGAGCCAGACAGAGAGAAGAAATCAGCCGGGACGAACCAGGTGGGGGTTATCTTGGAACGGCAACAGCACCGGATTCGGGACCGTCCGCGGGAAGTTGAGCCGGTTGCAACCGCGAAGCCTTTCATGGTTCTCCACTGAACACTTATTCCAAATTTCGGCTCACTTCGGTGCGAGCCGCGTTTACCCAATCATCCGAATACGGCGAATGATGGAAAGCGACCAATGCGACTAAATAAACTGCTTCACGCTACGAAGGTTTTTGGGCTGTACCGCAAGCCATGGCTACGGTTTGCTGATTATGCAGGGTTGCTGACGAACGGACAAAAATACCGTGTGGAACTACGAAATGGCCTGACCGTAGAAGTGCGGGCGCGGGTAAACGATTTTGAGATTGTGGATGAGATCTTCATCCATCAGGTTTACCAGCAAGCCCTAGAGCGTGTTCGGCAAGGATCCGTGGTAATAGATATTGGCGCACAGTGCGGCGTGTTTACCTTGGCTGCTGCCTTGCGCGGAGCCCGGGTGATAGCGTACGAGCCACTACCGGATAATTACGAGCTGCTGGTAGCCAACATTCGCCATAACGGGTTTGACGCCGTTTCGGCTAACAAGCTGGCGGTGTCGGCACGAACCGGCGAGACCGATTTTTACGTGGTGCCGCAGCAGACGGGATGGGGCACTGTCCATCCGGAATGTCATGGCTGGTCAGCGGAACGGCCGGGCTTGCGAAAGATGCAGGTTGAGTGCCTGAGTCTGGATGATGTATTCCGGCAAAATCAGAACCAGCGATGCGACCTGCTGAAAATGGATTGCGAGGGAAGCGAGTACGATATCCTCAGCGCGGCCAGCCAGCAAACGCTCTCCGCAATTGACGCGATAATCCTCGAGTATCACCTGAACGTGAACGTGGAAGCATTGACCGGGCTGCTTTGCGCCGGCGGCTTTCAGGTCGAGCGTCTCTGGCGGTATGGATACCTCTTTGCCTGCCGGGATGCGCGAGCGTAAGCTGGCATTGAGTTTTCAGCTGTCGTGGGTGGATGCTGGAAGAAATTGATCAACGATAGA
The DNA here is from genome assembly GCA_963791145.1 of uncultured Acidobacteriota bacterium. Lineage (GTDB taxonomy): Bacteria > Acidobacteriota > Terriglobia > Terriglobales > Acidobacteriaceae > CAWBRT01. The sequence continues at coordinate 97,470 of CAWBRT010000027.1, read as the reverse complement.
TGGCAAAAAAATTAGCTCTCATTTCCGGCCTGACCGGACAGGACGGATCGTACCTGGCCGAGCTTCTGCTCCGCAAGGGTTATGAAGTTCACGGCTTGATCCGGCGGGCCAGCAGCATTAATACGGCGCGCATCGATCATCTGTTGTTTCGGGACGGCGCCGAATATCATCCGGAGCTGGTCGGGCATTATGGCGATCTGGCCAATTCCGAGCAGATCACCGACCTGATCTATAACCTGGAGCCGGTCGAGATCTACAATCTCGGGGCGCAGTCGCACGTCAAGGTGAGTTTTGAAATGCCGGAGTACACGGGCGACATCACCGGACTGGGCACGCTGCGCATACTCGAGGCGCTGCGCCGGAGCGGCATCAAGGGCCGCTTCTATCAGGCGTCCAGTTCGGAGATGTTCGGCGGCTCGCCGCCTCCGCAAAACGAGTTGTCGCCCTTCCGCCCGCGTAGCCCTTATGCCGTTGCCAAGCTTTACAGCTATTGGATGGTGGTGAACTACCGCGAAGGCTACAATCTGTGGGCGTCGAACGGCATTCTGTTCAACCATGAGAGTCCGCGACGAGGCGAAACGTTCGTTACTCGAAAGATTGCCAAAGGTGTCGCACGCATTGCCAGAGGTCTGCAGTCTGAGCTGCGGCTGGGGAATCTGGAGGCGGAGCGCGACTGGGGCTATGCGCCGGAATATGTCGAAGCCATGTGGATGATTTTGCAGCACGACAATCCTGATGATTTCGTCATCGGCACCGGCGTCAAGCATTCGGTGCGCGACTTCGTGAAGGCGGCTTTCGCTTACCAGAACCTCGACTGGGAGCAGTTCGTCAAGGTTGATCCGCGGTATTTCCGCCCCACCGAAGTCGATTCGCTGCAGGCGGATTGTTCCAAGGCCAAGAAGCTGCTGCGCTGGGAGTCCAAAACCAGCTTCGCGGATCTGGTGAAGATCATGGTCGATGCCGAACTGGCCGCCATCGACAAAGCTGCCGAGAACCAGACTGTGACAGGAGCGCCGAAAAGAGCATGATTCCCATCACCATGCCCGACTTCAACAGCGACGACCGGGCGGCAGTGGCCAATGCGGTCGCCTCCACTTTCGTCAGCGGCGATGGACCACAGTGCCGGCAATTCGAGGCGGAGCTGGCTGCCTACCTGGGCGTCAAGCACGCTTTCTTCACCACCTCCTGCACGGCGGCGCTCGACTTGTCACTGATGGTGCTCGACTTCCCGCCCGGTTCGGAGGTGCTGGTTCCGAACTTTACTTTCACCTCGACCGCGCTGGCGGCGATTCTCAACAACCTGAATATCCGCCTGGTGGACGTCGATCCCGAGAGCGGTAATATTCTGCCGGGCGAGATCGAGAAGCACATCACGGACCAAACTGTCGCCATCATGCCCGTGGACTATGCCGGCAATCCGGCGGACATGGATCCGATTTCGGCGATCGCGGCCAAGAACAAGCTGACTGTGATCCAGGACAGCGCGCAATCGTTCGGCGCCACCTATCGCGGGAAAAAGATCGGCGGCCTGGCGGACATGTCTTGCTTCAGCTTTCATGCCACCAAGAACCTGGTGGTGGGTGAAGGCGGCGCGCTGGTGACCGACAACGACGATCTCGCGGCCCGCATCATCATTGCCCGGGAAAAGGGCACGGACAAGCATTCCTACCTCAGCGACACCAAAAAACAGGGTTATTACGAATACGTCGCCAAGGGCAACAGCTATGTCCAGTCGGACATCCTGGCGGCCCTGGGCCGCACACAGTTGCGTCGCATCGATGCCATGAACGCGCGCCGCAAACAGGCGGCGGAATACTTCATCTCGCGCTTTGCGAAATATGAAGAAGTGAAGCTGCCCAAGACGACTCCCGGCGCACAGACCAACTGGCACCTGTTCTATCTGCTGGTCGCGCCGGAGCTGAAATGGCCGTTCATCCAGGGGCTCAAGGCCAAGGGCGTGGCCTCGAACGTGCACTACACGCCGCTGCACATCAACCGGTACTACCGCGAGATGAACCTGGGGACGGACGCTGATTTCCCCGGCGCGATGGCATTTTACCGTTCGCTGGCGCGCGTGCCGATGTTCTCCGCCATGACCGACGAGCAGATGGAGAAGATTGCCGACGCCACGTGCGCGACTTTGGATTCGCTGCTGGTGAAGACCGCATGATTACCTTCGAGAAAATCGGCTTCCGGCCGATCGAGTTCGCCGATCTGGAATGTTTGCGGCTGATCCACAACGACGCCAGCACCCTGCTTAACCTCGGCAATGCCGAGCTGGTGACGGTCGAGGAGCAGGAAAACTGGTGGAAGGGGCTGGCCAACTCGAAAACCGCGAAACGGTTTTCGATCGTTGAGCTCTCTACTTGCCGCGTGATCGGGCTGATCAGGGTACAGAACATCGACCAGGTCAACCGCAATTGCGAAGTCGGACTCGATATCGCCCGCGATATGCGCGGCCAAGGCTTCGGCCACATGGCCTACAGGGCACTACTGGGCTACCTCTTCGACCAGTACAACATGCACATGGTGTACCTGCGCTATATCGCCACGAACAACACGGCGGCCAATCTGTACCGGTCATTGGGCTTCCAGGACAGCGGCGCGCTGAAGGAGTTCATCTTCCGGGACGGCAATTATATGGACTACAAGATCATGTGTCTCACCAACCAGGAATACAAGGCGCGCGCGCGATGAGCGTTCTACTCATGGGTGTGACCGGCTTCCTCGGCAGACGCCTGACAAAGAAATTTGACGAAAAGCGGGTAGCTTACGTTGGGATGTCCAAGTCCCGCGGCGTGGATTTCACCGATTACCGGCAGTTCGAGCAGGCAGTGAAGAACAGTCCTTCCCCGATCACTACGATCGTGAATTGTGCCTGCCTGGTCGGCGGCATCAAGTACGGGCTGGAACATACGGCGGAGATGTTCTATATCAACGCGCTGATCACGGTCAACCTGTTCGAAGTGGCGCACAATCTCGGCATCAATAAGATCATCAATCCGATCTCGAATTGCTCCTATCCTCGAGATCTGACCGGACAGTTCGCGGAGAGCCAGTGGTGGGACGGGGAACTGGACGATTCGGTCGCGGTCTATGGCCTGGTCAGGAAGATGAGCTACGTGCAGAGTGTGGCCTATCTCAAGCAATACGGAATGCAGACTATCAACCTGATCGTGCCGAACATGTATGGGCCGGACGATCATTTCGACGAGGTGCGCTCGCACGCGCTGGGCGCGCTGGTGCGCAAGATTTGCGACGCCAAACGGCTGGGCCAGCCCAGGGTGGTTGTCTGGGGAACGGGCGCGCCGGTGCGGGAATGGCTGTATATCGACGACTGTGCCGAAGCCATCTATCGCGCGCTCAGCACGCCGGCCACCGCCGAGCCGATCAATCTCGGCTATGGGGAAGGCATTTCGGTCAAGGACCTGGCCTGCCTGATCGCCGAGATCGCCGGTTACAAGGGCGAACTGTTTTTCGATACCTCCAAGCCTGACGGCGCTCCCTACAAGGTGATGAACGTGGCGCGCTGCCAGCGGTACTTCGGCTGGCTGCCGGCTACAAGGCTCAAAGATGGCATCCGGAAAACCGTGGAGTGGTTCGAACCAACCGATCCTGAGCGCATGGCGAAGACGCTGATCCTCAATCAGGTAGTCGGCAATATCCGCAATTCGCTGTTTCAGGCCAATGCGCGGGACAATGCCACCGAGCCATATTTTCACCTGCAGCGCGTCTTTGCCGAGCGCGGATTCGATTTTGCAGGAGTGGCGGAGCAGCCGATCAGCGATGCCGCCTGCCTGATCTTCTGGGACCATTGCAGTGTAACGCCGCGCCCTTTCCGGCGGCGACTTTGCTGGTACCTGCGGCAGTTGCGAGCAAAAGCATCGACGCGCGATCTGCTGAGCCGAAGCGGAAGCCGCGGGAACGGATGTCCTCAAGGTGCTGATCCTGTTCGAGCCTCCCTCGGTTGATCCCGGCAACGCCGACAAGCGCAACCATGAACCGTTCGATCTGGTATTTACCTGGGATCCGAGGCTGATCGACGGTCAGCGCTATCAACGCGTTGTACTGCCGAGCCCGCATGAATTCAAGTATTCAGCTGTGCCGTGCCATTCGCCCGGCGCAAGCTGCTGGTCGATATTTCCGGGTACAAGTTCAACTACCACCCGAGGACGCTGGCCAACTTTCGGATGGCAAGAGGTCCGTTACTTCCAACGGCATTATCCGTCGGATTTCGATTTATTCGGCGAAGGCTGGAATCCGAGCTTGCCGGAATTCCTCAAGCGGAAGATCCGCAACTGGCGATTGCCGTATGAGCATTTTCCCGCATACCGCGGAACGGTGCGGCACAAGTGGGATATTTTCCCCAACTACAAATTCAGCCTGGTCTACGAAAATATCGCCGACGAACCCGGCTTTGTCTCGGTCAAGATATTTGACTGTCTGCGATCGGGCTGCGTACCGATTTATCGCGGGGCTTCGAATATAGACGAATACGTCGATGCGGATGCGTTTATCGATCGCCGCCGATTTGCAAGCAGCGAGGAGTTGGCGCGCTTTCTCATGTCCATGGATGAGAAGACGCATGATAATTATCTGAGAGCGGCCGAAAGATATATCTCGTCGAAAAAGTTCAAGCAATTTCTCAGCGATAGTTTTTCGTTCGAGTTCGTTGAACCCATCCTGGCGAAGCTGGCGGAAAGATGTGAAGGAGATAACCGTGTGCTTCGGCCTTGACGACAGGGTGCACGGGGTTGGGTCTGCTGAGCTTGGCGTTTCGGGCAGAGCATACTCGCGGACCGCGGGGTTATTCCGTCATATCCCATGGGATGCGAGCGAAGGTGAAGGAATCTACTGAGAACCATGCAGAAAAAGGTGGTCGTTACCGGAGTCGCCGGATTCATCGGCAGTAACCTCGCTTGCGAGCTCCTCAAAGGGAGGTACGATGTTGTCGGAATCGACGACCTTTCGCAGGGCACGCGGGAAAATGTTCCGGGCGGCGTCCGCTTCCATCAAATCGACATCTGCGAGGAAGCGATTCATCCCCTGTTCGACGGGGCCGATACCGTCTTTCACCTGGCGGCCAAGAATTGCCTGCCCGACTGCGCGGCCCACCCTCTGCAGACCAGCCTGGTCAACGTCAGCGGGACGGTGCAGGTACTGGAAGCGGCCCGGCGCGCCCGCGTGCGCAAGTTTATCTATGCCGACAGCTCGGCCGAATATGAAGGGGTGGCGGAGCTGCCGAGCCGCGTCGATATCGTCTGCCCGATCGGGACCTATGCCGTGAGCAAGCGCAGCGGTGCTCTTTTTTGCGAAAGCTACCGGCACATGTACGGCCTGAACGTTACGGTGCTGCGGTACTTCAACGTGTATGGCCCGGCGCAGGACTGGAGACGAGTGATTCCGCCGGTGATGAGCGCTTTTATCCTCGGGCTGCTTCGCGGCGAGGCGCCAGTGATTTTCGGTAGCGGGCAAAGACGCCGCGACTTCATCTATGTCGACGACGTAAACCGCTTTCAGGTACTGGCAATGACGGACAAGCGGATGGATGGGGGTACATTCAACGTCGGCTCGGGAAAGAATTACTCCGTCATGCAGGTATACGAGGTGATCGAGTCCATCCTGCAGACCGGGATCAAACCCGTGTACGCAGCCGAACTACCCGGCGAGACGGAAGTCACGCTGGCGGATATCAGCCAATCTGTTGCCATGGGATGGGCGCCGCAGATTTCACTGGAGGAGGGCATACGGCACTCGATTGACTACATTCGCACGCGGGTGCTTGGCGGCTTATGAGTCTTTCCACGCCGAGAGTGAGCGTTATCATGGCGACGCGGAACCGCCTCCAGTTGCTGCAAGCGGCCTTGCCAGGGATACAATGCCAAACCCTGCAGGACTGGGAGTTGGTGATTTCGGACGATGGGTCGACCGACGGCACGGAAGCCGCCGTTCGGGAAATGCAACAGCAGGAAAACCGGATCGTCTACGTGCGCAGCGAGCGCAACCGGGGAATTCCGCAGACTTACAACCAGGGCTTTCAAAATTCGCGCGGCGAGTACATCGCCATGCACGACGATGACGACCTATGGCGCGATCGCGATAAGTTGAAAAAGCAAGTGGCATTCCTGGACGAAAATAACGATTACGTCGTATGCGGCAGCGGCATGATCGTCATCGATGAGAGCGGGAGTGAACGGTACCGGTTTTTGAAAGTGGAAACCGATGCAGAAATCCGCCGGACAATGCTCTTCTTCAACCCAATGGCGAATTCGACCACGCTGTTTCGGCGATGCGGCGGAGACAAGGTTGGATGGTATAACGAAGCTTTTCCGCACGCCAGTGACTGGGATTTCTGGCTGAAACTGGGACTTGTCGGGAAGCTGTATAACTTCCCCGAATACTTCGCGTTTTACACGGCGCATGAACGAAATACTTCATTTGTCAGGGCGCGCGATAACCTCTTTTGGGCTCTGCGGGTGGTGCGGCGCTACAGAGAAGACTATCCTGCTTATCACGCGGCACTTTGCTTTCACTACATCCAGTGCGCTTACGGATTACTGCCGCGAGCAATTCAGCGGCGAATCCATGGCCCATTGCGCAAACTGAAGCAAAAGGCGCACCTGTTGAAGCATGGTTGAAAAAGCAAAAAGAGGTGCGATGAGCAGGCGGTTCCCATCGGACGTTGTTCCGCGTCATCTCTGTATTGTCGGGTCGTGGCATCAGGCCACGGTACTCTCCGCCTGCTTCGCCGAGATGGGCCACCAGGTCATCACGGTGGTGACCGACAGCACTGCCTGCAAGCTGCTGTCTGCCGGGAAATCTCCGGTCCACGAGCCGCGCCTCAATTCCATGCTGCGCCGGAATATTAAGGACGGCAGGCTGAAGTTCACCGCTGACTATGGGGAGGGGCTCAGCGGCGCGGAGTTCGTCTTCATCGCCATCGACACTCCGGTCAACGACCAGGACCAGCCGGAGCTGGAGAGCGTGCTGGAGGCGGCGCGACAGATCGGCGCGCACCAGTCTTCGGACATCGTGCTGTGCGTGACGGCGCAGGTTCCAGTGGGAAGTTGTGAACGGCTGGCCGAGACGGTTCGCCAGGGAGGCTCAAGCCGCCGGTGCGACGTGGCGTATGTTCCCGAGTTCCTGCGCCTGGGCGAGGCGGTCGATACCTTCTTCCGTGCCGACCGGTTCATCATAGGCACCGACGATCGCGCCGTGGCTGAAAGCGTAGCCGAACTCTACAAGCCGCTGAACCGTCCCATGCTTCTGGTCCGGCTGCGCTCGGCGGAGATGGCCAAGCACGCTTCGAATACCTACCTGGCAACTTCGATCAGCTTCATCAATGAAATCGCCGAGGTATGTGACGCGGTGGGCGCCGACGCGCTGGAAGTGGCGAAGGCCATGAAGCTGGACCGCCGCATCGGCCCCTACGCCTTCCTGAGCCCGGGCCTTGGATTCGCCGGCGGCACCCTGGGCCGCGACATTCGCGCGCTCGAGGAACTGGGAGAGCGGCATGGCCGCTCCATGCTGCTGATGAATGCCATCCTGCAGATCAACCGCTCGCGCGCGGGGCTGGTCGAGGCTCGCCTGAAGGAGATCTACGGACCACTGGCAGGCTTGCGGATTGGCGTTCTGGGGTTGACCTACAAGCCGGGGACCAGCACATTGCGGCGCTCGATCTCGTTGGAGATCATCGCCGGCCTGAACCGCCAGGGAGCCGAGGTCAGGGCATTCGATCCGCTGGCCGATCTTGGCAGCTGCGCGTCGCTGCCGCAGTTTACCGTCGCGCCCGATCCTTACTCCTTGGCGGAGGGCTGCGACGCCCTGGTACTGGTCACGGAATGGGCCGGGATTCGCGAACTGGAGTTGCCGCGTATGGCTTCTTGCATGCGCCGGCCGCTGTTCATCGATACGCGCAATCTTTTCGATCCCGCCGTAATGGCAAGCGCCGGTTTTCGCTATATAGGGATCGGCAGAGGCTTGACGACGAGCACCGCCGAAGCCCCGGCTGCTTTTAGGTGAGAGATTCTTCTCCTATGGCAAATGATCCAGTTCACAGGAACGCCGCTTCTTCCCGGCTGAAGGACAAAGTCGCCATCATCACCGGAGCCGGTAGGGGCATCGGGGAAGCGATCGCGCTGCGCTTCGCCGCCGAAGGCGCCCGGGTTGTTCTGGCGGCGCGCACGCCGGCGGAGCTGGACCGGGTGGCCGCATTGGTAAAAGACGCGGGCAGCCAGGCGCTGGCCGTTCCCACTGATGTGGTTGACGCCGGGCAGGTGTCAAAGCTGGTCGAGAGGGCGGTGAAGGAGTTGGGCGGGATCGATATTCTCGTCAATGCCGCCGGCGTTTACGGGCCGATCGGCCCCAGCTGGGAAGTGGACGCGAAGAAGTGGCTGGATAGCGTGAACATCAACCTGTTTGGCTCTTTTCTGCTTTGCCAGGCAGTTATCCCGCACATGATTCGGGCGCGCGGCGGGAGCCTGATCTTTTTATCCGGCGGCGGCGCAACTGCGCCGTTGCCCCGCTTCAGCGCTTACGCGGTTTCCAAAGCCGGCGTGGTACGACTGGCGGAGACGTTGGCGGAGGAACTCAAGGAATTCAACATTCGCGTGCATGCCATCGCGCCGGGGTTGATCGATACCAAGCTGCAGGATGAGGTGCTCGCCGCAGGCGACAAAGCGGGACCACTTTACGAGCGCATGCGCCGCACGCGCGAGTCAGGGCGAGGAGCTACTCCGAGGGAGGTTCCGGCGGCCCTGGCGGCGTTCCTGGCTTCTGAAGATTCGGCGCCTCTGACGGGCCGCCTGATCGCTGCACCGCACGACGGCTGGGAAAAATGGGATGAGCAGCGGATTGGGGAGATTATGTCCAAGGGCTGGTTCACCCTTCGCCGCATGGACCCCTTCACCTTGAAGCCTATGCTCGAGCAGATGAGGGTGAAGGCGGAGGCCAAAGGCAACAATGAGTGAGGGAGAAGCCTTGTCGTTATCGGTTGGAATCATTGGCGCGGGGCTGATCGGATGTAAGCGGGCGCACGAGATCGTGCAGAACCGCTGCTCGCGGCTGGTTGCGGTTACGGACCAGGACAACGCGCGTGCGCAGGCTCTGGCCGGCCAATTCGGCGGAGAGGTGATCGGCGGCTGGCAGGAGCTGCTGGGACGCGCTGACATCGACGCGGTCATTGTGGCCACTACGCATAACTCCCTAGCGCCGATTGCCGAAGCGGCACTGCGGGCGGGCAAGCATGTTCTTTGCGAGAAGCCGCTGGCGATGACGGTCGAACAAGCGCAGCGGCTGGTGCGGGCGGCGGCGGAAAACAGGAAAAAGCTGAAGACCGGCTTCAACCATCGTCATCACCCGGCGGTGTGGCGGGCGCGTGAAGTTTTTGGGGAAGGGCAGATCGGGCGACTGATGTTTCTTCGCGGACGCTATGGGCACGGCGGGCGTCTGGGGTACGAGAAGGAATGGCGCTCCGATCCCGCCATTAGTGGAGGCGGCGAACTGATCGATCAGGCGATTCATCTGCTGGATCTGTACCGCTGGTTCGCGGGCGAGTTCGAGGATATGTACGCGGTGCTGCCGACGGCGTTCTGGAAGATGCGGGTCGAAGACAACGTCTTCTGTACCATGCGCGGCTCGGGCGGCGTAGTGGCCACGCTGCATGCCAGCTGGACGCAGTGGAAGAATCTGTTCAGCTTTGAAATCTTTGGCGATACCGGTTATCTGATCGTCGATGGACTTGGCGGCAGCTATGGTCAGGAAAGGCTCGTGATCGGCCAGCGTCCGCCGCAGTTTGGGGTTCCGCGGGAAGAAGTGACAGAATTTCCTCCCGGCGATGTTTCCTGGGCGCACGAGTGGCAGGAGTTCGTTTGCGCAATCCAGGAGAACCGGAGATGCTTGGCGGACGGAACTGACGGGTTGCAGGCGCTCCGGCTGGTTGAGGCAGCCTATGAATCAGCGCGGCTGGGAGTGGTCGTCCCATTGCGCTCGTCGAGTGAAGCGGAGCAGTCGGAGTTGAGTCACTAGGCAGCAATATGCGCTGGGGGCATCCGGAAACCGGGAAAGTGGTACTGTTCTGCAGCGATGCCGTATTGGCCGCGCTGTCGATCATCGCCAGCCTGCGGCTGGCTCACCCGGTGCAAGTCAGTTTGGAACGGGAAATTTTCGCCGATATCACCTTCACGCTCATTTTCCTTTCATTTCACTACATCTTCGATCTGTACCAGGTCACGGGAAACGGCAAGACGGCGTTGATCTATCGGTTTCTAGGGGCTTGTTGCTGCGATATGCTCGTCGCCAGCACGTTGTTTTTTATCTACCCCCTAGCGGCTTACACCCGCAGGAATATTATTTTCGCCGTGCTGCTGGCATGTGCGACCAGCTATGCGCTTACGGTGGCTATATCGGATAAATCCGGAGATATTCGTCAATCGCCGGCCGGTTCTGATCCTCGGCACTGCCGACGATGCGCGGGCGATCGGGACGGTCCTGCGCCCTGGACGATTCCCGGTTATGAACTGGTTGGATACCTGGGGAACCAATCCTGGACGGAGGAAGCAACGGGGAGTTCGCTCAGCCGGTACTGGCGGGTCCGGTGGGGAGCAAAGCGACGAGTGCGGGAAGGAGGAAGGTGGCCCCTGCGCCGGAGGCGGGCTGCGCCTACCTGGATCCTGCGGAATCGGCGGCCTCAAAGCTGCCCTCAATCGAGTACGGGGCAGTAATACATGGTGGTGAACAGTAAGATGGTCTCGGCCGATCTGGCTTCGCTGCTGACTACGCTGCGTTTCGGCGGGGTTCGCATCTATTCCGTGCCCGATTTCTACGTGCGGCTCTCCGAGGAGCTGCCACTGGAGTTACTGACACATCACTGGCTATCGTTTGCGGAAGGCTTTGACCTCTTGGAAAGCCGCGTCCTGCGCCGTCTGAAACGGCTCACCGACCTCCTGTTGGCCGCTATGGGATTGATTCTGGCTTCGCCCCTGATGGTGGTGACGGCGATCGCAATCAAATTGGACTCGCGGGGCCCTATCTCTGTTTCGCCAAACGCGAGTCGGTTGGAAAGGAAAGACACGTACCAATTGTGGAAGTTTCGCTCAATGGTTGTGGGGGCCGAGGCGAATGGAGCACAGTGGGCGCAGAGGAATGACCCCGAGTCACGCCGGATTGGGAAATGGATTCGTAAGTTCCGCATCGATGAGATTCCGCAGATGTTCAACGTTCTCGCCGGACAAATGAATTTTGTCGGCCCGCGACCGGAACGCCCGGAGTTCGTTGCCCAGCTCGAGGAACTGATCCCTTTCTACCAGCTGCGGCACCAGCTTCCGCCTGGAATCACCGGCTGGGCGCAGGTCAAGTATCCCTATGGCGCCAGCGTTGAGGACGCGCGGCGCAAGCTGCAGTTTGATCTCTATTACATCTGCAGCGCGAACCCGATCCTGGATTTCCGCATCCTGCTGCGGACCGTCCGGACGGTACTCTTCCTTCAGGGAAGCCGGTGAGCGAGTTCAAGAAGATTTGTGGAGAAGCTGCCGTTTGATGCTAACATCTACGTCTGTCTCGGGTTGTGAAGCAGCACGCTGAGCCGAATTGATCATCAGCATGTTTAATATCGGAATATCCACTGCAGAAGTTCCTGGGGAAAAATGATCCTAACGCGAACACCGTTTCGAATTACGCTAGGGGGCGGTGGAACTGATCTGCCATCCTTTTACCGGGAGCACGGGGGATACGTTCTCGCCGTCGCGATTGACAAGTACATGTTCGTGAACGTGAACACCCCCATTCTCGATGATCTGATCCGCGTACGCTACACCAAGACTGAGATGGTGCAGTCGGTCGAGGAAGTTGAGCACACGCTGGCGCGAGCGGCGCTGGAACACTTCGGGATTCAGAACGGCATCGAAATCGTTTCCATTGCAGATATTCATGCGGGCACGGGCCTGGGTTCGTCCAGTTGCTACCTGGTGGGTTTGATGAACGGCCTGCATGCGCTGACGCAAACTCCCGTCACCCCGCAGCAGTTGGCGGAGGAGGCTTGCCATATCGAGCTGAATCAGCTGGGCAAGCCCATTGGCAAGCAGGACCAGTACATGGCCGCCTTTGGCGGACTCACGGTACTGGAGATCTCGAAAGAAGGGGAGGTCAAGACACGGTACCTCGCCCTGCCTCTGGGCTTGGTAGAGGCATTGGAAAGCAACCTGCTGCTGTTCTACACGGGCTCCATCCGCGATGCCACCCGCATCCTCAGCCAGCAGGACAACTCGACCAAGCGAAAAGATACGACGGTAGTGGGGAGCCTGCGGGAGATAAAAGACATAGGAACCGAGATCGCCTCGACCATCGTGGCCGGCAACCTGCGCCGCTTCGGCGAGCTGATGGATATCCACTGGCATGTCAAGAAGCGCCTGTCAAAGGACATCAGCAACACGGCCATCGACGCCTGGTACGATCTGGCCAAGCGCAACGGAGCGATCGGCGGCAAGATCACCGGGGCGGGCGGCGGCGGCTTCCTGATGCTGTACTGCGAGGAAGGCAAAGAGCAGTTGCGGGAAGCAATGGTGAAAGCCGGGCTGCGCGAGCTGAACTTCCGCTTTGAGTTCGAGGGCAGCAAGGTGGTGTTCGACATCGTGTCGCGCGACGGCCGCCTGGCATACCTGCGGCGGCAACTCCAGAAGGAAAAAATGGATGCCCGCGCCGTCGGCAGCAATGCAGATTGATACCAGGAAGGCTCTCTAAAGAGATGCCGCGCAAGGCCGTATTCCTCGACCGCGACGGGGTCATCAATTCCTACGTCTACAACGCCGAATTCGGCACGGTGGATTCACCCAGCGCGCCCGCGGAGTTCGTGTTGCTGCCCGGCGTCGGCGGCGCGATCGCTGAATTCAACCGGCTGGGCCTGCTGGTGGTGGTAGTCTCCAACCAACCGGGAATCGCCAAAGGGAAGTTCACGGCCGCGTTGCTGGATCGGGTCACCGCCAAGATGCGGGCCGAGATCGCAGCCTGCGGCGGCAAGCTGGACGGCATATACTACTGCCTTCATCATCCCGAGGCGGAGCTGCCGGCTTATCGGGAGCGCTGCCAATGCCGCAAGCCGCGCCCGGGAATGCTTCTCCAGGCCGCGCGCGAGTTGGATATCGATCTGGCAAAGTCCTACATGGTGGGCGATGGGATAATGGACATCCAAGCGGGACGCGCCGCCGGCACGCAAACGCTGTTTATCGGCCTGAACAAACCCTACATCTTCCAATCATTCGAGGAACACGGAGTCCAACCTGATTTCATGGCTCCCACCCTAGCAGCTGCGGCGGAGATCATCAGGCAACAGCTCACGCGCGACGATCGATTAGGGGGCGGGAACTCTGAACGAGAGAAGCTGACAATGAGTTACACGGATCAATATCTGGATGAAGCAAGCGAGATTATTAAAAAATTGGATCGCGCGGCCATTGAGACGCATGGTTGACCTTCTCCTGGCAACGCGAACCCAGGGTGGACGGCTGTTCGTCATCGGGGTCGGCGGCGGAGCCGGCCATGCATCCCACGCCGTCTGCGACTTTCGCAAGATTGGCGGCATGGAGGCTTACGCCCCCAGCGATAACGTCTCGGAGCTGACCGCGCGTATCAATGACGACGGGTGGGATACTGCCTATGCCAATTGGCTCCGCGGCAGCCGCATCAACGCCAAAGACCTGGTATTTGTATTCTCGGTTGGAGGCGGGGATGCGCAACGTAACATCAGCGCCAACCTGGTGCGCGCGCTGCAGTGCGCCAAAAAAGCGGGAGCAAAGATCTGCGGCGTAGTGGGCCGCGATGGCGGGTTTACCGCCCAGGTAGGCGATGCTTGCGCGCTAGTACGGGTGGAGAATCCCGCAACCGTAACCCCGCATACCGAGGCATTTCAGGCGATGATATGGCACCTGCTGGTCTCGCACCCGCGATTAAAAGCCGCCGAGATGAAGTGGGAATCAGTACGGTAAACAGGAGAGAGCACCCGAAGGCGCCGAACTTACTGACGCCTTGTGAAAAATCCATTTACCTTCAAGTCAGTTAGGCGGAGTATCCGCAACCCGCAGGTGACGTCCAGCTATGGCGTCGAAACCGTCCCAAAATTCTGCCAGCAAGACGATTCGCAAAGCGGTGATTCCCGTTGCCGGGCTGGGCACACGGATGCTGCCGTTAACTAAGGCGATACCCAAGGAACTGCTGCCGGTCGGCAACAAACCCCTAATTCAACACGCGGTCGAAGAGGCAGCGTACAGCGGCATCGAGGAAGTAATTCTGGTGGCAGCGCCGGGTACGAGCCTGATTCAAGAGCACTTCCGCCGCAACCTAGAGCTCGAGCGTGTGTTGGAAGAACGTAGGCGGCAGGCAGAGGCGGAACAGCTACGGGCCTTGGCCCGCCTTGCCAAGTTGCAGGTTGTCTATCAGCACCAGCCGTTGGGGTTGGGGCATGCCATAGCTTGTGCCAGGGATGTTATTGGCGGGGAAGCGTTTGCGGTAATTTTGCCAGATGCGCTGATTATCTCGTCCAGACCCTGCGTACGGCAGCTCCTGGACTGCTACGAGCGGGTTCCGGGCTGTTATGTAGCCACCCGGGAGGTCGAAATCAGCGATTTAGGGCGGTTATGGTATCCTCCAGGTTTCCCCAGTAGACGATTCGGTATGGGGCGGGTTACTATATCGCGTCAAAGGATTAGTCGAAAAACCGGTGCCCGAGTGTGCCCCCTCGCGTTTTGGCGTGTTCGGGAGGTATCTCTTTGAGCCTGATATTTTTGACTACCTGGAAAAGGCTTCTCCGGATGAAAATGGGGAGATCCAAATTACGGATGCCCTAGCTTCGTATTGCCGCCATGCTCCTATGTACGCCTTTTGTTTTGAAGGCGAACACTATGATGCGGGCAATAAGCTGGAGTTTCTGGAGGCATCCGTAAAAGTTGGACTTTTGGATCCAGAAGTCGGTGATCGATTACGCCAGTTCTTGAAAGGCGTCGTTGATGAGCGCTGAGTTTCAGCTCTCAGTGCTCAGCAGCCAGTCGTCAGCTTGTTTGGCTGCCTCAGAGGCGGTGCATGTGCATCCAGGCCATAATTCCTGGATGTCTTCGCCCGCACCATGCAGTTAGAAGTCAGCAGTCAAAAACATGAGCAAGCCGACAGGTATCACTAGCCGAGAGCCGTTTTTGTTGCCCTACCGGGTACTCATGATGGGAGGAAGTTCTTGAGCCGACTGGACGACCTGAAAGTCAAGATCTTTGCCGACGGAGCTGATCTTGCCGGCATTCTGGAGCTGTATAAGAATCCGATCGTCAAGGGATTTACCACCAACCCCACGCTGATGAAACAGGCGGGGGTCAGCGACTATACCGACTTTGCACGTGCCGTTCTGCGGGCCATCCCCGACCGTCCTATTTCTTTCGAGGTCTTTGCCGATGACTTTGAGGAAATGGAATGGCAGGCGCTGGAAATTGCCTCCTGGGGAAAGATGGTAGTGGTAAAAGTTCCGGTGACGAACACCCGCGGCGAAAGCTCGTCTGAACTGGTCTGCCGCCTGGCGCGCGCGGGCGTGAGGCTTAACGTCACGGCCATGATGACGCTGGAGCAGGTGCGGGAAGCCGCCAAATGCCTGCGTGGCGGGCCGCCTTCCTATGTTTCCATTTTCGCCGGAAGGGTAGCGGATACCGGACTGGATCCGGTGCCGCTGATGGCCGAAGCGGTGCGTATCCTGCGCGACTACCCGCAAGTGGAGCTCATCTGGGCGAGTCCTCGCGAACTGCTGAACGTCTTTCAGGCGGATGCGATTGGCTGTCACGTAATCACCGTCACGCACGATTTGCTGAAGAAGCTGAAGTTCGTGGGCAAGGACCTGACCGAGTTTTCGCTGGAAACGGTGCAGATGTTCTTCAACGATGCGCAGAAGGCGGGCTACCGGCTGACCAAAACCAGGGGCGTCGAGGCCCTGGAGGGAGCAACCACGTCGCGGGTATTGACTTCCCGCTGAACGAAGAACCGCTGCCAAATCGCCGCCGGAGGATTCCGGGGCCAGAACTCCCACCGTTCATCGGCTACTAGCATCCATCGATGCCCGACCTGCCGGCAATGCGTGGCAACTCAACTTGCCGGACTCCGACACAGCCCGACGCATTACTCTTGCTAATTGGCGGCGGTGCCCATTGTCGCAGGACCGGCACTAGCAGCCGAAGTTTCGTCTTTTCCGGGGCTGCACGTTCAGTTATCATCGTGAGCAAGCAATTCAGAGTTCATCGCCGAGCGGCTTGTTGATACACAAGGGGCGAAGCCAGGAAGCCATTGCGAGCTTGCCTTGCCTTGGCCTGCAGATGTGGGCGGCTGGTTTTCGGCTGAGGAGCACCCGACGGTGCGAAATGGAGATTCCGTTGCAGGGCAAGATCCTGCTTTTTCGCAGGCGGCCGTGAAGGGACGCCAACACTTATTTATCAAAATGAAATCTTATTGTTACCTATTCCTAGCATTGATGTGCTTGACCTCGCCCGTGCTGGCTCAGACGGGCGCGGGTTCGGCAGGCACTATGGGACAGGCGGGTGGTCAATCTGGTGCCGGCATGGCAACCGAGTGCGCCAACAATCCTTTGGCCCCTGGCTGCGGCGGCGATATACAGACGACGCCGCTTCCTATAGATGTCCAGACTCCCGCGATACAGCGCTATAGCGAGCAGGAGAATCTGGGCGTCCAGTCCGGCAAGACGCAAACGCCGCGCGAGGCGAGGCAAGGGGAGTCCTATGTCCCCAGCGAGTTCCAGCGATTTGTCCTGGAGACCACCGGCCTGAGACTGCCGGTCTTCGGCGACCGTCTTTTCCAGGAGGTGCCCAGCACCTTTGCCCCAGTCAGCGGAACGCCGGTATCTCCCGACTACGTGCTTGGGCCCGGCGACGAGCTGCGGATTAGAGTGTGGGGCCAGCTGAACGCCGACGTGACGGCGATCATCGATCGCTCCGGACAGATCTATTTTCCCAAGGTCGGATCGGTTACCGTAGCCGGGACCAAATACGGCGACCTGCTGCCCCTACTGAAGGCCGAAATTGGCAAGTTCTATAAGAACTTCGATTTGACGGCCGGCCTCGGCCGCCTGCGCTCCATCCAGGTCTTCATTGTTGGCTACGCGCGCAGGCCAGGCAGCTTCACGATCGGTTCGATGAGCACCCTGCTGAACGCATTGTTTGCTTCCGGCGGGCCGCGTTCCCAGGGCTCCTTGCGCACCATTCAGGTCAAGCGCAATGACAAGGTCATAACCGACTTCGACCTCTACGAATTTCTGCTCAAGGGCGACAAGTCGAAAGATATACAACTGCAGAACGGGGATGTGATTTACATTCCTCCGGTGGGTCCGGTTGTCGCCATGGCGGGCTCGGTTCAGGTTCCGGCCATTTACGAATTGAAAGGCAAGACGACGCTGGGGGATGCCCTTGGGCTGGTAGGAGGGCTGAATCCGGTCGCCGATGCGCAGAAGGCGATTGTTGAGCGGATCGACGAGCATCGCGTCCGCGCAATACAGGAGTTTCCGCTCGATGAGAGCGGCCTTTCGCGGGAGTTGAAGGACGGAGACATTGTCCAGGTGATTTCGATCGTCCCCAAGTTTGAAAATGCGGTGACGATTAGGGGAAATGTCGCCAATGCCGGACGCTACACCTGGCGCGATGGAATGAAGTTGCGCGACTTGATTCCCAACCGGGAGTTCCTTCTCACACGCGAGTACTGGCGCAACCAGAACCGGCTGGGTAACCGGATGCCCGCTCCGCAAACTCCCTGGGAACAGCCGAGCCCGATGAGCTCAGCTCGGCCCGCTTGGGATGATCGGCGTCGCAGCTCGGGGCCCAGCAAGGGATGCCCTTGACACCGCTACAACAACAGCAACTGCAAATGCAATGCAGCCGCAGTTGCTGCAGCAGCAAATGCAACAGCCGCAAATGCAGCAACCATCGCAGCAGCAACTCCCAGCCAACGCCTCGCAAATGCCGTTCCCCGGCTCGGCCACCATGATGCCCCAAACCCCTATTCAGGGTGTGCAGTCTTTGGGCGCGGCCAGTGCGGCAGCCGAAGGGACCACTGCGGAGTCCGCGGACCTGATGAGGCGGGGTCTGATACCTCCAGGCGAGCAGCAGAACCGGATGTGGCGTCAGACGCCCGGCGCGGAAATCGTCGACGTAAAACGCAACGCTCCGGAAATCAACTGGGAGTACGCGGTCATCCAAAGGTTAAACCCGGAAGATCTTTCGACCAGGCTTCTGCCGTTTAATCTCGGCCGTCTGATCCTGGGTAACGATGAGTCGCAGAACCTTACCCTGATACCCGGGGACGTAGTGACGATTTTTTCGCAGCGGGATCTCAACGTGCCGATGGCCCAGCGGACCAAGTTCGTCCGGCTGGAAGGGGAGATACGCTCGCCAGGCATATATAAGGCTGAGCCAGGCGACACGCTGCGGACGATGATACAGCGGGCCGGGGGGCTGACTCCGGGAGCGTACCTTTACGGCAGCGAGTTTACTCGCGAGTCCCTGCGCATCGAGCAGCAACGCGGGCTTGATGCCACGGTTCGCAACATCGAGCTTGCTTTCCTGTCAAGAGGACAAACCGGGGCCGATCTGATCTTCAGGTTGCGCCAGTTGCGGGCTTCGGGACGCATGGTGCTGGAAATACGACCGACAGACACGTCTGTGGACGCCCTGCCGCCTTTGTCGCTTGAGGATGGTGACCGGCTGGCCATTCCCAGCAGACCCGCTACGGTCGATGTCGTTGGCGCCGTTTACAACCAGAACTCATATCTATTCCGTTCCAGCAATCGTGTGGGAGACTATCTGAAGATGTCTGGGGAAGGCATAAAGGATGCGGATCTGAAGAACATGTTCCTGGTTCGCGCCGACGGATCGGTGATCAGCAGGAACAGGACTTCAAGTAAGTGGAGCGGCGGGTTCAGGGCAATCAACGTCCTTCCCGGCGACGTAATCGTGGTGCCGCTTAAGGTGATTCGGCCGGATCGTATGAAGGCGTTGCAGGCTTGGTCGCAGCTGTTCTCGCAATTCGCGGTTGGGGCGGCAAGTCTGGCCGTGGTTACCGGACACTAGAGCAATGGCGAGCAGAGGAGTCGGAGCAGTTTATGGCACGTGAAAGCGGTCGCATTATGGCCCCAGCGGACCCACTTGTCGGCGATCCCGCCGCTTCGTCCCACAAGAGGGCGGAAGGCGTTCTGGATCTGATCACGTTTTTCCTGGGACGAAAGAAAACAATCGCGATGGTTACCGCTGCGGGCACATTGCTCGCGCTGGTGATCAGCTTCATTCTGCCGGTCAAATATACCGCCATGACAATTCTTCTTCCGCCCCAGCAAGGCCAGTCTTTGGCGAGCGCCATGTCCGGGCAGCTTGGATTACTGGCCGCCGGGCTGGGGAGTATCGGTTTAAAGAACAATTCCGATCTTTATGCCGGAATGCTGGTCAGCGAGTCGGTAACCAATGGGGTGATCGAGAAACTCCACTTAATGGATGTCTACCACGTCAAGCAATTGACGGACGCCAGGGCAAAGCTGCGCACCAACACCGTCGTCAAGCCAATCCTGAAGCAGGGGACCATCCAGCTCTCGGTGGAGGACTCGGATCCCAAGCGGGCCGCCGCCATCGCGAACATGTATATCGAGCAGTTACACGCTCTAAACCAGCGGATCGCCTTACCGACAATTCGCAGCGACGGATTTTCTTCGAAGACCAGCTGCGCATAGCCAAGGACAACATGACCGTGGCTGAACAGAAAATGGCCCAAACGCAGCAGAAAACAGGCATGCTGCAGCTCGATACCCAGTCGCGTGCCGCCATTCAGACGATCGCGACCCTGAAAGCGCAGATCGCCGGCAAGGAAGTTCAACTGCAGGCCATGCGCTCGTTCGCCACTGCCCAAAACCCTGATTATGTCCTTGCCGAACAGCAACTGGTGGGCCTGCGGGAGCAGCTGGTAAAGCTGTTGCGCAATCAGAATATCGCCGAAGGCGACATCGAGATTCCGACTACCAAGATGCCGGAAACCGCAGTGGCCTATATCAGGGCGTATCGCGACCTGCGCTACCATGAGGCCGTTTACGAGATCATCGCCAAGCAATATGAGGCGGCGCGGCTCGACGAAGCCAAGACTGCGACGTTTGCGCAAGTGATTGATCCCGCTCTGGTGCCGGAGAGGAAATCTTCTCCGAAGAGAACTTTTATAGTCATCCTTGGTTTCCTGCTGTCCTTTGCACTGGGGTGTACTTTCGTTAAATTGCAAGACATGTATGAACGTTCGCTGGCCGATCCCTTCCAGCGTGAACGGCTAGAAGTGCTGAAGATGCACCTCTGGTTTCGTACGGCGAAATAACCGAGGCCTTCTGTTCGCCGGCGTGACCGCCGGCGGGCGCGTTGGTTCGGGAAGCTGGTAGTGCTGGCCCGCCGAAATATCCATATGTCCGATTGCATTCTCGTTACCGGTGGGGCCGGTTTTATCGGCTCCAACTTCGTGCTGGAATGGATCCGCGCCGGGGGCGACCCGGTCGTCAATCTCGATAAGCTCACCTACGCGGGCAATCTGAAAAACCTGATCGGGCTGAAGGATAACCCTCAGCACACCTTTCTTCGCGGCGACATCAACGACGTTGAACTGGTGCGCGAGACTCTGCAGAAATACCGGCCGCGGGCTATCGTTCACCTTGCCGCCGAAAGCCATGTCGATCGCTCGATTCTGGGGCCCGAAGAATTTGTAAAGACCAACGTCGAGGGCACCTTCCACCTGCTGGAAAAGGCGTTGCGGTACTGGAGATCCCTGCCGGCCGCCGAAGGCGAACGCTTCCGTTTCGTTCATGTGTCCACCGATGAGGTGTACGGCTCGCTGAGACCGGCGGACACGTCATTCACGGAGAGCACCCCGTATTCTCCCAATAGCCCCTACGCCGCTTCCAAAGCGGCTTCGGATCATTTCGTGCGGGCGTATCACGCTACCTACGGCTTGCCTGCGATTGTCACGAACTGTTCCAACAACTACGGGCCGCTGCAATTCCCCGAGAAATTGATCCCGCTGATGGTGGTGAATGCGCTGGCGGGAAAAGCGCTGCCGGTTTATGGCGATGGCAAGAACGTCCGCGACTGGCTCTACGTGACGGATCATTGCGAGGCGCTGCGGGCAGTGATCGCGCAAGGCAGGCCAGGAGAGACCTACAACATAGGCGGCTACGGCGAGCGGAGCAACATAGAGGTCGTACAGACTCTGTGCCGGCTGTTGAACCAGGTGGCCCCTCATCGGGAGATCCGCGATTATTCTTCATTGATCACCTTTGTCCAAGACCGCCCGGGACACGACTTCCGATATGCGATGAACAGCAGCAAGATCCGGCGCGAGCTAGGATGGGCTCCGCGCGAAGGCTTTGAGAGCGGCTTGCGAAAGACCGTCGCCTGGTACGTGGTAAACACCGCCTGGGTGCGAGACGTGCAGTCGGGAGCCTACCAGGAGTGGATTCGCCTCAATTACGGGGAGAGGAGCGACTCGTGCGGGGCATAATACTGGCCGGTGGTTCGGGGACAAGGCTTCATCCGGTAACGCAGTGCATTTCCAAGCAACTGCTGCCGGTTTACGACAAGCCCATGATCTACTACCCGCTCTGCACGCTCATGCTGGCGGGCATTACCGATATTCTCGTGATCTCGACGCCGGCCGACACGCCTCGCTTTGCGGAGTTGCTCGGAGACGGCTCGCAGTGGGGTCTCCATTTTAGTTATAAGGTTCAGCCCACGCCGGGCGGCCTGGCGCAGGCATTCCTGATCGGGAAAGATTTTATCGCCGGCGGAACCTGCTCGCTGGTGCTGGGCGACAACATCTTTTACGGACAGGACCTGACGCGAATGCTGCGGCAGGCGGCGTCACGGGAGAATGGCGCCACGATCTTCGCCTACCCCGTGCAGGACCCGGAACGGTACGGGGTGATCGAGTTCGATGAGGCCGGCCATGCCATCTCCATCGAGGAGAAGCCGCCGGTTCCGAAGTCGCGCTATGCGGTTACCGGCCTCTATTTCTACGACTACGAAGTAGTGGCGATTGCCGAATCCCTCAAGCCTTCGGCGCGTGGCGAGCTGGAGATCACCGACGTGAACAAGGCATATCTCCAGGAGCGGCGCCTGTACGTGGAGCGCATGGGCCGCGGCATGGCGTGGCTGGATACGGGAACCCATGAGACGCTGTTCGAGGCCAGCGTGTTCATTCGCACCATCGAACGGCGGCAGGGCTTGAAGGTGGCCTGCCCGGAAGAGGTGGCCTTGCGCAGCGGCCATATCACCCCGGAGCAGTTGGAGAAGACTGATCGCCGGCATGTCGCAGACGCCTTATGCCGACTATCTGCGCGTCATCCTGCAGGAGTTCGCGCTATCGAAAGTGGTGGGAGGCCTGCTGTGAACGTGGTCCGCTGCGCTATTCCGGACCTTCTGCTCCTAGAGCCGAAGGTGTTTCCGGACAACCGCGGTGATTTCCTGGAAACTTACAACGAGCGGACTTTCTCCCAGGCCGGACTCGCCGCGCGATTTGTGCAGGACAACCTTTCGACCTCTAAGCGCCACGTCGTCCGCGGCCTCCACTATCAAATCCGGCAGCCCCAGGGAAAATTGGTGCAGGTGGTTTATGGCGAGATACTGGATGTGGCTGTCGACCTGCGCCGTCGTTCGCCGGCTTTCGGACGCCACCTTGCCGTACGCCTGCGGGGCCAGGAGCACAAAGCCTTCTGGATACCGCCGGGATTCGCCCACGGGTTCCTGGTGCTGAGCGAGGTCGCCTGCGTCGCCTACAAGACGACGGATTTCTACGCTCCCGAGTTTGAAAGAACGCTGCTCTGGAACGATCCTGAGTTGGGCATCGACTGGCCGGTGAAGCCGGAAGAGGCGATACTTTCCGAGAAGGACCGGCAAGGTTTAGTACTCTCTAAGGCGGAGGTCTTCGAAGAGCAGTCAAGACGCCATCGCCGTGGAGAAGCGGCGATGAAGCTGCTCGTGCTCGGGCATCTTGGGCAGGTCGGCGTCGAGCTGCAGCAGACCCTGGCGCCGCTGGGAACGCTGGTTCTGGCCGACAAGGAGTCGGTGGATCTGGCGCGAGCCGCGGTCGATCCGGCAACTGCTGGCGCAGGCAAGCGCTGACGTCGTGGTGAACGCCGCCGCCTATACAGCCGTCGACAAGGCGGAAGAGGAAGCGGAGCAGGCGTTAGCCATCAATGGTACTGCCCCGGGAGTGATCGCCGAAGAAACTGCCCGGAACGGCGCCCTGCTGGTTCACTACTCCACTGATTATGTCTTCGACGGCACCAAGCAGGCGGCCTGGGTCGAATCCGACGAGCCGAATCCAATCAACGCCTATGGGCGGTCGAAGCTCGCCGGGGAAAGAGCAGTAGCCGCTGCAGGCGGGAGATACTACATTTTTCGCACCAGTTGGGTTTATGCTGCGCATGGCGCGAATTTTCTGCGGACTATACTACGCCTGGCGGCGGAACGCGAGGAATTGCGCATCGTGGACGACCAGGTAGGGGCGCCTACGTCGGCGCGCATGATCGCCGAAGCAACCGCGCTGGCAATCGCCAGCGCCATTGATTTGAGAACGGGTGCGGAGCGCAGCGACAGGCCGGCCTACGGTTTGTATCACATGACATGCGCGGGGCAGACATCCTGGTTCGGCTTCGCCCGGGAGTTTGCCGGCTGCGTCGCGGCTAAGCATCCGGGGCGGAAGTTTGCTCGTTTGATTCCGATCAGCTCCTCGGAATATCCTTTGCCGGCGCGCCGTCCGGCCAATTCCGTCTTGTCGAACGCGAAGCTGGCGAAGGCCTTCGGGCTGCAACTTCCCGATTGGCGCATGGCGCTTCATTACGTCTTGGAGCAGGGATTCGAGTTTAGTAGAACTTAGCTGGATTCGCAGGCATCCTTCTGCCTACATATCGCTTATGAGAGATTCGAAGATCGAAAACGTGTCGATTATCGGCATGGGCAAGCTCGGCGCGAGCATGGCTGCCGGCATGGCCAGCCGCGGTTTCCAAGTGATGTGCGTCGATATCGACAAGCGCGCGGTCGACGCCGTGAACAACGGCAGGGCCCCGGTACAGGAAACGGGCCTGGACGACATGATCCGCGAGAACCGTTGCCGGATCCGTGCAACGCTGAGTTACGAAGAGGCAGTACTCGGCTCCGAGATCACCTTCGTGATCGTGCCCACACCGAGCGACGAGCGGGGCGCATTCTCCGTCGCCTATGCGGGACAGGCCTTCACGGAAATCGGCAAGGCGCTGAAGAAGAAATCGGGTTATCACGTGGTCGTGCTGACCAGCACCGTTTTGCCGGGCGCGACGCGGCAGCTGCTGCTGCCGCTGCTGGAGCGCGGGTCGGGCAAGAAGTGCGGTCCGGATTTCGGCCTGTGCTACAGCCCCGAATTCATCGCGCTGGGAAGCGTGATCCGCGATTTTCTGAGTCCGGATTTCTACCTTATCGGCGAATTCGACCAGCGCTCCGGCGATACGCTCGAAGCGGTGAACCAGCGCGTTGCGCTCAACCAGGCACGCTCGAAGCGCATGTCGATCGAAAATGCCGAGCTTGCGAAGATTTCCATCAATGCCTATGTAACGCTGAAGATTTCCTTCGCCAACATGCTGGCCGACATCTGCGAGCAACTGCCGGGCGGCGACGTCGATGTCGTCAGTGATGCGCTGGGCATGGATACGCGCATCGGCCGCAAGTACCTGACCGGAGGCTTCGGCTTCGGCGGCCCCTGCTTTCCCCGCGACAACGTCGCGCTGAGCTTCATCGGCGAACGCCTTGGCGCGAACTGTTCGATTCCGCGAGCGAACGATAACTTCAATCGCTCGATTTCAGCGCGTTCGATCGCCAAGCTGCAGAACGTGCTCAAGAAGGGCCAGAATGTCGCCGTTCTCGGGCTTGCGTATAAGCCGCAGTCACATGTGATCGAAGAGTCACCGGGTGTGTTCCTCTGCCGCGCGCTGGCGGATTCCGGCTACCGGGTCATCGGCTATGATCCGCTGGCCGGGCTGGGTGCCACGGCTGCGCTGGGCGATCGCGCCCTGATTGTCGAAGAGCTGCAGGATGCGCTGCGCGACGCCGAGGTCGTGGTTATCACAACTCCCGATCCGATTTTCGCGGCGCTCGAGGCAAAGGACTTTCTCGGCGCCAAGGCTAAAGTCACCGTCGTCGACTTCTGGCGGTTGCTGGCTTGCAAGCTCTCGGGACAGGACAAGATTCGCTATATCCCGGTGGGGAAATGCATCGACGACTCGTCTGCAGTTTCGAAGCTGGAGGAAATCTGGTGCGGGGCGGATTGAGCACGAGGGCAGGTATGTGGCAATTTGGTTGAAAGCATTGATCCGATGAATCTGTTGATTATCCAGCCAACCGGCGATCGATTCGGTCATTTTGGAATCTACACGGCCAAGCTCGCCCAGCAGCTGGCGAATCGCGGGCATCAGGTTACAGTTTGCACAAACCGCCTGGAGGTTTCCAAGTACTTGACGGAAGCGCCAAAATTCCGGCTCATCGAAATCGAGGGCGGGAGGCTGGGGTTTGAGGAATGCTAGCGCGAGGTTGCAACACGGCCGGGACGTTACTGGTACAGCTACTTCAGGAACGGCTGGAAGATCGCCAACGCAGGGTTTGATCTGTGCCGCAGAGAGCGGTTTGACGGCATTTATATGACCGATTGTGAATTCGCGGTTACCAGCCTTGCCCTGAAGCGGCATGCGAAACACATTCCTCCGGTTCTTATGCAGGTGAATGCCTCGAATTTTTCGTTTGAGGAATATCCGGGAAACGTCGCGAAGAAAACGTACAAGGCTTTGCAACGGGAGATTTTTCGCACGGTGATCGGGAAAGAGATCGCGGCATTTTCGATTCTGGGCGATTGGCATCGTGAGCGGTTGCGCCAGCAATTGCGTATAGGTGATAGTTTCCTGATTGAGCTGATTCATGATGGTGGCGGCAAATTCGAAAACCAGATTGAGAAGGCCGTGGCGCGCCGGCATTTGGGAATCGATTATTCCGGAGACATATTCGTCTTTCTCGGGATACTGCGGAGCGACAAGGGGCTGGAGGCGCTGGCCCAGGCCGTGCGCCTGCTCAACCAGAGGGGAAGAGAGTATCGCCTGATCCTCGCCGGTTTTCCGCTGGAATATACGGCGCCGCAGATGCGCGAGATGTTCAGCCTCGACACTCCGGGAAACCGGGTCGTGCATCACCATCTCGACTATGTCGAGGAGGCGGAGATTCCTTATTATTACTTCGCGGCTGACTGCCTGCTTCTGCCCTACAACGAAAATTATAAAGGGTCGAGCGGCCCGTTGATGAAAGGGGCGTGTACGTTTGGCCTGCCGGTCGTTGCCAGCGACGTTTCTGAAATGGGCGTGCTCACCAAGAGACACGGCCTCGGATTTACCGTGGTCCCGGGACAGGCGGAGAACCTGGCGGAGGCTATGGAACAGTTTCTTCGTACCACACCGGAGGAACGCACGGCAATGACGGAGCGTGCCTATGCGCTCGGTGAGTCATCCTCATGGCCGGACATGGCGCGGCGCTACGAAGAGGTCTTTATCCAGTGCAGTGCGAGCAAGGGAGCCCTTGTACGCAAGTAACTAGTGACTGGCGGACGCGTACGCAGCGGGCGGTACAATGTAGAATTTATCGGGAAGCATATGCCGTGAGGGTTTTCGCGACTTGAGGAAATTGACGAAGTGACAGCTACGGGCGGGCAGTTTCATGAGGATCTGCGAGACCGGAGTGCTGCGCCGCGCGGCTCGTCGGACCGGGCCTTCGGGCTTGTGTTTGCCTGCTTCTTCCTGATCGTGGGCATCTGGCCGTTGTGGAAGCACCATCCCGTGCGGGTTTGGTCGGTTGTGCTTAGCGGCCTTGCTATGCTGATTTCGATGTGCTGCCCGATATCGTCCTCCGGGGGTTTAATCGCCTTTGGAGGCGGTTGGCGCGGCCTGCAGTCGTTTCAGATGGACCATTCCTCTCTGGGTTCGGGAGAAACTGTTTCAGAAGCACGTTCTCCAGGACAATCTGAGGAGCATTGGTGGCGGAGTTATCTTTTGCAGGAGAATATCCTTTCCGTGACACAGAATATTAATAGGCCCGACGCTCTGGCCAGCCCCAAGATGAAGCCAAACCGAGTTATGGACGTGGTTCAAGAAATGCCGGCCACGACGGCATCGGGAACGGATGAGACGGGTTTAGGGAGTGCTGATCCGATAATCGCGGTAAGAAAACTCGGGATATACGAGTGTTATGAGAAGGCGCCCTACCGCTCGATCAGGCATGGCTCGTATTTTCAGGTTTACGAAGAATGCCTGGAGAAATACAGGAATAAGCCGCTCGTATTTGTCGAAATTGGCGTCCTGGATGGCGGATCTCTTTTCATGTGGCGCGAATACCTTGGACCACGCGCAAGAGTGATCGGTATTGACTTGAATCCGGCCACAAAGCTTTATGAAAAAGATGGCTTTGAGATCTACATTGGGAACCAGGCTGATCCGCATTTTTGGGATGAATTCTTCTCGCAAGTGGGCGATGTTGACGTGGTTCTGGACGACGGTGGCCACGGCAACGACGAGCAAATAGTAACCGCTCACAAGTGCATTCCGCATATCAAGGATGGTGGCGTACTGATTGTGGAAGACACCCATACCAGCTATATGGCTGTTTTCGGCAATCCATCTAAATATTCGTTCATCAAGTGGGCCAAGCTGCTAATCGATAATATTAATTCGAGATTGCCGGGAATCAGTGCCTCAACTCTTCCTCATAACAGGATTGTGTACTCGGCAAGTTTTTACGAGTCCATCGTCTGCTTCAATATAGACAGGCGGAAATGCTTCCAAAATTTCGCTACGGTAAATAGCGGCACTACGCTAAATCACGAGGATTGCGGCCGCAGGGGTGCTGCTATCGAAACGGTGGGAAAAGTGAGTGCCCGGTTGTCAAGACGATTTCATTTTCTCAAGCGCTTGACCATCCTAAAGATGTTTAGGAGTGTTCTGTTCCGCCTGTTGTCTTGCTGTAACAAACAGGATCGAGAGCTAAGACGGTATTTCTACTGACGCTTCGATTACTACAAAATTTCACCAATTTCGTACCTGAACAAGGGCGCTGCCATTCATGGCCAGTGCCCACGCGTCCACGCGGGCTAGGCCACCGAGAAGATGGGCAAGTTTCAACAGTAGGCTGCGAAGCGAGTTTAACCAGCAACTGTATTCGGAGTACCGAAGGTCGCCTCCTGGCGCGCCGAAATGGAAAAAGCTGGGGGCTTTCTGTGGCTGGCGGATATCCAGCAGAACCGCCACGTTAACCTGTATGTTGACAGCCTCCATTATAACCCTGATCTAAGCCGCATGATTGCGAGCAGGTTACCGCGAAGACCGCATCCATGGTCCAGGCGCACTAGCCGGTTCCTAGAAGCCGCGTGACGCAGGGTGGCTATGGATGGCTATCTCTGGCGGAATTTGAGGGTGCAGCTTTTCCTGCCGGGTAACGCGTCCAGCAGACCGAGCAGGGAGTGGTCAGTCTCCAATCCTCAGGCGTAAGATCGGCTGCCATTGCACTCAGACCAAGCCCCTGTATCTGCGCCAGCATCTTCTCTGCGTCGAAGGTCCAGACCTGACCTTCTGCCGTTCTGACGCGCGCTGCGAATGCCACGGTGGTCACCAATTGCGATGCTTCGTACTCCACGGCTGGCCACCGCGTGTTTTCCCGCAAGTCGACGTTTGTGGAGGAATCGGCGAGCCAGGTGAGAGCGACCGTCCTGAGGTGCTGGCTCCAGATATCGAAAAGCAGATAGCGCACTTCGATCGCGGATATCGCCCGCTTCGGTGTTATGGTTCCGATCGGCACCAGGAAATGGGTCTGTTCCTTTTCGTCAAAACGGGTGAGCAGGCCGGCGCCGTTTAGTCGAATCGGACTGGAAAGATTGTCGACGGCCAGCCACCTGCGCCGGAGAGATGAGTGCTGGTTCAGCACTCCGTTCGCGGTGCGCACAACTGCCCTGCCGCCATCATCCTCGCGAACCTGAAAGTCGCCGTTAACCTGCCCCGTTAACGAGCCTACCCAGACAAACAGAACTGCCAGAGCCATCATCCCGCGCATAGGTGTGCTTCTCCGTCAGGAACGGGTCAATGTTAATTCCGGCGGACGAGTTGTCAAGAGCTGAGAATCCGCATTCTACGCCAGCGAAAGCCCCGTTTCCCCGCTGCTCCATTTTGGCAATCCCTGTAGCTTTATTCCGCCTGCCTTCGGGTAGTTCTCTCCGTACTGTCTTTGACCACTGTTCATTGATGGCCGAACGATAGTACGCCCTCCTTCTCGACCCTGGAGTTCCTTCCCGGGAACTTATCCAATACACTCAAGTTCTCCCACTACTGGTACTGCGCCTACTTCGTCTGTCTTCTTCAGCTCAGCCGAAGGGAGCAGTGAGGAGCGTTTCGTCTGTCGCTATTTCTTCGCGAAACGCGCCATCACGGCGAAGTCAGCGATAGGGATAAAGAACGAAGAAGAGCAGTGATAGCGCCGCCAGCAGCCACAGTCCCGAGCGAATCTCGCGGGCCTTTCCCGCCACGACCTTGCACAGCGGATAGAGCGCGAATCCGGCGGTGATTCCTATGGCGATGTTGTAGGTGAACGACATCAGCGCCACCACGGCGAAAGCCGGGACCGACTCCGAGTAGTCCTCAAAATTGATGTTGCGGATGGGCGAGAGCATAAAAAGGCCCACCACGATAAGGGCGGGGCCGTAGGCCTGCGCGGGAATAGCAGCCACGAAGGGCGAGAAGAAGGCCGACAGGGCGAAGCAGATGGCGACGATCAGCGTGCTGAGCCCCGTTCTTCCTCCGGCTTCGATACCGGTTGCCGATTCGATAAAGGCTCCCGAGGTTGAGTCCCGAGGATGGGAGCGATGGTAGTAGTGATGGCGTCCACCAGCATGGGCTTCTCGATCTCCGGCAGGTTGCCGGATGCGTCCAGGAATCCGGCGCGGGCGGAAAGGCCGATGAGCGTTCCCATGGTGTCCACGAAAGCCATGATGAAGATGGTGAGCACGATGGGAAACGCGCCCCAGGTGAGGGCGCCGCGCAAATCCATCTGCATCAGAATGGGGCTGATGCTCGGCGGCATGCTGACGAAGGCATGCGGCGCCTTGGCCACGCCGGCCGCATAAGCGACGAAGGTGGTAATCACAACGCCCAGCAGGATCGAGGCGCGAACTTTGCGAATGATCAGGATGGCGGTCAGGATGAAACCGAAGATCGCCACCAGCACGGCGCGCGAGGTGAGCGCCCCGGCGTGCACCGGCGCGCCGGGAACTCCCAGCACGACGATGCCTGTCTCGTTCAGGCCGATAAAGGTCAGAAACAGCCCGATGCCCACGGCGAAGCTGTAGCGCAGCGACGCCGGAATGCTCTCCACCAGCCACGTGCGCAAGCGCAGCAGCGTCAGCACGATAAAAATTATGCCGGCGAAAAACAGGGCGGCCAGTGCCGTCTGCCACTTGTAACCGAGCACGCCGCAGACGGTGAAGGCGATAAAGGCGTTCTCGCCCATGTACGGCGCAATGGCGAAGGGGCGATTGGCATAGAAGGCCATCAACAGGCAGCCGAAGACCGAGGCCAGAATGGTGGCCATCATGGAAGGCCCCGCCGGGATTCCGGCGGCTTTGAGAATGGCGGGATTGACCACCACGATGTACGACATGGTGGTGAACGTCGTTAACCCGGCAATCACCTCGCGGCCGATGGTAGTGCCGTGCTGGTCGAGCTGGAAAAAACGCCGCAGAGCACCGCCATCAGGCGGCAAGGCGGCCACCCGCTGGGGGCTTTGCCGCTCGCTATCGGCTGCCTGATCGCCGCGCTGATTCTGTTCTTGCTGGTTCATGGCAGACAGGGTAAACGCCGCCGGGGCGCAGGTCAAAGCGGAATTCATGGACCGTCAATCTGCTGAGCAAAGGTTGGCTTTGCCAACACACCCGCACACGATACAATTCCAGGCATACAGCACTGACGACCTAACGGCCACGACGGGAGTGTGCCCTGGCACACCCGCCTCCGTAGGCGCCGCACTCTTCAGAACTGGGAACTTATAACTGGGAACTGAGAACTGATCCATGCCTGACCGAAGCCGTGCCCGCGCACTGGCCGCGCAATTCATTTCGAGCGGCGATCCGAATGGCTGGTTTGATGTCCTCTATCGCGAAGCCGAAGAGGGCCAGGCGGAAGTTCCATGGGCTGATTTACGCCCCAACCCGCATCTGCTGAGCTGGTGGAGCACTCACCCTTGGGGAGCAGGAACGCCTGCTGCGGCCGGACAACCGGCGAAGACGGCACTGGTGGTCGGCAGCGGCCTCGGTGATGACGCGGAGCAACTCGCCTCGTGGGGATTCAAGACCAACGCCTTCGACATCTCCGAGACAGCAATTAGCGCCGCCCGGCGCCGTTTTCCGGCCAGCAATGTCGAGTACATGGCGGCGGACTTGTTCAATTCTCCACCTTCCTGGATTGGGCGCTTCGACTTTGTGCTGGAGGCTTATACGCTGCAGGTGTTCCCGGCCGAGATGCGACCGAAGATCATGGAGAAGATCTCGCGCCTGGTGCGCCCGGGAGGCCTTCTGCTGGCGATTGCGCGGGGCCGCGAGACAGGCGATCCCGAGGGAAAGATGCCTTGGCCGCTGACGCGCGCTGAACTCGACCAGTTCACTTGCTTTGGCCTGGAGCAGCAGCGCTTTGACGACTTTGCCGATGCGGAAGAGCCTGGGGTGCGGCGCTTCCGTGCGCTCTATCAGCGCACAGGATAGCGGCTACGTCTTTACCATCTCGGGCCGGTCTTTTGGCGCCAGTTCGACGGCCTGCCGCAAGGCCTCCAACATGCTGCGCTCGTCTGCCTTGCCGGTTCCGGCGATGTCGAAGGCGGTCCCATGATCAACCGAAGTGCGAACCACGGGCAGTCCCACGGTGATGTTCACGCCCGCCTCAATGCCCAGTACCTTGATGGGGCCGTGACCCTGATCGTGGTACATGGCCACCACGCAATCGAAATCGCCGCGTGAAGCGCGGAAGAAAAGCGTGTCAGCGGGCAGGGGACCCTCGACCTGCCAGCCGCGCTGGAGGCAGGCCAGGATCGCCGGCTCGATCTTTTGCTCCTCTTCGCCATGCCCGAAGAGACCGTGCTCGCCGGCGTGCGGATTGATGGCGCAAACCCCTATACGCGGGTTGGCGATACCGGCGCGGACCAGAGTGTCATGAGCGCGCGCAATGGTGCGCTCCACCAAGCCAGGATTGATTTTGGCGATAGCGTCCAGCAGCCCGGTGTGCGTGGTCACGTGAATTACCCGGAGCTTGGGCGCAACCAGCAGCATGGAGACCTCGGGCGTTCCGGTCAGGTGAGCCAGCAGCTCGGTGTGTCCGGGGAATTTGTGCCCGGCGGCGTGCAAAGCCTCTTTGTTGAGAGGAGCCGTGCAGATGGCGTCCGCTTCGCCCGCCTTGACCAGTTGCGCCGCCTTCTCAACGAAGCGATAGGCAGCCTCACCGGCCGCCGCGGCCATTTTGCCGAAGGGAAGATCAGGCGGCACCACCCGAAGATCGATCACGTCCGCCGTTCCCGCCTGGTAAGCGCCCTGCGAGGGACTCTGGACAGGATTGACCGTGAGCTTGATGCCGGCAATCTTGCCCGCCTGGCGCAAGCGTTCGGCGTCACCAATCACCAGCGGACGGCAGCTCTGGTAGAGCTCCGGGTGAGCCAGGCTCTTCATGATGACTTCAGGGCCGATCCCGGCGGGATCGCCCATGGTGATGGCAATAATCGGGCGTGCCATAAAGTCGAGTACCTGATCGTTCATGACTATCTTAGTCGATGGCCGCCCCAAATTCGGCTGCATCTTTTTCTGTATCCACGCTTACTTTCAGGACAGCATCTGATCAGTAGCCCAGGTGATGCAGATAGCCTACTGCGATAGCAGCAAGAAGGCAGTAAATACCAAACAAATACCAACGCCCGGTTTCCAGCCATCGGCTGAGCCAACGCAAGGCAACCAGCCCTGCCAGAAAGGCGAGTGCCGCGCCGAGCATGCTCGAAAATATGGCCGTTACCGTCGCAGCTTCGCCAGCCTGTTCGACGTAAATGAGCCGCCAGATTTCGCGCGTCACCACCGGCGGAGTTAGAATGACGGCCAGCGCGAAGCTGAACGCCTCCGCCTGCGACTTCCCCACCCCCATAAGCATTCCCGCCGAGATGGTGGCGCCGGAGCGTGAAAACCCACGAAAGGGCACGCAGAGACCCTGGATCGCTCCTATGACTCCGGCATGCCTGAGGGTAAGATTGTCGCTTGTAGCTCTCATAGGGGGTGTTCGTCTCTCGAACATCCCGGCAATCAGGATCAGGATTCCCACAACTGCCAGCGCCGGAGCGATCAACTCCAGGTGGCCAAACAAGTCCTCGATCATCGCATGCGGGTGCCCGCGAAACAGCGTTCTTTCGATAAGCTTGATGATCGCTTCGCCGATCAATCCGGTGAGCGCGGTTGCAAAAACAAGAAGCCAGGCAATGCGCTTGAAGGCGGCCCTGCTCTCCAAGTACGTGCTTTGCCACTGCTTCCAAAAATAAACAATCACGGCGAACATCGTACCGGTGTGGAGCATGACCAGAAGCAGGGTCATTGGCGGAGACGAGGGATCAAGCCCAAGAAGTTTCTCGGTTACAACCACATGAGCTGAACTCGATACAGGGAGCAGTTCCGCCATTCCCTGCACGACGGCAAGAACGGCGATATCCAACAGTGACATACGCTGATTCTAATGAGTGCCGTGCCAGCTAGACAACAGCTCCGGTCCGCAAAACCAGGCGGAGTGCTTCGCGTTTTCCGCCGAGTTGGATTATGATAGCTGCTGAAGGGTTCAGCACTTCCGGTTAGTCAATGGCTAAAGGGGATCAGCTCGCGGGTGCTGCTGCCGGAATTCCCCCATCTACGCAAGAAGTTCTGGGGGAGGCATTTCTGGGCCAGGGGATACTTGGCCGTCAGCTCCGGCACGATCACCGACGAAATGATTCGCGAATACATTGACGAACAAGAAGGCGAGGAGGTCATTGATGATAGTCGATTTCCAATCGACAGCCCTTAAACCCCTCGGCTTCGAGCCGAGGGTCGTTTGTTGCTGTTCTTCAGGAGATCTGCTATGGGCGAGGGTCTGTTTCAACCACTGCACCTGCTCGTCATCTTGTGTATAGCTCTGCTCGTATTTGGCCCCAGCAAGCTGAAAGATCTCGGCAAAGGATTGGGGGAAGGAATCCGCGGCTTTAAGGAAGCCATCAAAGACGAAAACGCAGGCAAAACCGACGCGAGCGCTCCCAAAGATAGCAAGTCTGAATGAAAGCGATAAAACGCAGGGACTTCGTCGGGGCCGAAAGCGCCCGGCTACTTTAGCCATTACACCTTTCGCTAGTCTGGTCTAAAGCCCACATCTTTCCTTTTTCGGACGACATGGCTCAAGCCATGCCCTTTCAAAGCACGTATTGCTACTGTGCCTGATTGCGTCGGCGGTTGCGACATTACAACTGGCGTAGCCGTTCCAGGCAGCGGCGCAGCGTGTCAGGGTCGCCAAAGGCTCCAGCCTTGCTGATCAGCGGAACGGCCATAGCGCCCACGGTCATGCCGAATGGTACGCCGGGCTCTACTTCTTCCACCAGGCGAATGCCGTGAACCTTGAAGCGCGAGAGCAGCGCGTACAACGTATCGCCGCCCGTGGCGACCAAGGCGCCGAAGCTGTTAAGGCCGGTCTCCGGCGAACTCGGCCAAACGTTCGGCCAACTCGGCGCCCCGCAACAGATCAGGGTTCGCCGCCTTCTCTAACTCCAGCAGCACATCTTTGCCCGTCGCTAGCGTATCGGCGAATCGCCTTGACTGCTGTTGCCATTCGGGCGAACACGGGCCGGCAAATAACGTCGCGGGCGATATGGGAACATGCGCTACCAGTCCGGCGTCTAGAATCGTTTTGCTCTGCAGGCGCGAGGCCTCGGCCAGAGTGCCGACCACAAGCAGAATATTCTTCCGAGCGCCAGCCTGGAGGGTGATCTGCGCCGGCTTTGGTGTGGGAGCTTCCAAGACGGCCGCCAGTGCCGCCGCCAATCCACCCGATCCCACCCAGATCACGTCTTCCGCCAATGGGAAGGATGCCTCAGCCAGCGCAGCCAGATCCGCTTCGCTCTGGGCGTCGCAGACCACGCCGCCGATACCACGCTGGAAGGCGCTTTTCAGACGCGCGTGAATGGCCTCAGCGCCTTTGGCTACCACGTCCTGGGATATCACCTCCGCACTTAAGCCGACACTGCCGAGGATCTCCGCCAGGTTCGCGCTGACGTAAGTGTGCTCACGGGCCCAGAGCGGCGTTTGCTCCAGAGGGACTCCGCCCATGACGATACTGCCGTTGACAGTGATGCGGCCGGTTCCGGGAAAGGCCGGCGCGACAATCGCCAGCCGAGGGCGTCCCCCACTGGCAGCAGCAGGAAATGCCAGCAGAGCAGCGAGCTCGGCGGCAGGCTGGCCGCGGATGGTCGAGTCAATCTTCTTGTAGAGGCGCAGCCCGGGACGGTAGTGAGCAGCCAGGACCTTCACCTGCTTTCGCGCCGCTTGCTCCGCCGGTAACCGACGGGTGGCGGCATCCACTGCCAGGACCTGCACCTGGCCGGCTTCCATATGCCTCTCCCAGGCTACTACCGACTCCATGCCGCGCTTGCCGAAGGCGATGGCGCAATCGGCGGCGCCAGTCAGATCGTCGGCCAGGATCAGCCAGCGAGAGCTCATCAGGGCCTCCTCGCTGCTTCGGATGTTTCCTTCTGCATGCCGACTCGCTGTTCAATGTATGTCGATGATCAATGTACACCTGGGGAATCGCCGCGGAAAGTGCCAGGGCAAAACTTTGCCATCGACGCGGTTTGAACCTGATTCTTTAGGAGTAGCGGATAT
Organism: uncultured Acidobacteriota bacterium; assembly: GCA_963791145.1. Taxonomy (GTDB): domain Bacteria; phylum Acidobacteriota; class Terriglobia; order Terriglobales; family Acidobacteriaceae; genus CAWBRT01. The sequence continues at coordinate 61,467 of CAWBRT010000027.1, read as the reverse complement.
TGGACGGCAAGCCCGCTTCAGGTCGGTTGCATCTTACTCACGCCGGCAGCCCCAGACGATCGCCGGACACTGGAGGAGGTGGAGATGCGTTGTTTACTGAAGGTTTCGATTCCTACCGACATTGGAAATGAGCGGATTGCCGACGGCACACTGGGCCGCACCATCGAGTCAATCCTGAATGAGCTCAAGCCCGAGGCGGCCTACTTTGCCGAAGAGCAGGGCCTGCGAACAGGGTTCATCGTCTGTAACATCGAGAAAGAGTCGCAGATACCTGCTATCGCCGAGCCATGGTTCCTGGCCTTCAATGCGCGTGTCGAATTCCATCCGGCAATGACCTTGGCTGATCTGAAGAGTGCATCGCCGTCTTTTGAGAAGTCGGCCCGGATTTATGCCGGGCATCGGAAACAGGCAGCCTGAGTTAACGCGAATACTGGCGGGCTTGTGCAGGCGGGCCCGCCGCCAGGAGCCATGATTGGTGAAAGATCGGCGCAGAACTTAAAGTTAAACCTCAGACATTTTGGCGTCCAGGCTAGGCCGATCTCCTGAAGGTAGGGCGGTCGGTCCTGACCACCCCGCCCAGCTTGCGGGGCATGAGCAACCTGTCGATGGACAGGGCACCGGAACCGCGGATCACGATGGTGAGGGTCATGGCCAGCGCCAGGAGATGGAATTCGAAGCCTTCGCCCGGCTGCCTGCCAGTCCAGTTCATAAACAAGCCGAAGCGGTGGTGCACCAGGATAACGGCTCCCAGCATGTCGCAGAAGATTCCGAGTGCGGCGATGCGACCCAGCAGCCCGACAATAAGCCCTAGTCCGCCGAAGAACTCAGCCGCAAAGACGAGGTAGGCGAGGGCCAGGGGCATATGCACCGCCCCGCTCAGGCCTGTCAGACGGACCTGCAGGCCGGGGCCGCCGAGCAAGCCGAGCTTCTGCGCGCCATGGGCGAAGTAGACGAATCCCGCCACCAGGCGAAGCATGGTCAGCGTGTAGTCGTTGCTGGTCTTGAAGATGTTTTGAAGCATGGGTGCTCCTGGTTTGGCAATGGTCCCCTGAATAGTTGATCGATCTACCCTGGTGCAAGATGCAATCAGTTTGCTCTTAGAAAGAGCGAAATACGGCCCGTCGGGTTGCAGAGAAATGCCGAGTCGCGCGGCAGAAGAGGGAATTGGGGCTGTCCGGTAACGGCAATCCGGCTAGTCATCCAGGAAAGAAAATGCTCGAGTACCTGGAACGCCTCGGCGAGAGGGGCTCCGGCGCACCGGGCAGCAAGCTCAGGCTGCGCGCGAACAGCTCAGGAGCGCGGTCGCCTGGCCTTTTTCTTCTTACCACGCTGAGGAGTTCTGTCGCTTCCGCGCGAGGCCGGACGCAGGTTGGAGACGAGCGATTCCAGCTCGCCGATTCGCCGCTTCAGTTCGTCAACTGCAGGATTGTCCGGCGAAGCTGCCTCCCTGGCCCCGGCAGCCGGAGGCATGGAAATATCGGTCCTCTCCGGTTCGGGCGGGCGGAAATTGGCGAGATTTGGCAGCAGGCCAAAGGGATTCAACGAGCTGGGGATAGCACGGTAGGCGCTCTGGTAAAGGTCGAGAACGGCTTTCATGTATTTGAGAGTGCTCTCCTGGCCGGCCCTGCCGGAGGCGATGACCATTTGCCGGAGAACATCGAGCGGGAAGCTGGAATTCGGGGTCTTGGCGTCTTCCACGATGATCTGGGTCAGCACCAGGCGGGTAATGTCCTCACCGGTGGCGGCGTCCACAACCTGCACCTCCTTGCCGCTTTGCACGTATTGCGCTACCTCCTCCAGGTTGACGTAGCGGCTGTTGGCCGTGTCATAGAGGCGCCGGTTCTCGTATTTCTTGATGAGGATCTTTTTCGGTTCCATTTGCCTTTCTTTCGCTTGACAGCTCCGGCGGAGAGGTTAAAATAAGTCCATGCTGCATTGCAGCATATTATGCAGCAGAAGGACTCGCGCCCGAACCGGGGCAGGGTTCTTCCAAAGGAGCAGAACATGAATCCCACAGCGAAGTCAACCAGGAAGACGCCGGCCCCCAAAGCGGACGCCCAGGAGTTGAGCGGGTTCTACCTGAAGGCCGTCCAGCGCGCCGCCGAGGTGCAGAAAAAATCCCTCGAGCTTGCCGCGAAGCAGCATGCCGAGGCCCTTGACCTTTGCCGTAAGGCTCTGAAAGCGGCTCCGCCCCTGCCGGGCATGTTCGTGCTGGAAATGGCAGGGCAGGCTTTCGATCGGCTGGTGAAGGCCGAAACGGGCATAATCGATATGTTCGTGGAGCAGAACGCGAAGCTGGTGGAGAGCTCGAAGGAACGCTTCAGCTCCGCCTCCAAGACCATTTCCGACGTCTCCAAGATGGTGCAGCAGTCCATCGACGGCGGTATTGCAGTGCAGAAGAACAGCATGGAATTCATTGCCGCGCAGAGCAAAGCGGTGGCCGACACCTTCGAAAAGCAGTTTGGGCTGGAAGGCACCCCGGCGGCCGCGGCTGCGGAGTCTTTCCGCAAGGGCGTGGACGCGCTGCTCGACACGCAGAAAGAGCTGATCGAGGCTGCTACCAAGCCTTTGAAGGCGGCGGCGGGCAAGGGTAAGTAACCGCACGTATCGGGCGAGCTGTCTACAGCGGCGCTCTCGCGTTGGCGCAACAGCCGCGCGAGGCGGTGGAGGGTTCCCCGGTTTCGTCGCAGCCTTGGTGCACGCTGAGCCGGCGGATCTTGAAGGGAATGCCGACCTGCGTGTAGCTTCGGGCGAGTAGCTCCTCGACTCCGTCAAGGTTCTTCTCGGCGAAGGCGACGATCGAGGGCCCGGCGCCGCTGAGGCATACCCCCAGCAGGTCCGGGTGCTCAAGCGACAGCGCCTGCTTGAGCCCCGGAACCAAATGCTCGCGGTAGGGCTGGTGCATGCGGTCGTGAAAGGCCTCGCGCAGCAGGGCGAAGTTGCCGCTCTGCAAGGCCTGCAAGAGGATGGTCACCCGCTGCAGGTTGAAGATGGCGTCGGCTCGGGGGATGCGCTGCGGCAAAACGCTGCGCGCCGCCGAAGTGGCCAACGTCATGGCGGGCGTCAGCACCAGGCAGCAGAGCGACTCCGGCCAGCGCAAGCGCGCGGCAAAGACCGAACCATCGGAAAGCTGGCAACTCGCGGTCAGTCCTCCCAGCAAAGCGGCGGCTACGTTATCGGGATGCCCTTCTAGGTGGCAAGCGGCGTTCAGCAGGCCCTGAGCCGGCAGAGCGCCTTTGATCGCCTCGTACAATCTCAGGCCGGCAACGGTCGCGGCCGCGCTGCTGCCGAGCCCTCCCTTCATGGGGATGTCGCTGATCACCTTCACCGCCAGGGAAGGGAACTTCCCGCCGTGCTGCAGCGCAAGAAAGCGGAAGGCGCGCTCGATGTAATTCTCCCCGTCCAGCTTCTGGTTGAGGAATTCAAAATCGAGCTGATTCTCGCCTTCGACCACCCGCACCTGCAGAGTGAGATAGAGCTGCACGGCGAGGCCGAGAGTATCGAAGCCCGGTCCGAGGTTGGCGATCGAGCCGGGAACCTTGATCTCCAGTTCCGCGGGGCACGCCGGATTGATGGGCTCGTTACTTGGCATGCAGCTCCGCCGCCTCGCGCTTGGCCGACTTGGTGCGCGACTTGATGATGTAATCGGTGTCCTTGAGCACGTGTCCGGTGAGAATGGCGACGACGACGGCGTCGGCATCGAGCTTTCCCTGGGAGCGCAGCTTGCGCAAGCCCGGCGAGGGTGGTGGCCGAGGCGGGTTCGCAACCGATGCCGTCGCGCCCGATCATCGCCTTGGCCTCGCCGATCTCCTCGTCGGTGACGTCCATGACGAATCCGCCGGTGAACTCGCACCCCGCGCAGCGATTTCTTCCAGGAGCGCGGATTGCCGATGCGGATCGCCGTGGCCGCCGTCTCCGGGTGCTCGACCGGAACCAGTTGGCGCGTGCCATCGCGCCACATGCGGGCGAAGGGATTGGCGCCCGCCGCCTGCACGACGATCAGCTTGGGAAGCTTTTCGACGAAGCCAAACTGTTTCAGCTCTTCGAAGGCTTTGCCGAAGGCAGACGAGTTGCCGAGGTTGCCGCCGGGAACGATGACGTAATCGGGGACGTTCCACTGCAACTGCTCCAGCAGCTCGAACATGGCCGTCTTCTGGCCTTCGAGGCGGAACGGATTGATGGAGTTGAGGAAGTAGAGTCCGGCATCCGCCGAGCCGAGCATGGTATCCAGCGCATCGTCGAAGCTGCCCTGGATCTCGATCAGTTCGGCGCCGTAATCGAGCGCCTGCGCCAGCTTGTTCTGCGAAGTCTGGCCGGCGGGCAGAAATACTTTGGCGATAAGCCCGGCGCGGGCCGCATAGGCTGCCAGCGAAGCGGAGGTGTTTCCGGTGGAGGCGCAACCGACAGCCTGGGCGCCGACGAACTTCGCTTCGGTCATTCCGACCGTCATTCCCAGATCTTTAAACGAGGCGGTTGGATTCCATCCCAGGTGCTTGAACCAGAGTGTCTCGAGCCCCACCCATTGCGCCGTGCAGCTCCCGCGCACCAGCGGCGTATTGCCTTCGCCGAGGGTCACGACCGTATCGGCTGGATAGTTGGGCAACAGATCGCGGAAGCGCCATACTCCGCTCAGATCGCGAGGATCGTGGGAGAGGCGGCGCTCGCGCCACTGGCGTTTGAGCACGGCCGGATCGGACGCGATCCGCTCGACAACCACTTCCAGCAGGTCGCCGCAACGCGGGCAGGCGAGGGCGCGATCGTGCAGGTCAAGCTTGGCGCCGCATTGGCTGATACTGCAGCGTAAGTGCATCAGGGCTCCTAGGAAAGAATGGGCAAGTGGACCGGAGGCTGAGTCAGGAAGGGAAACTTGCTGATTTCCTCCAGCGCACGTTCCAGGGTCGAAGTGCTGCACTCCTCCAGGGTAAATACAAAGGGCAGCGCGGTCTTGGCGCAGCCGGGCTTCTGCAGCACCGCTTCAATATTGATCTTGTACTTGGCTAACGCGGTCGCCAGGGAGGCGATGATTCCCACCTGGTCGCGCACGTTGAAGCGGACATAGTGCGGGCTGACAAAGTCACCGCTCACCGGGAACACGGAAGTCGCGCCACTGGAGAGATTCTCCAGTCCCTCAGAGCGGTTGCGGGCCACTGCTACCAGGTCAGAGACTATGGCGACGGCGGTGGGATTGCCGCCCGCACCATGCCCGGAGAAGACGGTCTCGCCTCCGTAGACGCCGGTGCTGACCACCAGGTTCTGGCCGCCGACAAGCTGCGCCAGGGGCGAGTCGCGGCGCACCACAGCCGGCTGCACAGAGGCAAAAAGCCTGCCGTCGCGCAACTCGGCGCGCGCGATCTGGCGCACGGTGGAGCGTGTGTAGAGATCGTGCGCGTAGGCAAAGTCGATCATCTCGATCGGGCGGATGGAGCGGCAGGCGATCTGGTCGGGACGGACTTCGGCCCGCAATCCCACGCGCGAGAGGATGACGAGCTTGGCGCGCGCGTCATAGCCGTCGACGTCGTCGGTTGGATCGGCCTCGGCGAAGCCGGCCTCCTGCGCCTCCTTGAGCGCCTGCGCGAATGAGATGCCTTCACTTTCGATCTTGGTGAGGATGTAATTGCAGGTACCGTTCAACACGCCGTGGATGCTGTAAAGTTGATCGCCCGCCAGGCCGTCCTGCAATCCGGAGAGCACAGGAATGCCGCCAGCGACCGACGCGCCAAAGCACAGGTGCCGTCCGGCTTTCTGAGCGAGGTCAGCCAATTCAGTTCCGCACTGCGCGATGAGCTGCTTGTTGGCGGTGACGACGGACTTGCCGGAGGCGAGCGCGCGTTTCACCCAGTCGCCGGCCGGTTTCACTCCACCGACCACCTCGACCATCACGTCAGCGTCGGAGGAGAGGATCTCCTCGATATTGTCGGTCCAGCGGACGTCGTCGGGAACCCAGTCAGCGATTTTGCGTCCCACGTTGCGGTTGAAAACGTGCGTCAGGCGCAGCAGCGGCTGGTTGAGGCCATTGCACAGGATGCGCGCCACGGCGCTGCCTACCGTGCCGAAGCCGACAATTGCCACCTTGAGGGCCGATTCAGAGTAGGCCGTCTTACGGCCCGCAGCTTTGGTTTGCGTTGCCACTGTTCACCTCATCCTAGCTTCCGGGGCCATAGACTCATCCTATATCGCCGGAAGCGCACAGAATCGTGTCTGACTCTCTACGAAGCCGCACGCCGAGCTCCGCCGTTTGTGTTTAGGGTTACAGCTTCCCGGCCAGGGTTACAGCTGGAGAGCCTAGTTTTTCCTTGCCTTGGCGGCGGCGCCGGAAGCCAGCTTATGCTCCGGAGACGCAGCCTGCGGCTGCTTGACCACCCCACCGGATGCAACAGCGGCATCCGGCGGGGACCCCGACTGCTCGAAGAAGCGGGCGTGCAGATGCTGCACCGCCTTGGCCATCTCGCTCTCTTCCACGACGAGGCTGATGTTTATCTCCGACGCTCCTTGCGAAATCATGTTGATGTTGATTCCGGCGGCGGAGATGGTGCTGAACACGCTCGCCGCGACTCCGATCATGTGCTTGATGTCCTCGCCCACCAGGCAGACGATGGCCATAGTGGGCTCCACCTCGACTTCACCGAGCCGTTTCAGTTGCTCCACAAGTTGCGGAACTACGCCGGCGGAGTCGAGCGCGATAGAGACACTGGCTTCCGAGGTAGAGACCAGGTCGGCCGACAGGCTGTGGTGCTCGAAGGCCTCGAACAACGCCTTGAGGAAACTGAACGCCATCGGCTTGCGGGCCGTCTTCATGTTGATAATGGTGACGTTCTTCTTGGCGGCAATGGCGCGGAAGGTGGTCTGGCTGCGAGGGGCCCGCGCACGAATGCAGGTGCCCTTGCCTTCCGGATGGCGAGAGTCGAGGACGTAGACGGGAATATTCTTCTTGACCGCCGGAATCAGGGTCGCGGGGTGCAGCACCTTGGCCCCGAAGTAGGCCAGCTCGGAGGCCTCGGCGAAGCCCATCTCATCGATCTTATGAGCGCTTGGGCAAAGCCGCGGATCGGTGGTCATGACGCCCTGCACGTCGGTCCAGATCTCTATCGAATCGGCCGAGAGGGCCGCCCCGATGATGGACGCCGAATAGTCGGAGCCGCCGCGTCCGAGCGTGGTAGTGATGCCGTCGGCGTTGGAGGCGATGAATCCACCCATGACGGGAACGCAGCCGCGCGCGAGCAGGGGCATCAGCTTGCTTTGCGTGCGCTGGTTGGTGGCTTCGAAATTGGGAGCGGCGCGGGTAAAGGCGGAGTCGGTGATGAGGCATTCGCGCGAATCCACCAGTTCGGCCTCAAGCCCGAGAACTTTGAAGGCGGCGGTGACCAGCGTGCTGGAACATATCTCGCCATACGACATAACGTTGTCCATGGTGCGCGGGGAAAGCTCTCCCAGGGCGGCGATTCCGCGCAACACCACCTCGAGCGCATCGAACAGGGAGTGCAGTTTCGCCACCGCCTGCGGCGGTACTCGCAGCTCTTCGCAGGCCTTCAGGTGACGCTCCTGCACGGCCTGGAGAGACTTCAGCGCGCCCGCCAGGTCACCGGCAGCCGCGCCCTTCGCCATCGCGATCAGCACATCGGTTACGCCGCCCATGGCGCTGACCACTACCGCCGGGCGCTGCTGGCGCCGGCCGGCAACGATAGATGCTACGCGGGCAATCGCCTTGGAATCCTCGACTGAGGTGCCGCCGAATTTCATCACGATCATGTTGTGCTCCGTGAGTACGCCGATAAAGCGGGCCTAAACAAAAAACCCACCAGCTCTTATGCGGTGGGCCTTACGAGTGCTTGATCTTGAGGTACTACACTATGAAACCCTACTGATCTCGCATCCGCCCGCCACCAGGCACGCTAATAGTTCGCGCGCCGTATGTGCATGTGATCGTACCAATCGTGGCTGGACGGATCTGAAGCATAGTAATGATTGAATTTAAGACGACTCAGCAAATAAGGTCAAGAAATATCAGTTCCCCAAATCCGCTTTAACATGGCCTGGGGGAGAGCTTTCTCCACGTGTTCCGGAAAACAGTTACTGGCCCGCGTCCGTCCCAAAGGGAAAAACTTGAGCGGTCGACAGTTCCGCCGGCGGTTGCAAGAGGCCCTCCGTCGCGCGGCAATAGGCCGCCAGAATGGTGCCTCGCGAGACGTCCAGGCTCAGCGCGCAGTCCTGAATGGCCGCCTTGCGAACCCCGCGCAAAACCAGCACGGCCCGGGCCAGAGGATCGAGGCCGGCGAGCAGGATTTGCGCGTCGGTGGTGCGCAGAGCGCGTACATCTTCAGGGGAAAGCGTGGGATGTCCACCGTGGGGACAACTCAGGCCGTCATAGGAATGCACGGCCTCGGCAATCTGGTCGCGCGCCTCGCCGATGGCAAAGCGGACGGTGGCGGAGCGAGCCCATTCATCGAGCCAGTCGCGAAAAACTCCGGCGCCCTGCTGGGAAAGTCCACTGGCGCCGATAATGCATTTCTGGGCGACTTCATCGTTGCCGGCGATCATGAGCGCGAGCCAGAATAGAAAGTCCTGCTGCGCGCCAAAGGCGAACTCGATCTCGGCGGCGGAGGCAAATCTCTCCCCTCCCTCAGGGGCCGAGGATTTTTTTGGCGACAGGAAGAACATTCTTAGCTTATCGGCACAATGGCCGGCAAGCTTTAGTCGCGCAAAAGTGGTGTCCGCCGGCCATTTCCGGCATTTAGAGGAAGTGAGGAAAGGCCTTTCCAGCCTATACTTTGCGGCTCCGTGCCAAGGCGACCTGCAGCGTTTGATCGAGCGCCGCCTTCTGCTTCTCGTAGTCGCTTTGCGAAATCAACCCCTGTTGGCGCTCAACCTCGAGCTGGAACAACTCATTCTTGAGCGCCTCCAGCAGCGTGCTTCCTGGAACGGGCGTCTCGCTACGGATAGGCTGGTCCAGTTCGTGGGAATGAGCCGCATCCGAGGACGGCGTCTCCGGCACGCGTCCACGTCGTGGCTTTGGATTGCGAGTAACGGAAATATAGGCGCCTCCCGATAGCACTACCGCCAGCACGCCGAGGATCAGCCAGCGATATTTCGCCAGCGCGTCAGGGGCGTCGATCGGAGGCCCCAAGCCGCCGCCCGGACGATTGGCCGGTGCGTTACGCGCGTTCGGAGCTGCCCCACCCTGCTGTGCCTCTTCTTCGTTAGGAAAGGCGCCCGTCCCGGCGATCTGGAAGGAAAGATCCTGGCCCGGCCTGACATTGGTAGCGACCTGTATGGTGGAGCTCTGGTCGTTCATGGGCTTGAAAAGACTCTCGTTCGCGGGAGTCCATTGCATTCCCGCAGGAAGGACGACGACGAAGTGGTTCCACGCCTGCAACACAGCCGGGGCGAGCGTCGCCTGCCCCTTGTACGGCAGGTGATAGCTGAGTTGGAAGCGCGTCTCGCCTGGCTTGAGCGCATAGCTGAAGGCATAGTGACCCTTCTGCTTCAGCTCTTGTGGAGCAGAGGAGATCGGCTGGCCGTTGGGGCCTTGCGCGTCGGCGCCGTCGAGCTGAGCGCCCTCCGGCAGCACGAATTCCAGGGTGTTGGCGGCTGTCAGGGTTCGCGGAGGCTTGGATGCGTTGTTGACGGCGAATAGCTGGACAACCTGCAGACTGGTCTGGTCCGCCTGCACGCGGATGATGTTGGCCGTGCCCTGTATGCCGTCCACCTTCTTGGAGCCGTCATAAACATCGAGCGCAACGCTGCTGGTTCCCGGGGTGATCATGCGGAAATAGTTCACGCCGTCACGAGTCGCGCGCACCAGCCGGGGTCCCTGGGCCTGCCCTGCCTTGAGCGAGAACTTGCCGGCCGCATCGGTCTTGGCCGTGGTCACCTCGGCCATGCCCTGCATGGGATCAACCAGCGCAACGTCAACTCCAGCCGCCGGTTTGCCGGTCGTGCCATTGTTGATGGCGCCGGTCACCGCCTGCGCCCAGGCGGAGACCTGAAAAAGCAGAAGCGCGGAGACGATGCTGAGGAGAGCTGGCAAACGATATTTCACGAACGCCCTCCGTCCTTCTCCGAGCGATTTGCGGAACCTGCGCGCGGGTTCCGCTGCGCCGCCTTTTCCAGCTGGTCGATTTCAGCGAGCACGGCGGCGGCCTCTTCCTCCATCGAGCTGCTCAGGCCGCGGTAGTCGGCCTCGCCCAGCTTGCCTGCCTTGTGTTCGAAAGTTGAGGTCGCGCAGGTTCTCGTAGATCACTTCCTTGCGCTCGTAAAGATAGGCGAGGCGGGTCTTCTCTTCGCCGCCTTCGGCCGGTACGGGCTGGAAAATGTAGAACACCAGCGACAGCGTGAAGAGAATGCAGCCGAAGAAGATGATCATAGACTGGGCAGTGCCCAGCTGGACGGCGGTCTGGAAAAACATGGCGAACATCAGAACTCTGTCTCCTTGCGGGCGCGTTCGCGGAAGGCGCTGAGCTGCTCCGCCGGCAAATCGGCGTGGACGCCGGCGACAACCGGCCGCGACTTCCAGGCCCGTACCAGGGCGACTACCCCGCCCATAGCCAGGGTGAAGATCACGAAGGGCATGATCCATGCCAGGCGGTTGAAGCCTGTCGTGGTGGGCGCCGCCAGCACGGCATTGCCATACTTCTGCACGAAGCTTTGCAGGATGAGGCTGTCATTGTCACCGCGCTCGATGCCCGCCATCAGCTCCTGCCGCATGCGGTCGGAGTACGGGCAGCCGACATGGTTGCACTCCAGCAATATCTGGTTGCAGCCGCACATGCACATCAGGCCGTGGCCGAGGCGGTTGAAGCGGGCGTCGGTGTCTCCCGCTCCCAGAGTGAACGCCAGCAACAGGAACAGCAGGGAGGTCGCTAATATTCGCCGTGCGCCTGGATGTTGGCGTGCGGCGTTGGCAAAAGCGGCGAATCGGATTGGAGGCGGTGTAAGCATCTCGGTCAATCTCCCGCTCCGGCAGGATCGCTGACGCCGACAGTTTCGGGCAGAGCTTTCTCCCGTTCGCGCGCCGTAACAGCGACTTTGGCGGGCGCGGCGTTGGGGAACAGGGCGACGATGATCCCAATCAGCAGAATGTTCGCGCCCGACCAGATCCAGGAGACGAGCGGATTCAGGTGCGCACGGATGATGGGACGCTGGGTGTCCTGGTTCCGTCCGGTGTAAACCAGGTAGAGATCCTCACGCAGGGTGGAGTGATTGGCGACGATAGTCGCCGTCTGCTCGCTCGCCTTGTAGAAGCGGCGCTCGGGATACATGGTCGTGATCTGGCGGCCGTTCTTGAAGACGTCGATGATGGCCCACTCGCTGCCGTAGTTGGGCTTGTCATCTTGGGTGTAAGAACGGCAGACAAGCGTGTACGGCCCGAGATTCATACGGTCGCCGTAGCCCATCTCCTGCTCTTTGTCCTGATTGAAAGCCGCACCGGCGAAGCCGACGATGACGATCACCACTCCCAGATGAACGATGTACCCGCCGTAGCGGCGCGTGTTGCGGCGCGTGAGCTGCACCATGCCGGCGAGAATGTTGGAGTTGCTCTTGCGGGCAATGACGCGCCCGCCGCGCCAGAACTCGCTGGCGATGGTGGCGGCCACCAGCACGGAGAGCGAAATCGCCATCAGCGAATAGAAATAGGAGACATCCTGCCACGGCCGCATGCCGCCGACCATCAGCGCTGACGGCGGTGGCAACGGCAAGAATGGCGGGAGTCAGAGAAATTGCGTTTCAGGCCGTCGAGCGAGGTCTTGCGCCAGGCCAGCAGCGGTCCGACGCCGGTCAGCAACAGCAGCACCATGGCGATCGGGCACGTTGACCTTATTGAAGAACGGCGGGCCGACCGTGACCTTGGTTCCGTGCACCCACTCCGACAGGACCGGGAACAGCGTCCCCCAGAGCACAGCGAAGCAGGAGACCAGCAGCAGCACATTGTTGAACAGGAAGCTGGATTCGCGCGAGACCAGCGACTCCAGCTGGTGCTCGCTCTTCAGGTGTTCGCGGTTGCGCACGAAAAAGAAGACGCAGGTGGCGAAGGTCAGCGCCAGGAACCCCACGAACCACGGGCCGATTCCCGACTGCGCGAAGGCGTGCACCGAGCTGACCACGCCGGAGCGGGTGAGGAAGGTTCCGAAGATGGAAAGCAGGAAGGTGGCGAAGATCAGCCACATGTTCCAGACCTTCATCATGCCGCGCTTCTCCTGCATCATCACCGAATGCAGGAAAGCGGTCCCGGTCAGCCAGGGCAGCAGGGAAGCGTTCTCCACCGGATCCCATCCCCAGTAGCCGCCCCAGCCCAGCACGGCGTAAGCCCAGTGAGCGCCGAGAAAGATGCCGCAGGTGAGAAACGCCCAGCCGACCATCGTCCAGCGGCGGGTGATGTGGATCCATTTCTCGCCGGGATACTTCATGATGAGCGCGGCCAGAGCGAAGGCGAACGGCACCGTCATTCCCACGTAGCCCAGGTAGAGCATGGGCGGATGAATCACCATCTCCGGATACTGCAGCAGCGGATTGAGCCCGTTGCCGTCTGGAGGAATGGTGCCGCTGACCAGCGCGAAGGGATGGGCGGCGAAGTTCACCAGCATCAGGAAAAATATCTGGACGGCGGCAATGACGACGGAAGCGTAGGCTACCAGCCGCGTGTCCACCTTGTGCCGCAGGCGCAGGACCAGCCCGTAAGCCGCCAGCAGCCAGCACCAGAAGAGCAGCGAGCCTTCCTGGCCGGACCAGAGCGCAGCGAACTTGTATTGGATCGGCAGATCGCGGTTGCTGTGGTGGAGAATATAGGCGACGCGAGAAGTCGTCGCGGAAGGCTGAAGCGACCAGCGCCAGCGCGGCGGCCGTCACAGCGAAGAACAGGGCAATGCCGGCGCGGCGCGCCGTCTCGGCCAGCCGATCGTCGGAGCGCACGATAGCGAGCACGCCGGCGACGAAGGTGTAGGCGCTCAAGGCGAGCGCAAGCAGCAGAGAATAGCTTCCAATCTGGGGCATAGCAGAGAAGGTGGCCAACAGCGCCTTTGTTGAGTATTGTTGCAAAAAGAAAAAACTAGAGCAAACGCTCCTAATTTAAGGACTCCTGCGGCGCTCCAGCAGTGCCCGGGAGCAACATGGGATAACCTCAATGACTGCTATTGGTTCCGGGCATAAAGCCGCCGCACCCGCCCGCTACTCTGTTAGATGCAGGGAGGCGGGACGGCGATTTTTTATGTATGTGGCTGGCTAGGGCATAAATAGAAGGAGAAGAAGCCTGCGAAGGGGCAGTACTCTCCCGAGCCGTTAGGCCGTCTGCAGGTTGGATTGAGCCAGGGCAATCAACTCGGTGGGATGAATCGGCTTCTGCCGCACGATCACGTTCAATCCCTGGTAGTCCTCTTCCAGGCCGGGCAGGCCGCTGACGATGACGACCGGGATGTGGGGAAGGAAAGCCCGCAGCCGGCTTACGACATCGATTCCCGTCGCGCCCTGCAGAAGATGATCGCTGATCACCAGGCCAAAGTGCTCGGGAGAGGCGCGCAGAACTTTGATGGCGGAATCCACCGTGGTGGCGATATCGACAACAAAGCCCGACTCACGAAGAATTGTCTCTCGTAACCGTAACTGAGTAGCGCTATCGTCTATCAGTAGAATTGCTTTCAATGTTCCGCCTTACAGCTTGTATGTAAGGTTGCCGCCTCGTACTTCGGCTTCGGCCCGTAACCAATCTTGTTCGGGGTTTCCGCCCTGGCCTCCACGCTCTACAAACAACTGGTAAGCACGCGCCCTGATCTGTTCTTCGGTCGCGGGAGCGGCCGAAACTCGAGCCTCTGTGGAACTCGAGCGCGTAGCAGACGAGGCCGCAGCAGATTTGCTCCGGGAGCGGGAAGCTTTCTTAGCTGAACTGGAATCAGGTGATTTCTTGTCCGAAAACATATCTATCCAACAGCTCCTACATCAATTCGGTAATCCGGTTGAACACAGCGTTCGCTTTGCAAAGAACTATAAATCCTTTTCGGCCTCCAGGGGAAGGGCTGGAAGAAAAAAGATGGAAACTAAATTGATACTCCCCTCACGCGGCTCATGCTCCGGCAACGTGTAATTTTTCCTAAGTGAGGAATACCGGCGCAAAAAGTTGGACGCCGGGGAACACAACTGAGTGGAAATCACTCAGTGGAAATCGTGAGAAGTTGTTTCCTCAGCCGTGAAACGGAGCGACCTTAGACGCGCCCACCATCACGGCATCACGGTTCAGCTCAGATAGTCAGTACTCTTTGCGCACGCGGAAATCGAAGCCGAAGCCGCCATTCTGATCGCGCACGCCGCTGAAGGACCAGCGCGGGGTGAAGTGGTACTCCACCTGGATCACCTGGTTCTGGGTGGAGGTAAAGTCGCTGGCGAAGGTGACAAAGAGGTTGCCGGTGACGCGTTGCTGCACGGTGACGCGGCCTCCCGGGTTCTGCTGCGTTCCGTTGCCGTTGCCACCCAATGCCGGATCGATCGAGAGGTGCGAGATGCCCGCCACCTTTTGCACCCGGCTGGTGAATTCGCTGCTGATTCCGGAGGCCAGCACGGATTGAGCTCCCAGAGTTCCGGAGCGTCGGGTTCGCGCCGGCGGCCTCCAGGGTCTGGCCGAACGCCAATAGGTTGATGATGTCCACCGGCGGCAGCGCGGGATCGGACGAGTAGTTGATCTGCAGACGGTCGAGCGGTCCCTGCAGGCGCAAGTTGACGGCATACTCGCGGACGGTGGTCGTGGTCACGACGTTGAGAATCGGTTCGGTCCGCACCGGGTTGATGAAGTCCAGCGTGCCGGACTGCAGCACGTAGCGGTTCCCGAACATGAGCAGGTCTCCGCTGTTGACGATCGCGCGGCCGAGAATTACCGGTTCGGCCGCGGTTCCCACGAGACGGAGATTGACAGTGCCGCGAGCGGTGAGCGATCCGCTGACGATATCCAGCGGCGCGGACGACTGAATGTTGACATTGAGCTTGATGTTCTGTGCCATGCCGGTGCCGGAGGAAACAACCGTAACACCGCTCTCGCTACGCAAGCTACTTAGAGAGAAATCGGGTGTCGCCGACAGGCGATTCACCATAACCTGGCCGGTTAGCAGGCCGGCTTGCGGAGTACCGGTAAGGGATAATTTGGCGTCCATGCCGAGACGAATCCCCTGGTAAACCGCCTGAGCTCCGTTGGCCGCCGCCACGATGTCGAATTTGATCCCATGGTCATAGGTCACGCCCCCTCGAGCAGTAACCGTGCCGCCGCCCATTTCTCCCTGAAACTGAGTAATGTCCAATCGTTTGTTGGAGAGTGTAAGGACGCCGTTCGCATTGCTGAGGCCGACCGGGGCGCCGGCAGGCTGAAGACCGGCATTGACGATGCGTACCTGCCCCTGCACGTTGGGATTCGAGCGGGTACCCTGCGAATGGATGTCGAACTGCGCCTGGCCGCTGCTTTCGAGGTTGGGCTGGACGATGCGCAACAACCGCAGGTCCACATTTCCAGTCATGCTGAGCGAAGCTGAGGCATTGCCAGTCAGCGGCATCGCGCCCTGGAAGCGCAAATCCGTCCCCGAGCCCTTGATCTCCGCGGGCTGCAGGGTGAGCAATCCGTGGGCAAAGTCGGCGCGAAGGGGCGCACTGGCGGCCAGCCGAAGATCCTGATAGCCAACCTGCAGGGTCGGAATCGTGACGTGCGCTTCCAGTTGCTCACGCTGCCGCAGAGGGCCGTGCAGAATAGCGTGCACTTCGGCCTGGCCTTGCAAGTCGGGAACCTCTGCTGGCATATACATCGCGAACAAAGGCTGCAAAGGAATGAGCTGCGTATCCAGCGCTGCCTCGATCGGGTAGTCGTCTTTCAGCGACACGTTTCCGTGAGCATGAATAGCGGTGTTGGCGGCCTGCGAAGCAAAGGTGAAGCGGACCTCGTGGTTGGCGACGGTAGCATTCAGATTTATGTCTCGAACCGTTTCCCCACGCATTCGCAGCTCCGGTATGCGGGCGGTCGCCTGCAAAGCGGGATCCTTGATCGTGCCACTTCCGCTGGCCGTGATGCTGAGCTGGCCGGCGACGGCAATGCCGTGGGCGCGGGTGACGCGCAGCCTTTCCAGGCGAAGGTTTGGCGCCTGCAGATCGAACTGGTATTCCTGCTGCCGGGGATGATACGTGAGCCGGGCATCCGCGTTGCCGGCCGGCACGCGCAAAGCCAGCGTGGCATCCACTGTTTCTCCCGTGCCTTGAAAGCTGAGGTTCAGCGACTGCACCGGTTGTCCCGTGACGGCTGCCTGTGTCACAACGAGCTTTCCATGACCGACTGGATTTTGCGCGGTGCCCTGCACGGCCACGTCCCCATTCAGCGTGCCGGAGAGCGGCGTCTGCACCCCGGTGGCGTGTGCCAGCTCGGCAACCGGCAACTGCGAGGCCTGAACGGTGACGGCCAGAGGCGCGGTTGCGCTGTAATGCCACTTTCGCAATCCGGCCCGCAGGTCGAAGGCAAGCCGGCCACGCGGAGCAAGTTCCAGTTGACCGTGCTGGAGCGCGATCTGGTTGGGCGCGGCGCTTACGCTGGCGCGCACTTGGCGGAACACCGTGCCTTTCACACGAAGGTCGTTGGCAGCGAGCTGGCCTTGAATCTGCGGATTGGCGAGCGGGCCCTGAACGCTGCCGCGAAAGCTTCCCGCGCCGGAGATCCCGAGCGGCTGAGCCGGCTGTCCGGGAGCGGGCGGGCGCAACATAAAGGCCAGGGTCTCCAATTCATGCAGCGCACCCGATTCCAGCACGAACTGCAGATGGTCTCCGCCAGGTTTGGGTGAGAGCTTCCCCCGGAGATCGAGCCGCGTTTGCGGCGTCCGCAAATAGCTTGGTGAGATATCGAGATCGCCTGTTCCTCCCGCATAGCGCGCATGGATGACGCCGTCGAGCGGAAGCGCTTGCGATGCAAAAGCAGACGGAGCGGTGGGATTTGCCGACGACGGCTGGCTTCGGGCGGAGATTGCTCGGGCGGGCGGAGCGATCGAGGCGTGGATCGTGGCATTGAGGTCGGCGACGACGTTGCGGATGCTGCCCACCCAGCGCGCTTCCGCATCGGCATCGATCACGCCGCCCAGCCTGGCCGGAGAGAGCGATGCGGGCTGAGCCTTTGACTGCAGCTCCGCCATGGATATGCCGCGCAAGATCGCACGCAGGCTTCCGCGTTGCTCGCCTGCCAGGTTCTGGATCGTTGCGTTGCCTGTGAGAGTTCCGCCGAGAATGGCAAGCCGCATCTCCGGAACAGTCAAATCGCCATTGCGGAGGTCGAAGCGAGCGGCCAGATCGCGGATTTCGGACTGTGTGCTCCCAGTCTGCATCAACAGCGCGGAGCTGCTGAGCTCGCCTTCGGCGGAAAGCGTCTCGAGCAGGGAACGGCCCGACGCGGGTTCGTAATGCGCCGATCCGCGCAGCCGCAACATGCCCGAAGGTACAGCGGGATTGTGCGTCACCTGGCGCAATTGCGCGCCTTCGATCTCCGCCTGGTACCTGGCATCAATCACGGGATTGCTGTAGTTGCGCACGGTGGCTTCGAGGTCCAGCCGTGAGCCGGCGACGCTAATGTTTGCCGGGCGCAGTTTCAGCTCGTCGCGAGCGGCATCGAAGCTGGCGCGAAGGTCATGAGGCATGGGCGCATAACCGTCATACCTGAGTTGGCCATCGCGGTAGGCGACTGTACCGAGATAGTGCCCGCCATGCGCGCTGTCGTAAGCCGACTGGAACTGCAGGTCGCGCAGATCGGCACTGACCGGGATCTTGCGGTCGGCGTAGTAGAACTCGCCGCCCGTGAGCCGCGCATGCTGGATGGCTAGATCGAAGATGTTTGTCTGCGATTGGGCAGCTGCGGCGCGGTGGAAGGTTTGTATTCCCTTGTGCGTCGACCAACAGGTGCCCGACGGGATGATCGATCTCGATGTCGTTCAGATTCCAACTGCGGCGCACAACCGAGAGTATCGTGATGCCGATCTTGATGTGATCGACCGCAAGCAGCGGCGGCTGATCGGCCGGCCCGGTTCCGCGTACCACCACGCCAAACAGCTCGGCGGAGATGGGCGAGAGGTTGAGGGTGAAATCCCGCGCCGTGACTTGCGTGCCCAGTGATTCACTGGCGTCACGCTTGATTTTGCCGAGCAGATAATGCTGGAACATCCGGCTCCGCAGCAGAAGAACACCGGACCCAATCGCCAGTACTACGAGAAACAGGAGGGCCAGCGCGCTCCAGGTTGCAGTCTTCTTCCAGCTCACGGCCGCTCCAAGGCGCGGCAGGCCTTCGGCGGGAACCGCTAGAAAGCCTGCCCCAGTGTTATGAATAACTGCGTCGATTTGATTCCAGGGATTCCGTTCAGGTTGTGACCGATGTCGATGCGCACGGGGCCGAGCGGGGTGTGATAGCGAAGTCCCGCGCCGACAGAGCTGGTGAAGCAGTTGCTTGGAACCGTCGTGCCGGTCACTACATTGCTGCCGCAGTCGGTAAAGCTCAGGTTGTGGAATCCGATCGGTTGAAAGGCATTGCCGCCATCATAAAAGACGGCGAAGCCGAGATTCCTGTGGATGGGAGCGGGGAAATCGATCGGTATGGGAATGCGGAACTCGGAGTTGACAATAAATAGTTGGTTGCCGCCCACCGGAACCAGAGTCTGCGAACTGCAGTCGTTGTTCAGGCAGACCGTGCGCTGCGGCCCGGCGCCGTTGAGGGAAAAGCCGCGCAGCGTGCTGCCGCCGCCGGTGAAGAACTGTTCGCTGAGCGGGACAAAGCTGCCGTTGAACGATTGCTCGAGTCCGAGCCGTATGCTGTTGGCCCAGATGATGTTATGCCCGATGTTCTTGTAATAGGCGACCTGGCCCAGAAAGCGGGCGAAATCCACGCTGGAGCCGAGCGCGGTAGTGTTGAAGGAAAGGTCGAAACTCTGGTAGAAGCCGCGCTGCGCGTCGAGCACCTTGTCGCGGGTGTCGCGCGTGTAGGCCGCGCCGAGTCCGGAAAGATGGTACTGCTGGTCTTGCGAGGGCACCAGGTCGGGGATCAGCAGCCGGCTGATCGACGTGTATTGGAAGCTGTAGCGGAAGATCACACTCTTGGTGCGCTTGGCATCGAGCGGTTTCTGAAACAGCAAGCTGCCGTAGCCGGTCTGGGCGCTGAAGATAGGATTCTCGTCGTTATTCTCACCGGAGCCGGTGGCGCTGGCGGTCCAGCCACTGCCGCGAAAATGCGGGATCGAGTAGGTCAGCGCGCCGCGCTGGTCGAGTCGCCCGGCCAATCCGGAGGCCGAGAAGCTCTGGGCCGTCCCGCGCAGGTCGCGCCGGGTGTACTCAATAGATCCGCGCGGGCCATAGAAGCTCTGCTGGTTGGTCTGAAAGTTGGAAGGCAGGCCCACGGGCGGAACGCCCGGCACAACCACCGTGCCGCTCGGCAGGCTGCCGCCGCGGTTGATCACCTCGAAGCCAAAGCCAAAGGTGATGGCGTTGCGCTTGGACTCGTGCACCTTGATCAGGACATCTTCCTGCGTCTGCGTGGTGATGCGCCGGCGGGGGCTGACCTCCGCCCAGTCGAAGGGCCCAAGCGTATACAGTCTTGCCTCGGAGGTGAGCAGGTCTCCCTCGCTCAGCGGCCGGCCGCTCTTGATGTTGGCGGTTTTGCTGATCATGGACTGCCTGGCGTGCTCCCGTCCGAGGATGATGACCCGGCCCGTGTCTACCCGCGGCCCTTCATAAATCTCGTAAACGACGGCAAGGCGGTGGGGGTCGCGGTCAACGGGCTTGGCGACCGCCCGGAAGTTGGCCGTCAGGTAGCCGAGCGCCAGATAGCGAGCCATGATCTGGTTGCGATCCTGCTGCAGCAGTGCCTCCGAGTATGGCTTTCCGGGCGCCAGCTTCAGAGCCTTGGGCGCCAACTGCGCCAGCGTCACCGTCTGCACACCCTGCACCTGGAGGCTGTCAACGATGTCGAGCGGGCCTTCGCGAACAAACAAGGTGACCACGACATTGCCGTTTTCGCGAGTCACGCGCGGGGTGACCTTCACCTGCCCGTACCCGGCGCTTTTGTAAAGATTGCTGATGGAAGCGAGAGATTTGCGCAGCAGTTCCGGGCTGTACTTGCCGTGCGTGACTAACCCAGCTTTCTTGATCTGTGTGCGCGAGAGCACCTCTCGATCGGGGAAATGCTCGTTGCCCTTAATGGTCACGTCCGCCACTTTGTGCCTGGCGCCGGTTTGAATCCGGTAAACGATTCCGATGGCGGCGGGCTGGCGATTCACGTCAGCCTCGACCTTGGCGTCGAAATAGCCCTTGGACTGAAAGTAGGAGTTCAGATTGCTGCGGCCCTCTTCGATCAGCGCATTGTCGACCCGGTTCTCCTGGTACATAGAAATCAGCTTCCGCCGGGTCCAGCTCCAAAGATGCGCGCCCGTGGCGGCGATGTTCACTTCCGGGCCCGGGGTGACGCGGAAGGTGACGTCCGCGCGTTTGGAATCGGGGTGATAGTTCGCGGAGACTAACTGCACCTTGGCAGCCAGGTGGTGCTCCTTTCCCAGCTCGCGCTGCAGGTAAGTAGTGGCGGTGCGCAGCTTCTTCATGGTGTAGAGCGTGCCATCTTTAAGGTAAGCGCCACGCACACGCGCCATGCGTGTACGCAGACTCTTCTGCAACTGCGCTGTTTGCTCAGGGGAGACACCCTCAATGGCCACTGTTCCGATCTTGGCGCGGGTATTCAAGGTCGTATGAAACAAAACGTTGATGATTCCATTCGCGGTTTGAGGTTGGGTTTCCGTGCGTACCTCGGCCAGGAAGAAGCCCGTCCGGCGAAAGAAATTCGTCAAGTCCGTTTGCGTACGTTCGAGGTCGGTGGAAGAATAAGGCTGCTGCGGCTGATAACCGGAAATCTGCAGCAGCCGGGAGTAAGAGAAAACGCGTACTGCCCCGGGAAACTCGAAGACTCCGAAATATAAAGCCGGATGCAGCACGAAGCGCACGCGAATGCCATTGACATCCGGCTGGACGTTCAGCTCCACGTCCTGCACTGCCGGAATCACGAGCTGTGACATGCCCGGTTGGCCGGCTGCCTTGAGAGCGGCCATGCTGGCATCGACCTTCTGGCGCGAGAAGGGCTGGCCTGCCTTCTGCGTGATGAGCGGCTCCAGGCGCGATAGATCAAGGCCGGGGCGGCCGGCGATTTCGACGGAGGAGACATTCTGGCCTTCGTAGGCGTCGATGATCTGCGGGGTCGAGAGCGGAGCTACTTGCGCGCAGGCGCCGACCGAGCTGGCCGCGACTCCCAGGGCGTTGAGGGCCACAAACAAGAGGAGATAAATGTTGGCTGAAACCCGATCCGCTGCCTTCAAGATCCGAACCGTCTTGTCGATCTGCCAAATGAGCCTACAGGCTGCTAGAGCGGATTCAAAGTGGGTGTATCCAGTCACTCTCAACTCCGGGCTGACGCCCGGCTACTGCACGGGATATACCTTCCGCGAATCCGGTCTAAAGGTATGATGCAGGCCAAGATGGAGCGGAGGTCACAGAACGGCTCCCTGGTTACAAGGGCAGAATGCGTGCCGCCCGGCGACCAGAGCAGCGGCTTGGCGAGGCAGCGGCGCTTTTGCTACTATCAGTAGAGATCGCCGAGGCGGCGCTATCGTCTAGGGGTTAGGACGGAAGATTCTCAATCTTCAAACCCGGGTTCGATTCCCGGTAGCGCTACCAGCTAACATCCGCTAAGTCGCTCTAAATGAGCGGCTTTTCTTTTTGCTCCAAAATGGTGCTGACACTACATAGCGGCACTTGGCGCGAGTCGTGGTACACAAAATGGTATACAGGCCATCCGGCGCTATCACCTTGCCGGTTACTTTCGGCCCGTCAATGTTCGACGCAGGATGCGCTATTTGCTTCTGGCGGGCTGTCAGAGCCGCTGGCGTCTTACAAAAAGCCTTCCGAGTGTGTGCGAGCGCCTCAGGGCACAGTCTGTACGCGCCAGAGGCATTTGGCCGGTGGCCCGCGCCATTCCAGCTTTCTGAGCGCGGTACAATCGTATTTTCAACTCTGGAGGCAGCACATTGTCGACCAAGCCAAAGATCAAGGATGTTGTCCCCCAAGGCGTCACGGCAGAGGGCGTCACCGCATTAGTCGAACAGTTTGTTCACACCTTCTTGCCGCTCGAGGGCGACGATATTGTGCATGTCTTCGTTGATGCCCGAACCAACGCTCGTTTTTGTGAATGCCACGTACCGGCGGATGATGACGGCGAAAACGAGGATTGCCAAGACACGCTGGCCGACTATAGTCAGGCCTGCCGGCTGCGGCATGAGTGTAATTCCGATCATCAGCGTGAAGGACAAAAGCAACAGCAACAGCTTCGTATTCGACCGGGTAGCCGCCAACCTGATTACCTCCGAATCAAGATTGAACCTGGCACTGATTTGTCTCGCTGCTTCAACGGTGCGATAGTCCCGTCCGCGTCGGACCTCGGTTCGTGTCTGAAAACAGGAAAAGCAGCAGGGGTAGTGGATTGTCCGAACTACACGAGGCCGTGAGCCTGTAACCGCTCGTTGTGCGGCCTCACAATCTCATTCCCTGACGCTAATCGAATGCTCTCGCGGTCCCGGTAAAGTTGCCTTCTCTTACAGGCCTACAGGAATTGGGGCGAACTCTACGTGTCCAACCACCTCTGCCTTCGTCAGCCGGCCGTTGACAACGGCGATGACCGACTGCAGAATGCGGTCGCCGCCTTCGCGCATGGATGTGCTTCCGGTGAGTAGGTCGCTGACGTCGACGTCGATGTGCTCTTTCATGCGAGCCACAGTTCGTGGATTGCTCGTGATCTTCAACACCGGACTGATGGGATTGCCTACCGGGTTGCCGGTCCCGGTGGAGAAGAGGATGATCTGCGCTCCGGCGGCGCTGAGGCCGGTCAACACCTCGGTCGCGGCCGAAGGAGAATCCATGAAATAGAGTCCGGGACGGGTAGGAACTTCGCCATAGCCGAGGACATCTTGAATCTGAGAGCTTCCGGCTTTGAGGATTGCACCGAGAGACTTCTCTTCAATCGTGCTGATCCCGCCTCGAATGTTGTCCGGCACCGGATTCACACCGAGAAGGTCGATGCCGGCCGCCATGGCCATTCGTTCATTCTCCTCGACGGCGTGGTAGATCTTCTTCGCTACTTCCTCGTTGACCGCGCGCCGTGCGAGGATGTGCTCAGCTCCCAGGATCTCAGTCGTCTCTGAGAAGATGGCTGTTCCGCCAGCCTCGATGATTCGATCTACGGCCTCGCCCACCGCGGCATTCGACGCAATCCCGGAGGTCGCATCGCTACCGCCGCACTTGACCCCGACAATGAGATCTTTAAGGCCGATTGGTTCCCTCGAAGCCTCGGATGCGGAGACAACCATCTCCAGCGCCTTTTCCGCGCCTATGCGGACTGCGTTCCACGTGCCGCTCTCGAGCACCAAGACGGACTCGACCGGTTTCGTCGAAACCTTCCTGACGGTTTGCACGAACTCCGCTGTCGACTTAGGTTCATACCCCACCAGGAGCAACGAATGAACGTTTGGATGAAGCGCCATCCCGAGAAGAGACCGCTCGAGTCTCTCCCGGTAAATACCAATCTCGTTGCGGCCATGTGGATGAACGAGAGGGATGGTGCCGCGAACCGTGTGTGAAATCAACTCAGTCGCCGTATTGCAAAATGAATTCAGGGAGAGCACCACAACGTGCTTACGAATTCCCGGCCTGCCCCCAGTACCTTTGTACCCTGTGAGTTCGCGCATTCCTTACCGCCCCCTTGCCCTGAGTGATTTTACGTTGTGGACATGCACATGCTCGCCTCGCAGGATATCCCTGGCAGCGACACCAATCTTCTCCGCGTACTTGATAATGGGCTCCCCCTGCCGGATATCCCTCACCGCGAACTTGTGCCCGTAGTCGACAGGGTCCCTGAGCATGATTTCGGAGCCCTCGACCAGGACGGCGTTGCCTTTGGAAAAGTCGGACAACGCCACGGCGACGTTGTCCTCCTTGTGGAGCCAAAGTGCCTTTTTCTGTTCGGGAGCAGAGGCAGTTGTCATAAGTTAAGCTCCCTGGCCAGCACGCGGGCCGGCGCACCGAATGCCCCCTCGATCTTGATAGGGAAGGCGTAAACATAGGTCTCCCGGCCGCACACGCTCCTCAGATTAGCCAGGTTCTCGATAATCAGTACATTGGCACCCAGCAACGTGAAGTGTAACGGAGATCCTTTGCGGAAGCCGCTGCGCAGCGAGGCGTCCGGACCCGGTGTATCCATCCCAAGTACCTTCACCCCTTGCGCCACCATGTATTCCCCAGCCTCCGGGGTGAAGAACGGGTACTTCGAAGCATAGTCCTTCGTCCCCCACATATCATCGGCTCCCGTGCGGACGAAGAACATATCGACCTTGCCCATGCGCGACTCATAAGGCTTCAGGTCTTTGACGTCGATCGTCTCCAGCGGCCCGCGTCCCAGGTCGACCGACAGACACGTGCCCATCAACCGCTCGAACGGCACCTTCTCGATCGAGTCTCCACCCGGAGCATAGTGCCCCGGCGCGTCCACGTGGGTTCCGCAGTGCAGGTTCAGAGACATGAAATCCTGACAGCCGCCGGTGTTTTCCATCTTGAACTTGGTGAGGGTGAACTCCTGATTTTTCTGACCGGGCCATTCGGGAACCGCCATCCCAGACCCGAAATTCCAACTGAGGTCATACCAACCCTTCATTGTCCGTTTCTCCGTTGCATGAAATTCTCGGTCCGACATTTTCTGCTGAATGGACGGAGTGTCGTCCACCCGCATAATCCACCCGACCTGACTGTCTGACTTGCGGTCAACTATATTGGCTCCAGGCAGCCCAATCCAATACTGTTATCGGATTGAGGGCATAAACAGACGCAATCGTATGAGAACCGCATCTGGCGCAAGCAGAAGAGATTGAAGACAAAGGAGAAGTGCGGCAAACGACTCCCCTCGTGTATGGGCAAGCTCCGGGCGTAGCCGGGAAGCCATCTCTTGCTCGATGAAAGCGGCACTATCTGGACATCGGTACTGACTTGTTCAGTCATGAGATCACCGTAAGCCCTCGGTTCAGCATGAGCTGCTGGCACACTTTCCTCTCAGAACAGTGATCTCAGAGTGTATGCCGCCAGCTTTTCGTCTGAGATCTCCACGCCTAAGCCCGGCTTTTCGAATGGCCGGATACGTCCCCGTGCCGGAAGAAGAGGTTCTTCAGCAATGTCGTCAGCCAGGAAGTGATTGGTCGTGCCGCAGTCGTAATCTACCTGTGCCATACTAACGCCCATATGTACCGCCGCTGCGGTAGCTACGCTGGTTTCGGCAATCTTAGACGTCATTTGAATGGGGAAGCCCAAGGTATAGCAAAGTTCAGCCGCGGCGCGTGCGCCGGTAAGGCCGCCGGCTTTCAGGAGCTTCAGGCTAATGATGTCCGCCGACTTGGCCTCATAGTTCGCCATGACATCGTGGGCAGTGAAAATGCCCTCGTCCGCCGCAATAGGGACATCCACTGCGGCGCAAACCTTCGCCATGCCTGCCAAGTAACGATGATCGAGAGGTTGCTCGAAGAAGGTAATGTCGAAATCTTGTGTCCTCTTGATAAAAGGAATGGCAGTGGTCTGGGTCAGGCCCTGGTTGGCATCCAAGCGAATGTCGATTCCTCCGAACCTCTTTCGCATGCATTCCAGCGTTTTCAGTTCCTGTTCAACGGGAGCTACTCCGACCTTCAACTTGAAGACTTCGTATCCGAGCTCCAGGCCCTGCGCGGTAGTCTCAACGTCCTGGTCGCAATTGCCGTTGGCCACATGCCAGGTAATGCGCACATCCTCCCGAACCCTGCCACCCAGCAGCTTGTATACCGGCACCTCTAGCGCCTTTCCGACAATGTCGTAAAGGGCGATGTCCACGGCCGCTTTGGCTCCCTGATTGTGCATCATCATCTTATCCATGGTGAGATTAATCAGGGCGATATCGAAAGGATTCATGCCGACCACGACGGGCGCGACATGTTTATCGATGGCATACTTCAACGAGCCCAGAGTTTCCCCTGAGAAGGCGATAGCCGTGGCGGTTTCTCCGAAACCGCTGATGCCCTCGTCGGTCTGAATTCTTACGACGATGGTCAGCGCTTTGTCCACGAGCTGGCGCGCCATCTTGATGGGCGTCCGCATAGGCAGAGCCAACGGGAATGTTTCAATCGATGTAATTTTCATCTTCGTGTTTCACTATCTTCTCGCCAAGCATCCCTAGCGACAGGTGCCCCGGATCCGACACGCAATCTAGTTCGCCTCAGCAGACGATCCTTGCTGCCCGGTGCGCGGCGAGGTCCGGCGGCGAATTTCCTCAATGATGGCTGCATTATCCCAGTCGGCTTCGCCCGCCTGAATACATCCTTCCATCATTTGGATATACACCTCTGAGAACGGCAATGCTTGACCGGCTTTCCGGGCATACTCGCGCATGATGGTGAAATCTTTCAGGGTCTGCACGACCTTGCTGAAAGTGTTCTTGATGTAGTCCCGGTCAACCATTTTCTTGCCTTTTATGTCCATGACCTGAGAGTACGCCGCAGAGCCGCGGGCCACATCCAGAAACTTCTGGGGATCCAGGCCGAGCTTCTCGGCGAACGCTATTCCTTCGGCCATAGCTGCGCGATTGAGTCCCAGAATAAGGTTGACGGCAAGCTTCGCCTTTGCTCCGGAGCCGACGCCGCCGGCAAAATACCGGCGCGGGCAGATTACCGCCAGAATCGACTCGACCGACTCGATCGTAGCGGGCTCGCCTCCGACTAAACCGACACCGTCGCCCTTGGCGATCTGCATGGCGGCGCCGGAGATAGGCATTTCCACAAACGAAGCACGTTCACACGTTCGCACATTCAGCGCGATAATCCGCTCGGGCTCACACGTGCTGAGGTTGATCACAACGCGGGAGTCCCCGACCGGCGGGGCGATGGAGAGCAACCCGCCTTCGCCCTCTACTACCTCTTCGACCTGGCTGGTGTTGAACACGGCCAGCACGACGCGTCCGCAGGCCCGTCCGACGTCGGCGACAGAGTCGACCGGACGGCCGCCCAGATCTCTCAGCGCCTCCCGCGAGGCGATGCTTGGTGCATAGCCCACCACGGTAAAGCCGGCATCCAGCAGGCGACGCGCAACTGCTCTTCCCACAAGCCCAATGCCAAGAAGCCCTATCGTTTTTTTGTTCTTTTGGGTTTCCGGCGAGAAGACAGTCATCATAGCTTAAGCTCCCAGGCTAATTGTATGAAACTCTGGCGAACCTAATGTCCTATCTACCTCTGATTGGCAGTCGCTGCCAAGTTGGGAACCTTGGGGAGAGGCCTAAAGAGTTGTTCGTTGTTGATGAGCAACATGGCGACAATGCCCACTATCGGAAACGACGTTAGCTGAACCAGGGCGGCGGTGTGCCAGCCAAGACGACCCACAAGCCAGGCGAAGAGGAATCCGGCAACTGTGCCGCCGGAATAATGGCAGACCTGGAAGAGTCCAGTGGCTCGGCCTACCATCTCCGGCTTGACGCTCTTTTGCAGAAGAGCCAAATTGTTCGGGAACAAAGTGCTGCTGGCGAATAGCCCCTGCAGGAAGCTTAAGACATTATGTTGCCAGGGTTGTGTGGCCGCATTGAAGAGCAAGAACGTCGTCGCCATCACGCAAATGTACGCGCCGACCAGAGTCCAGCGGGTAGAGGTGCGGTCCCCAACCCAGCCGCCAATTATGCCGCACATGCAACCCAGGCCATAACAACTGAAGGCCACGGCCGCGACCTTCGGTGCGAAGCCCATTGCTTTGATCAAAAAAGTTGGGTATAGCCCCATGTAGCCGAACATCACAAGGCCCATAAACGGTATGGAGATCGCGCACAGAGTCGAATTACGATTCCAGAATGACTCGGGAATGTTCGCTGTTGCCGCCTTGTCTGCTGCCTTACTGCCGACTGGTCCCTTGTGTTCGGTGAATAGCTTGGGAACCAGACGCCAGACCACGAACGTCATCACAAGGCTCAGACCGCAGAACACCATGAAAGGAATGCGCCAATCACCCGTGGCGAGCACGATCCGGGTAGCAACGTAAGGTGCAATGGCGCTGCCGATCCCGAAGCCCTCGGTTGTTATTCCGAGCACCATGGCCTTCCGCCTGAAGAACACGCTGCTTACCACGGCAAAGAGCACCGCTTGCTGCATGGCTTCACCGAGGCCCAAAACAACCCTGTAGGCGAACATATCCGCGAAGCCCAGGGCAAAAATGGTCAACAGGGTGGAGATGGAATAAACCGCCATTCCGATCAGGAGCGTGGTCTTTCGATTCCAACGGTCAATGAGGTACCCGGTAGGGATACCCGCGAGGCCCAAGCCGAGCGTAAATATGGTCGATAGCGATCCGGCGAGCTTGAGATCGAAGTTGTGGGCCTTTGCAATCCATGGCAGCATCATCGGGAAGATCTGCCGATCCATGGCGTTGGTGATGTAGGCTAAGATGAAAATGATCAGATAGAACACAGCAGCTTTTGTGGTCAACTGCTTCACATCTGAAGTGGGAGCGGGTGCTTCTGTGTTCGCGGGCATGCTTAGCCTCCCTTTAGCAGCCCCTTTTCAAGGGCCTTCCCGGCGTGTATCGAAGGGCGTTCCAGATGCTACTCTCGAGCACGAATGTAAACTCGACCGGACTCGGCCGGTTTCGCGATTATTTTCCTGATCATCCGCACGAGCTCCATCGTTACTTGGGCTCCTATTCAATTCCGAGTACCGCGTGGAGCTTCGGGTGGAGCGTCATGCCCTGAGGAGCCTCTGTCTCTATCCCCTACTCACGCAATTAGATCGATGTGACTGTCTCGGTTGCGCTCCACTATATTGCCGGGACGCAAGATCAATCCAATACTGTTATCGGATTAACGGGATAAGCAGACGCAATCATATGAGAACCGGACGTAAAAAGCCAAAGATCTTGAAAAGAAAAGAGAAACAAAGCTCTGTCCCTCTTTGTGCCGGCAGCTCCGGCGGAAACGACATCCGCGAGAGAAGCGCAAAGCTAGAGAGCCTCAGTCCCGGAAATGAGTTCGAATCATGTTCGCCAAGCACTGTGCTGCGCTGCCGAGGTGCACGCCTCGCTGCGTGAGGAGGCCTGCCGACCGCAGCAACTGTGCTCCGGCAATCGGAATCGTGCGTAATGTCGGCCGATTGTCCAGGGCTTTCCGCGGCGCCAGGGTTGCGGCGGTTCCAGCCTCTACAAACGTGAGCCGCGCCGTGGTGTCATCGATCTCCAGGCAAATTGTGGGAGAAATATTTTCTTTGCCAAACTCCGCGTTGACCAGTCGGCGGGTGTTGGTGGCCAGCGTAGGAAGCGCAAGCTGAAGCCCGTGCAGTTCGCGCAAGTACACCTGCTCCAGATGCGCGAGTGGGTGTTTGGCGGCGACCACCAGCACCAACTCATCAGAGAAGAGCGCTTCGGCTTGGATCTCATCTGATTCGGGCGGCAGCCAGGCAAGTGCCAGGTCGATTGTTCCAGCCAGAATCGAGCTTTCGAGCTGTTCCAAGTTGGCCATTTTCACAATGAGATCAACGTTCGGATAGGCAGCGGAGTATTCCGAGACACATCTCGACATCAACTTGGAAACAAAGATATTGTTCGTCCCCAGGATGACGCTCCCGCACAGCAAGCCTCGAAGATCGGCAATCTCCTGCCTGCCTTCTTCGAGCGCACGAAGCATGTCGCGCGCGTGAACCAGTAGTCGTTTCCCCGCCTCGGTCAAGCGAACATGGCGGACGTGACGGCCCGTGCGATCGAAGAGGGGCGAGCCCAGTTCGTCTTCGAGTTGCTGTATATGGATGGATAGCGCCGGCTGCGACACGCACAGGGATTCAGCCGCCCGCGTGAAATGCAGAAACTCCGCGGCGCGAACGAAATACCGGATGTGGCGCAGTTCCATGACGACTCGAACCCGGATTGCAGACGATGTGATTGTGGTAGGAAAGCAGTATGCAACCTGCCATCGGCATAGTCAACTTCGGGCGCTCCGGGCCTCGATCCGACTCTTTGGAGATCCCAAAGGTAAGGATGTAGTATTGCGTCCGCTGCCGCGCCGAAATTCGAAGCGAAAATCTTGCACAAACTCCCAAGAAATCCGGCACAATCGTAGCGGCGGCTTGCCAGGCCCTGTGAGAGGTTTCGGCACGCTTGGATTCTCCAGCCGACAATTCGACCTGTTTTGCCGACGGCTGGAATACTGAGGAGACGCACCAATGAGATTTCCCCAATACGTATACTTCGCCACCCTTCTTCTTTCACTGCTGTGTGCGTCCGCGACAGGACACGCCGACGACATCAAGGTGTTCAGCGTCAACGGAGTCAAGAGCGTGATGCTCAAGATTGGCCCGGAGTTTGAAAAAACCAGCGGCGATCGCGTTCAATTCACCTTCGCGACGATCGGTGCATTGCAGCAGAAGCTGGCGGCCGGAGAAATACCGGACGTGCTGATCGCCATTTCGCCTGCGATTGCGACGGCGGAACAGCAAGGGAAGCTCATGCCAGGCTCAGCCGTAGAGGTCGGTCGTACCAGCATCGGGATCGCGGTGAAGGAAGGAGCTCCGGTGCCCGACGTTTCTACCGCACAGAAGCTCCGCCAAGCCGTGTTGAATGCCAGATCGCTCGTCTACTCCGATCCTAAGTCAGGCGCCGCCAGCGGGGTCGCGTTCGCCCAGTTGCTGGAAAGGCTCGGCGTCGCAGAGCAGGTCAAGGACAAAACCACGCTGATTACGTCATCGGTGGGAGAGTTGGTCGCGCAGGGAAAGTTTGAGCTGGGCGCACAGCAGATAAGCGAGCTGCTGCCTGTGAAAGGGATTATTGTCCAATCATTGCCGGCTGAACTGCAGACAGTCACGATTTACCGCGCCGCCATACTTGCCCAAAGCAGCAAACAACAGAGCTCAGCCAAGTTCATCCGATTTATCACCAGCGCCGAAGCGGTAAAGGTCTTCAGCGACGCTGGATTCGGCAAGAACTAAACGGAGTCGGCATTCTGAAAGCCGGGCGCTCGGTTTTTGAATCCGTGAACGTGGATGCCATCGTCTCAGTTTTTACTGCGCATCCGCAAGACGCCCTTCGTATTTACGATTACGTCGGCACAGAGATTATGTTGAAGCGCGAGGTTCGCAAATCGGCGCTAAAGCCACCGTATGCCTATGATTGGCTTTTCTCCGGCTTTGTTGATCTGTTAGCGAAGGTAGATGCACACCAGGGGAAGCTCTCGGATCTTGGGGTCTGTGAAAACGCATGTGCTACGTCCGATGCATACAAGCTACAGGGCTTCATCAAAGAAGAGCCGAAAACGCGACACAAGATAAGTATCTGCGCATTGTGAATACCGGGACCATCGGCAAATACGCTTGCAGGTGGGGGCATCGTGAGATGGTCTACTTGGGCGGGCGCTACATTCGACCGGTGGTAAACAAAGCGGAGTTTCTTGGGGCATTCCAGAATTCCTATGGCCGTTTCATCTTTTCCGAAATCTGGCATGGCCCGATCGGAATCGACATCGCATTGGCGCGGCAGGTTACGGACGAGTGGCACCCCGAAGTCTACTGTTTGGTGCAATGGCAGGTCCTGAAAAATACGAGCGACAGTTGTTGGGGCGCTCGCTAAGCTCTCAACACCGTTCCTTTCAATGACCGAAACGGCAACGCTGGCGCGATCTTTATCTATGGGATAAACAGGACTGAAGTGCAGAACTGTACGCGGGCCGTCAGGCGTAGTGATGACAATTCGTTCTGCCTCTGCCGCGAGGTTAGGTGCATTGAACGGGCTGCGATCCTCAAGCGCATAATGTGCCTCGCATTCGTCATCTATGCCCAGCGTGAGTCGCCGCAGCGACGGGATAAAGGTAAAAGGTATGGTGCGTGATTGGTGAGGGTTGTGATTGTATCTAAATGCATTCCCTCGTTTCCTCTTCCTTGCTACTTACGAAATACACAAACTCGGTCGCACATACATCGCCACTAAATGGTTCAGCGGTGTCTTCCTCGAAGCTCACCACGCGTTCCCGGCCCTTGGACTGAGGGAGTTCGTGGATCGCGGGTGCGTTCGGCAGTCGGCCCCATTCGACGGCAAGATGCAGAATCCGACGAAGTGTGCGCAAATCGCCGTTCACAGTGACAACGGAGTTTTCCGCCACTTCTCCCCTATGGCGGGCGGTAGTCGCCCGTGCGATCCCCAGCGGCACTGCATCATGTCGCCTGCTCACAGTCTGGCCTTTCCCGGAGGAGCAGATTCGCGCGTTAGCCAAGAATGTGAAGGCGTTTATCGTGCCTGAGTTGAATCTCGGACAGGTAGTGCTGGAAGTGGAACGATGCACTCGGGACCTGTGGTAAAAGCGTCTCCGTCCCGCATGCAGGAGGCGCGGTTCACGATCCGAAGGAGATCCTGCAAGCCATTGAGGATGCGGTTTGCTAGCAAGCTGAGTTTGCTCCGCACCACCGGCAGGGGAGATTTCGGGACCGCAGTTACCTCCTACTGAGCCTAGCCCTGCTCTCGATTTCAGGACAACTTCTCTTCCAACGCAGCCATCTCCTAGCATCAACTTATCTTACCGGGCAAAGCCGGGTAACGGCCAACCCGAGACCAGACTCGGATATGCGGACAGAAGGACCGATGACTTTGCTCCTTCACCATTCCGTTCGAGCGCGCCCATTCGTGATTGCTGTGGCGTTCGCCATTGGGTGTGCCTCTCTTGTTTCGGCCCAGGATCTCTCGCGGCAGCGCCCCACCGCCGGGCCACCGCACGCTGTGACCGGGGACGAGACCGCCGCCGAAGCCCCGTTCCTGAAAGAGAATGACGCTGCCATGACGAAGATGATGAGCGGCATGGCCGTGAAACCCGCGGGCGACGTCGACCGTGACTTCGTAGCCATGATGGTACCGCATCATCAAGGAGCTATCGACATGTCCAAAGCGGAGCTCCGCTATGGCCATAACGAGCAACTTCTCCGCATCGCCCAGTACATCGTCGTCGAGCAACTCCAGGAGATCGCGGCGATGCACGCCGCCTTGGGCGAGAAGCTGACGCCATCGGAGGCAACGCTTGCCGCGAGCTCGGCGGGTGCCGCGGTGGGGCCCGGTTTCTCCACACCTGGAACCGCGGACAACGTGCCCCCGTCTCTAAAAGGCGAGGAATCATTCCTGGCGGAGAACGGTGCCGCCATGGCGAAGATGATGAATGACATGGCGATCAAGCCGAGCGGCGATATCGACCGCGACTTCGTCGCAATGATGGTGCCGCACCACCAAGGTGCGATCTACATGGCCAGGTCGGAATTGCGTTATGGCCGCGAGGCGCAATTGCGGCGAATCGCCCAGGAAATCATCATCGATCAGATCCAGCAGATTTCACTGATGCGTCTCGCTGTAGGCGAACCGTTGCCGCCGTCTGTTTCGACGCCCACGGATCAGACATCCCTGCCGTGAGCCAGAGAGCAAGGGCAGAGGCCTATGTAGGCAAAAAGGTCCCATGAAAATGGATCGGGCGGGCCCAAGCCCTGACGAACACCCAGCAGGAGGTCGATATATGCAACACGTTCGACACATGAAACGCGCCATGTTCGCCGCCGCACTTGCCGTGAGCACTGCGATTGGTGGGCTGTCGCCGGTGTTTGCCGGACAGGTACCCTACGGCGCCGCCGCTCCCGACATATCGATCAGCTCCCATGACCGGGTCTACACAGCGGATCAGTTCTCCAACACAGTCTCCGTGATCGATCCATCCAGCAACACGTTGCTCGGCGTGATCCGCCTCGGCGATCCTTCGCCGGCCAACTTCAGCCCGCTTTACAAAGGGCAGGTTCTGGTCCATGGCATGGGCTTCTCGCCTGACCATCGCACGATTGCCGTCGTTGCGATCGGGTCGAACGCGGTCAACTTCATCGACACCGCGACGAACGAGGTGAAGCACATCACTTATGTCGGGCGCTCCCCGCACGAAGCCTTCTTCACCGCCGACGGCAAGGAAGTCTGGGTCACAGTCCGCGGTGAGAATTATGTCGATGTCCTCGACGCCAAGACCTTTAAGGAAAAGACCCGCATCACTACACCAACTGGGCCAGGCATGCAGATCTTCTCGCCGGACGGCAAGTACGGCTACGTCTGTTCCTCGTTCAACCCTGAGACGGATGTGGTCGCGGTGGCAACGCATAGCATCGTCGCTCGGGTCAAACAGGCGAGCCCGTTCTGCCCCAACATCGCGGTGACGCCGGACGGCACCCAAGTCTGGTTCACCCTGAAAGACAGCGGCAAGACCGAGGTGTTCGACGGCAAGCCTCCCTTCACCGTCCTCAAGGTGCTCGATACCGGCCCGATCACCAATCACGTCAATATCGTTCACAACGCGAACGGCACTTTCGCCTATGTGACCATCGGCGGCCTGAACGAAGTGAAGGTGTTCCGGACCAGCGATTATTCTCAGGTCGCAACGATCCCGGTCGGCGCACTGCCGCACGGGATCTGGCCGTCTGGCGACGGCAGCCGCGTCTATGTTGGGCTCGAGAACGGTGACGGCGTCGCCGCCATCGATACACTCACCAACAAGGTGATCGCGACGGTTCCGATCGGTCAAGCGCCGCAAGCTCTCGCCTATGTGCCCGATGCAGTGCCATCGGGTCGGGGAACGCAGAACCTACAATCGCTTGGCGTCGCTGGCCGGGTCGCGCAGCTTGCGCTCGCCGCGCCACCTGCGGGGACGGGCAATGCGCCCACCAGCGTCTCTCTGTTCGATCAAGGGCTCATACAAGTGCTGGAAGCCGCCGTGTCCGGATTGCAGCCGAAGCAGTCTTACGTGCTGGCTCTGGCCGAGAACCAGGATGGCACCGGTCCGCTACAGCCGCTGCAACCTTTCATGACGAACCCGGCCGGCGCGGCGATTGTCAATGCGATCGGTCCGATCCGGCAGGTCGTGCAGGCCGACGTGAAAGCACAGCGCCGCTATCTGGTGATCGTGCAAGCGAGCGGCACGAAACTTGGCGCTCCTGTGCAGGTGCAGGTCCCGTGACGAACGAAGGAAGTTAGGTTAAGGGACGCATGCCGGCGCTCCAATCCTTTGTCGCGACCCGGCAGAGTTCGATTTGGTTGAGGCTTGGACTACAAATCCTTCTTTCAGGCTCCCGAGTAACTGCCAAGCGTGCAAGGGAAAAGCTCTAAACAGGATCATCAGGATCATGTTCACCGGTTTCAGGCGCTGGATATGTGATCCGCGTTCCGTCTACCTCGGCCCACGGGGTCAACGAATGCGGCCTGGTCTGGGTCGTGCTGGTGATTTCCAACACCTCGAAGCCTCTGACCAGCAATGCATCCCCGATTAACGAACGGTGACAGCGCCATGGAACTGCTTCGGCACACATGATCGCCGTCCGCTCCTGCCCGGCAAGTGTAATGAGCTCATCAAGGTTCTCTGCAAATTCGCCCGTCCCCATGTAATCCGCAAATCCACGAAACCCGGTGTTTCGCCAACCCATGTTGAGCGAATCCCGACGAGCATGGCGCAGACCGCCAAGGCCGGGCATATGCCGGTAGTGGATGCGATGATTGTGGAGCGCGGGCGCCAGGCGGTCATGGCCGAATTGAGGATTGTGCCGTGAACGGGGGATCGTTCGGACATCGACCAGCATCTGCACTCCGTGCCCCTTGAGGAGGTCGATGAACTCGTCAAGGGGACGGGTCGAATGGCCTATGGTTAGTACTTGCAAGGGCATGTCTGCCTGGCTTTGTTTAAGGGCAAGACAAGGAAATCAGGCCCAATCAGTCGGTGCCGGATCCAGCCCCTGCTGATTGGGCGAGTGCTACTGGTTCTGCTATTTGGCATTGCTGGTTCACATGCACGATCTTGGCCGGCGGGAAGCCGTTGAAGTACGTGCTGCTGGCGGCAGAATAAGCGCCTATGTTCTCGGAGTAGACCAGATCGCCAATCTCCAGATCCGGAAGCTCTTCGGTCAGGCTGATGGTATCGAGGGCATCGCATGTCGGGCCGAAGACGGAGCAGATCTGAGTGGGAGCATTCTTGAAACTTTTCAAGCGGTACTGTGCATGGTCAAAGATTATGCCGCTATAGGTGTGATAGACGCCGTCGTTGAGATAGTAACAAAGCTTACCGCCGCGGACGGCTTTGCCTATGATTTGGGAGACGGCGATGGCGGCGGAGGCGACCAGGAAACGGCCGGGCTCAGCAAGAATTCCAATCGACGGGGGGAAAAGACGGTCCAACTCGGCGTTAATCATTTTGGCGAGGCTTCTAAAGGGAGGGACCGTTTCGTCGTAGTGGGCAGGAAAGCCACCACCGATGTCGAGGTACTTGAGATCGAAGCCGCGTAACTTGGCCTCTGAGAAGACGTCCGCTGCCATGTACAGCGCCTGACTGTAGTTCTTGGGGTTTGTGCACTGGCTACCGACGTGGAAGCTCAGCCCTTCGACGTTGAGCTTGTTGTTGTGAGCGAAAGCAATAAGGTCGACAGCCTCGCCTGGCAAAGCGCCAAACTTGCTTGACAGCTCCACTACCGATCCGGTGTTGGGGACACGCAACCGCAGCATCAGACCCGAGTTCGGCGCATAGCGGGCGATCTTGATCACCTCTTCGTAGTTATCGTAGGTGACCAGCGGCTTATATGGATCCAACCGCTGGAGCGTTTCTATCGCTTTGATCGGGTGCGCGTAAATGATCTTATCCCAGATGAAATCCTGCCGCTGTTCCTCCGGAAGCTCCTTGATTTTTTCGTGAACGATCAGAAACTCCGCCATGCTGGCGACGTCGAAACTGGTTCCGGCATCGTAAAACGTCTGCACGATCGCAGGGTCGCTGTTAGCCTTGACCGCATAGTAGGCCTGCACGCGCGGCAGATACTTTCGGAACTGGACGTAGTTTTCCCGCAGCACCTTGTGGTCTACGACAACCACCGGTGTGCCGTGCTTCTTGGCCAGTTGGAAGAGTGTCTTTTGGTCCATGGCTCATGATCCATGGATTAAATGTCGGCGTCAATCAAGATTTTGAGACGGTCCTGTAAATTCGCGTCTCGCCGCTCCGGTACTCAAATACCGTCTCCCTCCGTGATCAGGAAATTCTTGAACTGCCAGGGATCGGAGAGGTCGATCTGCGGCTTGTTATATCCACTGAAGAAGTTGGAGTAATG
The DNA here is from genome assembly GCA_963791145.1 of uncultured Acidobacteriota bacterium. Lineage (GTDB taxonomy): Bacteria > Acidobacteriota > Terriglobia > Terriglobales > Acidobacteriaceae > CAWBRT01. The sequence goes on along the minus strand of CAWBRT010000027.1, from coordinate 24,286 downwards.
CTTCAGCGGGTTCCAATCCGAGGCCACGGAAACGAACTTGCCCAGGTATGGCTTGCTGACGTCCAGCACGTAGTCATGCGGCAAGTCGTCAGGTACGCACAGCCCCCGGCACGGGTTCTCGGCCATCCACTTGCAGGCGGCAACAACCGCAATCGCGACCTGCATCGTGGTCGCGTTCTGATGCGGTACCAGGCGGCGCGATTCCTCGATATCCAGGTCGCTTCCGCACCACCACGACTGGTAGGGATGCCCCATTACCAGTGCGCCCAGAATATCCGCACCGCTGATGATTTCGTCGCCCATGATGCGAATGCGCGGTTGCAACCGGTAGTCATAGCCGCGCAGTTCGTAGAGCGAGGCAATGGCGGCGTCACACGGGCAATAAGCGTAGTGGACCGTCGGACGGTAAATCGCCTTGCCGTCTTCCCAAACGGTGAGCTTCTCGGTGATGGTGAACGCCTCGCCATGGCGCACGATCATGCCAACGATGTCGTGATTCGGCGGCACCCAGCTGGCTACGAATGTATTGATACCCATGCGCGCCAGACAGATCTGGCTCTTGGGACCGTCCGCATGCTCAAAGGCGAGGGCGGGCAGCTCTTTTTCATGGGTGCCCCAGCCCATTTCGGCGGTGGTCGTACCCTCCTCGCGGAAGCCCTCCACGCTCCAGGTATTGACGAACTCGTTCACCTGTTTGGGCTGATCTGTGATCTGCGTGTCGCGCTCGCTGCAGTGAATGACCTTGACGCCGAGTTGCTGGGCCAGGTGATTAAAGTTCCGCGCCTTGGCGTGGTGAGCGATCGTCTCCGCCTGCGCCCCGTTGAATTTCTTCTCCGCCAGCGCGTGCTGCGCGATGTCGAGGAGCGCGTGCTTGGTGAAATGACTGATTAAGCCAGGATTAGCTCCGTGTTCGATCACCGCAGTCGGCCCGGGCTCGCTCCACTTGGCGATCATCCGCCGCAGGTTCATGTGGCGCCAGTAAAGGGTTCGCTCGGTCGGGGGCTTATTTTCAGCTCCAGCGTAGGGATCCCATAGCTCCACTGACGTGTTCACATAAAGGACACCCCGCTCGTGGCACCATTGGAGAATTTCGCAACAATCGATATTCCACGCCAGGTCGATGAGGAGATCTCCAGCCGAGAGGTGTTTCCCCAGCAAGTTCCCCATGTTCTCCGGAGCCACGCGATCCTTGATGAAAGTCACACCCTGCTCGATCCAGGGCTTCAGAGCGGCATCGTCTGGATTGAAGTCAATGATGGTGATGCGCTTGGGATCAATGCTGAGGTGTTTGAGCAAAATGGGCAGCGTGCAACGCGCCACCGCGCCAAACCCGACGAGCAAGACTCGATTCGGAAACCTAACCATCGCTATTCCTCTCCCCCTGCGGTAAATGAATTCTTGAACACGATCATTCGAGTCTCGCCTAACCCCGGCGAGGTAATCTGGTTGTGGTTGTTGCGAACGATATGGGAGACCAGACTGTTGGTCTTTGCGGCTTCTCCATAGACGGAACCAATGGTGTTACGCAGTTGGCTGACGGCAGCGTTTGGCGGCCCTTAACTATGATTTCGCACCATGTCATCACAATCGAACGTCGCTGATGATCGCCAGAGTATTTCCTCTGGTTCTCCTTCCTCTTCGTCTTCCTCGGGCTCCTCTTCCTCAGATTCCTCTTCTTCAGATTCTTCTTCTTCGTCGTCGTAACTTCTATGACCCCTGGTCAGGGCAACTGCGGGGGCGAGTCCGAAGACATCAACTGCAAAAGTGTTGACTCTCATGTATAAGCTTCTTTCATGCGACGTGAAGCCCTGCTGAAAGCACCTGATTCCTGTGGGTAGCGCTAACGAATAAATTGAACGATGTGACGGTCTAGCCGAATATACATCTTCGAGGCACACGCATCAAGCTGTGCGTGCTGGCTTAATCGAGGTGAGCGCGTGTACAGAGGTGACCATATAATCCCAGCTCCCTTATGAAGTACCAGGAACCGCCCTTGCCGTCATTAATTCCCGAACGGAGCCCTCGGTTATCTGAGAATGATGGTCTGCCGTAGCGTAGCAGCATCTCCGCTAACAATCGCGGCACTTTTTTGGCATTTCACGCGGCGCTCATTCTTTATTCGCTCACACTTCCTTGAAACTTTCGTCCAGCGGAAATTCTTGTGGCTGGCGGGGCGCCGCAACCGCGTCCGGCTTGTCTTTCACTTTCGGCAAAGCCGGCGGGACACCGCCGCGCGGGGCCTTGGACCGGTCGGGCATTGTGGGTTTCGCGTCCGCCGCCTTGAAGTTCAACGCTGCAGAGGCTGTGGCGCCGCCGGTTGCGCCCACCAGCGCGATAAGATCGCCAACGACGCTTCGCAAGGTGTCCGCCTGTGCGGTCAGCTGCTCGCTGGCGGAGGCGCTTTCTTCGGCGCTTGCCGCCGATTTCTGCGTCAACTGCTCCATCTGCGAGACCGCATTGCTGATCTGGTCCAGGCCGCGCGCCTGCTCCTGGCTTCCGACCTGAACCTCGTCTACTAGCCTCTTGACCTGCTCGGCGCCGGCGGTTGAAGGCCAGGCGGAGCTGTGCGCAGTTCTCGAGCAAGGCAGGCGCAATCTGCTACAGCACGGTAGGAAAGTCCCCTGCCGCTATTCTCCCTGTTGAAGTTTTGTGCTTTTATGCCGATAACTTAATGTCCACCCCAAGGGAAGTTCACTCGCACGTGATCAGTGCGGCGAGGAAGATGCCAGTGTATATTTCAGAGCCGCAAGACAAACCCGTGAAACTGCCTTGGTGTTTACTGCGAGTTCCTCCGTTCCCGCAGGTGGCTACGAAGGTACTCCAACTAATCTCGAACGATAACTCTTCCCTGGCGCAACTCAGTTCTCTAATTACGGCAGACCAGGCGTTTTCAACCGAGATTCTTACCATCGCGAACTCGCCGCTTTATGCGTTCCGCACACAAGTGGCAAGCATTCTGCAAGGCATTGCTACACTTGGCCTGGATCGCCTCCGAGGCATTGCGGTAACGGTAGCGCTCAGGGGATATCTGGGACGTTCTCTGCAAACTCCAGCACTGCGGGCGCTTTGGCGGCACAGTCTGGCATGCGCCTTCCTCGCAGAGACCTGTGCAGCCTACAGTCTACTCAGTGTAGGCGCTGCTTACACGGCTGGAATCATGCACGACATCGGCAGAGTGGCGCTGGCGATTGTTCATCCCGAGGAATATACAGCCTTGTTACAGAGTGGCGTAGCAAGTCAAGGTGACCTGCTCGAGCGTGAAAAAAGTCTTTTCGGAATTGATCATTGCGAACTTGGGCGGCAATTGTCGATCGACTGGCGCCTGCCCAACCTGTTAGCCGACGTTACTTTCCGTCATCACGCGACCACGACTCCTATCTCGGGTAATGAACCGCTGGGGTCGGTTCGCTTTGCATGTAAGGCCGCTGATGCCATCGGGTATGCGGTAGCACCCTCGCTTAGTTGTTCTTTCCAAGAGCTGCTGGACGCGTTTCCCAATCGCCGGTCCGAGTTCTCTCCTTCACGTCTCGAAGAATTGTCGGTTTGGATCAGCACGCAAATCGATTCGATCGAGTCGGGATAGGCCACATCCATTTCGTTGTCCGAGATCGGTGAAAGCCTCATGGGGCTGGCTATTGCATAGGCAGCCAGCTTCTTTCATGCTCGTCATACCTGTTCCTGCCTGTGCGAATCGTAGCGAAAAACTGCCATCATTGAAGCGAAAAAACTGCTATGGTATCTTGACCCGAATCCAGAGTATCGAGCTAAGAGTGCGTCCCGGCCGATTGCCGGGCTTGTCGATTTCCGATTCGAGAAGGAGAGAATACTGTGAACTATGCCGGCAAAGTCATTCGCGAACAGATTGTCACGATCCTTACCACATGGAAGATGAAGGCAGAGTTGGCCGAGGTTACGGCCGACATTATGGTCGACACCGATTTGGCGGGCATCGACTCGCATGGTATCTCGATGCTGACGCTCTATGAAGAGAAGTTGCTGGCCGGGAAGCTGCAGCTGCAGGTGGAACCGAAAGTGGTTCGCGAGAACGCGGTGACGGCGCTGATCGATGCCAGAGCCGGACTGGGACATCCGGCCTCTGTGATGGCGGCGCGCATGGCGGCCGATAAGGCGACGGCGAATGGGCTTGGCGGCGTGGGCGTCACCAATTCCCATCACTTCGGGCCCGCCGGCTACTATGCCAAGATGATGAGCGACCGGGGCTTGCTCGGCATCGTGGCCAGCAATTCGCGGACGATCTGCGTGGTGCCCACCCGCTCTTCCACCCGCGCCTTCGGCACCAACCCGATTGCCTTTGCGGCTCCGGCGCGCCGCAATCCTCCTTTCCTGATCGACATGGCGACGGCTACAGTCGCCGCCAACAAGGTGAAGATCTACGAATACAAAGGGAAGCGTCTCCCGGCAGGATGGGTTCTAGACGAAAAAGGGGAGCCGATCTGTGATGCCAAGGTGGCGAGCGAATACATCTGGAGCTCGGAAAAGGGCGGGCTGAGCCCGCTGGGCGGGACTCCTGAGATGAGCAGCCACAAGGGCTACGGCCTGGGCATGATGGTGCAAATCCTGGGAAGCACGCTGGTCGGCGGCTCGTTCCCGGCCATTGGAGTGCCGCGCGGAATGCTGAACAAAGCCGACAACATCGGGCACTTCTTCCTGGCGATCGATCCGAAGGCTTTCCGGGCCGAGGGAGCCTTCGAGTGCGACGTGGACGAGATGATCGACTTTCTGCATGCGCAACGGCCGGTCAATCCCGAGGAGCCGGTGCTCGTCGCCGGCGATCCCGAGCTGCTGTCGCGGGAGCGCCGGTCGAAGGAAGGCGTGCCGATCTCCGCCGCCCTCGTGGAAAAGATTCGCGGTATCTGCGAGCGCTGCGGCGCGCGGTTCCTGCTGAAGTGACTTTCTGCGCCGACTCGGGAGCGTCCCTGGCGCGCGCGGGGGCAAGAAAAGGGACTGGACTATGGAATACCGTCAACTGAACCGGACCGACCTGCGGGTGTCGCGCCTCTGCCTTGGCACCATGACCTTCGGCAAGCCAGTCGACCAGCCTACCGCCAACCGCATGGTCGGGCGCTCGCTGGAAGCCGGAATCAACTTTATCGATACGGCAAACGCCTACCAGCACGGCGGAGCGGAGACCATGCTGGGCCATGCGCTCGCCGGCAAGCGCAAACAGGTGGTGCTGGCTTCCAAGGTTCAGCACAAGATGGGTGATGGCCCTGACGAGTCCGGACTCTCGAAACGCGCCATCCTCCGCGCTATCGACGAAAGTCTGCGGCGCCTGCAAACGGACTACCTCGATATCTATTACCTGCACGCGCCGGATTACAAGGTTCCCATCGAAGAGACACTGGAGACGATGAACGCGCTTGTCTGCCAGGGGAAAGTTCGTTACCTGGCGACCTCTAACTACGCCAGTTGGCAGGTTTGCGAAATGTACTGGATCGCGGAGAAGAATCGCTACCAGGCTCCATCGATTTCCCAGCCGATGTACAGCCTGGTTGCCCGCGGCATAGAACAGGAATACCTGCCCATGTGCAAGCGCCTGGGGATCTCGAACATCGTCTACAATCCGCTGGCGGGCGGATTGCTTTCCGGAAAGCATGATCCCAAGACGCTCACCCTGGGCGGCCGTTTTGATCCGGCATTCTGGGGTTATCCGCTGTATAAGCATCGCTACTGGCACGAGCAAACGTTTAAGGCCGTGGAGCAGTTAAAGAAGATCGCGGCCGAGGCCGGACGCAGCCTGCCCAGTCTGGCTTTCAATTGGCTACTGCACTACACCGCAACCGACGGAATCATCTTGGGCGCGTCGCGCATGGAACAACTGGAAGAGAACCTCAAGACCTGCGAAGAAGGGCCGCTTTCTGCAGAGACGGTCAAGGCTTGTGACGCGGTGTGGGAGGAGTTCCGCGGGCCGGTCCCCGTTTACAACCGGTAACAGGTCCGCATACGCGGGAACATGGGACCAGGACCTGCTATAGAGCTTGATTGCGATATCGGGATAGAGCCGTGTGTGCCGGGCTATGGTCTACCATCGCCATCTAATTGAACTTCCAGCGGCCACCTCTAACAGCTGCGCGCTTAGCGCCGAGCTGCGGCTGTCAACGACGGACTCCGCGCACTACACGTAGACCCAATTCCCATCGATACCGAGAGACTCAAGCTCTCCCGCCGGTCCCCGCACGTCGGGGGATCCGGCACGTCGCCGTCGGGCCAATCCAGCAGTTCGTAGATAAATTCTTTACTCCGCATATTATGCGGAGATTATAGGCTTTATCCTCCGCACCAGTCAATACATCCTCCGCAGAACACGCGGAGGTTGGGGTTGCCAATCTCCGCAACGGTCGCCACCTTGTACGTCTGGTACCCTCCCGCCAGATTCTGCTACCCGCGTCGCGGAGGTCGTGGTGGCGATCCGGCGAAGCTGAACGCTTGCCCCCGGAGGAAACCACATGGCAGTCCGGGGACGGAATGTAATCGGAGGGTATCCACAAGGGCGAAAGTTTTAGCGATACTAGGCACTTAAGTGCCATTACACTCTGAGCTGTGATCTGATTTTTTACCAAACGAAGTGAACTAACTCCTTGCGGGTCAATATGATTTACAAAAATACCAAGCTCGTCAAGCCATTCCAGATCGCCGAGATAGGCGCAGCTCAGACTTCGCTGGGGCGGCTAGGAGGCAAGGCTCGCAGCAAGAAGCTTACGGCTGCACAGCGAGTTGAAATCGCCAAGAAGGCCGCCGAAGCACAGTGGTCAAGGCGGAAGGGCGGAGAGCCGAGAGACAGCAGCAAATTGTGGTAGAACGGGCATTTGCGTACGCCGACCATCATTTTCTTTTCTCCAAGCGAGAGGAAGCCGCCTAAAGCCGGGCGGCTTTTCGTTGCGGTATTTTTCTTCCTGGGAGGCCGCTGAACCGCAGGTAAACCGCTGGACCCCAGACGTTGATGGGTTTAGCTGAGCCTGCGCTGTGGAGGTATGTCGGTCCAGCGAGGAAATCGTTGCTCCTATTGCTCGATCGATTGCGACTCTGGCATGTACCGGCGGGGGCACGAACTCACCTGGCGTCGGCTGCTCCCCTCCACAAAACCCGCATAAAACGACGCTTTTATCGATTTTATGATGAAGCCAGAAAGGATCGGCAGTTCTTCAGCAATGGATCGCCAGAAACAAGCGCACTGGGGCGTATCGAACCATCGGGTACTGCCCGGTTTGCTTTAAATGCCGCCTTGCATCCCGCCAGCAGCTCCTCGCAAAAACCCGCAGAAAATGCCCTTATTTTCGATTCTTTATCAAAGTAACGGTAGTGGATACCCCAAGTGATTGGCGACCCTTGTAACCGTTATCCAGCTTGACTAATCTCCTAAGTGGCATCTATCATGATATATACCAAGGGAGATGATGATGCCACACACCGCCAAACTCTTTCGTAATGGCCGCAGCCAAGCTGTCCGCCTGCCGGCGGAATACCGATTCGAGGGTTCCTCCGTCTACATTCGTCGTGACCCCGTCAGTGGCGATGTGATTCTGTCGCGAAGACCAGAGTCGTGGCAGGAGTTCTTCGAACTCATGAAGAGCGTCGAAGGTCCGCCGAGAACTTTCTCGCCGACCGCCAGGACAAGCCGCCCCAGAAGCGGGATCTGTTCTGATGCCAATCCGTTACCTGCTGGACACGAACACGGCTAGCCACATCCTCAAGGGCGATATCCCGCGGGTGCGTGAGCGCTTGTTAAAGGTGCCAATGTCCGAGGTCGCAATCTCGGTGGTCACCGAAGCTGAGTTACGATTTGGTGTTGCCCGCAGACCGGAGGCGACACGACTGCAGATAGCGATCGACGAACTTCTGCTGCGGCTTGAGTGTCTGCCCTGGGATTCGACGGCGGCCCAGCAGTATGCCCATCTGCGTGCTGCGCTGGAGCGAGACGGAGAGCCAATGGGCAACTTGGATATGATGATTGCCGCCCACGCGCTGGCCATTCCCGCTGTCTTGGTCACAGCGATCATGTCTTCCGGCGCGTGAAACAGCTGAAGACCCAGGATTGGGCTAAAGCCTGAACGCCTGACCCTGCCAGCTTACCGTACCAACAGAGCGGACGGTCATCTTCGGGACCAGAAGTTGCGTGCACGTCAGCGTCTCGCCAAGCGCATCCCGAAGAATGATTGGCCTTTGTTTCAGTTCGAAAATGCCCCATTGTAAGCGGCCAGCGAACGCGGTTCGCCGCATCATCGCTGGCCGCTTACGTGCGTTTACGGGTGCAGACGGGATTGGTTTTGTCGCGGAATCATCCATCCAGGGTACTCGGGAGGCAGGGCGCTCACCTCGTCGAGCTGCTTAACCTCGTCTGGAGTGAGTTTGACGTCCACCGCTGCAAGGTTGTCCTGGAGCTGGTCGAGCCGCTTGGCTCCGATGATGACGGAGGTGACGACAGGCTTGGTCAGCAGCCATGCCAGCGCGATACGGGCAGCGCTACAGCCGTGGGCCTTGGCTATCGGGTTCATGACGTCGAGAATTCTCCAGGCGCGTTCTTTGTCTACTAGCGGAAAATCAAAGTCAGAGCGGCGCGACCCTTCAGGCTTCTGATTCTCGCGGCTGAACTTACCCGAGAGCAATCCGCCGGCGAGGGGGCTCCAGACAAGCAACCCAATCTTCTCGGCTTCCAGTAGCGGGACGAGTTCGCGTTCCAGGTCGCGGCCTGCGATGGAGTAATAGGCCTGCAGGGTGTCCATGCGGGCGAGATTTCTGGACTCGGAGATGCCCAGCGATCTGGCGATCCGCCAGGCCTGCCAGTTCGAGCAACCGATGTAGCGGACCTTGCCCTGATTCACGAGATTGTCTAGGGCGCGGAGGGTTTCTTCGAGAGGAGTGATCATGTCACTGGCGTGGATCTGGTAGAGGTCGATATGGTCAGTCTGCAAACGGCGTAAGCTGGCCTCTATGGCATCCATGATGTGTCCACGGGAGGCACCAACGTCGTTACGGCCGGCGCCCACCCGGGAGAAGGCCTTGGTAGCGAGAACGATATCTTTCCGCGCGATGTCCAGGTTCTTGAGGGACCGTCCCAGTGTCGTTTCGCTTTCGCCTTCGCAGTAAACGTCAGCCGTGTCAAAGAAGTTGATGCCGGCATCGATAGAGGCCTTCATGAGCGCGTCGACTCCAGCCTGATCAACGGTAGCAATGGGTTTCCAGAAGCCCTTGCCAAGGCCGAAGGTCATGGTGCCGAGGCAGAGGGTTGACACAAGCAGGCCAGTGTTGCCAAGAGTCTTGTATTCCATCGTTCGTCCTTTCCCAGAGAGCAGTGTTTACTGCATGTGTGCTGCCATATCGACCACAAGTCGATGCTTCATGCTATTCCCGTAAGCACCATTCGGCCGGGCTCTCGGAAAGCACTCGAATCAGCGATTCGATCAACCTTGTAATTGTACAGACAGCCCGGCGAAAATTCTTTAGCCCAGGATCTATTGTCCTCACACCCAGGTAAATTTCTGCTTCAAAATTCCGAAGCTACTATTCGTGCAGCAATCTATTTGGGGCTTGTAAACTATTTTCTTACGCACACCGGAAAGCCGCTCTCAGAGCCATTTCGCCGCTTGGGTCAATGCTCATCTGTGCGATCATTCGCTGAGATGATTGTTCGAAGTTATGAGCCTGATTCGGCGAGTGTCGAGCAATTACCGAACGCGAATTGGCAGTCGGCCGGCATAGCCGACGAATCCCTTCGATCTCGCCCGCTGGCCGGACGCTGGCCATCAGCCGGATGGATGGCGGCGATTCGGCCCCTTTCGGGGGATCTTCCCAAGGCCCCGCGGCATGCATATAACGCTTGACATTAAATTAACATCATGCGTTATACTCCCAATCGTGATCAAGAGCTTCGCTGATTCCAGGACTGAGCAATTCTGGGAAACCGGCAAAGGCATAGGATTGCCGCCTGCCAATCTCAGGCGGGTGGCGCTGCGAAAGCTGGAAATGGTGAATGACGCGACGAATCTGAATGACCTTGCAGTTCCTCCGGGAAATCGGCTGGAACCACTACATGGTAACCGCAAAGGCCAACACAGTATTCGGATTAACGATCAGTTTCGGGTGTGCTTCGTATGGCGTGAGGGCAACGCCTATGAAGTTGAAATCGTGGATTACCACTGAGGGGGAGGGACTATGGCGCGGAAGAAGCTTTGGGCAATTCATCCTGGAGAAATGCTGCGCGAGGAGTTCATAAAGCCGATGAAACTCACTCCGAACAGGCTGGCAAAAGCAATCGGTGTCCCAGCGCCGCGTATCAATGACATTGTGCTGGAGAAACGCAGTATCAGTGCCGATACCGCCATTCGGCTGGCGCGGTTTTTCGGAAACTCCCCTGAGTTCTGGATGAATCTGCAAGCAAGTTACGATCTCAGGAAGGCCAAGGCCGAACTGGGCAAAAGGTTGAATAACATCAAGCCATTCGCCGCTCAGTCGGCCGCCTAAAACACCACCGTCTGAAGAAGCTGGCTGGTTGGCTGGACCGGAGCAGCCAGCGGTGGCCAGCAGTTTTCGACACGCCTGCCCCTTATGAACAGAGCCGTCCTGCGTTTCAGCAGGACGGCCTTCTCCACGAGTGCTAAGTTCAGCTTACGATCAGCATCAAGGTTGGCGCGGGTGTGGCCTGCAGTCATCGCAATGGCTTCTCGCGCGTAATCGAGCATATGTCGTAGCCGCAGCAAGGTGTCATGCTGCGACATAGTGAATCTCCGCGTCGGCAAGTACCTGTTCACGAAAATATTTACTCAAGAAACTAGGCGTATTCAGGTCGACTTTCCTTCCCAGAATCCTGGACAGTTCCTCTTCCAGTGAGAAAAATTCAAGTCCCGGCACGAACCCTGGTTCAAACTCTACCAACACGTCTACATCGCTATCGGGACGAAAATCCTCCCGCAGGACGGAACCGAACAAGGCGAGGGTACGAATATGGTGCTGCCGACAAAATGCAGCAATCTTCTCATTGGGTACTTCAACTCTCGCACGCGTCATGTTCTCTCACCTTCCCCAACAGCATCTCCTCCGGCGTGACGATGATACCGCAAGCCGGACGGGAAAATTCCCCAACTAAGGGCGCTTGTGAAGTAATCGATGATTTCAACCTCATGGGCGTTCCCGTCGCGCCACGTGAAACATTAGCTTACCCGGTGCGCGAGAGTGGCTGTTTTTGCGATTCAAGCGTCCGCGAACTACCGATCCCAGGGATTAAACAACGAAACTCCAGTACCCAAAACATCTTTGGTATTGCGGGTTACGAACGTGAGATTGTGGTGCAGGGCGGTAGCCGCGAGCAAGCCATCGATAACATGGAGACTAGTTTTGCTTGCAGCGGCCTGCGCAGCGAGGCGCCCCCAGCGATCGGCGATCTCTTTATGTATAGGCAGTATCCGGTCAAAGAAACGCACAGCAAGATCGCTCTCAAGCCATGCTTCCAGGCTGACGCGCCTTGCGGCATCAGGCAGGGATGCAATCCCTTTGCGAATCTCGCCCAAGGTGAGAACGCTAATGTGTAACAAGTGTTCGTCGACGGAGTCGACCCAGCTTACAACTCCCGAGTCGGGCCGCGGCTTTACCAGTTCGGAAATGACGTTCGTGTCTAGTAGGAACCCGCTCATAGATCTATCTTGCGTCCATAATCTGGTTCGCGTTCCAGATTCAACTGCACCTGCGCCAGCGGCGATCGGGCAAAAAACTCGGTCAAGCTGCGCGGCTGCTTGGCCCGTTCACTGAGCCGCTCGAATTCCTCAAGTGACAAAATCACTACCGCGTCCTTATCCTGCCGCGTCACTATCTGCGGACCCTTGTTGCGGGCGCGGCGAAAAACCTCACTAAACTGTGCCTTGGCCGTCTGCAGTTGCCAACTTTCAGCCGCTGCTGCCCTCGTTCCCCCCTCTTTTCGAGGTGCCTTCTTCATCGACTTCCGTGCCACGTTTATCTCCTGACTAGTTGGACTAGACAGCAGATTATCATCTAGCGTCGCCGTGGTCAATTCCCGCCCAGAATTCCCTGTTATTTTCCGCTCTCCCCGCCAATCGAGCCTACTTCCATCGCCAAATCCGCATGGAATGCGGCCTGGAGGCACCTTGAGTTCCCTGTCGGGTAAATTCCCTGTTAATTCCCTGTTATCCACCTTCCTTTTTGGAGCCGATCGTTGAAACCAGCACCAGGCGGGCCCGATGTGCCATCCCTCGCCAGCTCCCGAGCAATTTTCCCTGTATTTTTCCCTGTTATGGCCCAGAAAGAAAAAACGGGACACCTGCGTCATTGGCCATCCGACTCCGGGGCCCCTTGTAACCGTTGTCCAGCTTGACTAATCTCCTAAGTGGCATCTATCATGATATATACCAAGGGAGATGATGATGCCACACACCGCCAAACTCTTTCGTAATGGCCGCAGCCAAGCTGTCCGCCTGCCGGCGGAATACCGATTCGAGGGTTCCTCCGTCTACATTCGTCGTGACCCCGTCAGCGGCGATGTGATTCTGTCGCGAAGACCAGAGTCGTGGCAGGAGTTCTTCGAACTCATGAAGAGCACCGAGGTTCCCCAGGACTTTCTCGCCGACCGCCAGGACAGGCCACCCCGGAAGCGGGATCTGTTCTGATGCCAATCCGTTACCTGCTGGACACGAACACGGTTAACCACATCCTCAGGGGCGATATCCCGCGGGTGCGTGAGCGCTTGTTAAAGGTGCCAATGTCCGAGGTCGCAATCTCGGTGGTCACCGAAGCTGAGTTGCGATTTGGTGTTGCCCGCAGACCGGAGGCGACACGACTGCAGATAGCGATCGACGAACTTCTGCTGCGGCTTGAGTGTCTGCCCTGGGATTCGACGGCGGTCCAGCGGTATGCCCACCTGCGCGCTGCGCTGGAGCGAGACGGAGAGCCAATGGGCAACTTGGATATGATGATTGCTGCCCACGCGCTGGCCATTCCCGCTGTCCTGGTCAGCAGCGATCATGTCTTCCGGCGCGTGAAACAGCTGAAGACCCAGGATTGGGCTAAAGCCTGAACGCCAGGCCTCGCCAGCTTACCGCGCCAACAGAGCGGTGCGGAAAGGCACGCGCGGCTAAGCTTACACCTTGAGCAGCGAAGTGAGAGGAGGCCGCAATCGCCCGCTGGGGGAGCTAAGCGTCGAGAGCCGCAATATTCGGTTCTCAGAAGCGCGGAGATTAAGCCGCCCGAGCCGGGGCGGCTTTTTCATGTGCAGACATGTCCGGCTCCCGAGCAGGGCTAGGAGGCACGTGAGTACCGCCTTGCACCATGCCAGCAGCCAATGGTTGTCCCCTTAAAAACCCGCATAAAATGCCGCTGTTATCGATTTTCTGATGAAGGACAAAAAAATGCTTTACAAACCCAATTTACTCTACTAGCTTCTCGCTTAGGACAAGCTCCTGGTAAATCTAATGAGCGAAAGGAGGGCTGAACATATGAAGTAGTTGCCACAACTTGTGGCGTGAGAAAACCAATTGCACACAACTAATCAAGCTGTACCAACCGCTGTCGCGGGAGTATCAGGAGTAGTTTCCCCAAATCCAGAAACTCAACAGTGGAAAATCCGGCGCCGGCCTCCGCAATCCGAACGTCCCGTTCCTCAGAGGTTGAGGTGGATACGACTTTCAGGCTTTAACTGTGCTTACCCGGTCCGTTACTTCCATAGGCTTAAGTTCCGGAACTACGAATAACACGGAGCACGCCGCCAATAGCAGACTGACGCCGCCGATCGCAAGGGCTACCCGGAAGCTTCCAGTGGACTTGACGATAAAACCAGTAACGATCGGAGCAAGGATACCCGCCAGAGCGCCACCGGCGTTCATAACACCGCCGACAGATCCCGCCATGTTTTCTGGAGCAACCTCAGTCACAAATGCCCAGATTAAACCACCGGCTCCCGACTCTGCCGCAACCGCAAACGTCAGCAGGTAAATGGCCAGGATAGGGCTGTCGATAAAACCGACTCCCATTACAGCTGCGGCGCAAATCTGCAGGCCAACCTGAATTCTCTTTCTTGCCTGGGTGACGCTCAGGCCTCTCTTGATCAACAAGTCCGAAAGGTAACCTACCAGCGGTTGAGCAATAAACCCCGCTATCCACGGCAATGAGGCGTAGATTCCCATTTTGACGATGGAGAACCCCCTGCCGATTACGAGGTAAGTCGGTATCCACGTCACGAACAGATACAACAGATAGTCCTGAAAGAACTTCGCCATCACCAAGCCGACTGTTCCCCGATGGCCCAATAATCGTTTCCAGGGAATCGGTTGTTTTGCCAGGGAAGCCTTCGTTTCGTCGGCGCGTGTAACATCCTGGTAGCCAAAGTACCACCATACGCACCACAGCAGACTCGCCCCCCCGGTCACAAAAAAGGCCTCGCGCCAGCCCCATACGCTCATCAAAAAAGCCATAACGCCCGGCGTTACGGCCATCGCCAGGCGCACTGTCGAGATATAGCTCCCGATAACGGTTCCTCTCTGGTTGGAAGGGAAATTCTGGCCCACAATCTTGGCCAAGCTCGGATACGCCGCGGCTTCTCCAACTCCGACCCACGCGCGCGCAAAAACCAGCGAATACAGACCCTGGACAACTCCCGTCGCCGCTGATGCCATCGACCAGATTGCCGCGCTCCAGCCGAGCACCCTTTTCGCTCCGTACTTGTCAGCCCAAGTGCCAACCGGAATCTGCAATACAAAGTAGGGCCAGAAGAATGCGGACAGGGCGATTCCCAACAGTCCCGGGTCCAGGTGGAATTCTTTTAGTATCACGGGCGCCACCGTCGACAGACTGGCTCGATCGAATGAATTTATGAAGCTCCCGCTTACCAGCAGCGCCACCAGCCCAACTTTGTACGTCTTGGCTTTACTCATACAGGTCCTTCCTCATCGGACGTGCCGTTCGCCCTTAGCACATGTGCAGGCCACCATTAATATCCACCACCACTCCGGTGACGAATGAAGAGCGGTCGGAAGAGAGAAATGCGATAACCTCGGCTACCTCCTCCGCGGCTCCCATCCTCTTCATGGGGATATTCTGGGAGCGGTTTGCGCGCAATTCCTCTTGCGTCTTCCCGTCCCACCGTACCTTGCCGCGAAGCATGTCGGTGTCGATGCCGCCCGGAGCAACGACGTTGACGGTTATTCCATCCGCAGCGACCTCCCGCGCGACATATTGGGCAAATCCAATAATGCCGGCTTTAGTTGCCGCATAATGTGCGGCGCCAAATGACGGCCCGCCTCTTCCCGCCATCGAACTCAGACAGACGATCCGGCCCCATTTCTGCTTGCTCATGAGCGGGATAGCTGCACGCGTACAAAGAAACTGGCTGCGGAGATTGACCCGGACCATGCAGTCCCATTCCGCTTCGCTCATGGCAGCAGTTAATACGGACTGGGTGATTCCGGTATTATTTACCAGAATATCCACGCGGCCAAAAGTCGCAACCGCTTTGCTGAACAAGTTGTCGACATCGGGCTTTGAACTGAGATCCGCGGTAATTCCCAAGCTGGGGCAGCCCAAGTCCTGCAGTACGTTAAGATTTGCACTTACTCCTGCGGAATCGAGGTCGCTCAGCACTACCGTCGCGCCTTCTCTGGCAAAAATTTTCGCGGTAGCAATACCGATTCCACGCACACTGCCGGCGCCAGTAACTATAGCTACTCTTCCTTTCAGCTCTTCCTTCATCCCTGTCTCCACTTTTAGAGTGTGGCGGCGATTTCTTTCCCGATCTGATCGATCTCTTCGGCCGAGAGATCCGGCGTGAAGTGTCCTTTCTTGAGCGTACCGGCGATCGGTTCTTCATAACGAAGATCGAAGTCAGGTCGGATTCGCTGGATGAAGAACTTCTGGCTCGGTCTGATCACAACATCGGGATTAAACGTCCAGGCAATATCGAAGTTGAACATCGGGTCCGACATGAGCAGGCATATCTTGGCGGCCTTCCAATCCTTGCGCGGGTAAAAGATACAGTGAACGTCTTTTTGCAGCACCCATCCTTCCCGTTTCAGGGCGCGCAAAGCCGCACTCCTGATCAGGTCGGGATGCACGCTGGTTTCGACGTTGGCGTGAAAATGAACGAGAGACTTGTCCCGGACAAAGTGCCGGATCTCTTCCCATTGCGGCGTGTGAAAATACTGGTCCACTTGTTCGGCGGCAATGTCCTTCTTCAACGGAAACTGATCAAAGAAGGCGTAGGTTTCACTCTTGCTCCAGAAATCGAGATTCGAACCCTGGAACGTCACCTCTGCGGGCATCGGCGCCAGAATGAGTTTCTCGTTCAGGCGCCACGCCAGATCGAAGTGGAATTGCCCGCCCGATGGATGAATGTTGTGGAGCATATCGTGCCCAACATTGGAGGCCTGGAAATCGACGGGCCGATCAAGCGGCATTCCGATGACCTCAAAATACTTGAAAAGTAGCCGACGAAAGGCGTTGGGATGGAGACTTGTGTCTATGTAGATGTGAGCGTGGAAGAACTCTTCCGGACCCTGTCCCCGCAAGTAGCGCAACAGCTTCTGCCATTGCTCCGTGTGAAAATACCCGACGATCTCTTCATGCGGTACTTGGTTAGCCATTGGCAAATTTCTCCCTTTTGGATATCTCGCCGAGCAGCTATCCGACAGTCAGCCCTAGTCGAGCGTATGCTAATCTCGCAAACTGGCCTGCCGGTCATATAAAGTCAGTGCTGAGTCCACGAGGGACTTTGTGCTTGCCGGTGTGCTGGAACTATAGCAAAAGCGGCGTTGCCATTGAACCAGGAAAATTCCCCTTCTAGTACACGGGATTACGGGCAAAGTGGCTCCGCGGCGCCGGAGCCAGCGAATAGACGTACTGAAGCGGATCTGAAATGCTGCGGGGGGAGCGGAGCGAAACAGAACGGCTGCAAGACCGTCAAAAACAAATGGCGGTGGAGATTCGAACTCCGACCGGCGATGTCTGTGTGGTTTTTGTGACAAGGATCACAGGCATTAAGAGCGGGTCTGGGCGTACATATGTGCCCGACATCTGACGTTGCCAAAAGAACAAAGCGGTCCCGAAGTCTGGTTCGAGGAAGTTAGCATTTCCGACGGTGCTTTCCACAGATTCCGGCCGTCTCACTGCCCATTCGGGATTCTATTGCTGGTCCCGGCTGCAACGGCCCCGCGGAACTCCACAAGTCGCACCGCGGACATCGAACGCAGTATTACGTTGCGGTTGCTCGGTACAGAGTGGCAAGCCCAACCCCCATCTCGCGCGAGATCGTTCGCCAGGAAGCCCCGGAAGCACGCAGGGTTGCAATTCTGGCGCGTGCTGTTGGAGATGAAATCCAGCCAAGGCGATATTCCGCTTGACAAAGCTCGGATGCTGCTGATGATATGTTTCCGCGATAAAGCTCCACATTTCTCAAGACTGCAGTTCGATTCGAGCGGATCGAAAACAGGAGAACCAACATGAGCAAAGTGACACGACGAGAATTTGTGATCGTGGGCGGCACCCTCGCGGCCTCGTCTTGGCTTGTCTCCCCGGCATTGGCCGCGCCGCAAACGATTAAGATCGGCGGAGTGTACCCCCTGACGGGAAACTTGGCGTCGACGGGCCTCGATAACAAACGCGGTGTCGAGCTGGCTGTCGAAATCATCAACAACAAATACGATCTCAATCTCGCCGCACGGCATCCCGGAGCCCTCCCATGGTGACGGGGTTTTTAGACAACCTGGCAATTAGCTGATCCAGGGGCATCTTGGAATAATTCGGTTCTGGCATCTCTTACTCCTCTCGTGATCTGCTGTCACTTCATCCGGTGTTTGGGTACAAGGGGCTGTCCGTCTTCTGTCCGTAAACTGGAGCCAAAGCCAGCCAAAATGAACCAAAAGCACAAGCTGGATTCTGAGCTTTTTGTTGGGCTTAAGTGGCTGGAGTTGGTCGGTGTGATGGTCTGATTCGCCCTGTTAACCGGAGGGTTGTAGGTTCGGACTTCCCACATTTGGGGGTTTTGAAGGTGTCTATGCTGGTGCTCTTCCTATTTTCCGCCCCGGCAGGTTCCGGCCCGCTAACTGCCCATCCAGAAACGAGCCGCTGATTCCGACCGCAACAGGCCGAGCAGAAGCCGCAAGATCGAATCGCGCAAACGTGCATTCCGACCAGCATTACTTCGCGGCTACCCGGTATAGCGTTGCAAGCCCAATCCCCATCTCTCGCGAGATCGCTCGCCAGGAGGCACCGGATTCGCGCAGAGCGACGATTCTGGAGGCATCCACAACCCGACGAGGCCGCCCGAGGCGCTTGCCCTTCGCCTGAGCATTTCTCAGACCTGCTTTCACGCGCTCCTGGATCAGCGCCCTTTCAAACTCCGCAGCGGCATCCTTCACGAGAAGATGCCTAAAGGCGACGCACAGGCCCGCATGCGTGGCTCATGCGCTAAAGGGGCACGGGACACCCACGGCGCCAAGCGATTGATTCTGCGTGTGCAAATTCTTAGCAGCGGTTACGGGAACCGATACTCAAGTCCTGAGCTTGACTCGGCAGACAGGGGCGTTCTACGCTCCACTTTACTAATCTGAGAAAGAAATCAGCGGAGCACGATCTATGCCGCTCGCAAAGGAATTTCTGGCAGAAGTTCAAGGGCTCCTACAAGACCCGGCTAAGTGGTTCTCAATTCCTGAAATTAGAAAGCATCGTCCGGAACTTTTCGCCACTGAGTACATAAAGAAGGCAACTGGAGAGCGGTTCTCGGTTGAACATCTGCCCGATGCCGTATATCGGGACCTCCAACATTGGGCTGCCGATCTGCTGGAGCATAAGCTCCGCACCTATGAGATGAAAATCGCGAGAGTGCTTGCCGAGAATGCGGCCACGCCGTCTCCGGAAGATGACGTCCTCCTTGTAGACATGCTTACCCGCTACATCAAATCGGCGGTAGATCAGATTGATGACGAAATTAGTAGATTTGTTGGAAAGGGTAATTACCCCGTGGTTTACACCGCGTCTGGACCGTGGTCGAAGTTAGACGAAACAGGGAAACGCATGGCATCTGAACTGTCCGTGACCGTGCGCTTGGCCGGCGAACTTTCGCGATTAGAGCTTGTCGAAGCCGGGATCGAACCTCCTAGCGGGATAGGATTTTCCCAAACAAGGATCGAACAGTTCTATTCCCAGTATTCCAAAATTCCACACCCGTTTGATTCTGGAAAGATTCTGGAATTAGCTCCAGATAATTTAAGCAGGGCAATACGCCTAGTGCTGTACGTCGTATTTCAGACAGTACAGGAGCCCAGACTAAGCGGATTCGAGAGCAAATTTGTAAGCGCCTTTTTGCGTTATTTGACATGTCCCCGGCACTTGTCGGCATCGGCGGTTGAGCACGTAGCCGGTTTGTTCGAGCCATTCTTGAAAAAGATCGCTTTTCTTTTGACCTGCGGGATGCGGCGAATGATCCAATATGGCGCAATGGATTGGACGGGCTGATAGCGGGTCTCGGCTTGACGCCTGCGGATCTCCGGAAAACTGATGAAGCCTATTGGAAGACTCAACGAGTCGAAGGGGCTGTGTTTAGGATAGCTTATCATTTGCGCCACAAGGGAGCCCATGAGGCTCACGACTACCCTTACTTTGAGCGAGAACGCAATGCTTATTTCATCTTTGCTGCGCTCCTGATGGCAGCTAGAGTTCTAATGGATGCTCGCCCCGAGGTCGCCAGAGCGGCTGACCATCAAGGTGATGCTGACTTGATTCGTAATCTGCTCGTGAGAATCGAGGAGCTCGTAGAGGGTCCCTATGGCCCTCGTACCGGGGCCAAACCGTCAACCGTACCAAACCGCCTTAGAGAAGTTACTCGCCTTCAGTCACCGAGCGCAGGCAATATGGCCAACTTGCTCACCTGCGCTCGCTGAAGCGCGTAGAAAGTGAGTACATAGGGGTAAAGTACGAACTAATCGAAATAAGACCGAGAGGCGGACATCGAATCCTATCTTGAAGGCATGCGCGACGACCACTACTGATTCGAAGCCAGGGCACGGGTGCTGCCAAAATGGCTTCTCTCATGGGCGCGGCAACGAAGCAAGGCCAGCACGGGAAAGGCGTAGGCGTCGTTCCGCCCTGGGCTCGTCGTTCGCAAAGCTTCGGTCTCCTCCCCTTTAGAATCCAGAAGCAGTTCGGTACAGAGTGGCAATCCCAATCCCCATCTGACGGGAGATCGCCCGCCAGGAAGCCCCGGACGGCGCGCAGAGCGGCAATTCTGGAGGCGTCCACAACCCGCCGCGGACGACCAAGCCGCTTTCCCTTTGCCTGCGCGTTCCGCAGGCCGGCCTTTACCCGCTCCTGAATCAATGCCCGCTCGAACTCCGCCATGGCGCCGATGATCTGGAACATCAGCCGGCCAGAAGGGGTGCTCAGGTCCAGGTTGTCCCGGAGGCTGACGAAGGCGACGCCATAGGCCCCGAGATCCGCCAGGGCGTTGACCAGGTGCTTGAGCGACCGGCCAAAGCGGTCGATTTTCCAGACCAGGACTGCATCAAACCGGCGCCGGTGAGCGTCGGTCATCAGCCGGTTCAACTCGGGACGGGATTCCTTCGAGCCGGAAACGCCGTGGTCGATGTACTCGCCGGCGATCTCCCAGCCGCGGCGCCCGGCATATTCGCGCAACTCGCGGAGCTGCATCTCGGGGTCTTGATGGCCGTTGGAGGTGCTCACCCGGGCGTACAGAGCCACGCGGGGATGGTCAGTGGTAGGTCTTGAGACAGAGCGGATGTGCAGTGGTACGGTGCTTGCTTAGCCATGTTGCCTCCTTTTTAGGCGACATCGGTTAGCGCCGTGTCGGTGTTCTCGCACCGGCATGGCGCGTTGTTCTGATTTGCGAAACACTTTGGCAAATTTCTTTTTCGAAGCGGCCGGAATGCCCTTAATCCTTGACTGGTAGACCTCCTTGACCCGGTTCTGTTCGACGTTGCCCAAACTTAGGTAAAGCGTAAGAAAGCTCGTGTCGAAGGTGTCGCCTCGGTTGAATGCAGCGCCGGAAAGATATTCCGTCAAATTTGAGGACGTTTCTTCGAGGTTGGAAATCTTCACTCCCCGAACATCAAGCGCTTCCAGGAAAGCAGCAATGCCTACTGCGCTGAATGCGTCATCGATCGCCTGACCGCATTTCTTCTCGGCTAGAGACGGCACATCCCAATAAGGAGTCTTGCAACGTGCGCAGCATCGTGGTTTCTCCGGATTGCGAGGGTGCCACCGGTGACCGCATCGTTTGCACTCGAAGGTCGGCAATTGGTATTCAGGATCAGTCACACCATAGTAGTTACCAGTCAATAGCGATTTCTAGGAAGCAGCTACAAAACTTGAAAGCCCGTGCCGGTACGCTGGATAATTCAGGCTGCCCGATGCGAATGTCATCCAAATTTCCTGTACCTGACATACCACGGTCGATCCTTCGTGGCAGAACGGTTGATCTAGCAGCGGCGTCAGGTTTCTATGGATTTCATGCTGATATGGCGTCGTCTTATGTTCCAAACGATATCCATCGTACCGGGACAAAGTACCGGATGAGCGAGCGCCTTTTTGCGGTTTTCTGCCAACAGGCGAAGTGGATAGAACTCGATCCCGTTGTATTGCTTACGCGAGCGAATCTATGGATGGAATTTTGTGTAAGGCCTCCCGATCTGGTAGCCGTTGCGCTTTATGTCGCTATTCGTGAGTTGCTGGCGCCAAGGAAAAAGCTACCGCGGCGGCCAGAGGATAAGGCTTATATTGCAGAAGCTTGGGAACTCGCTGGCGAGATCGGATATGCAATTGATGAACGAATGTGTAGATTTGATCTGAATGGTAACCCAATAGGCGGTGCGAACGCGATCGACCTGGATGTCTACTGTTCCCACGATCGCACGAAATTGCCATACATTCGGATCACGATTTCCGGGGCCCCCGTTGCGGCTCTTGTTCGCACCATGTCTGAACGCAATGCTCCCCTTCCTCTGCTGGCAGAAGCGCCTCATCTAAGACAACCGGCACCAACAGCGCAGCTAGCGTTTGAAGCGATTTCAAAAAATCTTGAGATTGTGCTCGGACTAAAACATCCGGCTTCCAACCGTCCAAAATCCAACAAAGGTCAAAAAGCATTCTACTTAAAAGAAACAGAGAAACTCACGTGGCCTCAGGTGGCCAAGCGAGTCTGCGAAGAAGAACACAGCCACAGCAAGGAATGCATCAATAATGTCAGAACGCAAGCTCTTAATTATCGTAAGGCAGTAGAAGAAGAAATGGCGCGTCTGCAGGCGATTGCGACCCGTCGGCCGTAGGACCTACCCCACACTGCCCCAGCCTCCTCAGCCCCCGCAAAATAGTGTTCACCGTTTATTGCAGATTTACATAACAAAAAAACCAACCCTAGGATGAACACAAGTCGATGGCCCGAACCGCGACAGCGATGGCGCCGGGCGGAGGGGCCAGTCTGCTAGGCGCGGCACCACATGCCCTTGAGGGATATGCGCACGCTCTCGCCGTCGGGGAACAGGTCAGGCAGGACAAAGTCGTGAGGAAGGAGTTGAGTGCGGAATGAGCCGGTATCGTAAAGTTGACCCGCGCATTTGGAACGACGCCAAATTCACCGATTTGTCAGAACGTGGGCGGCTCGTGTTCCTCTTTGTCCTCACTCATCCCCACATGACGATGTTAGGCGCGATGCGTGCGACGATTCCCGGGCTTGCCACCGAGCTAAAGATGGACCTGAAAGGCTTTTCGGAAGCCTTCGCGGAAGCCTCGTCGAAGGGTATGGTGAAGCATTGCGAAAAGGCTCATTTCATCTGGCTTCCGAACTTCCTAAAGTACAACCGTCCAGAGTCTCCAAACGTGGTTAAATCGTGGCCAGAAGCCTTTGATTTAGTTCCTGAATGTGACCTTAAAGACGAATTATTTCAACGACTTACAGAATTCTCCGAAAGCCTTACGGAAGCCTTCCGGGAAGCCTTCGCGAAGGCTATGCCTAATCAGGAACAGGAACAGCAACAGAAGCAGGATAAAAATCTCCCTCCGCGCAAAGAGCGCGCGGAGGTGGATGAGCGCTTCAGAACATTTGTTGATGCGATCGACAAATACTGGAAATTCAAGAATCCGGACGTACCCTTCGCCTTCGGTAAATCTGAAGGCCAGGAGCTCAAACGGCTTCTGGCTGACAATCCCAAGCTCGATATCGAGCTTTTCAAGAAGTGCCTGAATCATCGAGCAAAGAGCACGGTTGTACACACCGAACGGCCACGCAAATGGCTGGGCAATATTCTGACTTATGCAGCCGGCCCACTTGACCGGTTCGGAAAACCACTGGAGGACAGCACGAATGGAACAGGACAATCGCCTAGCAAAGGTACCCAGCGCATCAACGAACGCCGTCGTGCTCTCGCAGCAGCCGTCGCCGCGCGACAGGCAAGTCGCACGGTGGCTGGATCTGGCAGCGGAGATGACCCAGGCGCAGAGCATGACGCCGGAAGCGGGCCAGTTCTGATGGAAAAGCTGGAACCAGTACCCGATCCCAGCAATTGATTACGCCTTTGATGACTATTTGGAGGTCCATCAGCTCCAGCCAGCGGAGTCCTTTGACATCGAGGCTACGGTGGACGAGATTATTGCCGGGCTCGAAGGTGGGAACTAATGGGCGTAACGATTCGAAAAAAAGGCGGCAAGTGGTTTGTGTTCGTAAATTATAACGGGCAGGCGCAAAGGCCACGTGTGTGGCAACCGGAAGGCCCCGGCCAAAATTGAAGCGCGTGCTTGAGGCGAAACTACCCCTTGGCATGGGATTTCGAATTCCTCGACGGACCGACTCCGAGTCTCCGAAATTTGAGGAATATGCCGAGCGTTGGCTGGAGGAGCACGCCGCCACGGAATGCAAAACCATCCACGTACCGCAGTTATGAGCAACTGCTCCGGCTTCACGTCACACCCCGATTCGGCCAAAAGAAGCTACCAGACATCGCCCGGGGAACCGTCAAGCAGTGCTGCCTAAGCGAGTTGTCGCGGGCCCCGAAGGTCGTGGATGAGGAGACCGGGGAAACTGTGCCGAGGTTCTCACGGAATACGCTTCGTCTGATCGTGTGTGCTTTACGCGCTGTGCTCAACGCCGCTGTCGAGGACGGCATCATTGATAGCAACCCGGCATCACGGGTTGGCAGGTTCGCCAAGAGCGACAAGCCACCGCACCAGGCCGGTACCGCTATGACGCGGCAGGAAGCTCGAGCAGTTCCTGGCCGCAGTCCAGGAAATCTGCCCTGATTGGCTTCCATTCTTCCTTACGGCCCTTCGA
>CAWBRT010000026.1:0-6307 GCA_963791145.1 uncultured Acidobacteriota bacterium | reverse complement strand
GAAGCCCCGCCCCTTCAAAAAACCCAGCTCTACGCTTACCGCTTTCCGGCGGCCGCGTGCCGTGTCTTCTCCACCGCGGCAAAGGAGCGGTCGAGCAGGCGGATGGCCTCGTCGACATCGGCTTTGGAGATGTTCAAGGGGGGAGACATGCGAATGACGTTGCCCCACAGCCCGCCCTTGCCTATCAATAGGCCTTCGCGGCGCGCCTCTTCCATAAGCTGTGCCGTCTCCTGCGGCGCCGGTTCCTTGCTGACGGGATCTTTGACCAGCTCCATGGCCTGCATCAGGCACATTCCGCGCACTTCGCCGATGATCGGATACTTCTTCTGCAGCGATTCCAGCCCCTGGCGGAAATAGCTGCCCACGACGTGCGCATTCTCCAGAAGATTGTCTTCTTCGATCAGATCGAGCGTAGCCTTGGCGGCCACGGAGGTTACAGGATTGCCGCCGAAGGTGGAGATCTGCAGGCCGCGGAAGCTGGCGGCGATCTCGGGACGAGTGAACGTCCCGCCAATGGGCGAGCCGTTGGCCAGGCTCTTGGCGGCGGTGATGATGTCGGGAGTGACTTCCCACTGCTCGATGCCGAACCACTTGCGCCCGGTGCGTCCCCAGCCGGTCTGAACTTCATCGGCGATGAAGTCGCCGCCGTACTGCTTCACGGTCTTGAAAACGATCTTGAAGTACTCCGGAGGCGGGGTAATGAATCCACCCAATCCCTGGATGGGCTCGGCGATGAAGCCGGCGATCCGCCCGGAGGTCGAGGTCTGGATCACGGCTTCGACGTCGTTGGCGCAGGCAACGCCACAGTCGGGATAGGTCTTTCCCAGCGGACAACGATAGCAGTACGGATTGATGGCATGGACCACGCCGATGGC
Organism: uncultured Acidobacteriota bacterium; assembly: GCA_963791145.1. GTDB lineage: Bacteria > Acidobacteriota > Terriglobia > Terriglobales > Acidobacteriaceae > CAWBRT01. The sequence goes on along the minus strand of CAWBRT010000026.1, from coordinate 5,432 downwards.
GGCGGGCAGCGATTGCCGCCACGTGTTCTGGCCGGCCAGCGACTGGGCCAGCTGCGAGCGGCCGCTGTAGCCGTGGCGCAGGGCGATGATCTCAAAGTTTCCGGTGTGGGCGCGGGCGAGCTGGATGGCCGTTTCGTTGGCCTCGGTGCCGCTGTTGGTGAAGTAGCTCTGGCTGATGTCGCCGGGAGTGAGGCGCGCAATCTTTTCCGCCAGGGCCACGATGGCCTCGTTGGGAAACAGCGTCGAGGCGTGCTGCAGCTTGTCGATCTGCGCCTTGATCTTGGAGGTGATGCGCGGATTGGCGTGTCCGGCGGAGATGGTCACGATGCCGCCGAAAAAGTCGAGGTACTTTTTGCCGTCGAGATCCCACAGATACTGCATGCTGCCATGGTCGGTCACCAACGGCTCGGAGAAGTAGGTGGTGACGGAGGGGAACAGGTATTGCTTATATTTGCGGATGATTTCTTCTTTCGTCATGGCGAAATCCTAATCTGCAGCCGCAGCCCGGCCGCCGTGTGCTGAGAGACCCGTGAGCCTTAGGAATAGCGAATCGTGGAGAACGGTCGCGCGGCGCACGTCCACGATGATAGCGATTCAATACCCGCTTTCAGAGCAGATTCATGGAGCTGCTCCTCCGTCTCCATCGCCTGCTCCAGGGAAGTTTTCATTGTAATCTCATTGCCGGCGAAAGGAAGCGTCTCTTTAGTCCGTTGCCGGCGCAAGGGAAATTAGTGCGGATTCAAAGTGGGCGTATCCTAGCTATCATCGCCGGGCTGACCGCCCGGCTACCGCACGGGGTATACCTTCCGCGAATCCGGTCTAGAGCTGGTTGCATAAATGCACTTCGGTAAAACCGATAATACCCTCAGGGGCTAAAGCCCGCATTTTTGCTGGTCCGAACGGCGGGGCCGAAGCCCCGCCCTTTCAAGGCAGTATTTGTGCAATCAGTTCTAGCGCCAGCACGCCGGCTGCGTTGCAGCTCTGAATGGCTGAGCGCCATCGAGAGAAAGCTCTGCCAGCCGGGGCCGCGATGAGCAACCGGCGTCAAACTTGAGCGGCGACATTGAATCAGGCTTGTGGCTCGGCTATGGCGGCCGGGAAACGGATTTACGGATTTACCACGGAGTCGAACTTCACCTTGCCGTTCTTGATGGCCAGAATGGTGGCGGATTTCGTGGGGTTGTGGAACTTGTCAAAAACGATTGTCCCGGAGACCGCGTTGAATTTGATCTTGTTGAGGGCTTCTCTGACTTTATCGGTGTTGTCCTCGCCGGCGTCCTTGATCGCCTGCAAGAGAAGATTGGTAGCGTCATAGGCCAACAGACCAGGGTTGTCCGGAACCTTGGGCTGACCCTTGTCGTCCTTGTACTTGGCGCCGTAGGTCTTGACGAAGTTCTGGACTATGGGGCGGGTGTCCTCGGCGGAGTAGTGGTTGGTGAAATATCCGCCGTCGGCTGCCTTCAGGTCGAGGTCGGAGGAATCCCATCCGTCGCCGCCCATGAAGGGGGCTTTGATGCCTTTCTCCTTGGCCTGCTTGGCCGCGATGTTGACCACGTTGTAATAGTCGGGCAGATAGATCAGGTCCGGCTTGGCGGCCGACACTTTGGCCAGGATAGCGGAGAAATCCGTGTCCTTGGCGGTGTAGTTCTCCTTACCGACGATCTTGCCGCCGCCGGCCGTGAAGGCCGTCACGAAGTACTCGGCCAGCCCGCGGGCGTAGTCATTTGCCTGGTCCGACATGACGAAAGCCGTCTTGGCCTTCAGGGTGTTGAGGGCGAACTTGGCGCCCACGGTGCCCTGGAAGGGATCGATAAAGCAGGCGCGGTAGACGTACTCCTTAACCTTGCCGTCTTTGGTTACGGTCACGGCGGGATTGGTGGAGCCGCCGCTGATCTGGATGACCTTGGCGGCGTTGGCGACTTCGGATACCGGGATGGACGCCTTGGAGCAGTACTCGCCGATGATGTAATGCACTTTATCCTGGCCGATCAGCTTGTTGGCGGCGTTGACGGCCGGATCGGGTGTGCACTGGCTGTCCTCTACCAAGGGGGTAATCTTCTTTCCCAGAACGCCGCCCTTGGCATTCCACTCGTCGATGGCCAGCAGCGCGCCATCACGCGTGGAGATACCGAAGGTGGGAGCGGGTCCTGAGAGCGGAGCGACGATACCGACCTTGAGGGTATCACCGCCGCTCTGACAGCCCGCTAAGCCCATCAGGATAACTGCGGCCACAACCATGAGACCCATCAGTTTGAATGCGCGCATGCTGCCTCCTGCAACAACGAATTTTGGATTCTGTCCGATCTAGCAGCTAATTTTTGATTGTCAAGAGAAACTTTCCCCTGTGGCAGCAGGCACTTGCAAGCCGTGTTCGGAGGCTCAGGCGGGCCTTTTAAAGCGCTTGGAAGTCCGGAAAAGCACCCGGCACGGAGGCGAGCGGACGAAAACGGAATCGGGTTTCTTACTCTCAGCGCCACTAACGAGGGTTGGCGTCGACCGCAACGCTTCAATCCGCGCAGGCAGTCCGTACCATGGCCGGCTGCTGCCAAAAAGGTGCTGTGAGCTTCTGAACAAAGTACGGCAACGGGCCGGGAAATTGCCCCTGCATCTTTATAAATTCTTTATACCTTTTTGATATTCTCTTTAGGTGACTCCCCGTATTCGCCTCGGAAAAGCAGACGACGAGCTCTCCTGGAGGCTGAACGGAGTTTTGTTTTCGAGCCTGAATTGATGGAAATACTACTGAGAGCACTGAGCACTGTACTGGCGTGCATCTTCTTTATCGGGATGTTCGGCTCGGCTTTGGTGATCGTGCTGATCACCGTTGAAGACATCAAGGTCTTGCTGGAGAAAGACGATATCCCTGCTCCCTCCGAAGGAATCCAGCCTTAATTAAAAAAGTGGCCGAGGGGTTTGTCTGCCGGCGCTGATCAGCCGTTCATCATATGCCATTGCCCGCACAAGTCGAGAAGCCGAAAGATAACCGGGTTCGCATTGTCATCGCGACGTCGGTGATGCTCACCTTCATTTCGTTCTGGCGGGCAGCGGCGATCGTCCTGAACGATCTTGGCTCCTCTGCTTTCTATGCCGGCAGTATCGCGGAGCAGGCCGCTGGCAAAGCGGCTCCCTGGCTGGTGCTGGGGGTGATGATCTTCTCTTTTGCGGTGCGCGCTGTTTATGTCGAGAGCTGCGCCATGTTCGTGCGCGGCGGCGTGTACCGGGTAGTGAAGGAAGCCCTGGGTTCGTCGTTGGCCAAGGTCAGCGTCTCCGCCCTGATGTTCGACTATGTCCTGACGGGCCCCATTTCCGGCGTCTCAGCGGGCCAGTACATCAGCGGTCTGATGAATGAGACGCTGGTGATGGCCGACGCTCATGGCTGGTTGCCCGCGGCAGTGCGGCGCCTGTTTGGAGGCGTGCCTCATTTCCCCGTTGATGCAACATCGGTCTTCTTCGCCCTGGCAATCACGCTTTATTTCTGGTGGCAGAACACCAAGGGCATCGAGGAGTCCAGCGACAAGGCCATGAAGGTGATGCAGGTTACCACCGTGATGGTGGTGGTGCTGCTGGGCTGGGGATTCTTTTCGGTAGTCTACAAAGGCGCTTCGTTGCCGCCCTGGCCGGTACCGGCTAATCTCCACTTCAGCGAGGACGCGCTGGGATTTCTGAAGAACTCCAGCCTCGCCAGAACGTTCGGACTCTTTGGGATTCTGATGGCGTTCGGGCATGCCATTCTGGCCATGAGCGGCGAGGAAACGCTGGCCCAGGTCTATCGCGAGATCGCCAGCCCGAAGATCAAGAACCTGAAGCGCACGGCGCTGGTCATGGCCGTTTACAGCCTGGCATTTACGGGCGTTTCGGCCCTGCTGGTGGTAATGCTGGTGCCCGACAACATCCGCATGCTGCCGGAGAACAAGGACAACCTGCTGGGCGCCATGGCGATGTATTTCGTCGGGCCGCAGCTGCTGCGACTGCTCTTCCGCAGCTTTGTGGTGTTCGTCGGGTTCCTGATGCTGGCCGGGGCGGTCAACACCGCGATCGTGGGCTCCAATGGGGTTCTGAACCGCGTTTCCGAAGATGGCGTACTGACTGACTGGTTCCGTAAGCCGCATCGCAAGTTCGGCACCACTTCGCGCATTATCAATCTCATCGTCGGACTGCAACTGTTCACCATCATCGCCAGCCGCGGAGACGTCTATCTGCTGGGCGAGGCCTACGCCTTCGGCGTGATCTGGAGCTTCACCATGAAAGCGCTGGCGATGCTCGTGCTGCGCTACAAGGACAAGAGGCCGCGCGGCTGGAAGGTGCCGCCCACTTTCTACATCGGGAAGGGGAGATTCCGGTGGGGCTGGCTTCGTTTTCCGGTGCTGCTGGCCACGTCGTTGATCAACCTTTTCACCAAGTCGGTGGCCACCCATTTCGGGCATCGCCTTTTCCCATCTTTATTTTTGCCATCTTCACCACTTCGGAAAATCAACCTCGAAATACACGCGCCCAGCGCCACATGAAAGAGCAGTTCGAGCTGATCCAGCGCGAGACGGTGGGGCGGGGAACGTCCGTGCGGCCGGGCAATGTCTGGTTACGGTGCGCGACTACAACACCCTGACCCACCTGCGCTGGGCGCTCGACAAGATCGACATCCATGAGCAGGACGTGGTGGTAATGTCGGCGCGCGTAAGCCGCTTTGGCGCCTTCGCCTACGATCTGGTGCCGGAACAGATTTTCAGCGACTACGAGCAGACCTTGTTCACGCGCGCCGTCTCAGTCGCCGAAAGTTTTGGCAAGAAGGGTCTCTTTATTGGTCGTTCCCGCGGGCGATGTATGGTCCGCCATCGTGCAAACGGCGCAAAATCCCTGGACTCCTCGGCAGTTGTAATCGGAGTTTCCAGCAAGATGTCGCCGGAGGAACAGGCTTTCGCCCTGGGGCGCGCATGGGAGTCCTTGTCCCTGAACCCAAGCGCCAATTCGTGCTTCAGGTCGTTCACCCCGAAAGGCAACCTCGATACCTTCCGCATCGGCCCGCATACGCCTGCCATCAACACCGAAGACATCTACCTGACTCACCGCCTCTGGCTGCGCGCCACCCATGAACACGGCTTGCCGGGGTTACACCATTCCGACATTGTTTCACTGGCATTGGAGCGGCTGGCACGCGACTTCTCGCAAAATCCGGAAGAAGTGTTGCAGGCACTGCGAGACAATAAGAACGAAACAGGCGCGGCGCACGCCAGTTCCTCTGCCGTCGAAAACCACTCCCCGGACGCGCCATCGTCACCTCATCCACAAAGCTAGAGCGGATTCAAAGTAGGTGCACCCTTCGCTATCACCGCCGGGCTGATCGCCCGGCTACCGCACGGGGTATACCTTCCGCGGATCCGGTCTAGAGCTGGTTGCATAAATGCACTTCGGCAAAATCGATAATACCCTCAGGGGCT
>CAWBRT010000025.1:0-3839 GCA_963791145.1 uncultured Acidobacteriota bacterium | reverse complement strand
ATGTATTGCTAAACAGGGCCTTTTAAATCGTCGCTGGTACAGGTTCCGAGAAGGCACACAAGTCTGAGCTTTTGTTGTAAAATTGACACGTCTGGAGTTCGCTTGCAGCCCAAGACTATCGATTAAATTATTGATAAATAATAGGGATAAATTAAGTACCTACGACTGGCCAAACAAGTGCTATGTAATTCCTGTCCTGGGGGGAGAATTTGGCCAACCAACACACGATTGCCGCGCCCGTTTCCGTCTCCGGGATCGGACTCCACACGGGCGTAAAAGTCAACCTGCGTCTTTGCCCCGCCCCCGCCAACACGGGTATTTTGTTCCGGCGCACCGATCTCGAGGGATTCACCATTGAAGCCCTATCCCGGAATGTGGCCAGGGTAAGCTACGCCACCAGCTTGATGAAGAAAGGCGTATTGATCTCCACCACAGAGCATCTTCTCTCCGCCCTGGCGGGATTGGACGTGGATAACGTTCTGGTGGAGATTGACAACCTGGAACTGCCCATACTGGACGGCAGCGCGCGGCCCTTCGTCGAACTCATCACCAAAGCCGGGATTCGCCGCCAGCGGGCGAGGAGAAGCTTTGTCAAAATCCTGCAACCCGTGGAAGTGGTTGATGGAATGAGGCGCATCGTCGTCTACCCGGCGGATGTTTTCCACGTCACCTATCGCATTGTTTTCCCTCACCCGTTGATCGGGGCACAATCCATCGAATTTGCCTCCGGCTCGTCCAACTACGCTGCTGAAATCGCCCCGGCTCGGACTTTCGGCTTCCTGGAAGAACTCGAGATGCTTCGTAAGAACGGCCTGATCCGTGGCGGCTCTCTGGAGAATGCCGTGGTGCTCGACCGCAAAGGCGTGATCAATCCTGAGGGGTTACGCTTCCCTGACGAGTTTTGCCGGCACAAACTTCTGGACCTGATTGGGGACTTTTCCCTGCTCGGCCACCCTCTGATCGGTCACGTGGTTGCGGAACGCGCCGGTCACGCCATGCACGCCCAACTGGTGTCCCGCCTGTTGCGCGAAAAGAACTCCTGGAAGCTTGTCTCGAGTCCTGAAGTAGCTGCGAAGGCCGTTTCCCAACCTGCCCCAGTGTTCGCCACGAGCGAAGTCTCGTAAATTCCCGCCGTTGACCATGAACCTACCTTGGCCACTTCCCGCTGCCCACTGACGGAAAAATTTCCAGCGTTCAGACTCCCGGAGACTTTAATGCCGGGATAATCGCGGTGACCGGAACCACGCCCGGCTGCAGGCGGGATCTCCTCCATGCTTCCTAATATTAAGGAAACATTAAGGAAACATTAAGTGGACGATGTCGTGTTCGACAACCAATCTTGCACTTTCCAATGTTATGATAGGTCACTCCGAAAGGACGATCAGTAACAACAAGACCAATGACGAGCAAAGACGCTATATCGGGGCTGGTGACGCCGGTCGTCATCATCACATCCACGCTGAGCTATGCGGCAATGATTTTTTCCGGACCGCTGGCGCGGGGGCTGCCCATCGGCATCGGGTACGGATTGGTCAGCGCCGGCATCATGGCGATCGTGTTTGCCGTGGGCAGCGGCATGCCTTTCGCAATCGCCGGCCCGGACTCCAAGCCGGTCGCAGTTCTCGCCACACTCGCCGCCGTGATCGCGGCCGACCTCGCGCGTCGCGGGCATGCAGCGGATGCTCCCGCCACCGTGATGTTCGTGCTGATCGCTGGAACCCTGATCACCGGCGTGACGCTTTACGTGTTCGGTGTGTTGCGGGCGGGACGCTGGATCCGGTTCGTGCCTTATCCGGTGGTCGCCGGATTCATGGCCGCGTCGGGATGGTTGCTGGCAGCGGGCGGTATCCGCATCTTGACCGGCACGCGCCTCTCGCTCGAGTTGCTGGAGCAGCTTGCGCGAGGACAGCACTTAATTCAACTCACTGCCGGCCTGGCGTTTGCGATTGGCATATTTTTGATCAAGCGCGTGAAGCATCCCCTGGCGTTTCCCGCGCTGCTGCTCGGCGGAATGATAGCGACGCATTTGGCTTTGCATGGCGCAGGATACTCGTGGAGTGCGGCGCGCCAGGCCGGGTGGCTCTTGGATCTTTCATCCGGAGCGGCCTTGCCGGGTCCTTGGCTGCTCAAGTCCATGCCGAAGGTCGACTTGGCTGCACTGCTGTGGGCGGGCGGCGGATACGTCGCGCTTGTTGCCGTTACCGCGATGACGCTGTTGCTGAGCCTGCTGGCCATCGAAGTCCAAACCCGCCTCGATGTGGACCTCGACCGCGAACTGCGCCTGAACGGCTTCGCCAATATTCTGGTAGGCATTTGCGGTGGAATGACAGGAACGCTCTCGGCGAGCCGTACGTTGTTCAACTATCGTACCGGAGCACGCGGACGCGCCAGCGGTATTCTTGCCGGCGTAGTCTGCTTGCTCACGCTGGCGTTCGGCACGAAGGCGTTCGGCTTTGTGCCCGTGGCGATCCTGGGCGCGCTGCTGCTACAACTGGGCGCGGAGCTGCTGGTTGACTGGCTGGTGAAAGGCTGGCACACCATGGAGCGCGCCGACTACATCCAGATGGTCGTGATCTTCCTGGTGATCATCACGTGGGACTTCGTGGCGGGAGTAGCGCTGGGCATCGTCGCCGCCTGCCTTACCTTCGTGATCAATACCAGCCGGCTGCGCTTGGTGAAGCTGGGTTTGAACCGTACCGTCTACAGCGGGCGCGTCGACCGCCCATCTTACCAGCACGAACAACTCGTGCGCCATGGCCAGAGCATCCAAATCATGTGGCTGCATAGCTTCGTGTTCTTCGGCAGCGCCCATCGCCTGCTGCTGCAAATCAAAGAGATTGTCGAGGCGCAGAGCGGTTCCTGCCGCAGCTTGATTCTCGACTTCCGGCAGGTGCTGGGGATCGATTCCTCGGCGGTGATGAGCTTCGTCAAGCTGCGCCAAGTAGCCGATCGCGAGGGCTTCGTAGTGGTGCTGTCCGCGGTTCCGCCGCAAGTGGAGCGCGCCTTGCGCGCCGGCGGGCTGATCGGCGACGGCGACAATTCTACTTGCCGCGTCTTTCCGAATATCGACAGCGCGCTCGAATGGTGCGAGGACAAACTGCTGGCGGAGATCATGACTCGCGAAGAAGCCTTGGGGTCGGCGGACGAATGGCTGACTCGCGAAATCGGCAGCGAGCAATTGTTCGCGCGACTTGCTTCCTACCTCGAGGTGGTCGAATATCAGCCGGGCGACATTCTGATCCGACAAGGCGATGCTGCTGACAGCCTTTATCTGCTCTATGCAGGCCGTGTAACGGTGGTGCTCCGGACCCCGGAGGGCGCGGACTTGCGTCTGCGGAGCATGGTGGGACACACGATTGTCGGCGAAATGGGTCTGTATCGAACGCTGCCTCGCGGCGCCTCGGTGCGCGCCGATCAGCCGACGATTGCTTATCGCCTGTCGCTGGAAGCAATGACTCGGATGGAACAGGACGATCCCACGCTGGCGTACGCCTTCCACAAACTGGTGATTCGCACGCTGGCGGAGCGACTGGATTTTGCCAATCGGGAAACGGCTAGTTTGCAGCGCTGAGCCAAGTTGGCATGAACGAGCAGACTTCCACTACCGCCGGAACCCTTCCTCAACAGGGCGATTCGCTTGCCGCACTGCTGCAAAAAGCATTCGGCTTCTCTTCATTTCGCGCCAACCAGGAAGCCGTCTGTCGTGCCGCAATCGCAGGCCGGGACGTGCTCCTGGTCATGCCGACGGGGTCCGGGAAATCTCTCTGCTATCAACTTCCAGCCATCGCGCGCGGCGGCACGGCACTGGTCGTCAGCCCGCTTGATCGCCCTGATGGACG
>CAWBRT010000024.1:0-6697 GCA_963791145.1 uncultured Acidobacteriota bacterium | reverse complement strand
TGAGTCTCTGACCCTGACTTTCTGCTTAGCGACTAGGCGCTGCATGACCTTGGGACCTTCCCTTGTCGGCTTGCTCGCCCTTGGAAGATAAGGCGGCCGGGTCCGGAACGGCCCAGGCAGGTCAGTTTGGTCTTGCAAAGTCGCTCAAGGGCTCGCGAATTAACAGGGAACAATGCAGGGAATTTGCAACTCGTATCCAAACCGAAATCATGGTCGGCATCGCGTTTCATGCCGGTTTATTTTGCTATTCCCGACTATCCGGTCAGGTCCGATCAGGGATTTATCAGGGAAGCGTTCCCTTGATCCACATCAACACATCAAAATGATCGACGCTACGGGAGGCGCGAGCAGCCAGAGTTGCTGATCCCAATCCACCGAGCCAAAGCAGGCGCGACATGTACTCTGTTTTTTTCTTTCCCGAGTTGGGCATAATAGAAGGCAGCTACATTGGTGGCTCCTTTGCGGAAACAGTCCAGTCAGCGGGATCGGGAGAACGCCTTGAGACTGCCAACCCTAAGCCAGTCGAAGTCCGTGTGGAGCGGGGTTCTACAGGATCCGGCAGCGCGGGAGGCGCTTGACCAAATTAAGCGTGACGGGTTCGATATTGGATGCCTGAGTCCGCGCGATCCAACTTTTCATAAAGAATCGTGGGCAGATTTCGTAGCTGCCATACCACTCCTCGAAAATCAGCCTACTCGACGCCATATTTACCGCCATGACAGCCTGCGAAAACAGTGGCCTCTGGTAAGCGCGTTACGCGATTTCGCACGGCAGTACGACGATCCGTTTACCTCGGTAAGATTGATCACCACAAGGGATAGAGAAATTCAACTCGGTGAAGATCTTGGTGATCTTGCGGCCAGATCTGCGAGTTTTGTCGAAAAGTTCCTTTCATGGGATTGGTGTGTAATAGAAAACAATCGCAGAAATGCCCTGATCGCCGAACTGCGTTGGACCATCCGGAGCCGCACCGGCAAGCCGCACGACAGAGAACTTTCCACGATTATTGACGCTGCATATCGCGCAGCTGGTCGTAAGGAGCCTTGCCTGGATAATACGACCTTGGACCGAATTGAAAGAAGGGTAAAGGAAACCCGAGTCAAAGCTGTCGGACGCTTGAATTTCTACGCCGGGTTGAGCCGAACACCAAAGAGCAAGTCCACGCGAAATCCCAAAAAGAGACGCTAATGCGTTGAATCGGTTCAGGTCCGCATCGGTTATTGTTACTGCAGAGAAACCTGATGCAACGACGCATAGTCCAGGACAACTCCGTATCCGCGCCAAGCAGCCATATCGGTTATCGCTCGCCACCTGAGGCGACACGCTTCAAGAAGGGCGTTTCGGGAAATCCCCGCGGGCGTCCCAAGGGCAGTTTGAATGTGGCGACGGTACTTACGAGGACCCTCCGTGAGAAGGTCGCCATCAACGAGAACGGCCGGCGAAGAACAGTAACGAAGCTGGAAGCCGCGCTCAAACAGCTCGTCGACAAGGCCGCCGCTGGCGATCTCAGAGCGCTTCGTCACCTGACTGCCCTTGCCCACGACGCCGAGGTGCAGCAGGACGCGCGCGATACCCAACTGCAAGATATCGGCGAATTAGATCGTGACGTGATGCAAGGGATTTTGCGCCGATTTCAGGTAACGGAAGAACAACGAAATTCATCCGAAAGAGATGATCCACTATGACGATGACGTTGACCGCTGCCGAGTATCAGGTGATGTGCAGAGTTGATTTCCACACGTTCTTGCATCGTGGTTTCCGCGAGCTTAATCCAGACTCTCCTTTCTCCCACAACTGGCACAATGAGCTGATCGCATCAAAGCTGCAGGCCTGCCTTGATCGGCAAATCAAGCGGCTTATCATCAATCTACCCCCGAGATCCTTAAAGTCTCACGCCGCCACAATCTGTTTTCCGGCGTATGTGCTCGGACACAGGCCGAGTGCGCAGATCATTTGCGCCAGCTACGGCCAGCAGCTTGCCGATAAACACTCGCTGGACTGCCGAACGTTGATGGGCAGCGAATGGTATCAGGGGTTGTTCCCAGTTCGGCTTTCCCCGCGGAAGCAGTCCGTGCAGGAATTTCTGACCACCGCGAATGGTTTTCGTCTCGCCACGTCGGTAGGTGGCGTTCTCACCGGCCGAGGGGCTGATTTCATCATCATCGATGACCCCTTGAAGCCGGACGAAGCCGTTTCGCAAACCCGGCGCCAAGCAGTCAACGACTGGTACGACCACACCCTCTACAGCCGGCTGAATAACAAGCGCACCGGCTGCATCATTATTATCATGCAACGCCTCCACGAAGACGATTTGGTCGGACACGTGATGGAGCAAGAACAGTGGGAGCAGGTGCGACTGCCAGCCATCGCGGAAGAGGACGAAACCCACCAAATCGTGTCGCTTGGGCGGACACGGACCGTGCGGCGCCGAGCAGGTGAAGCGCTGCACCCAGAGCGCGAGCCATTGAAGGTCCTCGAAAATCTGCGGCAGACTATGGGGGAATACAACTTCGCCGGCCAATATCAACAAGCGCCATCGCCGTTAGGAGGCGGCATGGTGAAGGCCACATGGTTCCGAAGCTATGTTCCGGGCGAACAGCCGCGTTTCGACCGCGTTATCCAGAGCTGGGACACCGCGAACAAAAGCACGGAACTGAGTGACTACAGCGTTTGCACAACTTGGGGTCAGAAGAGCCGAAAGATCTACCTGCTAGATGTGCTGAGAGAACGCTTGGATTACCCGGATCTTAAGCGGGCAGTCCGCCACCAGGCTGAGCGCTTTCGTCCGGCCAATATTCTGATCGAGGACAAAGCATCCGGAACGCAATTGATTCAGGAACTGATCGAAGAGGGCGTCTACGGAGTCACGCGCTACGAGCCTACCATGGAGAAAGTAATGCGGTTGCACTCGATCACCAGCACCATCGAGGATGGATTCGTATACTTGCCAACCAAAGGGGATTGGCTCCCAGGCTACGTACACGAGCTGACGACGTTTCCGGGCGCCAAGTATGACGATCAGGCGGACTCCACTTCCCAGGCCTTCGACTGGCTCAAACAGGGAACTCACGTTTACGGAGTCTTGGACCTTTACCGGCAAGAAATGCTGGCCCAAACGTTGCGGTTGCCTGCCGATTGCAAATTCACGCAGTGGGACGAAGGGGAAGAGATCCTCGCTCGAAACAAGACCACCGGACGCGAGATCCGGTGGGCGGGTCAAGCCTGGCTGGAGGTGGGCTCGAACATCCCGGCGGGTCAGTCCGAAGTTTGTCCGGACTGCGGCGCCGGTTCTCCGAGGATACTCCCTTGGGGGCAAAAGCGATGTCAACAATGCGGCAATCAATGGCCGCCGAGACCCCCCGTTCAACAAGTACTGACTAGAAGAGATGTCCTCAACGAGATGGACCCCTGGGGATGGGGCCCGTTTCGGAGATGATGTCCGCGGTGGTGTCCTGAGGTGACCGAACACAGCGCCTTCGGCCGAAACAGTAATACCTGCTTGATCGCGATCTAGGACCGTCCTCGTCCCCAGCGCAGGACCGGTTGTGCGCGGGTTAAAGCACCGTCACGGCGAGCTTGTCAACAACTGGAAGTAATGCTGTCAAGTCAATCGGTTGGTGAGGCTATTTCGCAAATGAGCCCGGGTTCAGTCAAGAATGGCGACCGTCATTCCCACCCAGGTCATGGGTCTTTAGGGATATTTACTTGACGCCACCAGGCCCAACAGGTTGTGGTTTGGTCAAAATTGCAAACGGGGACGGATTCACCTGGACAGCCTGTTGAGCCAGTCATAGAACAACTTCCCTGGGATGCTGGCGTGCGGCGGTTGAAGCGGAATGCGAATTCTTCGAGGTAATCGTCGAGGTGGTCGTGCCCGACAGCACCCTGATGAGTACCCATCAACCATCGCTTCAGCAGCGAAATCACGCGATGGACTCGCGGCAGCAAGTGTTCTCCCTGCGTTTGACGGCGCTGCACCTGACGGTCGTGGATGTAGCCGGTCAACTCCCGGTAGGCGTTCAAACCATCGGTTCGGACGGTGCTGCCCGGTGCGATGGCTTGGGCGATGAATTCGTGCAGGCAGACCCTAGTTAAGTCCGGGATGCATCGCAGACGGATTCGGCCAATGCCTTTCCCCTTTTCCTCGGCGGCGACAATGATCAGGGCCCTGTCCTGCGTGCGCCGACCCTTGACACCTGCTTCCTCGTCGCCCCAGTACGTCTCGTCCACCTCCACGATGCCCCGCAAGCGCTCGCGGCCCGGACGAACCATCGCCCGCCGCAACTTGTGGAGCATGGCCCAGGCGGTTTTGTAGCTGCCCAAGCCCAAAACCCGCTGTAATCCCAGAGCGCTGATGCCATTCTTTTGGCTGGTCACATGCCACATGGCCCGAAACCAGCTCGTCAGGGGCAGATGACTGTCCTGAAAGATCGTACCCGCAGTGACCGACATCTCGTAGCGGCATTGGCCACAGCGCCAGCGGGCGCGCCGAACCGACCACGCCGCCTCCCCCGCGCACCGCGGACGCACCCAACCGGCAGGCCAGCGCACAGAGGCAAGATAGCCGGCGCAGGCCTCATCGCGGCTGAATCGTTGCTCCAACTCCAGCAAAGTCCGGATAATCCTCGCTCATGCCCGCGAACACTATATCTTGGGTCTGGTGGCGTCAAGTAAGTATCCCTATGGGTCTTTGACCCTGGCCTTCTGCTTGGCGACCAGCCGCTGCATGAACTTGGGCCCTTCCTTCTTGTAGGCCTCGACACCTTCGTATAGCAGCATCTCGCAGACTTGGGTGATCGTCCGCTGTTCCTCGGCAGCGATTCGCTGAACGTCTCGCCTCAGCACCGGGTCCACTCGAAATACTAGGAAACCTGTCCTCGCCACCTCTGAAATATAGCTTCGCAATAGAAGTTTGGGCAATGCAAATTACTATTGTGTAGTACATGTATTACATGTTATACTTGCAATACAAAATAGGAGGCCGCGAATGCATCAAGCAGAGGCTAAGAAGAATAGAACAGATTGCATTGAGCAACCTAGCCGAAAGCTATTGAGGGAAAACATGAGCTGGGCCAGAAAGGCACTCGGTAGCGCCTTTGCGTCGCGTGCCAAACTCTCGTTGGAGAGCCTAACGCGAGAATTTGGTTTTTCTGTGAAGGGCGGGGATCTTCAGATTATCAACAGTAGCTGGTACGTCACCCACACCGGTCTAATTGGCCTGGCGCGTCGGAAGAGATGCAGTGGCATCCATGTTGAGGCCGTCGATTCGCTGTGTGATTCAGAGGCGAATCGATTTGTCCTTAAAGCCACGGTCTTCCCGTCCAAGGGTTCATCCGGCTTTGTCGGCTATGGCGATGCGGATCCCTCCAATGTTTCACCGCTCGTCCGTGGTGCCGAGATGCGTGTGGCCGAAACCCGAGCCGTCAACCGCGCCCTCCGCAAGGCCTACGGCATCGGCATCTGCTCGGTCGAGGAAATCGGGACCATTCCGACCACCGGCGAGAAGCGTCCGCCGCAGAACACGAATGGCAACGGCAACGGCGCTGGCCCCAAGGTCCGGGACCGTCTCTGCCAGATCATCCGTCAGCACAAGCTCGACCCCGAACTCGTCAAGGCCTATGCGGTCGATTTCTGCGGCACGAAGACGCTCCGCGATGCCACCCGCGAACAGGTTGAGAACTTCGTCCAGCAACTGGCCGACTGGGCCGAGAAGGACCGCAATGCCCTTGTCTGCCAACTCAACAGCTACGCGTCGCCGAAACAGGAGGTAGTCGCGTGAAGCGCCAAGTTCCTGGACTTGCCGAAACTGCCAGCGATGCTCGTCCGGAGATCCCCGACGGGGTCTTCCTCGTTCGCGTTGATGGCGCCCAGTTCCGCTGGCATGCCCATAAACCGTTCTACATCCTCCGACTCTCCATCCTTGAGCCCCGCGCCCTGGCCGGGCAGTCCATCGTCGGTCGTCTCTACTGCACGCAAAAAGCGATGTGGAAGCTCGGCTGGTTCCTGCGGGACTTCCTCTATGACCCGGAACTTCTGGCCCACGAGCAGGTCGACGAGAAGGCCCTGCCCGGACTCCGCGGTGTCGTCAAAATCAGCCACACCATCATCAACGGTATTTCGCTCATCAACCTCGACGGCTTCGCCCCGGCGAGCCAGTGGGAAGAACTGTCCACAGCCCCGGCAACGTGTGCTTCTCGGGCCAACACCGCGGAGGCCACCCGATGACATACTCCTACACCCAAATCAGCCAATACCTTAGCTGCCCGCGCCGGTACCGGCACCGCTACCTCGATGGCTGGCAAGAGAAAGACACTCGCGCTGCTATGCTCTTTGGCCGAGCCTTCGAAAAGGCCGTCGCCGCCCTGTTTCGGCGTGAAGACCCAGCGGCTGTGCTGTTCGAGCAGTGGGGCCCGTCGAAGGACATGGGCCTTGCCTGCTCGGGCAACGACACCTGGGATCGCATGCTGCAGCAGGGTATCCAGTTGCTTGAGCGCTTCGCTCAGGACGGCCGTGTTCGCATTCGGCGCCCTCGTTCCACCCAGCAGATTCAGTTCAATCGGACACTCGGTTCTGGCAGCAATTTCGTCGCCTACGTCGACGCCATTGGCGAACTGGACGGCACGCCATGCGTTCTGGAATGGAAGACTACCTCGGCACGATATCCAGAAGAGCCGGCCGGCATTTCCGCCCTCGACCC
>CAWBRT010000023.1:0-4190 GCA_963791145.1 uncultured Acidobacteriota bacterium | reverse complement strand
CAGCAGCGCCTGTGGGCCGACCTGGAGAAGATGAAGATCGATTTCGAGCGGCTGATCCACGCGGAATTGCACATCATTCGCCAGCGCGCCATGAACTCCGCTCCCGGCCCGGAGCGCGCTCCATCCGCAGCTGGGTGAAGGAGCCGCACCCGCACCGGAGCCGCGACCGTCAGGGAGCGGTTCTCCGTTCGACTACGCGCGCTTCGCCGAACGTTTCCGCGGCACGGAAGATTACGTCAAGCGCGGCCAGCAATTCTATCTTCCCTACTTCGCCGGCTGCCGGAACGTGCTCGATATCGGCTGCGGCCGCGGCGAATTCCTGGAGATGATGCGCCAGGCGGGCATCCCCGCCCGCGGCATCGATCTCAGCCGAGGAATCGGTCGCGCTCTGCCGTCAAAAAGGCCTGCAGGCCGCCACCGCCGACCTGTTCGCGTATCTGGCCGATCTGCCCGAAGCGTCGCTCGATGGCATTTTCTGCTCGCAGGTGGTGGAGCATCTCGATCCCGCCCGCCTGCCCGAGGTCATCCGCCTGGCGGCCAGCCGCTTGCAGCGCAACGGCGTGATGGCCATCGAAACGCCCAATCCCGAGTGTCTCGCCATCTTCGCCACCCATTTCTATCTCGACCCCACGCACACGCGCCCGGTCCCCCATCCCTTGCTGGCGTTTTACATGGAGGAATCCGGCCTGGGCGGGATGGAGGTGCACCGCCTTTCGCCCGCCGTGGAATCTATGCCGGCGTTGGCCTCGCTGCCCGAAGATTTTCACAAGGTTTTCTTCGGGGGGCTGGATTACGCCATTATCGGAAAGAAGCTGTAGCGCAGGCCTCTGACCTGCCATGCCCGCATTCATGCGGGCATTGCGCGCCGGAATGCCGCTTTGAAAAACGGCATGGCAGGCCGGAGGCCCGCTCCACGGCTAGCGCATGTTTGCGCGTTTTTGACCCCTCATCCCCGGCAACCTATTGAAAACACGTGAGCGGGTTCTCGTTTTAGAATATTTGTGGTGACACACTTTTTGCGAGAACGTCGCTGGTTTCTCTTGAATAACAGTATTTCTTCTTACATAATCGTGGTGTATCAAAGAGCGCCCCATGTTCCTTCGCTCCGTCAAGGCCGCCAATGGCCGCCACGAGTACCTACGCTTGGTCGAGAACTTCCGCCAGGGCGAGAAGACCCGCCAGCGCGTCA
Source organism: uncultured Acidobacteriota bacterium (assembly GCA_963791145.1). Classification (GTDB taxonomy): domain Bacteria; phylum Acidobacteriota; class Terriglobia; order Terriglobales; family Acidobacteriaceae; genus CAWBRT01. The sequence continues at coordinate 3,001 of CAWBRT010000023.1, read as the reverse complement.
TCTTACACATCGGCCGCAAGGACCTCCTGGCTCCCCATCTGGACGCCTTGGTGCGCTTGCTCCAAACCGATCAGCCGGACCCCGCATGGGTCTGTGCGGATCAAGTCTCCGCTCCGCAGAGTTGGACCTGGGGGCCACTGTTGGTGGCTCGCCACCTGTTCGATTCCCTCTCCTTGAGTGCGCTGCTGGATGAGGCCGCCCCGGTGAGCCGGCATCGCCAACCGCTCTCCGAGCGAGTCTTCCCGCTGGTGGCCAACCGGCTCACCCGGCCCGGCAGCGAACATGCCTTGGCCGGCTGGCTGGAGGATTTCTACGTGGTGACCGCGGGGGGCCAACGCTGGATTCCGGAATGGAAACAGTCACGCCGGGTCAAGGTGAGCTTCGAACAACTGCGGCTGTGGTACGAAACCCTGGACGAGTTGCTGGCCGAGAAAGGGCGTCTGGAGGTTGCCGTGTGGCAGCAACTCCGCGACCTGTTCAGCGTGGAGCCGGAGTTGGTGTTCTACGACATCACCTCGACCTACTTCGAGGGACAAGGACCGGCGGAGTTGGGCAGATTCGGTTACAGCCGGGATGGCAAGCCGCGCCACCGGCAGATCGTGGTGGGGGTGGTGATGATGGAGGGCTGGCCGATTGCCCATCATGTGTTCGCCGGCAACCGATTGGACCAGACCACGGTAGCGGAAGTCGTGCAGGATCTGCGGCAGCGGTTCGGGCTGGGGCGGGTGGTCTTCGTGGGCGACCGCGGCATGGTGACGCTGAAGAATGTGGAGCACCTGCGGGAAGAAGGGCAGGGGTACCTGGTGGGCTTGCAGCGACGGAACCGCAAAGACGTGCCGGACTATATCGAGCAAGCCGAGGCGCGGGGCGTCTGGCAGGAATGTCCGGCGGGCATCAGCGCTTCGGAGCAGGCGACGCCGCCCCAGACGCGCGTGTGCGAGGTGCCGGGCAAGCAGCCGGGGGTGCGCGTGTTCGTGGTGCATAGCGAGGAGCGGGAGCAGTACGAGCGGGGGATGCGGGAGTTATCTATGGAGCGGGTCCGCAAAGACCTGGAAGCCTTGCGCGTGCGGGTGGAGAAAGGCGAGTTGAAAGAGGCTGAGAAGATCGGGGCGGCCGCCGCCAAAGCGCTGGTGCGGAACCACGGCCATCGCTACTTCGGCTGGGAGTTGCAGCGCAACCGGTTTCACTACTTCGAGCACCCGGTGAACTTTCCCCGCGAGCAAGCCTGCGAAGGCAAGTATGTCATTCAGACCGAGGAACAGAACTTGTCGCCGGTGGAGGCGGTGGCGTCCTACAAACAACTCAATGAAGTCGAGCGCGGCTTCGCGCACCTGAAGGGACTGATGGAAGTGCGGCCTGTGTATCACCACAAAGACGACCGCGTGCGGGCGCATGTGTTCGTGGCCGCGCTGGCGTTGCTGCTGGACCGCGCCTTGGAGAAAAAGCTGCGGGCCGCCGGCAGTTCCCTCTCCTCGCCGGCGGCTTGGCAAGCGCTGGAGACGGTGCGCTGCGTGGAGATGCAGATCGGCGATCGCACCAAGCTGTGCGTGACTCGTGGCAGCCGTCAGGCGGCCGAGGTGCTGAAGATCCTGCGCCTGCCCACGTTGGACCCGCCGGAACCGAACAAAGCCGAGAAACCGCTTATGTGGTGACCAAAGTCAAAACCCGCCTCCGTGTTTTCAGCGGGTTACTGGCGCAAAACGCAAACATGCGCTAGGTCTCTGACCGCCTAAAGATTTTGCAATAAAACAATTCCAATCGAAAATGTTTTGGCGCATACTGAGGGTATGGCTCGTCCAGCCCTGCGTATTGAAGTTTCCGCCAAGGATCAGAAGGAACTCCGAAAGCTGGTGAGCGGCGGAGTCCAACAGGTCCGAGTCGTGTTACGTGCCGTGGCGCTTTTGCAGTTGGCAAAAGGTGTGAGTGCGCCGCGGATTGCCGGCATTATTCCGCTGACGCCGCAAGGTATTCGGAATGTTGGCCATCGTTACCAGCACGGCGGTTTGGAGAGGGCGCTGTATGAGAGACAGCGACCGGGAGCCGCGGAAGTGCTGGACGATAGCCAGAAACAGCGTTTGATTGCAATGGTATGCAGCAGCCCACCGGAAGGCCGCGCCCGTTGGACGGTCCGCCTGGTCGCCGAGGAAGCCGTCAAACGCAAGCTGGTTCCGCGAGTAGGAAGGGAAACCATCCGGATTCTCCTGCTGAGCCACGATCTGAAACCGTGGCGGGAAAAAAATGTGGGTAGTGGCCGATCTCGATGACGCCTATATCGCCAAGATGGAAGACGTATTGGAGGTGTACGAGCGGCCTTATGATGCCGGACAACCGGTGCTCTGCTTAGACGAAAAGCCGATCACCTTGCACGCCGACGTGCGGCCCACTCGGCCGGCAGCGCCCGGTCGGGAAGCCCGGCGGGATAACGAATATGAGCGGCGCGGGACTGCCAACATTTTCTGCGCAGTAGAGCCGAAAGCGGGGAGACATTTCACCTTCCCGACACCCGACCGTTCGGCCTTTGAGTTCGCTCACGTTATCGTCACCTTGGCGCTGGAATATCCGAGAGCAAAGACGATCCACCTGGTAATGGACAACCTCAACATCCATTGCCGAAAGTCCCTGAGCGATGTTTACGGGGCCAAAATGGCCGCCGAAGTCTGGGACCGATTCACGGTCCATCACACGCCTACGCACGGAAGCTGGCTCAATCAGGCAGAGATTGAAATCGGGATCTTCGCCCGGCAATGCTTGGGGAACCGGAGAATCCCGGATTTGAAGACCTTGCGTCGGGAAGCGAAGGCCTGGAGTCGGCGGATGAATCGTGATCGCGTGAAGATCGCCTGGAAGTTCAACCGCCAGGCTGCACGTCGCAAGTTTGGTTACAAAAGGAAATCCTTCACGCGGTCAAAGACCTAGCAGTCCGGTATTGGTGAATGAAGATGCGTGGCGAATGGTTGGTCCGTTTTTAGCGTAGGCTCCTGCTCAACAGAAATGGATGCAC
>CAWBRT010000022.1:0-4087 GCA_963791145.1 uncultured Acidobacteriota bacterium | reverse complement strand
TGGGCTGCGGAGCCTTGAGCAGCGCTTCCTCCTTGCTGCCGTGAATATCGTGGCAGCCGATGCAGCTCACGTTGGCCTTGGCGTGCGGCGAGCGCATGAAATCGGGATGCGCGCCGGCATGGCAGCTCAGGCACTTTTCATCCACTTCCTTAGCCGAGGCCTTGGCGGGGTTGAAGATCTTGGTCACGTCGCCGCCGCCGGCCACGTGCTCGCTGCCCGCCCCGTGGCAGTTTTCGCAGGTAACGCCGTTGTGATTTCCCGGCATCAGAGCCATCTTTGCATGAGGGTTCGAGGCAAATTTCTTGCTCACCTCTTCGTGACAGGTGGCGCAGGTTTCAGCGCCCACAAATTCAGCGTGCGCGGCAGGCGCGCTGGACGCTTTGGCTCCCGGCGCCTGAGCAACCAGCGCCGTAGCGCAGATCATGCCTGCGCCGAGCAGCAACATCGAAAACACTCGCAGTCCCGAGAGCCACCGGGGAGCCGCACCGAACATCCGCGTTAACCGGCCTATTTGTATGCATGCAAAATACCGCCTTCAAAAGAACTTCCTGGCACAACCTGAAAAATCAACCTTCAGCAGCCACTGCGCGCTGAATGTGGCGCTTGTCCATGTGAGCATGAGCACCGCCGGGGTCCTGGCGCGACGGTCTGTCGGTGTGGAGCATCACCACATGGACGAAAGATTACGTATTTGACACCGCCTGAGCGGTGATGTCCTATCACACACGATAGAGCGGCGATTTTGTAGCCGGAAGATCCCTGCTGCAAGCGAGTTGCGCTCCGAGTGTGACCGGGGTGGCATTCTTCGCATCACAGGCGCTTGTCGTGCCCCCGATGAACGTGAGGCCCATCACATCCAAGAGCAGCCCTGGCTCAAGCAAACTCAGGCTGGGTGCTTCTATCCCTACGGATTGGCAGGCATCACGGTCTCAGCCGCAGCTCGTGCGGAGACGGACATCGCTCGGGAGCGGCGGGAGGACGGGCCGCATCGATAGAGAACGGAAGAAGACGATGGCGGACACGCAGATTTCGTTGGAAGAGCAGACCCGGCCACGAAATATGGGCCGGACATCGCCTTTGGGATGTGCGGCTTGCGCCAATCGCCGCCCGGGCTGGTTTTGCTCCCTGGGCAGCGCCGTCCTGGCCGATCTGGAACTGGCGACAAGCACCATCTCGCTGCCGGCACAGGCTTCGTTGTTTACGCAGGGCGAAGATGCCCGCTGCCTCTATCTGATTTGCAGCGGCTATCTCAAGCTGACCGCCGGCCGCCGGGATGACCGGCACATGATCGTGCGCGTGGCCGGCCCGGGCTCGATGCTGGGCCTCTACGCGGTGCTTTCGCACGGGGTTTACGAGGTGTCGGCGGAGTCGCTGACGCCGGCCCAGTTGCGTCCCGTGGAGCGCGATCGCTTTCTCACCTTTCTGCGCAGCCACAAAGAAGCGCAGTTGCGCGCCGTGCAATGCATCTGCCAGGAGTACCGCTTTCGCGCTGCAGGATGCCTGCCGTATCGCGCTGGCCGAGACCGTGGCCGCGCGCCTGGCGCGGCTGCTCATCGAACTCGCGCATCAGATCGGCGAGCATACCGAAGCCGGCGAATATCGCTTCCCGCTGCTGCTGACGCATGAAGAGATGGCCTCGATGACCTGCACCACGCGCGAAACCGTCACCCGCACCCTGGGCCAGTTCCGCAAAGAAGGCTGGATCACCATCGAGGACTCCAGTCGTGACGCTGCACAATCCCGACAGGCTGCAAAGCCTTCTGTAGAAGAGAGCGGAGCTGGCGGAGTTAGCGGCGCTGGCGGAGTTAGCGGCGCTGGCGGAGTTAGCGGCGCTAGCGGAGTTAGCCGATCCGAGCAGAATGCGGCAAGGCTCAAACCGACACCGTTGCCGTTCTCCCGCCAAGAATGAGAGGGGCGTATACCGAACGCTGGAAGTCGCGGGACTAGCTCCGCGAACTCCGCTGACTTCTCACCCCTTTTCGCTCCCGTCCTGCCGCTTGCCCAAGTCCAAGAGCTATGATCTTTGAAGAGCCATCCTCCCCAAGGGTTGGAGCCCATCTTGCGTATGAATCGTCTTTTTGTCTGTTTTTCTGTTGCTGCTTCTTGCGTGCGGTTTTGCCGCTGCCCAGACTCCATCTTCCGACGACGGCTGCCCCTGCTCACCAGACGATGGCCGAATCCGGCGTCACCACCACCGTCAGTCCCGAGGTGGCGCAGTTTCAGAAGATCGAAGACAGCTGGTCCGACGCCGTAAACCGGCGCGACCAGTACGCGCTGGAACTGGTGCTTTCGCCCCTGTTTGTCGATGTCTCCGCCCAGGGCGACGTGACCACCCGCAACCAGCAAGTGGTGCAGGTGATCAGCAGCCAGGACAAGTCGCTCTACCTGACGCAGAAGGTGATCACCGTGCGCATGCTGGGCGATATCGCCGTGGCCAATGGCACCTACACGCCTGCGACCACAAAGTGAATTCGGCCGAGGTGGACGAAAAGGGCGTGTTTACGCACGTGTTTGAGCGCGTGCGCGGCGGCTGGCTGTGCATCAACTCGCAGCGCACCGTGCTGCGCCAGGACAACAGCAAAGCAGAGGAAGCAGTCCACGACCGAGTCGCCCTTCCACATCCCCTTCCTGACCAAAGGCGACAAGGGACCGCAGTAGGCCAGAAAAGGTTTGATCGGGGACTATCCCATGTTCGCGTTCGGGCCGATGAAGATGACGCCGCTTGGCTATTACTCGGAGATCGGCGTCGTCTATCTGACGTTCCCGGTGTTTTCGATTCTGGCAGTGCGGCTCGCAAAACCGTGGAGATTTCTCGAAGAGCGGGACAGCTGGCCGCAGCCGAAGCATGATGCGCACTACCTCGCCAGGATTTGCTCCATGGCGAGTGTGAGATCGCGCCCCCCATAAAGAATCCGCAGAATTTCGACCTTGTCTTCGCTAACGCGAAGCAGGATAGTTGCGCGGTGCTCAAACCCCATCCTGCGAAGGCCGGGGACGCGTCCAGGGACAACCGCTCCACGTGCCGGAAGAGTATACCCAGGCTCAAACAGAAATCTTCGAGCCGGCATAAATAGCGGTCGGCCGTTTCCGGGCTGGACTCTTTTGCGATGTGACAGAAAAGCTCGTTGATGTCGGCTGCGGCAGCAGCCAGAAAATGAACCTCGAACCGCTTCACCGGGTATCGCCGGAAGGTCGGCCGTGCCGGGTGCGGAGTTCACCGAAAACTTGGGCGGCGGGGATGCTGGGCTTCGGGTCGGCAAGCGCCTCTTCGGCCAAGCATGTCAACCACTCGTTCAGGCCGGCCTCTTCGCGCTGCAATGCAAGAAGGCCGGCGCGAACGACTTCGTCCGGAGTGGCGTAAAAGCCAGACTCAACCCGCTCTTCGACTGCTCGCCGAAGCTCGCCTAAATCAACCCGGATTGTGTTTTGTGCTGAGGCCATGTGTAACCTTCTACTCCCATTCTACTGCTGTTCAACTTTCTTCGTTAATGCCTCGATCCGGTCCTTCCAGGGGGCGAGACTAGGTTCCGGCACCAGAACCGGACGCGCCGCATATGGTATTGTCGAATCTATCCCGCACCGGAGAGTGACGGGATCTCCCTCGCGTCCCAACTGTCAATTTGTTAGGTTTTTCGTCGCGCGATCACGCCTGGCACGGCTGGGTTTCTTTAGCTGGGCCTCACGCGGGCCATGGTAATCCTTATGCAACGAAAGGCGAAGGTATCCCGATGAATCCGATGTGCGAATCCACTGACGCCACGCTTGTTTTGACGCTTGAGGAGATCGCCAACCTGGCCGCGGAAGAAGGCAAGCCGGCCGACACGCTGATGAATGTGGTGGCGCTGATTGCATCGCGCTTCAGGACAGACGTTTGTTCGGCCTACCTGCTGGAACCGGACCGCTCGAACCTGGTGCTTGCCGCCTCGCTGGGCCTGCATCCGCGATCCATCGGCACCTTGCGCATGCCGTTGCATGAGGGGCTTTCCGGCCTGGTCGCCGAACAGTTGCTTCCCGTGGCGGTGGCCGACGCGCCCAAGCACCCGCGCTACAAATACTTCAAGGAATCGGGAGAAGACGAGTACCACTC
>CAWBRT010000021.1:0-6843 GCA_963791145.1 uncultured Acidobacteriota bacterium | reverse complement strand
GCCTCGTGGGCCTTTTTCCGGGGACTTGCTTCTAATTTCTGTCTGCTGCAAGCATCTATTCCTTATATCGCAAGGAATCCCGTGGACCAGCTTATGAGAAGAGTCTCAGCCCTGCTGCTGTCGATTCTGGCGCTTGGCCTGTGCGGCTTCGCGCAAGGCGACCAAGCCGCCAATCTGGAGAAGGTCCTGCAGTTGATGGACAAGACCGCCGCCAACTTTCACACCTTGCAGGCGGAGTTCAACTGGGACCAGTTCATGCGGGTGGTCAGCAGCCACGATTATCAGAGTGGCGTGATGTATTTCCGCCGCACGAAGAAAGACGTGGAGATGGCGGCAGTCATCAAGCAACCGGCGCTCAAGTACGTGCTCTACAAGGGCGGAATAGCGAAGGTCTACGAGCCCAAAATCAACCAGGTATCGGAATACGATGTGGGCAAGAACCAGGCCGATTTCCAGATCTACCTGGTTTTGGGCTTTGGCGGCGGCGGCCACGATCTGAAGAACGCATTCGATGTTCGCTATGCCGGAACCGAGCAGGTGCAGGGCGTCAACGCTTATAAGCTTGAATTAGTCCCTAAATCGGCGAAGGTTCGCAATACATTTTCATTGATCACGCTTTGGATCGATCCCAAGCAGGGCGTCGCCGTGCAGCAGAAATTCGCGGAACCCTCGGGCGACTACCGGCTGGCGGAGTATTCGAATATTCAGTTGAATCAAAAGCTACCCAATGACGCTTTCTCCCTCCACACGGAAGGGAGGAATCCTCGAACCGTCAAACCCCAGGGCGGGATGTGAGCGAAGTGCACAGCGCCGGTGTTGCCCTCCGTTGGCTGGGGAGAATTCTGTCGCCCTACGGGGCTCAGCTGGTCTATCCTACTTTACCCAGGGCTCAGCCGTGGGCTTTCATCTTCTGCCCGCTTCCCGGGCTGGTATTGATGGCTTACAATCAGGCCCTCGCAAAGTCACTCTCGCGCAACCAAGCCTTAGGTTACGGAACTTGCCGCAGCCGCGATTCCGCGGTTTTCATAGAGAAGGCGACGCTTCCCGTGTTCTCTGCAGCTCCGCTGCTGGTCTTCCTCCGCGGCCCCGGAAAGTGCGGCCAGGGCTAATCCAACGACCGCCAACGGTGATGGCATCTTAACGTTGTATCTTTAGAAAGTCTTATCCGTTTGGCCAGCGCAATGCCCGAGGTGAGTGGTTCCGCGCGAACTTTGGGTACGCCCTGCGAGCTGTCACACGGTGTAGCTACGGGTGTGGCGCGCCGCAGGAATAAAGGAAGACCGCAATGAATAGTCTTCGTCCGGCAAATTGGAAAAATCACGCTACTGTATTGGCACTCTGCTTCGCTCTGAGCCTGGCTGCGGCTGCGCAGACCAAGTACGTGCGTCAGGAGCCGAACGGCCGTCTTGAGCCGGATACCAGCAGCGTCAAGATGAGTCCGCAGGATCAGATCAAGGTGGGGCGGCAGGCGGCCGCGCAGGTGGCCAAACAGCTGCCGCTGCTTCCGGATTCCAGCCCCATTTCGCAGTACGTTGCGCAGATCGGGCGGGGATTGGCCTCGCATGCACCCGGCTACAAATGGCCCTTCGAATTCCACGTGGTGAATCAGAAGGAGATCAATGCCTTTGCCCTGCCGGGCGGTCCGGTGTTTGTGAACCTGGGCACCATTCAGGCAGCCGACAACGAAGCCCAGCTGGCCGGGGTGATGGCGCACGAGATCGGGCACGTGGTGATGATGCACTCGGCCCGCCAGGCGGCCGAAACTCGTCCCTACCAGATCGCCGGCGCGCTCGGCAGCGCCATTCTGGGCGGCATATTCGGCGGCTTCGCCATTGGCCAGTTGGGCCAGCTCGGTATTCAGCTCGGCGCCGGGGGCGTCATCATGAAGTATTCGCGCACGGCGGAGACGGAAGCCGACCTGATGGGATCGCAGATCATGTACGACTCCGGCTACGACCCGCATGCCATGGTCGCCTTCTTCGACAAGCTGAAGCAGCAGGGAGGCTCGGGTACCCCGCAGTTCCTCTCCGATCACCCCGATCCCGGCAATCGCGCTGAAACCATACAGAAGGTGATCTCCCGGTTTCCCCAAAAGCAGTACGTGATGGACAGCCCTACGTATCAGCAAGTCCACCAGGAAGCACTCCACACGCGAGCTTATACGGCGCAAGAGATCGCGCAGCGGCAGCGCAGCGGCGGCGACGGAGCCCGCCTGAACGAGGTCAGTGCTTCTGATGTCTTGCCCGCTCGCGGCATGCGGCAGCTTAAGCAGCCGGGCTTCAGCATCTCTTACCCGAGCAACTGGCAACTCTACGGCACGAAGGGCGGAGGTTCCCTCGTGATTGCCCCGCCGGCGGGCGTTCACCGCACGGCGATCTCCTATGGGATGTCGATTGGAAGCGCACGCGGCAACCAGGGGCAGAACCTGGATGAGATCACCAGAGAGATTCTCAACGCCCTGCAGCGGAACAATCCGGAGATGCAGGCCACGGGCAGCCCGCAGCCGATTCAAGCGGGCGGAGTCGATGGCCGGTCAGTGGAGTTGCGGGGAATTTCGCCGCTCGAGACCAAGGACGGCAAACGCGTGCCGGAGCGCGACCGGCTGGTGGTGCTGCCACGCCAGGACGGGTCAGTGCTCTTCATGATCTATACCGCTCCCGAGCGGGATTTCGCCAAACTGCAGCCTACATTTGAGGCCATGCTGGGATCGGTGAAGCTGCGGTAGGCTTCGCTGAGGAGTGGAGCTGAACCCACCCTTGCTGCGCGAGTGTGGGCGCTGCCTGCCCAGACCAAAAGACCTGTTGTTTAGGAACGACGAAGGGGCCCGCCGCCGGGGACGGCGGCGCTACAGGGTGAAGGCCGCTTCACAGATCTCGCTAGAGTGATGGTCGACAGGTAAAGGGCGTGGGCGCGAATTCTGTCGCCCCTACGGGGCTCTTCTGATTTTTCCCAACTCTACCCAGGGCTCTCGCCCTGGGCTACCATCTTGCGCCCGCTCCGCGGGCTCTAGAAATCGCCGCCTGCCGTCGAGATCATCGTTCCAGCTTGGCGATGGCCTGGTCGATCCGCTCCAGGCACTTCTCGCGTCCCAGCACCTCCATGGTTTCAAACAGAGGCGGAGCGTTTTTGCGGCCGCAGACGGCAACGCGGATCGGCTGGAACATCTGCCCCGCCTTGATTCCCATCTGCTCGGCGGCGGCACGAAGCGTCTCCTCCAGATGCCCGGCCACCCCAACAGACGCAAAGGCGGCGTCTGTCGGGGACCCCGCTTCGTGCCGGAAGCCATCCTGGCCGCCGGAGGAGTCGGCCAGGAGCTTGCGCGAGTGCTGCAGAATTTCCAGCGCCAGTTTGCGGTCGCCCTTTTGCGGCACCAGTTCGGCGCTGTCGTAAGGCGGGAGCTGATCGACGAAGAAGAAGTCGGCCACCGCAAGCGCGTCCCGCAGGAGCTTGATGCGCTCGCGAATGAGCGGCGTAACCTGCAGCATCTTGCCGGCATCGACTTTGAACCCCGCTTCCTGCATCACGGGCAAGAGCCGCCGGCTGAGATCCTCGACGGGCAGGGCGCGGATATGCTCGGCATTCAGCCACAAGGCTTTGGGATCGAAGGTATCTTCCGGCGTTACGGCCGGTTCCTTGAAGTTGATCACTGCATTGGCCCGATTGATGCCTGCGAGCGAAAAGGCGTCGACGAGTTCCTGCCGCGTCATGCGCTCGCGGTCGTCTTTGGGCGACCAGCCGAGCAGGCAGAGAAAATTGATGAAAGCCTCGGGCAGAAACCCGGCATCGCGGTAGGTGGTCACGCTGACCACCGGTCCGTGGCGGCGCTTGGAAAGCTTGGTTCCGTCCGGCGCCACCAGCAATGGCAGGTGCGCGAACTGCGGCGGCGTTACACCGGCGGCTTCGAAGATCAGCACATGCTTGAAGGTGTTGGAGAGATGGTCTTGCCCGCGAATGATGTGGCTGATGCGCAGGTCGGCATCGTCGGCGCAAGAGGCCAGGTGGTAGGTGGGCATTCCGTCGCTGCGCAACAGCGCGAAGTCCTCGATGTCGACGGTTGAGCGGGCCTGCTCGCCATAGACCGCATCGGCAAAGCGTACTTCGTGCTCGTGGTCGCGAGGCACGCGAAAGCGCAAGGCAAACGGCTCACCGGCGGCAGCACGGCGGTCGCTCTCCGCACGTGAAAGCTCGCGCATTCCGGGATTGAAGACCCAGGCAGCTCCCTTCTTTGCCTCTGACGGAACCGGGGATTCGAGTGCTGGGCTCTCGTTCTCTTCGCCGCGTGCTGGGGTGAAATCGCGGTAGGCAAGTCCCTTTTCAAAGATGGCGTTCGCTATCTCACGATAGAGCGACAGCCGCTCGGACTGCTTGTATTCTTCGTCCCATGCAAGATCGAGCCAGCGCAGCCCCTCAAAGATGGAGTTCAGCGAAGCCTCGGTATTGCGCTCGAGGTCAGTGTCGTCGACGCGCAGGATCATGGTGCCGCCATGATGGCGGGCGTAGAGCCAGTTGAAGAGAAAAGTGCGCGCGCTCCCGACGTGCAAAAATCCGGTTGGAGAGGGCGCAAAGCGGACTCTGACCATCGCTTGCGAGCTCCTGCGGAGAGGCTTAGCCAGGCTGAGGTTCAGCGCGGCTCGGTGGTTCCGTTGGCCGGCGTAGCCGGGGCCGCATCGACGCTGTTCTCGGTTACCAGCGAGGGTTGCGGGTTGCTCTTGCGGGTGTCGGGCGGACGCGGCTCCGGACGGGCCATGCTGAGGGTTCCGCGCTCGTCGAACTTGCCAAAAATCATCTTTCCGGCGGTGGTCTGCAGGACCGAGGTCACTGAGATGTCGACCGTCTTGCCGATCATCTTGCGGGCATTGTCCACTACGACCATGGTGCCGTCGTCCAGGTAAGCCACGCCCTGGTTGTACTCCTTGCCTTCCTTCAGGACGAAGACCTTCATGATCTCGCCCGGCAGCACGATCGGCTTGAGGGAGTTGGCGAGCTCGTTGATATTCAGCACCGCCACGCCGTGCAGCTGAGCCACCTTGTTCAGGTTGAAGTCGTTGGTGACGATCTTGCCTTCGTACACTTTGGCCAGCTCGATCAGCTTCATGTCGACTTCGCGGACCGCGGGGAAATCGTCCTCGACGATCTGCACCTGCAGGGTGGTGATCTTCTGGATGCGCTGCAGGATATCCAGCCCGCGTCGGCCGCGGTTGCGCTTGAGCGAGTCGGCCGAGTCGGCCACCAGTTGCAGCTCGCGCAAAACGAACGAGGGAATCGTCAGCACGCCGTCGAGAAAACCCGTCTCGGCGATATCGGCGATGCGGCCATCGATGATGACGCTGGTATCCAGGATCTTGTAGCTTCGCCGCATCTGCTTCTCGCCGCCGAAGATGCCGCCCAGGGCGGAGAGATTCAGCAGGTCGCCCTTGCTGGCGCCTACGATCAAGCCGATGTAGGACATGATCAGGATGATGAAAATCTGCAGGAAGCTCTGCATGCGCCCATCGGGGAGGCTGAAGCGCAGCACGGCGCAGAACAGGTAAGCGCCCACTATGCCGAGTACGCTGCCGATGGCTGAGCCGATCAGCCGCTTCAGGCTCATGGCCCGCAAGCGGCTCTCAAACAGAACGACCGCGCCGCCCAGCACCACGCCGACCAAGGCGTTCAGCGCCTCGTGAGCAAACGTGAATGGCCGAAGAAAATAGCAGGTAACCCCGACCACCACGACAAAAATAGTGCGAATGAGAGCTAGTTCCAAGCGGACCTCGTTAAAAGGCCCATGCTTGTGCGACCCGTTATAACGAAACAGCAACCCAGGATCGTGACAAGTACGGACAAAATCAGAATGCTTAACGCTTACTCTTATTGGCTACTACTTCTAACCGCTACGCCGGCCAAAGAACCCGATATGAACCTGGTCCGCGTGCTTTCCGCGAGACCGATGAATTAAACGAAGTATAACAGCCCGCGACGTCTCACCCCCAGTTAACGGTATCCGGGTGCCCACGAGTAAAGTCACGAAAGCCCCAATACCCGCCACTGGCAATGCCGCCTGGCGCTTCGCGAGGGCAGCGGCAAGCCAATCCCGCGGGGTGAGAAGCTTAACCCGCGATGACGCTTCCGATGTCAGGGAGCGACAGCCTCTCTTTACCAATGAAGAAGATGCTAGAATTCGCAGCCGGGGATTCATACTCGGCAGCCTGCAAGGGAAAAGCTGGCGATTTTGTAATCCTATCCAATCCGAAACCTTGTTTTTTCAGTAGCCTCTTCGAGCCAGAAACGCATGAAAGCTATCGTTGTCACCAGTTTCCAAGGAGCCGACGCGCTGGAGTTGCACGACGTGCCAGAGCCCTCTGCCAAGCAGGATGAAGTGCTGGTGAACGTCGAAGCGGTAGGCGTGAACTTCGCCGACGTTCGCAGCGCCATGGGACTCTACCCGGGCGGACCCAAACCCGACTATATCGCCGGCCGCGAGTTCGCCGGACGCAGGGCGGATACGGGCCAGCCGGTGATGGGGTACACGCAGCAAGGGGCCTGCGCCGAAAAGATCGCTGTCCGCAGCGATTTCCTCTGGCCCCAACCCCAGGGCTGGAACTCGATCCAGGCGGCAGCCTTTCCGGTGAACTACTTCACCGCCTGGCTGGTTTATTGGAAGGCCGGCGTCGTTCCCGGGACCGGCTCTCCCGACCACTCGCCGGTGAGCTCCAGGAAACCGGTGCGCATCCTGATCCATGCCGCCGCCGGAGGGGTGGGTACGGCCGCCGTGCAACTGGGACGGGTAATGGGCTTCGAGACCTTCGGGACCGCCTCATCCGACGAGAAGCTGGAGCGATTGCGCGTCCTGGGCCTCAACCA
>CAWBRT010000020.1:0-98984 GCA_963791145.1 uncultured Acidobacteriota bacterium | reverse complement strand
ACCTTGTGTTTCTTGCCGTCTCACGGAATGTCGAAATCTCAAAGAATTCCCTTTACTTGCAATGATAATCGTCCTACTCTGTCTCTCAGAGTCCCAAGCAAGCGCAAGCAATTCGGGACTCTGGCGGGACTCCACAGAGAGATGCACCCCTCAAAAGCCTCTGGAGTCCCAAGAAAGGGACAGTATGCCACTCACAGACGCTCTGATTAAGGGATTGAAGCCGATCGCAGGTTCCCGGTATAGCAAGGCTGACGGAGGCGGCCTGCTTCTGGACGTGACACCGGGCGGGGTTAAGTCATGGGTGTTCCGCTACCGGATTGACGGCAAGCGAGACAAGCTGGTGATTGGCCGCTATCCTGATGTGAGTCTGAAGGCGGCGCGGGATGAACGGGCCAAGCTCGCGGCGCAAGTGGCAAAGGGCGAGTCTCCAGCTACGGCAAAGAAGCTAGCGCGCGCCGGCCTGTCCACGAATCCGACCCTCAGAGAGTTCGGGGACCGGTACTACACGGAACAGGTGCTCGCCCGATGGAAAGACCCCAAGGCCATCCGGCGCTATCTCGACAAAGAGATTTATCCCGCCCTTGGAGAAAAGACCCTCAAGGATGTGAACGCCCTAGACGTGCAAGGGTTGGTCTATCGCAAACGGGACAACGGGCAGGTTGCCGCAGCGATCCAGCTCCGCAGCGTCATCAAGCAGATATTCGATTACGCCATTGAAACCCAATTGGTGACGGTCAATCCCGCCGTGATGGTCGCCACCAGGTACATCGGCAAGGCGCGACAGCGTTCCCGCGTGCTCGCGCCAAAAGAGATTCGCCTGTACCTCCGCACCATCTACCAGACGAATATCCGGCGGCAATTCAAGCTGGCCTTGCACATCATCCTGCTCACGCTCTCCCGCAAGTCGGAACTGCAACTGGCACGATGGGAGCATTTGAATTTTGAGGCGGGCGAGTGGCTTATTCCAGAAGAGAACGCGAAGAACGGCAAGCCGCACCTCGTCTATCTGTCCTCTCAGGTTGCCGCAATGTTCAAGGAACTGAAATCGCTTGCTGGAGACTCTCAGCTAGTCCTGCCGGGCCGGGGAAGCAGCACAAAGCCATTCGCCAAGAACGCGCTCAACAAGGCTTTGGAAGGGCTGACGTTTGATACAAATGGCCCCGCTCACCATTCACGATCTACGCAGGACGGGCGCCACGCTCCTAACTGAGCAAGGGTTTAACAAAGACGTGATCGAAAAGGCTCTCAGTCATGAGCCTGTAGGCATCCGGGCCGTGTACATCGTTGCGGAGTTCGCAGAGCAGAGGAAACAGATGCTCCAATGGTGGTCCGATTATGTCGACAGAATCGTGAACGAGTCCAAGGTGGTCGTTGGCAACTTCGCCACAGCGTAGCGCAGCACAGGCCCTCGGCGAAAAAGTTGAAGCTGTGTTGCTGGTTGACATGCCACTTCGCATCCGCAAGAATGTGCCGGTAGTAAATCCCCCTTGGGGGCGTTCGATGATTCGGAATGTTCGTGCAATCGAGTGCTGGGTAATTCTATTTCTGTCGCTGGCTGTTCCGGCAGTCGCTCAAGACAAAGCAACTGTGTTCGTATGGAAGTCATGGCATGTCAACACTTTGCGCCGAATCACGTTTGACGTTTATCTCGACGCTAAGCCCATCGCCAAGCTAGACAGAAATCGGTTCCTTGTGGCTAGGGTAACCCCAGGCAAACATGTGTTTAGTACGAAGCGTGTAAGTGCAGTGGAACTCGATTGTGAGGCCGGCAGGTTCTACTACCTGAGAATGGACACCAGCAGCGGAGTAACGGTTGGACATCCTGTTTTGAGTCATGTCTCAGAGGAAGAGGGGCAGGCCGCAATCAGGCAGGCTCAGTTTATCAATCCAAGTGACATAATCGATACTTCGATTGTGTCCGTGAACTATGAACCGCTTCCGGTTTCGTCGCACCTGAATGCCAACAAGCAAGAAGCCGCCGGCAAAATGGTTTCGTTTCAAGTTACCTCTGAGCCGTTGGGCGCCGATATTTTTATTGATGGTGAGTACAAAGGAGCTACCCCTTCTCAGCTCAAAGCCTCCCCAGGGCCTCATATTTTGAAAATTTCTCGTCCTGGATTCACAGACTGGGAGAGGAAGATGGCCGTGGAAAACGGGACCGCCATGACCTTTAATGCCATCCTGGTCAAAGGAACACAGTAGAACTGTAATACCGCATGTCTTGAAACGACTACCGCCGTGCTCCGTCCAGAGGGTACTTGCTTCACCCGCGCTGAGGACTCAATCATTGCAACTCAAGCTCACCACAGACCAGATCCTCCAGCGTTATCCTGCCGGAGTGCTCAAGCGGTTGGGATACCTTGCCAAAAGCTCTATCTGTCAGATACTTCATAACTTCCAATTCGACGCGAGGCTCCCCGCACTTTGATAATGCCATCCACTTTTGATTAGAGTTGATTTTCGCAAGCAGCGCCTCCGCGTCAAACTTCCCGAGCTTTTTGACTAACCCCTTGATCGTGCTAGGCTTGCGCCCTGCGTGCTCTCTCTTTCCGCCTCTAGCCATTTTGATTACCTTTGATTACCGCTGGGGATTCAAATTGTCACCCGCAAATCCCCTAAACACCCTCTCCGCGCTCTGCCTTTGGCGGGCGCGTTCAACGCCCGCCCCTTGGGTGTGTGCCGGAGTGATTACACCCTCGACCCCGGCAAAGGACCGAAGCTTCAAAAGCTGACAATCACTCTCTGGAAACCTCTGTGTCTGCTTCCCTTAAGGCTTGCACACCTTGACTGTGTGACTTGCTGACTGAGTGACCCAGCAAACCCGTTTCCCACTCGATGATTTTCCGCACAACCGAATACGGCGCCGGGCCTTCCGTGTCGCCGATCTCCACGCGCGCATAGCGGTGAACGAACACTCTCGGGGAAAGTCGATCTCCGCGCGTTGGCGGCCCGCTGTTCGCGCGTATCCACTCGGGAAGGTATTTCCCCCGGCGCGATGCGTGCGGCTTGTCACCGTCGCCCAATGCCCACCACAGAGGCACACAAGCGACCAGGCGCAACAGGTCATCCGTGAGCACATCCCAGCGCAACAGGCAGCGCCAGCCATGAAAGCCGGGGTCGCGGTATAGCTTCCCCCACTTGCAATATGCCCGGTACTCGCCCGGCGCGATGCGCGGATACTCCTTCCATTCGATTACATCGGAGTCAGTCCGGCGCTTGCGCGCCGGCCCACGCTTTAGCGATCTCACTGAGCACGACCGCCCGCCTGTGCGGGAGTGTTGCCAATGCGCGACTCCATCCACTGAACGATTTCGGATTCGCGCCATGCCACGGCGCGTTCTCCCAGATTGATGCAGCGGGGAAACTTGCCCTCCGACATCAAGCGGTAGATCGTGGCACGGCTGTAGGCCACGCGGTTCTTCACCTCGGACATACGCAGGAATCTTTCTGACGTGGCGGGGTTGGCGCCAATGGTTTTGTTCTCTACGGTCATCAGTGGAGCCTCCCTTGGCTCCGTGGCATCGGTGACATGACTCACGTAGCGTGAAGTTGCCGCTTTGTGTCCCATGTCACCTTGCACGGTCCCAGGGTGTCTCTGGAGAGCATTCATTACGGGTATCACTTGCCGCGGATTTCGCCGATTGCCGCAAACAATTGAGTGCAACTACTTGTCATTTCAGTCTGATAGCCCCAGAAGAAATTAATCGCTTCTGCCGAAGATGCCGGAGTCTGGAAGCTGACCCACCAGGACGGGCTGACGTGCTATATCAGCCTGTTGGAGAGGAAGGCACAAAGGGCAATTGGGACTCCGGCGGGACTCCGTGCGGGCCGCGAATCCAGAGCACCGCATGAACACTAGCGAAGATGCCGTTTTCTACTTTCTGCATCGGGAAATGAGTACATACATTATTATATTGACATTTTAACTTCTTCCGGCTTATCTTACGGTTGGCAAGGACATTCCATGCGTTTCGAATGGGACGAGAACAAGAGCCGTTTGAACCGCAAGAAGCATGGCATTTCGTTCGCTATTGCAGTGGAGGTTTTTGCCGACCCGTTTTGCCTGACCATTCCAGATCGTACGGTGCGGAACGAAGAACGCTTCTGGACCGTTGGGCGTTTGGAGAACCTGATAATTCTGGTTGTCGTTCATACGTCCCGGAATGAACAGGGCGAGGAGATCACGCGCATCATCTCAGCGCGAAAGGCCACTCCGAGGGAGCGGAAGTTCTATGAAGAAGCTTTCCAATAGGCAACGGCAGAAAGAGCTGAAAGCGATCGCGGCGATTCCGGACGACCGTATCGATACCTCGGACATTCCCGAGCTGACGGCAGAACAGCTAGTCCGGGCTGTGCGGGGAGAGATGTACCGGCCGGTCAAAAAGCCCGTAACCATGCGCCTGGACGCCGACGTAATTTCTTGGCTCAAGCAGGACGGCCCGGGATACCAGACGAAAGCCAACGCCCTGCTGCGGCGCGAGATGATCCGCTCATACGAAGAGAAAAAGGGGCCAAAGCGAGCCAGTGATGCGAATGGTGGAAGAGAGAAGGCGAAGAAAGCACGGTCTAGATAAGCCTTCTGCGGAACCACCTCCATAAATCCGCACGCTAACCTTGATATCCCCTGCCAGCTAGTCGTTTGTAACGTTACCTACGTCACTTGTAGGGCGGCATCCGGCGCATAAGAATAGATTTGCCCATTGGCGTCGAAGGGTCGAGCACATGAAGCGCCTGCTGCTGGCTGCGGTGATCGTCGCACTCGTTGTAGTGGTGGTTGCTCCAGAACTCGCAAAATTCTATCCGCAGCAGTTCGGCTGGTACAGCAGCCTCGCCTCCGAAGTTTTGGGCGCAGACATTCCCGGCCTCAAAGAGCTGCGTCAATTGTTCTCCGCGGTTTCCGGCCAGGGACGCAATTCAGCGGGCTCCAGCGAAATGCCGCCGGGCGGCGCAGGCCCGGCTTCCGTGGCGGCCCCGAGCGGGCCTCCGATGCTCCCGAGCCAGCAAAGGGCGTTGACCGACTGGGAAAAAGCGCAGCCGCTGGGAAAAGGTCAGGTTAGGGCGATCGAGGCGGCCCCGGCAATCGCAGGAATTGTTGTTGGGCGTTCAAAACCGGGCGCCCCTGCGGCGGTGGAGTCTCCGAAGCCGGTGCGTCTGAGCGCCAACACAGTGGTCATCTCAGGCGAGGTGAACGAGCCGAGCAGCGACTCGGTCGCCGACGCTGCCCGCCGCTCCCGGAAAAACACATCACTGCCGGCGCCAGTCCGATAGCGCCGGGCCTTGATCCCACCCTCAGCGCTGCAACACCTTCAAGGCTTCACGGAAGAGCCGGTCGAAGCCCTGTTCGCCGTCAGCCGAGGCTTTCTCGACAGCCTTTTCCGCCAGCGGGCGCTGGTAGCCGAGGTTCACCAGGGCGGAAAGCACGTCTTCGGCCAGCGCGTTCACCGGCGCAGGAACAGCCGCCGCCGCGCGGAACTCTTCCAATTTTTCCCGCAGTTCCAGGACCATGCGCTCGGCGGTTTTGCGGCCGATGCCGGGCACCTTGGTCAGCCGCGCAATATCGCCGCCGCGAATTGCCCCGATCAGCTCGTCCACCGGCATGCCGCTCAAGATCGTGATGGCCAGCTTGGGCCCTATGCCGCTGACGGAAATCAGCTTCTCGAAGAGCCGCTTCTCCTCCACGCGAAGGAAGCCGAAGAGCGCAATCTGGTCTTCGCGCACGTGTGTGTAGACGTGCAACGCGACCTCGTGCCCGGCCTCGGGGAGATCGGAAAAGGCGGGAACGGTGATGGCGAGGTCGTAGCCGACCCCGCCGGCCTCGACAATGGCCTGGTTGGGACGCTTGCTCAGCAGCTTGCCGCGGAGATGCGCGATCATCGACCGCCATTGTACGGCAAAACCAGGGACGTTATGGAGCTTCAAGTCCTGCTTACCGCCGCCGCTCCCTGGTGCTCGCGGCGACTGGACCGTTTGGCTTCGGTATACACCATCCCTGGTTTTGCTTTCGCCCGCCGCGGGAAAACGTCCAAAAAAAGGAAAACCGCAGGTTCTCGACGTAGCTTCCCGTTCGCCCGGGCCGGCAAAGCGTGGTATTCTACGCCGCGTCAGCCAAACAGCATTTAAGATTTCAGATTGCAGATTTAAGATTGAAAATACAGGTTGAGGCGCGCTTCGGATGCTTAGTGCCGGTTTTCGTGCCAGAGGCTTGAATTGGCTCCCTCTGCAATCTTCAATCTGAAATCTTCAATCTTCAATTCAAAATGCCTTGCTAAGGAGTTCCAATTATGGCGGATGAACGCTCGCGGGCACTCGATCTAGCTCTCGCGCAAATCGAAAAGCAGTTCGGCAAGGGCTCCATCATGCGGCTGGGGAACAAGGAGGCGATCGTTCCCATCGCGGTTATCCCCACCGGCGCCATCTCCTTTGACGCCGCCCTCGGCGTGGGCGGCTTTCCGCGCGGGCGCGTAGTCGAGGTCTTCGGTCCCGAATCTTCGGGCAAGACCACGATCGCCCTGCAGGTCATTGCCGAGGCCCAGAAGGCCGGACGGAATGGCCGCCTTCGTCGACGCCGAACACGCGCTCGACCCCGCCTACGCCAAGCGGCTGGGAGTGGATGTTGACAACCTGCTGGTTTCGCAGCCTGACTACGGCGAGCAGGCGCTGGAGATTGCCGAAGCCCTGGTGCGCTCTGGCGCGATCGACATCCTGGTGGTCGATTCGGTTGCCGCGCTGGTTCCCAAGGCCGAACTCGAGGGCGAAATGGGAGACAGCCACATGGGGCTGCAAGCCCGCCTCATGTCGCAAGCCTTACGCAAGCTGACCGGCATCGTCTCCAAGTCGCGCACCTGCCTGGTCTTCATCAACCAGATCCGCGAGAAGATCGGCGTGATGTTCGGCAATCCCGAAACCACCACCGGCGGCCGCGCGCTGAAGTTCTATTCCTCCGTGCGCGTGGATATCCGCCGCATCGCCGCCATCAAGGACGGCGACGCCGTGGTCGGCTCGCGCACCAAGGTTAAGATTGTGAAGAACAAGACGGCCGCGCCCTTCCGCGAGGCCGAGTTCGACATCATGTACGGCGAAGGCATCTCGCGCGAAGGCGACCTGATCGACCTGGCGGTCAACAACAACATCGTCGAGAAGTCCGGCGCCTGGTTCAGCTACAAGGGCGAGCGCGTCGGCCAGGGACGCGAGAACGCCAAGCAGTTCCTGAAGGAGAACAAGGACATCGCCGCCCGCATCGAGGTCGAAGTGAGGAAGGCTATCGGACTGCAGGCGCCGTTGGTGCCCGCACCGGCACCGGCTTCGCCGGAGCAGAAAGCGGTAGCCGCCAAGAGCGCCGCCGCGCCGGTGAAGAAGTAGCTTCCGTCTGAACCCACCCTAGTGCCCAACTACAGGGCGCGAGGGCGGGGCACCCTGCAGCGTGACGAGCGTGCGTGTGCGTCCCGAATTGTGGTCGATATTCAGATGTAAACGGAAAGAGAAGCGAGCACTTCATGATTGACCAAATCAACATTAAAAATTTTCGCGGCTTTAAAGAATTAGAGCTCACCGACCTCAAGAAAGTGAATCTCCTAGTTGGACCTAATGCAAGCGGGAAGAGTGCTCTGATGGAATCAATCTTTCTTTCATCGAACGCCTACGCCGCTAACTTATCGCTCCAATTAAGAGGAATTCGTCGAATGGGCAACCTGCTACAGGCCCCTGTGGATGCTCAGACATATCACGGAGTCTGGGACGACTTGTTTTATGATTTCAACTCCGAGAAAAAGGTAGTAATAAAAATAGGAGGCAGTCCGAATTCGGATAGTCGAAGTTTGTCAATTGAGTACACTACTTCGATATCACCAGAACTCCCTTTTGGTAAACAGGTGACAGCGGGTTCCGGTACTCAGCAAGTTAACGTAATGCCTCAGATTGAGTTCAGGTGGAAGAGAACTGGCTATCCAGAAGTAGTTTCGAAACCGAAGTTCACTCCTACTGGACTGCAACCCGACGTCACAGCCGCGACTTTTTTCCCTTGTCTTTGGTTCACACCTGGAGTTGGGGAATCTCCTGATGAAAATGCCAAGAGGTTCTCTGACCTGGATAAACGCGGGAAAATGAAGCCTATCTTTGACGCAATTACGGGAGAGTTTCCATTTATAAAAGGACTCTCGATTCAATACCACGCTGGCGTTCCTATGCTGTTTGCGGATATTGAAGGAAAGAAACTAAAGATGCCCGTTCCGCTAATCTCCGATGGAGTTAATCGGCTAGTCGGGATATGTGTTGGAATAGGATATTTCGAAGGAGGGACCATCCTGATTGATCAACTTGAAGACGGATTTCATTACAAACTCCTTCCTTCAATATGGAAATCTATTTATAGCCTAGCAACTCATTTTAAAGTCCAACTCTTTGTGAGCACCCATAGCAAAGAGTGCATGGATGCCATGCTTCCAACGGTAGAAGGTAAAGAAGAAGATTTCTCCCTGCTTAGAACATATCGAAAAGAATCTTCTTGTCACGTAGATTCACTCGGCGGGGACTATCTCAAATCAGCGTTGGAGCAAGAATTTGAAGTGCGATGAATTAGGTAAACGACGTGTCGAGAATTTCCAGCCTGAGAGTCCTCTCGTGATCGTCTGTGAAGGGTTCCACGAATCGGCTTTCGTGTGCTCTCTTCTAAGACACCTCGGCATACAGAACTGTGATGTTACCTTCCCGAAGAAAAAGATGGGGAAAGGTGGCATCTCAGACATGGTGAGCCTTATTGCGGCTGACGATATAGTGAAGGGCATCGCTGTAATCAGGGACGCCAACGGAAACCCACGACAGGCTTTTACGGACGCCTGTGCCGGCTTCGTCCCTCCCTATGAGGTACCGACAGAAAGTTATGTCATTCGGCGTGGAAGGCACCGTACCAGTGCCGTATTCCTGATGCCTGGAAGGGGCAGGACGGGCGCTCTGGAACACCTGCTCTTTGATGCGGTCACGGCAAGTCATTCAGATTTGGCAAAATGTATAACTGCGCTTGAGACCTGTGTGCAGCGCACAGTGAGGTGGGGTGAGAACAAGAAAGCGAAGCTCAGGATGCAGTGTGCGATTGCTTGCTTCTGCGAGGATGATCCCTCATGCTCGCTTGGCTTCATTTGGGCCAAGGAAGCCGCTGACAATCCTCTTGACATAACGAGTCCCGTCTTTCAGGAGTTAACCAATTTTCTCAGGGACTTCTCGCAATAGTCGGCGATGAACGGGCATGGATCAGATCAGGGGAAACGCAGCGTTCGATAACTGGGATTCTCAACATCCACTTCATCCACTTCACAATGCGCAACCGGCGCTCCTCAGATTTCTTGTCAACCCCCTGCAGCACCTAACTTACTGATTCCACTCGCAAAATCGCATGTCACATTTTCCGGCTGAATCTGTCATCCTGGATATAGGAGCATCTGAGTCTGCGGCGGCTCGTGCAACAAACGAAGCGCTAAGCCAACTACCTGATAAATCAAGAATTTACCTGTAAGTCTTACGCCTTCAATGGTTTGCCGACATAAACAGAAGCTAACTCATAGACCGCCAAGAATTTGCAAGAAAATGCCGGAGGGAGGGGTAGGGTGAAATAGCGTAGGCCCAGTCGCCCTCGGCTGGGCGGGCGAGCGGGAGCTCGCCGACAGCTAACTCGCATGACTGCCCTGTGCCCCACGAGCGCGACTATCGGGATGAGCGACGCCGTTAGTTCGGCCGCCGGCGATAGAAGATGTTGAACTCAAAGCCCGGCGGTGCAGGGAACAGCTCCGCCACTTTGCGCAGCCGTTCGGCCAGGGCCGCCGGTACCAGCAGCGGATATTCGCGCTCCCGCAGTTCGTAGTAATCCACATCAAGAAATAGCGCCAGCATGTAGATGGCGATCGAGTCGGCGAAGACCGTCTCGAAGTACTCCTGCTTGGCCTTGTCCGACTCCGGGATGGCCGAGCCGGCGATTTTGCGCAGCTCGTGCGCATCCAGGCTCGTCTCACCCTTGGTTTTGTCCGACACCTGCTTCCAGGCCAGGTCGGCGAACTCCTGCGAGAAGCCGGCGTGCTCCACGAAGGCATGAGCCACGTTGATGTAGAACTCGAAGGCGACCGAGAAGCGGTCGTCCATCAGGCGGGTGGAGATGAAGACGCACTCGGCGTCGCCGAGCGTGAGGTTGCGATGGCAGACCGCCTGGTCGCTGAGCGTCACGTCATAGCGGTCGGCGATCACCGTTTGCTCGCCCTGCGCGACGGCCAGCGGGACGAAGTAGAATGCCTTGCGGCTCAGGGCCGCGGCAATGGCCGCGGGAACGGCCAAGACCATGCGCTCGGCATCGGCGCCAAGCAGGTTGGTCTGTCCGGTAACGGCATAGCAGACACCGTTTGAGGCCTGCTGCACAGGCGCTATCCGGAGTATCTCGGCAGGAGAATGGGTGGTAGTGCTCACGGTTAATGTCATCTGCAATTGACTATCCTAGCAGAAGCGCAACGCCAAGCCTGCAGTGGGCCGCCTCAGCAAGCCAACTGCGGGCTTTCCGGGGACCCTAGCGTAGGCCCAGTCGCCCTCGGCTGGGCGGGCGTGCGAAGCACGCCTAACATGCTTAGGCCTAGCCGCCCTCAGCTGCGGAGTCCCCAGCAAAGCCTTAAGTTTGCCTTGATGGGGTGACGAGACGCCGCGAATGTGGGCTGGGTATCTCCACCGAATCCTGATCCCTTGGCCCCTGACCCCTAGCCCCCTTATGCTACGGCCTGGTTCTGGCGAGCTCCGGCGCGCGCTGTCCGGCGGGCACGTTCAAGTGAAACTTGGTCAGCGAGTCGCGCAGGATTTCGAAGCCTTCCTCCGGGGTGTCGACGTAGTGGAACAGGTTGATGTCCTCGGGCGAAATGGCTCCCGCGTCGGCCAGCGCCTCCAGGTTCAGCACTCGATTCCAGTACTCCTTGCCGTAGATCAGCACGGTGATTCGCTTGGCGAGCTTTTCGGTCTGCGCCAGCGTCAGGATTTCGAACAGCTCGTCCAGCGTGCCGAAGCCGCCGGGAAAGACGACCAGCGCCTTGGCCAGGTAAGCGAACCAAAGCTTGCGCATGAAGAAGTAGTGGAACTCGAAATTGAGCTCGGGCGTGATGTAGGGATTCGGCATCTGCTCGTAGGGCAGATTGATGTTCAGGCCGATGGTTTTTCCTCCGGCCTCGTGCGCCCCGCGATTAGCGGCCTCCATGATGCCCGGACCTCCGCCCGTGGTCACCACGAAGCGGTGCCGGCGCGAGCGCAAGGTCTGCGACCAGCTGGTCAGCAGGTAGGCAAGCCGCCGCGCGTCTTCGTAGTAGCGTGCCATGTCCAGCGCCACCTGCGCCCGTTTTATCCGCGCCTGCTCTTGTGGGGGTGCGGGGACAACGGAGCCGGGCTTTTCCAGCAGCTCCAGAGTGTGCGCGGCTTCGTCCAGGCTCCGCGTGGCGCTGAGCTTGCTGGTGAAGCGGGCCGAACCGAAAAAGACCACCGTATCCTGTACGTTTTCCCGCCGAAAGCGGGCCAGCGGTTCGGCATACTCCGACAGGATGCGCAGCGGACGGCCGTTTGGACCTTCCAGAAATTTGCGGTTTTCGTAAGCGAGCGGCGAGCGGAGGCTTTTCCGCTCGCCCTGCTCCCGATTTTCTTTCTGTTCCATGATTCTTTCTGCTGGGTGTCGCCGGCCGGCAGGTTCTTGCTTGTCGTACGGGACATCGCGTGAACTGGACGCCGGCGGCGGCTTGAGCCAGCGGCTGTCCCGTTCTCTAAGTTTTACCCGGATCTTTGTAATAGACCGCCCGGGAGATTCCCAACCACAGGTCGAGCAGCCCGATGCCGGTCACTGCCCCGCGGACGAAGTTCATTCCCAGGAACTCGCGCAACTGAGGATAATTCAGGATCAGGCTATTGTCAGTCCAGGCGCGTTTCCAGGGCACGAAGATGAGGATCATGCCTAATTCGAGCCAAATCATGACTTCGATGACCAGCGCAATGCGCGCCCCCCAGGGCGAAGCCTGTCGGCGGCGCTCCCTCGTCGGCGGAACCCGCGCCGGGAACCAGCATCGGGCCGGACTCTCCGGCCGGCGGGTCGGGATTCACCGCTGCCCCATCAAAGGCAACGCCGTTTGGCTGTGGACTCCGGGCGAACTGATCGAGTACCCATATCCTGATTGGATGATGGATGCGGCCTCGGCAGCGCCGACTCGAGAGATGATGGGGAATTCGCCCCGTTCTCCGCATTCGACAGGGAACCGGATTCGGGG
Organism: uncultured Acidobacteriota bacterium; assembly: GCA_963791145.1. Classification (GTDB taxonomy): domain Bacteria; phylum Acidobacteriota; class Terriglobia; order Terriglobales; family Acidobacteriaceae; genus CAWBRT01. The sequence goes on along the minus strand of CAWBRT010000020.1, from coordinate 86,721 downwards.
CTGCGGGTTCGGTCCATACAGAGAATCTTACGATTTCAGGGCTTTGATGCGCTGGGAAACTTCGCGGTAATCGATATTGGAACCGTAGACCTCCATGTATTGACCTAGGGCCTCCGGCTTGCGTCCGGCGGCCTCGTAGGCTTCGGCCAGCTCGTAACGGATGGCGATGCGCGCCTCATTGTCGGGAGCAGCCCGCAGAGCCAGCTCATACCACCGGAAAGAAGCCTCCGGCACGCCCTTGGAGACCAGGCAGTGCGCCAGCCAGGTGTAGGCCTGCAATACCTGCGGGAAGGGCTGTCCCTGGTCGATCGCCTGGCAAACCTTCTGGAACTCGCCGATGGCTTCATCGAACAGCCCCATCTCCTGGAAGGCAAGCCCCAGGTTGTAGTGTATCTCGGGATCTTCCTTCTCGGTTCCCGCCTCGACCTCGTCTTTGAATTCCTGGAATACGTCCGCCAGGAGAGAGGATCCGGCGCCGGTTGCGACTGGGGCCTGCGGCGGTACCACAGTCCCTGGCGCGGGGGAAGCTTGCAGTGCCTGGGCGCCAATCTGGCTTTGGCTATCCGGAGGCCTCTCTGCGGCCCGCATAACCGGAGGCTCCGGCTGGGCCGGAACTGGCAGCGGCACTGCCATGCTGCTCGCCATAGCGGGCGCCGGGGGTGCGGGTGGAGGGATGTCAGGAACGGGGACAGACACGGCGGGTGCAGCCGGCGCGGGAAGAACCGGCGGTTCGCCCGCGGCTGGGCTGACCGACTCCGTCTTGGCACTTGCCTGTGTGGGGACGGTGAGGCCCGCAGGGGCCGGGGGCTCCGGCGACGTCAAATGGAAGTCCACCCCCAGGGAACGCTCCAGATCGCCCACAAAATCGCCCAGGCTGGCCGGGGCTGAGGCTGCTTGGGGATTCTCATCGATCTCTTGAACCGGCCGGAGCGCGATCTCCAGTGCTCGATTGCCTCCGGCACTTGCGGCCGGTTCCTCCGCCGGGGCCTGAGCAGCCTTTTTCGCGGCCAACTGTTCGCGCAATCCGGGCAGCCGGGAATTGGATGGGTCAATCTCGGCGAACTTCTGCAAGGCAAATTCAGCTTCCTTGAGCAGAGATTCTGCCAGGTAGAAGCGAATCTCCTCGGCAATCTCCTTGGCCTGCTCGGGCTCGCCGGCGGACGCTGCGACACTCGCAGGTTCCTGTTTATGTTTGACGCTGCTCAAGGGTTTTCCTGAGAGCTGCTCCCACTCGTCGGAGATGTCGATTTCCTCGCTGCTGGATGGAGCGAAAGCGTCGAAGCCGGCCGCAATCGGAAGCATGGTCGGCGCGGCGGCGGGTAGCGGAGCCTCGGCAACCGGACGGTCTCCTGCCCCAGCCGGTGCGGGCGGCGTTGGGATCGGTGGCGCCAACTCCTCGGCAGCCGCATCTGCCGGGGCGAACTTGCCCTGATATTGCGTGCCAAGCTGCGCGAACTGCAAAGCCTCCTGAGGACGTCCGGCGAGGGAGAACACCTTATTCAGTCTTTGGCAGCACGCGGCGGCATCCTCGAATCGCTGCACGCGCCGGTAGAGCCCCACCAGCGACTGGTTGAGGCGCGGGTCGAAGCGCGCCTCGGCCAACATTGGCTCCAGTTTGGCAATCGCCTTTTCTGGGCTCTGGTGCTTTTCCAGCAGCTCAGCTTCGGCGATGGCGCTTTGGATCATGGCCTCCAATTCATCGCTGTATCCGCCGGCGCTTTGCTCGGCAACGACGGCGATCTCGGGAGTGACGGCGGGTTCCGCTGTCGCGCTGGCTGGGGAAGACTCCAGGAGCGTACCCGGCGGGGGTTGCTGCAGCTGGGCGGAAAACTGCTCATAGCTTCGCCGATAGGCCTGGTTCTGCGGATCCATGGCCATCAGCCGCTGGTAGATATCCGCGGCGCGCGCCGGTTCGCCTTTTGTGATCCAGCCCTGGGCAGCCAACTCGAGCAAGTCGCCGCCGCCGCTGTTGTCGCCGGCCTTCTGCAAGAGATCGCGAAGCGTCTCCAAGGCCTGGGGATCCTGCCGGGCGGCCACCACGTAGCCCTGGAGCTTCTCCAGTGTCCCGGCACGGTTGAGCAGTTCATCCCCGAACTCTGCATAAATTCCCAGCGCGTCTCTCAATCCTTCCGCCGAGGAAGGAGAGCCCTGCCGGGAAATGAGCTGGTCACAGCATTTTTCCAGCGCCTCCGAGTTGCCGAATTCACTCAGCAGCCGCTTGGCCGGAGGAATGGCCTTGGCGATCTGGCCGGCCTGCAGGTAGATCCTGATCAGGGTCTGCAGGCCAGACTCGCTGGATTGCAGCGAGGGGAGCGCCTCGAGATATTTGGCGGCAGTGGCCGGGTTTCCGCGTTCCAGGGCCAGCCGCCCCTGCAACTCGGCCAGCCTGGCGTCTTCCGGAGCCAGCGCCATAATGTGGGCCAGGGCCTGCTCCGCCGCGTCCGGCTGGTGCCGCCGGAGAGCCGTCTCCATGAGCCGGAAAAGTAACTCCGCTCCCTCGTTTTTCTTCCCGGAACGCACATACAAATCGGCCAGCCGGGACTGGGCGGTGATATTCTCCGGATCGACTTCCAGAATCCTCTCGAAGAGCTGCGTTCCTTCCTCGACCTTTCCGGCGCGCAGCAAGGTCTCGGCGGCCTGCAGGTATTGCGCGCGGGCGTCGCTGTGCAGTCCCTGGTTGCGATAGAGTTCACCCAGTTTCAGGGCATATTCCACGCTGCCCGGATTCAGCTTGGCGAGCTTCTTGTAGAGGGCGATCGCCTTCACCATGAAGCCGCTCTGGGCGTAGGCTTCGGCCACTTCGCGAAAGCAGGCGGTAGCTTCGGCTACCTGGCTGGAGCGCGAATACAAATCGCCCACCGTGTTCAGCACCGTCAGGTCTCGGGCGTCGTGCTTGAGTACCTTCTGATATTCGCCGATAGCCTGTTGCAGCCTGCCCTGTTGCAGGTGGCGCTCGGCCGAAGCCAGAACCTTCGTCTTGTTGAATCCGAAACCTAGCATGAAATCCTTCAGAGCTGCTCTTGTGTATCTTAGGATCGCATGGAACCGAGCGCAATGCTCACCCGGCAAACGCGACAACAGGTACTTCCCGGAGGCTCCGCGCCGCTTACAGTATCACAGCCCGGCGTGACCCGATACCAGCGGAATTCGCACCTGGGAAGGCCGATAGTGCATGTACGGAGGGTATCCAGAGAGCCTGTATAATAGACCGATCACTCAACCGTTGCGAATCCGTTCCACGCTCAGAGATGTCTGCTTGCTGCTTCTGCTGGCCGGCGTGGCCATGCTGGTCCAGGGCTATCATCCGGGGCTGGAAGACGACGCCTTCTACCTGGCGGCCATCAAGAAGAACCTGAATCCCGCACTCTACCCCCATGACGCCGATTTTTTCCAGTTACAGTTTCAGGCGACCATCTTCGACAAACTCATCGCTTATTCGGCGCGCCTGACGCACCTGCCCGTCGATTGCACTGCGGCGGCTTGGCACTTCCTGTCGATTTTCCTGATCCTGTGGGGATGCCTGAGGATCAGCCGCCTGTGCTTTTCCAAGGCTAACGCGCGCTGGGCGGCCGTGATCACGATTGCCCTTCTGCTCGCCCTTCCTGTCACGGCAACCGGCATCACGCTGGTTGACCAGTACCTGCATCCGCGGACTCTGGCTACGGCGGCGATTCTGGGCGCGGTCGCCGCGACCTTGGAAGGCCGGAAGCTGCTGGCCTGCGTGTTGCTGGCGGTGGCTGCCTCTCTGCACATTCTGATGGCGGCTTTCGCCATCTCGTATTGCGTCTTTTTGGGTTGGCCCGCCACGCGGCAGCGAAGCTCCGCGGTGGCGGCGCTCTTCATTCCGCTGGGATGGGTTTTTGAACCCGCATCCGACGCCTGGCGGCAGGCGGCTGCAACCAGGCCGCCTTTTTACCGTCTGGCCGAGTGGCAATGGTATGAGTGGCTGGGAGTATTCGCCCCGCTGCTGCTGTTGTGGTTTTTTCATCGCCTGGCGCAGCGCCAGGGCGAGCATACCCTGTCGCGGCTGACATCGCGGCTGGTTTACTTCGGCATATTCCAGTGCGTGGTGGCAATGGCGATGATGCTGCCGTCCGGGTTGGAGCGCCTGCGGCCTCTGGAGCCCATGCGCTTTCTGCATCTTTGCTATCTCCTGCTGTTCCTGGTGGCGGGAGGTTTGATCGGGCAGTACGTCCTGCGGAATTGTTGGTATCGTTGGCTGCTATTGTTCGTTCCGCTCGGCCTGGGTATGTTCTATTCCCAGCGGCAAATGTACCCGGCAACGGAGCATCTGGAGTTTCCCGGCACGGCGCCGAAAAACGCCTGGGTCCAGGCCTTTGTTTGGATCCGGGAGAACACGCCCCAGGACAGCCTGTTCGCGCTGGGTCCCTACTACATGAGGGAGGCGGGCGAGGACTATCACGGCTTCCGCGCCTTGGCAGAGCGCAGCATGCTCTCCGACTCCATCAAGGACGGCGGCATGGCGGCGCGCGTGCCTCGGCTGGCGGAGAGATGGAAAAAGGAAGTCGACGCCCAAAGTGGTTGGCAGAACTTTGGGGAGGCTGATTTCGAGCGCTTGAGGCAGCAGTTTGGGGTGAGTTGGGTGATGCTGGCCAGCCCAGGCGTGCCAGGAATGGATTGTCCGTACCGGAACCATCTGGTGCTTGTCTGTCGTTTGCAAAACCCAGGTTCGGGGCAATCTTCCGCCCAGGCGAACTCATAATCCATGGGCAGGGCAAAACCGATTGTTCGATCTACTGCGTCGTCGCTGACCAGGTAACAGACTGCACAGAAACATAGGAATCGAATCAGTTTGAGAACCCCTAGCGAACCGGAACATGTAGAGCATGCGGCATTAGAGCACCGAGCCCTGGCGACTGCGGCGCCCGGCGCGGGAAGGAGCCGCACGGCCCGCCTGCTGGTTCCGCTTTTCATCTTGCTTTACCTGGCGCAGTGCACCTGGTTCATTCGCACCCAGTCCTTCACTGTGGACGAGTCCGACCACATCATTGCCGGGCTGGAGGCGTGGCGTTTTGGCGAATTCGAACGCTGGCACGACCAACCTCCGCTGGCGCGCCTGTTGTTCGCCATTCCGCTCCTGCAGACCGATTGGCGCTATGAGAATAGGCCTGCCGATACCAGCGGCAACAAGCCGGTTCACATGGGCTCGAGTCTGGATGAACTTCAGACCGACGCGACGATGGTGCAGACCGGTCCCGACCCGAATTGGCGCTTCGATGATGAGGCAATTCCGGTCCAGCCCGCGCCCGAGGTGTGGCTCTACCGCGCCCGCGGCATGAACGTCCTGCTGGGGGTCGCGCTGCTGCTGCTGATCTGGTTCTCGACTCGCCGGTTGTTTTCCGAAGGCGCAGCCACCTTCGCACTGGCCCTGGCAGCGCTTTCTCCGGAGCTGGTGGCGCACTACTCGGTGGCAACCATCGACGGCGCCGCCACGCTGTTTGTCTTTGCCGCAGTCGTGCAACTGCTGCGCTGGGTCGACCGGCCAAGCAGCGGTCAGACCTTGCTGCTCGGGGTGTCGCTGGGCGCCATGCTGCTGGCAAAGCTGAGCACTCCTCCCTTGTTCCTCGTAGCGTTGGTGCTGATCCTGATGTTGAAGCCGCAACCCGTGAACTCCGGTTTCGCTACGGCAAGCTCCGTGTCTTCGAATTGGAAGCTCGTCCGGCAGCCGAGGCTATGGAATTGGAGCAAGGCGGCCGCCGCATTGGCCGTCGCTTTTCTGGTGGTGTGGGCCGGCTACTTCTTCCACGTCTCCAAGGTGGTTTTCCAGGATGGCCGGGTGACGCTGCATTTCCCCGGCTACTTGATGCAGCTTGCGTATCCTTTCCCGACGCCGTTGCGGCTTCAGGTTTTCATTCCCGCTTGCGAATACCTCACCGGATTGGGGATGGTGTTCGTTCACAACCTGGAGGGCCACCGCAGTTTCTTTCTTGGCCAGACTTCGCTGAGCGGCGGATGGAAGCTCTACTTCCCGGTAGCCGTGCTTCTGAAATGGCCGCTGCTGATCTTGCTGCTGGCCGCGGCGGGAGCGGCGGTACTGTGGAGAAAACGGATTGCAGCCCGCCATTACGTGCTGCTGATGAGCATCTTCCCGTTGTTGTACTTCGTGCTGGCAGTCTTCGGGCGGATCAATATCGGAGTGCGCCACGTTCTGCCGGTATACCCGTTTCTGCTGATTTACGCAGCCGCCATGTGGGAGTGGGCACGAGGATTCAAATTCAGACGGGCATTCTTAATCGCCGTGGTCTGCCTGCAGGCGGCGGATTGCGCGCGCTATGCTCCGGATTACCTTTCCTACTTCAATATCTTCATCAAACCTTCGCGCAGTTTTGAATACCTCAGCGACAGCAATCACGATTGGGGGCAGGGATTGGTCGCGCTGCGCAACTACCAAGCCGAACATCCCAACGAGACGCTGCATCTTGCCTACTACGGCTTGGTTGATCCGGCCTGGTATGGCATCCGATACGTTCCCCTGCGCGAAGGAGAACGCGTAACCGGCACGGTGGTGGTCAGCGCTACCCATCTCTCCGGACAGCTACTCAAGAATCCCAACAGCTTCCACTGGCTGTTCGCTTATCCGCGAAAGACGATTCTGGACCACACTTTGTATGTCTTCGAGGTTCCCGCGAACGCCTTCCCGAAGTAGTTAGAAACGCATGCCCCGGCGTTCCGCCGTGGCGGCGCATTCCGGTCGAGTTCCCATCGCTCCGCGTTTTAGCTACTCTAGGTGGAGATGGAACGCGAAGTTCAGACCCACTGGATCGGCGCCGACAGCATTCTGTACGCGACCGCGCATCGTCCCTGGCCGCCGCCGCAGACCCAGTGGGCGATGACCCAGACCTGGCGCGACCTGCTGTTTGCCCACTACCGCGTTTCGCCGGCGGTCCTGGGGCAGCTCGTGCCGGGATTTCTGGAGCTGGACATCTACGGCGGCGACGCCTGGATCTCGATTACGCCATTTCGCATCGATTCGCTGCGTCCGCCCGGCGTTCCGCCGCTACCCGGATTATCGCGATTCTGCGAGCTGAACGTGCGTACCTACGTTTCCTTCGGCAGCAAGCCCGGGGTTTTCTTCTTCAGCCTGGATGCGGCGAATCTCTCGGCCGTTTGGGGAGCGCGAACCTTCTACCGCCTGCCTTACTGGCACGCCAGCATGCGCGCCGAAGGAAAGCAGGAAATCCGCTATCGTTCCCGTCGCCTGCACGGTCCGGCGGCTGACAACGGCATGCCACAATTTCGCGGGGTCTACCGTCCGAGTGGTGAGCCGCGCGCGGCGCGAGGCGGAAGCATAGAAGAATTCCTGACCGAGCGCTACTGCCTTTATTCCTGGAACCGGGGAAAACTCTACCGCGCCGAAATCCATCACCTCCCCTGGCCGCTTCAGCCGGTCGAGGTGGACATCGAGGTTAACACCATGGCCGAGCCCATCGGACTGCGCCTGCCGCTTCGCCCCGACCTGGCGCAGTTCTCCCGCCTGCTTAAGGTGCTGGTGTGGGCGCCGGAAAGAATTCAGGTTTGAGTTTGGGAAGTGTTTGGCTTCGCTAAGCGGATGGTTTCGCGCGCTTTAATGCCGCGAGCGCGACTGAGGTGGAAACAACAGGTAGGAGAGCGCAACCGCGGCCAGAATCATCCACGCCAGGTTCTCGCGCGCGGCCAGCTGCTCCACGCGGACGCTGCCCATGGGGGCATAGAGCCGCTGGGCAAAAACCAGCGCCGCCAGCACCGATCCCAGCACGCTGACCATGACTCCGAAGCGGGCCGCCAGAACCAGTAAAACCGCTACAAACCCCAGGGGTACAAAAACGCTGAAATGGGAATGGGAAAAAAGTCCCGCGGTAATGAGAGCTGCAGCCAGCGGCCAGCAGCAGCCCCGTCAGCGTTCTAAGGGTGCGCATAACTTGGGGGTGTGTAAACACAACCTTACTTCTCACTTCAGACCACCTGATGATTGCAATAACGAAGGATGGTTCTTCTACTCGGCTTGACTTCCTCGTATACCTAGGATGGCATGAATCGAGGGTGGCACCGCAAAAATCGAGAGCTGCGGAGCCGCCCTGGCGCGAATCAGTCCTAAGCCGATCGTGGGCGGTTTTTCCATCGGCTGTCGCTTCATGACGCCGCAAACGTAAAAAAGAGCAACGGCTTTGGATTCCGCTGGATAAAACCGTCCGAGTGTCGTCAAATTAAAGGGCCGCGTTTTTGCCTCCATGACGAACGGAACTCAAGTACTTCTGTTGCAGCTCTTTACGATCTTCGTTTGGGCGAAGGTCTTCGGCGAGCTGTTTGAACGGCTGGCGATGCCGGCGGTACTGGGTGAGATCCTGGCCGGAGTAGTTCTCGGTCCTTACGCCACGCAGTTCGTCATTCCCACCGATACGGTTTACTCTATCGCCGAAGTCGGCGCCGTTTTTCTGCTCTTCACTGTCGGCCTGGAAACCAGTCCCAAGGACCTGGTAAGTGTCGGGCGGCTGTCGTTGTGGGTGGCGATCGGAGGAGTCGCTTCCTCACTTTCACCGCCGGCTTCTGGTTCCTGCGGGCCGACGGCGCGCCGGTGCACGAATGCGCCTTTGTGGCCGCCGCCATGGTAGCCACCAGCGTGGGCATTACCGCCCGCGTCCTGCGCGATCTCGAGAGTGCTGAAATTGCGGGTCTCGCGCATCATCCTGGGGGCCGCCGTCTTTGACGACATGCTGGGCATGGTGCTGCTGGGCATAGTGGTCAGCATCAGCACCGGCCACGGCGTCCAGTGGCTGCATTTCAGCCTGGTTTCCGCGGAGGCGGTGGGCTTTGCCGTGTTCATGGTTTTTCTCGGGTCCGCGGCTGGTGCGACGCATACGGCCCGGCCTGCAGCGCATGCAGACCACACGATGCGCCGCTCATCCTGGCCCTGGCCATCTGCCTGGGACTGTCGGTGGTGGCCACCAAGATCGGCATGGCCGCCATCATCGGCGCTTTCTTCGCCGGTCTGGCCTTCGCCGATTTCTCCCCGGAGTGGAACCTGGAGCCCCGCGCCCAGGCCATTAACCAGTTCCTTTCGCCGTTCTTCTTCTTCACCATGGGCGCGCGGCTGGAGCTCTCCATCGTATCCCGCGAAGTGCTGCTGCTGGGGGTAGCCATTTCTCTGCTGGCGCTGGTCACCAAGGTAATCGGCTGCGGAGTGCCGCTGTTGCGCGAGGGTTGGAAGACGATCCTGCGCGCCGGAGTGGGCATGATGCCCCGAGGCGAAGTCGCCCTGATTGTCGCTCTCGTCGGCCTGCAGATGAAGATGATCTCGCAGCGCAGTTACGCCATTGTGCTCATGATGACCGTCGTCACCACCGTGATCCCGCCGCCGCTGCTGCGCATGCTGTTCCGCGATAAGCTCACTTCGGCGGAGCCTGCCGAGACCGAAGATGAACGCGAAGAATCCGTCCATGGCGGAATCGGCTAGGCGGCAACGCCACAACTTCCGCCGGCTCGCTCCGGCCGTCCTCTATGCCTTCCTGCTGGCCGCCTTCCGGGCAGCGGTGCCACACTTCGATCTAGCCAGGGCGGTAGCAGGACATCTGGCGTCAGGCTTCTTCTGCTTTGCCTTGCTGCTTGCTCCACTCTGGTTCTTCGCGTTTCCACTGCGCAGGCAAGAAAGCCCTCACCCGGCGAGCGCGGCCGATTGCATTCGCGCCCGCATCACGGGCCGTCCCGCCAGGATTGCGCTGGCCTCGCTTGCCTGCCTTCCGTATCTCGTGTTCTCCATTCCACGCGACCAAGCTGACTGGTCACTGGCACTGGCTACGGCTGTATTTCCGATTGCGTTGGCCGCTCTCATGCCCGACTGGGCGGCCGAGCCGCGCTTGGGATGGCGCGACGCCCTCGCTTTGCTTTCGCTGGCCTGGGTGCTGGAACTGCGGCTGCTCAGTCCCGCCTGGCCTTATCCCGGCCTAGGCAGCCTGCCCAAGCTCTATCTGGCCGACGTAGCGCTCTACGCTTTTCTGGTGGTGCGTGGAATCAAGGGGATGGGATATTCGTTTGCCTTTCACCCGCAGGACCTTGCCTGTCGCGCTGCGCGAGTTGCTTTTCTTCACTCCCTTCGGGATCGGCCTCGGCTTGGCGCTGCACTTCATCGCCTTCCGGCCGCGACTGCCGTCGCCGACGATGGCGGCCACCGCCGTGCTCATTACCTTTCTGCTGACCGCCGTGCCGGAAGAGCTGTTCTTCCGCGGCATCCTGCAGAACCTGCTGGAAAGACGCATTGGCCGCAACGGCTCGCTTCTCCTGACCGCTGCGTTGTTCGGTCTATCGCACTTCCATAAAGGAGCGGCGTTCAACTGGCGTTACGTGCTGCTGGCGACGATTGCCGGCATCTTCTATGGCCGCGCCTGGAGGGCCGAGAGGAAGGTGCTGGCCTCCGCCATCACGCACACCCTGGTCGATGTCATCTGGAGCCTGTGGTTTCGCTAGCACGGTGCATTCACTGCGGGGTGGCCTACATTTGCGAAGCTGCCAGGCGGAACTAATGTGGGATCATGATCCGCCTATAATCGGGCTGTGCTGGTTACCGACTTCGATTTCGACCTTCCGCCAGAGCTGATTGCCCAGCAGCCGCCTGCCGACCGCGCTGCCGCTCGCATGCTGCGCCTGGAGCGGGCGAAGGGGAGTTTCGCGGATGCCGCCTTCCGCGATCTGCCGCGACTGCTCGGTCCCGGAGACCTGCTGGTGACCAACAACTCGCGCGTGCTGCCGGCGCGGCTCTTCGGCCATCGCTCCGGAGCCCGGGCGCAGCCGCTCAGTGCGCAGAACCCGGCCATGAAGGAGTTTCTGCGCGGCCGCGTCGAGGTCCTGCTGACCCGCCAGCTTGCGTCCGATCCGCCGACTTGGCAAGCGCTGGTGCACCCGGGCCGAAAGATCGGCGTCGGCGAGGTGATTACCTTCGGCGAAGGCGAGGCGCAGCTGCAAGCCGAGGTCATTGCCCGCGGCGAATTCGGTGAGCGCATGGTGCGCTTCGCTCCGGTCGCGAATTTCTTCCAGCGGCTGGAGTCGCTCGGGCACATTCCGCTGCCTCCCTATATCGATCGCCCCGACCGTCCCGAAGACCGCGAGCGCTACCAGACGGTCTATGCCAAGCTGCCGGGATCGGTGGCCGCGCCCACCGCAGGATTGCACTTCACCCCGCAGATTCTCGCCGAGCTCGACGAGCGCGGCATAGAGACCGCCGAAATCACACTGCACGTGGGACTGGGAACCTTCCAGCCGGTGCGCAGTGAAACCGTCGAAGGCCACCGCATGCACACCGAGCACTACGAGATTCCGCAGGCCGCGGCCGAGTGCATCGCGCGGGCGAGGCGGGAGCGCCGCCGGATCGTGGCCGTCGGCACCACCACGGTGCGCACGCTGGAGTACGCGGCCAGCCGGAGCGCGGACGGCTCCATCGAGCCGCAGACGGGCGAAGCCGATATCTTCATCTATCCGGGATTTCACTTCCGCGTGATCTCGGCCATGCTTACCAATTTCCACTTGCCGAAATCAACGCTGCTGATGCTGGTCTCGGCCTTCGCGGGGTCCCCGGCAGACGCTGCTGTTGCGTCTGCTGGGGTAGAGGCCGGGCATGATCTCGTCTTGCGCGCTTACTGTCACGCGGTCCAGCAGCGCTACCGCTTCTTCTCTTATGGGGATTGCATGCTGATTGAGTAGTTCCCGGTTCTCGGTTCCCAGTGTGTCATTTTGAAAGGGTCATCCTGAGGCGCAGCCGATGGATATGCTGTTTCTTACGGTCTAACGAAAGCAGATCTGTGTGAACCGGGAACTGGGAACTAAGCACCGATAAAGATCGTCGCCGCGCCGAGCGCGATGTAACCCATTCCCGCCGTGTAGCGCTGCAGGCGCGCGAAGCCGGAATTGCCACGCAAGACCGTAGCCACACTGCCCGCCGCCAGCGCCCAGCAGCTGTCGGTCACCAGGCCCATGCACACCAGCGAGCAGCCGAGAAAGAAGACCTGCCAGCCTACCGGTCCGTTTTCGACCCTTACAAACTGTGGCAGAAAAGCGAAGAGGAACAGGATCGTCTTGGGATTGAGCAGGTTCACCACGATGCCCTGGCGAAAGATGGACGCGAGCTTCTGCCGCCCCCTGAACTCAGTCGTGTCAAGCCGGTCGGTCGCGATCAGCCTCGTGATGCCCAGATATCCGAGATAGGCCGCGCCGAGATACCTAATGACGTGAATAGCCGTCGCGGAAGACGTTAGCAACGCCGCCAGGCCGAGCGCCGCGGCGCTCACATGGATGAGCGTTCCGATGGTGATTCCCAACGCGGAAACCAGTCCGGCCAGCCGCCCCTGGTCGAGCGAGCGAGCCACTATGTAGAAAACCGCGGGTCCTGGAGTAATCAGCAACGCGAACGCCGCTGCCAGGAAGACAAGGTATAAAGAAAAACTCGGCATAAATCGGGCTTCGAACTTAGACTTTCACACAAAACAAACTTATTAATACAAATGCGCTGCAAGGGCTGGCCTTTCAGCTTGCAGCAATGCCCTCGCTCTATTCAATCAAAATTAATAATCGTGAGCAGATGCCAGCACAGCCTCATGCTAAGGTCGCGGCGTGCTAAAGTTTTCCCATGAGCAACTATATTCCTGGCCGTCCGGATGAATCCGAGTATCCGCCCTACGCGGCAAAGTATGTCGCTCTGGTTGCGGGCAACGATGTCCTCTCTGTCCTCGCCAAGCAGATCGCGGAGACGACGGCGATGCTGAAGCCGGTGGAGGAACGCCGCGCCTCTGAGTTCGTGTACGCTCCCGGGAAATGGAGCATAAAGCAGGTTGTTGGCCACATGCTGGATACGGAGCGCATCTTCTCCTATCGCGCCCTGTGCGTGGCGCGCGGCGAGACCGCCCTGCTGCCGGGCTTTGAGCAGGATGACTATGTGGCCACCGGCGCATTCGGCGAGCGCACACTGAGCAGCTTGCTGGAGGAATTCCGTGTCGCTCGCCAGTCCACCATAGCGCTCTTTCAGAACCTGCCGCAGCCGGCCTGGATGCGCCGCGGCAACGCCAACAAGTTCCCCGTCTCGGTTCGTGGCCTGGCATTCCTGGCCGCCGGACACGAGGCGCACCATGTGAAGATTCTGCGGGAAAAGTATCTGTAAGGGTTTAGGGATTAGGGATGAGGGATTAGAGAAGATCTACCGGTGCTAACATTGTTGTTAGCCTCATGTTTGCTATCCGGTGGCGACGTGGGTGGTCTTCCGGCGGAACAAACTACACTTCGCGGCATCCAGGGCTACCTGCCGGGCGTACGCTTCCGCTAATCCCTAATCCCTAATCCCTAATCCCTAATCCCTAATCCCTAATCCCTAATCCCTAATCCCTAATCCCTAATCCCTAATCCCTAATCCCTAATCCCTAATCCCTAATCCCTAATCCCTAATCCCTAATCCCTAATCCCTAATCCCTAATCCCTAATCCCTAATCCCTAATCCCTAATCCCTAATCCCTAATCCCTAATCCCTAATCCCTAATCCCTAATCCCTAATCCCTAACCCCTGTTAGAATTTTCCCTTGCCCCCGAAGAAAGCAAAATCGAAAGCGCCGGCCTCCTTATCATCCTCAGAGGCGGCTGCATCTGCCGTCGCTCCGCCGGAGAAGAAGGTCGACTCCACCGCTCCTTCAGGAAAAAGTGCGCTTGGACATAAGCCAGGCGAAGTCGCCAAGAGCGCCATCTTCCTGATCGATGCCATGTCGTTCATCTTCCGCGCCTATCACGCCATGGCGCGGCAGCGTCCCATGTCCACCAAGACAGGTATTCCCACCAGCGCTACCTATGTCTTCGTGAACATGCTGAACAAGCTGCGCAAGGATTTTGCTCCCGAGTACATCGCGGCGGTATTTGACGTCGCTGCACCGACCTTCCGCGACCAGCAGGCGGCGGCCATGCCCGCCCTGCGCAAGTACGACCGCGAGAGCGGCGAGTACAAGCAGGTGGCCTACGAGGGATACAAAGCGCAACGCGCCGCCATGCCCGAGGACCTGGCGCAGCAGATACCCTACATCCGGCGCGCGCTCGAGGCTTATCGCATCCCCATCCTCGAGGTGCCCGGCTTCGAGGCCGACGACGTGATCGGGACGCTGGCCACCAAGGCGGCCGCCGAGTCGTATCCGGTCTTCGTGGTCTCCAGCGACAAAGACATGCTGCAGCTGGTCGATGAGCGCGTCTGCGTCCTGAACCCGCCCAAGGACAACCTGATCTGCGACCGCGCCAAGGTCGAGGAGATTCTCGGCGTTCCGCCCGAGCGCGTGGTGGACGTGATGGCCCTGCGCGGCGACGCCATCGATAACATTCCCGGCGCCCCCGGCATCGGCGACAAAGGATCGGTCGAGCTGATTCAGCGCTTCGGCTCTCTCGACAACCTGCTGCAGCATCCCGACGAGGTCGAGCGCAAGACCTACCGCGAATCGTTGCAGCACAACCGCGAAGCCATCCTGCTGAGCCGCGAGCTGGCGACCCTCGACCGCAACGTCGCCATCGCCTTCGATGCGGAGTTCATGCGGGCGCAGTCGCCCGATATCGTGGCAGCGCGGCAGCTATTCACCGAACTGGAGTTCGGCTCTTTGCTCAGGGAGTTCCTGGAAGAGGGAACCGCGATCGGGGAGACCGAGTATGGCGAAGCCAAATCGGCGCAGGATGTGGAAGCCGTGTTCGCGGCGCTATCGAAGGACGGCGCGTTGGCCTTTGCCGTGGAGCTGCCGAGCGGAGCTGACCTCCGCGACTGAAGAATCCGCATCCGCGGAAGATGAAAAGGCGGAAGAAGGCGAGTTGTTCAGCCCATCCAACGCAAACACGGCGTCTGATGGGGCCCGGGCGCCGCTCACAGCAGCCGTGCAGGCGGCGCAAGCTGCCGCCAAAACAGCGCACAGAATTGCGATTTCCGCGCAGCCCGGCACCGCGCTGGTGATCTCGCTCGACGACGAAAAGTTGCGGTCGGCCCTCACAGCCGAATGTCGCGAGGAGATTCCGCTGGCCGTCCACGATTACAAGGCGGCGCTGCATGCGCTGATGGGAAACATAGGGCTGGCGGCCGTGCGGCACGACGTGATGCTCTACTCCTACCTGCTCGACCCCACGTACTCGTCTCACTCGCTGAAGGACATTGCCTTGCGCAAGCTGAGCCTGAAGCTGGCGGGCGAGCTGGCGGAGGCAGCGGATGTCACCGGTCGCCTGCTCTCGCTGCGTGAGGAAGTGGAGGAGGCCGGGCTCGCCGAGGTCTACGAACAGATCGATCTGCCGCTCGTACCCGTGCTGGCGCGCATGGAGCAGGCGGGCGTCAAGCTCGACTGCCAGTTGCTGGCCGGGCTTTCTGAACGGTTGGAGAGCGAGTGCGCGGCCAAGGAACGCGAGATTCACGAGAAGGCGGGCGTAAAGTTCAACATCAACTCGCCCAAGCAGCTCGGCGATGTTTTGTTCAACAAGCTGAACCTGCCCAAGCCGATGAAGTATGGGAAAGGAAAAACCATCTCCACCGCCCAGGACGTACTGGAGTCGCTGGCCGCCGAGCACGTGGTTCCGCGGCTGGTGCTGGACTATCGCCAGCTCTCGAAGCTGAAGTCCACCTACGTTGACGCCCTGCCCGTCCTCTGCCGCCCGGGAACCAACCGACTGCATACCAGCTTCAACCAGGCCGGAACGGCCACCGGCAGGCTCTCCTCCTATAATCCGAACCTGCAGAACATCCCGATCCGCAGCGAGCTGGGGCGCGAGATTCGCGCCGCCTTCATCGCCGAGCCCGGCCACCTGCTGCTGGCGGCCGACTACTCGCAGATCGAATTGCGGCTGCTGGCGCACTTCTCCAGCGATCCGCTGCTGGTTGAGGCCTACCGCCAGGGAGAAGACATTCACCGGCTGACGGCTTCGCAGGTCTTCGGCGTGCCGCCGCTGATGATCGATGACGAGCACCGGCGGCGCGCCAAGGCCGTCAACTTCGGCATCGTCTACGGGCTTTCTCCCTTCGGCCTCTCGCAGCAGCTCGGCATCGACACTAAAGAAGCGAAGAAGTTTATCGACGCCTACTTCGAGAAATACACGGGTGTGAGAAAGTTCATCGACCAGACGCTGGAGCAGGCGCGGCGCGAGGGCCACGTTAAGACATTGTTCGGGCGGGTACGTCCGCTGCCGGACATCCGCAGCAAGAACGCCAACCTGCGCGGCTTTGCCGAGCGCACGGCAGTGAATACTCCGTTGCAAGGGACGGCCGCCGACCTCATCAAGCTGGCCATGATCCGCATCGACCGTGAACTCGAAGAGCGCCGCCTGCGTTCGCGCATGCTGCTGCAGGTGCACGACGAGCTAGTCTTCGAAGTTCCGGAAGATGAGGTCGAACCCATGCGCGAGCTGGTGCAGCGCCAGATGGAACAGGCCTACCCTGAGCTGTGTGTGCCTCTGGTGGTGGAGATCGGCGTCGGGCCGAACTGGCGGGATATGGAGTAGGCTAGGCCCCGATCGCCTGCTCGATGGCGTTGGCGATAGCGGTGGCGTGCTTGTTCATCAGCTCTTCCGACTCGGCCTCGATCATTACTCGCGCCAGCTTCTCGGTCCCGGAGTAGCGGACCACCACCCGGCCGTTGCCGTCGAGCTCGGCTTCAGCGGATTTAATTGCAGCGTACACCTTCGGCATCTGCTCGAAGACGGACCTTGTCCCGCACCTTGATGTTGCAAATCACCTGCGGAAAGACCTTGAAGTCGGCCAGCAGTTCGCTCAGCCGGCAGCCGGTCGAACCCAGCACCTCCAGCAGGCGCAGGGCGGTGAGCAGCCCATCGCCGGTGGTCGCCTCGCCGTCCATGAACAGGATGTGGCCCGACTGCTCGCCGCCGAGCTTGGCGCCGGCCTTCAGCATCTCTTCCAGGACGTAGCGGTCGCCGACCTGCGCGCGCAGCAGGCGGATTCCGGATTCGCGCAGGCTCTTTTCCAGTCCCATGTTGGACATGGCTGTGGCTACCACGGTATCGTGCGCCAGGGTGCCGCGACGCTTCATCTCGCGGGCGGCGATCAGCAATCACCCCGTCGCCGTTGACGATGTTGCCGCGCTCGTCGCAGAACAAAGCGCGGTCGCCGTCGCCGTCGAAGGTGATGCCCAGATCGAACTCCTGCTTCAGTTTCCTGCAGCTCCGAGGCCACGTGCTCGGGGTGGAGGGCGCCGCAGCCGTCGTTGATGTTGCGGCCATCGGGTGATATGTGAAGGAAACTAGCTTCGAGCCCGCAGCGGCGGAACAGTTCAGGCGCGACCCGCGCGGCGGCGCCGTTGGCACAATCCACCAGCACGCGGAAACCGCGCACCTTGGAGGAGTCGACGCCGGCCGCCAGCCATTGCACGTAGCTGTCGCGCAGTTCCGGATGCGCGTCCTGCGAGCCGCGTGCACCGTCTGCCTGGCCGGGGTGGAAATCGGCGGCGAGTTCTTCCAGGTGAGTGAAGATCTCCTGCTCGATCTCGTGCTCGATGGCATCCGGCACTTTCATTCCGTCGCGTCCGAAGAGCTTGATGCCGTTATCCATCCAGGGATTGTGGGAGGCGGAGATCACGATGCCGGCGACCTTGCAGCAACGGGCGAGGTAGGCTACGCCGGGCGTGGTGATGATGCCCGCGTGAACCGATTCGGCGCCGGCCGCAGCCAGGCCGCGTTGCAAGGCGTCGGCAATCCAGCCGCTGGACTCGCGGGTATCTTCTCCGATCACGACACGCGCCTCGTTGTACCTTCGCCGCAGCCTCGCACCCAGGGCGCGGCCGATGGCGAAGATGGTGCGCGCGTCCAGGGGATACACCCCGGCGACCCCGCGAATTCCGTCGGTGCCGAATAGCTGCCTGACTTGGTTGCCGGTGCCTGACGACACTATCTTCCTGCCTTGTTCTGGATTTTCTCGGTTACGACCGTGACGCGTACTGACTGCACCTGGTCGACCTTCACCAGCGGATCGGTGGTGTACACGCTGGTGGTGAATGTGGCGCTGCCGATGACCCCGGTGGCATCCACCGGATCAGTGAGGGCGCTTTCGATGAGTTTGGCCCGGCGACTGGGGCCGTCGATCTGTACGGTCTGGGGCTCGACCAGAATGGCGGCAATGCGGAATCCGGAGACCAGCGCTCCGGTAATGCGCGCGCGCACGGGAACGGTACGCTGCAGCGGGCGGTCGAAGCTCAAGTGAAGCTGCGCCGGGATGATCTGCTCGATCTCCGCGCCTTTGGGCAGGCGAATGGAGTTGGGGCGGATCGGATACGTTCGTTCACCGCTGGAGGCGTTGGAAAGATCGATTACCGGATGCACGTCCGCCTGGACCAGGTCGCGCAGCACATGCACCGGGCCGCGCACGCGGATCTGCGCCTGCGGCTCCGTTTCCGAGCTGAACTGCAGGTCCTTGGGAACGTGGTAGAACTCGATCGGCACGCGCATTAACATCTGCGCTTCCGGTTCCCGCGCCACGGTCCACCACAGCAGCATGGCAATGGCGAGCGAGAGCAGCTTGAGTTTCACGTTGCGGGTGCAGAAGTCGCGAACCAGGTGGAGCATGGCTATTTCTCCACCTCCGCCTGGCCGCTCTCGGGATTGCGGCCGATCTGTTCGAATTGCTGCTCCAGCTCGGGGGTCGGGGCATGGCTGACGCCGACGGTTCCGGAACCGATGAACTGCCGCAACAGCTCGCCCATCCTCTCGCGCAGGCGTTCGGCTGTGATATCGCGCTCGATGTTTCCGGCCACCGCCAGGCTGATGGCACCGTTTTCCTCCGAGACGATTACCGAAATCGCGTCGGTCTCTTCCGTGATCCCGATGCCGGCCCGGTGGCGCGTTCCCATTTGCGTGGAGAGCAGCGGATTGACCGAAAGCGGCAGGAAACAGGCTGCCGCCGCGATGCGGTCCTTGCGGATGATCACTGCCCCGTCGTGCAGCGGCGCGCTGGGACGAAAGATGGTCGCCAGCAAATCGTAGGAAAGCTCAGCATCCAGCGGAACTCCGCTTTCGATGAAGGTGCGCAGCCCGATCTCGCGTTCAATGACAATAAGAGCCCCGGTCTGGTTCTGCGAGAACAGGTTGGCGGCAAGGATAATGTCGTCATACAGCTCGCTGACGTTGTCTTGCGCCGAGCGGCCGAAGGTAAGGCGCCGGCCAATGCGCGCCAGAACCTGCCGAATCTCCCCGGCAAAGACCACGATCAGGGCGAAAATTCCATACGGCAGTAAGTTGCCGACCAGCCAGTCGAGGGTGCGGAGGTCCGTCTTATGGGCGACGTAGAAGGTCAACACCAGGGCGCCAACCCCGACCAGCATGGGCGCGGCCCGCGTTCCGCGAATCAGAAGAAGGAACTGGTAGGTGAGCACTGCCACCAGTAAGATGTCGACCGCCGCCCAGGTGGAGAAAGACGGCAGACGTTCGGTGATGTTGGTTAGCAGGCCCATGTGTCCAACCGAATGTCACGCAATTGTCTCCATTGTAAATCACTTAGATCGCCCCGTTAGACGGAAAGAGCCGGGCGCGGTCTCTGTTTGGTAACGAAGGTGAATTACCGTGCAGCTCCCGCGAAATGCCGCGCGCGATGGATGCGGCGAGCGCCAGAGTACCCAGCGAGAGCGGCTATCTCCGGTGCGCCAGCATCGGCGTCGGTGCGATAAGAGCCGGTCTTCTTCCTTTAGAATGAATGGAACGTGGGGTTGCCGGCCATCGAGGTGGCATCTAACAATTTTCCCGTCCCATGGGTCGCCTGCCGAGCGCCAGTATTACGTTTCGCAGGGTGGAGCACTTAACCAGACAAGATGATTATCGAATCGTTTCCGCCGCAGATGCCCGAGCCCATCCGGGCGCTTTATCCCTTCCGCACCCGCTACCTGCTAGTCGACGAGAGACCCGCCGCCCGCAACTCCGCTACCGGCGAGATGATGAGCTTTGTCGATGAGGGGCCCGAGACGGCGCCGCCCCTGTTGCTGCTGCATGGGAATCTGACCTGGTCTTTCCTGTACCGGGACCTCATCGCACGCGCCCGCGGCCGCTTTCGGGTAATAGCGCCGGACCTGGTGGGATTTGGTCTTTCCAGCAAGCCGCGTGATCCCGGCTACTACACGCTGGAGCGCTACGGCGAGCACTTGTCGCAACTAGTCTCCGAACTCAGGCTGGGCAAGCTGACCCTCGTTTTGCACGACTGGGCCGGACCCATAGGCTTTCGTTACACCATGGCTTGTCCCGAGAACGTGAGCCGGATCGTGCTGGTCAATTCGTGGCCCGATGCGCGGATCGCTGACTTCGCCGAGCACCTTCCCCTATGGCTTGCTGCCGCGCGTAACCACAGGGCGGCGAGTTTGCTGCGCCAATGGACGCTGACACCGTGGCCCGCTCTCGCGTGGGCAATGGCCAAGCCGCTGCCGCCGGCGGTGGAGGAAGCCTATGCTTACCCATTTCGTCGCCCAACGAACCGGACGGCCCCGCTGGCTCTGGCGCGCCTCATGCATCCGTCGCGAGAAAGTCAACTGAAGGCCTTCGAGATACTCAAACCGGAGCTGAAGAAGATTCGCGCCAAGGTGCAGATTCTCTGGGGAGAAGGCAATCCGCTCTTCCGCGGCAAGCTGCTGCCGTACCTGTTGCGCGATTCGCTGCCCAACTGCGGCGAGCCGGTATTCGTGTGCGGCGCTTCCCACCTCTTGCCGGAAGACGCTCCGCAACTGCTGGCGGACAAAGTGTTGGGAACCGCCTCCGGCAGACGGGCCGGAGCCGATGTTCAAGATCCTGTGACCGCTGCGCAAGCTACCTGAAACTTGCATCCGGCGGCAGCATATGGTGAAGCAATTTAAGATTTAAGATTTTTGATTTCAGATTGCGATGGCAACGGGACGGTGTTCGATGTTCATTTTTTCAATCTGAAATCTGAAATCAACAATCTGAAATGGCTCACTCCGTCTCCTCCACCCGCGCCTTGATCTGTCCCCGTGCCACCCGCGCCTGAATCTCATCGCCCGGGGAGAGCTGTTTGGCGCGCGTGACCAGCTTGCCTTCCTTGTCGAAGATGAGCGCGTAGCCGCGCTCCAAGATTCCCAGCGGCGAGAGGGCCTGCAACTGGCCGGCAAGATGCCGCAGCCGGGCGGCGCGTTTCTCGAGGTGATGACGCATGGCCGTCTCCACGGCCTCGATGCGGACCTCCAGTTCGCGCCGCATCATGGTTACCCGGCTGCGCAGCTCCTGGTGGCGCAGCCGCACGGCCGCCAGCTCTGCGCGTTGTCGCAGGCCGTGAATCTGGCGCTGCCCGGCGGCGGCCAGGCGGTAGATCAGCTCGTCTACCCGCTGCTGCCGGCGGGCCACCAGCTCCTGCATGCGGGCGAAGGCCATGCTCTGCGCCAGCCGCCCGAAGCGTTGCCGCGCGCTCAGTACCTGGTAGCGGACGCCGCGCCCCAGGCGCGTGTCCAGGCTCGCCAGACGCTCTTCCAGACTCTGCTTGGAGCGAACCACCAACTCGGCGGCGGCCGATGGTGTCGGCGCCCGCAGGTCGGCGACGAAGTCGCAGATGGTGAAGTCGGTCTCGTGTCCGATGGCGGAGATAACCGGCAGCGAGCTGGCCGCAATCGTGCGAGCCAGGGCTTCGTCGTTGAATGCGGCCAGGTCTTCGAACGACCCGCCGCCCCGGGCGACGATGATTACATCCACCTGGGGCGAGCGGTTGAAGTGGCGTACACCGGAAGCGACTTCGTGCGCTGCCGCTTCTCCCTGTACCTGCGCCGGATAGATCAACACATCGAGCGATTCGTGGCGCCGGCGCAGGATGTTCAGGATGTCCTGCAGCGCCGCGCCCTGCGGCGAGGTCACCAGCCCGATGCGGCGGGGCAACGCCGGCAGCGGCTTCTTGCGGTCTTTGTCGAACAGGCCTTCGGCGGCCAGCTTCTTCTTGAGCTGCTCGAAGGCGAGCTGCAGCGCGCCTGCCCCGACCGGCTCCAGGTGCTCGCCGATCATCTGCAACTCGCCGCGCTCCTCGTAAATGCTCAGCCTTCCGCGGGCGATGACGCTCAGCCCGTTCTCCGGACGGAAGCGCAGCAGCCGCGCCTGCATGCGGAAGAACACCATCCGCAATTGCGCTTCGCCGTCTTTGAGGGTGAAGTAGAGATGGCCGGAGCCGGCCGGACGCAGATTGGAGATCTCGCCCTGCACCCAGACGTCCGTGTACTCGCGCTCGAGCCGCGTGCGCAGCTCCGCCAGCAGCTCCCCCACCTGCCAGATGCGGCGCTCGGGAAGCGACTGGAAATCGAAGGCGAATTGCGAGGAGTCGCTCAATGGAGTTGCCGGTTCTCAGTTCCCGGTTCCCAGTTTACGCATTGTGGCTGAAGTGTGCGAGCACAAGGCTAAACGAAATGGAGCAGGAAGAACCGGGAACTGGGAACCGAAGAACTGGGAACTAACTTAGCAACGGCTTGCGCGGCGAGTGCCGGACTGCTAACTTGCTGGTGTGGAGCATGCCTGCAAAAAATGCGGCGCGATGGTGGAGGATGGCGTACCTTTCTGCCGCCACTGTGGAGCGCCGCAGATTCGGGTGCTGATCGCCGGCAACGAACCCGCCACCGAGACGCTTGCTCCCGACGCTTCCGGAGAGGCGCAGCCGCCTGCCGAGCCGATTTCCCCCGGGTCCGCGCCGGCTTTGGCCACGATGCGCCGGGCTGATCCGCTGGACCGCCGTGCCGTGATTTTCTCCGCACTATTGGCCGGTTTTGCCGCGGGACTTGGCACCCTGCTGCCGTTTGTCCCCGTCATCACGCTCTCCATGGTTGCTGCCGGGGGAATCGCTGTCACCCTTTACAAGCGCAAGATGCCCTACGTCTCGGTTCCCGCCCGGCGCGGCTTCCGGCTGGGAGCGCTGGCCGGTTTCTTCGGTTTCTTGTTGAATGCCGGCGCCAGCGTCATCGGCATGCTCTCCGAGCAGAACCGCTCGGCGCTGCGGGACGCCATGCACGAGCGACTCAAGGAAGCCATGTCGGTCAACTCCGATCCCTCGGCGCAACAGATGCTGAACAACATCGGCAATCTGATCTCGACCCCAGGCGGACTGGCGGCGCTGTTCGCCTTCTCGCTGTTGATGTTTGGCCTCATCTTCGTTCTGCTTGGCGGCATCGGCGGCTCGGTCGGCGCAGCCCTGTTCGGCAAGAAAAACTAAGCTGCCATGTCCCCCGCGCGACGCATCAGGTAAGAAGAAATATCTTTTGAAGAAGATGTTTTTCTTCGGACAGGTCCGATGTTGTCTCCAGCTAGACGTGTGTCGCTGCTCTTCCTCGCGTTGTTGAGTCTGGTGTCCATTACTGCGGTGTTGCGACAGCCTGCGCTACTGGCACACGAGAATTAACCTGGAAACGTCACCTTGGTGTGAGCCATGGGTTGCCTGCTCAGCTCTCCTTTCTGCCGCAGTCGATACATCGATCTCGCAGTCTCTGCCGTGAAATCTGCAAACCCTTCCGTGAGAAATGCAATCCAAGCGTTTAGACCTTAAGAAAACAGTGCGGTGCGGTCGAAGTGAAAACCGCACATAGGACCCAGGAAGGACCACATGAAGAAAGGGATTCTCACGCTGCTTACTTTTGCGCTGCTGTTCACTATGAGCTTGTGGGCGCAGAGCAACAACACTCGCAATAACAACACGGGGAGCGAAAATAACAAAGTCAATAACACTACGCCACCGGCCGACCAGTCGCCCGTGGCTGTCCCGAACACCAAGAATGGTCAGTACAGCGCCGGCCGATACGGAAGAAGGTAAGGCGGTCAAGCGCCTCGACGACTCGGCCCTCGATTTGAATCGGACCGTCGGTGCGCCTGATTCCGGCGTTCCCCAGACCGTGCTGGCTAAAGCCAAGTGCGTGGCCATCGTGCCCAGCCTGATCAAAGGCGGGTTTATCTTCGGCGCCGAGCATGGGCGCGGAGTTGCGACCTGCCGCCTGCCCAACAACCACTGGAGCGCGCCGGCATTCTTCAACATCACCGGCGGAAGCTGGGGAGCCCAGATCGGCGGCGAATCGGTTGATCTGATCATGCTCTTCATGACCGACGAAGGCGCCAACAAGCTGATGCAGGCCAACTGGAAAATCGGCGCTGATGTAGGCATCGCGGCCGGTCCCTATGGACGCCAAGGCAGCGCCAGCACCGACTGGAAGTTCAACACCAGCATACTGACCTATTCCCGCGCCAAGGGTGTCTTTGCCGGGGCCACATTGAACGGAACCAACGTCCACGTCGACGAAAAGGCCATGAGAGCCTTCTACGGTGGCAAGAACCCGACTTTCGAGTCCGTATTGCGCGGCAGGGTAGCGGTTCCGCCGGCAGCGAACCGGTTCATCGCCTCCATTCGCCAGGATTTCCACGAGGCGGCCGCCAGCAAGTAGGCAACAGACAACAAGGACGTGAATCGAAACAGAGCGGGTGCCACCAGGCATCCGCTTTTTTTATGACGGCAGTTCGCCAACCTTGCTCGGGCAGCTACCCACCCCTCACAGTCGCTCCGCATCTTTCCATTGACACAAAGCTGCGAAGACGCTCCGCAGCTTGAATAAGGAGGGTCAATGATCCGACGGGCTGCGCCGCTTGCTTCCCTGTGCACGGCTGTCCTGTTCAGCATCAGCCTGATGGGCCAAAGCGCAACCATTCCCAGCGGGACCGAGGTCCGCATTCGCGCTGACCAGGCGATCAATTCCAAGACGGCCAGCACGAGCCAGATCTATCCCGGCACGGTCTCCGGCAACGTGCTAGACAGCAGTGGCCAGGTGGCCGTCCCAAGCGGTTCCCGGGCGCAACTGAGAGTGGTTTCCTTGGGCAATAACCAGCTGACGCTCGACCTCCACTCCGTAACCGTGAACGGCCACACTTACGTGGTTAATTCCAACAGCGCTTCGGCAGCGGCCAGCACCAAGCGCGGCGGACTGGGAGTGAATAAGCGTACCGGTGAATACGTGGGCGGAGGGGCACTGGCCGGCACGCTCATCGGCGCTCTAGCGGGAGGTGGCAAGGGCGCGGCCATAGGAGCTCTAGCCGGCGGAGCAGCCGGTGCCGGAACCCAGGTGTTGACACGCGGCAAGGAGCTGAACGTTCCAGCGGAAACCCAGCTCACCTTCCGGCTGAACCGTAATCTCACCGTGGCGCGGGGCAGCACTCAACACCGCACGCAACTGCCGGCCCGTTAGGGGATGGACGTCGCACCAGGAGCCGGTAGCATTCCCACTACCCCGGAACGGCTACGCTGGCCCGTTCCGGGAGCTCCGGATTGTTCCAGTGCGGCTCAAGATTTCTTGCCCTGCGGAGCCAGAGCGGCCTCTACCAGCGCCCCCGCCTGATTGTTCATATCCACGTTATTCCCTCCGGGCGCAATATTTCTGCAGCTTTGAATCCCTTAACCTCGCTACAATAAGCCAAGCATTCGGAATCATGGCGGTTTGGAAAAGGCCGCGGGATTGAGTTCCTCCAGGCATCCACCCAAGGGTAAGCAACTCCCTTACCGGGTGGCGCCAACTTGCCGCGTGTGCGGCCCGCCGTGATGGGAAAGGCTTGGAGAGGTCTGATGAGGAGATCGTTCGCACTGGTCCTGGCCCTGGTGGCGTTGCTCTCTGGTTTTGCTCTGGCACAGACCACAGTTGCCGAAGTCCGGGCGCGCGCCGAAGCCGGGGAGAGAGTCGCCCAGTTTCTGCTGGGACGCGCCTATTACTTCGGCACCGACGGATTGAAAAAAGATGAAGCCACGGCAGTCGATTGGTTCCGCAAGGCGGCTGTCCAAGGCCAGGTCAACGCCCAGACCTTTCTCGGATACATATACGAGGAAGGCCGCGGAGGCCTGAAAAAGGACGACGCACAGGCCGTGGAGTGGTATCGCAAGGCCGCCGACCAGGGAGAAGCCAACGCGCAACGGAACCTGGGATTGATGTACGCCAGCGGGCGCGGTGGGCTGACCAAGAGCGAGACCGATGCCCTGATCTGGTATCGCAAGGCAGCAGAGAAGGGCGATGCCTCGGCACAGAACAGTCTCGGCATCATGTACGAAAAGGGGCAGGGAGGCTTGAATCAGGATGGAGGGGAGGCCCTGAACTGGTACCGCAAGGCAGCCGACCAGGGCTACGCCAACGCGCAAAACAACGCCGCCATCATTCTACTGATGAGCCTTAACCCCGAGCTCCGCAACCCGCGCGCCGCCCTGTACTATGCCAACAAGGCTGTCGAATCCTACAAGTATAATGTCACTTTTCTGAGGACGCTCGCCGAGGCGCAGTACGTGAATGAAGAGTTCGACCGGGCCGTTGAGACGATGCTGCGGGTGGTCTCCCTGGCGCCCCCCGAGAAGAAAGACGAATACCTGGCAGCCCTCAAGCGCTATCAAGGGGCATTGGAGACCAGCAAGCGCGAGGTCAAGCCCGCCGCCGGCGCCTTTCGTCCGAAATAGAGATTTCAGAACGGCCGGAATCGCGGGCGGGCGCTGACAACGGCGCTGCCAAGCCGGCAGACAAACACCGGGATAGAAGCATAAGGAGGGCCGTTTTCGGCCCTCCTTTTTTGTTTGTGTCCGGCATAGCTTGCAAGTCGGCTGGCTGATGTGGCACCAAAAATGACTTTTCGGAGCAGTGCTGCCATTTCGAACTAGGGTAAATATCCTAATATCATTCAGAAAGTTCCAAGACGATACCAACCCTATGGTTTTCCGAGGTGAGTTAGTGCTGGTCGTGACAAGAAAGTACCGCAAATAGGTATTAACCTCTCCTCCTTACTCGGTATTAACCTCTCCTCCTTACAAGCAACTATGAATATCTAATTAACTTCTAAGTACTCGAGAGCACCTGTCCCGAGCGGCAGGCTGCGACCAAGCCATTCAACCCTGGGGATTAGCCGAGATGCAGAAACTGAAGCGCCTTGCGGAAGCAGAGGTAATAGCAGAGTTCCTCAAGAATGAATTCCATCACCCGGAGTTTCACGCGGATCGAGAGCTTTTCGAAAGTCTCGTCTTCCGGCCCGATTTGAATGATGAGAGGCAGAATGCGCTACGGCGTGAGCTGTTGTGCCGTCGTTACGCGGACCTTTGGCGCGAGTTGCCCGGCGAGACACAGTGGTGGGAGGTGCGGATCGAGCCTGCCGACCTGGATCTGATTCGCGTGGCGCCCCGCCCGGAGTGGAAGCGCATCGCCAATGGCAGTATGCTGCTGAAAGACGTCGCCGGGCGGATTCGCTCGGGACGCTTCAGCGGGAAATCCGTTTGCAAAGTTCAGGCCATCGGCTACGGTTTGCGGCAGAAGGTGGATCACAGTTCGGTCGTGCTGATCGGCATCGGCGAAGACAAGCCGCTAACCATCGTGGATGGCAATTACAGGCTGGCGGCCGCACTGCAAACGGGTGACGCCGCCGCGGCGGGACAGTTCCGCGGGATCGCCGGGTTTTCTCCGCGGATGAGCGAGTGTTACTGCTATGACGGCGCAACCATCAATCGCTGGCGCCGTTTCACCGGCTGGATGAAAAAACTGGCGGTGGAGGAAAACGCGAGCCTGGTCGAAAAATCCGTGGCCTGATGGCAACCGGAAGCCAAGCGGGCCAAGCCGAGCGCATGTCACCTCGCGCCGGCAATTCGTACGATTTCCGCGTCGCCTATTGCTTGTTCCACCTGCCCGTGCATCTTACATAAAAGCGCCCGCAACCGGCGCCCGCGCAGCGAGGCGAAACCTGCCGGCCGGGAGGTTGTCTATGAGCACAACGATTCAGACGGGCCTGACCGTCGCCAAGCCGTACCTGATCGAGCAGGACCACTCGCGGTACAGCGCGGACGAGCATCAGTTTTGGTCGGAGCTGGTGGCCCGGCGCATGGCGCAGCTGAGCACGTGCGCCTGCCGCGAGTACCTGGATGGATGGTCCGCGCTCGGCCTGGAGCAGGATCGCATTCCCAAGCTGAGCGAGGTAAGCCGCAGGCTGTGGGAGCGTACGGGCTGGAAGGTAACGCCCGTTTCGGGGTTCATGCCGTCGCGCGCCTTCTTCGAGATGCTGGCCGCGCGCCAGTTTCCCACTACCATCAAGCTGCGCAGCCGCGAGTCGATGGACTACACGCCGGAGCCGGACATCCTGCATGACGTTCTTGGTCACCTGCCCATGTTCGCGCACCAGGTCTTCGCCGACGCGGTCGAGGAGTACGGCGAGTTCTGCCGCTCCATCGAGGGCGAGCAGGCGCTGGAGCGCATGGGCCGGCTCTACTGGTACACCTTCGAGTTCGGATTGATACGGCAGGATGGACAAGTCAAGGTCTACGGTTCGGGCGTGGCTTCGTCCCAGGGAGAATGCAGCAACGTTCTGACGGGCGGCTGCGAGATCCGCGACTTCAGCGTCGCCGAGGTTCTGAATACTCCGGTGAAGGTGGACGAGATTCACCACCGGCTCTTCGCCATCGATTCCTTCGACGCCGTGCTGGCCGCCGTGCGCGAGGCCAAACATCACGTCCTCGAATAACTGCCTCGGCGGGGAATCCTCAAGTCCCGGTCCATCCTCTCCCGTGCATTTCGGAAAGATCCGAAAATTTCAATCATTTTCCATGCGAATGGAACATAACGTGCACTTAATGATTAGGGGATCATTAAGGTCATGACCAGCGAACAAGTCCGCCCTAACTATGCCGAAGCCTTCCGTTGCACGGGAATGGACTGCGAGGATAATTGCTGCCGCCAATGGAACGTCAGCATCGACAGGCTAACCTATGAGAAGTACCAGTCTCTCCCGGACATTCAGCCCCGGCTGGAGAACTGCATGGTGGTGAGAGACGCGCCTACGGACTTGGAATATGCGCGAATCCAGTACACGCCTTCCGGCGTCTGTCCTTTTCTTTCTCCCGACCGCCTATGTGAAATCCACAAGAAGTATGGGGGCGAGTATCTATCGAAGGTCTGTGCCAGTTACCCGCGGAACAAGATTTCCATCTTTGGAGTGGAGGAGGCCTGGGTCGCGCTCTCGTGCCCGGAAGCGGCCCGGCTGGTGCTGCTCAACCCTCGGCTGTTGCCGGAGGCGGATGCCCCGAGTACGCATGCACGGTATCGTCAATTTATGTCGCTAAAGGCTCCCGCCGCGCCGCCCAATGGCGATCCGCTGCATTTCTTCTGGCCATTGCGAAATTTCAATGTGGCGCTGCTCAAGGACCCCCGATATCCGCTCTGGCAGCGCCTGTTTATCCTGGGGCAGTTTTGCGGGCGGCTACGAGAACTGGCTGCTGCAGGACAAGCCGGCCTGATACCGAAGCTACTGCACGACTACGCCGAAATCATCATGGAGAAGAAACTCCGCGCTGCCATGGATGGCATCCCGATCCACCCGGCTCCCCAGTTGGAGGTGGCCATAAAGTTCGTCATGCGCGCCGGCAGAAATCCGAGTTTCAGGAGCTATGACGAGTGCCGCGATGAGTTTCTGCAAGGCATTCATTTTGACCCGCACCTGCCGTTGGAAAACTGCGTGCCCGCATACACGGAAGCGTGCCTGCGCTACTATCGGCCGTTCATGGACACCCATCCGTTCATCCTGGAAAACTATCTGGTGGATTATGTTCTCAGTCACTGTTTCCCACTCATTAGAGATCCCAACGACCGCAAGCAACTCGTGCTGGTCGACCCGCAAACTGCCTATTTCATGATGTGCATCTGCTTCGCCGTGATCCAGGCCGTGCTCATCGGGATGGCCGGACATCATAGGGAAAAGTTCAATGTGAACCATGTCGTCAAGCTGGTTTACAGCTTTACGAAAGTCACCGAACACTGTCCGCCATTCCTCAAGGAAATCGAGGCGTCTCTGCAGGAAGCAAACCTGATGAATTCGAGCGGTATGGCGCTTCTGCTCAAGAACCCCGCGGATTACCGGGCGTAACCGGCTGAAGTCGCGAGCCTTCCCTTCCGCCAAAGCGGCTGCGCAATCGCGTAGTGAGGGCACTGCGTCGATCAGAGTTGGAATGCAGCTTGAGATCAAGGCTTCTGCGCCCTGGATGCGTCAGGCCTCCAGCTTGAATCGGCTCGAAGCCAGAGCATACAGCCGGCGCCACAGCAGACGATTGATGGTGACGACCATGCAGGCCATCACCAGTGTGGCCGCCAGGAGCACGCGGAAGTTGCCGCTGTCCGTCGCCTGGCTGATTACCGCTCCCAGGCCGATCGTGGACAGGGTCTGGCCGCGGAAGCGGAAATATTCCGCCACGATGCTTGCATTCCAGGCCCCGCCGGAGGCCGTGACCAGTCCTGTAATCAAGTTAGGGAAAATGCCGGGCAACAGCAGCCTGCGCCACCACTCGACGCGGCTCAGATGATATACATTGCAGACTTCCTTCAGGTCAGTCGGAATGGCCGCCGCCCCGGCTATCACATTGAACAGGATGTACCACTGCGTACCCAGCAGCAACAAGACGATCGAGGCGATGCCCAATCCGCCTCCCATGCGTATCAGCACCAGCAAGATGATGGGAAACAGTGCCGTCGCGGGAACCGAGGCGGCGATTTGTGCGATTGGCTGTGCTATGGCTGACAATCGCGGGTGCAATCCAATTACAGTTCCGGCCGGAATCGTCCACAGGGCAGCTAGAATAAGGACCAGTTCAACGCGCAGAAACGTGGCTCCAGCTCCCAGGAATATCCCGCGTAACTCCGGCAGCGTCACCGACGCCACCGTCATCAACATTCTTATTGCCGCGTAGCCCACCGCGATCGCGGCGGCCGTGCCGGCAAACCGGGCAATCCATTTCCGGTGTTTCGCGGGCCGATGCGGAGTTTCACCTTTGCTGGAGAAGTGCAGATCCAGCGCTTCGCGCAGCGGCGCGAAGACACTCCGGAAGATCAAAGACAAAACGTGAGACTGGCGCAGCAGGTTAAGAACGAGAGAACGAGGCGCTTCGGCGGCTTCCACTTGCTCGAACTTGAACTTTTCGGCCCAGGCGATCACCGGGCGCCAGATCAGCCGGTCCATGGCAACGATGATTCCGATCATTACCGCCAAACCCCAGACGATGGCCCGCGTGTTGCCGGCGCTGGCTGCGGTCTGCAGATACGATCCCAGACCGGGAAGGCGCAGGTCGCGATTGCCGAGGACGAACATCTCGCAAGCCATCAGGAAGAACCAGCCGCCCGCGACCGACATCATCGAGTTCCAGATCAAGCCCATGGCCGCATACGGCAACTCCAGTTGGCGGAATCTCTGCCACCAGCTCAACTGATAAACGCGCGCCGCCTCCATCATCTCCTGTGGAATACTCTTGAGCGAGGAATAGAAGCTGAAGGTCATGTTCCATGCCTGCCCGGTGAAGATCAGCAGGATAGAACCCAGTTCCACGCCCAGTTGCTTCGTCGGAAAAAGCGCGATCATGGACAGCATGACGCCCGGCAGAAAACTGAGGACCGGAATGGACTGCAGCGTGTCCAGCAGCGGAATCATGAAGCGCTCGGCTTTGCTGTTGTATGCGGCTATGTAGGCATAAACCAGGGTAAAGACGAGGCTGATAACATACGCGATGGCGAGACGAAGAACGGAGAACAGCGCATAGGTGGGAAGCGCCGATGGATGCAGCGTGATCTCGGCCTGCGTGCTGACCGGCCCGACGGAATAGCGGGCGAACGCCAACAGCCCATAGAACAGGGCCAGGCCCGCCAGAATCACCGGCGCGTCGGTCAACAGGGACGTGCCGGGGGCGGGCACCCTTGCCAGTGTCGATACTCCCGAGGAATGCTGCTCCGTGGTCTGGATGTTCGAAGCTCCTAAATGATGCAAGCGCCGCTAATGAAGTGGAATTTCGCTATCGGCGGCGCTTGCGGGTTGGTGCAGCGACAACTTGTCGGTTTCCGCGTCATAGGCGAAGAGTTCGGCGTACCGGCCCCAATTCAGTACCGTATCTAACTGACGCTGGACTTCCTTGTCGGAGAGGTGCTCATCCAGAATGTCCCGGAAGAACTCCAGCGGCATAGTGCCGTCCGACTTGCGCTCAAGCGCACGGCAAATCTGCTGAATCAGGGCGACATGGGCCAGCAGCGCTTCCCGGAACATCTTCTTGCGGGTCGTGATATCGGCTTCCGCAAACGTCTTTCCCTCGGCAGTGATTTCGACGTCGCCCTCGGCTGACTTGGCAAATCCCAGCAAAGCCGCTTCTTCGATAATCGGGAATAGGTCGTCGACCTCCATCAATAGCTCGTCGGCGAGGTGGTACATATCTTCCTTACCGCCGCGGTCGTTCAGGAATTCAAGCAGTCCAGCCATTCCGCCCGCTTTCGCGTGGGGCAGCATCTGACACGGAGCCTTGGCCGGATGGTGCATTCGCGCGGGTGGCGCAAATACCAGATCCGGCTGCGTCATCACCTTGTAAATGTAATCGACGTACACCAGGAACTCGGCCGCTTTGCGGTCCCGCGGCTGTGGCAGCGGAATATCAAAATCAGCGCGGATGGTGGCGGGATTCCTGCCCAGGACAATGACGCGATCGGCCAGCAGGACCGCTTCTTCGATGTTGTGCGTGACCAGGAAAATACTTTTTGTCGGGATTTTCTTCTGCAGCCACAACTCCAGCAGTTCGCCGCGAAGATTCTCGGCAGTGAGCACATCCAGCGCCGAGAACGGTTCATCCATGAAGAGAACCTCCGGCTCCACGGCCAGCGCCCGCGCAAAGCCGGTGCGCTGCTTCATGCCGCCGGACAGTTCCTTGGGAAAGGCATTTTCGAATCCCTTCAGGCCCACGATAGCTAAAGCTCGCAACGCCCGGTGATGGCGCTCCAGGTGACGCATACCACGCGCCAGGAGCGGGACTTCGACGTTCTCCAGGACAGTGAGCCAGGGAAACAAGGCAAAGCTCTGGAAGACGATTCCGACATTCGGCGGGCAGTCTGCTAATGCCTTGCCATGCCACCACACCGTTCCATCGGAGGGCGCTGCCAGTCCCGAGAGAATTCGCAGCAAGGTCGATTTTCCGCAACCGGATGGCCCCAGTAATGCGGTAATCATGCCTGACTCGACACAAACGTCCATGGGCGCGATGACCTGGATATGCTTGCCTTCCGGCGAATCGAATCTCTTTTCCACTTGGCGGGCTTCAATAATGGTCTCTGCCGCGCTCACCGCTGTTACAGGCGGCGGGACAGGGAGCGGAACGGGTGCTCCCGCTGAGGCTTCGGGCGCCGTTTCTGAAATCTCGTCCGTTAGCTGGCGCCAGGCCTCCTCCGGCAATTCATCGAAGAAGCGGAAGCGGTCCGCGGGGGCGAGGTGCTCGACGATGGCGCGTATCTCATCCCGTGGCCGGGAATGCAGCAGGACGTAAGCATGGTAGTATGGAAAATGACCCAGCAATGCGGCAGCGAGTGAAGCCGGCAACCTGCGAAACAGGTGCTGCTGCTCATCGAAGGGAAGATCCGCAATTACTCCGGCCGCAACAGCAGGATCGAGCCCTGGCATTACCGCCGCGGCCTCGTCCCAGCGTTTTTGCGCTAGAGTGCTGCGCAATGTTTCGGCTGTTACTGCTGGCATCCTGTCCTCTGCTATATCCGATGCTGGTTAGATCATCGCCAGGCAAACTGCAAAAAAGAAAAGCAGGCTGGGACTATGGCCTAAGCGTCTTCACTGCGCCCCGAGCCTTTGGCAACCCCAGAGAACTGGGCAGTCCAACAGTGGCGTCTGATCCTGTACCCGCCAAAAGGATTAATGTCGGATTAAGATCGATCGTCTTAGGATTAAGGTTACTTTGCCCTGAAATCAGAAGCTTTCCACATGCTAAACAAGCACAAGGGATATAGAAAGGGTTTCTGTAGGTGGCAAGATGCGCTGGCAGAAAGATATCGTAAGCAATTTCCTTGTGCTGCGGCCCGCTTTGGTTGCGATCCTTACAGGCGCTGCCGTGGCTTTGTCCGTTCTCGGTATGGGT
This sequence comes from uncultured Acidobacteriota bacterium, assembly GCA_963791145.1. GTDB lineage: Bacteria > Acidobacteriota > Terriglobia > Terriglobales > Acidobacteriaceae > CAWBRT01. Next base: position 52,853 of record CAWBRT010000020.1, on the reverse strand, counting down.
CTAATCCTGGTCAATGCGCACGGGAACGGCTGGCCGTGGTGGTTTCACGGCGCACTCATCTCCCTTGTGGCCGGCCTGCTCGCCGCGATTCTAACCCGCCTGCAACTTAGCGAAATGAAACGCTGCAAAGCCCGATTACTGGCAATGGATCAGGCGAGCGACGAAGTGTGCAATGCTCTGCAACTCCTGACTTACCGAATGTATTTGCATCCCGAGCAGCGGGCGCGGCTGGAAGATGAGGCGCTTGAGCGCATCCGCAACATAATCCGTGAGACGTTGCCGAATATCCTTGGAATGTCCCCTGAGACACGTCCACCGCAATTGCTTCGCAGTACAGATGGGAAGCAAAGTGGGCAAGCCGCGGCTGGAGATTGATTGTGTCCACAGGCTCCCCGCCTGCCGGCGCCTGTATGCGGCCGTAATAAGGGGTACAAGGGCGTGTGGCCCATCAGAGTTGGTGCGCGCCGTTCCAACTCTGGGGCTGTTATTGGTCTCGCAGTGTAGAGAGGTGCACGAAGCTTTTTTCTCTACGCACTCGCTGCGCGATTGCGCAGGATTGGGGTGCTCGCGATCGGCAACCTAAGCTTCAAGAGCTGGGAACGAGGAACTGAGAACCAGGAACTGAAATGGTCGGGACGGCCAGATTTGAACTGGCGACCCCTCGCACCCCAAGCGAGTGCTCTACCAGGCTGAGCCCAACCATCTTATAAATCATGTACTTGCAAGGTTGTTCTCCGAATTTTACCCCTCGCTTCGGAGACAGCCGCCATGGGATTTGCTGATTTCATACGTGAGCGCCAGTTCCTTTCAAACGTCACCCCGTCAACACTGGAGTGGTACAAACACAGCTTCAAGTGGCTGGACACGGAATCGCCCACCCAAGAAGATTTGAAAACGGCAGTGCTCAGGATGCGCTCGAAAGGACTTCGGGCAACGGGATGCAATTCAGCCATCCGCGCTATCAACGCTTACGTGCATTGGGCGAGCGCCGGGCCGGATGCGAAGTGCAGTCCCGCGTGTAGGCACCCGAAGATTGCCGAGTTGAAAGAGCCGCAAAACGTGCTCCCCACGTTCACTGACAAGCAAATCCGTTCGCTGGTGGAGTGGAAGCCGAAGGGCAAACTTGAGCGGCGGCTCCATTTGGTCCTGCTCTTTCTGTTCGACACTGGGGCACGGATTGGCGAAGTGCTCAAGCTGCGTGTCTCTGACATCAACCTTGATGATTTGCTGGTGACGCTCGACGGCAAGGGCAGGAAGCAGCGTGTTGTTCCGATCAGCTTTGAGTTGCGAAAGGTCATCCACCGCTACGTCTCGGACTTCAACCGCAGGCCGGAATCGCTGCTGTTTGCAACATCGGCGGAAACGGCGCTCCACCGCCGCAACGTGCTGCGCTACGTGAAGCGGCTCTGCCTCTCTTTGGGCTTCACCGCACCAGGGCGCACGCTCCATGCTACCCGGCATACGTTCGCCACCGGATATTTGCGCCGGGGCGGAAACGTCTTTCTGTTGCAAAAGGTCATGGGACACTCGGACCTTGAAACCACAAAGCGATATGCGCACATGACCACGGCGGACCTCCAAGCTGTGCATGAGCGGCTGAGTTTGCTACACAACTAGGTGACTGCCGTCCTGTTGTATACGGCCTCCCCCGCAATTAAGAAATGAAAATGAAAGGTGGACAGCATGAAACCTCTAATCGCAATCCTGCTACTGAGCGTCGCGTCATTCGCTCAGACTTTCCACGTCACTGGCGTCCGCGAATGGACCATCACAGACCCGCCGCGCACCACTCAAGCCTTCCGAACCTACGTTATTACCGGCACAATGAACGAGACCCGGTATACCGCACAACAGACCTTCTCTTGGGGCAGCCAACGCTTTGAGCCGGGCAAGGACTATGAGGTCACGAAAGCGGACGCTAAGACGTTAACCGTCCTTGTGCAGGACAAAAAGGGCCGAAAGAATAAAGAGCTGCTCCACATCACCGGCGCTGAGAGCACAGAGAAATAACCCCCGGTATAAACGTGATTGCGGGGCATTCTGGGCGGGACAGAATCCCGGATGCCCCACAACTCAGGCTAGCGATTGACTTTCGCCGTATATTCGCCGATGCTTCTCTGCCATGGACAAGCAGCGGGAGAACGGTGCTCTGCTGATCGCCGCGTGCATTGTCGCCGCGATCCGGCTCCGGGGTGAGCCGATCCGGCCCACATCCAGGCGGCGACAAGGGAAGTGCTGAAACGCTGACCGGTATCCAGGTGGGTTTGGCTGCCCACGATATGCGGGCTACGGCAATCGGGGAATCGTTGGAATCTTTTAAGGCTGAGGTACGGAGCCGTCCGAGTGAGTGTCCGTTGGTTGTGAAAAAGGACGAAGCTTAAACCAGGACGACGGCACAGAGGGATTTGCAGCGGCTATTGGAGCAGATGGCGAACAGGTTGGGTGGCTCAATTTAATTCCCTCCGGACGAGGGAGGCTTCACTTCAACTAATTGAACTTTACCGTGCGGAGGTTCCCGTTTCTTTATTCGTTCCATATATGCTCTTGCCCCCTCATCGTTAGGCCACTTGTTGATAATATGCTGACATGCACGTTCGGCTTCTTGCCAGTCTTCAGTAAGTACCGCAGCACTGCACAGATTCACCCATGTACCGAACTGCTCTGACTGTTTTGCTGCTATTGCAAATAACTTCTTTGCAGCTATATGGTTTCCCCTTTCAACCATTGATATACCTAGAGTAAAGAATGGATCATCTGGATTGCACAAATGAGCCAATCGTGAATTACGAAGGATCGGCAAACGCTTTGCAACTTTCTCCAGCACTTTTGCAACTCGTATCGTTGCCGGTAACAAGAAATGATTTGTAGCAATTGCCATATGTGATAATGCTTTACGTTTGCTCAATCTAATAACATATAAAGCTGCTAACAGTTCCCAACGTGAAGACTTGATTGGGTGCCACAAATAGTAATATGCCTCTTGCATCGAAACAGTTAACTCATAAAATATTCCTCGCTCTTTCTTTGCTTCTTGAAACATAGATATAGCTGCTTCAAATTCCCCGATAGAAGCTAAGCAGCGACCGTGATAATAGTTAAAGGGGTATCCCTTTGCGCCTTCCGCCAACGCCTTTTCTATTTCGCTGAGTGCTCGGAGATAGTCTCCTTCCATTCCGTAAGAAGTACATGTTAGCAGCCGCCAATAAAAATCAGTTCTATTTGTTGCTGCTCGTAAAAACCACTTACGTGCATTCTCATGCTGACCCATCACGTCGAATAGAATTCCCTTTGCTGCATAAAAGTCAGGCAAACGTTTGCCTATCTTTATACCGTGCTCAATCATCCGCTTTAGTTGATGACGTGTTTTCACGAATGCGGGATTATTGTTTGGCACAATGCGATGCAGGAGTGAAAGGTTAAGCGCAACAATTATTACATACTTAGTTAGCGCATCAGAGTCGTTAGGATTTACCTCCAGAGCCTTGTCAAGAAGTTTAATAATATCCTTGCGTGTGCCGCCCTTAGAAAGTCTGTCTTCTATTATCTTGGTGTATGGATTCCCGACTCCCAAGCCAAAAAGTTGCCTAGCAATTGTGTCGTTGAACTCGTCGTTAAAGAGCCGCTGCTTTTGAGATGACAAATATGTATAAAATGCCCCGATCACTCCAACGGCAATCAGCACGCCGCCAGCGATCTTGTTTGTGCCAAATAGCCGCCCACCAACAACGCCCGAGACGATGCAAATAAAGATCGTAACGTGTTTTATGCGGGACTTCATTAGCTGTCCAGTGTAGCGCAGCGATGTTAGGTGTAAGTATTGTGTTCGGGATGCCTGGGGTCGGGAAACGGTATGGCACCCTCTATAGGTACGTGCCAATAGAGCCATTTAGTTTCGTGCGGAGCAGAGGATTCCAGTTGCAGGGGATCGGAATAAACAATTCTGCCATAGAATTGCAGTTCCGTGAATCCTTGCGAGTATGTAGTATTTGTGCCAAAAGCTTTTCTTTTGTCCATCTCAGCGATATCGCAGCGAAGAATGATTTGGGTCGCAGTCGGTGGAATCAGGCATGGAGGCGAATTGAGAAGCGATTCGCTAGTCTTCTCATCAGGGGGAATGCGCAGCAACTCTCCCCGTTTGGTGAGGATCGGACTACTCCAAATAGACCTGACTTTAGCGGGAGTCCTCCCCTCATTCTTGATAATGAAATTGAACTTACCGGGAGCCGGAGATTCCACGTTTACGACAATCCAGGCACGCTCAGAATTGATTACAGCCTGAGCATTCAGCAGGGCGGCATCAGCGGCAGTTTTAGTGGCTGTCGTTTGGTTAATCAAAGTCCGGAGGGTTCGCCACGCCATTATCACTGCACAAATTCCAACCGCCGCGAGAAGCCAGTTGGAAAGCGTTTCTGGTGCAATAGCCTTTTGCAGATAGCTACGGTTGTCGGGTTGATCCGCAGCGGCACAAACCAGACTCCAGAGCAACAGTAGAGAGATTAGGCGTTTCATGTTACGAACCGTTCTACTCTTTCGGATTAAATCCATGCTGAGGTACACCAGCGGATACTGTTTCACACCGCCCATACACAGCTTCTTCTTTCTGATACGACGAATCCGTATTCAAGATTTCTACCGCCCGTCTATAGCGCAGCGTCTGCCAATTAATGCTGAATCTCATTCTCATTGGGGTTCGCTTCACAATAAAGTTCTCTGTAACCCAAGACTCCCCGTCTTTATAGAATAACTGTTGTTCACTGAATGGGACTCCCTTGGCGTACCCACGGACAATAAGGAAGCCTTTCTGAAGTTCCTTTTGCCTAGCTATTGGTAGTTTGCCAAAAATGCCATTGGCAATCATGTACTTTCTCAGGTACTTGCTCTGATCAAAAATGAAAAAGCTATCATTTGTCGGGTCATCGAAGAAGCACACATACTCATCCGCCATTTGGTCTAAACCGCCAGCAGCATAAAGCTCGTTGTAGTAATCACGGGCGGATGGCGGTTTCTGGCTTGAATCTGTTGAACAAAACAAGCCAGCGGGATGAGTACCATCAGAATGGCAACTGATTTATTCATCGGCTTATTTCCGTGGTTACTTCTTAGGCTCTACAGCTTTGATCTTTGCTTTGATTGCCTCGTCTACACCCATTAAAACGGCTGTCCCGAGTTTATCTGACCCCTTGCACCATGGGTCTTTGGTCACCCCTTTGTCAGACGAGCTTAAGGTAACTCTCTTTCTGGTCAGGTCGGCACGCAGAGTGTTTACAACGCAGATCAATCCGCTATCCACCGCAATAATCTCTTTATCGTCCCAGCGAAGCACATCAAACCCCTCGACATTGACACCGGCTTCCCCTGTCCACATATTTGCGCTGGCGACAGAGCAGTAGCCAAAACGTTTGTAGCACTGAATGTCTGTAGACAGTGCCGCTACCTTATCACCGGCATCCGACCACTTGCCAGCTGCATAGAGCCATCGTGTCGGAGTCTTTGAGCTTCCAACGACAACATCAGCAACGGTAAAAATATCTGGCGTTTGGGTGTTAGCGGGAACGGAAAGAATGGCGGTAAGGAACACCAAAAGAAACAGGCGAAAGCGGTGCATGATCGCCCCCACGGAATCAGTGTCAGTGCTTTTGGCGGTCAAGTATGAACCGTCAGATTGGGCGGTAACACCCTGGTAAGGTATTCAAAACAGTGGAATTGGTTCTTTTGGCTGGATACTTGCGGGATAACGCCATTAGCAAAGCGTTGATCTGGGGGGCTAAATGCCGATTAATCGGGTCAACACGGCCAGCCATCACGCGGTAGCTATCTGGATTGAACAGGGTGTCCGTGCTGGCGTTTTTAAGCCTTAGGCCTCGTCACCCTGCCGTGGCTATTCCTCACTTCTTCGCAGCTCTAAATTTTGCCCACCTGGCTTTTTGAGCCGCCGCGACTTCCTGCGAGCAGCAGCGGACATCTTACGGCGTTTGGGTTTGTTCGCTCCGAACGGGAAGGTAGTTGCTTTACCAAGCCGTCGCCCGCTGCGGGTTGGTTTATTTAGATTTTCAAGAGCCGCGATGGCTTTATTTAACCGTTCACGCTCCTGCTTCAACTGCTGAACAAGTTTACTTGTGTTCATCGCTGAGCATTGTACAGCACCCGCAATTTGTTCTCCCAACAGTGGCGGCGTGGGTGGCCGCCCTCTGTTGCCGTTAGGTCCGCTTACGATTATTTTCTTTTAGTGGACTGCTTGAGGGCGGCTTCCGCCCCCATTTTTGCCAACCCCAGCACGATGCTGGAGCGCGTCAACATCGCTCCCGGCCATATAGTGTCAGCCGCCTTGGTCAGCAGCGCGAAACCCTCTGCGCTCATCTTCTCAGTCACCGAAGTTGTCCTCTTACCACTCCGCTTCGCTGGGGGGCGGGTCAAAATCTTGCGGACCATTCCTTTCTAGCCCTCCGCCGCCCCCAAATCGACACAGACAAAATAAATCTCATTCCCACAATGGAATTTATTCTTGTTCATGTGTAAAAGGGGATTGCGGCGCTCTCCAAAGGGAAATGTGTCCAAGATTTTACCCGCCCCCACCCCCAGAACCCCATTTCGGCACGGGAGATTCTGCTTGCGTTGCCGAAGCCGGGCTGATGCTTGACTTCCTCTCCCGGCTGCACAGTAGCAAAGACGCGCTGCTCCATCCGGTCAATCGCCCGTAGTTCTGGCACGGCCTGAGGTTCGGCTGTCAAACACAGCCCCTCAGACTGCCACTCAAAGAACAGCGTCTCCGCCCGTCCGTTTCTTGGCAACACCGTGCAGCGCCGTACCAGTTTTTCAAAATTGTTTGTTTATCAAGATTTAGGGATTGCGGCGCTCTTTTTTGGGGGTCAGCGTCAAGATTTGACCCACCCCTATGCCACTGGGGGGCGGAAACGTCAACAACCACTATAAGAGAGTTGGTATGTTGGCGTTTGTCCCACTACCAAACACACCCCAGTTTCCCTAACGGGAGAGACTGAGGGTGATGTTATTTGGCGCGTGTTATGTCGCCACCAATTGATTCCCCGGCAACAGCCCAATGCGGTGCTTTCTCACCCATTCCGGTGACCGCTCAATCCCGTGCTCTTTGAGCATTTGGGACAGCTTCACATTGGACAGCGTGGGACTCGCCTTGATGATCGCAATTGCCGCGTCGTCCTTGCCGTCTTTGTTGCCCTTGAATCCCTTGCGGCCCTGCAACGTCACGGATTGTGTCTCAGGGTCTCCAACAACGTGCATTCGGCAATCAGGGGTGCATGTAGCCTCAAAGTCCTTGCTCTCAAAGTCACGCTGCTTCAGGTTGGACAGGAACGATGCGGACTCATAGGGATGCGTGGGGTCTTGCAATCGCGTGCCCCAACAACACGCCAAGAATGCGCCCATGTCACCACTGCCGCGCATGGCGTTCTCCAAGGTCATCACATCCCCGCTCTCTTTAGGCGAGTGGTGCAACATGACCACGGATTCCGCCCCGCCTTGCAACAGGGCAAAGATACCGTCCGCAAAGGCCCGCACATCCCGTGAGCTGTTCATCCCCCTCAAGGAAACGGATTGCCGTATCCAGAATCACCACGGCTCCAGGCAACGCCGGTTGCAATTCGGGCGCATTCAACGTGAGGTGACCGTCCGCGCTTAACGTCCGGTAAAACAGAGATTCTCCCACGTAGTCCAGCAAGCCAATTTTTTTGAGCCGGTCAGTGAATGGGCCAAGTGAGACTTCAGGGCACAAATACAGAACGCGCTCCGGTTTCTTGACCACCTCGAAATGGTCAAAGAGCTTCTCGCCTGTAAGGAGTGCATGTGCGACATTCAGCGCAATAAGGCTCTTTCGTTTCCGCACAGGCCCGGCAATCGCTGTGACGCCTTCACGCTGCAAAAAACCAGCAACCAAAAACTGGATGGGCGGAGCGTTGAGCGCATCATCCTTGGTGTGGAATAGCTCCCGCCAATCTTTCACAGGCTCCGGCTCTTGCGCGTGTTCGCCAAAGACAGCCACAGGCTCCGGCTTTGGCAGCTCCCACTTGGCCGCGTTTGCTGCGATGCGCTGGACTTCCTCATCATCCAACGGCGGGACACATCTGTCCGCATTAACCTGGAGCAATGTGTCCTCAAGAATGGCGGCGGATAAGCCCGCGTTGCGAAGTTTTCCGGCAATGCTTGTGAGCCGGATATTGCGGTTTTCTGTGATGGGCTGGTTGTCATCTTCCACGGGCTGACGCTCGGCTTTCAAAGACCGCACCACGCCCGGCAGCGGGGCAACCGGCGCGTCTGTCATTACCTCATACGCCTCACCGCTATCCGGGTGGATGCTGCCCGCTGCCATGACGTACCCGCCAAGGCTCTTAACTTGCCCGGTGCCTCCGCCGAGCGCAAACTCGCCCACGCTCGGCATCGTGTCCGAGTAATAAAGCTGGACACCATACTCCGGCGTGCCGTCCTTGGCATTGCGGCGGCCCGTGTGGACGGCGTACGTCTCCGGCAGATTCGCCCGGCGCATCCACTCACGTACATCCGCTTCTGTGCGGTTGCCGTGGTCACAGTCCACCACAGACAAGCGGCTAGGCCCGCACGCAATCCCAACGTTGGCGTCCGGCTTCGCTGCCCACCAACGGCGGATAATGGTTTCATCGTTGCTGGCGTCAAGCACGCCATTAGGCACAAGGCCGCCCAATGGGCGTTTCGTGCGTGGGGCGCAAGGAAAGACAAACCATCCACGGCGAATACAATCAAGTGCCACGGGGAGCAGAGAGATTTGTCCGTTCATTGCTCATCCTCCATAAGGCTGCTTCCCACAAAACGGATGGAATCGGCATGTTCTCGCGCAAACTCGCGCCAAGTTCGCCCATCTTCAAGCACCAGATCGTCGGCCCCGCACGGATGCACCTCGAATAGGCCGCAGAGTGACGGGTCAACCATTTGGAGCTTGCGTGCGTAGAAGGGCTGAAGGAAATTAGGTATCTTGAACCTGTCAGTGCGGTTTGGGTTGGCTGGCTTGTACCTGATCTCGCAGATAATTAGGTCCACTCCGCAAATGTCGCGCCCCTCCTCACGAAAGGAGCGCGCTCGTTGCAACATCTCCTCAAATAATTCAGGATTCTTGCGGTCAAAGGCATGGAACTTCGCTTGACTCTCGGCATCTGAAGAGACTTTCTCGCCCAAGGCCCTACGTGCTCGCTTGGGGTTGGTGAAGGCGCTTGCAATTGCCTCATGACTCTTCCAGTCGCTCGTTAAAAGGTCTCTACGGAACCGCTTTTGCCACTTAACACAACAGACCTGTGGGCGAGATTCAACAGTTTGAAGAATCACAATCTGAGGAGCCGCTGGTGCCAATTCGTTGATTTGCTCTGCAACCAATTGGGGCAGGCTATCCAATTGGGGTTGTGCGTGCTCTGTGCAGCCCACGTGAAACACGCGCTGGTTTAGTGGATTGATCAAGCCAAAAATTGAGTACACAATTCCCTCCTGTTTCCCGACCGTTGTCTGTTGTCCTTCGCTGCACTGCATCGTTCTGTGCACGCATGGGCTGATTGAGCTTTGATAGAGCCGATCATTCTTTTCCACTTTGATTAGCCCAAGAAGCTCGGACTCCCTCACCCGTGTGAGGCGGCCAACCTTCACGCGCGTCAGCTTTCCCTCCGTGAGCCAGGGCCCTGATTGTGGATGGAGACACAGACCCCAAGAGGTCTGCCGCGCTCTCAACTGTGTGAAGCCGTTCATGTATGTTCCGCTCAGTTCCCATTGATATTCCCCTTCCGCGATTAATGAACATCGCCATGCAATACCCGTAAGTCTGCTATATTGTGTGTGTCATTAAAATGACACAAATTATGACACGCATAACCCTACCTATGAGAGTCAGATTTTTGCGTGTTCCGGTGCGCTGGGAGCTACGCGAAATACGAAGCGAATCGCAAGGCGTGCCGAGCATTTGGGCGTTTCCCACTGTGGTGCATGACGGCACGCTGGACGGGTTCAAGCTGACAGAGAGAGACGCGTGGGATTGCCGCGAAGAGTTTCTTGCGATTCCAGATGGCGACAACGAGAAGATGCGCCTCTACCTTGAGAGTGTGGGTATTTGGCTCGATGATCGCAACGAGTACGAAAACCTAGTTAGGGAAGTTGCACAACACCGGAGGGCAGGGCACCCTCACGCAGTGGCGATCTCAGGACTCTGGAAGTGCCAGTCGATGCTGAAGCGAGCATTAATCAATACGCGTGCATTCAGGGAAAAATATGGTTCGGCCCTGGGTCGCCCGGAGACTGGATTGCAACTCTTGAATGAGTCCAAGAGGATGATGGAGTTTCCGTTGAGCATGGACCTGGGAAGAGCGGCGACTGGCGTGATTCCGCTTAACGACGCCTTTCGAATGCTGCTTCTAACGGTCTTCATTGACGTGGTGCAGGGAATTCGTTTCAAGGTGTGTCAAAGGAAAGATTGCGGAAAGCCATTTCCATTGGAGAGCAAGCACAAGAAAAAATTTTGCTGCTGGTACTGTGCGCACATCACGACAGTTCGCAGGAATCGTCCTCGTAGGGCAAAACGCAGGGCAAAACAGTGAGGCAAAAATCCTTGCGCGAAAAGACCCTCGCGTTAGGATTCCCCGCAAGGAAGACAACTTTGTAAGTTATTGATTTTAAGAATGGTCGGCCCTAGCAGACGATTTTAGAACTTTCATTTTTTCGAGTGCGGCTCATTCCGACTACTTGGCAATTTCGTAAGTAGCTGAAACATAGCTCTTTACTCAAGGTTTATCTCCCGGCACGCCAAGCCTGCCAATCGCCGCAAATAAGAATGCCCCGTTGCCGGGGCATTCAGAGGTCGCTCGTTGAGCGGAGCCTTACGACGAAAGCTTACTAGGAATAGCCAAGCAATCGCCGCTCAAGTACACTGCTTCGCAGTTTTTCCTTTCCGAAATTGTTTGTCAAGGAGTTTCTGCATGGCCGCTTCCGAATACATACTCGGGCTGGACATCGGCTCAGCCTCCATCGGATGGGCTTTGATCGGACTGGATTCGTTTCACAACCCAAACACAGTTGTGCGAACAGGAGTTCGGATTTTCGAGCCAGGTGTAGAAGGCTCTGCACTGGAAATCGAACGTGGCAAAGACCAATCAAAGGCTGTCGCGCGAAAAAAAGGGAAGCACGACTCCACCGTTGGCAGCTCAGGCGGCGAGCGGCAAACAACAGCGTGACTTGTTTCTCTTATTCAGCAGAAGGGTTTGCTCCCGCCTGCTGCGGACACGTCCGCCAGTCTGTCGGACTGGAAGCATCAGGTTCTTAATGACTTGGATCGTGCACTGACATCAGACCTCCGTCGCACCGTTGAAGCTGGCGAGTTTGCGGGCAGTAGAACAATCTCTCCCCTACTATCTTCGCAAAGTCTGCATTGGACCGAAAACTGGGCGCATTTGAAATTCGGCTGCGTCTTTTATCATCTCATCCAGCGTCGAGGTTTCAGTTCTACCGAAGAGAAGGCAAAAAAGCCAAGGATGATGATCCTGGAAAAGGTGCAAGCAGGTATTTCGGAGCTGGAGGCCCAGGTGGCTTCAGCCGGGGCACGAACGCTCGGCGAATATTTTGCTGGCCTCACTCTTATGAACGGAGAATCCTCCTAACGCTGGACCGCACGAACACGACGAGCGAGAGTTCCAACTCATCTGGCAATCGCAGCGGGCCTACTGGCCGGACGCGCTAGACGACGATTTCAAAGCAAAGGTCAGTCGCTTGCTGTTCTTTCAGCGGCCCATCGCAGCGCAAGCAACATCTCATAGGATTTTGTGAATCGGAACGAGAAGAGCGCCGCGCGCCTTGGGCGTTCTTAGAGGCGCAGCGCTTTCGCGTTCTTCAGAAGGTTAACGACCTGAGAGTTATTGAGCATGGACAGGTCCAAGAACGTTCGCTCACGGATGACGAGAGAACGACGGTTTTGGCAAAGCTAGAAAACGAGGACGATCAATCCTTTGCCGGATTGCGGAAGTTGCTCGGACTAAAGCAAGCCACCTTCAACCTTGAGCGTGGCGGAGAAAAGAGGCTCCGGGGCAACCGCACGAATTCATTCATGGGCGCTGTATTCGGCGTGTTTTGGGATGAGATGCCAGAGGAGGAGAAACACAAGGCTTAACCTGGTACAGACTGAGTCGGAAGAGGAACTCGCACGGAAGGCGCGCGAACGCTGGGCGCTAGACGAGAACGCACACCAAGTTCGCGGATAGGAGGCCGGAGGATGGCTATTGCAGCCTTTCGCTAAAGGCACTGCGACGGCTGCTGCCTGAAATGGAGAAGGGCATCAGCTACGGCAAAATACCCCCTCAGCTCTATCCAGAAGTGTTTAAGGAACCCAATGAATTGCTGCTATTGGTCCGGGATGCTGTTCCATCTCTTCGCAATCCAGCTGTTGAACGTGCGCTTACCGAAGTTCGCAAAGTAGTCAACGCAATCGTTCACAGTATGGCAAACCGATATGAAATTCGCATCGAAATGGCACGCGAGTTAAGAAAATCACGGAAAGAGCGCCAAGAAATACACGTCAGAACCGGATGCGCGAGCGAGAAAGGGGAAGCCAAGGCCAAGATACTTAAGGAGTGCGGCATCCAGAATCCATCCCGTTCCGTATTGAAATTCTATTGTTCGAGGAATGCGGCGGCATTTGCCCTTACACAGGACGTGCAATCGAATTCAGCTCTCTCTTTGGTGATTCTCAGTTCGATGTCGAGCACATCATTCCATTGAGCAGATGCCCTGATGACGGTTTCTCAATAAGACCCTCTGCTATCACGAGGAGAACCGTTGGTGAAGGGCGGGCGCACGCCCTGGGAAGCGTATGGAACGGATGAGGAGCGCTGGGCTCAAATACTGACACGGGTAAAGAAGTTGAATAATCAAGCTAAGGTGCGGCGCTTTGAGCTACGTAATAGGAGGAACTCAGCGAGTTTACCGAGCGCCAGATGAACGACACGCGCTACACCACGCGCCTCGCGATGGACCTACTGAGCACGTTATACGGCGGGCGGGACATCCCCCGAGCAGATGGCACCAACCGCAGGGTTATTCATGCGACGATGGGAATGGTCACGGCAACGCTTCGCAAGTCGTGGGGGCTGGAGGCGATTCTGCGCGAAGCATTGTCCTCCTACAACGGGGAGAACAAAGGCAAGCCTCGCACCGATCACGCACCACGCCATTGACGCAATCGCTATTGCGCTTACCAGTCAGGCTGTGGTGCAGCGAATGAGTGCTGCCGCCGCTAATGCACCAGGGTGGCGGCAAGACCGACCAGTATTTCGTGGTGTAGATGCGCCGTGGCCGAATTTGTGGATTCTATTCGCCCGCACGTCGAGAGCATGGTTGTCTCTCACCGGCCCGAGCACAAGATGAGCGTGCTTTTCACGATGAAACGAATTACGGAAGACCACGCCAGAAGGCAACAAAACATACGTCCACATTCGCAAGCCGGTTTCGTCCCTGGGGGAACTAGCCTAGGCACCATTGTCGATCCCGCAGTCCGTCGAGCAGTGCAGGAAAAGTTCGCTGCTCTTGGCGGAGAACTCAAACAGTGCGAGGTGTCCAACGATTGGCCGGCTTTGGTTACGTCCGACAATCACCGTCTCCCCATTCGCAGTGTCCGTACTCGCAAGGTGCTGGATGTTTCGGCAGTAGGCCACGGCAGCCGTGAGCGGTTTGTAATGCCCGCGAACAATCACCACGTTGAGGTCTTTGCCAAGTTGGATCGGCGTGGGAAGGAGATTCGCTGGGAGAGCAATGTCGTGTCCCTGTTGGAAGCTGCTGAGCGAGCGCGAAAAGGCGAGCCAGTCGTCGCTCGCGCTTACGCGGATGCGGAGGAATTTGTCTTTAAGTTCTCCCTGATGGGAGGAGACGTCGTAGAGATCGATAGAGCTGCGATCATCAGACTGGACGATGCTTCCCCGCGCTTTATCGGCTTCGCACTATCGCAGCAAACGGGCAGCTATCGCTGATAAAAATCACTGATGCACGGTTGAAAGACGAGATTAAGACAGCAAAGGAGTGGTGGTCACCCATGTGCGATGCACTCCGAAAGTTGGATTGCCGCAAGGTCCAATCGGTTTTCTCGGTAAAGCACATCCCGCAAATGATTGACCGAATCGTTGAGATCGCAAACCCGGCGGAGCTTTCGGTTCGGCTCGACCAACTTGTGATTGCGACGGAAACGGCCCCGCCTGTCTCAACACCGCTTTCGGAGCTTGGGGTTCTCCTGATCGCTCACCCGAGAGTGACATTGACCCAGGCGGTGATCTCGCGGATCGCAGCGAATGGCGGGACGGTGGTGACGATTGACGACGCTTTCTTCCCGCCGCATTGTTGCTTCCCGTCCAGGCCCACTACTCCAATCCGAGCGGTTTGCAAAGCAGATACAATGACACTCCCACTTCGTAAACGACTTTGGAAGGCCATTGTCCAGGCGAAGGTTCGGGCGCAAGGATTCCTGCTTAAGGAGCTTCATGGAAACGATGGCGGCCTTATCCAGATGTCTGGGCGCGTCAGTCGGGCGATAAGGGCAATTTGAATCCGTTGCCGCGCGGCGTTATTGGCCGATGATCTTTGGCAATCCGAAGTTCCGTCGAGGAGGAATCGGCCCCGACCAGAATCGGCATCTTGACTACGGTTACACGCTGCTCCGAGCGCTCACGGTTCACGGACTGTGCGCGGCGGGCCTTCACCCTTCCATCGGAATTCGCCATCAAAACCGCTACGATCCATTTAGTCTCGCAGCCGACCTGATGGAACCGTTTCGCCCTTCGTGGACCGGGGTGTGTTTGAGTGGATTCAAGATAACATGCTGAAGGTTCGCTCGACCGCGAAGCGCGGGGCTGGATGCTAGGGAATTGACCGACCGGTATCGGCAGAAGGCGAACAACGGACACTTTCCGACCTGTTGGCGCGTTCTCATGGATTGGCACGTGCAATCTGCGGGGAAGAGCACGATTTATTGTCCCCGACCATTTGACACCATGCGCCGAGTGAATCTTTCCGCGTACCTCACCGTGTGGCTGCTTGCGATGTTCGATCTTCCGGTGGAAACGAAGGACAACCGGCGCGACTATGTTCGCTTCCGCCGAGTTCTGCTGAAAGATGGCTTTATGATGTTGCAGTTCTCTGTGTATGCGCGCTACATTCCTAGCGAGGAAGCAGCAGAGGCCCACCGGAGGACCGTAAAGAGCGCAATTCCCCCGCTCGGGCAGGTGCGGGTAATCGCAATTACGGATCACCAGTTTGCGAAGATGGAAGTGTTCTATGGAAGAAAACCCCGAAAACCGGAAGAACCCGCGCAAATCCTGCTTTTTTAGGGTTTGGCCGCGTGTAAGAGCCTTATCTTGAGGCTCTTACACGCGGCCTAGTGTACTTGAGCGGCGATTCTCGGTCATCCCCAGCGTTTCAGTCGGGCTGCCTCGTTGCCACAGTGTACTTGAGCGGCGATTCTCGGTCATCCCCAGCCGCGGAACTGCTCCGGCACTCCGGCAGTGTACTTGAGCGGCGATTCTCGGCCATCCCCAGCGAACTGCGTGCGGAATAGAGTGTACTTGAGCGGCGATTCTCGGTCATCCCCAGCCGTGATTGCGTCACTTTCAGCTTGCCTTCTGGGCGCCACAAGTGTACTTGAGCGGCGATTCTCGGTCATCCCCAGCTGCCACAACGCCGGACATGCCGCCCGCTGGAGTGTACTTGAGCGGCGATTCCGGCCATCCCCAGCACATTGTGCAGGTTGGCGCGGCGAAATCGTTTAGTGTACTTGAGCGGCGATTCTCGACCATCCCCAGCGCAGATAGACCGCACACTCGCCGAAATCGTAGTGTACTTGAGCGGCGATTCTCGGCCATCCCCAGCGCTCGACTCACTGCTACGAGCCCGCCCTTCTAGTGTACTTGAGCGGCGATTCTCGGCCATCCCCAGCTTGTGCCTTCTCGAGTGATCCGGCTTAATGAGTGTACTTGAGCGGCGATTCCGGCCATCCCCAGCTTCATCGGGTGTTCGCCACCATGCAAGTTACTTGAGCGGCGATTCTCGGCCATCCCCAGCGGAGGTCAGCAAGCAGGGCATATGCCTGAAGTGTACTTGAGCGGCGATTCTCGGTCATCCCCAGCCGACGCGGAGACGTCGCTAACGCCTGCAGAGTGTACTTGAGCGGCGATTCTCGGTCATCCCCAGCGTTGCATCAAGCGCCTGGACTGGGCATTAGTGTACTTGAGCGGCGATTCTCGGTCATCCCCAGCCACGGTCTGCAGACCCCCATCAGACCCCTTAGTGTACTTGAGCGGCGATTCCGGCCATCCCCAGCCCTTCTGCGCCCGGGCCGCACCGCGGTAGTGTACTTGAGCGGCGATTCTCATCATCCCCAGCGCGGTGGTGCCAGCCCGCAGACTCGTTCGAGTGTACTTGAGCGGCGATTCTCGGCCATCCCCAGCCTCATCGAGTTCGGCCTTGATGTCGACCCAGTGTACTTGAGCGGCGATTCTCGGTCATCCCCAGCGTGAATTGGCCAGTCTGCGGGGAATCAGAGTGTACTTGAGCGGCGATTCTCGGTCATCCCCAGCAGCGCGGCACGGGTCTCCGGGACGCACGAGTGTACTTGAGCGGCGATTCTCGGTCATCCCCAGCCGTCCGGTAGGCCACAATTGGCAATTGAGTGTACTTGAGCGGCGATTCTCGGTCATCCCCAGCTGCACGGTGCGCGGCCTATGACTTGCTCACAGTGTACTTGAGCGGCGATTCTCGGTCATCCCCAGCGACACGCTGGTATGATTTTTCAGCCCAACCTTCATATGTACTTGAGCGGCGATTCTCGGTCATCCCCAGCCTCCGATGTGCTTGGGGTCTACCGCCAGAGTGTACTTGAGCGGCGATTCTCGGTCATCCCCAGCTTGAACGCAGTAGCCAATCCGCGCTTCGATTAGTGTACTTGAGCGGCGATTCCGGTCATCCCCAGCCAAGGACTTGCACGTTCATGGGGCGCCGGTCGACAGTGTACTTGAGCGGCGATTCTCGGCCATCCCCAGCACGGCATCTGGCGGACTCACCAATTCACAGTGTACTTGAGCGGCGATTCTCGGTCATCCCCAGCGCGTCGCTCACGGGCAGTAATTTTCAGTGTACTTCAGCGGCGATTCTCGGTCATCCCCAGCCCGGGGCATGCGAATAGCATGTGCGGGCTTCGCGGCGAGTGTACTTGAGCGGCGATTCTCGGTCATCCCCAGCAGTTATGTAACACAGGTAATGCTGAAAAAGAAAGTGTACTTGAGCGGCGATTCTCGGTCATCCCCAGCCCAAACAATGCCGCACGCCGCCGCATAGCCAAGTGTACTTGAGCGGCGATTCTCGGTCATCCCCAGCTGCACGGGTGCGTATGATTACGCTTGACAGAGACGTGTACTTGAGCGGCGATTCTCGTCAATCCCAGCGCATTAGGAGATTTGGCGAGAGACTAATCTCATCAGTGTACTTGAGCGGCGATTCTCGGTCATCCCCAGCGCAAATACTAATCCTCACCTTTCTCGTGATCTCGCAGTGTACTTGAGCGGCGATTCTCGGTCATCCCCAGCCGAGACATCTTAGTATTTTGCCGTTTAGCTCCCGATTAGTGTACTTGAGCAGCGGTGCACGGTAATCCCCAGCCAAAGGCGCAGTTTGAAGCACTTTCTGGGAATTCGCGGAGTGTACTTGAGCGGCGATTCTCGGTCATCCCCAGCCCAAAGGCGTCAGTTTGAAGCACTAATCGCGGGGAGTGTACTTCAGCGGCGATTCCGGTCATCCCCAGCGTGGGCTTCGTTAAACATCTGTTTAGAATAGTTCAGTGAGTGTACTTGAGCGGCGATTCTCGGTCATCCCCAGCCCGGGGCGGCCACGTTATGGCGTGAGTCGGCTGCCGAGTGTACTTGAGCGGCGATTCTCGGTCATCCCCAGCCCAGAGTTTGACAAGGTGATGAATTTGAACAAGATGAGTGTACTTGAGCGGCGATTCTCGGTCATCCCCAGCCCAGAGTAGATGGTATGTCAGCAAGACCAAATCCAAGTGTACTTGAGCGGCGATTCTCGGTCATCCCCAGCGGATTGCGTTCGCGGCCTACGAGCCCATGGAGTGTACTTGAGCGGCGATTCTCGACCATCCCCAGCAGGCCCCACACCGTATCCGTGAGCACGCGGAGTGTACTTGAGCGGCGATTCTCGACCATCCCCAGCCCGCAGGGCAAGGGCACGCGCTTCATCAACAGTGTACTTGAGCGGCGATTCTCGACCATCCCCAGCGCGACGGCTCGACTGTGCCGGCGCCGGACTAGTGTACTTGAGCGGCGATTCTCGACCATCCCCAGCGGACCTCAAACGGCTCATCGACGTTCTTGAAGTGTACTTGAGCGGCGATTCTCGACCATCCCCAGCCTGGCGGATCATCGGAGTTTCTTCTGCCGAAGTGTACTTGAGCGGCGATTCTCGACCATCCCCAGCGTCTTCCGACAAGCTCTCCAATTCAGTGGCAGTGTACTTGAGCGGCGATTCTCGACCATCCCCAGCCCGCACGCGCCTGGTGCGGCGTGGTAACGCAGTGTACTTGAGCGGCGATTCTCGACCATCCCCAGCAGCTCACGGTGCTGAAGCGCTCGATCGACCAGTGTACTTGAGCGGCGATTCTCGACCATCCCCAGCGAAGCAGGTCAAGGACGAGTTGGCAAAGCAAGTGTACTTGAGCGGCGATTCTCGACCATCCCCAGCCGCGAGGTCTATGGGTTCACCCTCAGAGGCAGTGTACTTGAGCGGCGATTCTCGACCATCCCCAGCCAGGTCGATAGTTCATGAAAGGCCGAGGCTCAGTGTACTTGAGCGGCGATTCTCGACCATCCCCAGCGAACGCAGCAAGGACTACAAGAGGCCATTGAGTGTACTTGAGCGGCGATTCTCGACCATCCCCAGCTGAATGCGCCCGCGGGAGTGGGTGGGGAGTCAGTGTACTTGAGCGGCGATTCTCGACCATCCCCAGCCTCTCAGCCAGCAGGGCGAAGAAGAGCTTGAGTGTACTTGAGCGGCGATTCTCGACCATCCCCAGCCCCGCGTGGACAGATGAAGCGAGACCTTGAGTGTACTTGAGCGGCGATTCTCGACCATCCCCAGCGCGAAATAGGGAACGTCCAAAACGTGCGGCAGTGTACTTGAGCGGCGATTCTCGACCATCCCCAGCAACAGTAAAGCAACACGCAGGCGGCCTTCAAGTGTACTTGAGCGGCGATTCTCGACCATCCCCAGCCCGCAGCGCCCACGGCAGCATAGCTCTGGAAGTGTACTTGAGCGGCGATTCTCGACCATCCCCAGCGAGGTATGACGCGGACTTGTACGGTGCCCTCAGTGTACTTGAGCGGCGATTCTCGACCATCCCCAGCTAAGTGTTGGCCGCTATCCCAAACTTGGTCAGTGTACTTGAGCGGCGATTCTCGACCATCCCCAGCGCCCTTGCTATTACGCCCTGGCCGCTTCGAAGTGTACTTGAGCGGCGATTCTCGACCATCCCCAGCTAAACCAGGCGCTTGGCCGCGTCGATCTTGAGTGTACTTGAGCGGCGATTCTCGACCATCCCCAGCATGATGAGTTGCTGTGCCTCGCGGATGAGAGTGTACTTGAGCGGCGATTCTCGACCATCCCCAGCGCGGACTGACCGTGGCTCCGTACCGCACGGAGTGTACTTGAGCGGCGATTCTCGACCATCCCCAGCGAGTCCGGGGATGGCCCCGCCGAGCCGTCAAGTGTACTTGAGCGGCGATTCTCGACCATCCCCAGCGCGTCACTACGTGGAGCCCAGGCCCAGGTTAGTGTACTTGAGCGGCGATTCTCGACCATCCCCAGCTCGTCGGCAAGTCCGGCACGGCGTTCGGCAAGTGTACTTGAGCGGCGATTCTCGACCATCCCCAGCCAAAGGGCTCGCGGGTGTGCATAGAGGGAAAGTGTACTTGAGCGGCGATTCTCGACCATCCCCAGCGCGGCGGGTACTCTCCCCTTCCCCGCCGCCAGTGTACTTGAGCGGCGATTCTCGACCATCCCCAGCTTCGCCGGCGATCCGACAATACATCTCCGGAGTGTACTTGAGCGGCGATTCTCGACCATCCCCAGCGTTGTGGATGGCGGACAGAAGCCCAAGCAAAGTGTACTTGAGCGGCGATTCCCGGCCATCCCCAGCCGCAATTTCGGGCCGGAATCTCGTTCTGCGCCAGCTCAGTGTACTTGAGCGGCGATTCCCGGCCGACCCCAGCGCTGGGCCGATCATTGCGCCGAAGGTTGCGCAAGTGTACTTGAGCGGCGATTCCCGGCCATCCCCAGCCTGGGAAGTTGGCGGTCCACCTCTATGAGCACCCGAGTGTACTTGAGCGGCGATTCCCGGCCATCCCCAGCCGAGGGGGGAGGCCAACGCCTCCGCTTCGTGCATGGCCAGTGTACTTGAGCGGCGATTCCCGGCCATCCCCAGCCACGCCGCCCCCAAGCACCCGATGACCTTTGACAAGTGTACTTGAGCGGCGATTCCCGGCCATCCCCAGCCAACACGGAATGATGGGGCACAAACACTGTTCAGTGTACTTGAGCGGCGATTCCCGGCCATCCCCAGCTCAGCGCCGCGCAGACTCCCACAAGCGTAGCCTAGTGTACTTGAGCGGCGATTCCCGGCCATCCCCAGCGGCCCCGAGGGGGGTCCGAGCACCTGGACGCGGACCGGAGTGTACTTGAGCGGCGATTCCCGGCCATCCCCAGCCTGATCCAGGGGGGACTACCTGGGGCATCGTCAATCAGTGTACTTGAGCGGCGATTCCCGGCCATCCCCAGCGCTCCGGGCACAGTAATAACACCGGCGAGACATAATTAGTGTACTTGAGCGGCGATTCCCGGCCATCCCCAGCTCAGATCGAGGTCTCTGGTGGTGGTAAGAAGCAGTGTACTTGAGCGGCGATTCCCGGCCATCCCCAGCCCCAGCATGGCCCGGCGGTGATGCAACCCCACAAATGCTACTTGAGCGGCGATTCCCGGCCATCCCCAGCCCGTAACAATGCGCGGCATGACAGTTTTCACTTAGTGTACTTGAGCGGCGATTCCCGGCCATCCCCAGCAGCATCTCCCTTTCATCTCGCCCACCTAGCTTCTCCAGTGTACTTGAGCGGCGATTCCCGGCCATCCCCAGCGCACGAGCGTGCCTGCGACCCGCCAATATCCTAGTGTACTCGAGCGGCGATCCCCGGCCATCCCCAGCGTGATGCCACCGGAAGCGTTTGTCGTTTTCAGTGTACTTGAGCGGCGATTCCCGGCGATCCCCAGCTCATACCTTCCTGGCGATAGATCGTGAAGTAGTGTACTTGAGCGGCGATTCCCGGCGATCCCCAGCGGTGCAGAATGTATGCAGCGCGGCGGATGAGTGTACTTGAGCGGCGATTCCCGGCCATCCCCAGCGCAGATGCCTAGCAGCGCGTCGATGTGCGAGTGTACTTGAGCGGCGATTCCCGGCCATCCCCAGCGGGATGGAGACGACCCGCCGCCCTACTGAGTGTACTTGAGCGGCGATTCCCGGCCATCCCCAGCGTGATCAGGCTCGACGCCATGCGCGGCAGAGTGTACTTGAGCGGCGATTCCGACCATCCCCAGCTACTTGTTGGCCTGTGCCCGGCATGTACCAAGTGTACTTGAGCGGCGATTCCCGGCCATCCCCAGCCGGATGACATTCACACAGCACGTTTCGCCCAGGACTTGAGCGGCGATTCTCACCATCCCCAGCAGCCTGACCAACATCTTCTTCGCCACGCCCGAGTGTACTTGAGCGGCGATTCCCGACCATCCCCAGCGAAAGCATGATCCTGGTCCATCGCCATTGTAGTGTACTTGAGCGGCGATTCCCGGCCATCCCCAGCGTGCTTGTGAAGCCTTGCCGGGATTGCTGGAGTGTACTTGAGCGGCGATCCCGACCATCCCCAGCTTGCAGTTCGGCTTTGCTCCTACGCTCCCTAGTGTACTTGAGCGGCGATTCCGACCATCCCCAGCGCGAGTTCTAGGGCTGCTTTTGCTCGGGTAGTGTACTTGAGCGGCGATTCTCGACCATCCCCAGCCATATACGGCGGACATGGCTCTGTTCAGCTAGTGTACTTGAGCGGCGATTCCGACCATCCCCAGCGCGACGTTCTAGGGCTGCTTTGCTCGGGTAGTGTACTTGAGCGGCGATTCTCGACCATCCCCAGCCAAAAGCTGTTCATGTGAACTTCCTCCTCAAGTGTACTTGAGCGGCGATTCTCGACCATCCCCAGCCCTCGACTTCAGAGATAACCGCCGTTTTCGAGTGTACTTGAGCGGCGATTCTCGACCATCCGGGGCAAGTGCCACCAACAGTCAGACCTTCCCAGCGTCAAGCGATTCCAGTACTTTCGACGGATTCTGTTTGAAGAATAGCCACGTCTTATCTTTGCTGTGGGACTTGCGAAGGATTCGTTTTACCTCCTGCTCGTCTTTGGCCTTCAAGAGTTCGCGAAATCGATTTGGGAAACGCCTGCGAATATGACCCGAATAGCGGCGGCAATATCGGGTGTTTGCACGGCGTTGCTGAACAGATTTCCAAGAGGCACTTCAACTGACCTTGGGAAGTCCGGCCATTGCATTGGCAAAATTGCGCGGGTTGCCTCTGTACTTTCCGCTCTGCAAGAACTCCCATATCGCCAGTTCATATTCTTCGGCATGTTTGTTGATGTCCGGTGTAAATGGGTAGTGTCCGTAGCCGTTGGTGCTCTTCAGGGCTTCGACTGCCTCCTTGCCGGATTTCGCTCGCCGGATTCCGACAGATAGCTTAGGCCAATCTTGTTCAAGCCAAGTGGTTAAGGCATCGCGTAAACGAAGCAGGTCTTCTCTTTCGACACCTGGTTTCCGCCCTTTGTTTTTGGGCGGTGTGCTACCAAGAGCAAGCAATCCGTTTCGTGGGTCATACGGGTACGGTTCAATTTGCAAAACGCGAAACTCCAGTTCTTCAATTCGGCGAGTAAGCTCCATGACCTGCTTTGCCAGTTCTGATCTTTCTTGAAAACCGTTTTTCCTCCCCTGAAAGAGGTCTGACTTCACCGCGTTTTTCTTAGATTTCATCCAGCAATTACCGCATATTCTTCGAATGTGGAAAAGAGCTGATTTCAAGAGCCTGCGGGCCAATTGACAGCGCTGAATTCGGGGCTAGTATCGCCCCTAAATGCGGTACGAGATACAAACACGAGGGGCGGACGAAGCTAATACGCGTAAGCCACTGGCGCACACGGGCGAGCGGGGTGCGGGGCGGAGTCTTGCTCTTCTGTCCCAGTGCGAAGCGCTTGGCTCCTTAAGTCCGAGCATCAACCGCGCAGCGGGCGCGCTCGATGCTTCCGATATTGACGCTCTCGACGAATACTCCATCCGGCAACTACTCGAATTATTCGAAATCCTAGACCGCTGGGACCGGGAGGCGCATGGAAGCCAAGCCATGTAGCCGGTGCTCGCGGCCAGCGGACTTCTCCCTTGCCCTGCTGCTGTCAACGTTCCGCGTTCGCCCACGAGTCCAGAAATGCTCCCAGACCATCGCTTTCTGCAATTCCTGTGTAAACGACGTTCTCTCTTCTCTAGCTACCTCACCCCTAGTAGGACTCCGGCAGCGGCTTATAAACGCGTATACCGCAATTGCGCCCCATTCTGTGGGTGCTCTGAATCCCGATCAACCCATTTCCACCAGAGCCGGGGTCCACCAAGGCGGCAGGGCGGTAGTGGTTCGCGAGTCCGACAAGTCGATCTCAGCTTTCGAGGAGATTTTATGAAACGAAGACAGAAACCAGCCGGGGAAGGCCATGCATTCATGTTCCACGGTTCTTACAGCTCCAAGGATAGGGCGGAGAGAAAGGCGCGCAAGCGTGGAGGATTCCTCATCAGCCGCGTCCCGCGCGGGATGAGTAAGCGGCGCTACATCGTGCTTACGGAAAGGACGCCATTCTAATGCGATTCTTCAATCATCGGCGGCATGGCCATGTGGTCGGGTCGGTCTATCTGGTGCATTTCGCTAGGTCTCATCACGGCGCGCAGCATTACATGGGATTCAGCACGAATATCCCTGAGCGGATCAAGGCGCATCGGGCGGGCCGTGGTGCTCCTTTACTGGCTGTAGTGAGCAAGCGCGGCATACCGTGGCGGGTGGTGCGTATCTGGCGAGGGAAAGACGGCTTTTTCGAGCAGAGGCTGAAGCGCAGCTTTGCCCTGCGGGAACTGTGTCCGATGTGCTCCGGGCCGTACGCGCACCAGCGGGGACACTGAGTTGAGCAGCAGATTTGCTGGGCGCCGCGCAATCCAGTGCGGGCAACGGTTCTTGGACGGCTCCGTCCCGCGACTTACACGGCACGCGGCGTCCTGCAAATCTGCTGCCGGGGAGCTGGGTTCTCCACCTGCCGGTTAGGATAAAAAGCCGTCCCCGGGGTGCGGGGCCGGAGGCCCCGCGGGCTGCGAGCGAAGCGAGCAGCCCTATTGCTTGTAGGGGAGAGGTGTGTCCATGCAACGGGCTGATGGCAGAATGACGGTTTTGCGAAAGCAGAAAGACCTTGCCTACCGGGTCGCGGCTGTCGAGGCTCTGGGAAAAGTGAACTGCCCAAGCTGCGGCGCGCCTTACGACCGTGGGCGGTTCCCCCGTCCCTATTTCATTTGCAATTGCTGTGGTCGCAGGTGGTCGGAAAATCCAGTGGTCGATGCGCTCGGAACTTGGCTCACCGAGCTGCACCAGCAGTATCCGTGGGATTGGTTTGCTACCCTCACCTTCGCGCGCGAAAGGATTACGCCCGCAGGTGCTCAGTACTGGTTCCAGCGCTATCTCGATGACGCCGGTGAGGCTGGCGTAGCAAAACCCTATGCATTTAGGGCCGATGAATACGGGCCACTCCACGGCCGCTATCATCTACATGCTCTGGTGGGGAACGTCAGTCACTTGCAAATATACTGTGGCGCGCGACTCGCGAAAGGGGAATGGGGAAAGCCTTGCTGTTGGATACATCGCTGGCCTTGCGGCTACGCGCGCATCTTCCCCTACGATCCGCAACGCGGCGCTAACTATTACCTGAGCAAGTACGTGGTAAAGGCTCTTGCCCACTGGGAGCTAATCGGGTTTGAGTCGTGGAATCTCGTATTTCCGGCCGGTCGAAATCTCGAATGTCGCAAACATTGAGGAAACGAGTTGACAATGCTTAGGGGGCTAAGCATAATGGCTTACCATGAAGCTGAACCTGCCTGATGACATTCGCGAGTTCTTCCGGCGGCAAGGGAAAATCGGAGCTAAAAAGCGCCTACAGGTGCTTTCTCCTGAACGGCGGCAGGAAATCGCTAGAAAAGCAGCACAGGCCCGCTGGGGCAAACGAGCAGAGAATCAGTTGAAAAAGCCTCAGCACCCGGCGACCGGAGGCAAGCAGAAATGAAAGCCGTCTTATACGCCCGCGTTTCCAGCCGGGAGCAGGAGCAGGAAGGATATTCAATTCCGGCGCAATTGAAGCTCCTGCGCGATTATGCTTCCAAAAACGGCTTAGGGATTTCCAAGGAATTCGTAGACATCGAAACCGCTAAGATACCCGGTCGCAAGGCGTTTGGCGAGATGGTTGATTTTCTTAGGCGCTCTAAGAACAGCCGCACTGTTCTGGTCGAGAAAACCGACCGGCTTTACCGGAATTTCCGCGATGCGGTCACTTTGGAAGACTTAGAGGCCGAAATTCATTTCGTCAAAGAAAATCAGTTGCCCTCTCGAAGAATTCCCGGTCGCAGGACAAGCTGACACACGGGTTGCACCTGCTGATCGCCCGAAATTACGTCGAAAATCTCCGGGAAGAAGTCATTAAAGGGATGCGGGAAAAAGCCGAGCAGGGGATTTACCCGGGTCGTGCCCCGTTCGGATACCGAAATAACCGGGAAACCCGGCTTGTCGAGATTCACCCGGCTAATTCCCGGGTCGTAGTCGAGATTTTCGAACTATACGCGACCGGGAAATACCCGCTTTCGGTTTTGCGGAAGACGGTACGGGAAAAATACGGGAAAACGATCAATCGCAGTTACCTGCACCAAATCTTAAATAACCGGTTTTATCTCGGCTTTTTCGAATGGAGCGGAACCGGGTACCGGGGCAAGCACGAACCGGTAATTAGCCCGCAACTTTTCGAGACTGCCCAGGCCGTCATGCACGGCTATAACAAGGGGAAATACGGGAAACACGACATCGCTTTCCGGGGAATGCTGACCTGTGCACACGACGATTGCACGGTAACGGCTGAACTCAAGAAAGGGAAATACGTTTATTACCGCTGCAGCGGCTACCGGGGAAAATGCGAGTTGCCGCGTTTTCGCGAGCAGGAAATCTCCGAGTGGCTCGGCGGGATTCTGAAGGACATTTACATTCCCGAACCGGTTGTGAACCGGATCGTGGAAGCGTTGCGCTCGGATCAGAACCGGTTGCAACGGGAATCTGCAGCGCAGCGGAACCAGTTGGAGCAGCGGCTTGCGGCTTTCCACCACCGGATGGATCAAGCGTACGCGGATAAACTCGACGGCAAGATTTCGGAAGATTTCTGGCAGCGCAAGATGACTGACTGGCAGGCCGAAGAACAGCAGATTCAACTCGCGATTGGCGGGCTTAAGGAGTCTAACGCGGGCGACCGTCTGCTGAGTGCGCAGCGGTGTTTAGAACTCGCGAACAAGGCCTATTCTCTGTACCTTACGCGTAAACCGGCAGAACAGGCCGACTTGCTCAGAAAAGTGCTTTTGAACTGTTCAATTGACGCGGTAAGTATTACGCCCACTTACAGAAAGCCCTTCGACCTAATCTTTCAGAGGGCTAAAAATGAAGAATGGTCGGGACGGCCAGATTTGAACTGGCGACCCCTCGCACCCCAAGCGAGTGCTCTACCAGGCTGAGCCACGTCCCGACAGGATTGCCGGCGCGAGCGCGCCGGATGGGGTAATCCTATTCTACACGAAGCGTCTCACGCCTCGGCGCCCCGCTTACGTTGTCAAAACCGGCGGCATGGCGCCGAACCACCAGACGCAAAAGCCTGCGCCCGCCGGGGGTTGCTGCCTGCCGAACAGAGACAAGAGCAACCTCTGCCGCAATGCCGGCGCTGGCCGGAGGCAGATGCGCTCTTTCTCCCTGAACGGCGTCTGCCCAGGTGGAGGCAACGATGTCTCATTATTTTCCCGGGTCGCTTGTTTTACTCCAAGACCTGGCCTAGGATTTGATGCTGGCGGTTGCTCTCCGTTGAACCTATGTTGAAAGACGTAATCCATGGCGAGTCCCCATTGGGGCCGCCAGGGTGAATTGGGGTAGCGGCGGGCGCTACTGCCGGGCTTTTTCGGGGCCGATTCTCCAGGACAACGAGGTTTCCTTTTCTATGCCGGACATGATGTTCATTCTGATTTTGGCCCTGCTCCTCTTCGGGCCCAAGAAGATCCCTGAGGTAGCCCGGAAGATCGCCCAGTTCAAGAACCTCGGCAATGACCTGAAAGCCAAGCTGCAAAGCGAGTTCGACCAGCTCGAAGCGGAAACCCAGAACGCGGTCCCGGGCGTCAGCGACTTCCGCGAGACACTGCAGCCGCTGACGCAGTTGCGCGAAGAGCTAAAGGCGGCCGTCTCGCTCGATGTCGAGCCGCAGAACAGCCAGCCGCAACTTGATCCTCCCGCCAATCAGAAGAGCCCAACCAATCCTCAGTAGCTCAACTGCCTCGCAACGCTGCAAGCAACACCGATTTTCGGCAAGGCGGCCTCGCAATGCGAAGAACTTTTCGCGTTACCACTTGCCGTAGATTGTCTTCACGTTGGTGAAGAAGTCCTTGGCTGTGGGGCCGATGGAAAAAGCACCCTGGCCGGAATCCTTGCGTCCGCCAAAGGGAACATGAGCCTGGCTGGCGGTACCGTGATTCAGGTGAATCATGCCGGCCTGTATGCGCCGCATGCACTTGGAAGCCACGTCGAAGCGCGAGGTGAAGACCGCAGCGGCCAGGCCATAGCGGGTGTCGTTGGCGACCGAGATGGCCTCCTCGACGTCCCGTACGCGAATCACCGGCAGCACCGGGCCGAAAATTTCTTCCTTGGCCAGCGGGGAGGCTGCCGGAACCTTATCGAACAGCGTCGGAGCAAAATAGTAGCCGTCCTGGTCCGGTTGCTTGCCGACAGGTTTGCCTCCGCACAGCAACTTGCAGCCCGATTCGACACCCTTGGTGACATACCTCTCGACCGTGTCGAATTGCGCCCTGCTAACCAGAGGCCCCATCGTCGTGCCCTCCAGCATGCCGTCGCCGACCTGAATCTTCTGCATACAGGAGAGAAGTTTGTCGGCCAGCGCATCGGCCTGGGCTTCGGTGACGATGACGCGGCTCAGCGCCGTACAACGCTGGCCGCTGCAGAGAAAAGCGGCCGAGACGATTTCGCGCGCTGCCTCTTCCAGGTTCTCGTAGTCGATCACGAGGGCCGGGTTCTTGCCGCCAAGCTCGAGCTGTACGCTGGCCAGGTGATGCGCTGCAGCTTCGTAGAGGGGCAAGCCTACATCTGTCGAGCCGGTAAAGGTGATTCCGCGAACGCGCGGGTCGGCAACCAGGCGATTGCCGATTCGCCCGCCTGGTCCCATGACAAGATTCACTACTCCCGGCGGCACCCCGGCCTCCGCCAGTAGCCGGGTTACGAATACAGCCGACCATGGAGTCAGCGAAGCCGGCTTGAAGACCACGGTGTTGCCGTAGGCAAGCGCAGGCGCCAACTTTCGCACCGGGGTTACTACCGGAAAGTTCCACGGACAGATTGCAGCCACCACGCCGAGTGGTTCGAGCACCGTGTAGGCGGAGAAGCCGGGACGCTCCGACGGGAAGCTCTGGCCGCAGATGCGGCTTGCTTCTCCGGCCATGAAGCGGGCTTCCACCGCCGCGCGTCCCACTTCGCCCGCCGACTCGCCCAAAGCCTTGCCTTGCTCAAGGGTGATGATCTTCGCCAGGTCTGTCTTGGCGGCTTCCAGCAAATGCGCGAAGCGAAACAGCATTGCCCCGCGTTGCGGCCCTGGCGTATCGGCCCAGGCGACGGCAGCGCTCGCGGCCGCCTGGATGGCGGCCTCGACATCGGCTTCGGAGGAGCTTGGGAAGTTCCCCAGCACTACCGCCGGGTGCGCCGGATTGGTTCTGGAATGGTACTGCCCGGATTGGGGAGCGACCCATTTCCCATTGATGAAATTGGCGTGTGTTTCCGTTGTGGTTCTGACCGTCGACATCGCTCCTCCTTTTTATAGAAGTTTGCGCAACATTTGTTCGAGATCGCCGGCAAGCGTCTTGCGAGGATTAACCGGAATGTTCCCGCTCTTCATGGCCTCTTCGACCACCGGTTTAATGTGTTCCTCGCTCAAACCATAAGATTTCATGGAAGCCGGGATTCCAATGTCACGCGCCAGCACGCGGACCGCTTCGACGGCGCAGCGTGCCGCCTCGACGCGGTTCAAGTGGTCTACCGGTTCGCCCAAAGCCCGCGCCACGTCGACAAACCGATCCGGCGCAGCCAGGTAGTTGAATTCCATAGCCATGGGCAAAAGCATAGCCAGGATCAACCCATGCGGCACGTGCAGGTTCCAGCTTCCCAGCGGCATGGCCAGTGCGTGTGCCAGCCCTAAACGGGTGGGATTCATGGCGATTCCCGCCATGGTGCTGGCCAGCATCATGGCATAACGGGCTTCACGGTTTCGTCCGTTCAGCACCGCCGTTCTCAGATGCTTGCCGATCAGCCTAGTCGCCTCCAGCGCGAGTGCCCCTGAAATCGGCTGGCATGCGGTGTTGGTGTAGCATTCGATGGCGTGAGCGAGGGCATCCATGCCGGTGGAAGCAGTCAATGGGGCGGGAAGGTCGAGGGTCAGTTCGGGATCGCACAGCGCCACCGCCGGGTAGATCATGTAGCCGCCGATCGCTACTTTCAGCCCGTTGGCGTCATTCGTGAATACCGACCAAAGCGTTACCTCGCTGCCTGTGCCGGCCGTGGTGGGTATCGCGATCATGGGCAGCGGCTTGTTGCGCACCTTATGCAGGCCGGCGTATTCCATGCACGAGCCGGGATTGGTTGCCAGCGCAGCGATGGCCTTTGCTGTGTCGAGCGAGCTGCCCCCGCCCATGCCGATCACAACGCCGGCTCCGGATTGCTTCAGCTCGGCGGCGGTGCGATCGATCAACTCCGATCCGGAATCAGGCTTGACCCGGTCGCAGACTTCAACCTGTATGCCATCCGTCTGCAACAGCGCAACTACCTTTTCCAGGATGCCGGCTGCGCGGAGTCCGGGATCGGTCACGAGAAAGGCCTTCTGTGCGGCAAACGACTTCACTCGCGCCGGCAGCGTCTGTAAAACGCCCGGCCCAAACTGTATATCCGTCGGGACAGGAAAGAAGTTGAAGGTCTGCTCGGAGTTCAGATTCATAGGCGAAGCCTCTCTAGGGGGCTGCGGAAAAACAGATTCCGGATCGAAGAGGACTGCAAAATCTTGATCGCGGTTCCTATAGTACCCACATCCGTAGCGCCTCGCTTGTTGCTTCGGCGCGTTTTTCCGCAGCCTGCCAGCCCTGTAAAGCGAATATCAATCACTATCCGGCGAAACCGCTGAACGCCGTTGCCCCTCGCGCTCGAGGTTGCTGTTACCGGTTATAAATCGGGACCGGCCCACGGAACGACTGCCACACCTCGTCACAAGCCTTCACGGTCTCCGGGGAAAGTGGTCCTTCCCCGCACGACTTCAGGTTCTCTTCCAATTGCTCCATCCGCGATGCGCCCAGGATCATTCCGTCGACTTCGGTGTGGTGCAGCAGCCAGTTGAAAGCCAAACTGGGAAGGCTGCGTCCTGCACTGGCCGCAATCTTCTTCAACTGCTCCACTGCCGTGAACGTTCGCTCATGCCAGTAGCGCTCCTGATAGATCGGTATTCCCCAGAATGCCGGATCGAATCGCCCACCCGGAATGACTGCCTTGGCGTTGTGTTTGCCGGAAAGCAAGCCGCCCGCCAGCGGATTATAGGCAATCGTGGAAATTCCCAGGCGCTTGGACATGGGCAGGAATTCCTGTTCGATGCCACGGGCAATCAGACTATACATCGGCTGAGCAATGACCGGAGCCTGGTAGCGATTCCGCTCGGCGATCCAGTGCATTTCGCAGACCTGCCAACTGGAGTAGTTGGAGGTCGCCGTGTAACGGACTTTCCCCTGGCACACAAGAGCGTTCATTGCCTCCAGACTTTCCTCGATGGGGACGCCGTAATCGGGCTCGTGCAGGTAGTAGATGTCCAGGTAATCCGTCTGCAGCCGCCGCAGGCTGTCTTCGACGGCACGAAGGATGGCGCGCTTGGAAAGCCCTTCTTCGTCAGGTCCGTCGCCCATCTTGTGGTGGACCTTGGTGCCCACCACCATTTGTTTGCGCTTTCCACGGAGCGCATTTCCCAGCAGGCGCTCCGCTTCTCCGTGCTGATAAGCATTGGCGCTGTCAAAGAAGTTGATTCCGGCTTCTAGCGAGCGTTCGACCATGCGGTTTGCGGTAGCCTGATCGACCGGCCTGCCGAAGGTCATCGAGCCAAGACAAATTCGGGATACGCGTAGGTCGGTGCGGTTCAGTTGACGGTAATCCATGGTCAGTGCCTTTCCAATAGGCTTGCGCTCGGGAACAGTAAGCGGCACGCACTCGCGACACTTCAAGGGTCTTCAATTTTTTACAGTGTAAGTATAGTCGCAAATCGGCGGCTGAGCGCCTGCCCGCTTAGAATGCAATATACATAAACGCCTGGTTACGAGTAAGTTACATATAATCCTCGGTGGTGCGAGAACAGAAAAATAACCCGCTCTCGTGATATCGGGAAACCGGTATTGGCGTCGGCATTGTTGGGAAGAGGAAATACGCTGAGATCGTTGCCTTGCGGCTCGACCGGCATTATCATCTCAACCCTGCAAGTCGAGGGGAATTCAATTCATCAGAATCGCTTCCCCATGAGCGAGCGAAGAATATGTATTTAGCTGAACAGGAAAGGGTGGTCTGACGATGAAAATTGCAGTGGGTGGAGACCATGCTGGATTTCCATTGAAGGCAAGCGTGATCGCGACAGTTAAGGCTTTAGGGCATGAGGTCACGGATCACGGATGCCACGATCTTAACCCGGTTGACTTCCCTGACATAACGCGAAAGGTTTGCCGGGATGTTCTGGAGAAGAGGGCTGATCGGGCAATCCTGGTTTGCGGTACCGGCGTGGGGGCGAGCATTGCAGCCAATAAGATACCCGGCATCAGGGCGTCGGTCTGCCACGATATACACACGGCGCACCAATGCGTGGAGCATGATGATGTAAATGTAGTTTGTGTCGGGGCCAAGATTGTGGGGGAGTGGCTGGTGCCCGATTTGATTGAAAGATTCCTGCAGGCGGAATTCAGTACTGACGAAGATTGCAGGCGCCGGGTCGAAAAGCTACGCCAGATGGAGAAAGAGTTCAGCGGCAAAGCGTAGTGCCGCTGGATCAGGAGACGGCCAACAGGCCGAAGTTTACTGCGAAAACCAGATCGCCGGAGCGCAGCATGGATTTGCCAGCTATTCCCGCTCAACAGAAACCCGGGAAGCCAATACTAGTAATCGGAAGTCTCAATATGGACTTAGTTGCTGTTTCCCCGCGTCTGCCTGCCAAGGGAGAAACGATATTGGGCGACAAGTTCATGACCTTCCCCGGCGGCAAAGGCGGCAACCAGGCCACGGCGGCGGCCAGGCTGGGTGCGAAGGTGTACATGGCGGGTTGTGTTGGTAAAGATAGCTTTGGCGATGAGCTTCTGGCGAGCCTGCAGAATAATCTCGTCCGAACGCAGCATGTGGAACGGCACGACAAGTCGACCGGAATTGCCTTAATTACAGTCGATGCTGCCGGAATGAATACGATCGTCGTTGTGCCTGGAGCAAATTATGAGTGCGGGAAAGCGCATGTGGATGCAGCTTTGTCGGGAGTTGGAGAATCGGGAATCCTGCTGTTGCAGCATGAGCTGCCGGAAGAAACGGTGGAATATGCAATTCGCTCTGCTCATTCGCAAGGCTGGATGATAATCCTCAATCCAGCGCCTGCCCGGCCGGTTGCAAGGGAAGTGTTATCAAGCGTGAATATACTGATTCCCAATGAGACTGAGGCATCGGCGTTGACCGGCCGGCGTATCGAAAGCGAAAAAGATGCAATCCCGGCAGCAAGGGAGCTTCTGGCCGCGGGCGTGGATTGGGCTGTGGTGACTCTGGGAAGCAAAGGCGCAGTGTGCTGCAGCCAGAGAGAAACTTACTATACGGAAGCTCTTGAGGTGAAAGCCGTTGATACAACCGCCGCGGGGGATGCATACGTAGGCGCCTTAGCTTTTGCGCTTTCCGCGGGCTGTCAGATGACAGAAGGATTGCGTTTTGCCGCCGCTGCCGCCGCCTTTTCCGTTACCCGGCGTGGAGCACAACCCTCCCTCGGCTCATACCAAGAGATTGAGGAATTCGTGCACAAGTTACCGCCTAAATCGCCCAGGACCGCACGCACGTAACAAGGCAGAAGTTGAAGCAACACGTCACTCGAAGCGTTTACGAGCGCGCGAACTACGGTTTCGTACTCGCCAACTCAATCCCGAACCAACTCGTTCCCCTCGACCAATAGCAAAGAATAAAGATTGGCAGGGACGGACGGGGCCGTCACGACGATCCGAAAAAAGATCGTTAACCGGCTCATTTTCAAGTGATTACGTTTCCTCGCCAAAAAGCTACAAGAGGGGAGCGAAGGAGAAGATTCCTGACATTAGACCGGATTCGCGGAAGGTATACCCTGTGCGGTAGCCGGGGATCAGCCCGGCGGTGATAGCGAAGGGTACGCCCACTTTGAATCCGCTCCAGGCATGCGGACATCTGCGACCGCGCGGTTGTGAAAGGCATTCTTCCCTGTTTGCTGAAACCCGTTGCCTTGCGGCTAAACCAGCAGTATCATCTCAGCCCAACATTTCAAACACCGAGGGAATTTGCAATTGAGCTGGATAACGAGAGCATGCAGGGGCGGCTGATCGTAGGTGGCCCTATCTCTCGGAATGGCGGCTTCACCGCTGAATGCCGTTATCGCAGCCACTCTGAGCGCTGCTGCAATTCGCGGTCTGCGCGAAGAACTGGGGAGCGGAGCCGCGTAAGGGCGGCCACAGCATCCGCGTGGCGGGAAGTCCTGCAGGGGATATCGCAGTTCCTCGAGCGCTTCAAAAACGTTGAGAAAAGCGCCGTATCGCCAAGGCCATGGAGAGGGAACTGTGTGGTTGGGATCGATTTAGGGAAACGGGCACTCATTCGGAACAAAGGAGAGAAGAGATGAGAGGATTAAAGAGAAGGCCGTGGGGCTATCTTTTGTTGCTGGCGCTCTTGTTTGGCATGCTGTTCGCGGCTGTGCCATCTCAAGCGGAACCGCCCCTGCAGCTGAGGATCTCGCTGGTCAACCTGCCCCCAGACATCCTGGTCGACGGCGCCGATTTTATGGCAAAGAAGATTACGGAATACAGCAACGGTGCAATGGCCCCCAAAGTCTATCATTCGGGCGTGCTCTCCGGAACGAATGGCGCGGCCGAAATCGAAATGACCCAGCAAGGCACCATCCAGATTGAAATCACGAGCTCCGCCTATCTGGACAGCATGGTGCCGCAGACATCGATTGTCAGCCTGCCTTTCATGTTCAAGAGTCTCGACCAGGTAATCGCCTTCACCAATGCCAAGCCGCCCATTCTCGACGAGATCGGCAAGCTGCTGGAGAAAAAGAACCTCAAGGTAATCGCCTGGTGGCCCAGGGGATTCCGGCAGTTGACCAACAGCAAGCAGCCGGTACGCTCCCTGCAAGACCTGAAGGACATGCGGGTACGCGTCCAGACCAGCAAGATTTATACAGACGTCATGAATTCGCTGGGGGCAAAACCGGTGCCCATGGCTATCGGTGAAGTTTACAACGCTTTGCAGCTCAAGACTATCGATGGCGAGGAAAACGCGGAGACCGTCATCTTCGCCAACAAGTACATGGAGGTGCAGAAATACCTCTCCATCTGGGATTACGCGACCGATTTTGAGGTGGTCATCGTGAATCTGCCCTGGTGGAACAAACTGACCCCGCAACAGCGCGCAATCCTGGAAAGGGTGGCTAAAGAGTCGACTCAGTTCCAGGCTCAACTCGTCCAGAAAGACGTCAAGGAAAGGCGCGAGTTCCTGACAACCAAGGGCGGGATGATTATGAACGTCGTCGACGCCCAAAACAGGCAGGCCATGAAAAAAGCGGTGGAACCTGTCTGGCAAAATTACACCAAGATCTACGGCAAGAAATTTGTCGATGACTTTCAGGCTGCGGTGAATAAGTACTAATGCTGGCTTGAGTGTCGGCGCCACGAATGGTCACAAGAACTGAGGGTGCCCGATCCAATGGGGGCGCCCTCATCCTACAATCCCCACTCTCTCGAAAGAGAATCCAGCTACGGTCCGAACGGTTTCAAGAACGGGGCAGGAGCCATGACAACAAAACAGGTTGAATCAAAGCGGCGGGGATTGTGGTGGGTGATCACGGATCAGACGGAGCAGATACTCCTCCTGTTTCTTGGCGTGTTTCTGTTGGTCGACATACTTACGGGAATCGTGTACCGTCACGTCCATTTCAACACGGTATTCGCCGAGGAACTCGGGAAGTACCTCTTTGTCTGGTTCTGCTGCATTGGAATTGCGGCGGCGGCGAAAGATAACCAGCACATCAGGGTCGATTTCTTCGCCAATAAGCTGCCTATCAGCCGCAAAGTCACCTGGCTGGCCAGCCAGGTGCTCTTCCTTTGTTTTGCGCTGTTCTTTTTCTACGTCGGCTTAAATCTGACTCTGATGCACTACAGCATGGATACTTCCGCGCAGGGTTTTAACTTCCCCATGTGGGTGTTTATAGCCGCCGTGCCCTTCGGCTACGGGCTGACCTGCATTCGCATGATCCAGGACATTGTCCACCGCCTGCGCCACTGGGAAGAGGCGGTCCCGGTTCTCGGCGAGTCAGCTAGAGGCGAAGGTGCCAAATGAACACGACCTTTTTGACCGTTCTTCTTTTCGCGGTCTTTATTGTCATGGGCGTGCCCATCTCCGCGGCCATGTTCCTGGGGATGATAGTTTCCGTTTTCACCTTCGACATGTATCCGCTCACGACCATGGCCACCTTGTTTTACCGTTCTCTGGACAACTATATTCTGGTGGCCATTCCGCTTTTCATGCTGGCCGGCTTCGCCATGACCTACGGCGGCATGTCGCGCCGCATCTTCGATTTCTCCGAGTCGCTGGTGGGTTTTCTGCCGGGATCGCTGGGTTCGGTGAACATCGTGACCAGCTTGATATTCGGCGGCATGTCGGGATCCTCGGCGGCCGACGTCGGCGCCCTGGGTGCGATCTTTATCGGGGCCATGAAAGGCAGCGGCTACCCCCTGAACTACGCGACTTCGTTAACCGTGGCCGCATCGACCATGGCGGTCATCGTTCCGCCCAGTCTTCTTCTCATCATCTACGCCACCGTCGCGGGAGTCTCCGTGGGAACGCAACTGCTCGCCGGATTGTTCCCGGGACTCCTGGTCGCCATCATATTGATCAGCTACAACACCGTCCTCGGCGTAAAGAACAAGTGGAAGACCACCGTGCCTTTCAGCCTCCGCAACATCATGCGCACGGCGAAATTCGGCTTTGTGGCGCTGGTGACGCCGGTAATCATCATGGGCGGAATCATCACCGGTTATTTCACGCCCACGGAAGCCTCGGCCGTGGCGCTTCTTTACGCTATCCTGGTGGGAGCGTTGCTGCTCCGGGAGTTGAACGGGAGGAAATTTTACGATCTCTTTTACCATGGCGGGCGAACCTGCGGCATCGTGGCACTGGAACTGTCAGCGGCATTGTTGTTCTCGAACATGATGACCATCGACGGCATTCCCCACACGCTGGCGCAGTTCATGTCGGGACTTACCCACAGCACCTTCCTGACCATGCTGCTCATCAACCTGGTGCTGCTGCTGTGCGGTTGCTTCCTGAACCCCGGATTTACCATTATCGTGATGACGCCGCTGCTGCTGCCCTTGGCCCAGAGCATCGGATACAGCCCGTATCATTTCGGGGTGATCATGGCTACCAATCTGGCGATCGGACTGCTTTTGCCCCCGGTAGGAATATGCCTCTATCTGGGCTCCGTCGTATCGGGACTCAAGGTGGAAACACTCATCCGGGCGCTTTTTCCCTTCTACGTGCTGCTGCTGGCCTGCCTGGTGGCTATCATCAGCATGCCTGCTCTGAGCTTGAAACTGGCCGAAGCGTTGAAGTAGTCAGCGCACAGAACAGCTTTCACTGGTCATGAATCGATAGCCGCGGCGGCGCCGCTGCATCGCTTCCAGCCACGGCGCGCGCAGCTAAGTAGAAGCGCAACGGCCGGCAGCAGAATTCATGGGCATGTGGTAAATTATTAACAGTAAGCGTTCCCGCCTTGCCGGAGAGGTGGCCGAGTGGCTGAAGGCGGCGGTTTGCTAAACCGTTGTACGGTCAAAAGCTGTACCGGGGGTTCGAATCCCCCCCTCTCCGCCATGACCCCTTCCGAAGGCTTCCGATAACATCCAAGAAATGAAGATAAACCCCAGATAAATCTGGGGTTTACGTTTTTTAGCGTCCAGTACCGTCCAGCTCAAGCCAGAGATTTTTGGGTATACGTTTGGGTATATGGAAAGTCAAAAAGGGTATATATTGCCTTCGAGGGAGGAAATATGCCGCTTTCCGATACTGCAATCAAGAAATCACTGCCTGCCGATAAGCCGTACACATTGACCGATAACGGTGGGCTTTACCTTCTGGTGATGCCCACTGGTGGCAAACTCTGGCGCTGGTCGTACCGCTTTGAGAAAAAAGAAAGGCTGATGGCCCTGGGCAAGTACCCGGATGTTCCCCTTGCCGTGGCCAGGGCGCGCCATGCGGAAGGCCGCCGTCTGCTGGCAACCGGCGTTGATCCGATGGCCGAGCGAAAAGCGCAAAGAACCGCCGAAAAGGCCGCTGTAGAGAATTCATTTCAGTCCGTAGCAAACCGCTGGTTGCAGCATTGGCAGGGTGGCGTCACCCCCAGGCACATGGCCTACGTGAAACGCCGCATGGAAGCGGACATATTGCCTAGCCTCGGACCACTACCCATCGCAGAGATCGAAGCGCCGGAAATTGTCGCCATGGTGAAAGCCATTGAAGGGCGGGGTGCCCGTGACATCGCCAAGCGTGCCCTGGAAACCACCGGCCAGGTTTTCCGATATGCCATCGCACATGGATTTTGCAGGCGTAACCCTGCTGCCGAGATTCGGCCCAGCGACGTTTTGAAGGCCACTCGCAAGGTCAACTATGCCCGGATCGAAGGCAAGGAACTCCCCAATCTGCTCAGGGCAATCGAGGTCTACCGAGGAAAACACATTACGCGCTTCGCGCTGAAGCTGATGGCGCTGACATTTGTGCGAACGACCGAATTGATCGAGGCAAAATGGGAGGAGATCGACACTGAAAACGCTCGCTGGAACATTCCAGCCGAGCGCATGAAAATGCGGACTCCTCATATTGTTCCGCTGGCGAAGCAGACCCTTGAAACGCTCGAAATGCTAAGGCACCTCAGCGGCACTTCTCAGTGGCTTTTTCCGGGCGAACGCAGCGAGAGACGTCCGATGAGCAACAACACGATACTGAAGGCTTTGGAGCGAATGGGCTACAAAGGCGAAATGACTGGCCATGGCTTCAGGGGTCTGGCCTCAACCCTGCTGCACGAGCAAGGTTACAACCACGACCACATCGAATTGCAGTTGGCTCATGCTCCGCGCAATGCTGTGAGCGCGGCTTACAATCACGCTCTCTATCTTGCCCCCAGGGCCAATATGATGCAGGATTGGGCTGACTTCCTGGAGCAGACGATGAAAAAGGGAAAGCTCATTCAACTGGAGACCAAGGTCGCATAGAGGTTATGCGACCTTGTCAGTAGTCGCAAGCCCGGCAAAGAAGTCGAGTCATTGGCCGATGAGAAATCAAAAGCTGCTCCCGCGCTCACAAAGAGCAAGGAGCAGCTTCTCCAGATCGGATATTGCGGCTATTCTCGATTTGCCGACTGATCCACTCCTCGATATCCGATTCCACCCAGCCAACTGCCCGGTCGCCTAAAGATACGGGTCTTGGAAAGCGCCCCTCGGTCACCCGTTGGTAGACAGTGCTGCGGGAAAGACCGGTTCGGTCAAGTACATTCGGCAGTCGTAAGATTCTTCTGGGCATTCTCGCACCTCCTCAGATTCAGACCGCCGCGGATAGACCGACTAAGCAATGCTTTGGTATCTACGGCGAATGGCGTGTACATTTCAATAGACGCAGCATGAGCAATACTGGTTGCTGTTTGTTCTCGAATTTTGTCAATTTGAAATCGACTTGCTTCTGACACAAGTCGATGCAGATGCTCAAGCGGTATACTCACCTTCGCGCTGAGGACTTGGTTGCGCGCATCGATGAAGCATCGCAGCGCCGCAACAAAACAGCGTGAAGAATGATGACTGAGCATTGCTCAAAGCCGTAGTCGGCCGGCCGGATTATTTGCGCTGGCCTTTGCCTTTTGCCCTGCTGGCCGCCTCGGCCGCGGCTTCAACGCGCAGGTTGTACTCAAGATGCCGCACTGCGGTTTGGAAGAGATGTTTCCAGAGGATGGGGTACTTTTCCTTCTGGCCCTGGAGGGAGATAACGGCATACTCCGGGCGGCTTTCGATGACGATCTTGCGCTTCTTTCCGTTTACCGATATTGAAGAAGCGGTTATGTACAATACCTGCGCTTTGTTTTCGATCAAAAAGGCCATTCGCACGTGCTCCCAGTGCGGTCCTGCACGTAGATCCGGGGGAGCAGGACCGCCAGCGGTAGAGCGACGAAGCGTAGGATATTTCGTCGCAGCCATGGGTATGGAAAGCAGAGAGCTTTCCCTTCATTTTTCATGGGTAACAAAACGCAAGAAGGGGCGCGAAGTACGGCAGAAGGCAAATGTGATTTTGAGACCATCGAGACGGACTTGCTTCGTGCTCGTGCTCTCTAGTTTTTTTGGGTACAACGACTATTTGACGCTGAAGTTTCGTAAACTGCTCAAGTTAGTCCACCACATTTTGAGTTTTTCAGACAAAGACATCACAACAAACTCTCTTCTAAATAACGGAAAACTTCCCTAAATTACGTTGTATAACTGAATGTACGGTTCATTGCGTATCGCTTTATGAGATGCGCATCAGATGCGCGGCTCGCGGATTGCGAGTGACAACTCGTTCACACGTTCGGGAGTATGATGGCGCTGAGCAATTGAAGCAACGGGGTCAGC
Organism: uncultured Acidobacteriota bacterium; assembly: GCA_963791145.1. Classification (GTDB taxonomy): domain Bacteria; phylum Acidobacteriota; class Terriglobia; order Terriglobales; family Acidobacteriaceae; genus CAWBRT01. The sequence continues at coordinate 12,446 of CAWBRT010000020.1, read as the reverse complement.
ATCGACGGCCAGCATGATGAGACGGCGTAACTGCACCGAGCGTTCGGCTTGTTCCGCTAAAGCGATAGCATCGCTAGCGACCTCCGGTGCCTCCCGCCATTCAAGTTGCAGATTGTTCTTGCGAGCAAGTTCCGTGGCGAATTCCTGGATGGCAAGATCACTGCCCGCGAGAAACGGATGAAGTGAGCGCAGCTCTTCAATATGGTCAGTGGCACTGCGTGTCCATGCGTCCTTGTCGAGACCCTTCAGGAGATTCTCGCGGCTCAATCGGTCGAAGGAACGATTGAGGGAGTTCTCAAGGTCGGATGATGGCGCGCCACTCTTCTCGATGCGCCGTAACTCTCCTGCCCAATCGAAGACATCCTGATAGAGGTAACGGTGAATTTCCTGAAGGTGCGAAGCATCGAAGCCGCCGCGAATGGGCGACGCCTGAAGCTCGGCCAGACGGCGCGAAGCACATTCCGATACCGCTGCGGCCAGTGCCTCCGGCTTCGTGATGCCCAGCTTGTTATTCAGTGTGGAGCTACCTGGTAACTGGAAATCTTCTGCGTCGATCATCTTCGCTTCTCCGGGTCGGATTGGGATGGTCTGGGCTGGCGACGGAGGGCTGCAAGAACCCTCTGAACGTATCCGTTATCAAAACCACGTGCGGTGTCGCCGGTGTTGTAGCGCGAGAGCGCGTGTTGCAAGGCCGTCTGGCCTGGGCCGTAGGTGACAACCTCGATCCGGTATGCGTCTCCAAATATCTGCCATCCGGCTCTCAAGTTGGTGCATGGGTCGAGCAGCGATTCAGGATCGATCTTGCGGCGCTGTGCTTCGTAGCTACTGACCTGCATCAGGCCAAGATCTACATAGATTCCATAGGTCTGGAAATAGCCGAGCCATGCAAGAGCCTCCCGCGAATTTGTGGGCTGGCGTTTGAGCGCGACGGTTCCGGCTGGAAGATGCCATCGTTTAAGCAGCGTCTTCGGAAAGTCGATTTGCATGGCGCTCTGATTGCCGCCGGATTCGACGCGCACGATGGCGTTGAGCGTCGAGAGTGGGGCTTCGGGTACGCATTTCCGGCCGAGTGCGGCAATGTCCACCGATTGTGCGCGGCCATAGGTCACAAGCACGAGTAGAACGGCGGTGAGCATTGTTTTCATAGATTGCGCGCCTCGTAGAGCGGAATCGCCCAGAGGTCTGCCCAGTCCTGGGAGGCAAGATGCTGGATGGCAGGAATGGATGTGTCTCGCGCCCAGTAGAGATTTGATGGGGCGATCAGCATCTCAGGGGCGCGCGCCATTGTTTCGACAGCCGGCCAGAAAGTCATCTGCTCGTAGCAAAGGAGAACTCCGGCGCGGCGATTCCACACACGAATTGCGGCTGAAAAACGAAGCGATAGCGGAAATCCACGGCGGGATTCGCCAAGCTGCCACATTCCGAGAGGAATGGGCACGCGCTGAACATAGGAGAGACGCTCCGTGAAGCCACGGGAGAGCAGGACGTTGCGGCTGGCCATCGTGTTTGGAATCGGGATTGTCGTGCCGATCAGGATGCCTGTGTGCTGCGTGTTGAGTTGTGGGAAGGTGGAGGCCCAGCGCGCGTCGTGCGCGGCGCTCCAATCGGGGATCACCGACTCCGGGAAGATCAAGAGGGCGTTGGGATGGGCAAGGGCGATTTGCTGCAATGTGCGCTCTGCCTCCTGTGCGCCTGCCCCGAGTTCGTTGCCAAGGTTGGTATTGACGGCAACGATATGCGGATCGGCTTTGGGGCGAGCGAAGCGAGCATGAACAGCGAGAGAGGCGAGGATGAGAATTGCGAAGATGATCGGCGTTCCCAATCGTTTGTGAGCTGCCATCAGGACTAGTGGCAGAGCGAGGCCGAACCAACGGGTGCCTGGGAACCAGAGCCCTGTTGCGATCAATGGATGCGCTACGGTCACAATGCTCAAGGGTGGAAGAGAAAGAGCTAAGAGCGCGGCGATTGCCGAAAGAGGAAGAAAGCGCCGGTGGTAGAAGAGAATCCACGGCAAGGAACCGAGAGCGGTGATTGCAATCCAGATGGCAATTGGTTTCCCAAGATGATGTGCCGTTTGAAAGAAGCTCTGCGCGCCGGGGATGATGGGCCACGTAGAGGCAGCGTAGTGGAAGACGGCGCTGAGTGTGTCGAGGCGTCGGCGCGAGTGGATGTAAACGAATGGGTAGAGTATGGCCAGAAAATGCAGGGTGGGGTTGCCGCTCCAACCGAGTCCGCCAATCAGAGCGGCAATTGCGAAGAGTGCTACGGAGTTCCCAGTGTCGGGCAAATGTAGCTTTTGAATGGTCATCGCTCCTGACCTCCTGCGGGTTCCGGGTGATAGGCGCGCTCTACAAGTAGGGGGCGAAGCCAACTGTGAACGCTTTTGAGTGGGATTGGCCCGAAGTACCGAGAGTCAAAACTGCGCGGGCTGAAGCTGCTGACAACCCAAAGCTCTTTAGGGTTGACTCGGTACTCCCCAATGGCGAAGGGGCGAAGCTGCTGGCCTTTCGAGTCACGCTCGATCGGCGCGGAGTTCTTGAGCATGTGTCCGTTGACGCTGACGCCGTCGGTCGAGACCGAGACAAGATCGCCGGGCCAGGCCACAACGGGCTTAATGAGGGGCGAGAATCCATCTGGGCATGTGCGCATGGGATCGCGGTAATTTGGCTCGCCCCGCATCGATGGCCAGCGCCGGTCTGGGCAAAAGAAAACGTAAGGGGCTGGGTCGTGTATCGCCAGCCTCCGAGTCAAATTGCTCGCGGTATAGGCCGAAGGGCGCCGAGTGCGTGTAGTTGAAGACGACACCGAAGCCGGTCCAGAGAAGCATGGCGGCGATTGCCAGTGCGCCAAATGACACAAAGACGACACGCAGGCGCGCAACCAAGCGAAGAATTCGAGCGATGCAACGCTTAAACAGGCCAATCATGGATGCTCTCCTGAAGGAATGCGGGAATCTGCTTTGCGTCGTTGGTGCGGCGAATCTCGTTCTGATGGATGGCCGCCGTTTCCGATTTCGAGATGGCGGCGATGCGGAATGCGCGAATGACGTGAATCTCGAAGATGGTGCTCACTTCGCGGGCGGCACTCTCGCCATCGGTGCGTGGCCGCGGCTCGCGCCGGATGAGCTGGCCGGTTACGTGAATGTTGTCACCCTTCTGAAAGGTCTTGGCGACGATGGCGCTCTCTCCAAAGAAGGTGATGGGCAGGAATTGGCGGTGCTCGATGGTTCTTCCCTGGGTGTCGTAAAACCAGCTCTGCGCAAGCCGCGCCCGCACGAACTGACGGCCTCCGACATCGGAGACCGAAGGCTGGTCAGTGAGGTTTCCGGCAAGAATGATCTGATTAAGAATTTCCACGGACTTTCTCCTCAATAGCTTGGTCTGCAACTGCGGCATGGGCGATGGCTGTGATGTCGAGCGATGGAGTTGACGCCACTACTGGCTTTACCGGAAGCGGTTCCGCTGCGGTGGGAAAGTTGGGCGGCTTCAACTTCGTGCGGGCCAACAAGGTGTCGTTCAAAAAATAGAGGCTCTGCACGCCATAGATGGGCGCGACTCCGTTGATGAAGATGAGCATGTCACCGGGCGCGGTGATCTTGCTGTTCGGGTCATTCGTGGCCTTGGTTGGCGGCTTGATGCGGCGTATCTCATCGACCGTGATGAGCGGGCGTTGCACCTGTTCCACGCTGCGGAAGATGTGCTTGAGGTAGAAATCCGTGCGCTGGCCGCTGTAATTGACGGTCTCCTTTTCGACGGTCATGTTGCCGCTCAACTCGGAGAGATTCTTGCAGGTCTGGAGATTGTCGGTCTGGAACGCTGCCTTGATGTAGCAGTTGTCGGTGATGGACTCGTTTGGTCCGTACTCCTCGATGATCTGCGTGAGGGTCTGCGCGATGAGGTAGGGTTTGATCTTGTAACCCGCCATGAGGCTCATCGCGGCGGAGAGGTTGGGAATCTTTCTCAGCTCGGGAAACTCGTCAAGCATGAGCAGGAGATGGTGACGGTCTGGGTCGAGCTGTTCCATGAGGCGATTGAAGATGAGCTGAAGCATGAGCCGGACAAGCGGACGCAGGCGGTCGCGGTCCGGCTGCGGAACCTTGAAGTAGAGGCTCATCGGCGTTTCTCCGTAAACGAGATCACGAACGCGGAAGTCGGAACGCGAGACGGTTTTTTGCACTATTGGATCGTCGTACAGCGTCATCGGGGTGACGATGCTCGACTGGATGCTCGATGCCTCGCGGTCCGCGCGATTGAGCTGGCGCTGGACAGCCTTGCTCACATAGGGGTGAGTAAATGTCGGCTTGCCGTTTACATCGAACCATTGCAGGCGTGGCGCGGATTTGCCTCCGGGCATGTGGACGGTCTTCTGCATCTCGGTCAGCACATCGGTGAAGTCCATGCCCGGCTGGGAGTAGTGGGCAAGCAGATCGGGCAGCGTTGGTTCACGCGGCGAATCGAGGTTCCGATAGACATAGCCAAGATGGATGATGCCCGCTGATACTAGGTCAACGGCAGCATCCTCGAAGTGCTTGTAGAGGTTGTCGTCGTCGCCGTGGCGAATGACGGCGTTGGCAATCGTCTGGGCGTCGGCAATCTCGTAATCGGTCTCCCAGCGAATCTCGCACAATGGGTTATAGCAGCAACTCTCATGCGGCAGGGTTGGGGCGAACTTCAAGACGCGCTGCCCGATGGCGTGGCGAAAACCGGCAGAGTGGTCCCAGTTCTCCCCTTTCAGGTCATAGACGAAGACACTCTGCCGCCACTGGCAGAGCGTTGGAATGATGGCGGAGACGCCCTTGCCGCTTCGGCTCGGAGCGAAGAGCAGGACCGGCTCCGCGCCCGAATGCAAAAGGTAGTGAATCTCCTGCGTGTCGGGGTCGCGCCAGCCGCCGACATACACTCCGTCCGTCGCGTCTAGCAGGCCGATCTTCTCGATGTCTTCGCGCGTTGCCCAGGTCGCGGAGCCATGCAGGTTCATCAGGCTGTCGGTGCTCTTGCGGTCGCGGATGAGGGAGAGAAACCAGTAGGTGAAATACGCCAGAAAGAGACCGCCAACAATGGTCGCTCCAAGGGCAATCCAAAGGTCTTTGCGAACGCCTGAGCTGATGAGGCGGCTACCAGCGAAGTGTTTCCAAAGAACGAGGGCCGCAAAGGGCTGGAAGACAGCCGTGCCGCGTATCCAAAGGATGGGATCGCCCATCTCAACCGGATTGTTGAGTTGAATCGCAAGCCACTCGGTTGCGGCGCTGGCGGCCATCGTGAATGCAACTGCCGCCCCAAAGACGGATCGGATATTCCAGCCGCCTTGCCATTGCGGGCGGTTGGGGAGCACGTAACCTGGAGGAGCGATTTTGCCGTTCTTCATGGAATGCCTCCTGGTTATGGAGTGTACATTCCATTACTGATGTTTGCAAAATCAGGACTCTAGTTGCAAGAGTCTGTGAATTGTCCTGCCGAGAGGTTGTTCGCCGGTCTATCAAACAAAACGGTGAACCGTGAGGATCATCGGCAGAAACACTGAACTAGTGGTATTACGATTACGCGCCAAGTGAGAATCGGCTCAGGGCTGCGTTTGATTATTATTCTTGATCTCAGGCACGCTGCCACAATTTCCGCAGCAGATCCATCGATCGCACCAGTTGACCAGAGAGGTGCTCAATATGTAACCGCGGTGTTTTGTGTTTGCGCAGAAGATCAGCGCGAATACTGGCGGCTTCACTTCCACCGCTGTGAGCGCCCAGTTTAGTTCTTAGCTCCTGGACTATGCGGAGAGGGACGATCACCTCGTCGATAGTTTCATCGGATGCGCCAGAGAATTTCATCGCTTCCTGTACCCACCTAATTGAACCCCATTTGGGATCTCCGTTTGCACCTTTTCTCTTGGCTTGTTCCTCGAAGAATCTTTTCTCAAGTCCTTCGACGACTAGCTTCGCCAACGCGATGAGAATATCGCTCCATGCCTTAGCTGAAAGAGTCAGTGGATAATGCAACTGTTTGACGAGATCTGGCTCTCGCAGTGTGAACCACTTGACGCTGGATGTATGGAGTTCATTCAAAATGGCCTGTAGATCTCGTAACGGGTCGGGGCCCTCATAACACTCCCCCTTGAAGTCAGTCGCGATGGCTCTTTGCGAGATTGGCCCCTTCGGATCTTCGTTGAATGATTTCCAATAAAGCTGTTCGGAATGCGGCAGATCACCGAGATACGTGATGTATGTATGAACCTGTCCCGCCTCATTTATGTCATAGGTAGAAAGATGCCAAGCATTCCTGCAGGAAATCGAACGAACCTCTACTGAATATTTATCTGGATCGGCCTTGTATTTGTCGAGAACCGCTGCCTTGAAAAAGACCGGCGAGGTTTGGAAGGGCAGTGGTGAGCCTTCGTCGAAGTACGATGCCATTGCATCTGGAGCGCAACTTACCTCTGCGATGTGCTGGTTCTTCCAATCGTGGGTGATGAAGGAAGCGTATTGCTTCGGCTGCCTGTCCTTTTCGTATAGGTATTTTCCGAATCCTTCGGAGCTGAGGCGGGGGCTGATTAGCTGCATGCCGCGAATCCAACTCCCGTTCCGCCCTTCACGATGAGTACAGAAGTAAAGACCGAGTTCCTGATCCAGGGTGGAACTGTCCTCTCCCTTTTGCCAACTAGCAAAGCCGTCACACACACTCGTCAGATCAAACATTTGGACCAGTGCACTTGAAGTCGCCGACATTTGCATTTCCAAAACGTCTCTCCTGATGAATATGCAGGTAGCACTTTCATAGCCGGAGCGCCCTAGCTCTTCCTCTCCTGTGATGACATTCTCTACATCTCCATCTTTATCGAAACGACACCACGCCCGCCGTTCTGGTGTCCAATGGAGATCGTGAGCATGGGTCAAAAACTGCGCAATCTCGTAGTATCGTTTGTCTACAGTGCGACCTTCGAAAGATCGATGGAACACGAGTTGCTGGCCTCGCTGAAATCCACTTGGCTCAATGCCTTCGAGGGGTTGGCTATACTCCACCCTCGGGGGACGGCCACCCCCGTAAACAAGTCCGCATGACCAAGACGCGAGTGGCCAGTTCCAGTGCATCATGTCCTTCGGAGGCACAGATATGAGGTCTTCCATCGGAACGAGAATCGACTGAATCAGCAGACTACCGTGATTGAAGCTTGAGCCATAAAGAATCGTGGACGCACCTTTGCGTTGCTCTGCTAAAAGGTCTAAAAACGAGGATTGCTCAGACCAAGCGAGAAATCCCTGGTCATCTTCGCCGACCGGCGTAACAATTCTGAGCAGCTTTTCGAGGAACATATCGTTGCGAACATTCTACTGCAATATCTACAATGTGCGCTGCTTGGACCCGACAGCGGAAGTCGTCGTCAGACACTTCGAGTACCAGCAAGCAAATGGGACGGCTTTCGCAGTTGAGCGATAACATCCCTTACCACTCGGCGACACCCCGGCCTCGGGTTCGGTCCATCGTTCTCGAACGAAGCGTTTTGTTGAACTCCCCCATCCATCCTTTGCCGGACTCGCCGACCGAAAGATTCATGGCGCGCATCCGGCGAACAATCGAATCCAGAGCCTTTCCATCGCGAAGAATGTCCGTGTCCTTGCCTGAGGTGGAGGCGTAGAGCTTATCTGGATCACTTCTGAGGCTGTCAATCGTCACGACATTTCCGGGTGCGAGGTCTCCCCGTGCCCATGCCGCCCGAAGCGTGGCATCGTGGCGGATAATCTCGATCTTGCCTTCGGTGGTCTCGAAGATCGTTTGAAGAGCGCCTGTGCGCTGGTCTTCGCTGTTGAGGAGAACCCGCCCTATTAGCTTCTTGGAAATTGAGGAATACTCCATCGGCGCGTGGGGATCGCTGATCGCCACGCCACTGCGAAAGAGCGTTCGCGCGCGGTCCTGAATGTCCTTCATCTGCTGGAGCTGCGTGACAAAATCAGACCTGACAAGCCAACGGTTTTGGCCGTATGGTTTCGACAGTCCAAGCTCTTTGAGATGATGGAGCCGGTTTGCCTCCGCCGCGCTTGCTGCGGCTCCGGCATCTTTGGAGGAGCGGTGCGATGATCCCGGAAGATAAGAGAGACGAACTTGATGAGTTTGACGCGCGACTCTGGTATCCATCGAAACTCGACAAGTCGAATATGATTCGGGCGGAGAAGGTGGAGCGGAGAGAAATGAAGGTTGGGCGGGTTGTCTCTACAAAGAGCGCTAAGACAATTGTGGTAGCTGTTGATCGCAGTGTTTCTCATCGGAAGTATCATCGTGTAATTAAGATCACCAAGAAGTTTCATGCGCACGACGAAAACGAGATCGCGAGAATGGGTGATATCGTCAGGGTTGTTGCGTGTCGGCCAATAAGTAAGCTCAAACATTGGAACTTGATTGAGATCGTGGCGCGAGGCATGAGCCATGAAGTCTTGGAGTGATCCGAAGGTCAAAGTTAGATTTAGTATAGATACGGGGCGGTACTAGTGTAGTGTCTCAAGCAGATGGTCATTTATCCGTTTTGAGGAATACCGGCGAAATTTGATCTTCTTCGAAATTTCGCGCGCAACCAGAACGAATGCTATTACTGAGACACCACACTAGTATAGTTCTTTGCATGGCAATGGATGGCTAAATCCGTCAGTCATGCCAGTCCTGCGAACTTGGCGTGGGACCTCGAATCAAAGTATTGCATTTCGTTAGATGTCCAGCGTAGCTTGCACGCGTTTGGGAACGTTTGGATGATTTAAACAGAGCACAGCCCAGAGGCGAGTCAATCGCCTCTGGGCTGTGCGGCGAGGACTACTCCTCGTCCGCGCCATCGGCGGGATCGTCGGCTGCTTCGACCTTCGATAAGCGCCTCATGCTCGAAGCGTGGATCTCGGCGATGGTGTGCTTGAACGGCTTGCCCTCGACATCTTCCTCGACCGTCCGGTACTTGATCTTCCCCTCCAAGCTGACGAGCTGCCCCTTCTGAAGCGTCTTGGCGAAGTTGGCGAGATTGCCCCAGGCGTAGACACGGTGCCATTCGGTGCGGGTTTCGTACTCGCCCTTGTCGTTCTTCCAGCTCTCGCTGGTGGCGATGCTGAGGACGGCATAGTCCTTCTTGTTCTGCGCGGTTTTGACTTCTGCATTCTTTCCGAGACGGCCGATGAGGATGACTTTGTTGAACATGGTTTGTAGCTCCTTTTTTGAAGTTTGTCCGCTGGATGCGGTACATGCTTGCCCGGAGGGTGTGCCGTCGCGGCCCACTCCCAAGGCGAGTGGAAGAGATTTGTGGAAGGGGACACGAGCTTGCCTCGGGGGAGGAGTCCACACCTGAAGGCCAGGAATCTCTGGAGGGAGAGCGTGCGTCCGAAGGGCGTGGGTGCTTTGAGCGCGGCACGCTGAACGCAAACAGAAAGGCAAACTGAATTGGAGCGGCCTGTTCAAACTCCTCAGATTCAGCCGTCGGGATTGCAGAGGTCTTGCCGCGGCGGGAAGGAGCCGGACCAGAGGAGACACAGGCGGCGGGCAGAGCTGGAGGCCAAGGGCGGGTATCGGCAACTGCAATGTGCCTAGCGTTGTGCCCATGATCTCGCCTTCGCCATAGTGCGCTGGATGTAGGCAGCTTTCCGGGAGGGGTTGGGGTCGCGGGAGAGGTACTGGCTGTCGAGGGTCGTGGCAATCGCATCGTCCGGCATCCGCAGCGAAAATGCGGCGACGCAAAAGGCGAGGTCGGCGGCGGCAGGGCGGTCGTGGAACTTGGGCGCGTTGCGGAATCGCTCAAGGGAGAGGCACGAATAGGCTGGCTGGCCGGATGCAGTACGAGCTGCGCCTGTACTGGACGGCGCGCGCTTCCCGCTCCTGTTCCTGTAGTTGGCAGAGTTTCGTCATTTCCAGGCGCAGGTAGGCGGCCTGCCGGTACTGCGCTCCGGTCGCACTTCGCAGCAGGACGTAGGGATAGAGGCCGTTGCTCTTGCGGTATTTCGGCTTGCAGTTGGTGAAGCCGGGGAGACGGCCAAAGCGCCGCCAGTCCGCCGCGCTGGGGTCCGCGCCGTACCGCTTGGCAAGGGTCTGGGCGATGAACGTGGACAGCGGCGCCGGGTACACGTCATCGTGCTTGAGCCATGCTTGGAAGTTGCCGAGGCTGGTTTCAACCACGGCGCACGGCTCAAGGCCATCGCCGGCGAGCCGGGCTACGGAATCCGCATTTAGGTCGTCGAGGACAGTGAAGCGGTGCTCTCCCGCTGGCCGTATATAGATGTGCGCCCCGCGCGCATTGTGGGCCTTGAGGAGCGAGAGCCGGGAGAAAACGCCCGCGGCTGTGAGGTTCGAGAGGCCGGGGAGCATTCCGCGTTCGCTCAGGATTCCAAGGTCGTAAGCCGGCGCGTCGAGAGCGGCCAGCATCCGTTCGACGGCGTTCCGCGTTCTGTCCATGACCGACCTCCTTCCAACAGGATTTGCCAAAATGACCTGGAATGGTGTTACATTCATCTGTATTGGAATGTACATCGCTATACGAGGCGAAGGCAAGGCCAGGATGAGGTTGGATTCGAGGAGTCGATGAACCAGGACTCGCCACTCGGACGAGAAGCAGGAACGGCTCAAAGAGAAGCTGCGCGATGAGCTGGGGCCCGTGATTGTCGGCCTGCTCGATCAGTCCAGCGGCCTTGAGGACATTCTTGTCAACGAGGATTCCCGCATCTGGGTAAAGCGGACCGGATCGCCTTTCGAGCAGGTTGGCGAGTTCGCCCAGCCGACAGGCGCGCGGGGCGATGATGACGATTGCGTCCATGCAAAAGACGACGGTTACGGAGATGCGGCCAGTTCTGGAATCGCAGCTTCCCATCTGGAAGTACCGCTTTGCCGGATTGATTGAGCCGGTAGTTCCGTCGCCGTCGTTTGCTATCCGCGTCAAGTCGGACAAGAAGCGAAGCCTGAGCGACCTTCAGCGCCAAGGCATCCTAACGACCAAAGGACGATCCGCGCAACCGGCGCTCGGAGCAGGAAGACTTTATCGACGGGGTCCGCAATCTCGATCATCTTGAGGTCATTCAGCAGGCCATCATCGCGCACAGAACATCCTGGTCGTCGGCGGGACCGGCGCGGGCAAGACGACGATTGCCAACGCCATTCTCGAAGAGATCGGGACGCTGACGCCCGGCGACCGCGTGCTCGTGATCGAAGACACGCAGGAACTCTTCTGGACTCCGCCAACAGCCTGAGCATGTTGGCGACAACGGAGTTCGACCAGTTGAAGTGCCTCAAGGTGGCGCTTCGGCTGAAGCCTGACCGGATCGTTGTCGGCGAGGTCCGCGATGGAGCCGCCGCGCTTCCGCTTCTCAAGAGTTGGAATACCGGGCATCCGGGAGGCGTCTCGACGCTCCACGCGAATAGCGCAACGGAAGCGCTCGACCGGCTTGAGGCGTTGGTTCGGGAAGCGACCGACGCCCCACAACAACGCATGATCGGGAGCGCGGTCGATCTGGTGATCTCCATCGTGAACGACCCGGTTGCAGGGGCGCAAGGTGCAAGAAGTGGCGGTTGTTACGAGCTATGAAAATGGCCGCTACCTGATGACGCAGGTTTGAAGGTCCCTGGCTGCGCGGCGTTGGCCGTGGTTGAAATAGCAACCGGGAAGGCCCGGAGAGTGCCTTTCGTTAACCGTGCCGGAGGGCACATCGGAGGATTCAATGAAGCAAATGCGTACTGTTCTTTTGGAGAGACAACGGACGGCATCAGCTGGCCCGGAATGCCTGGCTTCTGGCCCTGGCCGCGGGTTGGTCAGCTGTTTCCTTCGCAGCGGAGACCGGAACCAACCTTCCCTGGGAAGGCCCGTTAACGACGCTGGTCACCTCCTCTGACCGGGCCCGTCGCATACGCCATTTCAGTGGTCGCCATCGTCGCGCTGGGAGCAACGCTCGCGTTTGCAAGCGGCGAATGGGCGAGACGATGAAACGCCTGCTGCAGATCGGCATTGCCGTCTGCCTGCGTCGTCTTCGCCGCGCAGGTGATGTCGTCCTTTATCGGCCAGGCCGGGAGGTTTCTCTTCTCCAGCCGGTCCACGCTGTCTCTCAGCCTGCTCTCACCTTGTTGCGAGGGGACAACCGAGTTCAAGGTTACGGGGATGGGGCACAAGGGCCGTCCCCGTCTATTCGGAGGGTAAGATGGGCAATCTGGATTTCGACGGACCGGAACAAACCATCATGCGGACCTCACTGAGCAGGCCGCAACAACTGCTGGGCGGAGACCGAGAGATGGTCATTATGGCTGGGCTGGGCACGGCCATGATGGCTGTGACTGTCATGAGCTTTCTGTCTTTTCTTATGGCGATCATTGCCTTCTGGACCATCGTTGCCGTCTGGCCAGAATCGGCAAGGCCGATCCGATGATGCGGAAGGTCTACAGCCGCCATCTCGGCTACAAGGATTTCTACCCCGCCAAAAGCGGGGTCACGGCTTTTGGCAAAACGCCGAAGAG
>CAWBRT010000019.1:0-18155 GCA_963791145.1 uncultured Acidobacteriota bacterium | reverse complement strand
TTCCCCGTCATTGCGCGTTCCGAGTCGCCGACCGTTTGTCCGGGACCTCATCTGTCACTTCCCAGAACGCGGTTTCGAAGGACCCGGAGGTAATCTGTGTCATGGCAAAGTTTTGCTCGCCGCAGAGCTGGGGCGAAGACAGCTTCGCGCTAAGTCGTCAGGCGCTCCGAAGTGACAGATTCAGACGATCTCCTATAGGGACCTCCACCGACACATATCCATTGACGGGATTCCTGATGAACTCAAGATAAGGCTTATGAGCCTCCGGATACAGGTCGAGATCATCGGCCACGATCAGCGCCTCTCGCCTCAACGCCGGTCCCACGAGTTTCAGCACGGGCAAATAGAGATCTTTCCATCCATCGAGCAGAAGCAGATCGACGGGGCCATGGATTGTGCGTAGGGTTTCCGGCGCGTCTCCTTCTCGAATCTCGACGAATTCGGCGAGTCCGGCCTCTGCGACATTCTTACGTGCCTGTTCCACTTTTCGCGGGTTCCGCTCTGTCGAAATCACTTTGTGCCCTCCGTGATCGCGAACGGCCGCCGCCAGATAAATAGTTGAGACACCGAACGACGTTCCAAATTCGACCACAGTACTGCTGCCGATGCTGCGTGCAAGCAGATATAAGAATCTGCCGGTTTCAGGCGAGACAGAGATGTATGCATCCCCGAGAAGCGTGGCGATCTCGCTGTCGGAGCGCACGGGTTGAGCTTTCGAAAGTATTACTGGATCGTTGCTCTCAGCGGCAGCGTGCAGCCGCTGAAGCACGCTGTTGACGCTTGGATGAGTCAATGAGCAGGTCATCATGAATAAAACATAAGGTTGCGAAGTCATTGCATCAAGAGCAATAATGACAACAGATAGTTGCTTATAATGCAAAGTATTGATCTGAACCTTCTCGTCGCCCTGGATGCGCTTCTCACGGAAGAAAGTGTCACGCGTGCCGCTCAACGGCTGAACGTTGGCGTTCCCGTCATGAGCCGCACTCTCTCCCGCATTCGCGATCTTCTTGGGGACCCCGTCCTGGTGCGGGCCGGACGCAATCTAGCCCTCACGTCGCGCGCGCTGGAATTGCGTGGGCGGGTGCATACAGTGGTGCAGGGAGCACAAGATCTGCTGCGCTCATCGAGCGGGGTCACGCTTGGACAGCTCAAACGCACATTCACAATTCGTGCCTGTGATTCTGTCTATGGCACGATCGAGGCGCCAATGTTCGAACTCATGGCGCGCGTGGCGCCGGGGATCACGCTGCGGTTTCTGCCGGAAGGAGAAGAGGATGTGGGCGCCTTGCGAACCGGAACAGTGGATATCGACATAGGTGTCGCCGGTCCGCTTGGCCCTGAAATCAGGATCCAGACGCTGTTTCGTGATAACTTCGTCGGCGTGGCTCGCGCCGGACATTCGTTGCTTTCAGGGGAAGTCACCGCACAGCGATTCGCGGAATGCCGCCACGTCAGCCTGTCGAGGCGGGGTCGCACCAGAGGGCCCATCGATCTTGCTTTGAAGAAGAAGGGCCTGGAACGACAGGTTGTCCTTGCAGTTCCGACCGGATTTGCCGCCGTACAGATGGCCGCCCTATCTGATTTGGTCGCCGCTGTCCCGCAGACATTCGCCATGTGTGTAAAAGATCGGTTCGACGTATGTGTCTTTTCTCTCCCTGTTCCAACCCCACCCTTGGTCATTTCTCAAGCGTGGCATCCCCGGTTTGATACCGATCACTCGCATCGCTGGCTACGCGAGTGTGTGCGCAAGGCGTGCAGGTTATTGCCGTGTACTGATACAGCCCACTGATGGACGCTCCATCCGTGTTCAGGCTGTCGCAGCGAACTCGCCGGACGAGAACGGAAACAATCTCACCACTTCTGAGCAGCGGGCGCCCGTGACAGTCTCGCACCCACCCACTTACCATGGCGGTCCCGAAGTCTGGTTCTAGCCCGCTGGGCAACCATGCATAAGAATGTATTTGTTATTGGCAAACGACTGGGTGCTACTAAGCGAGCTCATTCTGAATGAACATTTCTCGCCGGTACCCTAACCTAACATCGTTATTGGAGCTCTCTCTCGCTTAAGTGGCGTTGATGCCTTTCGCCTGGGAACCAGTACCCAAAACAGAGGCGGTGCAGGCACAGCAAACCACCCACTGAGGCAGCGGTAAAAGCAATTACCACCTCAATAAGAAACAGAGCAAGACCGCCTGTGGCATCATGCGGATAGAGTTGAAACGACTCAATAATCGAGGTTGTCGTGAAAATGAATATAATGGCGAAGAATGTTGCCGCGGCAAACAGTGCGGAAAGAAGTAGTTTGGAGAATATCGCCATTATTGAATCTCCGCCGGGTTGCGCCCGCGCCTCGCGTTCCACGCACATGGACAGTCACTTGTCCATGAACCCCGCATCCAGGGGCTGACCCAGAGCACTCTTGTCGCCCTCGCCTCGCCGTGCGGTCTAGCCATCTGCCGGACAACTTTCGTTCTGACCAAGACTTTCAACCAGCAGGACAGCCTCAGCAATCTCCCGGATTGGCTTACGGAGTCGGCGACTCTCATCTCGCAAGCGTTGATATGCCTGTTGCTCGGTCCACTGGTACCTGCTCTGCAAAAGTCCCTTCGCGCGCTCGACAAGCTTCCGAGTTTCCAATTGATGTCTGATTTGCAGCGCTTCATCCTGCAGCCGGGCGTTTTGCTCGGCCAGTAGAGACATCGCGATCGCTCCGCCCATCTGCTCCCCTACAAACAACAGCAGCGAAACCTCCTTCTGCGTATGCTCGTGCGGCTCCCGGTGATGCACGTTCAAAACGCCAATGACTTCTCCACCGCTCACCAGCGGCACGGAAAGAAAGGCTTCGTAGGTGTCCTCAACCAGGCTGGCAAAGGATTTGAAACGGGCATCCGCAGAAGCGTTCCGCGCCAGAGCAACCACGGTTTTATGCTGAGCCACCCAGCCGGTAATGCCCTCGCCTAACTTTAACCGTACGCTACCGATCTCTGGCGCATGAGGCAGCTGCGAAGCCCGCAAAACGACTTCTCCGGTGGCATAATCAGCCAGGTAAACAAGACAAGCGTCGCTACCCGTAACCTCAACCGTAATGGCGATCAACTCCTGGAGTACGTCGCCGATTGCCAAGCCGGAGCTAACGATCTTGCTTGTGCGATGTAGGAGGGCGATGTGTGATGAGTCCGCTCCCATGCTCAGCCCCGCCTGCCTAAGATCGTAGGATGACTCATAGGAGCTTGTGCTCCTCCATCTTGTCGATCAGGATATCCAGGAGAGACATCACAATTTCCGGACGAAGGCGGGCCTCGTCAACCAGGTGACGGGAACAAATCGCTCGTCCTTCCCAATCTGGAAGCTCATCAGGGCCTATGCTGCCATAGAGCTGGTAACGGCCTGGGTTGGGACACTTCGTGACATGACAAGGATGAGGGTAATCCTTGTTATTTTCCTTGCTGTTGATTGCCACCAGGTTAAACACTAGGTCCTGCCCTCCGGGTTGCGAATGCGCCAGCTATGCCGGTCCGCAATAAATAGGATTAAGGCGAGATTAGGTGTGCTGAAGCCTAGAGTCCAATCAAAAGTTCTTATGCGGTCCATTTATTCGCCGTTCTGCTGCTGGCGTCATGCTTGCGCGCGAGTTGTCGCTGATTTGTAACATAAAAACTTTCGATTGGACGCGCTGAGCTGCTTGTATTACCCTCGCTGCAGGGTAGAGGAAGTTAGTACCTTCAGCAGACCCCGTTGTCGCTGTTGCGCATTGATATTTAGCGCGTTCCCTGGGCAAACTAACCCAGGCTAAATACTTCTTCCGTGCTCCACGTCCGAGCAGTTCCATCAAGTGACTTCCTTGGCGGTACGTCTTCCCGCCGTACTTCTCGATTGATCGGAATCATTAGTGCTGTACTTGCTTACGAGTCGCGTCCGCGCGAGGGCGGCAGGTCCTGGGTGATGTATGCCTAGAAGCAAACTTTCCAAACAGGTGTCCTACTACAGAAAGACTTATAGGAGTGACAGAGATGAGAAAAGTAGCTATTTACGGAAAAGGCGGAATCGGCAAATCAACTACGACGCAGAACACGGTGGCTGCCCTGGCGGAGATGGGAAAGAAGGTTATGGTTGTCGGCTGCGATCCGAAAGCCGATTCTACCCGTCTATTGCTGGGCGGCTTGGCGCAGAAGACTGTGCTTGACACGCTACGGGAAGAAGGCGACGAGGTTGACCTGGAAGACATTCGCCGCATCGGATTTGGCAACACCTACTGCACCGAGTCCGGAGGACCGGAACCGGGCGTAGGATGCGCCGGCCGCGGAATCATTACGTCCATCAATCTCCTGGAGCAGTTGGGCGCCTACCGGGAAGATATCGGTCTGGACTATGTCTTCTATGACGTGCTCGGCGACGTGGTGTGCGGCGGCTTTGCCATGCCGATCCGCGAGGGCAAGGCGCAGGAGATCTACATTGTCTGCTCTGGCGAAATGATGGCAATGTACGCGGCCAACAACATCTGCAAGGGCATCGTCAAGTTCGCGCAAGCAGGCGGCGTGCGGCTGGGAGGGCTGATCTGCAACAGTCGCAAAGTGGACAACGAGCAGGAGATGATCCAGGAGTTGGCTCGCCAGCTTGGCACGCAGATGATTCACTTCGTGCCCCGCGACAATGACGTCCAGCGCGCCGAGATCAACCGCAAGACCGTGATCGAATGGAAGTCCGACATGCGCGCAGGCGGACGAGTATCGCAAGCTGGCGCAGGCGATCGATGCCAACCGCATGTTCGTTATTCCGAAGCCGCTGGAAATCGCGACCCTGGAGAGGCTTCTGCTCGATTTCGGACTCGCTGAAGATCCGGCGCAAGCGCAAACCGGCGTCCCGAGACCGGTTCCCACCGGCACCTACGGACAAAGCGTGGTCATGCAGGCGCATGCGGACGGCGACTAGTCAGAAGCGTTAATTGTGTATGCGGCCCTAACGGACGCGGCTGTCGCGTCCGCCGGGGCCCAGACGAAACTGCCCAGATAGAACTTGCATTAAGGATGAATTGACCTATGGAGAACGATCCACGGTTATTGAAGGACGAACTGATCAAGACCTATCCCAAGAAGGTTGCACGCAAGCGTGGCGACCAGATCGTGGTGACTGGACGCCCCGCGGACGGCTCGGCTCCGGAAATCAAAGCCAATGTCCGGACCAGCCCGGGGATCATCACCCAGCGCGGCTGCACCTATGCGGGCTGCAAGGGCGTCGTGATCGGCCCCAGCCGCGACATCCTGAGCATTACGCATGGGCCCATCGGCTGCGGCTTCTATAGCTGGTTGACCCGCCGCAACCAGACGCGGCCACCATCAGGCTCCGACGACAACTTCATCACCTATTGCCTTTCGACCGACATGGCGGAAGAGCAGATCGTCTTCGGCGGCGAGAAGAAACTTAAGGCAGCGATCAAGGAGGCTTATGAGTTGTTTCATCCCAAGGCGATCGCCATCTTTTCGACCTGCCCGGTCGGACTAATCGGCGATGACGTTCACTCCGTTGCCCGCCAGATGAAGCAGGAACTCGGGATCAACGTTTTCGCGTTCAGTTGCGAAGGCTATCGCGGCGTGAGCCAATCGGCCGGACACCACATCGCCAACAACGCGCTGTTCAAGAACGTTATCGGACTGGACGACACGACCGGCCCGGAGAAGTTCAAGATCAACCTGCTTGGCGAGTACAACATCGGCGGCGACGGCTTCGTCATTGAAGAGCTGCTTGCGCGCTGCGGCATCAAGCTGGTCGCCACTTTCAGCGGCAACTCCAACTATGGCGCACTGGCCAATTCGCACACCGCGGATTTGAACGCCGTCATGTGCCACCGCTCCATCAACTACGTGGCGGAGATGATGGAAAAGAAGTTCGGCATCCCGTGGCTGAAAGTGAACTTCATCGGCGCGGGGGGAGCCGCCAAGTCCCTGCGCAAAATTGGCCAATACTTCGACGATCAGGAGCTTACGGCGGCGATCGAGCGGGTTATTGCCGAGGAGATGCCGGCCGTCGAAGCGGTGCGCGAGGAGGTCAAAGCGCGTTGCCAGGGAAAGACAGCGATGTTATTTGTCGGCGGCTCGCGCGCGCATCACTACCAGGTGCTATTCAACGAGATCGGCATGGCGACGGTCGCTGCCGGCTACGAGTTCGGGCATCGCGACGATTACGAAGGGCGCAAGGTGATGCCGACCATCAAGGTGGATGCCGACAGCAAGAATATCGAGGAGATCGAGGTCCAACGCGACGAGTTGCGCTACCGCCCGCGCAAGACCGACGAAGAGAAGGCCAAGCTCGCGGCAATCACCGACATGGAATTCATGGATTACAAGGGCATGATGCCGGAGATGGAAGAGGGCAGGCTGGTCATCGACGACATCAGTCACTATGAAACCGAGCGCCTGCTGGAAATTTACAAGCCGGCCATCTTCTGCGCGGGCATCAAGGAGAAGTACGCGGTGCAAAAGATGGGGATTCCTTCCAAGCAGCTCCACAGCTATGACTACGGCGGACCTTACGCCGGCTTCAGTGGGGCCGTCAACTTCTACCGCGACATCGATCGCATGGTGAACATGAAGGTCTGGTCTTTCCTTAAGGCTCCCTGGCAGCAGCCGGAGCCGCAGCCGGAGCACCCGCAGGCTGCGGCCGATTAGCCGTAACGCAAAACCAACATCTTGAAGCCGTGAAGGCCAGCTCCGTTAGGGAGAAGGAGAGTCCCCATGCTTTTGAGACACACCAGCAGCGAAGTCGTCGAGCGTTCGGCGCTGACCATCAATCCCGCCAAGACCTGCCAGCCCATCGGCGCCATGTATGCGGCGCTCGGCGTGCACAACTGCCTGCCCCACAGCCACGGCTCGCAGGGTTGCTGCGCTTATCACCGCAGCGCTTTGACTCGCCATTACAAAGAGCCGGTCATGGCCGGAACCAGCTCGTTCACCGAAGGGACCTCCGTCTTTGGCGGCCAGGCCAATTTGCTGCAGGCGATTGAAACCATGTTTGACGTCTACAACCCCGACGTGATCGCCGTTCACACCACGTGCCTCTCCGAAACGATCGGGGATGACATTAACCAGATCATCGGCAAGGCGAAAGCCGAGGGCAAGGTCCCAGACGGCAAGCATGTGATTCACGCCAACACGCCGAGCTACGTGGGCTCCCACGTCACCGGCTTCGCCAATATGGCGCGGGCGCTGGTGCATTACTTCGCCGAGCCCACCCCGGAGGAAAAGAAGCAGATCAACATCCTGCCGGGTTGGGTCGAACCGAGCGACATGCGCGAGATCAAGTGCCTGGCGCACCGCATGGGAGTGAAGGCGATTATGTTTCCGGACACCTCCGACGTCATGGACGCGCCACAAACCGGAAGACATCACTTCTACCCGAAGGGCGGAGCAAGCGTGGAGCTGATCCGCGATGCGGGAGCCAGCATCAGCACCATCGCGCTCGGCCTCACGGCTTCCACCAGGGCAGCTGATGCACTGGAGGAGAAGTGCGAGGTTTCGCGCCACGTGCTCGAGCTGCCCATCGGGCTGCAAGCGACGGATCGCTTCATCGAGGCACTGCGCACCATCACAGGAGCCAAGGTGCCCGACATCATCACCGACGAGCGCGGCCGCCTGCTCGACATGATTGCCGACATGCACCAGTACGTTTACGGGAAACGCGTGGCCCTGTGGGGCGATCCCGACCAGCTTGTTTCCTTGACGGAGTTCCTCGTCTGTATGGATATGAGGCCTGTGTACATCGTGACGGGCACCCCTTCGTCCCGCTTCGAGAAGAGAATCTCGGCATCCCTGGGTGGGGCCGTGCCGGAAGCGAAGATCCGCAAGGGAGCGCAATCCGACATGTACTTGATGCACCAGTGGATCAAGCAGAAGCCCGTCGATCTTTTGATCGGGAACACCTACGGGAAGTACATCGCGCGCGACGAGAACATTCCGTTCGTGCGGCACGGCTTTCCGATTCTTGACCGCGTTGGACATTCGTATTTCCCCACCGTGGGATACCGCGGGGCCATGCGGCTGCTGGAGCAGATACTGAGCGTGCTGATGGACCGCCAGGACCGCGAAGCTCCCGAGGAAAGCTTCGAACTGGTCATGTAACCGGGCAGGCGAATAGGAGAGGCGAAATGGCGGACATCCTACAGGAACGCGAACGGCAAGTGTACCGCAAGGGCGCGCAGCCCTTTCAACTCGACTGCGAGAAGCAGAGCGTTGCCGGGTCGGTGAGCCAGCGGGCCTGCGTCTTCTGCGGCTCGCGCGTGGTGCTGTACCCCATCGCGGATGCGCTGCACATCGTCCATGGCCCGGTCGGCTGCGCCGCCTATACCTGGGACATCCGCGGCGCGCTTTCTTCCGGACCGGAGCTGCACCGGCTCAGCTTCTCGACCGACCTGCGCGAGTTGGATGTGATTCAGGGAGGCGAGAAGAAACTTTACGCGGCATTGTGCGAGCTGATCGACGTCCATCAACCAAAAGCGGCGTTCGTCTATGCCACCTGCATCGTGGGCATTATCGGCGATGACGTGGAAGCCGTGTGCAAGCAAGTCAGCCGCGAGAAGGGAATTCCAGTCCTGCCGGTCCACTCCGAAGGATTCAAGGGGACGAAGAAAGACGGGTACAAGGCCGCCTGCGAGGCGCTTTTCCAACTGATCGGAACCGCTCCGACAGATGGCGTTAGCCCGATCAGTATCAACATCCTGGGCGACTTCAACCTGGCCGGAGAAATCTGGATGATCCGCGAGTACTTCAAACGCATGGGTGTGGAGGTCGTCGCCTGCGTCACCGGCGATGGCCGGGTAGACGACATCCGCCGCGCTCACGGAGCCGCGCTGAACCTGGTGCAGTGCTCGGGTTCGATGACGCACCTGGCCAACAAGCTCAAAGAGAAATGGGGAACGCCGTTCATGCGCGTCTCTTACTTCGGGATCGAGGACATGGCACGGTCTCTGTACGACACTGCTCGGTTCTTCAAGGACCCAGCGATCATGCAACGTACCCAGGAGTTGGTTCGGGACGAAATCGAAGCGATCATGCCGGTTATCACGGAGTATCGCCGCAAGCTGGAAGGGAAGAGGGCGGCCATCTACGTGGGCGGCGCCTTCAAGGCTTTCTCGCTGGTGCGCGCGCTGCGGCTGCTTGGGATGAGGACGGTACTGGTTGGCTCGCAGACCGGCAATCGCGACGACTACGAGCAGCTCCGCCAGCTCTGCGACGAAGGCACGATCATCGTCGACGACTCCAACCCGCTGGAACTCGCCAGCTTCCTGCAGGAAAAAGAAGTCGACGTGTTTATCGGCGGCGTCAAGGAGCGTCCCATCGCCTACAAGCTCGGCGTGGGCTTCTGCGATCACAATCACGAGCGCAAGGAAGCCCTGGCTGGCTTCAAGGGAATGGTGAACTTCGCCCGTGAAGTGTACGGGACCGTCATGAGCCCCGTCTGGAAGCTGACGCCGCGCAAGCGGAGCACGGAAGCTCCCAAGGAGTTGCTGCAATGAGTACCGCTCTCCATGTTTATAGCAAGAAAGCTCCGCCTCCTAAGTACGTAGCCACGCGCAACGCCTGCAAGTTATGCGCTCCGCTCGGCGCCTGTCTTGCAATACGTGGAATTGAAGGCGCGGTTCCTTTTCTGCACGGTTCCCAGGGTTGTGCTACATACATGCGACGCTACATCATCAGCCACTTCAAAGAGCCGATGGACATTGCCGCCTCGGGCTTCAGTGAAGCGAGTACGATCTTCGGCGGCGAACAGAACCTGCACCGCGGCCTGCGCAACGTAACCTCGCAATATCATCCGGCTCTTATCGGAATCGCGACCACCTGCCTCACCGAAACCATAGGAGAAGATGTCGGCCTGTTGCTCCGGCCATACGAGGCTGCCGGTAATGGCGCGGAGTTGCCCCTGTTGGTTCATGTTTCGACCCCGAGTTATTGCGGCACGCACATCGAAGGCTTTCACGCGGCGGTCAAAGCTGTCGTCGAGAAATTGGCTGTGCCATCGGAATCGAGAGGCGCACACGTCAACATCTTCCCCGGCATGGTGTCGGCCGCTGACATCCGTTACCTGAAAGAGGTAGCTGCCGATTGCTCGCTTGAGATCACTGTTTTGCCCGACTACTCGGATACGCTCGATGGCCCGGCGCTCGATCAATACCACAAAATTCCCGCGGGCGGCACTCCCATCGCTGCGATCCGCGAGAGCGGATCAGCGCGCGCCACAATCGAGTTTGGCAGAACCATTGCCGGCAAGGCTACGGCGGCGGCCTTCCTCGACGAGCGCTTCGGCGTTCCGCCGCACCGCCTGGGGACGCCCATCGGCGTTCGGGAGACGGACGCGTTCTTCAACGTTCTCGAACAGCTCTCAGGATGCGCTATGCCGCGTAAGCACATGGACGAACGCGGAAGGCTGATCGACGCCTACGTTGACGGTCACAAATATGTGTCCGGCAAACGAGCTGTCGTATACGGCGAGGAGGATCTTGTGGTCGGCCTAGCCGCACTGCTGGCAGAAATCGGCGTTGTTCCCGTGCTGTGCGCCTCCGGCGGCGAGAGCGGCTCGCTCGCCCGCTCGATCGCCGCGGTCACAGCGGATGTAGACGGTCCAGTCGCAGTCCGGGAGGGAATAGATTTCATGTCTATGACCGCCGAAGCCAAGCAACTCTCGCCGGACTTCATCATAGGCAGCAGCAAGGGATATGTGATGGCGCGTCAGCTTGGAGTTCCGCTGGTACGCGTCGGATTCCCTATCCATGACCGGGTCGGCGGGCAACGCATTCTGCATCTCGGATACCGCGGCGCGCAGCAGTTGTTCGACCGCATTGTGAACACGTTGATCGAACATAAACAGCAAAGCTCGCCAGTCGGCTACAGCTATATGTGAGGGGCGCGATGGCTCTGGACCTGACACAACATCCCTGCTTCAACTCTGACGCCCGGAACCATGCGGCTCGAATTCATCTGCCGGTGGCACCACGGTGCAATATCCAGTGCAACTACTGCAACCGCAAGTTCGACTGCGCCAACGAGAGCCGCCCCGGCGTCGCCAGCGCGGTGCTTTCTCCGAAACAGGCGGCCAACTATCTCCGCCATTCGCGGAAAATCATGCCGCAGTTGCGGGTCGTAGGGATCGCCGGGCCGGGCGACCCGTTCGCCAGCCCAGAGGAGACGCTGGAAACATTGCGACTGGTTCGCGAGCAGTGTCCGGAGATGTTGTTGTGCGTTGCCAGCAACGGGCTGAAAATTGAGCCTCACGTCGCCGAACTGGCTCGCCTGCAGGTCAGCCATGTAACGCTTACTGTGAATGCCATCGATCCCTTAATAGGAGCCGCAATTTACGCCTGGGTACGAGACGGACGCGCCATCCACCGTGGCGAAGCGGCGGCGCGTCTGTTGATCGACCGCCAGGAAGCCGCAATCAGGGCGCTAAAGGCGGCGGGAATCACGGTAAAGATCAACACCATCATCGTCCCCGGCCTGAACGAAGACCATGTGGTCGAAGTAGCAGAGAAGATGCGCACGCTCGGGGCTGACATTATGAACTGCATTTCGCTGTATCCAGTCGCAGACACTCTATTCGCCGATAAAGGAGAGATTGCGGGCGATGAGATGAAACGGCTCCGGGAACAGCTCACTGGCTACCTGCCGCAAATGAACCACTGTGCGCGTTGCCGAGCCGACGCCGCTGGCCTAGTTGGTGCGCCAACAGATCGCGAGCTTACGGGCATTATGCTGGCGTGCGCCAACGGGTGGAACGGCACGGGTTCGGAGCGGCCTTATGTGGCGGTCGCCAGCATGGAGGGAATACTCGTAAACCAGCACCTGGGCGAAGCCACGCGACTCTGGATCTTCAACGCGGGCGACGGCGAGCCGAAGATGGTGGAACTGCGGTACACCCCTGAACCTGGTGGCGGCTTTCAACGCTGGAAAGAACTGGCCGAATCGATTAGCGATTGCCACACAATTGTTGTTAGCGGGATTGGGCGGAAGCCGCGCTGGGTGATGGAGCAGACAGGGCTAAAGGTCATCGAGATGGACGGGCTGATCTCCCAGGCTTTGGGCAGCCTGTTCCGCACCGGAGACGTGCCGGCTTCGATGAGAACGCAGTTCAAAGCTTGCGGCTCAGGGTGCCAGGGTACGGGCGTGGGCTGCGCGTGAGAGTTTGTTCAAGGAGAACAGCATGGAAAAACCGAAACACCATATCTTTGTATGCGCCAGCTTCCGGGTCGCCGGTGAAACGAAGGGCGTGTGTCACCGCAAGGAATCAGGCTCGTTGCTGCAGTATCTCCAGAGCGAGTTATCGGACCGCAACATGGATGAAGTGATGGTCTCCAGCACCGGCTGTCTTAACCTGTGCGAGCATGGCCCCGTGATGGTGGTTTATCCAGAAGGTTGCTGGTACGGCGAAGTGAACGAAGCCAAAATCGATGCAGTGCTGGAGGGTCTCGAAACCGGGGTCGCAGTTGAGGAGCGACTTGCCTGAAGGTCAAAGAAACTCAGGCCGCTCATACAGTATCAGTACTGAGAAACACGCATCTCACCTGCGACGCGGTCCCGAAGTCGGGTTGTGGGAACTCAGCCATGGTCATTCGATGGGTCACAGACAACCCAGAAAACTGCCCGTCTATTCGAACTGCACATTTGTGAAAGTGCACAACCACAGGAGTTCAAAGAGCAGGCGCAAGTAGGCTTTACGAATGGCCAGACATTGGGGAGATACTTGCCTGTGGGCGATTTTGTGGCGGTGAGAGCACCCAGAAGCAACAGACTTCACCAGACTTCAACCAGGAGGCTGCAAACGGTTCAAAACAAAGCAACAAAAATCCACAAAATCCCATAGTTTTCAATAACTTGCGGAATCTGGTTCGGGGCCAGGTTCCTACCCGAAACTTCCCCAATAAAATCAATAGGTTGCAAGGCGAGCTTATTGAACCCGATGGGTTTGTGAGGATCTTAAAGCTACATTTTCGACCACAACTCGCGAAGGCCGCTTGGCATTCCGCGCAGAAATTACTGGTTTTACATGGTTTAGCGATCTTCGCTACAGCCTCCGACCACCTGGGTTTGCACCAGGGGCTCCTGGAACGATCTGACATCCAGATTGCCGGGGTTCCGGATTACTACCGAGTGGCCGACGATCCACTCACAACCGACAGTGGGAGAGTGACGGGAGCGAATTGGGTGGAAAATACGTGGTGCGAGACGAGACGGCCCAAACACACGTTCCTAGAACAGGCCCCTGCGAGACTCCAGCAGGTGATCTGCAATCTGCGTTGCTCGCCTGACCAGTTTGATTGATTTCGTCACTTGTACCATAATGCCATCCCATCGGCGCCGATGTTGCCCGATTAGGCTCTCGACTCCCGCGCCCATACGCCCTAGTGAATGGAGGTCCAAACAATGGATTCTGCCAATCTATTCGGAATTTTTGGATCGCTCGACGCCGCGGGTTCGGCGATGCAGGCGTTAATCCGCGAAAATGTACCCAAACCGAGTCTGAATGTACTTGCACACGCTGGAGGCGTCCGCTTTGCTCCGCATGCAGATCAAACTAAGTTTGGCCGGATCGAATTGCTTAATCTTCCGGGCGACCCGGGTGGACCGGCGGGCGTTGAGGTGATTTTAACGGGAGCTGAGATTCCGGACATAGGTCCGGTGTTGGCGATGGGTGAACTAGTCTTGGCAGATTCGGAACTTTTGCATTTCCAGGCTGGGATCATCGGGAAGATGTTCCACCTCGGCGTATCTGAAGCGGAAGCAAAGCGGTTTCTCGACGCTGTGCGCCAAGGGTATACAGTGCTTGGCGTCGAATGTCCGATGGACCGAAGCCAGGTTGTTGCCGAAGTTCTGGGCGATGCCAAGCCGGTCGCGCTCCAGGATGCGCTAGCCTCTTCTCTTCCTCATGTTAAGGCTCAGCATTGGTATCGGAGTGGCTTCCGTTCGCCAAACAGCCCACTCTGGGACGTTGCACTGTTCCTGCCGGGCCTGCCTGGCAGACCGCAGTTCCCGAAGCCAGGGGGGGAGCCAAAGCCGACGCCTACGCTGCCGCAGACACCGCCTCCACTTCCACCGAATGTCCTCATGTACCTTTGAAAATGCGAGTCTATTATGGGCGAAATCGTTAAGACATTCGGCCGGAGTTTCCTGGTTTCCTGCTTTCTTCCGGCTGGCGCGTTGATCGCGGCCAACATAGTGTTCTGGCTGACACTGAGTTCGAAACCGGTGATGGCGTTCTTGCAAACTATCGAGTCCGCCCGTGGGGTTACCCTGCTGGTGTGCACCTTCGTCGTGGGCCTGGCTATCAGCGTCTTGCAGAATCCGCTGATCAGGCTGTTCGAGGGCTATGAGCGGCGACTCTTTCGAAGTGCCGCGGCCGTTTTTGCGGCGCTCATCCTACCCACATACTGGTGGTCTCGCGTCAGCGGAGCATGGATGATCCCCGCCGTTCTTGCAGTGCTTTCCGTAGCTGTTTGGGTGTCACATCTTATCGGCGCGAGCTGGCAGCGCAGGCGCTTTCGGGAAGAGAAGCTAAAGACGGACGTCAATGCGAAATATGAGTTTTTTCGCAACTACCCCATGGAAGAGCAATATGTTTTGGCGACCAAGTTAGGAAATCGCATCCGTGCGTTTGAAAGCCACGCCGCTGTGTATCACATCGATCCTATAACTACGTGGTACCGGTTGTTGGCGGTGATACCCAGCGATTTTCAGGAACAGATCGGCACAGCGGAGGCCAACTTCGATGCTGTCATAAATCTGGCGGCCGTTGCGTTTCTTCTTGCACTGGAGGCATTGGGCATCTATCTCGTCCACGGGCATGGGGGATGGTTGACTACGGCTCTGATTTTGGCTGCAACCGGGTATGCTCTTTATCAAGTTGCGTGCAATTACGCGGTTGGGCCGTGGGGTGAGAGCGTACGCAGCGCCTTTGACCTGTATCGCCTTGATCTGCTGCGGCAGTTGGGCCTTTACTCTCCAGTTAAGGTGCATACGCTGAAAGATGAGCAGGATTTGTGGTATTCGATTCAACAGTTAACGATTTACGGCCGGGAGGATCCGGAATACCCCGTTCGGTTTACACTGACAAGGCCCCGCGGCCCGGAGGAACAACCGGACGAGACGAAATGACATTGGACCAAATCGTGGTGTCGGTCAGGTGCGTCTTGCCGCGGTAAGATCGTCGGCCTGCCGGAAAATGTCCACATGGTCGTATTGTCGGCATCCCGTGGAAGTGACCTGCGCGGCGCTGACGATTAACTCCTGGATAACGAGCTACCCGGAAATTATCTGTGTTCGAACTGCACATTTTTTGAAGTGCACAATCACAGAAGCTGAAAGAGGGGGGAGCGCATAGGCTCACGGACGGTCGGGCATTGGGGAGATACTCATGGAGTGAACCCCAAAATTGAGACACTCGCGATTGCTACACTTTAGCAGGAAAGGAACTGCGAGTGGCAAGAAAGCGAGTCAGTAAATACCCCGAAGCGTTCCGGCGGATGGCACTGGAACGGCTGAGGAACTGCGCCAGCGTCTCGGCGCTGGCGGTGGAACTGGGGGTTCACCGCACCGTGCTGTATCACTGGCTGCGGCAGGCCGGCGAGCAAGGGACGGAGGCGACGGCAACCTCGCCGGTGCGAGAGCTTCGGAAACAGGTGCGGAACCTGAAGCAAGTGTTGGCGGAGAAGACCCTGGAAGTGGATTTTTTCAAAGGTGCCTTGCAAAAAATCGAGGCTCGGCGCCAGAGCGGCAACAACTCTGGCGAGACGGCATCTACGACCAAATCCGGGAAGTGATGCCAATGCAAGGCAGCCTGAGTATCG
Organism: uncultured Acidobacteriota bacterium; assembly: GCA_963791145.1. GTDB lineage: Bacteria > Acidobacteriota > Terriglobia > Terriglobales > Acidobacteriaceae > CAWBRT01. Next base: position 2,329 of record CAWBRT010000019.1, on the reverse strand, counting down.
AGCGCATGTGTGAGCTGGCGAAGGTCAGTCGCGCCGGCTTCTACCGGACGCTGCAGGAGCGGGTGCCGCTGGAAGAGAGCATGGAGGTGCGGTCTGCCATCCAGCGAACCGCGCTGGAGCATCGACGTCGCTATGGCTATCGGCGGGTGACGGCCGAACTGCGGCGCCGCGGGATGCTGGTGAACCACAAACGCGTAGCGCGCATCATGCGTGAGGACAACCTGCTGGCGGTACAGCCCAAGCAGTTCGTGACCACCACGGATTCGAACCACGCTCTGGAGATCTACCTGAACCTGGCGGCGCGGATGAAGCTGACCGGCATTGATCAGCTTTGGGTCGCCGACATCACCTACATCCGGCTGTTGGCCGAGTTTGTGTACCTGGCGGTGATTCTGGATGCTTTCTCGCGCAAGGTCGTGGGCTGGATGCTGGAGCGCACGCTGACAAGCCGTTTGGCGACCGAAGCACTGCAGAAGGCGATCGCGTTGCGAAAGCCGTTGCCAGGGCTGGTGCATCATTCCGATCGCGGCGTGCAGTACGCTTCGGCGGAATACGTTGCGATCCTGAGGGAACACGAGATGGTGCCGAGCATGAGTCGGCCGGCGAACCCATATGACAATGCCAGCTGCGAGAGCTTCATCAAGACGCTGAAGCGGGAAGAGATCTACGCCAACGAGTACGCAGATCTGGAGGACCTGCGCGACCACATCGAGGAGTTCATTGAGCGGTATTACAACCAGAAGCGGCTGCATTCGGCTTTGGGCTATCGTTCGCCGGCGGAGTTCGAGCAACAGACCAAGCAGGTAAGTGAAGCAGGGCGAATTGCTCCTACAATGATGTTTGGGGGGAAATCGACAGAGGAATATTCGACACCGATGACGGGAGAAGGGGCTCAAACGCCGCCCCTTCCCCCGACCCCATCCCTGCTCGAAGAATCAACGAGATGACTGCTGAAAGGAAATCGTGTAGCAGGGGGTATAACGGCCAGATTGTCTCAGGTGAAGGGTTCACCTACAAAAACGATGCAAGTGTAGCAACGAAAACTGTCTCAGCGGAGGGGTTCACCCCATTTACCTGTGGGCGATTTTGTGGCGGTAAGAGCACCCAGAAACTACATATTTCACGAGCGTTCAACAAGGAGCGTACAACTACTTCAACCAGAATCAGTTACGAACTACAAAATTCAACAGATTCCAATAGGCATTTGAATCGAGTTCGGGACCAGGGGGTCGGAGGTTCAAATCCTCTCTCCCCGACTAATAATTTCAATAACTTACAGATTCAGTTGGTAAACCACCTGGTTTTGGCCCAGGTGCTCTAGCACGCAGAAGCGCATGAATATTGGCTTTCTCGCCAAATCCAGAATGCCGCAACATCGTCAAAAATATCTACAGTAGGGCTCAGAACCGCCGATTAGTTCCTGAAGGGGCTGAGGACACGACAGAAACACCCAGCAGTCGGCTTTTGGGGCGTTGAAAACACCGGACGAAATTATTGCGTAGCACAATTGACTGTAGCCGCACGCGGCGTAATCCTTCGCTATTGGTTACGAGTTACTTACAGTCGGGCGCACGGTGTCATTTCTCGCAACAACTCAACTTGCAAGGAAGTCGCCCGTTTTGCGAGTTTTGGGATTGACTCCCCTCAGGAGTTCTGATCTCATTTTCCCCGTCAATACACCGGGGCCACGCTCGTCGCTTGCAGCTGGGCTGGCTGACCTCGGGAGCAAGCTCCTTTCCATATAGGGTGCTGGATCAGTCCGCTAGGCCCTGAGTCGGAAAGGAGTAATCATGCGAAATGTTCCCTGGACAGGGAACCTTGGCACGCGAGGAGAGTTGATCGATGAAGGAGAAGAAAATGGTTAGAAAGAACGTGATTCTGGCTTTCGTCGTGCTAGCGATTCTGCTAGGACTTGCGCTCGTCGCCAGCGCAGCGCCCCCGACCGTAATTCGAATTGGGGTTAATGCTCCACTTACCGGCGACATTCCAAAGGTCGGCGAGGGCACCAAGTTCGCTGCCCAGATGTGGCAGGCCGACGTTAACAACGCCGGCGGCTTGGACGTTGGGGGCAAGAAGTACAAGATCGACTTGGTGATCGAGGATAACGAGGGCAAAGCTGAGTCGGCGGTTACCGCCAGCACCAAGATGATCACTCAGGACAGGGTTCTGGTGATTGTCGGACCGCAGGCTTCCAAGCAGGCAGTGCCCGCCGGCGGGGTTGCCGAAAACTTCGAAACACCTATGATCACCCCCTGGTCGACCAACCCCAATGCCACGGCCAACCGTTCCTGGGTCTTCCGCGCCTGTTTCCTGGATCCATTTCAGGGAC
>CAWBRT010000018.1:0-5282 GCA_963791145.1 uncultured Acidobacteriota bacterium | reverse complement strand
ACCACGTATTGCTGACTCCATCTACCAGTTGGCGGACGGCGAGCGCTTCCGCATGAACGTCTGCAAGGAGCAGCGGGGGTGGCTGCCGTCTTCCGCCACATCCCTGTGCGCATCCGCGCCTTCGACGAATCTCGGACTGCCGCCGGTGCTGGGGAAGTTCTGTCTGGCCACGCAGGGCTTGATCATCGTCACCGGCCCGTGCCGGTCGGGCAAGACCACTACCATGGCTGCGATGCTGGATTGGATGAACGCCAACCGCAACGAGCACATCATCACCATCGAGGACCCCATCGAGTACCTCCACCAGAACAAGAAGAGCATTATCCCCCAGCGCAGCTTGGGCCCGCACACCCGCAGCTTCGCCAACGCCCTGCGCGCCGCCTTGCGCGAGGACCCTGACGTCACCCTGATCGGACAGATCGCGACTCGGACACCATGTCGCTAGCGCTGACAGCCGCCGAGACCGGCCACGTTGTCCTGGCCACGCTACACACATCCAGCGCCCCGGCCACGGTGAACCGCGTTGTCAATCTCTACCCGCCGGTGGAGCAGGCTCAGGCCCAGACCACGCTGGCCGAGTGCTTGCTGGGCATCGTCTCCCAGCAGCTCATCAAGAACGCAGGGGGCAGCGACATGGCGGCAGCCTTCGAGGTGCTGGTCAATACCATGGCGGTGGCCAACATTTTCCGCATGGGAGAGAGCTTCAAGCTGGAAGGGACGATGCAAGTGGGCGGAAGGAGGGCATGAAGCTGATGGAAAACTCGCTGGAGGAGCTGCTGAAGGCGGGGCTCATTACCGCCGAGGCACGACGGGCAATTTAGTTTAAAGGAACTAAAGGCTTGATGGCAAAAATAGACGAAATGCTGCGGTTGATGGTGGAGAAGGACGCCTCCGACCTGCATATCTACAGCGGGAAGGCGCCCGGTAGCCCGGGTGAACGGCAGCCTCATCCCACTGGAGCCTGGGCGGGAGAAAATATCCGAACAGGATCTGAAAAAGCTGCTCCACGAAATAGTCGGCGAGGAGCAGCGTCACACCATCGAGAACGACTTACTGATTTGGACTTCTCCTACCACATCCACGGCGTCAGCCGCTTCCGTGCGAATGATCTCTTCCAGCAAAGCGGCATGTCCGCGGTCTTCCGCCGCATTCCGGAGAAAATAGCGTCGCTGGACGCGCTGGGCATGCCGCCCGTGCTGAAGAAACTGACGCTGCTGAAGAAGGGGCTGGTGCTGGTCACCGGGCCGACCGGCAGCGGAAAGTCCGCCACGCTGGCGAGCGATGATTTATGAGATACCGCACGCGCAAGGCGCACATTCTGACCATCGAGGACCCGGTGGAGTTCGTGCATACCCCCCAGAAGTGCCGCATCACTGACGCGAGGTGCACACCGACACCAAGAGCTTCGCCGCGGCGCTGCGTGAAGCGGCGCGCATGGACCCCGACGTTGTCCTGGTCGGCGAGATGCGCGACCTGATCACCACCGGGCTGACCCTGACGCTGGCCGAGATGGGCTCCCTCGTCTTCGCCACCGTGCACACAAACAGCACAGCCAAGACTATCGACCGCATCATCAACGTCTTTCCGCAGGACGAGCGCGACAAGTCGCGCATCATCCTCTCGGAGGTGCTGCGCGGCATCATCTCCCAGCAGATATTGCGCAAGAAGGACGGTTGCCGGCGCGGTGGCCATGGAAATAATGACCTACACCTCGGCCCTGCCCAGCTCATCCGCTCCGGCAAGACCTCCGCGCTGGTTTCGCTGGTGGAGACAGGCAAGACGGCGGGCATGCAATTAATGGATGAATCGTTGGAGAAGCTGGTCAAGACCGGGGTCATCGACGGCAAGGTGGCCTACATGCGGGCTCTCGACAAGAAGCGATTCGAAAGCTACGTCGGTGGCGGATAGGTCGAACAAAAGTCCCTATTCAACCCGGATTCTCCTCAAACACATAGGTCAGAATGCCGAATGTTGCCGATCATCTAAAAACGTATTTTTCTGAACACTCGCCGGTTATCCTCATTTCGTAATATCACTTCTGCCACTGAGTGAACGGACTTTTATTCTCAAATACCCCAGGTAGTCATCAGCGATTGGATTGTCTATGAGCTCTTGTGTAACCGGCAGGAAATAAGCCAGGGAGCGTATGGGGGATAGGGTTGGCAAATGAGGCGACCTTGCAAGTCTTCGCACTGTAGCCAGCAGGAGAGCGGATTCAACAGTTGCCAGAGTTATGCCTCGTGCTTGCAGCCCTTCAGCAGTTTTTCTGTCATTTGAGTTCGCTTTGAACGGTGTTTCCGGGAGTTGGATATAAAGCTTCAAAACGGTCGCAACGTACCCGGTCACTTCTTGTTCGGGCATTTTATCGATCATTTCTTTTTCCTCCGTGTCGCGGCTTCCAGTTCGCTTTCGCGCAGACGATAGCTATCGCCTTCGATTCTGGTGACATCGGCATGGTGGGTGAGCCGGTCGACCAGCGTGACAATGCAGGAGGCGTTCGGAAAGACCTCGTTCCATTCCTTAAACCCGCGATTGGTCGTCACGATAAGAGATCGGCGCTCATACCGGCGGTTAACGATTTCGTAGAGCAGGTCGGCGGCATTGTCGTCGTAGGACAAGTACCCGACCTCATCGATGCAGAGAAGCCCAGCGTTTCCGTAAGTGCGCAGCTTTCTTCTTCGGGCAGTTGATGATTCGCACTGCAGGTCTTCAATCAAGGCGGACGCGGAACGGAATAGGACCGAGTAGCCTGCCAAGATCGCGGCATGACAGATGTTTTTGGCAATCATGGATTTTCCCAGGCCATTCTGGCCGATCATGACCAAGTTTCGTGCTTCTTTGACGAAGTCCAGGGTGAAGGCGCATTCAACCACATCGCGTTCTATTTTTTTTGGCCAAGTCCAGTCGAAGTCTGCCATGGGCTTGAATCTCTGGATTCCGGAAAGGCTCAACCGACGTTCCAGGCTTCTACGGGAACGATCTTCCAGTTCCGTGTCCGCGAGTTTTTCCAGCAGCACATGCGGGGACCATCGTCCCGTTGTGGCATGGGCGACAAAGTCATCCAGGTTCTGGGAGATTGTCCGTAATCCGATTTTGTTGAGTTTGGAATTTAAGTCATTGCTCGTTGGGATCATCTTTTGCAAGGTCATCGTAAGTCTCCAAGTCATGAGGGGTGACGGATAGATTTTCGAGTTCCGGGTGACGGGACAAGTCCACCGGGAGCGGCACTCGCCGTTTATTGAAACGGCGGCGCTGGTTGAGGATAAACTCGACGGAGGAGGCCCGCGGGGTCTTGCGTTCGAGGGCCTCGCCAACGGCGGCCCGCAGTTCTGCGGCGCCATATAGATCCAGGAGATTCAGCAGTTCGGTGGTTTGCCGGCTGGCGGACTCTCCGCGGGCGAAGGCCGCTTCAATCAATGCTTTGCTTTCCGGAACTGCATGGGAGAGCCTGCTTCCGGGCGTTGAACCGGAAGCCTTGCGTTTTTCTTTCAGCAACTCCTCCTGATGTGCCGGATCGAGGACCGGCTGCCGGCGGTCATAGGTGCGGCGATGTCGGGCAATCTCCTGGTTCCCATCAAAAATGCGGATTGTGGATTCTGAAGCAGCAAGCGTAAGTTGGCGGCCGACAGCTGCCGGAGGAATGGAGTAATCGTTCAGATCAAATCGAACGTAAATCGTTTTGCCGGATTGAACAGGTATAAGCAAATCGCTGTCGAAACGATGAAGGGGTAGTGGCAGTAGCCTTGGCTTTTCCTCCGCGAATGCTTCCGCTACCGTTCGATGATCGCCTCCGGGCCAGGGGCGGCCATACGCCTCGCGGTCTCGCCAGGCAAGAGCCTGCCGGTTGAGGTCTTCCAAGGTCGTAAAGGGTCGTGCGGCAAAGAAGGCGTCCCGTATATAACGAATAGCTCTTTCGACACGTCCCTTCTGATTGCCCGCACGCACCTGGCAAGGGCGAGCGGCAAAATGATAATGGGCGCTCAGCTCGACCAGCCGGGGATGGAAATGAATGGCATCCCCATGCCGTTCAAGAACAACACTGCGAAGATTGTCGTACAAAAGGACACGGGGAATGCCTCGCCAGTCTTCAAATGCGCGAATGTGACCGCGAAGGAAACTCTCCATGCGTTGATCGAAGAAGAACTCAAAGTACAACGCCCGAGAATAGGAAAGCGTGATTACAAAACAGGAAAGTCGGCGGCGGGCGCGGCCAACGGCAACTTCCCCAAAATGTGCCCAGTCAACTTGCCCTTGCTCTCCTGGAAAAGTCGTCAGGCGAAGAAACGCTTCCCTGCGAGTCGGACGGATTCGGGCAATAAACCGCCGCAGCTGCACGATGCTGCCGTTGAAGCCACGGTCTCGTATCATGTGATAAACCCGGGTTGCCCGCAGGGTTGGATGTTTTATCAGCGTCTCTCGGATGAAGTCGGCATACGGGTCCGCAACATTGCGTGGCGCTTTGGTGTTGCTGAACCGATCGGTTTCCACGGCAGCACTGACAGTCTCAGGATGAAGGCCCAGTTCACGGGCAATGGTCCCGATTTTCCAGTGTTCTGCATAAAACAAATGACGAATATGTGCGCGAGTCTCGTCGTCGATCACGGGGATCACCTCCGTTGCTGAAATGGATTCACAAACTGGCCCGGTCGACCGCAGATCATGCAGTAAGGCACTCCCGGTTCCTGTTTTTTGCCGCTATATCCGGCGAAAAACGGCGGACGGAAAGCAGGCGCGATGATGCTGCCACCCTTGAGACACTTCGGGGAACCTTGATCCATAACGGAAAGTGCTGCTCGACGCCGACGATACGCTCTCTGTCGGTCGCGTTGATCAAGCCTTCCTTCCAGAGTCTTTCGGTGGCGGAGGTTCGCAGCTCGACGCTGCTCACGGCGGGCTTTGGTGCGGCAATGCTCACTGCAATATTGTTGGCCATGATCGCAGCGGCGGCAGATCCAGAAGATGGCGTTACATCCTTGCCAGCGGCAAAACCTTTGACGGAGAACATCTTCAGCCTCGTGTCTCATCCTCACCTGAAGGCGAGACTGGACAAGCGACTCCGATCATGTCAGCTTAAGGACGGCTATTTAGAGAGCCTCTCAACCGAGAGGTTTTGCCAATAGACCCCGGTCGCCGATCACGATCGGGGTCTCCTCCTGCTCAACCTTCCGCAAGAAACTACACGATTAAAGGGATGATGTCATTTGCGCCTGCGGCGCGATGATGTTGAGGTATCTATTCCGGCGGGTGTTCAGAAAAATACGTTTTTAGATGATCGATGACAA
>CAWBRT010000017.1:0-304374 GCA_963791145.1 uncultured Acidobacteriota bacterium | reverse complement strand
TCGGGCGTATGCCGAAGATCGCCTGCGCCAGTTCCGTGCGTCCCGAGCCGACCAGTCCTGCGATTCCGACGATCTCGCCCTTGCGCACAACCAGGTCAATGTTTTTCGGCCCGCCCCTGACGGAGACCTGCTGGAGGCGAATCGCCTCGTCTCCGGCGGGACGGCGATTGCGCGGGTACATCTGCGAGATGTTCCGCCCCACCATGATGCGGACCAGGTCATCGTTGCTGTAGTCCTTCATCAATCCGGAGGCGGCGTGCTTGCCGTCCCGCAGGACCGTCACCCGATCGCCGATTGCCCGAATCTCCTGCAGGCGGTGGGAGATAAAAATGATGGCGATGCCCTGTTGACGGAGCTCCTTGATGCGCCGGAACAGGCATTCGACTTCGGGTTCCGTCAGCACCGCGGTGGGCTCATCCAGGATCAGAATGCGTGGATTGGACGCCAGCACCTTGCACAGCTCCACCATCTGCTGGATGGCGGTGCCGAACTGTTTCATGGGTTGCCGGCTGTCGATGTGAACGTCGAGGGATTCCAGCAGCCGCCGGCTCTCCTGATGCATGCGGCCGTGGTCGACGACGATTCCCCAGCGGCGCGGCTCGCGGTTGAGGAAGATGTTCTGGGCCACGCTCAGCCACGGCACCAGCATGAACTCCTGGTGGACTCCGCCGATGCCCTGCCGCAGCGCTTCCAGCGGACGCCTGATCCGGATCGGATTGCCCTCCAGCAGCAGCTCTCCGCTGTCCTGCGTGTAGGCTCCCATCAGGATCTTGCCCAAGGTACTTTTGCCCGCGCCGTTTTCGCCGATCAGAACGTGTACTTCGCCAGGGTAGACGTCAAAATCAACATTATCCAGGGCGCGAACCCCGGGGAATTCTTTGGAAATTCCCTGGGCTTGAAGGATTGGCGCCTCTGCCACCATGAATTACTTCTTCCACCACGCGAAGTTCTTCACGTACTCGTCGATGTTGCTCGCGGTGATCAGCGGCTTGTCCTGCGCCGAGGGGAACGGCATGAAATTCTTGGCAGGCTTGGAGCCGTCGTTGAGGTACTTCACCAGGAAAGCGGCGGCGGCGTATCCGCTGCCGTAGGGATCGGTGTTGTAGGTGACCGCTATCTGCTTGTTCTGGATGGCCCTGCTGGCATCCTCGCTGCCATCGAAGCCGGCCACGATGATGCCTTCGTTCTGCCGTCCGGCGGCCTTGATGGCCTGGACCGCGCCCATGGCTTCCTCATCATTGGCGCCGATTACGGCGTTCACTTTGGGAAACTTCTGCAGCAGGTTCTCCATCACCTGCATGGCGGCCATGCGCTGGAAATGCGCCGGCTGCGAGGCTAGCACTTTGATCTTAGGGTATTTCTTCAGGACATCCAGGATGCCGTTCTGACGTTCGCGGGCATTCTCGGCCTGTGGCGGTCCTTCCAGAATGATGATGTTGCCTTGACCCTTCATGGCCTGGGCAACCCACTCGGCAATGACGGCGCCGGTTTCACGGTAGTCCACGCCCGTGCGGAACAGCACTTTGTTGCTGTTGGCCGGCGTCCCGATGGTCGCTACGGGAACGCCCGCGGCAACCGCCTTTTCCACGGCGGGAACGATGCCGTTGGAATCGGAAGGATGGATGATCAGGGCATCAATCTTCTTCTGCAGTTGATCCTCGACGATGCGAACCTGCTCCTCAATGCTGTCCTGCTTGGCCGGCGCCAGGACAATAGCCTCAAACCCCATGTCCTTGCCCGCTCTCTTTACACCTTCCAGTTGTTGCACCATGTAGGGATTAGTTGAGTTCTTCACGATGCAGGCGATCTTGTACCTCTTCTTCGCCTTTACCGTCGTCTTGACCTGCATTCCCAATCCGCTGACCGGGTAGATGACATTCTTTACCTGCGCCGCAACCAAAAAGGCTAGTAGGCCGAAAACCATCAAAACGATTGAGCTACGTTTCATTGCCTCGCTCCCTTTCCACTTTGGACTGCTTTAAGAACTCGTTTATTGACTCATTGGTAACGGATGACGAACACGTTCGGGTCCACATCCTTACCAGTGAACTCATACCCAAGCATGAAGACACACCAACCCCACACGCCTTTTGGTGTGATTTCAGTAGCAACTAAGTATAGAAAATTCAGTAACGGAGATACACAAAAAAGTAAGCCGCAGGAGCGGCGCGGCCGTGTCGCCCTTTCGCCGCCTGCTCAACTGGCAGCGACCTTAGTGCCATCAGCGGTCGCCACGAAAGGTGGACCAGCGAAAGTTCACGGGAGCATCGTGACAGACGGCGTCGATGATCGCGGTGGCCAGAGGAAACCCATTGCGCTCAAGCCGTTCCCGCCGAAACAGGCGATCCAGAACAGGTTCCAGCGCAAAGGCCAACTCCGCGCCCTCTACCGTTTCTTCGGCCATGTGCTTCGACTTTGCTTCGCTATAAGGCAAGCCGCTGCCAAGAAGATTTCCCATGCGGCTGTTTCGCCCCGCCTGACAAGTGACATAAAGATCGCCTGCGCCGGCCAATCCGGCAACTGAGGCCTCCGTCCCGCCCAGGAATCTCACCAGCCGGCTCATCTCCGCCAAAGCTTGAGTGAACAATCCGGCTGCCAGATTGTGCATCAGTGCCCCGTTCGTGGCCTTTTCTTGCTTGGCAAGGAATCCGGCGGGACAGCCGACAGCCAGGGCATAGAAGTTCTTCAGCGCGGCGCAGACCTCAATGCCGGCCAGGTCAGTACTGGGACGCACGTGATAATAGGGCGCGCTGAACATGGCGACCACTGTTTCCAGCGTCTTGGCGTCCCTGTAGCCGATCACTACGCTGGTATCGCGCCGCGCCGCCAGTTCCCCCGCGATGCATGGGCCGGCGACGGCTCCGACCGACGCTTCCTTGATGCCGTAATGGTTCAGGCCCGCGCGAACCGCGTCGGGAAAGATTCCAAGCGCATCGTCTTGCGCGTGCAGTCCCTTGGTAAGCATCAGAATCGGCGTGGCGCGCTTCCACCGGGCTCCAATCTGTTCAATAGCCCAACCGACGCCGGCTGAGCTCACTCCCAGCACGATAAGGTCGACACCTGCGCCCAAGGCTTCGCCAAGCTGGTTATGGGAGAAAGGAACTACACGATCGGGAAGCTTCGTCTTCAGCTTCGGGTGAACGCCCGTTTCCCGCATGCTCCTGATCCAGTCAAGGTCAAGATGAGTGCCAACCAGCCGTACGGTATGCCCGGCGTCCGCTGCGGGAAAACAGAAGGCGCTGCCCATTGCCCCCGCACCCAAGATCAGTATCTCGGCCATTCAAGAAAGTCCTTTCCAATGATTCCGCCAAGCATGCGCGGCAAAGCAACGGGGATTCCCGACACCTCCGCTTAGTCCTGCTCCATGAAAGCTCGATTGTATCGTCTAGAACTGGTTGCACAAATACTGCCTTGAAAGGGCGGGGCTTCAGCCCCGCCGTTCGGACCAGCAAAAATGCGGGCTTTAGCCCCTGAGGGTATTATCGGTTTTGCCGAAGTGCATTTATGCAACCAGCTCTAGGTCGTCACCGACTCGGAACTGGAGATCTACATATCTCGACATCCGTTATCCGCCCTAGAAAAAGCGCTTTCCTCCGACCGCAAGAGAGACAAAAGAAGGTATCATTACCCCAGCGGCAGGAACTTTCCCTGTCGATGCTTGCCGGGCAAGCCCGTTGCTGCAACAGGAACGAAGGGGACGCGGATGGAGGCTCCTTTCCGGTCGCTGACAGCAGCGTGGTTCGCTACGCCCGCCCTGGAGAAATCTTGATTTGGGATACTTGATCCGGGAGTAGTCTGTGCTCCAATCGCCGGGTTCGTGAATAGCTTTTGGCCGAGGTTCACGTGGGAGAACGACGCGAGACACAAGGGCATCGCTGGCTGCCGCCGCGCAACCTGAGTCCAGCCGCGCAGTATGCGCTGGCGATTGCCGCTACGGCGTGTGCAACCGCCTTGGCGAACGTTCTTCCTTACAGCAGCGTAAGTCCGGTTTTCGGCTTCTTCTTTCTTGCCGTATGGGCAGCCGCCTGGATTGGCGGAGCACGGCTTGGGCTCTTCGCCTGCGTCCTGTCCTTCTTTGAGGCGCTGTTCTTCCTTTTGCCCCCGCAGTACAGCTTAGTGCTCAAGACTCCCAGCCAGCTCTTTCGCCTGGTAATGCAGTTCGCGGCATCCGCGGTCGGGGTCTTGATCGTGGCGAAGCTGCGGTCGGTGGTGCTGGAGAACGCCGGGTTGCTGGCGCAACGGGAGTCCCATATCGCGGCCCTGCACGAAGCGCAAGAGCAATTGCGCGACAGCCAGGAGTGGCTGCGAGTTACCCTGACCAGCATCGGGGACGCAGTGCTGTCCACCGACACCGACGGCCGCGTTACCTTCCTCAATCCCGTGGCCGCTGCTCTCACCGGATGGCAGCTCGATGAGGCTCGAGGCCAGCCCATCCAGAACGTCTTCCGGATCATCAACGAGCAGACCCGCGTCACTGCCGAAGACCTGGTCGGCCGCGTGCTGCGGGAGGGACGAGTTGTCGAGCTGGTGAATCACACCGCGTTGGTTGCGAAGGACGGCCGGGAGATTCCCATCGAGGACAGCGCCGCGCCGATTCGGGACAGCGCCGGCAGCATCATCGGCGTAGTGCTCGTCTTCCACGACGTCACCGAGAAACGGCGCGCGCAGGAGGCGCTGCGCTACCAGCTTGATCTGGTCCAGGCCATCACCCAGAGCGCCGCCGATTCCATCTTCGTCACCGATGCGAACGGATGTGTCACCTTCGTGAATCAGGAGGGGGAGAAGGTTTTCGGGTTAGCGCGCGATGAGTTTCTGGGCAAGAACCTGCACGACTCCATCCATCATCACCATCCAGACGGACGGCCGTATTCAGCGGAAGAATGCCAACTCGCGGGGCTGCACCGCTATGGCGAAGGTGTCCGCAACTTCGACGACGTCTTTTTCCGCAAGGACGGCAGCCAGGTCAGCGTCTCGTGCTCCAATGCTCCTTTGGAAATCGACGGCGTGCGCGTGGGAACGGTGATGGTGGTACGCGATGTCAGCGACCGCAAACGGGCCGAAGAGGCGTTGCTCCGCAGCGAGAAGCTGGCTTCGGTTGGCCGGATGGCGGCCAGCATCGCGCACGAAATCAATAACCCCCTGGAGGCGGTAACGAATACGCTTTACCTCGCCAGGACGAATCTGCACAAGCCCCAGTTCGCGGCGCAATATCTGGAGATGGCCGATGATGAGCTGAATCGCATATCGCACATCACCCGGCAGACTTTGGGCTTTTATCGGGAGTCTTCCGCGCCAACGGCCGTGTCTGTCAACTCCATATTGGACTCCGCCGTCGATCTTCTGCGGGGCAAGATCAAGGTCAAACGCGCGACCGTCGAAAAACAATACGATGGCGACCTGCGCATAAACGCGGTATCCGGAGAGTTGCGTCAGGTTCTGGCCAATCTTTTGGCGAATAGTCTCGATGCCATAGGGGATTCGGGTATCGTCAAGCTGCACGTTTCCCGATCAACCTGTAGCGGCCAGCCTTGTGTCAGAATCACGGTGGCGGACAACGGCACAGGCATCGACGCCGCCACGCTGCCGCGCATCTTCGAGCCGCTCTTTACCACCAGGGAATCGGTCGGCTCAGGCCTTGGGCTTTGGGTAAGCAAGCAGATCCTGGATAAACATCATGGCTCCATCCATGTGCGTACCCGCACCGATGGTGCGCATCGGGGAACTACTTTCTCCGTCGTGATTCCCGTCAATGCCGAACCGGCTAGCCAAGCCAAGACGGCTGGTCGCTGAGTTGCCGTGAATCGCGGCGCGTTCCGTGCATGACAAAAGGCTTGCGATTACCTTGAGTTTTGCCGCGCGCCTTCACCCGGCAGAGTTTCTCACCATAGAATGCTGCGAAAAGATACCAGGAGGTGTCATCCTGAGGTTGCGCGTGCCGCCATCAGCATCCTTTTCCGCGTGCCGCCGGCGCTGCTTCCAGCTTGAGTCCCTGCAGGGCGGTAATGATCTCGTCGTACGTATCCACAACGTGCGCTCCCGCCTCGCGCAGCAAGCGCGCCTTGGTCGATGGCTTGCCTTTGCCGCCCTCGATGATGGCGCCGGCGTGTCCGAACATAGTCCCTTCCGGCATCTGTTCCGTAAACTTCCCCGCGATGTAGGAAATGAGCGGCTTGGTGTAACCGCGATCGTGGATGAACTGGGCCATGTCCTCTTCGAAAGTCGTACCCGGCTCGGAGAAGGTAACTACCGCGCGGGTCTCCGGATCCTTCTCGAACAGCGCCAGCAGGTCCTTGGGCGTGGAGCCGATCAGCGAGTCGCCGCCGATGCCGATGGCCGTGCTTACGCCCAACCCGGCGCGCTTCACCATGTAGGAAGTTTCCGCGGTCATGCCGCCCGCAGCGCGAGATCACTCCCACGCAGCCCGGCACGAAGCAGCGCTCGACGTTGTCGCCTCCGATGGCGCCCAGTTTGACCCGCTCCTTGGGATTGATGATTCCGACCGTATTCGGACCGATCACCCTCGCCCCGGCCTGGTCGGTTTCCGCCAGCACTTTGAGAACATCGTGCTGCGGAATGTTTTCGGTGATGATCACCATCAGCTTGATGCCGTTGGCCAGCGTCTCCAGCACCGCATCCAGCACGAACGCCGGCGGCACGTAGATCAACGCGGTATTCAGCTCATGCTCGGCGAAGGCCTGTTTCAGGGTGTCATAAACCGGGACGCCGAAGACTCGCTCGCCCTTCTTGCCGGGAGTCACGCCCGCCACCACCGGAGTCCCGTAGGCCAGCATGTGCTTGGTGACCATGCTCGCCTCGCGGCCGGTGATGCCCTGGATGACGATTCTGGAGTTGCGATCGATTAGGATTCCCAAGGCGTATTCCTCCTCAGCCGCCGTACGCCTTTTTCATTTTGTCCACCATCTTGCGGGCGGCCATGGTCATGGTTATGTCGTCGCCGTAATACTCGACGCCGGCGGAGGTAAAGACTTCGCGGCCTACCGCATCGTTCACGCCTGCGTATCGCACCAGCACGGGAAACTTCTTGGTATCGACGCCTTTCTCTTTGAGCGCTCGCACTACGCCTTTGGAAACCACATCGACTTGCGTGTTGTTGGTGATATTGCCCGAGACCACCAACCCCTTGACTCCGGGCTTCGACAGGATCGCCTTCACCAGGCCATAGACCTTGTCTTCCGGAGGATTGCCGCCGAATTCGGTATAGTTTGCCGGCTTGCCGCCGAAGGAGAGAAGCGCGTCGAACATCATCAGGCTGCCGCCTCCTCCGCCGCACATGAAGCCGATATCGCCGCCATCGATCTCGGTGTAGCGCGCGGTGCCGCGGTACGGATCGGCTTCGTTTACCTCAACCACCTGTTTTTCCAGATCGGTAAGCGGACGCCAGGCGCGGTCGCTGCCCAGTTGCACGAAATCCGCCAGCTCCGGATGCCGGTACATGGCGCTGTCGTCAACGCCCATCACCGATGCGGCCGCGACTACCTTTCCCTCGCGGGTCACCGCCAGCGGATTCACCTCCAGCACGGTGCAGTCGTAGCCGACGAATATCCGGTAGAGCTTGGTGAGAATGTCGGCTGCCTGGCGCAAGACCGAGCCTTCCAGCCCGAGGTCGGCCCAGATTTCTTTTGCCGTGAAATCAGGCAGTCCCTTGAACGGGTCGGCGTGGGCCACCCGCATCAGTTCAGGGTGCTTTTCGCTGATCTCCTCCACGTCGATACCGCCGGCCGAGCTGGCCAGAACGGCCACGCGGCGCGTCATCTTGTCGATGGTGAAGGAGACGAACAGCTCGCGCTCGATCGCGATCTTCTCTTCCACCAGAATCTTCTCGACCGGATAGTAGCGGACCACCTTGCCCAGCAGTTGTCTGGCTGCCTCGCGCGCCTGGTCAGGCGTGGATGCGAACTTGATCGCGCCGGCCTTGCCTCTCTTTCCCACCGGCACCAGCGCCTTCAAGACCACTTCGCCGCCCAGGGCTTCGGCCTGCTCGAACGCTTCCGCCTCGGTTGTCGCCACCGAATGGCGCGGCACAGGAACCTGGTGTTGCGCCAGAATCTGCTTGCTATGGTTTTCCAGTAAGCGTCCCAAAAGAATGTCCCTCAAGCTTTCTTGTACGATTCCAGAAATTGCTTTGCCCGCTCGGCGACGGGCGCGTCGATCATCCGTCCATCCACCGTGATCACGCCCAGGTTTTGCTCCAGAGCCTCCGTAAACGCCCGCACGATCTTCTCGGCCAGAGCCAGTTCGCTCGCCGAAGGCGAGAACTCACGGTTGATGACGTCCAGTTGCTTGGGATGGATGGCAAACTTGCCGCGGAAGCCGATCGCCCGCACCGTCCGGCATTCCTGGACCAAGCCTTCTTCGTCGCTGAGGAAGGCATAAACCGTATCGATTGCCAGAATCTTGGCGGCTCCGGCGGCCAGCGCCACCTCTCCGCGGGCGTGGGCGAGCTCAACTCCGTCGCGGGTACGCGGAACTCCGAGGTCGAGCGTAAAGTCCTCCGCACCGAAGCACAATCCCTCGACCCGCGCGCTGGCGGTGGCGACGGCGTAAGCATTCAGCGCGCCGAGACAGGTCTCCAGGATGCAGCGGATCTTGACGGTGCCCTCCGCCAGGCCGTTCGATTTCTCAAGCCGGCTCAGGACGCGCTCCAGCTCCAGAACGTCGGAGGCGGATTCGGCCTTCGGCAGCAATATGCCGTACAAACCCGGCTTCACGATCTTCGCCAGATCGGCCTCGAGCATGTTCGTGCTGATGGCATTGATGCGTACGAAGATTGGCACATGCTGCTCCGGCAAGGCTCCAAGAGCCTCTCCGATGGTCACCCTGGCCGCGGGCTTCTCCGCCAGCGCCACCGCGTCTTCCAAATCCCAGATTACCGAATCGGCTCCGGCGCCCAGCGATTTCTGGAGCATCGTTAGCTTGTTGCCTGGGGTAAACAGCATCGATCGCGTTATCAAGTCATTCCACCTTGAGAGGAGTCACGTTGCTCTTAGCGTACCAAGCGCAACGTCTACGGCAAGCACAGTCCCAGCAGGGGCAATCAGGTAGATTATGCCGCTCGGGAAGCCCAGCTGTCAGAATTCCTTGCTGCTGATGTATCCGGTACTGTACCAGACAGCCGCATTATAGAGGCCGCAAAAGAACGACCTTCCGGCCGCATGGGACCGCAAGTGGAATTCAGGCGGCGAATGTAATTCGCGGCCGCACCACTTTCCATGATCTGCATCACCCACCGGTGTGGTAGCGGCGCCTTAGGCGTGCCGGCCCTGGCCCCTGCTTCGCCGAGGCGGCTGCCGCTGGGGCGCGAATGGGAGCTGCTCTCCCTGCCGTCCGGCGAAGGCTGTTCCGAGCATCTACCTTTCGGTAACACCGTCCGGCGCTTGCTCGCGGTAAATTCATCTAACACTGGGATATTCAAACCATTCGCTTGGGACGTTCTGCCGCATGGGCCAGCCTGGCGTTCACATTACCCGAGGCGCAAACCTTAAGCGGAGGCAACGAACTCTCAACCTATGATGTGGCTGGTCAAAATGGCGCTCCGCCGGCCGCTGACCATAGCGGTGATGGCGCTGCTGATGATGGTGGGCGGAATTCTCTCCTTCCATCAGATGAACGTCGACATCTTTCCGGCCATCAAGCTCCCGGTCGTAATGGTGGTGTGGAACTATCCCGGTCTGGCGGCTTTCCAGATGGAGCGCCGCATGGTCTGGATCAGCGAGCGCGCCTACTCGACCACGGTCAACGACATCGACCACATCGAATCCGAGTCGTTGGACGGTCTGGGAATTCTGAAGGTCTACTTCCATCCGGGCGCGGACCTGGGCAGTGCCATTGCGCAGATCAATGCCGTGTCGGAGACCATCCTGACCATACTCCCTCGCGGCACGCAACCGCCGCAGATCATCTCCTACGACGCCTCGAACCTTCCGGTGGCGCAGCTCAATGTCTTCAGCGATCAGCTTTCAGAGCAGCAGCTCTTTGACTACGGCCTGAACTTCGTTCGCATTCAGTTGTTCACCATTCCAGGCTTCTCCACCCCTGCTCCCTTGGGCGGAGTGCAACGGGCCGTGATGGTCAACCTGGACCCGCTGCGGTTGTATGCGCTGGGCCTGTCTCCCTCTGATGTGGGCCAGGCGCTGGCGAACACCAACGTCGTCATCCCGTCCGGCACGGCGAAGATGGGCAACTACGCCTACGACGTCGACCTCAATATGAGCCCGGATACGGTGCCGCAATTCAACGATCTTCCCGTCAAGGTCGTTGGCGACACCCCTGTCCTGCTGCGGGATGTCGCTCCGGCCAGCGACACGCATCAGCCGCAAACCAACGTGGCCCGCGTGGACGGCCGGCGCGGCACCTTCCTGATGGTTATCAAGCACGCTGATGCCTCCACCTTGTCGGTCGTGAATGCGGTTCGCCAGCGTCTGCCGCGGCTGCTCGGCACGCTTCCCAAGCAGTTGGAGAGCATACAACTGGCGCTCACCATGGACCAGTCCCAGTTCGTGCGCGGCGCGCTCTGGGAAGTGGTGAAGGAATCCGTCATCGCCGCGCTGCTGGTCTCGCTCATGGTGCTGGTTTTCCTGGGATCGGCTCGCAGCATGCTGATCGTGGTCGCCTCCATTCCGCTGTCGATCCTCACCGCCGTGGCCGCGCTTCACCTTTCCGGGCAGACGATCAACACTATGACGCTGGGCGGAATCGCGCTCGCCGTGGGCATGCTCGTCGACGACGCGACCGTCGAAGTGGAAAACATTCACCGCAATCATGCCATGGGCAAGCCGCTGCTCACGGCCATTCTGGACGGCGCCTCCCAGATCGCTACTCCCACCCTGATCGGGACCCTCTGCATCTGCATCGTCTTCTTTCCCGTCATGCTGCTGACCGGAGTAGGGAAGTTCCTGTTCACTCCGCTGGCCCTGGCCGTGGTCTTCGCCATGCTGACGTCCTATCTGCTTTCGCGCACGCTGGTCCCGGCCATGGCGAACTACCTGGTTCCGGAGCAGGGCGAGCACTCCGGGCACGGGTCCTGGTCACAGTTTGCTGGCTGGTTTGAGCGGCAGTTCGAACGGTTGCGCGACGCCTACGTTCGTCTGCTTACAAGCTTCATCAGCGCCCGCACCTTTGCCCTCACTGCCGTGGCCGCGCTGGTGGTGCTCTCTTTCTTTCTGGTCAGGGTCATTGGCGAGGACTTTTTCCCCACGGTGGATGCCGGCATGATGCGGCTGCATGTGCGCGCGCCAACCGGCACGCGGATTGAGCGCACCGAGCAGATCGTCGACGACATCGAGCGCGCCATCCGCAACCAGATTCCGGCTGCCGAACTGGAAACCATCAGCGACAATATCGGACTGCCGGTTTCCTACGATCTTGCCTTCTACCAGACCGATACCATCGGGCAGATGGATGCCGACATCCTTATTCAGTTGAAGGAGAAGCACCGGCCCACGGCGGAATACGAAAGCCGCATCCGCCAGGTCCTGGGGTCGCGTTTTCCGGCTGTCACCACTTATTTCCAGCCGGCCGATCTGGTCGGCCAGGTATTGAATTTCGGGCTGCCTGCCGCCATCGATGTGCAGATTTCCGGCAACGACCTGGAAGGGAATACGCAGGTGGCGGCGCGACTGCGCGCCCAGATGGCCCTCATCCCAGGAGTGGAGGACATCAGGATCGCCGAGCCTCTGGACTACCCGTCATTTCACGTCGAAGTCGACCGCGCCAAGGCGCTGGAGTTGGGAATCTCGCAGCAGCAGGTTGCCTCCAGCCTGCTGACGGCCTTGAGCGGCAACAGCCTGCTTACGCCGAACTTCTGGCTCGACCCGAAGAGCGGAGTCAATTACAACGTCATTTCGCAGGTGCGGCAGCCGGTCATCAACTCTGTCCAGAGTCTGGGCAACATCCCCATCACCAGCGGAGCCGCGAATAGCGCGCCGCAGCTGCTCTCGAATGTCGCTCATATCAGCCGCACCTCCAATCCGGCGGTCATTAATCATTACACTCTCCAGCGCGTGATCGACATCAATGCCAGCGTAAGCGGTCGGGATTTGGGCGGAGCGACGGCATCCGTTCAGCGGGCCATCTCGCGGCTGGGTGCGCTGCCGCGAGGAACGGAGATCACCATTCGCGGGCGCAGCCAAGCCATGCGCCAGTCCTTCCAGACGCTCAGTTTCGGAATCGTACTGGCCGCCGTCCTCGTCTATTTGCTGATGGTCGCCAATTTCCAATCCTGGGCTGAGCCGCTGATCATCATGCTGGCTGTCCCCGGCGCGCTGGCCGGGGCCTTGTGGATGCTGGCGCTGACCCACACCACCATCAATGTCGAATCGCTCATGGGAATGACGATGGCGGTCGGCGTCGCCGTGGCCAACGGCAATCTGCTGATCATCTTCGCCAACGATTTGCGCGAAGAGGGCTACGGCGCCGCTGCAGCCGCCATAGAAGCCGGCCGCATCCGCCTCCGTCCTATCATCATGACGGCACTGGCGATGATCTTGGGAATGTTGCCCATGGCCTTCGGTTTGGGATCAGGTTCGGAACTCAATGCGCCGCTTGGCCGCGCTGTGATCGGCGGCTTGCTTGCGGCTACCGTTATGACGTTATTCGTGGTGCCGGCCGTTTACTCGGTCCTCACCCGCCGGCTACATACCAAGCGGGAGCGCGACGACAGGGTCGATGTCGCCCTTCGCCATCAGCTTCCGGGAACGCAGCATGGATGAACATTTAAAGCAGGACAAGCTATCATCCCCGGCCTCGCGCGCCGGAGTCGCCAACCACGATGTCCAGGAAGTCGCAGGGGAAACCGCCGCATCGCGCCCCGGGATACGGTTTTATCTCGCATGGGTGGTAGCGATCCTTGTGGTGCTCGGTGCTTTGGGCGCATTCATGGTGGCGCGAAGCCGCAAGCTCAACCAGCAGGCGCAGGCCCGCGCCCAGGAGCAGCAACGTGGACTTCGCGTGCTGGTGCAGCCCGTCTATCGTCCGCCGGCAATTCGCACTCTTGAGCTTCCGGCTACTCTGCGCGGCTACACGGAGACTCCCATCTACGCCAAGGTCTCGGGTTACTTGCGGAGCATAAAAGTCGACAAAGGAGTGCGCGTGAAGAAGGGTCAGCTGCTGGCTGTTCTGGAAGCGCCGGAGCTGGATCAGCAGGTCGCCAACGCGCGCGCCACCTACAACCTGAATGCTATAACCGACCAGCGTAACCAGTCGCTGTTGCGCGAGAACATTGTCCCGCGGCAGACCGCCGATGAATCCCACAATACGATGCTGGCGGCAAAAGCCAATGTCGAGCAGTTTCAGGCCCTGGAAGGCTACAAGCTGATCACCGCCCCATTCACCGGGGTAGTGACCGCGCGCTATGTCGATCCCGGTGCGCTCATCCCGCAGACCACTACCAGCACCACCAACACCCCAATTCTCTCTATTGCGACGCTCTCGCCTTTGCGCGTCTATTCGGAAGTTCCACAGGCGCTGGCGCCCTTCATTCGCGATGGCGATCCGGCGACGGTTACCGTGAGCGAGTACGCAGGCCGAAAATTCGAGGGCAAGATTACGCGTCATCCGGAGGCGCTGACCACTGCCACTCGCACCATGCTGGTGGAGGTCGATCTGCCGAATCGCGACCAAATGCTGTTCCCTGGTATGTACGCCAGGATGGCGCTGCAGGTGACCGCGCCGGTAGCGGTCCGAATGGTCTCCGATGATGCGCTGGTCTTTCGCGATGGCAAACCCTTCGTGCCCGTGGTTCGTGAGAATCGCCTGAAACTTGTTCCTGTAACTCTCGGCTTCGATGACGGTGTCAACGTCGAGGTCACCGGCGATCTGTCGGATCAGGACCTGGTCGCCGTCAACGTCGGCCAGGCGGCGCACGATGGCGAACAGGTGCAGCCCATCCGCGCAACACAGCCGCATTGACACAGAGCTCCTTGTTCGCGGCTCGCTGAGCAAGCCCAGCGCGAGAACCGGTTTCAAATTCGGTTTCGTGGAAGGGCACGGCTTCACAGGCTGCGGAAAAACGCGCCGAAGCGGGGTCCCCAGCAAACGCGATTCTGGTTTGCTGGGGTGCAAGCAACAAGCGAGGCGCTGCTGGATGGTGGGTGCCATAAAGTCCCGTTACCAAGACCGTGTAGTCCGCGCCACCCGAAATTTGTTTTTCTGCAGCCTCATCAGCCGTGCCGTTCCGACCCGGTAAAAATACGGGCTTTAGCCCCTGAGGGAATTGTTTTTCCCGAGCCCGAAGGGGCTGTGTACTTTTCCAACCCTTGGTCGGTGAACGTCTCTGCGACAATAATGAAGATAAGGAGTGCCGAAGCCCGCGCGAGGAACAGGTGAAGGTAATAGTGGAAGTAGACAGCTATGCCGGCCGTAAGGCGGACGAGAGGCCTGTTCGTTTCCGGCTCGACGCCCGTCAGTATTCGGTGGCAGAGGTGCTCGACCAGTGGTACGGCCCGCAGGACATCTTCTTCAAGGTTCGCGCGGATGATGGGAACCTGTACATCTTGCGCCAGAACACCTCGACTCCAGGCGGGTTGTGGTATCTGGAGTCCTTCCGGCAAGTTCCGCCGCCAGCTTAAATCCGTACATCACGTGTCGCTTTATTTCTAAGCAAAGCAAGAGACTGAGCTTGTGGCATAAGGAGAGTTATGGGCAAACGGATAGCTGTGTTGGGGACGGGCGCAATCGGCAGCAGCGTCGCGGCCGTTATGAACCGCGCTGGATTTGACGTGTGGCTGCTGATTGACCCGTGGCCCGAGCACGTGGAAGCGATGCGCTCGAAGTGGTTGCACATCAGCATGCCTGAGGGCGACCTGGACCTGAAGGTGCGGCCGCTACGTTAGCGGAAGTGACCGGAGGTCTGAATAAAGGTCTGGGACTGTACACTCGGCTTGCCTACAAGGATTGCTGTCGCTGACTTCAGCCCACTTGCGGATCGTCACATTCACTGTTGCGAGCGCGGGCCCGAGCTGCGGGCCTGTGCCCAGGGCCGGATAATTTCCTGCCAATCTTCTGGCGATCTCTCCCCAAACTTATGTTTGAGATCCATAGAAGCGAGCCATTTCAGGCGTTCACAAGCGGCTCTGGTCATGACCGGATTCACCTGCATGCTTTCCAGCATCTCGGCCACGCTTTCCATCTCATGCACATGCCTCTCGGCATGGATGGAGCTACCGGTGACGTGATATTTGGCCACTTGCTCGAACGGCTGTGCGTCCATTGTCGCCGACAGGGATTTCAGCACCAGATGTTCAACCTTCATCACCGATGCCGCTTCCAAGACCTCGGCCATCAGAGCCGGAAAACCTTTGGAGAAGATGCTGCGCACGAACTTGATTGCCGTCGCGTCTCCGGCCACCTCACTGACTTTCTCGATCTGCATTCCGTAAGGCGTCAGCAGTCGGATGAAGAGATCGGCGCCGTTTCCGCTGGCCAGGATGGGAGCTTTGTGCTGGTAGATTGCCAATCGCGCCATGATTGCAGCGTCCACGAATAAGGCCCCGGCCCCTCGCACTGCCTGGTCAATGTCATGCTTCTGGGCCGGCGCAGCGGTCGTTAGATCGATGTACAACGTTTCCGGGCGCAGGAAAGGGCTCAATTCGCGCGCGGCCGCACCAGCATTGCTACCGGGTACGGCTACCATAACCACCTCGACGGCGTCTAATACTGCCCGCGGGGTGGGAAGCAGCGTTGCCCCAGCGTACTCACTGCGTTGCTTAAGGTGGCTGCCGCGGGTAGGGTCTGCTTGCATGACATCGTAGGCGACAATACCTTCCAAGCCCGCCCCCTTGAGGCCGCGGGTCATCTCGGACCCAACTTCTCCAAACCCAATAAACCCCAATCTCATAAATGCCCCCCACAGACATCGGTTCTCAGCCAGTGAGTCTAATTGAGTCTAACAATGAGAGATGAGAATCGAGAAGCAGAACTGTCTGCTTGACGACGTCCCGCCGATACGGAGTAGAATACTGCTGCTTACGTGGAGTCTGAAAACGCTAGTGTGACTCACAAGAGGGCACTGGCAGAGGCGCTGTCAAGCTCTCGGCTACACCGCCCGTTCTTTCACAAACAAATCCGCCCGTCATTGGCGTTTCCAAAAACGCAGGAGGAATGGTGAGAAAGAAAATAGCAGTCTTGGGTACGGGGGCAATCGGTAGCAGCGTAGCCAGCGAGTTGACCCGTGCCGGGCAGGACGTGTGTTTAATCGACCAATGGGCAGCGCATGTCGATGCCATGAAGTCCAATGGCTTGCACATCCAGATGGTGGAGGGCGACCTGCGAATCAAAGTACGGGCCGTTCACTTGTGCGAAGTCTGCACTTTGAAGCAGAAGTTCGACGTCGTCTTTCTTACCTGCAAGTCTCCCGACAGTATCTGGTTGGCAGAGTTCATCAAACCATATTTGGCGCCCGGCGGCGTACTGGTGTCGTTGCAGAACAGCCTCAACGATGAGTGGGTGGCGCCCATCATCGGCTATGAGCGCGACATCGCCGCCGTAGTCGAGTTGGCCGCCGAGCTGTGGGAACCGGGCATCGTAAAGCGTCACACCAGTCCGACCAGGACATGGTTTGCCCTGGGCGAGCTGCACGGACGGGTAACGCCGCGAGTCCAGGAATTAGCCTCCATTCTGGGCGCGGCCGGTAAGGTCGAGGTCAAGACCAACATCTGGGGCGGTAAGTGGTCCAAGCTGGTGCTGAACTGTATGTCGCAGGCGGTCTCCGGAGCCCTACGCATCAGTGATTGGGAGATTTCGCAGAGCGCGCCTCTAATGGACCTCGCGGTGGCGTTAGGCCGGGAGTGCTTGCAGGTTGGTATTGCCCTGGGCTACCAAATTGAACCCATTATCGGGTTGACGGCTGAAGAGATGTTGGGGGCGAACGACGACGTACTGCGGCGCGCTCTGTTGAGGCTGTACTCCCACATCGGTCAGAAGTCGATCAACTCGTTCCTGCAGGACCTGATTAAGGAACGTCCAACAGAAGTGCACCACATGAATGGATTTGTAGCGCGCAAGGGGCGGACTGCTGGGGTGCCAACACCACTCAACGAGAAGATTACCGCGATGATTGAGGAGATCGAAGCAGGTCGTCTGGGCTTCGGGCCGGAAAATCTCGGCCGGTTGGAGAGCCTGCTACCCGAGAGGCGGGCTGCCGCTGGTCAGTAAACTTCAAAGCTATGCCTCTCCTATAGCTTACGCGCTTGGGCAGATTCCATGCGCGTGGTTGAGCGACAATTTCGGCCCTCGCAAGGTGTTCGCAGCTGTGGTCATCTTCTGGTCCCTGATGACCCCGGATGCGGCCCCGGTGGCGCCCGATGGCCGATGTCACGGTGCCTAAGGACAAGGGAACTCGGAACCCTAAGGAGCGTCCGCCACCGTGGGGTTGTCGACGTTCTTGCCCACGCCGGCAAACGCGACGGAAACACCGGTCACGATCTTTCCAGCACCGACCGCTCGGGGTTAATGGCAAACGCCCACAGCAACGCAGCGCCTGTCAGAATCGCGGCTATGATTAAGAATGGCGCTAGCCAATAACCTCTCTGGACAAGAGCTCCGAAGACAATCATCGAAGTCGCACCCACAGCCTGGGCGATCATGTTCATCAAGGAAAATACTATGCCGGCGTACCCGCCTGCGATATCCAGAGAGACCGCACATGAGGGCGCGTTCACCATCTGGGTGAAGAAATTGGCAAATGTCAGGCAAATGACTACCAGCACATGGTTCGAAGTCAAAGCCGCAGGGATAATGAAAATGGCGGCGCCGAGCAAACCAGCAATGCAGACGCCACGGCGCGACCATTTAAGGTTTCCCGTCTTTTTCGCCAGGTAATCGGTAAGAATGCCACCAAGCAGGACACCGACACATCCCGCAAACAACGGCAAGGTAGCAAGGCGGCCCATGTTCTTCAGCGAGAAGTGCCGGAACTCCACCAGATAAGTCGGCATCCAATACAAAAAGAAATTCTGGCTATATACAAAAGCGGCGTAGACAGCTCCCATAAGCCAGGTGGTCCGACAGCTAAGGATGAGGCCCCAGGGAATTTGAACCTTTTTCTTGGCTTCGATTACACCGATCCCTGCCCGGATGTACTCCGCCTCGGCAGCATTGACATGCTTGCTTTGCTCGGGCTGGTCACGATACATCAACCACCAAATGATGGACCATACGACCCCGACCAGGCCAAAGGCGTAGAAGATGGAGCGCCAGCCCCAAGCAGCCATGAGCGCGACCGCAAGCAGCGGCACTATCGAGGTGGCGAATTGACCGGCACCATGGAAGACACCATTTGCCGTGCCCCGCTCGGACTTGCGGTACCAGTACTGCATCGCCTGGTGTCCGCCTGGGAAGCAGCCAGATTCGCCCATGCCAAAGATAAATCGTATGGCGACCAGCGAGATAAATCCCCAGGCGTGGGCAGTCGCCATGGTCATGAACGACCAAAACAACGCGATCAGAGCCAGCAACTTTCGCGGGCCGATCTTGCCGCTCAGCCATCCCGCGGGAAATTGACCGAGCGAATAGGCCCAGGCAAACGCACTGAAGACGATGCCCATCTGGGTTTTCGTGAACCCGAATTCCTTCATCATCATGGGGGCGGCAATGGAAATGTTGGTTCGATCCATGTAGGTGATCAATGAGAGCGAGGCCAGCATAACCAGAACGAGCCAACGATAGCCGCTTTGCCCCTGCGTACCCTGCGACACGCCCGTTTCCTTCCCTATGTCACTGGAAGTTGCATTAACCATTTAAGCCACCCGCGAGTTTAAGTGATGTAGATAATAGTAACAACGTATAGTGCATTTCCCGAGTTCAAGCCGTGAGAGTCGTCACGTGATCATGGATGGCTGCTCCGAACAGAGCAGACATCCGGTCCATCATTTACCCAGCTACCCAGCCTTCGGGAATCTGGCTGCCGAAGCCAGCCGGGACTTAAGTATTACGGCTTCGCCCAAGCGATCCACGGAATTCCAACCCCGAGCAGCAGGCCGAGGAAAATCATTCCAAAGATAAAGCCCTTAACCCAGAAATCCTTGCGCGAGATGTAGCCGCTGGCGTAGTAGGCGGGCGCCGCACCGCAGGCATACGGGGTGATGATTCCCATCAGGCCCAGCGCAAACAGCATCAGCAAACAGAACATCCGGACGTCCATGCCGGGGATTGCAAGTCCCGCCGCCAGAATCATCGGCATCGTGCCGACCGCTTGTGCCGTGAGGTTGGCGAACATGTAATGGATGAAGTAGTAGAGCACCACCATGCCGATCATAGCGCTCATCGGCGAGACGCCCTTCAGGTAGGTGGCGGCATTGTTGGCTATCCAGGTGATGAAGCCGACTCTGGCCAGACCGTCCGCCAGCGCCACCAGGGTACCGAACCACATCAGCACGTTCCAGGCCGGCTTATTTCCCAGCACGTCGTCCCAACTGACAATCTTGACTACAACCATCAGGCCGACGATCAAGACGGCGACCGCGGAGGCATCCGCCACCTTCCTGCCGAAGATCCACATCGCCAGCGCCGATAGAACCAGGAGTGCGAGGGTGATTTCCCTTTTCGAAATCTTGCCCATGGTCTCCAGTTCTTTCTTCGCCCAGCCGCACACTTCGCTGCTGTTCTTGATCGTCGGGGGATAGATGATGTAGATCAGGTAGGGAAGGGTGAGCATCAAAATGACGCCGATGGGCAGGAAGCCGTAAGCCCACTGGGTCCAGGTGACCTCGACGTGGGCGATCTTCTTGATCAGCTCGATGCAGAGCAGGTTCGTGGCCACGGCGGTCATGAACATCGAACCGGTGACGCAGGTCGATGCCAGCGCCGTCCACATCACGTAGGAACCGATCTTCCGCGCACTCTCTCCAGGATAAGAACCATACAACGGTGGAATGTTGCTGATGATCGGGAAGATCGTCCCGGCGCTACGGGCGGTGTTCGAAGGAGTCACCGGGGAGAGAGCGAGATCCGACAGCATGATCGCGTAGCCGAGGCCGAGCGTTTTGGAGCCCAGATTCTTGACCAGCAGCAGTGCGATTCTGCGGCCCAGCCCCGTCTTCTCATAGCCGATGGCAAACATGAAAGCGGCAAATATGAGCCAGACCGTCGTATTCGAGAAACCGCTCAGGCCCCAGCGAATTGCCCCGCCGGGTGTCTTATCGACCAGGCCCAGGATGGTCGCAAACGCCACGCCCAGCAGTGGAATGACGGCCGCGGGGAGAGGCTCGGTGATGACGCCAACCATGACGGCGGCGAACAATGCGAAAAAGTACCACGCGTTAGGTTTGAGACCCGCCGGTACGGGAATCAGCAGAAGAACAACGCCGGTCAGAATGGGCGCCAGATAACTCCATACGCCCACAGACTTTCCTTGCGGTGCTGTAGCTGGTTTCGGTGCAATGCTCGCCATAGATTCTCCTGGCCCCTAAGCTGGTAAGTGCTTGATGATACTGCGGTCCGTACTTACTTAGAACCTTCTTCCTTGCATCAGCGAAGAACTCAGCCGACAGTCTCAGCTTCCAGCGCGTTCTCCGGTATCGCCATTAGCTCGTTTGCCTTATGTTTTTCCTTGGCTGCTTTTTCCTCTAGCGCTTTCAGTATCTTTTCCGGCGTTGCGGGCAGGTCCCGGATGCGAACGCCCACGGCATCCTGAATCGCGTTCACGATAGCGGGCGATGTCGGCAGCGGCGCGCATTCGCCAACCCCCTTGGCTCCGAATGGACCGGTTGGATCAGGTATCTCCACTATCCTGATCACGATTTCAGGCACGTCCAATGCGGTTGGCACAACGTAATCGGTCATCTGGGGATTCTTGACTCGCCCCTGTTCGACAACCATTTCCTCCATCGTGGCACAGCCGACCCCCATTGCCGCGCCGCCTTCCACCTGGCCTTCTACCATCATTGGGTTGATGGCCGTGCCGCAGTCATGAACGGCCGTTATCTTGAGAATCTCGACTTGCCCCGTCTCGGTGTCCACTTCCACCTCGGCGACTTGAGTGGCATAAACGTACGTACCGTACGGCTTCCCGTGGCCTGTCTCCTTGTCCAGACCGATGGTTGTCGACGGATTAAAGTCGGCTGCGCCGATCGGCGGACGGCCTATGACCCTTATCGCCTTTTTGGCGACCGCGCTGATTGCCACCTTCCGTTCCGGGAAGTCCCCGACAAAGATATAGCCCCCGGCGGACGCCAAGCCTTCAGGGCGGACCTTCAATTCTTCGGCCGCCAATTCAAACAAAACCTGCTTCGCCTGCGCCGCCGCTTTCTGAACGGCGTTCCCACTGATGTACGTTGATCGAGATGCCCCCGGGCCCCAGTCATAGGGGGTCAGCTTGCTGTCGGAGGAAACCACCGCCACTTGATCGAACTCAATCCCTAGTTCCTCGGCGGCGATCTGGGCCATGACCGTCACAGTTCCCGGGCCGATTTCCGTGGTGCCGGTATACAGGACTGCGGTGCCATCCTGATTCACTTTGATAAAAGCCGCTGCCGCGTTAGCGGAAGCCGTAGTACCAATCGGATAAAACATGGCTGCGACGCCCTTGCCCCGTTTCTTCATCTGACCTTGACCTCCTTCTTTTTCCAGCCGGCCAGTGCTACCGCTTGCTCCATACATTTGGTCAAAGTTACACCCCTAAGTACCTGTCCCGTAGGCAGTTGGGAATTATCCACAATTAGATTTTTCAGGCGGAGTTCCACCGGGTCCATGCCCATCTCCGCGGCGATCGTATCCATGTGGACTTCATAGGCAAAGTTCGTTTGGTTAGCCCCCAACCCCCGCCAGGATCCGCCGATGGGGTTGTTGGTGTAAACCAGATAGCCGTCGATCTTGACGTGCGGAACGCGGTAGGGGCCGGCGCCCTGCAGGCACGCCTTGTCTATCGCACCATAGCCCGAAGATACATAGGGTCCGCTGTCGCCGATGAGCTCCAGTTGCCTTGCCACCAACGTCCCGTCCTTCTTGAGGCCGGACTTATACTTCAGGATGTAGACGGCCCTCACAGTCGATACCTGAAACTCTTCTTCCCGGCTGTAGGTCATTTTCACCGGCTTGCCGGTTTTTATCGCCAACATGGCAATATAGGGCTCAATGGTAAGGTCGTTCTTGCCGCCAAAGCCGGCGCCAACGGCTGGAGTGGCCATCCTGATTTTGTGCATCGGCATTTTCATTACTTCGGCCAGGGTAGCAGCGCAATTGTGCGGACGCTGTGTGGAGGTCATGACCAGCAATTCCCCAAGGTCGTCTACCTCGGCAACCGCGACATGGGGTTCGAGAGACACGTGCTCCACCATCGCAGTCTTAATCGTTTCTTCAAAAATCACGTCCGATTCTTTCCATCCCTGATCGATATCGCCGAAGCGGTTCTTTATGTGAGCTACGATATTGCTGTCCCCATGTACTTTGGGAGCGTCGGGTCTCATCGCTTCCACCGGGTCGAAGACGCCGGGTAGCGGTTCATAGTCAACCTGGATCAGCCCGAGCGCTTCTTCGGCTGCATCCCACGAAGTAGCGGCAACCACGGCCACGGCATCGCCCAAGTACCGCACTTTATCATCGGCCAAAACCGGCTGATCGCGGAAGGTGCCAAAGCGGTTCTCAGGGAAATCCCGGGCGGTAAGAACCGCCTTGACACCTGCCAGCTTCTCTGCCTTCGAGGTGTCAACCTTCAGAATCCTGGCGTGTGCGTGCTTGCTGCGCAAAGCTTTCGCAAAGAGCATCCCCGGAGACACCCAATCGCATGAGTACACACTCTTTCCAGTCACCTGCAACGCCGCATCGATTCTGGGAATGCGCTTCCCGATAACATTGTGGCTCATAACTAGC
Source organism: uncultured Acidobacteriota bacterium (assembly GCA_963791145.1). GTDB lineage: Bacteria > Acidobacteriota > Terriglobia > Terriglobales > Acidobacteriaceae > CAWBRT01. The sequence continues at coordinate 281,553 of CAWBRT010000017.1, read as the reverse complement.
CCCTCCCATCCTGACGCAATACGACCGCCGCTTGCTTGATCGCAGCGACAATCTTCACATAACCGCTGCAGCGGCAAATATTGCCGGCAATTCCCTCCCGAATCTCCCGCTCGCTGGGATTTGCGTTCCTCATCAGCAGCGCATGGGCGGATAGAAGCATGCCCGGGGCACAGAACCCGCACTGAACCGACCCGTTGTCGATGAAAGCCTGCTGCAAGGGGTGCAGGTTGGACAGCTCGCCGAGACCCTCGATAGTGAGAATGTCTTTACCTTCAGCCCTGACGGCAAGGTACAGGCAGGAATTCACTGGCTCGCCGTCGATCAGCACGGTGCACGCCCCGCACTCTCCGGTGCCGCAGCCTTCCTTCGTCCCTGTCAAGCCAATTCTTTCCCGGATCACGTCCAACAGCAGCTCTTTGGCGTCCACTTGCAAAGCGTAAGATTGGCCGTTTACTTTCAGGTTTATGTGCTTCTTCACTTAGCCCCTCCCGCTGCTGCGCGAATACTTGCTCCAGCTTGCCTCGTTTGTTCGATCGCATTCTCCAAAGCCCGGCGCACGAGCACCGCACTGATTTTGCGGCGATAGTCGGCGGAGGCACGCAGGTCGCTGATAGGAGATGTTTCCGTCGCGGCTACTGCCGCGGCCTCAGCCAGTAATCTCGGGGTAATTCTTTGTCCTTGCAAGAGCTGCTCCGCTTTGTATGCTCGGATGGGTGTAGGCGCGACCGCACCCAGGGCGATTCGCGCACATCCAATTCCGCCACCATCCTCGACTGTTACTCCCGCCGCTACATTGACGATCGACAGAGTCAGCGCCTTCCGCCGCCCCATGCGCAAGAATTTCGCCTTGAAGTCCTCGCGTAGCGGCACCAGGATTTCCGTCAGAATCTCACCGGGCTGCAACACGGTGCGGCGCGGACCAAGAAAGAACTGCTCCGCTGGAACCAGCCGTTCTCCTCCCTTGGCTTGCAAACGGAACTTGGCCCCCAGCGCCAACAGCGGAGGAGCCCCATCCAGAGAGGGGACCGCCGAGCACAGATTACCGCCCAGGGTCGCCAGTGTGCGTGTTTGAACCGCCCCGACCTGCGCGGCCGCCTCGGCCAGCGCCGGCAGTTCTTGCGCGACCCGCGGATGCCGGCTCAGCGTGGCAAAGCTCACCATGGCCCCGATCTTTGCCTCATCCTTCGCAAACACTATGCAACGCAAGTCCGCATTGTCTAAGTCGATCAGGCAATCCGTTTGTTTGACCTTGGCTCGCAACCACGGAATCAGGTCGGTGCCTCCAGCCAAAACCTGCGTGTTCTTATCCTTACCTTCGTCCAGAACCTGCAAGACTTCGCTCAAGCTGTTAGGCTTGAGGTATTCAAAGGTATTAAGCAGCATGAACCCTCCGCCACCGGTTTTAAGGGCGAACTCCGGATCCGCGGGTCCGACTGTTGGCTCCAATAACTTGGCCGTCTAGAACCCTAAAATCCAGGCTAAGCGCTTTTTAAGCAGGAATCCAGCCTTGAATGCGTCACATTTTACTCTCCGTGAGCTGCGTTGCAAGCCAATTCTGCCGCAGGAAATGAGAGACAGAGCAATGTCGGCCCCACTTTGGTATTCACTGTCCGATAGAAATCGTTTAGATTTAATGCATCGCATCCCTCAACGGCGGACACGGCGAAGTTTGCGCAGTTCGCGCAGGCAGAGGAAACCGATGGTTTCATCTTCACTGTGCCTCCTTATCTTCTGCCGCCGCAATCCGCCGTACTTGAGCACATGCTCACCCGTATGAAGGCGGTCTCGATTCCCGTGGGCGTTTATAACAACCCCACCCGCGTGGGCGTAAACCTCGTTTGCCAACCTCACCTCGCAGGCGGTGGGAGTTCTGCCCATGCTCCTGGCAGCCGGAATGACCATCCCCGGCATGCCCGTAAGAAGTTTTGCCATGCTGTTGTGCTTCTCGCTGGCGCTGCAGGGAGTCATCACTCCTTACGCTTGCGGTGCGGCTCCGATCTACTACGCCAGCGGCTATATTTCGCGCAAGGACTTCTGGGTTCAGGGCGCAATCTTCGGCGCGATCTTCCTGGGTACGCTTCTCGCCGTGGGCATTCCCTACCTGGCATACATCAACCGCTAACTTATCTACCCTGGCAGGCACGATGACCGCGCCTGCCGGAGACCCCGCGCGTACCTCAAGAACAAGAATTCGCAGAGGATAATGCAATGGAGATTCCGAAGAAGATGAAAGCCGCCGTGCTGCATAAGCCGGAGCACCTCACCCTGGAAGAAAATGTTCCGGTGCCCGAGATCACGGACGAAGAAGTACTCATTCAGGTGAAGGCCTGCGGCGTCTGCGGGTCGGACATTCTCGCCCTGCATGGCGGCCACCCTCGCGCCACGTATCCCCGAATCCTGGGACACGAATTTTCCGGCGTGATATGCCGCGTGGGCGGAAACGTAAAGAAGTTCCAGCCCGGCATGCGGGTTACGGCCACCATGGAAATCCAGTGCGGCAAGTGCTGGGCTTGCCGCCATGGCCACTTGAATCACTGTCAGAACGGCAGCTCCGTCGGCTTCAGCGTCGATGGCGGCATGGCGGAGTACATGAAAGTGCCCGCGAGCCACGTCCTCCAACTGCCCGACAACGTCGACTTCACCGTCGGGGCGATCGCCGAAACCCTGGCCGTCGGATACAACGCCATCCGACTGAAGGCCAAAGCCGGCGCGGGCGACGTCGTGGTCATCATCGGAGCCGGCCCCGTAGGCATGGATGTGTTGGCCTGTGCCCATGCCGCCGGCTGCTACGTCATTATCTCCGACATGCTGAAGAACCGCCTCGAGCTCGCCAAGGTGATGGGAGCCGATCGCGTGGTGTGCACCGCGGAAGAAGACTTGGCTCAGGTCGTGCGTGAGATCACCAATGGACGCGGCGCCGATGTCGCGGTCGAGACGGTAGGCATCACGGCCGCCAGAACAGTTTTCCTCGCCGTGGAAATCACCCGTCCAAGAGGCTCGCTGGTGATTATGGGCACCAACCCGGAGAACCGCTCGGAGTTTCCCGTCACCACCTTCAAGGAGAAGGAGATGACCATGTACGGCTCGCGCGGCATTCCCTTCGATGCGCTCGAGCGGGCGTTGATGCTGCTCGGCCAAGGGCGCGTGAACCTCAAGCCGGTGATCACGCACTGTTTCCCGTTAACCAAAGTGCTGGAGGCTTTCCGCGTATCGGAGCACGAAAAAGCCAAAGCCATGAAAGTCATGCTCACCTATTAAGTTCTTGTCTTGCCTCTTGCCAATGGCGCCTGTCACGAGCAGGCGCCATTCATTTTTGCATTTGTAGTAGTCATCTTTGAGCGGTGCCCCACATCTGCCTGCAGTTGGCAGATGTGGGTTTCGGCTGAATCGGTACAATGGAGCAGGGATGGAAACGAGCCCTGCCTCCGCCCAAAACCGCTCCACCGACACTACCCCGACCTTCTTCTACTTCGGGTGGCTGACGCTGTTTGTTTACCTGGCCACTCCTAACGGATATCTCGTCGACATACAGACGTCGTACCTGCTGAAGAACCAGTTGCACGCAACCGCCACTCAGATCTCTATCTTCCGGCTGGTTACGGCGGTTCCGGTGTACTTCGCCTTTACTTTCGGTCTGGCCCGCGATCTATGGAGCCCGCTCGGGTTGCGTGATCGCGGCTTCTTTCTTATCTTCGCTCCACTCACCGCCCTGGCATTCATCGGCATGGCCTGGGCCCCGGTATCGTACGAGGGGCTGCTCATTGGAATGCTGGCAGTGATGCTGTCGTCCCGGTTCATCGCAGCCGCCTATCAGGGCCTGATCGCCCTGATCGGCCAGGAAAAGCTCATGTCGGGCCGCCTGAGCACGCTTTGGAACGTAGTCAGCTCTGTCCCGGTAATCATGGGAGCATTTGCCTCGGGTTACATATCCGAGCACATCAAGCCGACGGCGACGTTTTCTTTCGTCGCTGCACTCGTATTCTGTATAGCCGCGCTGGGTCTATGGAAACCTGCTGCTGTCTTCCGGCACGCTTATGACACGCCGCAGGCCCGCGGGTCTAGTTTTCTGGGGGACATTAAGCGGCTGCTGAAGCACCGTGCCGTCTATCCCGCGATTCTGATCAACCTGCTTTGGAACTTCGCCCCTGGAGCCGCGACTCCGCTGCAGTTCTATCTCAGCAATCAGCTGCATGCCTCCGATGCTGTCTACTCGTACTACAACGGTATATTTGCCGCCGGCTTTATCCCGACCTTCCTGCTCTACGGTTTTCTTTGCAAGAAGGTGCCGCTCAGCAAGCTGCTGTGGTGGGGAACCCTTATCGCGGTGCCGCAGATGATTCCCCTGGCCTTCATTCACTCCGGCGAACTGGCGCTGCTGTTGGCGCTTCCCATCGGCTTGATGGGTGGAATCGCCACCGCCTCGTACTTCGATCTCGCCATACGCTCCTGCCCGCCCGGCCTGCAGGGAACCTTGATGATGCTGGTTGAAGGCGTGCTGGCGCTATCCGGGCGCGGCGGCGATGTCCTGGGGGCAAAGATTTATAACAGCAGCCCGGATCATGGCTTCCTGTATTGCGTGATTGCCACGACCATCGTGTACGCGCTGATCTTGCCGTTGATCCTGCTGGTGCCGAAAGCGCTGATCGCCACGGCGGATGGTGAGCCAAACCGCGCAACCGGAGATCAGGCGCCGGAGAAGATCATCACGCAAGAGTAATGGAATATAAGCGGCAGGCGAATTAGGGATGATGATCCAAACAAAGATGGTGTCATGGCGAGCGAAGGCGCGTTCTTTGCGCGCCGCAGTCGAGCCACCTTGCGTTTTCCACCCGAGAAATATTGTCGTTTCTGGAGATCTGGTTCTGCGAGACTGGGCGCCCGCACCAATAACTCATCCTCCAGCGGCGGCAAGTTCATTGCCGCCGTGGAGGCACTCTTTCGCACTATGCTTGGCGCCGTGTCGTGCCGTTGCCTCGAGAAGTTTGGTTTCCCGGGACGAGCGCTACTTATTAATGACTGCCGCGCCCGCCTTGCAGGCCACCTCATCCTGCGAGCCTGTTCCGCCCGAGCAGCCGATCGCGCCGATCAGCTTGCCGCCCACAACCAGGGGAATGCCGCCGCGAGAGGCAATTATGCCGTCGAGCGTGATCATGTAGTTCATGCCCCCCTGGATACCGCCTTCAAAGATTTTGGTCTCGCGGCGGTAAAGCACTGCCGCCTTGGCCTTGTGCTCTGAGACCGCGATCGAGGCCAGTTGCGCCCCGTCCATGCGCTGGAAGGCGACCAGATTGGCGCCCGAGTCGTACACGGCAACGTTCAATTTCCAATTGTGCTTGGCGGCCTCGGCCACGGCAGCGTTGATGGCCACCTGGGCGCGTTCGAGTGTTATCGGCGTGCCATAAGGCACATCGAACGGCATTGCTGGCGGCACGGCATCAAGAGGATTAGCCGGCTTTTGCGCAGCAACCGGACTGGCGACGAACAACGCAGCAACAAACACAGCAACGGCGAGGACTCGTATCGACGACATTGCAGTTCTCCTTCTTTCGCTTTGTTTTAGTGGACTGCTGAATCCCGATCATCTACTCCGAAGCGTCTCGCCGCGGCCTTTCTGTTGCCGGGTTAACGCGCGATGATCTTGAACGGAATGCTTTGCTGACCGCAAGAACGGCAACGATTGTATACCCCATGCCGCCACTTCGCGACAGATGTCCTTGAGAGCTGCAGCAGTCCCCAACCTAGGCGCATGCAACCTGCTGAAAACAAAAAACCTAGGTGGCAACCACCTGCAGTTCCAGGGCGCACCTGCCGGTTGCCCCTGCTGGGTGTAATAGTTCGGCTGTAAGCCCCGCGTTGATCGAGAAAGCCCTTGAATTCTCTCCTGTTTGGCTTGATCCTAGGCCAATCCATGCAGCCCGCTAAGTCCAGCGAATAGAGGTGGGGGTATCCATGCCAGCTCTCGGGATCATCTTTGGCATCAGCTTGGCCTATGTCGTCTTCACCACGATCATCGGAATGTTTTCCGCCAGGTACGCCAAAGACAGCACCAGCTTTCTGACCGCCAAGAACCTGATGGGTCCGTTTGTGGTTGGCGTTCTGGTGATGTCGGAATTCATCGGAACCGGCGCCACCCTGGGCACGGCCCAGACTGCCTTCGCCAAAGGAATTTCGGCCGCCTGGAACCTGGTTGGAATGGGCGTCGGCTTCTTCCTCTACGGCTTGTTCATCGCGCCCAAGCTGAACGCCCTGAAGGAGTACACCATCTCCGGAGCGGTGGGCCAGCGATACGGTTCGGCCACCCGCATGGCGGTCTCGGGAATCATGACCTACGCCTTGATCGTAGTGAACGTTTCCATGTTCACCGGCGGCGCCGCCACCCTCTCGCTGTTGCTGGGAGTATCGATCAAGAGCTGTGTCTTCATCGTCGGCGCCGCCACCATTCTCAACGTGGCCTTTGGCGGACTGCGCGGGGTCGGAATCTCCAACCTGATCCACATGTCCTTCAAGTACGTCGGGCTGGTTCTGGTATCGATCACCGCCTGGAAGCTGCTGCGCGCGACTCCCGTCGGGCTCTCCAATCTGCCGGCCCAGCACTTTTCCCTCACCGGAATCGGCTTCCCCACGATGATCGCCTGGACCCTGGCCAACATCGGCGCCGTCTTCTCCACCCAGTACGTGATCCAGTGCATCAGCTCGCTGAACGATGAAAAGGAGGCGCGGAAGGCCGGACTCGTGGCCAGCGTGTGCATCGTCCCCATCGGCTTCTTTGCCGCCTACATCGGTATTTCCGCTCGCAGTCTTTTTCCCAAGATCAACAGCGTCTACGCCATGCCGGTGTTCCTGAAATCGATGGACCCGTGGATGGCGGGCATCGTGACCGCTTCCATCGTGGCCACCACGCTGGTTACCATCTCGGCCTGCCAGTTGGGCGCAACCGCCCTGGTCATGAAAGATTTCTTCATTCCCTTGTTCAAGCCGGCCGAGAAGAACAAGCTGCTGGCCACCCGCCTGCTTTCGATCGTCATCGGGCTGGCGCCCATCCCCTTTGCGCTCTACGTTCCCGGCCTGTTGAAGACGATCTTTTTTGCCCGGGCCCTCAGAACCACCATCAGCGTGATCGTCGTCTTCATGTTTTACATGCCCATGGTGGGCAGCAACCGCAGCGCGTTCTGGGGACTCATTCTTGGCTCGCTCGGAGTGGTTACCTGGTTTTTCCTCGGCAACCCATGGGGAATCGACAATATCTACATCGGCGTCGCCATTCCTGCTCTGGTGATGCTGGGGCATGGATTGATAAGCCGAGGCCGCAAAGCAAAGCTGCGGCGGCGGGGACGCCGCAAGGCTAACTGGATTTTTCAGCAAATTAGAGGCGGGTGGCCCGCATTTGGGCAGCAATATACTTGACTGACTGAGAAACTGGCGAAACGTCAGCCTTGTCATGTTCAATGCTTACATTGACGATAGCGGTACGGCCCCATCGCAACGAATTGCAGTTGCCTCGGCTTTGCTCATCCCGGACCGAAGGATTCTAGCTCTCGAATCTGAGTGGAAGACGTTCCTCACAAAATATCAAATTGAAAGCTTCCACACTTCAGAATGTGTCCATCGAAATTCCAAGAGTGAATTTGCCGCTTGGGATGACGCCAAGGTAGAAGCCGCAGTTGCCAGAGTCCGTCAAATCACCATGAAATATGCGGTCAGGGCTATTTCTTTCGCGGTCACTAAAGCCGTTTTTGATGAGGAGATGCCTGAGAAATGGAAAGAGTTTTTATGCCGGGATCATTATGTTTGGGCGATCTGGCATCTCTTAAAGCTTCTTAGAGAGCACCAACACTCCAACATCGAATTTGTATTCGATTACCAAGAAATGAAGCCACGCGCAGCAATCGTGAAGGCCTTAAGAGACATGGAAACTTACTATCCCGGCAGATACACTGGGCACTACTCATTCAGGAAACGAGCAGAATGGGCGGGGCTTCAATGTGTTGATTTGTTGGCGTGGTCTCGCCTCGCGGCAGCACGTTTTAGATTCGAGGGAACCCCTATGCACCACATCGCTGAAACTAGTAATCAAGAATATCGGGAATTTCGGAACGGCGATTGGCTTTTAGCCTTATGGATTAATAGGCGCGATCTGCACAAGTGGATTCAACAATATCCCGTGCCTCACCTAGCGTCTAAGCCTTAACAGTACGCCAAGTGGCCCCATCGCGGTATCAACAACTTAGAATAAAAGTCAGTCAACTATATTATTCCCCACATTTGCCCGCAATTGGTCCCGCCAAGCGGGATGGGATGGAAGACAATGTTCAAAACCCCCAGAGTTGGAACTGCGCCAACTCTGGGCCACCCGTCGTTTTAGAACAGAGATAGAGTTGGTGTATCCCGCAAAAATTACTGCAGCGTGTCACCCTCGTGACGCAGCATCCTAACCCGCAACGCTCACTCGAAATACGATTTGAGGTCGATCTCGTTCTCACCGGGAATCCGTATCCGCTCGAAGCGGAACGGGTCCGCACCCAGCGGCACCGTGGCGTCGATGCCCATCTTGTCGCAGATGCCGTCGTCGCTTGAGGGATCGAGCTTATTCCCCAGGGCGCGCGTGATGATCGTGAGATCCCGTCCCGCCTGGAAGCGGGTAGCGATGGCCCACTCGACCTCGACCGGATCGAAGATGTCCACGTCTTTGTCCACCACCACCACGCGCTTGATCTCCTGGCTGCTGCTGAAGGCGGCCAACATGGCGTTCTTGCCCTCGCCCTCGTGTTTCTTGTCGATGGCAACCACGGCGTGATAGCGGCATCCGCCGCCGGGAGTGAGGTGGACGGCAACCGCGCTGGGCACGGCGCCGCGGATCACCTGCAGCATTCCGCCCTCGCGCGAGACCGCGCCCAGCAGCATGTGCTCCATGCTTGCCGGAATGATGGTGTGATAGATCGGGTCCCGTCGCGTGGTAATCGCCGTCAGCTCTATCACTGGCCGGGACTGTGCCGGCCCATAATATTTCGGATATTCGCCGAAAGGTCCTTCGACCTCGCGCACGCCGGGCAGAATGCGGCCTTCCAGCACGATCTCCGCCTGCGCCGGAACCTCCAGGTCGACGCTCTCGCACTTCACCAGCTGCAAGGGTTTTCCATACAGAGTGCTGGCGATGGTGAACTCGTCAAAGCCGAGCGGGGCCAGGGCCTGCGAAGCAAGCAGCAGTATGGGATCGACGCCAATCGCAATCGCCACTTCCAGAGGCTTGTTGCGCCTGTTCGGCCGCGCGATAGAAATGGTTCAAATGCCTGGGCAGAATCAAGATCCCCAGCCGGTCCGGCCCCAGCACCTGCAGGCGATGGATCGATACGTTTCTTGTCCTCGTATTCGGATCACGCGAAACCAGGACGCCCGCGGTGATGTACCTGCCGCCGTCTTTTTCGTGATGCACCGGTATGGGCAGCTCCGTAAGATTGACCTTGGAACTGATTACCTGTTTGACGGGAGCGGACTTGGAATCCACCATCTCGCAAGGCGTTGGGTTCGCCTGCGCCCGGGCAAAGTGTTCCGAGGCGCGCTCGACGGCCACGCCCATGGCTTGGGCCAGCAAGGCCCGGCTGCTGGCAAAGCCGGCGACGACGGGCATCTTGAATTCCTCGGGATGATTGAACCGCACCGCCCAGCGCCCGTCGGCCTTCTTGGCCACCGCCGCCAGCTCATAACTAAGGCTGACCCGGCGATTGACCAGCTTCAGCAGATCCTGCTGCGCCAATGTGTCCAGCCATTCGCGCATCGAGGTTGGTCTTGCCGCCGACTTTGCTCTTACCGTAGCGCTTGTGTCCATTCGATCCTCCCTAGTCCTATTTCGCTAAACGCGCACGAGGTCGCGAGAATAGTTGGTAAGCACTTCGTTCTGCTTCTCGCCGACGTAGATGCAGTCGGTGATCCTCGGCCCGCCAATGTCCGGGCGATAAATCGTAGGCAGCAAAAGATCCACCACCATGCCCGCCTCGATTCGCTCGCTGCGGCCCTTGCCGATAATGGGGTAGAACTCAGACTGCCGGATGCCGACGCCGTAGCCGCTGACATCGAGATAACTCGATTCAAAACCGGCTTCGGCCACGATCTTTCTCGCCGCAGCGTCAACTTCATCCGATGTAGCGCCCGGCCGCAAGGCCGCGACGGCCGCCGATTGCGCGCAGCGCAACGACTCGTAAACCTGCACCTGGCCCGGAGGAATGTCGCCGACGGCAACAGTTCGGCACATCTTCGAGCAGTAACCTTCACAGGTGGCCCCAAGATGCACCACGACGACTTCTCCCGCCTCGATGCGCTTCGAGCCGGCGCAAGGATGCGTCAGCAGGGCACGCTTGCCGGAGACGACCTGCGGCCGGAAGGGAGAGCCATCGGAGCCCGCCTTGAGCATGGCGTATTCCGCCTCCGCCAGTACCTCCACTTCCTTCACTCCCGCGCGAACCGAGCGCAGGGCGGCCGCCATGCCCACGGCGACAATCTCGCCGGCCCGCCGCATCAGCCGTAACTCTGTGTCGTCCTTGATGGCCCTCAGCTTGTAAAAAAGATCGCTGGCGTTGACGAAGTTTTCCTGCGCGAAGTGCTTTCGCAGGACCTCGAAGACTCGCGAAACCCACGAAGTAGCGCTCGAAGCCGATGCGCGGCGAGGCGAAGCCGAATGCCTTGATCCGCTCGATGCACTTGTCGACCAGGGTCTCGCGGGGAAACTCGTAACCGTAGGTTGCGAGTCCGGTCTCTTGCCGGACGTAGGCGGCGTCGAGCCACAATGTGACTGTCGAAGCCTCGCCCTGGCGCGGAATCAGAATCGCCTGGCACTCCATCTGCGTCAGCCCGGTGAAGTAAATCAGGTTCTCGCGGTTATTGATGAAGAGAACGTCGAGCCCGAGTTCGGGCATCATGGCCTGCGCCTTGGCAATTCGCGCGCTGGTAAAAGCCGTCATTTGGAAGCCTCCTTCTTTTCAGCAGCCTTGTATCAGGGCACGGCTTTACAGGCTGCGGAAAAACGCGCCGAAGCAACAAGCGAGGCGCTATGGATGTGGGTACTATAAGATCGGTTATCAAGAGCTTGTAGTCCCAACCGACCGAAAATCTATTTTTCCGCAGCCTCGTTAGCCGTGCCGTCCAGAGCAGCACAATGCGGGCTTCAGTCCTTGTGCGCATGCCGATGCGCGTGCTCGTACCCGGCTGTGGTATGGCGAAGCTTTTCGCGCAGGATTTCTGCAATCGCATCTGCCAAGGCTCGCTTGTCCATGCGGCCTGCCGTACAGAACTTCTTCAGGGCGGCAGCGCTAGGCCTCCACCTCATCGTGTGGACCCGGCAGGCTGACGTAGGTCGTTAATCCATACTGGCCGACCGCGATCCGCACGCCGTCCTTTACGTGGCGCCCCGTTCCCGCCTGGAACTTGACGATCCAAGGTGTAGCCGCTTCGGGGTCGAGTCTCGAGACCGCTTCGACGCTGAAGTCTTTGTCTTCGGCGCCGACTCCGCCCGTCGTAATCACCAGCCCGATGCCCCGTTCCGCCGCGTCGCGCAGCGCCCGGGTAATGGCGTGCACATCGTCTTCCAGTATCCCGCCGAAGTTGGCCTCGTAGCCCTGCCGCGACAACAGCGCCAGCAGGAACGGAGAATTCGTATCCTCGATCATCCCTTGCTTAACTTCAAAACCGGTAGCGTAGACCAGTGCGCGGCGCAGAACGCGGCGCTCGATTTCCGTAGCCATCTGCGAGCTGCGGGCCACGATTTCTTCCGCCTGCAGCCGCTCGCAGCCGATCAGCCCCATGATGCCGGCCGAGTCCACGTAGGCCTCCGGCGTCACGGTCAATCCTTCGATGGATCGAAGCTTGTCTAGCACCGCATGCTGCTTGCCAATGATCTGCCGCATCTCCACGGTCTTGATGAGAATGTCGAGGCAGACGTGATCGTCGCGCACGTCGACCACCAGCACTCCTTCCGCGGGCAATTCCAGCGCCTCGGCAACCTTCGCCGCGACTGTGCCTAGATTTACCTGCCGCAGATAGAGACCGTAGATGCGCAGTTCGGTCTTCTCAAGCAGATTCAGCTGCATGCGGTGTCCCTACGACTTCCAGCTTCATGTCGAGAAGCGGAGCATCGATAATGCCGGTGCCGATGTCCAGAATGTCGATGCCCCTTCCCCTCAGCCCGGCAATATCTTCCAGGCGAATGCCGTGGGCGAAGGCGAGCTGCACCTTCTCACGCAGACCCGCCCGGCGAAGAGCGTTCTGGGCGGCCTCGAAATCGGCCAGCTCCCCCGTGTCGATCATGAGGATATCAGCGCCGTTTTGCGCCGCCGTGATCGCCTCCTGGGCGATCGGGGCGAACTGGCCCTTTAACTGGATGACCTTCAATTTGGCTTCAATCGACCTTACCGCCTCGAGTGTCGGCTCGATGCCGCCCAGCATGCGCACGAAGTTCTTGTCGAGATAGAGGAAGGGCCGATCGGTGATTCGGAAAGCGGCCCCGCCGCAGGCGACCGCCTCGCGCACAATCTGTTTTACCTCGGGAGGCATCTTCTTCCAGGCGCCGCAGACGACCTTCATCTCGCTGCCGGCGAGCTGGACGGCACGGCGAGCCGCAGTGGCAATGCCGGAAGGCTTGGCCAACTGCCCGATGGCAAACTCTTCGGCAATCGCAATCTGCTTGGCCGTGCCAGAAAGCCGCGCCACAACCATGCCCGGCTTTACCGCAGCGCCTTCGGCCTGGAGCCAGTCCACCTTGATCTTGGCTTCCTGCAAGGCGGATTCCAGGCGCGCGACCCCGCACAGAATGCCCTCGCCTTCGACAACGATCTCAGCGCAAAATTGCCGGCCGCGAATTCCTGAAAAAATGGTCTCCCGCACATCCTGCTGCGTTCTGACTGCCGTCTGCACTCAACTGCCCCCTTTACGAGGCTGCGGAAAAACAGGTTTCGGATCGCATGGACTGCAAGATCTTGTTAGTTGACCTTGTGGTACCCACACTCCAAAGCGCCTCACTTGTTGCTTCGGCGCGTTTTTTCGCAGCCTGTTACCGCCTGCCGGCGCCGACAACCTCGTACTGTTCCGCCTTCACGCCGCGCTGTGCGAGCCACTTCGGCATGAGCTCGTTGTCGACGCGTACCGATACCTTCGGCGCCTGCCTGACCAGCAACTCGGCCAGGCTTTCGCTGACGTTGATGCCGCCCATGGCGCCGTCGAAGATGATGACCCGGTCGGTCTTCGTCGCCTTGTAGGCGAAGTGCATGGCATCGTCGAGCTGGCCGGTGACCACCGCGTACTTCATGTACTCGATATTCTGCGGATCGTTGTTGAACAGCTCGGCCTGCTTCTGTCCCACCACCACGGTCGGCACATGCTCGGAGAAGAAGGCGCTGGGATAACCGCCCCAGGCGTAGTTCTGAACCACCATCCGGATGGCGGGATTGACCGGAGCGATGCCGTCGATGAGCGGTTTGCCGTCCTTGCCGTAAAACGCCTCCGTGTACCAGGTGTAAGGCGGCAGCGGCTGATCCAGATCGAACAGGTCCTGGTTGGCGCCGACAAAGTTGGCATAGATCACGCCGGCGGCGAAGACGTACGGCACCGGGCAAGGGAAGTCCAGCCCGGCGATGCAGTGGTCGATTTCGCCCAGCAGCGTCATGATCTTCCCGTAGTACGTCAGCCCCTCCACCGTGATGCGGTTGTTCAGGGCGTACAGGTCGTTGTCCGCGCTCACCCCGACCAGGCCGCTGGGAGACATATTCAGGAAAGCCGCGAAGGCGAACTTGTTCTTCACGAACTCGGAATCGAAGATGGCGCGAGCCGTGAAGTTCGCGCCCCGAGGTCCCATGTTCCAGTGGTAGGTGGAACGGGTTTCAATGCGGGCGTACGACATGCCGAACGGCTTTACCGCGCGATCCACCTGGCGGTGGAAGTGCACCTCGCGCACGTCGCTGTTGTGCACGTGCACGATCCAGTCGGCATCGTAGATGGCCTTGATGCCGTACAGGGAACCGATCTCGGTCTTGATCTCCACGCCCTCGTCGATGGGAGCGACGCCCGTGGCTTTGCCCTTGTAGTGCTCGTCGAGCTTGTATCGCTTGATGTACTCCTCGGTCTCGCGGAAGCGCAGTCCGACTCCGGCCCGCAGGCGGATATTCTGCGTTCCCGTGCGGGCGGCGATCACGTCGCGCACCACGCGCAGCAGTTCGGCGTATGGCTCGCCGCCCAGCAAGGTGAAGCCGTGGTGGGAGGCGCAGACGTTGACCGACTGTCCGGGCTTGATCATCGACATGTCGACCTTGGCCAGGGCCTCTTCCGCCGCCCGCCGGACGGCGGCCACGCCGGCCTTGGACGGATAGATTACCGCGGGGGTATCGGCGAACAGATCCTTGATCAGCAGCGACGTCATCTCGGGATATTCGGCAAACCGCTTGGTCACCAGCTCGGGCGCAATTCCGTATTGCGAGGCCCGGGGCGGCATGGGAGTGATCGTTTTGCGCTTGGAAGTCTTGTCGCTTGTCATCAGGAATCCCTCCTCTCTGACTTGTCACCCCCGCGGCTTCGCTCGCCGGAGACCCCGGCTTGGCCGCGACCACTTGCTTGAAGAGCTCGATGTCTTCCTCGAAGTAGAAACCACGGCTGGCGTACTTGGCCTTGACTTCTTCCGGTATGTTCCATACCGCCGGGGTCAAGCCGTACCACTGGCAGCCCGGCGGCCGTGGCGGAGTGATTCCGGCGGCCTGGAGCAGGCGCAGCACCGGCTGGATGCACTCCACCTTGCAGCCGGTCCGCACGCCGGTCTGCTTGCTGATCTCCTCCGGCGAGGTAGCTCCCTTCAGAATGGCGCCGGCCACTTCTTCGGCCCGCGTGGCCGTGCAGTAGCAGATGATCTGCTCGGGATTGAGATTGGCTTTCCTGCACAGCGCGGCCACCTTGCTGTAGGCCAGGTCGTTGATGGGTACGCTCACCCTGTATGGAGCCTCCAGCCGCTGCATGCTGATCGCATACACGGGACACCGCTGGTCGCACGCGCCGCAACCCCTGCAGTCCTCCTCTTTGACGACCGCTTTCTTGTTCTGGAGCGAGATAGCCAGCGTCGGACAGACGTCCGAGCAGATCACGCAGCCGATGCACTTGTCGACGTCGATGGCGGGAACCAGGGATATCAGCTTCATCGGGGAACCTCCGTACTTGACCGCCGGCTGCAACTGCCGCCACGGGCCTGGGTGCTGCAGGCGATAAGAAGCGAGTGTCCTGTTTAATTCAAGGTGACCAGAGTGGCAGTGATTCGAGTCACCAACCAGCGTGACTGCCGGCGGCGAGCCGGTCCGGGCCGAATCCGCACGCCAGCGTCTCGGAATCCATCACCCGGAAGCGTGACTATTCTCATGGAACGCGGTGACCATGATCACATCCCTGTGTAACAGATCATTGGAGAATTCTCCAACTCGGAAGACAAGAAAAGTAACTCTGGATCTGCTTGCCGGCGGTTCTCTGACCCGCCTGCGGCTGAACCATAAGGATGAGCCTAGCCGAGCGCGAAAATGACTGTATAGTGGGTATCTTCCATCTTTGAATCCGGCCGTGCGCCGGAGTCCCCGACAGATGCCACTTTGCGTCTATTGGGGCAGAATCTTAGCTGCAGAAAGGTCGCAACGTGTCCACTGCGAAGCCAGCCATTCGGGATCTAGAAACCGCGGCCAATCTGTTGTGGTCCGCCGCGCAAACTCGTCACCCCTGTCCGCCGGTGCGCGACATGCTCGGCGCCGGCGGCCCCGATGCCGCTTATGCCGTGCAGGAGATCAACACCAAGCGGCGGTTGGCCGCCGGTGCGCGCCTGGTGGGCAGGAAGATCGGCCTCACCTCTGCCGCCGTGCAGAAACAATTGGGCGTCGATCAGCCGGATTACGGAATGCTCTTCGCCGACATGGCGGTGGCTGACGGACAGCAGGTTCCGCTCTCGCGGCTGATGCAGCCGAAGATCGAAGGCGAGATCGCCTTTGTCATGGGACGGGATCTGGACACCCCGGTTCCGACCATCGCCGACTTGTTGCGGGCGGTCGACTTTGCCGTGGCCGCCATCGAGATTGTGGACTCGCGCATTCAGAACTGGGACATCCGCCTGGTCGACACCATCGCCGACAACGCCTCGGCGGGGATGTACGTGCTGGGCACCCAGCCGCGGCTCCTGCGCGACATCGACCTGGTGCAATGCGGAATGGTCATGGAGCGCCGTGGCGAAGGCGTGTCCTTCGGCGCCGGACAGGCCTGCCTTGGTAATCCGCTGGCAGCCACGCTCTGGTTGGCGGCGACCATGGCGCGCGTCGGACGGCCGCTGCAGGCGGGCGACACGATTCTTTCCGGCGCCCTGGGGCCGATGGTAACGGCGGCTCCAGGCGATGTTTTCGAGGCTCGCATTACCAGCCTCGGCTCGGTGCGGGTTGCCTTCGCATAGGAGAGTACGGATGGGACACAAAGTCGCAATCATCGGTTCCGGGAACATCGGGACCGACCTGATGATCAAGATCATGCGCCTCTCCAAGACGCTGGAGATGGGCGCTCTGGCCGGCATTGATCCGCAGTCCGATGGTCTGGCGCGCGCCAAGCGCCTGGGAATCGCCACTACCGATCAAGGCGTGGAGGGCCTGGTAAAGCTGCCGGTCTTTGGCGAGATCGAGATCGTCTTCGACGCCACCTCTGCCGGTTCGCACAAGCGGAACAGCGAGCTGATGCAAGCGCACGGCAAGAAGGTGATCGACCTTACTCCGGCCGCCATCGGTCCCTATGTCGTTCCGCCGGTCAACCTCGATGAGCACCTCGACGCTCCTAACCTCAACATGGTTACCTGCGGCGGACAGGCAACCGTGCCCATCGTCGCCGCGGTTTCCGCCGTTGCCAAGGTCTACTACGCCGAAATCGTGGCTTCCATCGCCAGCAAATCCGCCGGGCCCGGAACCAGGGCCAACATCGATGAGTTCACCGAAACCACGGCCAAAGCCCTTCAAGTACTCGGCGGCGCCACCCGGGGCAAGGCCCTCATTGTTCTGAACCCCGCGGAGCCGCCGGTGATCATGCGCGATACCGTCTTTACCCTCAGCGAGTCGGTCGACCCTGCCAAGGTGCGCGATTCGGTTACGGCCATGATCGCCAAGGTGCAGCAATATGTCCCGGGATACCGGCTCAAGCAGGAGCTGCAATTCGACACGATCGGTGCCGATCGGCCGGTACGCATACCCGGACTCGGCGACTTCACCGGCCTGAAGACGACGGTTTTCCTTGAGGTCGAGGGAGCGGCGCACTATCTGCCGGCCTATGCGGGCAATCTTGACATCATGACCTCAGCCGCACTGCGCACGGCCGAGCGGGTGGCTGAATCTCGCCAGCCGACGAGAGAGCGGAGAGGAGCGGCGGTATGAGCAAATTGTTCATTGTTGACGTCACCTTGCGGGACGGCATGCATGCCATCCGCCATCAGTACGGAATTGATTCGCTGGTGAAGATCGTGCGCGCGCTGGACGAAGCCGGCGTCGACTCCATAGAGGTCTCACACGGTGATGGCCTCTCCGGCTCGAGTTTCAACTACGGCTTCGGCCGCCACAGCGATCTCGAATGGATCGAGGCGGCTGCCGCCAACATCAAGCGAGCCAAGCTGGCTACGCTGCTCATTCCCGGAATCGGCACCATTCACGATCTCAAGGCTGCGCACGCGGCGGGAGTCTCCTCGGTTCGCATCGCCACGCACTGCACCGAGGCCGATGTGGCCAGGCAGCACATAGAGTTTGCCCGCTCCATCGGCATGGATACCGTAGGCTTCCTGATGCTGGCGCACATGCTTTCGCCGGACAAGCTAGCGCAGCAGGCCAAGCTGATGGAAAGCTACGGCGCGCATTGCGTGTACGTAACCGATTCGGCCGGCGCGCTGACACCCAAGGGCGTGAAGGAGCGTATAGAGGCTTTCCACAGCGTGCTCGACCCGCGTACGCAGATGGGAATCCATGCGCACAACAATCTTTCTTTCGGGGTGGCCAATGCCTGTGCCGGCGTCGACGCCGGATGCTATCGCGTGGACGCCTCACTGGGCGGCATGGGCGCCGGAGCCGGGAATGCTCCGCTGGAGGTCTTCGTCGCCGCTGCCGACCGCCTCGGCTACGAGCACGGCTGCGATCTGTTCAAGCTGATGGACGCCTCCGAAGATCTGGTGCGGCCGCTGCAGGACCGGCCCGTCCGCATCGATCGCGACTCGCTGTCGCTCGGGTATGCGGGCGTGTACTCGTCGTTCCTGCGGCACGCCGAGAACGCTTCCAAGCGTTACGGGATCGAAACCCGTGAGCTCCTGGTAGAGCTTGGACGCCGCCGCATGGTGGGCGGGCAGGAAGACCTGATCGTAGACGTCGCGCTCGATCTGGTGCGCGCCAAAGCCAAAGCAAAGGAAGCCTAGAGGTGGTCCACAGATAGTTCTTTGAAAGGGCATGGCTTCAGCCATGCCGTCCGGAGTCACAACAAATGTGGGCTTCAGCGCCTGAGGCTGTCCTTCTCTTACTCAAGCTGCGCACATTAGTGAGTCCATTCGAAAAAGGTGGTCCCGATGGAAGAAGAGAAGCAATTCACCCAGGCTGAAGTCAGAGACATCGTCGATAAGATGGCCCGGACCCTGGCGACCCTGTATCACTGTATGGCTTCCGAAGTGGTGGCTGAGTTTGGCGCCGCGGGAGAGAGCGCAGTGCGCCGGGCCGTTTTGAAGTACGGCGAAGTCCCGGGGCGGAAGATTCGCGAGGAAGTTTTAGCTAAAGGCTTGCCTCTTACGGTTGCGAATCTTTCACGATTCTACGATTTGCCCTTGCCGCTGGCCTGGGTTTCCGACAAGATTCGGGTGGAAGAGAATTGCGTCGAGAAACAGGTGACGTATTGCCCGTTCGCGGAGGAGTGGAAGAAACTCCACGGCGAGAAACTAGGCCTGATTTACTGCGAGCAGGATTTCGCCATGCGCACGGCCTACAATCCGGAGCTTGAGCTCTCGCAGTTTACCAACGTGCTGAATGGCGATCCACATTGCCACACGATTCTGGAAGCGAAGAAGAAAAACGACTGAGAGCCTGCGGGACCCGTTGCGATTTACGCAATGAGGCGGGAGAGGAAACATGTTCGAGTCGCGGCAAACGGAAATCCTGGTGATCGGAGGCGGTGGAGCGGGCATCAAGGCCGCCATCACGGCGGCGGAGATGGGCAACAAGGTCATCCTGCTCAGCAAAGGGCCTCTGGCCAGGACTGGAATCACGCCCATGGCGGGCGAAGGCGTCGAAGGCGCCGTGAATCCCGGCGACTCGGTCGAGATGCATTATAAGGATACGGTTCGCTCGGGCCGCGGGCTCGCCGACGAAGACCTGGCTTGGGCGCTGGCCGAGGATTCCATCGATCGCATCCACGAGCTTGAGCAGTATGGCGCCCGCTTCAAAAAGAAAGCCGATGGCACCTTTGAAACCTCCATCCGTCCCGGACAGAGTCATTCCCGCAATCTGTTCATCAAAGGCGGAGGCTGGGGACTCGCGGCCAGCTTATTCCATCGTCTTGCGGAGCTTCCAAATATCTACGTCGTAGACAGTGCCGTGGTCACCAGGTTCCTGGTCGAGGACGGCGCGGTCGTCGGGGTCGTCTACCTGAACGTGGCCAATGGCGCTGTCGAGGTCGTGAAGGCCAAAACCACCATTCTGGCTACCGGCGGCTATGAGGAGCTGTGGCCGTTTACCGACACGCCTCCGGATACGACCGGCGAAACCCTGCCCATGGTCTATCAGCTCGGAGCGCGTCTGGTGGATTTGGAGATGGTGCTCTATTACCCCGGAGTCGTGATTTATCCTCCTGCCGCCCGGGGCTGGCTGGTGCAGTACGAGTACATCATGAATCCCGACATCCTCGACGGCCGGGCCACGAACGGCAAAGGAGAGGTTTTCATAAAAGGTTTTCCGGCGCGCGATGAATTCATCCGCGCTATCCGCCGCGAAGTGAAGAATGGAACCGCCAGCCCGCACGGCGGCTTCTTTGTCGATCTGAGGCACTCGCGTTTTTCGCGCGAGGTGATCACCGAAAAGCTGACCAGTTGGCTGCATCAGTTCAGCAACCTGATGAACATCGGCATCGATCTGCGAACCGACCAGCTGGAAATGGCTCCCGCGGCCCATTACTGCCTGGGCGGAATCAAGATCGACGATCATGGCCGCACCAATATCGAGGGCCTGCTGGCGGCCGGAGAAATCACCGGCAATGTTCATGGCGCCAATCGCATGTCGGGCAACGCTCTTTCCGAAACGCAGGTCTTCGGACGCCGGGCCGCCATGCTGGCGAGCGAACGGGCAGCCAAGGTAGCTTTCGCCGCCGGCGGCTTTGATGATCAGGTCTCGGCCGAGTATCAGTTGATCGAGCGCTGGAAGAAGCAGAAGCCCGATCCCATCCGGCCCATCGCCTTGAAATCGCTGCTGCAGAAAGTGATGGATCAATACGTTGGCCTGGAGCGCGATGAGAGCACGTTGCAGGCAGGGTTGTCGAAGGTCAGGGAACTGCGGGAAACAAAGCTCGGCAATATCACTGTTACCGGCCATCGCCGGCATTGCTACGAGGTGCAGGAGGGGTACGAGGTTCGCGGCATGCTGGAGCTGGCGGAACTGGTGATTCTCTCGGCGCTGGCCCGCAAGGAGACTCGCGGACATCACTACCGGACCGACTATCCGCAAACCGACCCGGAACCTTTCCACACGCTGATTTATCGCCGCAACGGAGAGCACAGCCTCGAGAGGCTGCCGGTAACGAGAATGGCAGCCGCAGGAACCACAGCAGGGGGTAAGTAATGAACGTCAGCCTGAAGGTATTCCGGTTCGATCCTGATGTGGACACCGTTCCACGCTATACGAATTACACCTTGCCGTGGACGGAGGGCCTGACGCTGCTCGCGGCCATCCGAAGAATCTATGAAACGGTCGACCCCGGCCTCGGATTTCGCAATTACTTCTGCGGGCGCGGTCTCTGCTCCAGTTGCCTGATGACAGTGGACGGCAAGACCAAACACGCCTGCCACGTTCTGCTGGACTCGGGAAGGGAATACCAGGTCGAGCCCCTGAAGGACTACCCGGTCATTCGCGACCTGGTAGTGGACTTCGGCACGAAACGAACCGATCCGGAGAGCGGGAAGGTATATGACATCCGTCTCGGAGCGAGCGTCGAATCTCGTCCGGCCGCGGGCAAGCAATAATCGCCGATAGAGCGCCCGGTCGCGTGTTATGCTTCGTCCCGGCGGTTGCACAACCCAGGATAAGCCTGGAGAATGTGAGGAGGCGAAGCGATGTTTACAGCAAGAGTTCACATCATGGTGGCCGTGCTGGCTCTAGCGGCGCTAGTTCTCCCTTCGATGAGTGCAGCGGAATATCTGGAAACAAAAGACGGTGCGAAGATCTACTACGAGGATCAGGGCAAGGGGCAACCCATCGTGCTCGTGCACGGCTGGACCTGCTCATCCAAGTTCTGGCAGAAGAACGTTCCCGACTTGGCCAGGGAGTTCAGGGTCGTGACGCTCGACCTGCGCGGCCATGGGAACTCCTCCAAGACGATGACCGGGCACACCATTGCGCAGTATGCACGTGACGTGCGCGCCGTGGTGGAGCGCCTGGACCTGCGTAACTTCACCCTCGTCGGTTGGTCGTTGGGAGGACCGGTGGTTCTCTCGTATTACGAGCAGTACGGCAAGGACGGCCGCCTGAAGGCCCTGGGCATGGTTGATTCGGACCCATTCCCGTTCAGCCCGGCCGACTGGAACAATCACGCTCTCAAGAACTACAACTACAATCTGATGAATGCGACCTTCGTCGCCCTTTCGGCTGACCCCAAGAAGTTCGCCACGGCCTTCACCGCCCGCATGTTCAAGCAGAAGCCTTCGGATGCCGATGTCGATTGGGTGGTCACGGAATTGACCAAGACTCCATCGTGGATTGCCATAGCAATCTACTCCGATTTCGTGATGGCCGATTACGCCAAGACGATCGCGACCGTGAAGATTCCGCTCATCGTCTTTGCCGCCGACTCGGGCGTCTTCCCCAAGGGGATTGCGATGGGCAGGGCTCTTGCCGCTATGGCGCCGCGTAGTACGTTCGTCCCCATCGAAGATGGCGGCCACATGCTCTTCTATGAGCAGCCACAGAAGTTCAACGCCGCCTTGGCGGGCTTCGTTAAAGGGTTCAAACAGAAGTAGCCGTTGAGAATTGCGGGGCGGCAGCGGCTCGTCGCCGCCCCGGCGCATCTTTCAATTTAGAGCAATTTCGGAAATAACATAATGCCCAATCACCGCCGGGCCGAAAGCGCCCGGCTACTTTAGCCATTACACCTTTCGCTAATTTGGTCTAAGATTTTTGATTTCAGATTGCAGATTGAATGGAAGCCACTGCGGGCCTTCCATCGGTCTTCAATCGAAAATCTGAAAATCAAAAATCAAAAATCTGAAATGTCAGTGTGATTGCTTCGCCGCGCGCGCGAGTGCCGGCGTCTCCGTGCGGCGTTCGCGCACCCAGCGGGCGATCTCGCTGATGGCGGCAATCACCGCGTCGACCTCTTCCGCCGTGTTGAAAGCGCCCATCGAGAAGCGGACGCCGCCGTGTGCGGCAGTGCCAAGCTGGCGGTGCACCAGCGGCGCGCAGTGCAGGCCGGTGCGGACGGCGACGTCATGATCGACATCCAGCATGGTGCCGACGGTGGCAGGATCAACTCCCTCCAGGTTCATCAGAATCGTAGGAAGGTGCTGGTCGAGGCTGTCGCAGCAGTACAGGCGCACGCCTTCGATCTTTCGCAAACCGGCTACCAGCCTCGCGGCCAGCTTCATCTCATGCTCATAGATATGGTCGAGCCCGCGCTCATCGATCCACTCCTGGCCGGCCCATAACGAGGCGATTCCGACCAGGTTCGGCGTGCCGCACTCTAGCCGCCACGGATACTCCTCCACCTGATACGGCTCCGCCGATCGCACTCCCGTTCCGCCGCTGCGAACAATGCGCACCGTGACATGCTTGCGGATGCACAGGCCGCCGATCCCCATGCTGCCCATCAGTGCCTTGTGTCCGGTGAAGGCGACTACATCGATGTTCATCGCCTGCATATTGATGGGGACGACGCCGGCGGTCTGCGCGGTATCGACCACCAGAGTCACGCCATGTTCACGGCAAACGCGCCCGATTTCTCCGATTGGCTGGATGGTGCCGATGACGTTCGAGCCGTGGTTCACGATGACCACTCGCGTGTTGGGCCGTATGGCCGAGGCTACCTGGTCAGGTTCGATAAATCCGGCGTTATTGAAGGGGAGAAATGTCGCCTCGACGCCCTGGTCGCGAACCATGTGGTTCACCGGGCGGATCACTGAATTGTGTTCCAGGTTGGTGGTAACGACGTGGTCGCCAGGGCGGAGCAGCCCGGGAATAATGATGTTGAGCGCGTCGCTGACGTTGTAGCTGAAGACAAGGCGCTCGGGTGTTTCCTCGTCGCCGCCGAAGAACCTTGTGAGCCGCTTGCGCAGGCGGTCCAGCAGCGAGCCTGTTTCGATGGCAAGGTCGTATCCGCTCCGCCCGGGATTGACTCCATGAGTGCGATAAAACTCGTCCATGAAACGGTAGACCGTCTCGGGTTTGGGCCAGCCGGTCGCCGCGTTATCGAAGTAGATCAAGGGCTGGGTCATGATGCCTCCCGGGCGCACAGTTTGAAATCCCTGATGCCGCCATTCGTGCTGGCAGCAATCACGGCGCCCGCGATCCCGGCGAGCGAAGACTCGGCCGTCTGGCGAACGCACGCGAAACAGGATGCTGAGAGGATAATAAGTGTATTCGGGATGGATTTACATACGGGAATTCTGGTTATTCCCGCCTGCCGCCTAAACAATAAAGGTAGAAGCCGCTACCGGCTTACACTCTATTGGGAGCGCTTTCGCCGCTTCGCCGGGCTGGAAGTTCGTAAAGGCGAACCGGGCTTGGCGATGTTGCCCCAGGCCAAGGCGGTGGAGAGGACCATGGATGTAGTCGTCGCCTCGTACGGCATGAGGGCATCGAGCAAAGTTTCCAGGTGTGCGATGTCGGCGACCGCTGCCTTTAGCAGGAACGACTCTGCACCCGTGATTCGGTGGCACTCGAGCACCTCCGGGAAGGTCGAAGCCAGATGAGTGAAGTGCGAAAGCGCTTTGCCATCGACCTTCACTCGTATGAAGGCGAGAATGGGCAAGCCTACCTTGGCGGGATCAACCTGGGTGCGAAAGCCGACGATAATCCCCTCCTGCTCCAGCTTGTGAACCCGCTCAGTGACCGCCGGAGTCGACAACCCGACTCTCCGGCCAAGTTCGGCGAAAGGGATGCGGGCGTTCTGCTGAAGCTCAGCAAGAATCTTCCAGCCGATCTCATCGAGAAAATGCTTTGTCGTGGGCTCTTTCATCTTCGTTACCGGTTGAAGACCAGGAAACGGCGGTTATTGTATCTCATCTATGTGGGGCTGATCCTGGCCATTTCACGCTCATGTGGTCAAGGCGTAAATCATCTCCCTGAATTGCGGATACGACCGGCTGAGAAGATCGCGTGAGCCGCTCTCAAAGTCAGCGAAGTCGAATCCCGGGCTGACGGTGCAGCCGAGCAAGGCAAATTTTCCATTGCCCAGCAGCCGTGATCCCTGCCACATGCCTCGCGGCGCCACAACCTGGGGAGCCATTCCTCTTTCTACATCCGTACCGATCAAAACAATCTTGCCGGAGCCGTCCGGAAACAATTGCAGCATCTCGACCGGATCGCCCATGTAGAAGTGAAAGATCTCGTCGGAGGCCACTCGATGCAAGGCGGAAAACGTGTGCGGTTCGAGCAGGTAATAGATCGCCGTGCTGATGTTTCTCGGGCCGTTGTAACGCGCCGGCAGGTTCTCCCGGCTGATCGATTCGCTGGCGCGGTATGTCTCGATGTAGTACCCGCCCTCGAATCCCAGCGGTTTCAGGTTCAGCAGCGATTTCAGTTTCTCAGCGTCCATGTCATAGAGCTGGTTTCATAAATAGTTCTTTGAAAGGGCTCGGCTTTAGCCGAGCCGTCTGGAGCCAATAGGGATTCGGGCTTTAGCCCCTGAGGTAACTAGTTTAACTAGTTCCTCCTTCAAAAATGATTCATAAACCACGCTCTAGCTGCGGGATGACTGCCCTAGAAGCGTGATCGGCCGATGCGACGCCGTCTTCAGCACGCAATACCTCAAGGCGAAGGCTCCGATCAGGCAAGACCACGATGCAATCACGAGAACCACTTCCGCTCCTCTAACGGGGAACAATGGCTGGATGGCATAGCATAGTAAAGGCAGCCCCATACCTATCCCGACTACGCCAAACTGAAAGATCGTCTTCATTTCGTTTCTCATTACCCGCTGAAATTGCTGCCTGGCTGTGGAGTCTCCGATGCTGAATCTGGTGCTCCAGAAAATTGCGAACAGCGCCACCACCAGGATCATGCCGCCCACGGAAGACCAATAGAAGACTGTTCCTAACCGGAAGCAGAAAGAACTATCGGTGATTGCCAACGTGGCCAAGCCGCTCATGAAGGCGGAACAGAGCAGCAGTGCCGGCAGCCAAATGGAGCGCCACACCCATATGTCCTTGGCCGAGAAGAGAACCACTCCCGGGTATACAGCCACAAGAATCGAGAAGCCCGCGGTCACGAGCGACAGGATCAAAACCAGCACTTCGAGATCGCACCAAATGGCCAGGAGCAACAGCAGGACTGAACCAATCAGCCCGAGGTTAAAAATAACTCCGCGGGCCATCCAGGAAGTTGCTGTATTCTTCGTCGACTTCATGACATTGGCGGGACGTCCCAGCTCGGACAAAAGAATCAGCAGCCCGGCCAGCACCAGCGCAATTCCGGTAACGATGATCTTGACGCTCTGCCCATGGATGCCCGTAAGCAAATGCGCAACGAGGTACACTCCCAGCAGGCCGGAGCCGGCGCCTCCCAGGAAGAAGTCGAGCGAAACTCTGGTTCCCCATTCTGTCTGCGCCTGCGGGTTCATTTACTTCACTCCCAGGTAATAGATCGAAGGCTTAAAGGCGCACTCCGGCTTCAAGGTGACCGGATTTCCCTCCCGTAGCAGCTTGGCAGCACTGCTCTCGGGATCCTCCGCGTCGCCAATGACCCGGGCTTCATAAGGACACAGTTCAACGCAGCGCGGCAATTTGCCCTGCGACAGCCTGTCTTCGCAAAAATCACACTTCTCGACTGCGCCCCTTCGCGAGCTGTCGTTTGCCATCGCCGGAACGCCTGCCGGCGGCTTCTTGCCTTCGTTGAAATATCTGGCCTGGTAGGGGCAGGCGAGCATGCAATATTTGCAGCCGATGCATTTTTCGTAGTCGATCAGCACCAGGCCTCTCTCGTCCCTATAGCTCGCCCCGGTAGGACACACCCGCACGCATTCCGCCTGCTCACAATGCATGCACTGTATGGGGATATAGATCTTCCACACGTGAGGAAATCTCCCGGCCTCTTCCTCAACCACCCTGCCCCAGCGAATATCCGTCCCGGTTTCGTTGTCGAGCTTGCAGGCGACGGTGCAGGCATCGCATCCCACGCACTGCTCCAGGTCGATAATCATGGCGTACTTCATCGTCCCACCCTTCCCACTTTGCACAGGGTTCCCCGAAGCGGCGTCGTGCCAATCCCGAGCGAACAGGTTTCGTTATTCATCAGAAGATTGTCATTGGCCTCGCCGGGCCAGCCATGCGGCACTCCCACTACCTTCGGATGGATGCCGGCCGTCAAGTGCGCCTTCAGCACGATGCGACCGTAGGGCGATTCGACGAAGACCTGGTCGCCATCGTCGATCCCGAGCGACTTTGCCGTGTCGGTATTGATATCAAGTTCCGGAACAGGCTTTATGTCCCGCAGCGTCGGAACATTGCGCAGTCCGGTATGAAAGTAGGTGCTGACGCGCCTGCCCGTGGTCATCACCAGCGGATACTCCTTCGCCAGTTCGGGAGTGCTGTAAGGGCTCTCATGCGGCTCGCAATGGAAAGGCAAGCCATCGTATCCCCACTCCTCGAGCCGGGCGGAATGCAGCTCGATCTTGCCGGATGGAGTCCTGAAGCCCTTCTCCAGGTGCTTGCCGTAATTCATGGGCGCCTGAATCGGTTCATCCTTTGCTTTCTGCTCCTCGAAGGTGACGTTGAGCGGCTCCAGAAGATAGTCAAAGTATTCCTGCTCGGATTCCCAGAAGTCCGGCAGCTTGAGCTTTATGGCAAGCTCGATCATGATGCGAATATCCGAGAGGGCCTCGCCCACCGACGCCACTTTTCTGCGCAGGCGTAACGGTCCGTAAGTCGCTTGCGAGGAATCGGCCAGCCCGTTTTGCTCGAGCCAGGAAGACGCGGGGAGAACCACATCTGCCATCTCCGCGGTTTTCGAGAGAAACAAATCCGCCACCGCCAGGAACTCGACCTTGCGCAGTGCCTCCTGCGCCTGTCCTGAATTGGCGATGGAGAGCCAGGGATTGCCTCCCATGAGAAAAATCGCCCGCACCGGGTATGGCTCGCCGGTCAGAATCGCCTTCAGGATCGTCGGCCAATGCGCCATCGGAAAGTTCGCGGGCAGGTTTTTCGACAGCAGAGGATACTCCTCCGCTCCCAGCCGCTTTTTCTGCAGCTCGGGTGAAATCCTGTCGAGAAGAATAAAGGCGTTTGAATCGATGGAAACCTGCCCGGCGGCATGAGGGAAGACATTGCCTCCTGGCACATCAATGTTTCCCGTGACGGAACCCAGGATAGCTACCGCCCTGCTTAACTGAATGGGGTCGATCACTTCGTCAAGAGTGGCGGCAATTTCAGTGCATGCAGGCCGGGACGTCGCATACACTCTGGCAGCTTCGACGATCAGCTCTTCCGCCACCCAGGTGATCTCCGAAACCTTCTTTGGCGCGTATTGCTGTACTCTTTCCGCCAGCTTGTCAAAGCCGATGCAATACCGCTCGACATAATCTTTGTCGTACAGGCCCTCGTTGAGGATGACGTGCAGCATGCCCAGTGCCAGGGCCGCGTCGGTACCCGGCCGACAGCGGAAGCCACAGATCCGCTTTGCTGGCGATATTGCTCTGTACGGGATCTACTACGATGAGCTTGGCTCCGCGCTTCCTGGCGGCCATCAACTTTTTTGATTTGGGAGCCCAGGTGGCCGGCGGGTTTGTGCCCCACACCAGAATGCACTTGGCATTCGCGAAGTCGGGCCATTCCAGGGCGGCTCCGCCAAAGGTAAGGTTCTGCGCCAGCAGCCTTGGCGTGAAGCATTGCGCTCCGCCCGATTCGGTCCAGTTCGGTGTTCCAAAGAGATTGGCGAAGCGGTTGAAGACTCTTATCCAGGAACCGCGATTGGTGCCGCGTGCCATGACGACAGCTTCCGGGCCGGATTCTTCCTTGATCCGGGACAGCTTCTCTGCGACCAGCGTCAGGGCCTCATCCCAGGTTGCTTCTTTCCACTTACCCTCGCCCCTCTTGCCCGCCCTGATCAGCGGGACCTTCAACCTGCCGGGATGGCTGAGAAGCTGTACCGATGCGATGCACTTCGGGCAGATTGCACCCTGGGTTACAGGGTCGTCCTTGTCGGGCAGGATTTCTTTGACAACTCCGTCCTCCAGCCGCACGATCACTCCGCACTGGTTGTGGCCGCAGATACAACAACACGTCTTGACATATTGGGACCCGGGGTCCCCAGCAAACGCATTTGAGTTTGCTGGGGTGGAAGAGCCGGTGGAAGATCGCGACTGGGAGACACTCGTGGACATGGTTCCATTCACTTCCAGGAAACAAAATCTATAACGTGCCGCCCAGAGCCGCGACGGCCAACCCAACAAGCATTGCTGTTGCGCTTGTTGGGTGCAGCTTGGCGAAATCTCAGTGCCCGCTGGCGCTCTTCTTGCCCGCATCGGATGCGGCTACCGCAGGCTTCTCTTCATCCACCTTCAGGATGGTCTTGAAAACCAGGAACAGCGTGATTCCGACCGCGGTTCCAGCAATCAACCCTGTGCCCAGGATTGCCCGCAGCGAAGGCGACAGCATCGCCAGAAACGGCTGCGGCAAGAAGTATGCGCCCATGCCGACCATAAACGTCGATCCGGCAATCACCATGTTCAGGTTGGTCAGTCGCATCGTGCCGAACACCCGAATTCCCTGCATGATCAGCATGCCCCAGGTCAGGATATAAACTCCGCCCAGCACAGCCGTCGGAATGCTGGCCACCACTGCTCCGAACTTCGGCATGAACCCCAGGATGAGGACGATGATTCCGGCGGTGGTGATCACATGCCTGCTGCCCACGCCTGTAACCGATAGGGCGCCGATATTCTGTCCGTAAGAGGTCGTGCCCGAACCGCCGATCAGAGCTGCGATGGTCGATCCCAACGCCTCGCCCAGGATTCCGCGATTGATGCGCGCTTCGTCGATCTTCTGCTTCGCCATGATTTCGCCGACGAGAATGTAGTTGCCCATGGATTCGATCAGGGCGATGGCATAACCGAGAAAGACCACGACGATCGCCGCTATGTTAATCTCCCAGCCGAACGGCAGAAAGCGCGGCAGCCCGAACCAGGCGGCGCTCTGGACAGGAGCGAAGTTCGTTCTGCCCGCCAGCGAAGCGATTATGGTGCCCGTTGCAACCGCGATCAGAATCGCGCCGAAACGGAAGAATCCCTTCTTGAAGAACAGGACCAGTACCACCGCGATGAGAAAAGTGGTGCCCGCCAGGATGCCATTGATCCCGCGCGCGAATTCCGGTGTTCCCGGCCGGCCCACGATCAGTCCGATCACCACGCCGGTGAGGGACAATCCGATCAGCGTAATGAGCGGCCCGTAAATCGGTGGAGCGGCGATAATCGGTCTCAGCTTTCCCCACCATCCCAGCGGCCACGCCATAACGGTAGCGATGGCGCCGGCGATGACCATGGCCGTCCAGGCGGCCGCGGTTCCCAGCATGCCGCCTACGGTGATCATGAGGGCGAGGAAGACCGCCGCCGGACCTTGCACTACCGGCAGCTTGAGCAATCTTGTGGATTGAGTAATGGTGACGAGACCGGAGCCGATCAGGTAGGCCTGGACCATGTATTGAACGGTTTCGCGCGGCAGCTTCAAGGCCATTCCCACAACCACGGGGAAGGTCATGCCTGAGCTTTCCACTAGAACCTGTTGCAGCCCGTAGATGATGTAATCTTTCAGGCTCATCTTGTCTTCGACACCGACGATCAGATCCTGCCGCTCTCCAGCAACTGGTTCCACGAAGCACCTCGCGTGATTATGGAGTACTCAACGTATCACCCTTATGACATCTATGACATCAATACCCGATCAACTCACCCGAGAAACGGAAGCGAGTCAGGCGCCTTGCGCCGCCGCTGTCCAACTCCAGCGCGGAAACCGCAACTCCTCCTGCGCCATCATCAGGAATCCGGTTGACAGATCGGCGCCCGAGCTGGCCCCGACGGCAAAAACTTCACGGGAAGCCGTTTGTACCTCCTCAGCCTCGCCGTGTACCAGAGCCTCAACCAGCTTCTTCAATTTCTCAAACAGCAGGCCTCTTCTGGCCAGAGCGAGAAGCCTGTTCGATAGCAGGTTCTCTCCCAACGCGGCCTGGTAGACCGTGTCCATCGTTTTTCTGAAATCCACCGGGTAAAGCTTCTGCAGAAGGTCCATCCCGATGAGCAGGCCCGCGATGAAGTCGTCTCCGCTGGGCGTAAGGCCCCGTCCGCATCCCTTCAGAAGCTTGATGCCTTCGAGCAGGTCGCCCTGAAAAATCTCATGAACGCCACGCCGCATCCGGTCAACCAGGGCCGACTCCATCGCGCCTTCGAACCTGCGGGGGAGGTGGTTCTCAAGGAGAAACGCCATGCTGGTTGCTGCCGTGTTCTCCACCAGCGATTGCCCGAGTAGTTCCAGATTCTGGCGGAGCCGAGACTTGTCCCACTCCCCAACCACCAACTCGGAGCGATAGCGATCGACGTCGCTCAAGCTGAATCGCCGATCTCCCACCAGGACCTCTTCGTCGTCAACGCGCAACTTCGATGCCGACCTTATAACTTCCTCGCAATCCGATCCGCCGATTACCACATTCAGCGGTCCACCGCCAACGTCATCCGAAACCAGAGAGATCAATTCGCCGCCAGTCAACAAAATTCACGACGCGTTGGAAGCGCGAGTGAACCTCGTATGCTCCGGACCTGACCTGGTCCCCAACGCTCACCAGTACCGCATCCATGCCAATCCTCAGCCGGCTAGCCGCTAAACCCGGCAAAACCGCGTCGCCCCGGGGTCCCCGGCGGACGCCTCTGTCGCGTCTGCTGGGGTGGCCGAAGCGGCTGTGGCTCCCTCTCGGCCATTACGCCGGCAGCATTGCCACGATGCGGCACATTGCGGATTCCAGCTCGATCCCGCGCAGCGGGAATGCGCCGATCCAGCAACGCTTATTGCCGATCTTGTTGATATCGCCCGCCAGATTTTCCGCGTGCACCAGCTTCTTCGGGAACAGCTTCAGGTGCATGACCTGGTAGTACTCCTCGAGCGGGAACATCTCATCCCACGACTTGCCGTAGGTCGCCTTCAGTTTCTTCTCGGCGGCGGCAAACGGCCCCGGATGCCAGTTGCGGATGATGGTGTTCATCGGATGGTCGGCGCTGCCGGCGTCTACGCCAATCCACTTCAGTTTCATGTCGAGCGCCCACTCGTGGAACTTCGGGTCGGGACCGGGATGCTTCACAAAATACCGCAACTCGTCGGACTCCGGCTGATCCCAGCCGTAACGGTTGTAGCCGGTGTTGATGATGAGGATGTCGCCCTTTTTTACCTCCACTTTGCTGGTGATCATTTCGGGCGAGTACAGGCTGTAATCGGATACGTCTTGGGAGACATCGGCGACCACGCCGGGACCGACCCACTCCTCGAGGGGTACGTTGCCGATCGACCGGCCGCAGGCGCTGAAGTGGATCTCGCCGTCCATGTGCGTGCCGACGTGATTGCTGGTGGTGATGATCTGTCCATTGGCGCCCTGCCCCATGTGCGCGCCGGCGATGCGCTTGAAATACTGTATGCCAAACGGCATATAGGTGGGCCACGGCGGCGTATGAATGCTTAACCGCATGGTCAAGTCATAGACCTTCACGTTACTCATAAAAGCAAGAAATTCCTGCGCGGTCATGATTACCTCTCTTGTCGCGGAGTGTCTGGAAAGTTTACGACAAATCCGTAGAACTTGTTCCACAAATTGTTCTTGGAAGGAGCCCGGCTTGAGCCGGGCCGTTCAAAGCCAAGAAGAATGCGGGCTTTAGACCGGATTCGCGGAAGGTATACCCCGTGGGGTAGCCGGGCGATCAGCCCCGGCGGTGATAGCGAAGGGTACGCCCACTTTGAATCCGCTCTAGCCCTTGAGGGACCACCTTTTCCTTCACGTCTCCGAGCACTACTGGCGTTCTTATCCCGAAATAGCCGGCAGCGTTCGCCTGATGTTCTTCCAGCCGTTCGTACTCCCCTTCAGGCCTTTAGAGCCTGTTATTGACTTATAGGGCGGCAGCGACGGGAGCGGATTTTTCCGAGCGCAAGGAGCGAGGAGCGGCAAATACTGAAGTATTTTAGCGACGAGTGACACTGCGATCGGGAAAATCCGCCCCGTCCCGCAGGGTTGCGGCGCAAATCGGCCCAGACTTCGTTGTCGTCCTCGAACATGGAATCACCATGCCCCTCGGACTCCGCCTCGTCTGGCCCGATTTTCGCTCGCAACGCTGTCCGTCCTATAAGTTAATAACAGGCTCTAACCCCCGGGCAAATCCCTCAAACGCGTTCTTGAAGGGTTCGATCGGCGCGCTCAGAACGCCGGCGCCGACCTGCCCAATCCCCGCCTGCTTGTGCGCTACGCCGGTATCGATGAAGGGAGCGATGTTCTTCTCCACGACCTTGATGACGTCGATGCCGGTCGGCGTTCCGCGAAAATTGAGATAGGGTATTTGGTAGACGTTATTTTCCGCCGCCGTGATCTCATACATTTGCAGCGTATAGCGCAGCGCATCCTCGGTGACGCCGCCCACGAACTGCACGATCGCGGGAGAGGCGGCAATGGCGAAGCCTCCCAGGCCGTTGGTCTCGGTGATCGCGCTGTCTCCGATATCGGGATTGGCGTCGGCTTTCGTATAGCCCGGGAAATACAGCGCGTCCGGCACCGGCGCCGGGCCGGTAAACCATCGCCCGCCCGTCCCTGAAAGCTGCACGCCGAAATCCGTTCCGTTTCGTGCCATCACTACGGCCACGCTGCTGTTCTCGATTCCGCGTGCCGCATCCAGCGTCGCCTTGCTGGCCGGCATGGAAAGATTCAGGAAGAAGTGATCGTTGCGATTGATGAACTCCAGCACGTCCGCCGCCGTTTTGGCGTCATCGCATGTCGTGACCACCGCCGGCGCGATCGTCCGGTACAGAACCGACGTCGCTGCGCGATTGCGGTTGTGCACTTCGTCGCCCATGTGCAGCGCCTGCGCGATGATGTTCTTGATGTCGACCCTCCCCAGCTTGGCAATCGCCTTCTTCAAGGCCGGATAGAGGGTCTTCTCCATCCACTTCAATTTCTCGATTACGGCCTCGCTGTAGGCGCCATAACGCAGCACCTTTCCCAGGCCTTCATTCAGCGTGCAATACGCGAAATTGCCATAGCTCTCGTTTTTCAGAACGAACACCGGCATCGAAGGCGAGATGACTCCCGCCATCGGCCCGACGGCCGAGTGCTCGTGGCACGGAGCAAACTCGATCTCACCCGAGGCGGCAAGCCGCTCCGCTTCTTCCGCCGTCACCGCCTTGCCTTCGTAAAGCAATGCGCCCATCACCGCGCCGCGCATCGGCCCGCACATGCGTTCCCAGGTAACCGGTGGCCCGGCGTGCAGCAATAAGTTCGTCTTCATCCCGGGAATGATATCAATCGCCCGCGCCATGTCGATCCACTGCGGCGCGCCGTTCAGAATGATTTCCATCGCCCGTGCGTTCGCTCGCGCGATGACCGCGCGCATCGATCTGACCCGCTCCAGCAGCGCGGGCTCCACATCGACCGGCGGCCTCCAATCCACCTGAACCGCCGCTACATGGGATTCATCGAGCGCCTGCTTGAATGCCGGCAGCCCCACGTTGATCACTCTGAGCTCACTGCTGAACAGTTTGCGCACGGGCGTCCTCCATTCGCGCCAGTGTGTACGCCGCCAACTGGCAAACAGCCGCGTTGCTGGGCATCACGATGGCGCCTGCGGCTTCCAATCTCTTCTTGACCTCCGCCCGGTTCTGCGGATCCTGGTCGGTTCCGGTGATCGAGCAGACGACCATCACTTTCTTGCTCGCCTGCGAAACGACCTCGCATAGCTCGGAGGCGGGATCCGTGTTTGCGCCATAGCCGAGAATCACATCCAGGAGAATCACCGCCGTCTCCGGGTCCGCGGCTTCTTGCAGAATCCGGCGCTTACGCAGCGAAAAATCGATCATGGGATGGAGCCGCCCCTGCGTGAATTCATCCTCGCCGAAATCGATCAGCGTGTTCCCCTCGCTCTTGAGCGAGCTCGCTAGCTTGGCAGTGGCGCCGGCCGGCGCATTGGAGTAGAGCTGGGAAAGGCTGCAGGCCAACAGCGACTGCGCCTCCGCGCAGAAGGTCCCGCCGCTGAAGAGTCCGCGCACAAATTTCTGTCCGCGTTTGCGCTTTTTGGCTTGCCCCCGCGCCAGCCGCCGGATCTCCTCCTCTCTGGCCGCCAGCCGCCTGGCCACGCCCCCGGGATCTTCGTCGCGCGAGGCGGCTACCGCCATCAGCGCCGCCTGTTCCAGGGTGGCCGCGGCTCCTTTCATCCCGGCCAGCGCAACCGGGACGTTTGCCGCAGACCCCGCCGGCGCTCCCGCGCCCACGAACATGGCAATCACCGGCTTGCGGATTTCCTTCGTGCACGCCGTGATGCGCGCCATAACGTCAGGGTGCGGGGGCTTGGAAACAAGGAGAATGACCTTCGTCTGCTCGTCCTCCGCCAGCACTTCCAGCGCCGCCAGGAACATCGTTCCGCCGACCTCTTGGCTTACGTCGCGTCCGCCGGTGCCGAGGGCTTGCGATATTCCCGCTCCCTCGTTGCTGATGATCGAACTCGCTTCCTGCAGTCCGGTTCCCGACGCCGCTACGATTCCGATATCTCCTCGCCGGACCACGTTGGCGAACCCCAACGGCACGCCGTTGACGATGGCCGTTCCGCAGTCAGGTCCCATCAACAGAAGCCCTTTGGCGGCGGCAACTCTCTTCAGCTCGATCTCTTTCTCCAGCGGAACGTTATCGGAGAACAGCATCACGTGCAGGCCGTTTTCCAGCGCCGACATGGCTTGGCCGCCCGCGTAGCGTCCGGCCACGGAAATCAGCACCAGGTTGGCTCCCGGCAAAACCTTGAGCGCGCCCTCGATGCTTGCCGGACGCAGCGCGCCGCCGCCGGCGCTCTCGGCGAGGTTGCGCTTCAGAATGTCATCCACCGCGGCGAGCGCCGCCTGCGCTGCCTCTTCCGTCTCAGCTTTCACGGAAATCAGCAGATCGGCGTCACCCGCCTGGTGAAAGGCGGGGACCAGCAGGCCGCTGGCGTTCAGAATGGCGCGGTTCGACTCCGTCCCCATGACCATGGCGGCATCCGCCACGCCCGGCATGGCGAGCATCTTCTTCCCACACTGCATCAGGGTTATGGAATCGTAATAACCGCTTTTTTTGATCTTTCCAAGAACGACCATGAACACACACCTCCACGCTGTTCGCTCAGCCTCAGGATTAGTGCAGCGCGGTATTCGAATCGAGCCGAAGACTTGTCCTCGAAGCTTAAAGCGGAAAAAGCGGCAAGTAAAGTCGGTAGTGATCGCAACAGCGCAGTGGGCGGCGAATTACCTCAAGCTAGAACTGGTTGCACAAATACTGCCTTGAAAGGGCGGGGCTTCAGTGTGTGCGTGAGAACCCCATTTTTTACCGGTCCGACCCCATCATATTGGGGTCAGCGCGGCAATAAAGCTCACTATATGGCGTACGAAACTAGTTCTCACGCACACACTTCAGCCCCGCCGTTCGGACCAGCAAAAATGCGGGCTTTAGCCCCTGAGGGTATTATCGGTTTTACCGAAGCGCATTTATGCAACCAGCTCTAGTCTGAAGGCGACGAAATTCTGAGTGGAACAGCCGGAAAAATCGGGGCGATACCTTAAGCGAAAAGGCATGACCCTGGTGTCACTCGCCGAGGACATCGAAGGCCAGTGAGCTAAGAAATCAACCAAGCAAGCGCAGAAATCCAGCCGTGCCGGCGTCGAAGCCGGGAAAGACGGCGCGCAGGTTTCGATTGCCGAGGTGCTCGCTACCGCTGCCCAGTACCGTGCGAAAGTCCGTAGCCGGCGCGAATCCTCAGGCGGATGCCCTCTGTGCCCTGGACGCGGCCTCGCGCCGCGCGAAGATATTCGTCATTCCCGCGGCTGCCACCCGGCGCCGGATTTCGGGAATATCGAGAATGTAGCCATCGCGCTGCTTCATGCGCTCGAAGTAAACCGAGCCCGAGAAAGTAAATTTCAACCCCAGGCCCTTTTCGGTTTGCATCTGCTCGCGCACGTGCTTGACGGCATCGCCCAGTCCCAGGCTGTCCGGAACCACCAGCGGCTCCTGGCCCGTGGCGTAGCGGGCGGCGTTATAGCCCGCGAGGGTGCCGGTGACGATCGCCTCGGTATGCCCGACCAGCAGGCCCGCCTTTTCGCCGGCGCAGAATACGTTATCCAGACCATCGATCTTGAGAGCGTCATTGCGTGGAGCCATGCCGATGTAGCGGATGGAGTTGCCGCGGCCGCCGCCAAACGGATCGGCATAGCGCGCCTTTTCGAAACCGGGGACCATGCGCAGAACGTTTAGCGGCAGGAATGGAGTCATCAGTTTGGCGCCGCCGGTATCGAGCACCACTACGTGGGTCTTGTACTCGGGCTGCGAGTACTGCTGGCAAGCTTTCAAATCCAGTTGCGAACCGTCGCTGCCGTGGCTGGGAAGCGGCCGCATCGCCATGCCGGTGCGGCGCATATCGTCCAGCACGTCGGGAGCAAGCGTATCGCGCATCAGTTCGCACGAGCCGCTCATGG
This sequence comes from uncultured Acidobacteriota bacterium, assembly GCA_963791145.1. GTDB lineage: Bacteria > Acidobacteriota > Terriglobia > Terriglobales > Acidobacteriaceae > CAWBRT01. Next base: position 244,415 of record CAWBRT010000017.1, on the reverse strand, counting down.
CGCCGACCTGGGTACCTTTCCGGCCGGTGATTTCGGTGATGCCGGCGCGGCCGGCCAAGCTGACTCGCGGACCGAAAACGTTGCAGCGGAAGACGCACATGCAGCAGCCGTTGCCATACTCATTGCACACCCTCGGCACAGCCGAGGTACCGGTAGTCTCGACGAAAGTATCGGCCTCGAAGCGCTCGTCCTCGGTCTTCTTGCCGGTCATCACCGCCTGCAAGCGAGTGCCCTTCATGGCGACATCGGTGATGCGCGTCGACATCTTCAGGCGTACGCCGTTCTCGGCGAGCAGCCGCGTGACCGCCGGCTCCATGGAAGTAATGTCATAGAGTGAAGCGTGCTTGTGGCCAGGGAACTCCATATTCTGGTGGAGGCTGTGCCGATCCATGAGCTGGAACAGCTCGCCGCCGCCCATGGCGATGGCCTCCTCCGCGGCCGTAAAGCGGCCATTGTTGCGGAAGATGCCGCCTACCAGGCCGGTTCCAAGCAGCATGTCGGTGCGTTCGATCAGAGTGACATCCGCGCCCTGCTTGACAGCTGATAAAGCTGCGGCGCAGCCCGACCAGCCACCACCGATGACGATAACTTTCATGGTTTAACTCTCCCTTCGTCAGACGCGATATCGCCCTGCGACGCACCCGATCCGGACCGGTCTTTCCAGTTTTCCAGCCTGTCCCGCGAATCATTTCTCGACGATAATCCCGCCTATTGTATACAATTCCTTGTCCACAACGACTTCTGACAAGCAAACTTTTTTCATTCCAGGCTTCCGCCAGTAATCCGGTCCTGCCGTCAGCTAAGTCAACGGGCTGAAAGAATTGACTTGCTTCATCGCCCAGGTGCACAGGCTGGAACGCTCCTGGGCAAGGAAAAACGAGCTAGCTTTAGCTATGTGCTACTGAGAGGTTCTTATGTCGGAGACAGTCACCCTGACGGCGGCTCATTGGATTTACCTGCTCGGCATTCTGGCGATCATCACCACCATGGTTTGCCGGGTCAATGTCGTGCTGACGGCGATGATTGCGACCTTTGTCACGGTCTTTGCCTTTTCCGGAAAGTTGTCGCTGGCGCTGCAGGCGATCTTCATGGCCAGCCTCGTGGCCGGCAAGGAACTGTTCAACATCTTTCTCGTCATTGCCATGATGACGGCGTTGCTGAATGCACTGAAGGCGATCCGGGCGGATGTCACCATGATCCGGCCGTTTCGCCTGGTAATGCCGAACGGCCACGTCGCCTACTTTGTTCTGGGACTGGCGAGCTACATCGTTTCGCTCTTTTTCTGGCCGACACCGACCGTTCCGCTTATGGCCGGAATCCTGTTGCCGGCCGCCATTGCCGTCGGACTGCCGCCCATGGGTGGAGCTCTGTGCATCGCGGTGGCCGGGCTGGGAAGCGCGCTTTCCTCCGACTACGTCATCAAGGTCGGACCCGGCATCAGCGCCAAGGCAGCCGGCGTGCCGCTGGCGTTGGTCGCTGATAAAGGGTTGGTGTTGTCATTGATCACGGGCAGCGTCGCGTTCCTGCTCTGTTATTTCGTAATCCGCAAGGACATTCAGTCTCCCAGCGCGTCGCATCTGCAGCGGTGGGAAGAAAGTGATCCGGCCGGCGCACCGGGACGGGTCACAACGGCTGCACCCGGAGGCGCCGCCGTTCGCACCGCCCCCGCCGCCCAGCCGGCTCTCGCGCCGCAGGTGCAGAAGTGGGCTTACCTGCTGGCGATTGTTACGCCCCTGGCCTTCCTTGCCATCATCGTCGACATGATTTTGCCGAAGATATCAGCCCGTTTCCAGGCGCCTCCCGGAGCGGCTGCGGTGGGCATCGTCGGCGGCGTCGCCTCATTGCTGATGCTGGCCGCGGCTCTGGCCGGCGATGGACGCGGGGCTTTCAAGAAATCGGCCGTCTACTTCACCGAAGGTCTGGTGTTTGCCTTCAAAGCGATGAGCCAGGTTCTGCCGATTGCGGGCTTCTTCTTTATCGGTGTTGCCTCCCTCGCCGGTCCGATCCTGAGCATTGCGCCCGGCGCCAAGGTCCCCGGCTTCCTCTTCGAACTGGTGCGCAGCGGCGACCGTTGGATTCCGCATAACCGCCTGTTTGTCAGTTTTGGCGTGCTGTTTTCCGGCATGATTACCGGAATCGATGGCTCCGGATTCGCCGGGCTTCCCCTGACCGGCGCTCTGGCCGGTGCGCTGGGCCGGACAGTGAATCTTGACGTATCGACACTGGCCGCGATCGGGCAGATGGGATCCGTATGGACCGGCAAGACGCTGACCGCCTGGTCCGCCCTGGCTGCCGTTGCCGCCTTCGCCCGCGTCTCGGTCTACGACGCCGTGCGGAAGCTGTTTATTCCCATCGTTTGCGGCCTTATCGTCTCGACGATTGCCGCCATCCTCATCTGGTAGAAGGTATTTCGGACCTGATCCATAGCGCTTGCGGAGGAAGTGTGCCCATCTACACGGCCTGGCTCAGCCCCGCCTTGAGTTCAGCGTAGAAGCGTGCGAATTTTTCTTCCTTCGCGATTTCTGCCAGTGCGGGTTGCTGCCGCATCCACATCAGCACCAGGAAGTCTTCCATCCCCAGATACTGTTGGATTGTGGGAACGGTTGCCGGATAGAGGACGCGGATGCGGGCGGCGACAACGTCGCCGGTGAGGCCCGTCGAATAACCCTCCGCAATCGACAGCAGGATCGCATCCAGGAGCTGGGCCTCCGTCATTGGCGGCGCTTCCGGCGCTGGCTCCCCTGAATGCGCAACGTCAGCGGGCGCCTGCGCCTCACCGCCCTCAACATCGGCGCTCGCCTGCTGACCCTGGGATGGCGGCATCGAGCCGCCCTCCGGCGCCCTGTTCGCAACCGGCTGCGCAATCTGCGCCTCCGGTCCGCTCAGGATGACTGGGGCAACTGCGAGCGCCAGGTTAGTCGCCGAACTCAACAAATCTGTTATCCCGGCAGCAAGGGAGTTGACGAACTCCGGATCAGTTTGCAGCAACTGGTGAACGATCTCAGCCTGTGCCTTCGCCGTGTTGAGAACCAATTCCAGAGCTGGTTTTTGCGCCGCGGTGAGAGCCTCCATGGCGCCTCGCAATGCTTCTTCCGCCGGAAGGTTCCGCGACTGGACGGCATCAATTGCGGTGACAAGCACTTCCGCGATCATCTGATCTAGAACAGACGATTTTTCGCCGCTCTTCGCCCCTGTCTCAGGTGGAATTCGAGACTGATCATCCAGCGCGGGATCTGGCGCGGTGCGTTCCACCTCCGGCGGTGGCGCAGCTTGACGTCGGCTTCTTTTTCTCACTCTTGGCATAAGCCCGCTCGGGACATGCTGCCGGCAATTGTACCGTCTTTCGATTCGCTCTTACGCGTTGTCTTCCACAATCGTCGCGGTCCGAGTCCAGCCGGGGAAGGCCGCGCGGCGGCGACTCGAGATTGTGCAGCTACTTCAGATGATTTGATGCCGCGCCGCCGATCAGCCGGTACGGCGCAGGATAAACGGGCGCCGCGGCTCGGGGAAGGGAATGAAGACCGAGAAGCATGTGCCGGAGCGGCCGTTTCGGGTGACCGTGCGGAAGCGGAGAATGCCGTCGTTGTTGCCAACGATGCCGGACGTGATCCACAATCCCAATCCGGTTCCACCTTCGCCCTTGGTGGTGAAGAACGGATCGAATATCTTGTCGCGGATCTCGGCCGGTATTCCCGGCCCGTTGTCGGTAACCGTCACCCGCAGGCCGCGCCGTTGTCTTTGCCAGTCGGTACTGCAATAGGCGTGCAGCCTTATCTTCCCGTTTTTGCCCACGGCCTCAATCGCATTGCCGATCAGGTTGGCAAAGACCTGGCGCATCTCTCCCGGCAATCCCAGAACCTCTTCGTCGACTTCCACCCGCTTTTCGATCCTGATGCCGTCCGATTTAATCTTTCGCTCAAAGAGCGCGATCACGTTGTCGAGAACTTCCCCGATGTTGATCGGCACCGGGTTCTTGGCCTCGCGCTGGAAGGCCAGCAGGTTGCGCGTGATTTCCGTGATGCGCGTTACTTCTTCGCTCGCCAGCAACAGTTGCCGGCGCACTGTTTCGGGCGTAGTGGGATTGTGGTCGATCAGGAATAACAGGTTGCCGATCTTGTCCAACGGGTTGTGAATCTCGTGTGCCAGAGTCGAGGCCAGCCGTCCTGTCATGGCCAACCGTTCGCTCTCGCGTACTGCTTTCTCGGCTCGCCTCTTGTCCCGGATGTCGTGGAAGACCAGCACGACGCCGGTCAGCTGGTCATTTGCGTCCCGAATCGGCGCGCCGCTGTCTTCGATGGGCAGCTCCATTCCGTTGCGGCTGATCAGAGCTGTGTGATTGGCCAGCCCTACCACCTGGCCCGCCCGAATCACCCTTTCTACCGGATTCTCCGGCTGGATTCGCGTGACCTCGCTGATGATGTTAAAGACTTCGTTGAGAGCACGGCCTTGGGCCTCGGAGATCGGCCAGCCGGTCAGCTTTTCCGCAACCTGGTTCATGAAGATCACCCGGCCTTCGCGGTCGGTCGCGATTACCGCGTCGCCGATGCTCTTCAGCGTGGTCGCCCAGCGTTGCTCGCTTTCCCGCAACGCCTCCTGGTCGCGCTTGCTCGCGGTAATGTCCCGATTCGTCTCCAGGACCCGCTCGATTCCGTCGGCGCCCCGCACAAGCTGCTTGCGGGCGGAGACCACTACCTCGCGGCCTTCTTTGGTGATGTGGTGCAGTTCACCCTCCCAGTGGCCGCGCTCGCGCAGCGTCTTCTCAACCTCGGGCCACGGTACGGGATGGACGGTCTCAAGCAGTTCGTGGGTAACGTGTCCGAGCGCCTCGTTTTCCCTGTAGCCGTAAAGCTGCTCCGCCCCGCGATTCCAGCTCTCGATGTTGCCGCCGAACCGCCACACGATAATGGCATCAAAGGAGAGCCGCAGCAGGTCAGCCTGCGTCCGCAGGGACTTCTGGGAGGAGCTCAGGCTGGCGACTACCCAAATAATGCCGGCCATGTAAACGACGTTGAACGCCATGCGGAGAAGGGTCGCGGCATCCAAGTTTCCTAAGGTGGCCAAAACCGGCGCGATAGCGCCAAAGACCAAGGAAATAACGCCAGCCCTCCAGCCGGCGATCCAGGTAACCAGCGCTACGGCCACTTGGAAGAAAAGAAGAACCGGCTCATCGCGGTGATAGGGAAGGACGAGAACAATGCCCAGCGCGGCCAGGGAAACAAGTATCGCGACCCCGTAGCGGAAGGCGAGTGGATGTTCCTCCGCCAGCCGTCGAATGCGTAACGATAAGGCGTTGTCGGCCATGCAATTCCTGAAAGGATGGCGGATTGCAAAGCAACAGGTTGAAGCAAACGGCGCCTGTTCAATGGATAGAAGCGCAAAAAGGATTTCGGGATGGTTACGCAAATGTCAAAGGCAGCCGCTCTCAGTGCTCGTCCCAGGAGGACTCCCCACGCCTTCCAGGATTCGCGCTGACTCTGAGCAGATTCCTGCTCAGGCCAGAGAAGAACCCGGCCTCGCAATGGCAGGCCCGCAGAGGTAGTGAATGAGCTGGCGTCCAGCAGTTGTGGGCAGAGCCCTCTGGCCCCGGTTCTCCCCTGCGACGCCATGTCTGGCGTTTCCGAGAAGATCGTACCTGCCGACCGTCTACTTAACTTTGACGTACTTTCGCAGGTTGTGACCACCCACGTCCGCGGCGTAGATGTTTCCCTGCTCATCGGCCGCAATTCCTGAAGCCGATGTTCCCCATTGCACTTTGCCTATGTCGGTGGGGTCAGGAATAAAGTATTTGAGTGATCCGTCTTTGGCGCTTCCGACAACAATGCCCCGCAAAACACCTTTCGTTTTCGGATCAGAAGATGAGGCGCCCACATAGATCGTGTCGTCCTTGGCGACGAAAACCGAACTGGGCTCGCCGAATTGTTTCCAGGCCGCAATGGAGTTGCCGTCCTGATCAAACACCTGGACTCGCTTGTTTCTGCGGTCGGCTACGTAGACGCGATTCTGGGAGCCGCCAATGCAAATGTCATGCGGTTCATCAAACTCCCCGTGCCCCGTGCCCTTGCGTCCCCAGGGCCTTGATGAACTTGCCATCCTTGCTGAATTTCACCACCCGGGCAGTTCCGTACTTCGTCGGGTAATGCCCGTCGGAAACGAAGATATCGCCATTCGGCGCAACGGCAATTCCGGTTGGCCGGTCAAATGTATCCGGGCCATTGCCTGCGACTCCCATCTTGCCGAGCACCATCAGCACTTTGCCGCTCGGGCTCAGCTTCAGAACTTCCTGGCCCTTCACCGTGCCATCCGGATTCTTGGCGGAAACACCGAGTATCGTCTCTTCATCATTTACATCGCTTGCCCAGAGATTTCCTTTTGCATCCACGGTGAACCCGTGGGCATATGCGAACAGCCCTGCTCCGGAGCTCGTCAGAAGCTTTCCTGAAGGATCAAATTTCAGAATAGGAGGGTTGGAAGCGCCGCGTCCAAGGCAACTTGCGTGCCCAGGAGGAACGGTACTGAAACAGCGATGGAAAACCCAGATATTGCCCTTCCGATCCACACTTACCCGGATGACCTCTCCCCAATGTCCTCCATTCATGTTCTGGGGAACGGTCGGCCAGCCTTCAACCAGCCGATACGGATTAGGAAGGTCGGTTGGATTCGGATACTGAGCCTGCTGAGCCACTGCTTCCACTCCGCACATAAGCATAAGGATGATGACGGCGATCACCGCCAATTTGAAGCCGGCTGTTGCACGAGACATCCTGGGCCTCCGCTGCGAATCTCTTGGATTAGGGATAACAACGATTGTACCCCCAGGGTCCCAAACCGCTATGAGCGCAACCAGGACGGGGTGGTGTCCTAATTTGCGGAACACGAGCCCCCAAGGTTCAAAAATGCGCTCAATTCTGGGCTGTAGCGTTGCTTAGTGCATTCTTTGTAATACCCGCCAGGACCGTCGTATTCCACTACGCGAAGCTTTCCGGAGACGTCAGGCGCCGGCCGTTACTTTCGTTACCTGAACGTCGCCACGATGCACGACCAGTTCGTGCTTGAATTTATAGCGAATGTTCCAGAGTACGCTCCCGTGGCCGAGACGGTCCGATCTTCCGTGGCCGCGCGCGAGCCGCCCGAGCGCGTGTCCTGCTGTTCCAGGGTGAAGCCGGAACCGGCGGCGACCGTTTGCGTGGCGCTGCTGGGCAGGCCGAGGCCGGCGAACACCAGTTCACTCGCCGCCGTGGTGGCGGCCGTGGCGCCGCTGCTGGCGGTGGCGCTGGTGCCTTGCGCGCCCGCAGTCCTGTCCAGCGCGCTCAGCCCGCTGTATTCATAGATGGCCAAGAAGGGGTGGTTATTGCTGGCCGAGAAGGTCGCGGTGATGGTATTGCCGCCCGCTTTGATATTGGGCGCATAGAAGATAGCGATCTCGTGGCCGTCGGTGGTCTGGGCCTGGCTGACGGCCCGGCTGTAAGTATTGCCGGCGGAGTCGGTGAGGGTGATGGTCTGCGTCGTGGTCGAAGCGCGGACGAAGGCGATGATGAAATTGCCGGCGGTGTTGCCGGCCGGGAAGGGAACGGAAACGGAGCTTACAGCGGAGCCCTCGATGGAGGCTGCCTGCACGCGTGCAGAACCGGCGGAGTTGACGGTAATGCTGAACGCCTTGCTGGCGGTTTGCGCGGTGGGCTGGGTGGAGTCGGTGACCTGGACGGTGAAGTTGGTGGTGCCGCTAGCCGTGGGAGTGCCGGCGATAGCGCCGGTGGCGGTATTGAGTTGCAGGCCGGCGGGTAAGCTGGTGCCATTGATCAGCGACCAGGCGTACGGCGTCGTGCCGCCGCTGGCCTGAATGTTGGCATTGTAGGCAACGCCGACGGTGGCGTTGCTCAGGCTGGTGGTGGTGATGGATAGCGGAGTGGGATTGATAGTAATGCTCAGCGCGGCAGTGGCGGCGGCACCGTTGGCATCGGTGACCTTGACCGTGAAATTGCTGTTGCCGGCATTCCCGGTGGGGCTGCCGGTGATCGCTCCGGTGGAACTGTTCAATTGCAGGCCAGCGGGCAAGCTGCTGGCGCTGATGGACCAGGTCAGGGGAGCAGTACCACCGCTGGCGGACAATGAGGCGCTGTAGGCGACATTCTGAGTGCCGCCGGGCAATGAAGTCGTATTGACCGAAGGCGGCGGATTGACGATGATGCTGAGCGCCTGAGTGGCTTTATTCGAGGCGTTGTCGGTGACCTGGACGGTGAAGCTGCTGGTACCCCCGCCCGTGGGAGTGCTGCTGATGACGCCGGTGGTCGAGTTCAGTTGCAGGCCGGCAGGCAAGCTGCCGATAGGAATCGACCAGGTATACGGCGTCTGGCCGCCAGTGGCCGCCAACGTGGCGGTATAAGCCGTGTTCTGAGTCGCGCTGGCTAGCGACTTGGTGGTGATGACCGGCGCCGCCGGAACTGCAGGCGCGGCAAAGGTGGCCAGTGCGGCGCTCCAATTTGTGCTCGAGCTGAGACTGAAATTGCCAGCGTAAGTGCCGGCTACCGACACGGATTTTCCCTCGCTGGCGGCCCGCGAACTCGTAGTGTTCTGCTGCAATAAAGTGTAGCCGCTGCCCGCGGTTGTCGTCCCCGTGTAACTGGCGGGAAGTCCCGTGGCGGCAAACAACAGTTCGCTGGCGCTCGAGGTGGTAATCGTACCGCTGTTGGGCGCGGCGCTGCTTCCCTGGGCATGCGCCGTCCGGTCCAGCGGAGAGGTGGCGCTGAGGCCGCTGTATTCGTAAATCGCCAGCCAGGGATGAGCATTGGAAGCGGAGAAGGTGGCGGTAACGGTGTTCGTTCCGGGCCGGATATTCTTCGCATAAAAGATGTACAACTGGTGGCCGTCGCTCGACTGCGCCTGACTCACGGCGTTGCTGTACGCATTTCCTAACGAATCGGCAAGCGTTACGGTTTGGGTGGTGGTGGACATGCGCACCACGGCGATGATCAGGTTGCCGGAAACGTTGGCGGAGGGGAACGCAGCGGAGACGTTAGATACGTTGCTGCCCGCGGTCGCGCTGGATTGCACCAGGGCGATCGGAGTGGCGATTATGGTTATGCTCAGCGCCCGGGTGGCGCTCTGCGAGTTCTGATCATTGACCTGAACGGTGAAACTGCTGGTGCCGACGGAGGTGGGCGTGCCGGTAATGGCGCCGGTGGCGGCGTTAAGCTGCAAACCCGGCGGCAACCCGCCGGAAATGATCGACCATGTATAGCTTCCCGTGCCGCCCGTAGCCGTCACGGTCGCGCTGTAGGGCACGTTGTATGCGCCACCGGGCAGGGAGGTGGGCGTGATAGACGGAATCGTCACCGTATAGGGAATGGCGTTGGATATATGGTTCAGGATCGAAGGCTGGCCGACCGCCTGCACATAGAACGTGTGGTTCCCCGGCGCCAGCGTGAAGGTCCTCAGATCCACCGAATACATTCCCGGCAGAAAGGTGGCCAGCGCGGTGAGGCTCTGTCCGTCTGGAGAATCGTAAAGAACATAATGGTGGACCGTGCTCTCGCTGCCGGTGGGAGCGGAAAAACTCAGGTTCCAGGAGAGAATCACGCCGGAAACGGAACCCGAGAGGCTGAGACAGTTGTTGATGCCGGTCTCAATCTCCGTGCCCTCTTCATAATCGTTCCAGGTTACGACTCCGGCGAAGGGCAACTGATTCGCGGGTCCGAAATCGTTGTCGTTTACCGCCTGCTGAAAGGTCTGGAGCCAGGTGGTTCCGCATTGTTGCGACTCGGTCCGCGGAGTCCCGCTTACAAAGGGAGCATACGTTTCGTCAAAGCCTTTCCAGCCCGCGCCTATGGTGATCAGTGTGGGAGTGTTCCTAAGCGCCGCTGCGGCCGCGTCGTAGTAGTTATCGAGATAGAGGAGCCCATAGGGGTCGCTGGACATCGAGCCGTACCAGTTAACCCAGGCAAAGCCGCCGTTCGACTGCGTATGGGTGAAAGCCCCCGCGTTGCGAAAGACCAGGTAAAGCGCCGGGGCGGAAGCGCCATAGCTATTCGTATAAGTACGCACTTGCGCCCAAATGGAAGTCCAGTTGGGGGAAGGATTGGTGAAACACTCCTCGCAAACAAAGAACAGCACCACCGGCTGGCCCGATGGGGAAATTTGCTGGCTTGCAGCATCCACTTTCAGGTAGGCATCGGACCCGAAATAATTCGTGTTCATGTAATCCAGGTCACCCTCCAGCGCGGTCACGATGCAGGACGTCTGGTCGGTGCCGTTCCCGTTGTAGGGACATTTGTCGAACTTGAAAGCTCCATCGTCCTCCATCAGCGCAAAGTAGAAAGAGCAACTTTGAGGACCGCCGCACCGCGCTGCCAGATTATCCCGAATCTTTTGCGTAGTGGCATCACCGCCGGGCAAAACCGTTTGATCGGTCCCGTAATAATCAATGACAGTGCCGTTGAATCCGCGCTGGATCATGTCATTGAGCTGTCCGCTGACTGTCGCTGCATTGTTGGAGGTGTAACCGACCTGAATGTGCTTGTTACATAACGTTCCGGCGCCGGTCAAGGTTGAACCCGGCGTCATGCAAAACCACGGTTGGTAGTAGGTGAACATCTTCGTGGTAGCACCGGAGTACAGGAGATCGTGCACATCCACTAGGCTGACGTTTCCGGGCGCCGGGTTGAAGGTTCCGGTGGCGCTGTCGGTCATGCCGGTGAAGCCGGCCTGACAGTAGCTCGGGCTTCCGGCGCTCTGGCAGGCGGCCGTATTATTGGCCGTTTGCGCAGCCAGTGTGGTGTTGTTCTGGGCAGTCAGCAACGGCACGAAGCCGGTGATTGCCGCCACTGCGAGGAGAACACGAAACAGAATACGCATCAGATCCCCAGCCCGGCGTCGCGCGCATGAGTGCGCCGGCGTACGGAAAATACGGCTCAGGCCAGCTTGGAACAGAGATTCTGGCCGGTGAGCGCTTGGATGTGAGTTGAACCGGCAGAGTTGACCAGAGTGGTTGGAGATGCAGAGGAATCCTGATGTTCAACTATTTAACCCGCGGACCGCTATGCTGCCACTTCCCGTGGGGCGAAGGGATGCCCAAGTTGTCGGAATCAAATCGCCGGCGGTGAAGGTGGAGGGAACGGTGCCCGAGAAATTCAATCCAAGGTGGTCCAGATGGTGTTGCCGAATCGGCAGCTGGAAACCGGAGAGGTTACGGCGTAATGCAGAATCGCGTGGGCACAGACATGGTCACCAACGACTACGTCAGGTCCCTCGCGCCTGAGCGGGAAGTTGTGTGCTTTCTTGTGTGCCACGCCGAGTTCGGCAAATCGCATGTAAGTGCGAGAAAATAAAATGGTAGGCCCGAATGGACTCGAACCATCGACCTCTTCCGTGTCAAGGAAGCGCTCTAACCAGACTGAGCTACGGGCCTAAATCGGGGTCCCCAGCAGACGCGTTGTTGCCTCTGCTGGGGTGGACGCGCTTATTCTACTGACACCCAGGCGCTTGCGCAACCCGGCCCGCAATTGAGTGAATGGCTTAACCCGTTGAACAAAGCACTCTTCCCGGTATTCAGCGCAACTCGCTGAATAACGAAGTCGCTCCACTCAGGCGTCCGGACGATAGAGTGTGGTTGGCGCGGGTAGGGCCAGACCTGCCGCAGCTTCCCGGCAAGCGCGGCGTGCTTGCCGGGCGATCACTGCTTCCGGCGCATGAGCGCCTCATCTAGACGTGCGACGCCACGAACGCCGTGAAAAATTCTTCGGCGATGATTTCAACCGCCCGCGGCTGATCCCGCTCGGCGGTCGCGAGCTTCAGATGCGATTCGTAGGAAACGCCTTGCGCGCCAGCAGAGACGCCGGCGTAGCGGCCGTACTCTGCCGCGGGCGCGATCGCCCCCTCCGGGCAAACGAGGGCGCAAGCGCCGCAGTCGGTGCACTGTTCGGCGTCGACGTAGAACAACGGCTTCAGCGAGATCTCATCTTTCTCAGGGTAAATGCAATCAAACGGACACGCGTCCATACAGGCGGTGTCCATGCCGCCACAGATCTTTTGGATTACGTAGGGCATTGTTCCTCCTCAGCGGCTTGTTGGGCGAAGGTGCTCGCTTGCCGAGGCTGCGTCTCGGCTTGCCGCCGATCCTGCGCCTCTTTGTCCCAACCCTGGCGCGCACCAAACGCGTTTGCGTGCCGCAATTGCAAGCTTTCCGGCCGGGCCCATTTCCCCGGCATGGGGTTCGTCCCAAACTCGGGTGTCATCTTCCGGAGCCAGGATTCGCGCTCTAGCGTTTGCTGGAGTTCGCCTGGTTCCCCCTAAGCCGCAGATTAGTAAGCTTTCAGGTAAAAGTGAAAGACTTTGTCGCTGACGATCGCAGATGTCTGGCGTTTGGAAGGGTGAGCAAAAGCACGCACTTAGACTTCACGGCCGCGGATTTTAGATGTGAAAACTATGGTCAGGTCCAATCATCACCAAATCAAGCTTTCGCTGCCGCCCGCAATCCGTTGTTCCGGCGGCAAGGCGTTTCAATATACTAGGAAGGCAAGCGCAAAACATCCTTATCCATGAACCCTGCCGAATAATGGAACTCCGTCTCCTTCGATATTTCGTTGCCGTTGCGGAAGAGCTGAATGTCTCGCGGGCGGCCGAGCATCTCCATACCTCTCAACCGTCGCTCAGCCAGCAAGTCAAACGGCTCGAGCAGATTGTTGGCACTCCTCTTTTCCGCCGCGAGAAGTATCACCTGCAGTTAACCGAAGCCGGCCGTGTTTTTCTGGAGCATGCGCGGAGCATTTTGAGGGAGGTCGAAATCGCCATGCTGCTGGCACGCCAGGCCGCCCAGGGCGAAGCCGGTCAGATCACCATCGGCCTCATGCCCGGCGCCGAGGGCAAGGTATTCAGCGCGGTGCTGGCGAAACTGGTTCGCGACTACCGGGACGTGCACATCGCTTTAAGAACGCTTTCGTCTCCGGAGCAGATAACGGCTCTGCAGAACCACGAAATCAACATTGGGTTTCTGCGCGGACCGATTAACGACGAGCAGATTGCTTGCGAGGTATTCGATCGCGAGAGAATTCTCGCCATCCTGCCGGCGCAGCACCCCCTGGCCCAGCGGGAGCGGGTACCGGTCGCTATGCTTGCGGAGATGCCGTTAATCCGTATCGCCCGTGCCACCGCTCCCACGTTGCGCCAAGCGATGGATATGATCGGCGAACGCGTGGGCGTACGCTTTCAGTCGCCTTTGGAAGCAGAGAACGTGCTGGCCATTTTGAATGCGGTGGCCGCCGGCATAGGTTTTAGCCTGTTGCCGGAGTACCTGCAGGCGCTGGTTCCGAAAACAGTGGTCTCCCGGCCGCTGGATATCGATCCCGCTCCCGTTGTGGAATTGTTCGTCGCCTATCGCAAGGATGACCGCCTGCCGGCGCTGGCTTTCTTCCTCTCGCTGTTGCGCGAGCACCCGCCTGCCTCAGGCGGCATCGCTCAGCAGGCTGCCAAGTAATCACGCCAGAGTTTCGCGTTTCAGTTTTTTCGCAGTGGGACCGCAAGCGGGTCCCGCTCGCTCTTATCTCATTCGCGGGTGAATTTCCGCGCAATGGGCGCGACCTTGCTGCCGGCCGCCTGTGCCAAATCGCTGCCGCGCTGCAGCCAGTCTGAAGCCTGGCCGCCCCAGTCTTCCACGGTCTCGCGCGCGTCTTCGTACCGGCGGCGCAACTCCTTGCGAAGCTGTTTCCCGGTTTTAGGTGTCAGCATGGCCGCAATCAGCGACCCTACCCCGATGCCAATCAGCAGAAAAGCCAGTGCCACAGGAACTCCACCCCGTCTCGTTTCAGAGTCGCCGGAGTCCCTGAAGTTGTGATGCTCGGCCATACGTACCCCTTTGTGCGGAGGATCAACCAGGCGGAACAGTCGCCGCTCCACCAGAAGGTCGAGTCCATTTAGAAAAATCCTGAGCGCCAACTGTTGCCACCCGTTCAACTCTTTTCCGCTGTGCCGGCCAGAGCTGCAGCTCTCGCTGCGATCTTTATGAGCACATTATCGCTCCGAGATTCTTGCCCCGAGTGATGAGCCAGGTTCGAATTTCCAGCTCCGGCGCTGCCCAAACGGGGTCCCCGGCGAACGCCGATTTTGCGTTTGTTGGGCGGCGCAGCTTCCAAACTGTGGCGTGGCAGGGTACAATTTTCTTGTTCGTCTCTCCGCAGGAGTCTTCCTGTCCCGCAAAGCGTTCTGAGACGCCATCCTACATTCGGAAGGAGTTCCCTTAGCAATGGCAATTCCGGCCACACAAATGCGCCCTGGCATGGTCATCAAGCACAACAACGATCTGCACTCGGTGTTCAGCGTGGAACACCGCACGCCGGGCAATTTGCGTGCTTTTATCCAGGCTAAGCTGCGCAATCTCCGCACCGGAGCCATGTTCGAGCACCGCTTCCGTTCCGGGGACGCCATCGAAAAGATTACCGTCGACGAAGTCAAGATGGAGTACCTGTATAACGATGGCGACGACTACTACTTTATGGATACAAAGAACTACGAGCAGACGCCGCTGAAACATGACATCCTGGGCGACGCCGTGGAATACCTGACGGCTAATCTGCAGATCACGGTTGAATTCTTTGACGGCAAGCCGGTCGGCATCGAGCTGCCGCAGACGGTGGAACTTACGGTAGTCGAGACCGAGCCCGGCCTGAAGTCGGCCACCGCCAGCAGCGTCACCAAGCCGGCCAAGACGGAAACCGGGCTCGTCGTGCAGGTGCCGCCCTTCATCAACGAGGGCGACAAGATCAAGGTCGATACCTCGGAAGGCGCTTACCTCTCGCGCGCGTGAACCCGGCTGGTTTCTCCCCGCCGGGGCCGCGCTTCTGGTACTCTCGGCAACATGGACTACCTCTGGACCCCGTGGCGTTACGCTTACATCACCGACACGAGCAAGGATTCCGGGTGCATCTTTTGCGAGAGGCTTAGGGAGTCCGACGAGCAGGCGCGCATCGTCTATCGCGGCCACCACTGCTTCATTATCCTGAATGCCTTTCCTTACACCAGCGGGCACGTGATGGTGGTCCCTTACGAACACCAGGACCAGCTCCAGAAGCTGTCCTCGGAAACCGCAGAGGAGCTGATCATCCTGGCCCAGCGCATGGAAGCCGTTCTGCGCCAGGTCTATCGCCCGGATGGAATCAACCTGGGCATGAACATAGGCAAGGCGGCCGGAGCAGGCGTCGCCGGGCACGTTCACATGCACGTGCTGCCGCGCTGGGTGGCTGATGCCAGCTTCATCAGCGTAGTGAGTGAAACCCGCGTTCTGCCCGAAACCTTGGACGAGACCTACACCCGCATCCGGCGCGCCTTTTCCGAATCTGCGAAGTAAGGTATCAGGTGCGCCGCAAGCTGCAACCGCAAACCGCAGAGTCCCCAGAGAACACAAAGCATCAGCCGGTGACATTGGCTCATCGCCGGTCTTTCTCTGTGGCCTCTGTGTCCTCTGTGGTTAAGTTTTAGGCGGTCTCAAAAATCCACGTGCAGGCGCAGCGCCGGAACCAGCACGGGGCCGCGGTCGCGGTTATATCCCGGATTGTTGATGTGCTGCAGATCGAAAGAGGCAAAGAAGCCGCGCCACAGATGCAGCGTGTAGTAGAACTCCAGGATGTTTTCGCGGCCGTAATTGAGATTGCCGTCGCCGAGCAGGAACCCCAGCCCGCCAAGTCGCAGATACTGCTGATGGTCCTTGGAAATTCCGTTGCTGACGAAGGCCAAACCAGCTTTGTCCTGGGGACGTTTCCAGCGCCGTCCAGTGTAGTCAGCGCATAGCAAGACCGTGCTGTCCACTTCGGTATAGACGAACGACTCATGCCGGCCCTCGCTCCATCCCCAGCGCGCCCCCAGGCGCAGATCACGCGTCAGCTCCTGTTCCGCGTTGAGGCCGAAGCCGTACTTGATCGTTCCCTGCCGGCGCGTGCTCTCGATGATCGGGGTGAGTGTTCCAATCCCCTGCTGTAAGAGCGAATTCGCCTGGCGATAGTCACCCATGTTGGCGTGATTTATATAAGAAAGCGGCCGCAGGACAGTTTTACGCTTCTTCAGCAACTCGGGACGCAGCTCGAACTCAATGTTCTCCGCCCGCGCCCGTGTTACATCAGCATCCAGGTTGATGCCGTTGGCGACTTTGGGCATCAATAGCTCGCCGAAGCGCACCCCCCATTTGCGCTCCTGGTACTCGAGGATTGCACCATAGGTATAGCCGCGAGTGTTGGCCGCGTAGTCGTAGGTGCCGTTGTTGTCGACTGTCCAGTTCATGAACTGCAGGTGGCTGTCGGTGCCGACGGAATTCAGATCGAAGAAATCGGCCGTGCTGAACTTGCCGAAGCGGAGCTCAAGCCGGCGGGCCGGCAATTGCGTGAACAGCGAGAACGGATTTCTTTCCGCGCTGATATTTTCTTTGCTCAAGGCAAAGATGCGATGGTACATCACGCGCGCCATGTACGGCCCCGCGCCGAGAGAAGGATTGCGCACCACGTCGAGATTGGTAAAGCCCGCCAGCCCCAGCGCCTCGCCTATGCCGTGTCCGCCGGTTTCCTCCAGATCGAATAAGAGTTCGTCGCGCTTGGTGAGTTGCACGCCGGTGAAAAGCGTCAGTACGCGCGAGGACGCGCTCTGGCCCAGCGGTGACAGGCTGTTCGGGCCGTTGTACTTGGCGGGAAACTCCGGATGTGCCTGAAAGATGAAATTCGCCTGCCCGGAAACCCAAAAGCGGCTGCTGTCGGAGTGCGGAAAGACGGTGACGGTCGGCTTCTTTTCCGCACTTTCTTCCTCGGGTTCCGTGGCCTGCGCAGGCTTTACGCAGCTAAAGATGATGAGAATCGTCAGCAACAGGGAAAGAGACTTGACTACGAAACGACGATCCAAGAGTGCTCCGCCGGGCGCAGACTGAGCCCGTGATATATATGAAATTGAAAATCATTTTCGGAATTCCACCCCAGAGTACCCCGACATCTTCTCACTTGCAATATTAATTTTATTGGCCCGCAAAAACCATCCCGCCCTCCTCGACCCCGGGCCTTGCTTGACCATACGCCAGAGCCGGGTGCGCTATAGTGAATTGGTTGTTAATGCCTCTTCTCGCGAGTGTTGCGCTGCAGAGTTTCAGAAGTCCCTGACGGAAGCGGTTCCAGGACCGGCTGGGCGAAGGACAGTTTCATGGCCATTCGACTCGATCACTCCCGCAAGCTGCAGCAACGGGCAGAGCGGCTGATTCCCGGCGGAGTCAACTCTCCCGTGCGCGCCTTTCGTGCCGTCGGCGGAGAACCGCCGTTTGTGGTTCGTGGGGAAGGAGCCCGCGTCTGGGACGCCGACGGCAACTCCTACATCGACTACGTGGGTTCATGGGGACCTCTGTTGCTGGGCCATGCGGCGCCCGAAGTGGTCGAGGCGGTGATCGAGGCGGCGCGCAAGGGAACCAGTTTCGGCGCCTCCACCGCGGCCGAGATCGAGTTGGCCGAGGCTGTCATCGAAGCCTTCCCGTCGATGGAAAAGGTGCGCTTCGTCAGCTCCGGGACCGAGGCCACGATGTCCGCTATTCGTTTGGCCCGCGCCGCCACCGGACGCAAATACATTATCAAGTTCGTGGGCTGCTATCACGGCCACACCGATGCGCTGCTGGTCAAGGCAGGCTCCGGCGTCGCCACTCTGGGTATTCCCGGCTCGGCCGGAGTTCCCGAGGAGTTCGTGCAATTCACCTTGGCGCTGCCCTTCAATGATCGCCAGGCTGTCGCAGAGGCCTTCGCCAAGTTTAAGGGTCAGATTGCCTGCGTGATTGTCGAGCCGGTGGTCGGGAACATGGGCTGCGTTCCGCCCCAGCCAGGCTATCTCGAATTCCTCCGCGAAATCACCCGGCGCGACGGCTCGCTGCTGATCTTCGACGAGGTTATGACCGGCTTCCGTGTCGCCTTTGGCGGCGCGCAGGAGCTCTACGGCATCCGCCCGGACCTGACCACGCTCGGCAAGGTCATCGGCGGCGGCCTGCCTGTAGGAGCTTATGGCGGCCGCGGCGATCTGATGGAGCTGGTCGCCCCGCTCGGCCCCATGTACCAGGCAGGCACGCTGAGCGGCAATCCGCTGGCCATGGCCGCCGGCCTCGCCATGCTATGCACGCTGCGCAACCAGGGCAAAGCCCTCTATGCGCGCCTGGAGAAGCTGACTCGCTCCCTGGTAACCCAGGTGAGCGAAGCCGCGCGCGCAGCCGGGACGGCAATCACGGTGAATCAGATGGGATCGATGTTCACGTTCTTTTTCGTCGGCCACCCGGTCACCGATTGGGAGTCGGCCTCCGGCTGCGATACCGAACGCTTCGGCCGCTTTCATCGCGCCATGCTGAACGCCGGCATCTGGCTGCCGCCGTCGCAATTCGAGGCCGCCTTCCTGAGCACCGCCCACACCGAAAACGACATCGCGGAAACCGTGGCCGCCGCGCGGGAAGCGTTCGCCCTGCTCGCGCAGTGACGATGACTCAACCACAGAGGACACAGAGGAACACGGAGAAGCGGTCTTGTAGAAGGAAGGGAAGAACGTTCAGGAATGAATATGTCGCCGCTAGAAAATGTGTCGTCGTCAGAAATAGAGACGTCGTCATAGAAATACCTTCATGAATTGGAAGTGTCATCCTGAGCGAGCGCCTTGTTTTTGGGCGCGAGTCGAAGGATCTGCAGTTTCTTCAAATCCTCCTGGCGGTACCCCACATCTGCCCTCTTTTGGCAGATGTGGGTTGCCGAGACCTTTCACCGGGTTGCAGCAACAGAACCCTCTCAATTCCTGCAGATAATCTTTACTCACCAAGAACGTCATCCCGACCGAGGCGAAGCCCGGGGCCCCAACAACGGCCGTCTTTGCCGTTGTTGGGGTGGAGGAGCCGAGTGGAGGGATCTTGTGTTTGCTGTTATGAAAGCGAGCACAAGATTCCTCGACTCACGGCTTTAGCCCCTGAGAGTTTCAGAACCGTAAGATGATCCCCCCGGTAAAATTCGCGCGGCTTTGAAAGTTACGCTGGCGCACGCCGAAGCAGTTACCGAATGGATCGCAAGAGACGCCCGTCGTGGTGTTGGCGTAAGTAGGCATGTAGCGGATATCTCCCCGCAACCCGAAATGCTTCGACAAGAAGAGCTTCGCTCCGCCTCCCAGGTTAAAGGCAAAGCTCGTCCGGTTGGGGTTGCCTTGTCGGTTGGATTCATGCGTGAAGCCCAGCCCTCCGGCCACGAAGGGCTCGAAGTGTCTGTCTTCGGTGTAATAGAATCCGCCAATGCGGAAGGGATAAAGCACTCCGAATTCCACCTGGTCGACGTGGGAATCAAAGGCGAAGCTATAGAGCCCGGTGGTGAAATCATGCTGGCTGTAGGTGCTCTGGTTATGCGCCCAAAGTCCTTCCAGTTCCAATTTATCGAGAATCGCGTAGTCGATGTAACCGCCGTAACTCAGCGAGCTGTTAAGCCGGAGCCGGTCGACAGTCGAGGTGGTGGCGGGAACAGTAGGCACGAACGAGCCGCCTAGAGCCGTGCTCGTTTGCACCGGAAAGCTGCCGCTGGTTTCCCAGCCCGCGAAGGGAGAGATTTCAAATTTCCCCTTACGCTGAGCGGAAGCCACCAAACTGAGCATCAACAACGCGGAAATCAGCCGCACCGCCCCGCGCAACTTCATCGTTCCTCCTGACCAAATACAAAGCTGTGATGCCCGGCGGCTGATCGATGCTGTTCAGTCCCAGCGGCCACGAGCGCCACAGGCCACTCAACCCGGAAGACATCGCTTAGTTGTACGGGCTTGCGCAGCTTAGGCGAGATACTCCGGAGCCACTCCGCGGCGCGCACGCAGGGCGGCAGACGAGGTGCTCACAAACCCTTTTTCCACACAGCCGCAGGGCAAAGACTCGCAATCCACAGGCTTTCCACAGGATTGCGGCACGTCGCTGCTGCGCCGCCGCCGCTCCTGAGGCACACTGGTCAGGATGGCCTCGTCCGGAGATTTTGCCCAGACCCTCAAGCAGCAGGCCGACATCGTTCGCATCGTCGGCGAATACGTGCGCCTGAAGCGCGCCGGCGCGCAGAACTACTCCGGGCTGTGTCCCTTTCACGGGGAAAAAACGCCGTCGTTCTCGGTGCATGCCACGCGCCAGTTCTACCACTGCTTTGGCTGCGGCGAGTCGGGAGACGTCTTCAAGTTCCTGCAGAAGATCGAGAACATCTCCTTCCCCGAGGCCGTGCGGCTGCTGGCGCAAAAGCTCGGCGTGCCCATGCCGAAGGTGCAGTTCGACAGTCCCGCCGAGGCGCGCGAGGCCAAAATGCGGGGGACGCTGCTCGATCTCTATGAGGTCGCCTGCCAGTTCTTCCAGAAGCAACTGCAGCGCCCCGAGGCAGCGCATGCCCGCGAGTACCTGAAGGGTCGCGGCCTGGACGGAGAAGCGCTGGAGCGCTTTCGTATCGGCTACGCCCCGGAGTCGGGATTCCTGCTGCGCGATGCCCTCCAGGACCGGGTGCAGGAAGATGTACTGCGTGAATCGGGCCTCTTCTCCTGGAAAGAACCCAACGCCGCTGTCGCGCCGAATGCGAATACAGGAGGAGATGCGAAGCCCGCCGCTCTCGTCCAGCGCTCCGCCCTTTACTCCCGATTCCGCAACCGCGTGCTCTTTCCCATCTGCAACGAGCAGGGCAGGGTCATTGCCTTCACCGGCCGTACTCTGGCCGCCGACGACCCCGCAGGGCGGGGCGGACCCAAATATCTGAACTCTCCCGAGACGCCCATCTACCAGAAGTCGCGGGTGCTCTATAACCTGCACTCTGGCCAAGCAGCCCATTCGCGAGCTCGACTACGTCATCCTGGTGGAAGGCCAGATGGATTGCATCTCGGTCTTTAACGCCGGCTTCCACAATGTTATCGCCAGCTCCGGCACGGCGTTCACCGAAATCCAGACCAAGCTGCTCAGCCGCTTCAGCAAGAAGATCGTGGTCAACTTCGATCCCGACACGGCCGGCGCCGCCGCCGCCGAGCGCTCGCTCGGCCTGCTGGTCGGCGAAGACTTCGAGATCCGCGTGCTGACCCTGGAGCAGGGCTTCGACCCCGACCTGTTCATCCGCCGCAAAGGCGCCCCAGCCTACGCGGACGCGCTCAAAAATTCACAGAAGTATTTCGACTACCTGATCGAGCGCGCCCGCCGCCAGTTCCCGGTGCGGACGGCGGAAGGCAAGGTGAAGGCCGTCAATTACCTGCTGCCTCACATTCAGCGCGTGCGCAGCCGTATCGCCCGTGACGAAATCGCCGCTGAGATCGCCCAGAAGCTGCAGATCGATTCTGCCGTGCTGCGCCAGGAGCTGCGCCATGTGGCCGGCGCGCGCGCCTCCACCAGGCTCGCGGGCGCTGCCCGCTCCGATCTCACCGATGCCGAGCGGGTGCTGATCCGCGCTCTGGCGGGGTCGACTAATGGCAGTGCCGTTGCCGACGAGAAACCCGCTCATGCCCCTTCTGGCACTAGCCGGCTTCCATCCCGCGAAGGCGATGATCCGGAGTTCGACCCGCAGCGCCAGGCGCACTTCGCCCTGGCCTCGGAGCGCCTGCACGAGGGTCTTCCGGCGGAAGCTTTTCTTGAGAAGCTGCGCCTGGTCTTCGAGCAGGGACAAGATCCCTTAAGCCTGGATTTACCGGAGCCCGAGCGCCGGCTCCTGGCGATGGCGCTCATCGAAGAGCAGGAGCAGCTTACCCCGGAGCTGCTGCACGCTACGCTCGACGCTCTGCGGCGTCGTAAGCTGGTGCAACGACAGAGAGAGTTGAAGAGCCTTATCGCCGAGGCCGAGCAGAAGCAGGACGCCGCGCGGCTTGAGCAGCTCTTACGGGAGAAGCTCGAAATCGACAAAGCCCTCCGTGCCGTGGACGAAGTTCCCCAGGAAAAGGTGTAGCTCTTCCCCTCGACTTGCCGGACGAAGCGGGGCAGCAAAGCCGCCCATTCGGCTTGTCGGAGGCTTAGGTTACCAAATGCCCGTTGCTTGCGTCGAAACCTTAGCTCGCGGTCGCCTGGCGCGGCAGAGATGCCGGCCCGCTCCCTGTGGCACCCATCTCCCGTTTCTTCAAAAGGTTACGATCTCCTGCCGTGGTACAAAAGAGAGGGGGAACCCGAAACTAATGGCAGGGCAGGGCATCTAACAATTAAGGTGGGCGAGAAGCGAGCTTCTCGTGATAAAATACGAAAGTTTCCGCCCGTTTTCGATAACAACTATCGACTCCCCGTAGTGTGCGATAAAAACTGGCGGCCAATTTTGGCTGCCTCGAAGGGTATCTCGCTTTGGCTCTTGACGACAAATTCGACGATATCAAAAAACTGATCGATGCAGGCAAGGAGAAGGGCTACCTGACCTACAACGAGGTCAACGACCTGCTTCCCAACGACCTGCATTCGCCCGAGGACCTCGAGGACCTGCTGACCACCATCGGCACGCAGGGAATCGACATCCTCGAAGGAGCCGAAGCTGCCGTCCGCCGGTCTCGACAAAAAATACGAACCGGACATCGAAGCCGGCGAGGATGTCGAACTCGATCTCACTCCCGGCGCGCTGGAAAAGACCAACGACCCGGTCCGCATGTATCTGCGCGAGATGGGCACGGTTCCGCTGCTCACCCGCGAAGGCGAAGTGGAAATCGCCAAGCGCATCGAGCGCGGCCAGCTCCGCGTGCTGAAGGCGCTTTCCCGTTCGCCCATCGTGATCCGCGAGATCCTCGCCATCGGCGAGGACCTGAAGCGCGGCGTGCGCTCCATCAAGGAAGTGGTGGTCTTCGACGAAGAAGAGATCACCGACGAAGTTCTGCTCAACCGGCTCAAGGACATCACCGGCCAGCATCGACGAGCTGAACAAGCATTACCGGAAGCGCGCATGCAACTGGCCGCCAAGTTCGCCGAGATTCCCGCCAAGGACAAGAAGCGGGCCGCGCGAATATCGCCGCTGCCGCTGGGCACTGGGCCGCGAGCAGGTCGAGGTCTCCCGCGTCATCCGCCACCTGGGGTTCACCAACAGCGAGCGCAAGCACCTGATCGACCGCGTCAACAAGACCGTCGACAGCATGAAGGCGCTCGACAAGCAGATTCAGAACCTGGAGAATCGCGTCGCCGCCAGCCGCTCCGAAGAGCAGAAGAAGGAGCTGCGCCGCCAGAGCCGCCACACTGCGCTCCGACATGGAGCGCATCGAGCAGGAGGCCGGCGCCAGCTTCAACGACTGCGGCGCACGCAGCGCGAGATCATCCAGGGCGACATGGATGCCGAGTACGCCAAGCGCGAGCTGATCGAAGCCAACCTGCGCCTGGTGGTCTCCATCGCCAAGAAGTACACCAACCGCGGCCTGCAGTTCCTCGACCTCATTCAGGAAGGCAACATCGGCCTGATGAAGGCGGTCGACAAGTTCGAGTACCGCCGCGGCTACAAGTTCTCGACCTACGCCACCTGGTGGATTCGCCAGGCCATCACCCGCGCCATCGCCGACCAGGCCCGCACCATCCGCATCCCGGTGCACATGATCGAGACCATCAACAAGCTGATCCGCACCTCGCGCCAGCTGGTGCAGGAGCTGGGCCGCGAGCCGACCGTCGGAAGAGATCGCCAAGCGCATGGACATTCCCGGTGGCCAAGGTGCGCAAGGTGCTCAAGATCGCCCAGGAGCCGATCTCGCTGGAGACGCCGATCGGCGAAGAGGAAGATTCGCATCTCGGCGACTTCATCGAAGACCGCGCCGTGGTCTCGCCCGCCGAGGCCGTCATCAACGTCAACCTCAAGGAGCAGACGGCGCAGGTGCTGCGCACGCTGACCCCGCGCGAGGAGAAGGTCATCAAGATGCGCTTCGGGCTGGAGGACGGCAGCGAGCACACGCTGGAAGAAGTCGGCCAGTCATTCGCCGTCACCCGCGAACGCATCCGCCAGATCGAGGCCAAGGCGCTGCGCAAGCTGCGCCATCCCTCGCGCTCGCGCAAGCTGCGGGCCTTCATGGACGGCGTGCACGACTAAGAGATCCTTCTCCCGCTCTGCGGGATCAGGATTTCGCCCGCGGGCTCGGCCGCCCGCAAATCGGCTCAACGTAGGCCCAGCCGCCCCGGCTGGACGGAAATCAAAAACAGAACCCGCCTGCAACGGCGGGTTCTCTGCGTTATTGCTTGGTGGTTAGGATACGATCATGGCTTACCCCATCAAAGTCTGTGTCGTCTGCGGTGAGGAGTTCGAGTTGAAGCCCGACAAGCCCGGATTCGCCAACCGCTGCCCGGAATGCAGCTCCTCCGATGAGCTCAATTCCGCCACCAAACATCGCGTGAGCGCCGATGACCGCAGCGGGCAGAGCGAGATGAACGAGGCTCGCCGGGAAGCAATGCGCAATCTGCTTTATCGCAAAGATAGCTGATCACCTGCACAATCTGTGCCGGTGCCCCACCTTCGCGGAGCGCAGCGGAGCTAAGGTGGGGAAGTTCCGCATTCCGTCCTGACATACTTCCCCGCGACGCTCGATTTCAGTCAATCTGCTCGCATGGCGCCGCTCACGGGGGCAGGCCAATCCAGCTTTCGCTGTTGCTCGATGATTGCGTCGATAGATTTGGTAATCTCGGGAGGGAAGGGCGCAATCTTACGCGTGCGAAGATCGGCGAAGGCATTCATGCACTCGAAGATGGACGCCAGTTTGCCCCGGCTCTCATTGACCATGAACATCAGATAATGCAGCAGCTTGGCCGAGCGCGCAACCAGCCTCATGTACACGGCGATACTGTCTCCCGGGTTCACCTCGTGCAGGAAGTTCAGGTGATGCTCCAGGTCAAAGGTGCCCGACCCATGCTGGTGATGATATTCGCGCGTCAGCCCGATTCGCTCGTGCAAGGCATCTCCCGCCTCGTCGAAGATCGCCAGATACCACCGCATGTTCATGTGGCCGTTCACGTCGCGGTAGGCCTCGGGAATCTCCATCTTGAGGCATGCCGGAGCGAGCTCGACAATCTTCTCCAGGGAGATACTGGGCGGTTTCATGGTTCACCATTATCCTGCATTCCTGCCGGTGCAGGTGCCCCACCTGCGCGGAGCGAAGCGGAGCTGGGTGTAGGTGGTTCGCAGGGTGCCCCATATCTGCCCTCTTTTGGCAGATGTGGGTTAGTTACATCATAAGAAGCTAAATAAGAAGCTAACTTTCCCTCACCCTTACCACCACCTTGATCGCGTCTTCGATCTTCTCCCGCGCGTACTTCAATGCCGTCGGAAGCTCCTCCAGCTTGAACGTATGAGTATGGATCAGTCCGGCCTCGAATCGCCGCAGCTTCATGATGGCGGCGGCGCGGCGCACGTTGCTGCGGCCCTCGCCGCGGATGCCGAACATGGAGATGTTGTTGCTCACCAGCTTCATGGCGTCCATCATGGCGGGCTGGTGCGAAAAGGCGGCCATGCAGATGCTGCCACCGCGATTGACCATCTCCAACGCCTGGTTCAGGGCCACTGGGGCGCCGGAGCACTCGATCACGTAATGCGCGCCCTTGCCCCCGGTAAGGCGCTTGACGACCTCGACTGCATTCTCGCGGCTGACGTTGATAGCGTAGTCCGCGCCCAGCCTGAGTCCCAGTTTCAGGCGCGATTCCTGCATCTCGACCAGGATGAGCGGATCGGCGCCCAGCGCCTTGGCGAAGCCGATGCACATCAGCCCCACCGGCCCGCCCCCGATCACGACCACCGAGGCGCCGGCCACCAGCCCGCCTAGCGTATCGAGGACGTACATCGCCGTTCCCCCGGTTACGATCAGGGTGGCCTCTTCGTCGCTCATGTGCTCCGGCACGCGCACCAGCGTGTTGACGTGATTGACCGCGTACTCGGCGAATCCGCCGTCGGTGGTGAAGCCGTTGGCGCGGTGCCCCTTGTTGTGCTCGCCGTAGTTCATGCCATAGTTGTGGCAGGAGGTGTACATGCCCATGCGGCAGCGCTCGCACTGGCCGCAGCCCAGGTGAACCTCTACCGCGATGCGCTCGCCGACGCGGTATTCGTCCACACCCGGGCCGAGTTTGGCGACCGTCCCCATGTATTCGTGGCCTGGCGTCCAGTTCTTGCCGAAGGGCAAGCCGCCCTCGATCATGGCCGGCGCTCCCGTGGAGATGACGTCGATATCGCTGCCGCACAAGGCCACGGCGTGCACCCGCACCAGAACTTCCGCCGGTCCCGGCTCGGGCACAGGCTTTTCGGTCAAACGGAGTTGGTTGGGTCCATCCAGCACCCACGCTTTCATCGTTGCGGGAACTGCCAAGCTACCGCTCTGAGCCGCGGTCTCCGCTACGGTCTTCATGCGACCTCCGAAAAAAGGGCATGGCTTTTGCTTCGCCATGCCCTGGAAATCAGATCACCAGCTAACGCTATTTCCCGGCCGCCTTCACCGTCGGATAGACATCGTCCTTGGCGGTGATCGGCAGCTTGACCGGCTGTTTCAGCCGCGCCGAAAGGTCCATCGCCTTGGTCAGCATCAGCCGGTTGTGGCCGTCGGCGGCGGTGGCGTGCACGGTTGGCAGGCCGAGGCAAACGCGATTCAGCCACTGCTCGGTCTCTTCGCGCATCGGGCCGCGGAGCTCGCCCAGCACCATGTCGCCCGGAGGATAGCTGCCGAGGAAGTTCACCAGGCGCGAGGTGTCGGGATTATATCCCTCGGCCTGAACGTTGGTCGTGGCCAGCACGATGTCGCGGTGCGTATCGTCGATGGTCAGCACCCCCTCGGTGCCCACTATCCCGACTTCGAGGCTGTAGACCGCGCCCGGCCATATCTTCGGCAGCGCCCAGGAAATCGTTGCCGAATAGATGCTGCCGTCGCTGAAGGTGAAGACAGCGGCAGTGGCGTCGATCCCCTGCCACTCCGGTCCCAGGGCCTTGTCGACCGCGCGGGCATAGACCTCAACCGGCGTCTTCGCTTCCATGTACCACATGACGACGTCGAGGGAGTGGGTGCCGGAGATCACCATGGGCGAGATCCGCTCCGGGTGCACCCGATTGCGCTTGTAGTTGTCGATGGCCACCAGGCGGTTCATGAAGGCCCTGGAGGTCACCGTGGTCACGTCGCCCAAAGCGCCGGTGCGTACCTTTTCCTTGCCCGAAAGCCATTTGCGACGGAAGCGCTGCGTATAGCCGACAACCGCGTCGACGCCGGACTGCTGAATCGCCTTCAGCACGCGCTCGGAATCGCCCAGCTCGGTGGCCAGCGGCTTCTCGATCATCAAGGCATGCTTCTGCTCGATGGCGGCCAGAATGGGCTCGACGTGCAGATGCTCGTCGGTCGAAATGATCGTGGCCGTCACCTCGGGCCGCTTCAACAGTTCACGATAGTCGGTCGTCACGAAATCCGCGCCGACCTTTTGGGCCACCATTTTGCCGCGCTCGGGAATGATTTCCGCGATGCCGATCCAGTCCACCATCGGATGGCGGGCCGCCACTTCGCCACGGAACAAGCCCACACGGCCGGCGCCGACAATCGCCAGTCCGATCCGCTTCGCTTTACGGTCTCTCATTCTGCCTCCCCGGCAGGAACAGGAACTCCTACCTTGTTTTGCTGCGAATAACCGACATTGAATCTTGTGGGATGTGCCGGATGTTGCTCCGGCGCAGCCCGCAGTATAGTTTTCCGTCTCCGCAAACGCAATGGCCGCGTTTCGTCCCCGACAGGTTCAATCTTTCCGATGAGACAACGGGCTCGTAGCGGCGAGCTCTTCCAGCAACCGGCGTCTCTCTGCCGGATCGGCGACGGTGCGCAGAATCTCCTGCCGGCGGCGCGAGGCTTCCTCCAGCCAGGCCGCATACTCCTCGCCGAATTGTGCTTCCAGTGTCTGCCGCAGACGCCGGGCAAACGCCGGACTGATGCCCGAAGTGGAGATGGCGATTTGCAGCGCCCCCCGCCGCACAATCGCCGGATAAAAGAAATCGCAGTGTTCGGGATCGTCCACCACGTTGCAGAGCACTTGCCGGCGGCGCGCTTCGACATAAATGTGGTGGTTGAGTTCAGTGTCGGAGGTGGCGGCCACCACCAGGAATGCACCCTCAAGATCATCCGGCTGGAATGCCTTCTGCCGGTACTCGAGTGTTCCGTTGCGGGCCCATTCCAGCACCTGCTCCGTCGCGGCAGGCGCCATCACCACAACGGACGCGCCGCCGGTGAGCAGGCCGCCAATCTTGCCCTCCCCGACTTCGCCGGCGCCGACCACCAGGCATCGGCGTCCGGCCAGGTCCAGCATCATCGGAAACAACTGACGGGGTTCAGTCATCGCTTTTGTCTCAGCCTAACACTAGGGCATCCACCAGCGAGCGCCGTCTTTGCGCTTGCCGGGAGTGGAGCGCCGCACTTAACAACTATCCGCAATTCCCAAATAGCGTGCGGCCTTTCCCGCGCACTCTTCCAAGGGTAAGCCGGTGTCGATGGTGAGATGTTCCAAGGCGATGGGCTCGAAGCTCGCCTTCAATCTCAAATACAGGTCGAAATTGCGATTGCGCGCCGGGTGTCCCCTCTGCTCCTCCAGGCGCCGGCGTACCTCTTCTTCCGCGCAAACGCAATGAAGGATTCTCCACGGAGCTGCCGCGAACTCGGCTTGCGCGACCGCCGCCCGCAACTCGGAGCCGCGCGAGTAGACACGCCCGTCCAGGTAGACGCGCAATCGGGGGTCTTGGCGCAGCAGATATGCGGCGGCGGAGAGCATCATCGCTCCGCAGAGATCGTCTTGCTCGCGCGAGTAGTCGGTATGCGAAGGGCCGAAGACCGCCTCGCGGATGGCGTCTTTATCGAGCACGGCACTCGGCGACCTGCCCGCCAGCGCGCGGATCAGCGTGCTTTTTCCGGTTCCGGGCAGGCCACAAAGAATGATCAGCATCGGACGGTATCAGAGCACGACTTTGCAGGCTGCGGAAAAACGCGCCGAAGCAACAAGCGAGGCGCTATGGATGTGGTTGCTATAAGATCCGCTATCAAGATCTTGTAGTGCCATCCGATCCGAAATCTGTTTTTCCGCAGCCTCTTTGGTCGTGCGCACGAAACTTCAGGCACCGTTTCGTGTCCAAAACAACATCATAGCTTTCCGGTTCCCACCCCGCCAACCGGGACGCCACTTTCAGGCCTGCCGGTTGATAGTGCGTGGGGAACCCGGTTCCCCGGCGCATCCCGAATTTGGCGCATCGGGGTGGCGAATCGCACAGGTTTTTCGGAGAACGATTATGCAAGACAGATTCCTGAAACTCGGGACGGCAGGCGCTCTGTTCGTCCTGATGCTGGTATTGACCGCATGCCCCCCGCAGAGGAGCATTGCCGAGCTGCAGCGAGACCCCATGCGCTACAACAATAAAGAGGTGATTGTGCGCGGCA
The DNA here is from genome assembly GCA_963791145.1 of uncultured Acidobacteriota bacterium. Classification (GTDB taxonomy): domain Bacteria; phylum Acidobacteriota; class Terriglobia; order Terriglobales; family Acidobacteriaceae; genus CAWBRT01. The sequence continues at coordinate 215,090 of CAWBRT010000017.1, read as the reverse complement.
CCGTAGTGCAGTCGATCGGGGCCATGGGGACGGGCATGTTCGAGATCGACGACGGCACCGGAAAGATGTGGGTCTACACCGACCGCTATGGCACGCCCGCCAAAGGCACTCAGGTCGGGGTGGCAGGAACGGTGACGCCCACACTTACCTTCGCCGGCCGCAGCTTCGCCACTGTCATGCGGGAAACACAACGTCGAAAGTACTAGTGGAAAAGTTCCACGGACGATCACGCCCGGACTGCTCCGCTCTCGTCGCTGCCTGGGGGCGACGGGGCGGGGTTTTCTTCGCAATGCCTGCCGGCTCTTCCGGTAAGTAAAGCCCCTGATGCTCTTACGGTTACTTGTGTAATTACTCGAGGTTACTTCGGTGACTTTACAAGCCGGGGCTAGTCGTCGAAAATACAAATCGCAGTAGGTTGGCAGTTCTGGGGGAGGGCTGCCAAGGCGCCTTGAGACTCAGGTCTCAGGCGCTTTTTCTTTGCTCTTAAAACACCACACCGCTCTTACACGCCACTGCTGAGGCCTGCAGACCTCTTTGGTTACCTGGTTACTTTGCGCGAGATTTCAATTATTAGCGATGGTTACTAGTACTCGACCAGGAGGTGACTCTGCCCGGGAGCGAAGAATCCAATCTGCTGCCATCTTCTACTAGTCGGGAGCCGGGGCCCCCAGCAAACGTATTTGCGTTTGCTGGGGTGGAAGATCCGCCGCGGCTTGGGCTCAGTTGAGCACGACGCCGGCCGCGTAATGGGGGGGTGTTGCCCCATCCACCCTCGCTGCATTCGAACGCCAAGTTTGGACATTTGATCTTTTCTGACTTCGCTTCGCGACGCGCAAGAAGATGGCGCCAAAACGCGCCATCGCCGCCTCCGTGGCCGCTTCAGGAGAATGTCCAATGGAGCCGCGCCCGCCCGGTTGGCCCTGCGTCCTTCTTTGGTCGCGGGCATCGAATGAAGTGGTACCATTATTGAGTTCTGCTGGTTAATCCGGCAGGGCTACCACCGGGTGCAGCTTGGAGGCAGAATGGCGAGTGAAGCAATTTTTGAGGTAACCGATACCAACTTTGACCAGGAGGTGCTCCGGTCCGACCAGCCGGTGATGGTGGATTTCTGGGCTGCCTGGTGCGGCCCCTGTCGCGCCCTGGCGCCCATCGTGGACGAGATCGCCAAGTCCTACAACGGCAAGGTCAGGATAGGCAAGATGGACGTCGACAAGAACATGGCTACCCCGCAGCGATACGGGGTGCGCGGCATTCCTACGTTGCTGATCTTTAAGGGCGGTCAGGTCCGCGAGCAGATCGTCGGCTACGTCCCCAAGGAGACGATCACCAAGGCGCTTGACAAGAACCTGGTCTGAGAAGTCGGTTATCTTTTTTTGAGAAAGTCGAGCCCGGCTGCTGCCGGGCTTTCGTTTTCTGACTCGCACGGTTAATTGATTATCCCAGGATCGAATAAGTCGAGAACTTCTTCGAACCCGTCATACTCGCCTCCGAACTCAACCGCCAGCTCTTCCATCCGGTCAAAGTCGTCTTCTGTCTGCTCCTGATCCCGTGAAAGAGTCGTCGCCAGCAGAAGCCAGTTGCCATCCGGTCCTGTCTGGATTTCGACTGAAAACCCGTCATTGCCGAGGCGTTCTCCCAGCTTCTGGGCATCGGTTTCCCTTGGGAAATAAAAGAAATGTTGCATGGCCTTTCAGAAGGCTGCGCAAGCAAGAATCAATACTTTCTTAGCACCCCGATCACCCGCCCCTGAACCTGAACCCGGGCGGCGGGAACCAGAATGGGTTTCATCGCGGCGTTCGAGGGTTGCAGTCGCACCCGTTCACCCTCGCGGTAGATGCGCTTCAAGGTGGTCTCGGAGCCTTCCAACAGGGCCACCACGATTTCGCCGTCGCGCGCCGTGGGAGCCTTTTCCACCAGCACGTAGTCGCCGTCGACGATGTGCTCGTCCTGCATGGAGTCGCCCGTGACCTGCAAGACGAAAACGTCTTTCGAGCGGGTAAAGTCAGCCAGCGAGAGGGTGGCTGGATTCTCCAGTTGCTCGACCGGCTTGCCCGCGGCGATGCGGCCCACCAGCGGCAGCTCCATGGCCGAGGCTGCCAGGGATGCCCGCATCCGCGATTTCAGCGGCAGCAGGTCGATGGAGCGGCTGCGGTTGTAGGCGCGTTTCAGGATGCCTTTCTGCTCCAGGTTGGTGATGTGCTTGTGAACCGTGGCCAGCGAACTCAGCCCGAGAGCTTCGCCGATCTCCTCGAACGAGGGAGAATACCCGTTCCGCGCCACGAACTGGGCGATGAAGTCATATACCTGCCGCTGCCGCCGGGTCAGAGCCATAGCTTCGACCTCCTCCGCTTCTCTCACTTTGGCGAAGAAAAGACGAAATTGTCAAGAGATTACTTGGTTACGCCGGGTCGGCCATATCAGCGAAAGACGCTCAGCGGAATGGCAATTAGCGGCGACATGCTTGCGGCTCTGTTCCGTTTCCGTGAGTGTGGGCATTTGAATTATGGGTGAGGACAAGAATCAGCCGCCGGAGGGCAGAAGTGAAACACCCGGCTGGCCCTTCCACCGGCGATGCCCCCTCCCTCGGTATTGAAGGCTAATTCCTCTCTTTTCTTGAGATTAACAATTCGTGCCCGGGCAAATTCTTGGTGCACAGGTTACCCAAGTTGCGTGGCACCTGCAAATTACGAACGTTACCTTTGCCACGAGCTTGGATAATCGGCGTAAACAGGCCTTCTCAACAGTTTCGACCAAGTCGGGAATTGCACGTCCGTAGCTGTTGAGAAGCTGATTTCCACGCCAGTTACACCTGCTCTGAGAAGCAGAACTCTGGACACGGGCCGGATGATGTGGTGCTTGCCAAGCGTGCAACGCCAAGAGCATTGCCCTGAGAGTTGGAATTAGACAAGAGCCGGCATTTTAGAATGACTGCATGAGACGAATCTGTGTATTCTGCGGCTCCAGTTGCGGCAACCGTCCCGAATACCGTGCGGCTACGGAGGAGTTGGGGACTGAAATGGCGAGGCGGAAGATCGGCCTGGTGTACGGCGGCGGAAATGTAGGGTTGATGGGCGTGCTCGCGGACGCCGTTCTTAAAGTGGGCGGCGAGGCTTTGGGAGTCATCCCGGAAAACCTCGTGGCCCGGGAACTCAGCCATGACGGCCTTAGCAAACTGCACGTGGTGCGGTCCATGCACGAAAGAAAGGCGCTTATGGCCGATCTTTCCGACGCCTTTATCGCCCTGCCGGGAGGATTCGGCACATTCGAGGAATTTTGCGAGATGGTAACGTGGTCGCAACTCGGATTACATGCGAAGCCCTGCGGCGTCCTCAACGTTCAGGGATACTACTCGCCGTTGCTCGCGATGTTCGACCATGCCGTTCAGGAACGGTTCTTGAAGAAGGAGAATCGAGAACTGGTGCTGGCGCGCGATTCCGTTCTCGCGTTACTGCAAGCTCTGGAGGAGTGGCGTCCCTTGCGGGTTGAGAAGTGGCTGGAGCGAGAGACTCGATAAGCACTACTCCCCGTGACGGCACGGCGAACGATTTCGGCCCGACGTAAAAGGGCATTGATGGACTGGCACATCCCGTATTCCCAAGAGTTTTTCAAAGCTGCTGAATCGAGAATGCCGGGGCCAGGTTGCGCTGTGTTGTTAGAATACAAGTGACATGTCCGCAAAGGCTCCTGTGCAGCCCCAAACTGGGCGATTCCTTTACCTGCAGCTTGCCGGACTGATTCTGGGTTGGGCTCTGAACTGGCCGTTGACGAAGACCATCCTGGGCTATATTTCCCCTTCTAGTTTCCTTTTGTGGCGTTTCTCCGGCGCTATTGTCATCATGACGGCCATCATGATCGCACGGCGGGAACCTCTGTTGCCCGTCAAGGGAGAGCGGATTCGTTTAGCTGTGGTGGGGATTTTTCAAATGGGCCTGTGCGCGGGACTGGTGACGTTTGCCCTGCCTTACCTGGGCGCAGGCCGAGCCTCCGTGCTTGTCTACACAATGCAGCTTTGGGCTTTGCCGCTAGGCTGGCTTGTGGCCGGCGAGCGCATCACCCGCATAGGAGTGTTTGGAGGAGTGACGGTCTTTTCCGGCCTTTTGCTGTTCATGAATCCAGCGCTGGTTAATTGGCGTGACTCCAAAGTCGTGTTCGGAAACACACTAGTTCTGATTTCGGCCATGTCCTGGGCAATGGGTGCATGCCTGTACCGCCGCTATAAATGGCAGACGCCATTCTGGTCTCAGATTTTCTGGCAGATACTGTGGTCTGGCGTGATCGTCCTGGCCATCGCGCCGCTGATGGGTCCGCACGGTCCGGTTGTCTGGAATATCGCCGTGATTGGCGTGCTGGCGTACAACTGGCTAGGCACCACGATACTGTGCCTTTTTCTCTGGAACAAGGTGCTGTTGCTGATGCGGGCCTCGAGTGCCAGCCAAGTTGTATCGATAACTCCGGTTATCGCCGTGCTGAGTAGCGCCATGCTGACAGGCGAAACAGTTACACCCAGCATCGGCATCAGCGTAGCCTTGATCGTCGGAGGAATCTGTCTGGCAGTGCGCAACAGGGAAGTCTGCGCAATCTAGGGCTTTAGCCGACGGGCACCTGCGCATTCGGCGTGCGCGGGCTCAATTTACCCACATCTGCCAAAATCAGGCAGATGTGGGGCACCTCCAAAATCTTTGGTTGCGTTACGGCATGCGGGTAATGCAGAACTGCTCGTCGTGGCCCAGAACCTCCGCCTTCGAGAGCTTTCCCGAAGCCACCGCCAGAATCTCCTGGTAGATCTCCTCGCCGACCTCCTGCAGTGACTTCTCGCCGGTGATCACTGTTCCCGCGTTGATGTCGATGTTCTCCTGCATGCGCTGGAAGGTTCGTGGATTGCCGGTGATCTTGATGACCGGCACTCCGGGGAAGCCGGAGGGAGTTCCGCGGCCGGTGGGGAAGCAGACGATCTGCGCGCCGGCGGCGGCCTGTCCGGTGGTGACCTCGCCGTCGTGTCCCGGGCCATTCAGCAGCAGCAGGCCCTTTTTGGTGGGAGCGTCGCCGTACTCGAAGACCTCTACGAACTGCGCATTGCCGGACTTCTTCATTCCGCCCAGCGATTTCTCCACCACGCTGGAAAGTCCGCCGTCATAGTTACCGGTGGAGATCAGGTGCTTGCGCTTGGCGTTGTGCGAAGTCTCGGTCTGGCGTTTCAACCTCGCCTCCATCTCGCCGATAACCCGCAGAATGTCGTCCGCCACCTGCTGGTTGATCGCCCGCCGGGCCAGGATGTGCTCGGTGCCGATCAGCTCGGTGAGTTCGGTCAGGATCGAAGAGCCGCCTTGCGCCACCAGCTTGTCGGACGCTATGCCCAGGGCAGGATTGGCCGCCAGGCCCGAAGTGGTGTCCGAGCCGCCGCAGTTCAAGCCGATCATCAGCTCGCTGACCGGGGCCTCTTCACGGTTTATCAGCGAGACAGTCTGCTGCATCAGGCGGGCGTGGCGGGTGGCTTTATCGATGGCCTTCAGCGTGTCGCCCTCGTCCTGGATGATGACCATCTCCACCAGCTTGCCGCTTGTGGCTATGCCCTCTGCCAGCTCCTGCGGGGTGAAGCGCTCGCAACCCAGGCCGACCACAACCACGCCGGCGAAGTTGGGATTGCGGCCGACGCCGATCAGCGTTCTGGCGGTGACGTCCAGGTCGTCGCCCACCTGGCTGCAGCCCACCGGATGGCTGAAGTGCACTGATCCGGGGACGTTGGAGGCGACCCGCTCGGCCACTTTGGCCGAACAGAAAACGGAGGGAATGATGGCGATCAGATTTCTGACTCCGACCGTGCCGTTCTCCCTGCGGTAGCCGAGAAAGGTGTCCGTCATTTCATCCCCCTGTCGCAATACATGTTGTGGTTATGGATCCAGCCGCCGCGCTCGATTGGCGTCTTCATTTTGCCGATCTCCTCGCCATACTTGTAAACCGGCGCATCCGCCGCCAGCGCGGCGAGCGCGAACTTGTGGCCGAAGGGAATCTTCTCGATGACGGTCAGTTGATACTTCTTGCCTCCGTCCTCCGCCACCAGGCAGGAGTCGCCGGCAGCCAGATCACTCAGCGCCACCGCCACGTTATCTTTCTGATCGAGCACGAGCGCCGCTTTCTTTCCCGCCAGGGTGCTCATTTCCTGTTCGCTCATTGTGTCCCTCCTGCCGACGAATTACTTGAAACAACCCCACCCTTCGCCAACAGGGCTAAAGGTGCCACCCGCTATTACTTCTCGCTGCGAGCGGCACGGCTATCGCCAATCAGGCTGCGGGAAGTCAGGTGCCCCATCTTCTTGGAGCGAAGCGCAGCTACAGGTGGGGTAGTTCGCTCAAGCATCTAGCAAACTGCCCCACGTTAGCCAACTGCGGGCGAACGTGGGCCACCCATCAACTCCACCCTTCGCCAATAGCGAGCGAAAGGGTGACCACCCCGCCCCTGGTTCTTGCCTCGCTGCCCGGGTTCGAGGCGCCCTCAGCTCAGTGCTTTTCCACCAACTCCTGTGCTTTCCCTTCGCTCAGGTTTGCGTCGCAGTATTCGAGGACGAAGCGGCGAAACGCCCCAGCGATTCCCCGCGGGCGCGGCCCCGACAGATAGACCAGAGAGAAAGCGCGCGGTATGCGCAATCCGGCGACGTGGGCTTTCTTGATCCGGCCCAGCGGCAGCCTTTGCTCCACCGCCCAGCGGGAGACGAACCCGATGCCGAGTCCGACTTCGACGCTGGAAATAATGGCTTCCGTTGAATCCAGTTGCATGATGACGTTGGAGAATGGCCGCTTCATTCCCACCTGCTCCAGCGCCATTTCCAGCACGCGCCGCGTCCCCGAGCCGTGCTCGCGCAGCAGCAGCGGGGCGCTCTTGATCTCCTCCAGCGTAACCTCGGACTCACTGGACCAGGGATGGTTGGCGGGCACGATCAGCACCAGCTCATCGTCGAGGAAGGCCTCGACTTTTACGTCGCGCCGCAGCGCCGGACCTTCAATCAAGCCGATGTCGATCTTCTGGGCCAGCAGATGATCGACGATCTCCTCCGTATTGCCGCTGATCACCGACAGCCGCACGCGGGGATATTTGAACTGGAAGCGCCCCAGCAGGCGCGGAAGCACGTATTGGGCAATGGAGGTCGAGGCGCCCACTCGCAGGTCGCCCGCGTGTTCTCCCGCCGCTTCGGCGATCTCCTTCTCCGCTTTCTTCACGATCTCCGCGATGGCAATGGCATGTTTGTGCAGGATTTTGCCGGCAGGCGTAAGGGCCACCTTGTTGCCCGTGCGGTCAAACAGGCGGGCGGAAAGCGAGTTCTCCAGGGCCTTGATGTGCAACGTCACCGCCGGCTGGGTCAGCCCGAGTTGTTCGGCAGCGCGATGAAAACTGAGGGTTTCCGCCACCGCGCGGAACACCCTGAGACGTACGTTTTCCATTTCTGCCTTCACCTGATCAGAGTTCCCATTGTCACCTGAGAGCGCACCCCCGGCGCACGTCGAAAAACACCCGGCACCCGCGCTGGCTGCCAAGGTACCGAAGACCTGCTGAGCTGTTGCTCAAACAATACACCCGGTATCCCATTTCCGGGAACTTGAATTTCCGCGCTAGCCAGACGGCGGAACAGGGAAGCAAGACCGGACCGCGAATTGCCGCGGGCAGTATACGCGGCCTGCAAACTCTCCCCGCAAAATTCTAAGTGGCTGCCAGAATCACTCCCAGGGGCGCCGAAAGTCCGAATTGTTGTCTTGTTCACCGACAGGCCGCGGCTAAGGACAGTCCCGCTTGCTCCTGATTCGAATTGCTTATCAGCGATTAGGAAAATCCTTGCTGATTCGAGTTGCTTATCGCCAATTAGGCGAAATTGTGCCATAAATCACTGCATTCACACCACTTGAATCACCCAGAGCATGGATGGAGGTCACCGTCTCGGCCTGGGTACGCTGCGTTAGTGTTCTAGGCAGACGGAAAGCGCTCCTACATATATCTTATGCGCGCGTCCATGGTTTCAGGGCGACATTGGCCGCCAAGCCCGTTCCCCGCGAAACCAGGAGGAGAAGAAAGCTCATGGCGGAGTCCAAGAACGGCAATGGCAAGCCGAAGACGGAGTTGCTGGACGAGCTGGAAAAGGGTCCATGGCCCAGTTTCGTCAAAGAGATCAAAGCAGCTAGTGCAGGTAATGAAAGCTGCAATGATCTGCTCGGGCAACTCGAACTCTCGTATCAGGAAAAGAAGGGACACTGGAAGCACGGCGGCATCGTCGGCGTGCTCGGTTACGGCGGCGGCATCATCGGCCGCTACAGCGACGTCCCGGAACAGTTTCCTAAGATAGCGCACTTCCATACCATGCGCATCAACCACCCGGCCGGCTGGTTCTACACCAGCGACGCCATTCGCACCGTCTGCGACATCTGGGAGCGCAACGGTTCGGGCATCACCAACATGCACGGCTCGACCGGCGACATCATTCTGCTGGGAACCACCACAGACAAGCTAGAACCGACCTTCCAGGAGTTTGCGCGAGCGGGCTTCGATCTGGGCGGCTCCGGCTCAGCCATGCGGAGTCCCTCCTGCTGCGTTGGCGAGGCGCGCTGCGAGTGGGCCTGCTTCGATTCCATGAAGATCTGCTACGACTTTACCAAGGCATACCAGGACGAAATGCATCGTCCCGCCTTCCCCTACAAGTTCAAGATCAAGTGCTCCGCCTGCCCCAACGATTGCGTCGCCGCGGTGGCCCGCGCCGACCTCTCCGTTATAGGCACCTGGAAGGATGACATCCAGCAGGATGACGCCGAGGTCGCCAAGTACGCGGCCGCCGGGGTCGACATTCAGCGCGATGTCTGTGACCGCTGCCCCACGCGCTGCATGGAATGGAACGGCAAGAAGCTGACCATTCACAATGAGGAATGCGTGCGCTGCATGCATTGCATCAACGTGCTGCACAAGGCCCTCCGTCCCGGTAAGGAGAAGGGCGCGGTGGCTTTGATCGGCTCCAAGGCCCCGGTTATGCAGGGAGCTCTTCTTTCTTCGGTTCTGATTCCCTTTATTCCGAAAGACGAGTTGTACGATACGCTGAAGGAGCTGGTCTCCCGCATTCTCGAGTTCTGGGACGAGTACGGCGGCAACCGCGAACGCGTCGGCGAATTGATCCAGCGCGTCGGCTTCGCCAATTTCCTGGACGGCATCGGTCTTGACCCGGTTCCGGAGATGGTCGCCGAACCCCGCGACAATCCGTTCATCTTCTTCCAGAATAAGACCACCGGAGGCGAGAAATGAGCACAAACACCACTACTCCGAAGCGCATTACCGACATCGGCCCGCCGCACTACGAAAAGTACCTTCCGCCCATCGTGAAGAAGAACTATGGCAAGTGGGTACATCACGAATCGGTTGCCCCCGGCGTTCTTTGCCATATCGCCGAAAGCGGAGACCGGCTGTACTCGGTACGCGCCGGCACGCCGCGCCTGCTTGGCTGTCCAGACCCTGCGCAAGTTCGCCGACCTGGCCGACAAATACTGCGGCGGCCATCTGCGCTTCACCAGCCGGCACAACATCGAGTTCCTGCTGGAAGATCCGGCGAAGATCGAGCCACTCAAGGCCGACCTGGGCAAGCTCGGCTTCCCGGTAGGCGGGACCGACAACTCCATCAGCAACATCGTGCACACCCAGGGATGGATCCATTGCCATTCGGCGGCGACCGACGCGTCGGGCATCGTCAAGGCGGTAATGGACGCGCTTTACAATCGCTTCACCAAAAGCGATCTTCCGGCCAAGCTGCGCATCGCTCTGGCCTGCTGCGTGAACATGTGCGGCGCCGTGCACTGCTCCGACATCGCCATCCTCGGCATTCACCGCATGCCGCCCAAGGTGAACAAGCGATGTGCTGGCCCGCAGCTGCGAAATCCCGTCGGTAATCGCCTCCTGTCCCACCGGCGCCATCCGGGCCGTACCCGGAGTTGCCAAGGACGTCGAGGTCATCGACCCGCAGTGCATGTACTGCGGCAACTGTTACACGGTTTGCCCGGCCATGGTCATGAATGACGCGGAGAACGACGGCCTTTCCATCTGGGTCGGCGGCAAGGTAAGCAACGCGCGCTCCGAGCCGAAGTTCTCGAAGCTGGCGGTGCCCTACCTGCCCAACAATCCTCCGCGCTGGCCCGAGGTGGTCGAGGCGGTGGTGAAGATCGTGGATGTCTATGCCGCGAACGCGCGCAAGTACGAGCGCGTGGGCGAGTGGATCGAGCGCATCGGCTGGCCCAGGTTCTTCCAGCTAACCGGCTTCGAATTCACGCGCTACCACATCGATGACTTCAAGCACGCCGGCCTGACCTACGCCCGGTCCACGCACATCCGGTATTAGAAGGGAACATGGCGTTATTCAAGCAAGTCAAGAAGCCAGTCATCCACGCATCGGCGGGCGCCGAGGTCAGCTCCAAGCGCCCGTCATTCGCGCCCAAGGAAGCGCCCTGCGTAGTCAAGTGCCCGCTCGGCAACGATGTGCGCGGCTGGATGGTGCCGCTGGCGCAGCACGAGGCTTACGGCCGCACTCCGGAGCAGGCCTTCGAAACGGCATGGCGCCAGATCACGGAAAAGAACCCGTTTCCCGCCATCGCCGGGCGCGTCTGCCAGCACCCATGCGAAGCCGGCTGCAACCGCAAGGATAAAGAAGGCGCGGTCGGCATCAACCTGCTGGAGCGCTTCATCGGAGACTTCGGTGTCGCCAACGGCCTGAAGTTCTCTCCCACGACCGCGCAGCGGCGGGAGGCGGTTGCCATCGTCGGCGCCGGACCTGCCGGGTTAGCCTGCGCCTATCAGCTTCGCCGCCATGGATACAGCGTTGCGTTGTTCGACGCCGCTCCTCAGGCGGGCGGAATGATGCGCTACGGCATTCCGAGATCGGTGATTCCCGCCGAAGTGCTGGAGACTGAGGTCGCCAACGTTCTCCAGTTCGGAGTGGATGTCCGCCTCGGATGCGTCGTGGGCAAGGACGTTTCCCTCGACGATCTGCGCCGCGATTACAAGGCCGTCTTCTTCGCCATTGGGCTGATGAAGCCAGCGCAACTTCAACCCGCGGTTAAGGAAGATGGTGTTCTCTTCATCGGCGAATTGCCGCAGGAAGTTCCGGCGGCTCCCCAGGAAACGGCCGAGCTTAACCAGCGGGTCCTCAACAGCGTAAGCCTGGCGCTGGCTCAGGGCTTGAGCGTAGCCGAAGCCATCGACCGGCATTTCCAGAAGCAGCCTGCGCCCAGCCAGACGAAACCGACTCCGATCGCCGCGGACAAGATGAAGCTGGCCTGGTATCCGGAGCTTCCACCGCTGCACAAGAGCGCGCAGGCGGGACTGAAGCTGGAAATGACGGCGGCCGAAGCCATTGCCGAGGCCAAGCGCTGCATGTCCTGCGGCATGTGCATGGATTGCGAAACCTGCTGGATGTACTGCACCACCAACTGTTTCGTGCGCCTGCCCAAGGGCGAGCACTACAAGATCAAACTGGATTTGTGCAACGGCTGTAATAAGTGTTTCGAAGCATGTCCCTGCGGTTATATCGAAATGAACTAAAAAGTGAGGATGGAACAGTGCCTGTATTCGAAGTCAATGGACACACGTACGACGTAGATGAAGACGGCTTCCTGCAAAACCCGGAAATCTGGAACGAAGCGGTCGCGCAGGACTTTGCCACCACCGAAGGGGTCGCCGAGCTGACTCCCGGACCATTGGAAGGTCATCAACATGCTGCGCAACTATTACCTGCAGTTCGGGATCGCTCCCATGGTCCGCAAGGTGTGCAAGGACACCGGATTCAAGCTGAACGAGATCTATCAGCTCTTTCCCTCCGGCCCGGCCAAGGGCGGCTGCAAGCTGGCGGGTTTGCCTAAACCTACTGGCTGCGTTTAAGTCGAAGCCCGGCCGCCGTCGAACGGCCGGGGCGTTTCACCTGCTGGAGGAATCGATGCACGCGCGCACAGCCATTCTTGACGCCTGGTTTCAGAAGACGATCGAGATCTACCCGGAGCACACCCGCGGGACAATTACGCGGGGCGGCGAACGCTTCCGCAATCCCGTGGGTTTCACCGTGCGCGAATCGCTGGCCACTCTGGTCCAGGAACTCGCCGGTGGAATGGATGTCGCGCGCGCAGCCGATGCCGTGGAGCAGATCGTGCGTTTGCGGGCAGTGCAGGACTGCACGCCGGCCGAAGCCGTCTGCTTCGTTTTTTTCCTGCGCCAGATCGTTCGCGAGTACCAGGCGGAAAATGAGTTTCCCGACCTGGAGCGCCGCATCGACGAATTGGCGCTTATGGTTTTCGACCGCTACGTGCAATGCCGCGAGGACCTTGCCTTGATTCGCATCAATGAGGCCAAACGCGCCCTCAGTGTCCGGCAAAGCATGAGGTTCGAAAGATGAAGGCCGCCGTTGCCTTCGCCATCGTGCTCGCGCTGGCCCTGGCCGGCGCGGCCATGGGAGCTTCCGCCGGGACGCGGGAGACGCTGGGGGTTCTCGTTCCCTATGTGGCCTGCTTCGTCTTCCTCGCCGGAATCTGTGCCGCGTATGTGGCGCTGGGCGGCGACACCGGTGCCGTTCCGCATCCCTACCACCTGCGGCCAGCAGAAATCGCTTGCGTGGATTCCAAGCGCCAAGCTGGAAAATCCCGCCAGCGGCCCGGCAGCGGCAGCCCGCATGGGCGCGGAAGTGCTGCTGTTCCGTTCGCTGTTCCGCAATACGCGGACCGATGTCACCGAGAACCGCGCCTACTTCGGCGACGCCAAGTTGTTGTGGCTGGCAGCCATCGCTTTTCATTGGTCGATGCTCCTCATCCTGCTGCGCCACCTGCGGCTGTTTCTCGAGCCGGTTCCGGGATGGGTGCTCCTGCTGCAGCGCGTCGACGGCTTTTTCCAGGTCGGCGTGCCTGAGCTCTACCTGAGCGATATCGCTTTTATCGCCGCTCTCGCTTACCTGCTGTGGCGGCGCTTCGGCGATCCCGCGGTACGCTACATCTCGCTGTTTACCGATTACTTTGCCTTGTTTCTGCTGCTCGGAGCCGGCATCAGCGGCCTGCTGATGCGGCACTTCGGCAAGGTGGATGTGGCGGCCTCAAGCAGTTCGCGCTCGGACTGGTGACGTTTTCGCCGGTCGTGCCGCAGACGGTGGGCCCGCTGTTCTTCGCGCACCTGCTGCTGGTCAGCACGCTGGCGGCGTATTTCCCGTTCAGCAAGCTGGTGCACATGGGCGGGGTGTTCCTGAGTCCGACGCGCAACCTGGCGAACAACAGCCGCAGGGTGCGCCACGTGAATCCCTGGAATTATCCGGTAAAGAAGCACACCTACGCGGAGTGGGAAGAAGAGTTCCGCGACAAGATGAAGGCGGCGGATATCCCGCTGGAGGCCGCTGATGGCAGAGCCGCTCGTGCAGATTGAGCAGAAACCGCCGGCCGGGGACTGGCATGGCCTCCAAGCCCGAGTTCCGCAAGGGCACCTATTGCTACAGCGCTGCCGCCAAGAACCTGAAATACCTCGGCCTGCCCAACCCGCGCGAGTGGCAGCCGCACGATAAGCGACTGGAAGCTTCCGCCCAACTGGAAGCAGATTATCCTCGATGGCATGAAGGAGCGGCTGGACAAATACCGCTCCTTCCGGCTCTTCATGGATATCTGCGTGCGCTGCGGAGCCTGCGCCGACAAGTGCCACTTCTACATCGGCTCCGGCGATCCCAAGAACATGCCGGTGCTGCGCGCCGAGCTGATGCGCTCCGTCTATCGGCGCTACTTCACCCTGACCGGCAGCGTCTTCGGCGCGCTGGCCGGCGGGCGCGAGCTGACCGAAGACGTCATCAAGGAGTGGTTCTACTACTTCTACCAGTGCACCGAGTGCCGCCGCTGCTCGGTCTTCTGCCCTTACGGCATCGATACGGCCGAGATCACCATGATCGGCCGCGAGCTGCTGAACCTGATCGGCTGCAACATCAACTGGGTGCTCGAGCCGGCGGCCAACTGCTTCCGCACCGGCAATCACCTCGGCATCCAGCCGCACGGCTTCAAGGACAGCCTGGAGTTCGCCGCCGACGAGCTGGAGGAGATCACCGGCATCCGCGTCGAGGTGCCCATCAACCAGCAAGGGCGCCGAGGTGCTCTTCGTCACGCCTTCGGCCGATTACTTCGGCACGCCGCACTACTACACGCTGCTCGGCTACATGATGCTGTTCCACGAGATCGGCCTGGACTACACCTTCAGCGCCTACGCCTCCGAGGGCGGCAACTTCGGCCTCTTCACCTCGCACGAGATGATGAAGCGGCTGAACGCCAAGATCTACGACGAAGCCAAGCGGCTGGGCGTGAAGTGGATCCTGGGCGGCGAGTGCGGCCACATGTGGCGCGTGCTTCACCAGTACATGGACACCATGAACGGTCCGGCGGATTTTCTGGAAGTTCCGGTTTCGCCGTTTACCGGCACCCGCTTCGAGAACGCGCGCTCGACCAAGATGGTGCACATCTCCGAGTTCACCGCCGACCTGATCCATCACGGCAAGCTCAAGCTCGATCCCCGGCGCAACGACCACTGGAAGGTCACCTTCCACGACTCCTGCAATCCCGCGCGCGCCATGGGTCTGCTGGAAGAGCCGCGCTACATCCTCAAGAAGCGCCTGCAACCACTTCCACGAGATGCCGGAGAACACCATCCGCGAGCAGACCTTCTGCTGCGGCAGCGGCGCGGCCTGGGCACGGACGAGAACCTGGAGATGCGCCTGCGCGGCGGCTTCCCGCGGGCCAATGCCGTTCGCTACGTGCAGGAGAAGCACGGGGTGAATCTGCTGGCCTGCATCTGCGCCATCGACAAGGCCACCTTGCCGCCGCTGCTCGAGTATTGGGTTCCTGGAGTGGAGGTCGCCGGCGTACATGAACTGCTCGGCAATGCCCTGGTAATGAAGGGCGAGAAGAAGCGCGAGACCGACCTGCGTGGCGAACCTCTTCCCGAAAGCGCGCTTGAGCCGGCGGAAGCGGACGCCCCGGCGGGAACGGAGGCGGCCAATGCGTGAGCGCATCTTGATCTTCGGCGGCCTGGCGCTGTTTGTGCTGTTCTTCACCTTCCCCATGTGGCGGGCGGCGGCCGTGGGCACGCGTGCGGCGCAGCCCAAGTTGCAGCTTCCCGCGAATGCCAAAGAGTGCGTGGCGCCGATTCCGTACATGCGCGCCAACCACATGCAGTTGCTGATCGACTGGCGCGAAAACGCCGTGCGCAACGGCGTGCGCCAGGTGTACGCCCCTAACGGTAAACGCTACGATGCCAGCCTGACACGGACCTGCCTGGGAGAGTGCCACTCGCGCAGCGATTTCTGCGACCGCTGCCATAACTACTCCGGAGTTTCGGCGCCGTCGTGCTGGCAATGCCACAACGAGATCAAGCTGACAATCGCCTACCTTCCGGCAGATCAGACTACCGTTTCCGCGGCCGCCCCCGCGGGGAGGTTGCCATGAAGCTGACGCGCAAGGAATTCATCGCTATGGCAGTAGCCGCGCTGGGTGGAGCGGCGGGCGTGAAGCTGGTTTCAGGCTCAGAGGCAGTAAAGCAGCCCGCGGCGGGCGATCGCGGCAAGCGCTGGGCGATGGCTATCGATTTCCAGAAGTGCCGCTGGGGCGAGGGCTGCGACAAGTGCATCGCCGCCTGCAATGCCGCGCACAACGTCCCCAGCATTCCCGAAAAAGCGCACGAGGTGAAGTGGATCTGGAAAGAGAAGTACCAAACCGTCTTCCGGCAGCAGTCGCAACTGGTGAACCCGTCGCTGACCGCGCATCCTGTGGCCCTGCTTTGTAACCACTGCACCACGCCGGCCTGCACCCGCGTCTGCCCCACGGCAGCCACCTGGAAGCGCGAAGACGGGATCGTGATGATGGACTGGCACCGCTGCATCGGCTGCCGCTACTGCATGGCGGCCTGCCCGTACGGATCGCGCAGCTTCAACTTCGAAGAGCCGCGGCCGCATGTCGCGAAAGTGAATACCGAGTTCCCCACGCGCACCAAGGGCGTGGTGGAGAAATGCAACTTCTGCGAAGAGCGGCTGGCGAAAGGCGAGATGCCGGCCTGCGTGGTGGGCTGCGCCGAGCGGGCCATGACCTTCGGCGACCTGAACGATGCCGCTTCGGAGATTCGGCGCGTGTTGACCGCGCGTTACGCGATTCAAAGATTGCCGGAATTGGGCACCGGTCCGGCCATCTACTACCTGGTTTGATCCACCCCAGCACGCAGAAGCTGCGTGCCAGGGGCCCCGGTGAGGTGAGGCGCTGATGATCGAAAAAGCACTGGTCGGAAGCCGCAGGTACTGGCTCTGGGTATCGGCGCTGCTCGTGCTCATCGCCATCGGCGGTGTCTTCTATCTGCGCCAGTTGAGCTACGGCCTGGGCCTCACCGGACTGAGCCGCGACGTAACCTGGGGACTCTACATCGCCCAGTTCACCTTCTTTGTCGGCGTGGCGGCCTCGGCGGTGATGGTGGTGCTGCCCTACTACCTGCACGACTACAAGCAGTTCGGCAAGATCACCATCCTCGGCGAGCTGCTGGCGGTGGCCGCCGTGACCATGTGCATGCTGTTCATCTTCGTCGACATGGGACAGCCCGCCCGCGTATTGAATGTGCTATTGCATCCGTCGCCCCAATCGATCATGTTCTGGGACATGGTCTCGCTCAACGGCTACCTGCTGCTGAACGCGGTGATCGCCTTCATGACCCTCAGTTCGGAGAAGAAGGGCGTGGCCGTGCCGCATTGGGTCAAGCCGCTGATCTATATTTCCATCCCCTGGGCGGTCAGCATTCACACCGTCACCGCGTTTCTGTACAGCGGCCTGGCGGCGCGTCCCTTCTGGATGACCGCGGTGATGGCGCCGCGATTCCTGGCCTCGGCGTTTGCCTCGGGCCCGGCGCTGCTGATCCTGCTGATCCTGCTGTTGCGGCGTACTACCGGGTACGATCCGGGAGAGGCGCCGATCGCCAAACTGACCACCATTATGACCTACGCCGCCACCATCAGCGTTTTTCTGGTGCTGATGGAGCTGTTTACCGCCTTTTACAGCGGCATACCGGAGCATCGCGAGAACTTCGAGTTTCTCTTCGTCGGTCTGGATGGCCATGGCGGCCTGGCGCCCTGGATGTGGCTCTCGGCCCTGATGATGATCGCCGCGCTGGTGATGCTGTACACCAGGCGCCTGCGCGCGCGCCCGGCTGTGCTGGTAGCTTCCTGTGTCTGTGTCTTTCTATCGCTCTGGATTGAGAAGGGCTTGGGATTGATTGTGGGAGGGTTGGTCCCGTCCCCGCTCGGAACCGTAACCAATTATCAGCCCACGATGCCGGAATTGGGGATTGTGATCGGCATCTGGTCCGTCGGCACGTTAATGATCACCGTGTTCTACAAGATTGCGGTGGCAATTCGTTCAATCTCATAGGTTTTTTTGAAGAGGTGAATCATGGCTATTGATACGGCGGATACAGTAGTTAAATCCGCACCTCCGGCGCAAACGGCAGCCGCTCCACCGAGTGCCTCGGCGCCGCGGCTTACCGAAGACTGGCTGGCGGTGTGCATTGGCCTGCTGGTGTTTGCACTTTCACTCACGCTCCTGTTCAGCGTCGACTCGCTGGGCTGGGCAATCACCACATCGGTTTACACGGATCTGGGAAAAGCTCTTAAACCCGCTTCCAAGGCTTACGCGAATTTGCCTGCCCTGTTTTCCCTGGTAGCAACCTACGTTTTTATGCTTGTTGTTTTATTGGTAGGCGCCAAGGGTCTGGGAGCGAATATCAAGAAGTTTGCCGCCGGATTCACCGTGGTCTTCGGCCTCAGCTACGCCTGCTGGATCGTGGGCAGCTGGGCCTATATCGCGGCCACCCCGAATCAGCGGGCTGCCTTCCATCTCGACTGGTCGCTCAACCTGACGAATGAATCCGGGTTCATCGTCGCCCTGCTGGCCGGCCTCGTCATCGGCAACTTCATGCCGGGCGTGGCAGCCAGCATCAAGGAAGCCATTCGTCCCGAGCTGTACATCAAGACGGCCATCGTGATCCTCGGCGGATTCCTCGGCATCACCGCTCTGAGCCAGAAAGCGCTGGCGGGCACGATGCTGTTCCAGGGGCTTTGCTCCATCATCATTGCCTACCTGGTCTTCTGGCCCATTGTCTATTACGTGGCGCGCAAGTGGTTCGGCTTCAGCCGCGAATGGGCCGCGCCTCTGGCTTCCGGTATTTCCATCTGCGGCGTCTCCGCTGCCATTGCTACCGGCGGCGCCATCCGTGCCCGGCCTGTGGTTCCGGTCATGGTTTCGTCACTGGTGGTGATCTTCTCGGTGATCGAGCTGCTGTTCCTTCCCTTCGTGGCTCAGCACTTCCTCTATCACCAGCCTCTGGTGGCTGGCGCCTGGATGGCTCTGGCGGTGAAAACCGATGGAGCGGCTGTGGCCAGCGGCGCGGTGGCCGATGCCCTTATCAGGGCCAAGGCTTCCGGGATGCTGGGATTGAACTACCAGCCGGGCTGGATCATGAGCACTGCCGCCACCGTCAAGGTGTTCATCGACATCATGATCGGCGTGTGGGCATTCGTGCTGGCTTGGGTATGGTCAGCCAAGTTCGAGCGTAAAGAAGGCGGCAAGGTACGAGCCATCGAGATCTGGAAGCGTTTCCCGAAGTTCGTTCTGGGTTACGTGGCCACCTTCCTTCTGGTGCTGCTCGTCGGCTGGGCTGCGCCTGAGACAGTTGGCAAGATGAAGGCCGCAATGGGACAGGCGAACATCTTCCGCGGAATCTTCTTTGTCATGACCTTCTTCAGCATCGGAGTTGTTTCCAACTTCCGCAAGCTGTGGGAAGAGGGCATTGGCAAGTTGGCCGCGGTTTATGTGGCTTGCTTGTTCGGTTACATCATTTGGGTTGGGCTGGGCATTTCGTGGATCTTCTTCCATGGAATGATGCCGCCGTTGGTAAAGTGAGGTGATCTATGGCAACTCCGACAAAAGCTCCGCAGCAGCCGCGAATCGCCGAAGAGATTCGCAAAATGGAATGCGAACCAATTGACAGCGTAGAAAGCAAGCTGATCTGGTACACCTTCTTCAGCGGGATCGCGCTGCTCGTAATCCTGGTGTGGGTCAGCTCGATGTTCCACTGATCCTCTGCGGGCGTCGCGGGGCAGCTCCCGCGACACCCACACTCAGCCGCGTTGAGTGCGGCTTTCACTGGTCCGAAGAAATAACGTGGGGCACGCCGGGGCCGCGCCATTCGCGTCCGCCCCGGCCGCCCCGCGGTAATGCCGGCGTTGTATCCGCTGAGTAGGTTGGTGTTGTGTAATGGGGAATAGCGGCAAAGTTTATCTCGTAGGAGCCGGTCCCGGGCATCCGGAACTGCTGACAATCAAAGCGGCCAACCTGATTCAGACCGCCGACGTGCTCGTTTACGATCGGCTGATTCAGGAAGATGTGCTGGCCCTGGCCAAGCCCACCGCCGAGCGCATTTACATGGGCAAGCCCGTGGGCCGCCACGACTCGCGCCAGGACGAAGTCAATGAGCTGCTGGTACACAAGGCGCGCGAAGGCAAGATGGTGGTCCGCCTCAAGGGCGGCGATCCTTTTCTGTTCGGGCGCGGCGGCGAAGAGGCTGAGTATCTGGCCGGGCATGGCATCAGCTTCGACGTCATTCCCGGTATCACCTCCGCCCTCTCTGCTCCGCTCAGCGCGGGCATTCCGGTAACCCACCGTGAATCCTCTTCAGCGGTGGCGATCGTTACCGGCCATTTTTGCCGCGACGGCGGCGATCGCACCCCAACAGACGCAAAAGCGGCGTCTCTTGGGGACCCCGGTGGCGACGTGGATTTCGCCGCCCTCAGCAAGATTCCGACGCTCGTATTTCTGATGGGAGTGCACGCTGTCGAGCAGATCGCCGCCAGGCTGATTGCCTGCGGACGCGATCCGCAGACGCCCGCGGCCATGATCCAGATGGCCTACTGGCACGATGAGCAGGTCGTGACCGCCACTCTGCAGACGATTGCCGAAGAGGCCAAGCTGCAGGGGGTGAAGGCTCCCGCCACGCTGGTGATCGGCGACGTGGTGAAGATGCGCGAAAAACTCAAGCAGGCCGGGCGCGACTTGCAGCGCTACGGCGCCTTCGACGAGCGCTTTCGTCCCGGTCCCTCGCCGCACGAACTGTTCCGCCTGGCCACTGCCGGAGTCGGCAGCCAAGTGCTCGGCTGGGCCATCTCCGCCGGCATCTTCGAAGCGCTGGAGCATCCCAAGACTGTCTGCAGCCTGGCCACCCAGATCCATGCCACTCCGGAAGCGCTGAACGAAGTGCTGCAAACGCTGGTGGCTTTGGGACTGATCGAGGCGCGTCCGGACGGCTATCGCAATCTGGAGCTGGCCTCGCTCTATCTGCGGCGGAACTCGCCCCAGTCGCTGGTTCCGGCGCTGATGTACGAGGTGGGAGAGAGCTGCGACTCGACCGCCCTGGATCGTTTTGCTACCACCGGGCAGAAGACCCGGCGTCCCGACCACGCCGCGCTGCACTATCACGCCTGCGAGGCGCTGGCCCGTTATGCGGCTCCTGCCGTGCTCGATCGCGTCGATCTGAGTGGGCGCGAAAGCGTCCTGCTGGCCGGCTGGGGAGCGGGCGCCTATGCCGAGTTGATCGCCGCGCGCTGGCCGCGCGTGCGCCTCACCGGCGTCAACCCCGCGCTGGGCGAGCCGCTGCCCAAATCGAAGTTCGACGCCGTAATCATCTCCGGACTGCTGGGATCGGCCACGCGCGAGGAGTGCGAGGATATCCTCTGCCGCGCCGCCTGCCAGCTTAAGCCCGGCGGGGTGCTGATGGTGCAGGATGACCTGCTTTCCGTCGGCGCCAGCGTTGCGCCCGAAGTGGCGCTGGCCAGGCTGGCGCGCCGCGTCACCAACGGCAACAATGCCGAGTGGTCAGTCGAACGGGTTTCCGCCCTGCTGGAGAAAGCAGGTCTGCGCGCCAACTCGAACCCCCTATCCGGCGCTGGAATGTTGATAATAAGTGAGAGTACTAATTCATGCTCGGACCAGGCGTGCGCCGTTGACGAAGTTGCGGCGCTTCGCTGAGAGAAGGGATTCATATAATGTCTGACCTTACTCCGGAAGTAGTGGCCGAAGAGATGTACAAATACATCGCCGATGCCGAAGGCAAGAAGAACCTGAAGCCCGGCGACGTGACCAAGGCCATGATCGCCAAGTACGGCGCCGACTGCTCAAAAGACCTTTGTAAGCAGTCCATCCGCATCCTCATCGATTCCGGCCGCTGCGTTTACAGCTACCTCGGTGGCTCCTACATCCAGTTGCCGCCCAAGAACCCCCAGGGCTGAAACGGGAAGACGCGAGTTCCTCCTATGGGGCGTCATCCCGAGCGAGGCCGCGACAGAAGGGCTTTTCGCAAAACAGTTTTCTTTCAGCCGAAGCTGGCACGATTTTTCGTAGGAGTTCCTGATCGCGGCCGAGTCGAGGGACCTGCAGTTGGGCAGTCGAACCAAGCGTCAGAGAAGAAACTGCAGATCCTTCGATTCGCCGCCGCCCAGCCGCAACGGATGCGGCTGAGCAGAGGGCGGCGGCTCACTCAGGATGACGCACTGAATCAGGAAACAGCACATATAAGTATAAGAAGGTGGTGGACTCGGTAGTGAAGCGTACCTCAAACATGTCGCGGCTGGTCATCGCGGGGATGGCGGGAGACTCCGGCAAGTCGATCGTCTCCCTGGCCCTGCTGCGCGCTTTGCGGGACTCCCCCACGGGGAACCCCGGTGAGGTCGAGGTGCGCGCCTTTAAGAAAGGTCCTGATTACATCGACGCCGCCTGGCTCTCCTTTGTCTCCGGGGCGCCGGCCCGCAACCTCGATACCTGGCTGATGGGCTTTGACGGCGCGGTGCAATCGTTTGCCGCCAACGCCACTCACAACGGCTTTAACCTCGTTGAAGGCAACCGCGGGCTCTTCGACGGCATGGACGCCTCCGGCACGCACAGCACGGCGGAGCTGGCCAAGGCGTTGCGAGCGCCGGTTCTGCTGGTTCTGAACGTTACCAAGATGACGCGCACGGCGGCGGCGCTGGTGATGGGATGCCAGCATCTCGATCCCGATTTGCGCATTGCCGGCGTGATTCTGAATTGTGTCGCCAGCAAGCGTCACGAAAAGGTCGTACGCGAAGCCATCGAGCAGGCCTGCGGCATTCCCGTCGTCGGTGCTATCCCGAAGTTGCGCAGCGAGGCCTTGCCGCAGCGGCACCTCGGACTCGTGACTCCCGAAGATCACCCGGCCGTCGCACAGTTGCCGGCGGCGCTAGACGAGATCGCGGCCCACCTCGACCTGGCTCGCATAAGAGAGATCGCGGCCGAGGTAGATGCTCTACCGTCTGCGCACGTATCAAGCCCCGCTCTGGCAGGCGCGCCCAAATCTGCGCTACGCATCGCCGTCATTCGCGATGCCGCCTTCAGCTTTTATTACGAAGACAATCTGGAAGCCCTGCGGCAGGCCGGCGCTGAGTTGGAGTTCGTTTCCGCCTTGCGCGATTCGGCTCTTCCACGCGATGTCGACGCCGTCTATATCGGCGGCGGATTCCCCGAGGTGCACGCCGCCGCACTCGAAGCCAATAGTGCGTTCCGCCAATCGCTGGCGCAGGCTGCCGCCAGCGGCCTGCCCATCTATGCCGAGTGTGGCGGGCTGATGCTGCTCTCTCGCGCTATTCGCTGGGACGGCAAGCGCCATGCCATGGCGGGCGTTCTGCCATTCGAGGTGGAAGTCGGCAGCGCTCCGCAGGGCCACGGCTACGTCGAGATGACGGTCGATAGAGAGAATCCGTTCTACCCGCTTGGAACCGTGCTGCGCGGGCATGAATTTCATTATTCGCGCGTAGCTTTGGCGTCGGACGCTCCGCAGACCGCCTGTGCGGTCCAGCGTGGCACCGGCGTCCGCGACAAACGCGATGGGGTGATCGCGAACAACGTTTGGGCCAGCTACACGCATGTGCACGCCAGGGCGACGCCGGAGTGGGCGGCGGCGGTCTTGGCCTTGCCCGGCGCTATCGCGCGCGGCAGGTGACGGGCGTGGTGGAGCTGGCCGGATAAGCGTAGTTGCAGAATGTTCGAATGATCCGATTCGTATCAGGGCACGGCTTCGTTCAGTCTGCAATCAGTACGTTCGAAATCTGCAAGAGTGGGGTGGGATTCATACATGACAGCCTTGGTTTTCCTGCTGATTTACGCAGGCGTACTGGTATTTGCGATCGGCTGTGTTCGCCGCGTCCTGCAATACTCGCGCCTGCCCGTGCATCTTCGCTGGGAACTCTATCCCGTTCCGCATGAGGCCCCAGAGCGAGTGCGCCACGGCGGTTCCTACTTCGAGGAAAGCGAGTGGTGGAAGAAAGATCGCCGCCCGAACCTTGCCGGCGAACTCAGCTTCATGATTCCCGAGATGCTGCTGTTAAAAGGGCTCTGGGAGTTCAACCGCAAGCTCTGGTATCGCTCCTTTCCCTTTCACTTCGGACTCTACCTGCTGATCGGCGCCGCCCTGCTGGGTGTGGCCGGCGGCATTCTCGGCAGTGTCGGGGCGTCTTGTTTGTGGTTGCCCGTCTCTTCGCCTGGAGCGGACTTGCGCTGACCATCGTGGGCGGAACCGCGCTCTTTTGGCGCAGGCTCACCGACCCTGAGCTGCGCAACTATAGCGGCGTCGGCGATCTCGTTAACGTCGGAGCATTCGCTCTGGCCTGTGCGTTGGTATTCGCCGGCCGCCTGACCGGGCCCATGCCCGGGCTCGACGACTTTGCCCGCGCTCTGCTTACCTTTGATACCTCCATGCGACTGCCTGCCTTGGCTTCCGCCGGACTCATGCTCGGCGCGGTGATCGCCGCTTACATTCCTTACACGCACATGGCGCACTTCGTCGCCAAGTACTTCACCTATCACACCGTGCGCTGGGATGATGCACCGAACAACGCGCAGATCTCGAAGCACATTGCCGAGTACCTGAGCTACAAGCCCACTTGGTCGGCGCCGCACGTCACTGCCGGAGCGGGAAGAACCTGGCTGGATGTTGCCACCACCAACCCCACGGCAACTGCGCCCGCGGCAGTTGTGGCCACACACGCCAGTGGCGCGGCGGGAGCCCAATCGAAAGCGGCAGGCACTGGGACTGCGAATCAAGAGGTGCGCCAATGAAAGACGTAAACATCCGCGACGTTTCGCGCCGCGATTCGCAGCCGCTGACCGAGCTCGACAAGAGCGAGTTGAAACCGTTGCCCGAGGTGCTCGGCCCGCAGGAGGGCCCCGCCTTCGCCGCTATCAACGCTCAGACGCTGGCGAAGTGCGAGTGCACGCTCGACGGCACCTGCGCACTGAATCTCCCTCGGCCCAAGTCGAAGGAAGAGGAAGACGAACTGGTAAAGAAGTTTCTGGCCGGCGTCGAGAAGCTGTTCACCAAGGAGAACAACTGGACCTTCCTGCAGCCGCTCCTGCTGACCATGGAGCACTGCACCCGCTGCCAGACCTGCTCCGATTCCTGCCATATCTACGAGGCTAGCGGACGCAACGAACTCTACCGGCCGATCTTCCGCAGCGAAATTCTGCGCCGCCTCTACTTCAAGTACGTCAAGCACGGCGGCCTGCTCACGCGTTGGCAGCGCGGCGACATCGAGCTGAACTGGCCCATGGTGGCGCGCCTGGCCGAATTGTCCTACCGCTGCAATCTCTGCCGCCGCTGCGCCCAGACCTGCCCCATCGGCGCCGACAACGGCTTGGTGGCGCACGAGCTGCGCAAGATCTTCAGCATGGAGATGGGCATCTCGGCCAAGGAGATCCATGACCAGGGATCGATGAAGCAGTTGAAGACCGGCTCGTCGACCGGCATGAATCCGGCGGCGGTGAAGGACAACATGGAGTTCATCGACGAGGAGATGAGCGAGAAGACCGGCCTCGAAGTCCATACGCCATGGGACGTGGAAGGCGCCGAATACCTGGTGCTGCACAATGCCGGGGAAATCATGGCCTGGCCGGAGAATCCGGGCGCCTTTGCCGTCATTCTGAACGCCGCCGGCGTGAGCTGGACGATGTCCTCGGAGCTGGTCGGCTACGACTCCATCAATTACGGACTGTGGTATGACGATGCGCAGTTTGCGCGCGTCGCCCTCAAGCACGCCGAGGCGGCCAGGAAGCTCAAAGTGAAGAAGATGCTGCTGGGCGAATGCGGGCATGCCCACAAGGCGCTCAGCGTCATCGCTGACCGCATCCTGATGGGCGAGCTGAACATCCCGCGCGAAAGCGCCATGACCGTACTGCGCGACATTGTGTTGAGCGGCAAGCTCAACCTCGATCCCTCGCGCAATGATTTTCCGGTCACGCTGCACGATCCCTGCAACATGGTTCGGCTGATGGGCGTGGTCGAGCCGCAGCGCGAGATCCTGCGCCGCATCGCGCCGCAGTTCCGCGAGATGGAGCCGCACGGCGTCAACAACTACTGCTGCGGCGGCGGCAGCGGCTTCGCCATCATGTCGCCCAACAACTTTACCGATTGGCGCTTCCAGGTCTCCGGGCGCAAGAAGCTGGAGCAGGTGCTGAACGCCTTCGGCGATTGCCTCGATCCGTCCATCCCCAAGTACGTCTGCGCGCCCTGCAGCAACTGCAAGGGCCAGATGCGCGACCTGTTCTCCTATTAGGGACTGTGGGACAAACACCAGATCCTCTACGGTGGCCTGGTGGAGCTGATTGTCAATGCCATGACCGACGTGAAGCCCGGATTCCTGGAGTGGGCCTGGCACTAGAGATTTAAGATTTTCGATTTTTGATTTGAGATTGAAAAGCAGATCGGGTGCCCCACCCTCGTCGCCGTTGTTGCGACTAGGGTGGGTTTGTTGTCTTAAGTCTCCGGTACCGCCGCGAGCGGTATTCTGGCCTCTTGCTGCAAGGTAAATTCCAGCAGGGTTTCGTTGGGCCAGGCACCTGATTCGCCTTTGGTCGCTTACTCCTGCGGGACTGTTCTGAGAGCGGGTGGCTCCGCCGGAGGCTCGGCGTCCTTCTTACTGACCAGGATTCTGGGGAGCAGCAAGACCAGCGGCACGGTGATCAGGGTGGTGGCGGCATTGGCGATGACCAGCGACGAAAAGGGAACCTGGAATTGCTCCAGCAGCTTCGAGCCGAACCAGTCGGTGCCGAAGAGAGCAAGATTGCGCACGCTCATCATCAGCGAGAAGCCCAGGCCTTCGCTGCCGGCGGGCGTAGCGCGCACCGCCAGATCCATCAGCGCCAACTCGGCCAGCGAGTAGCCGAAACCGTTAAGGCCTTCTATGAACTGCGCCTGGCCGACGCTGGAATAGAACAGGTATCCGAGGTTGGCCACCGCGCCCAACGCTCATGCACCACAGCAGCAAGGTGCGCAGGTTAAGCGGCGGCAGGCGTACCCGTATCCCAGGGCAGCCACCACTCCCGTGATGCCCGCGATGAGCTGCAGCAGGCCTTGCGCCTGGGTGTTCATGTGCAGTTCGTTCTGCTGCTTATAGAAAAGCGCGGTGGAGAAGCCGGGGGCGGCATAGAACAGCGCCATCAGTCCGGCCGCCGCCCACATGGTCTTCGCCGAAGCGATATTGGCCAGTTGCTTGCCGGCGTTGTCCAGCAGTTGGCGCGAATTGATTCGTATGCGCTTCTCGTGCAGAAAGAAGATGGTCGCCGGCACCAGCAGGAACATGACGCCACCGCAAGCCGCGGCCGTCCAGCCGAAGGCGATGCTGGCCAGAAACCCGGCCGTCGGGCCGATGAAGATGAAGCACGCCTGCGACACCAGCTGCCGGATCGCCGTCAGCCGTCCCGAGCCCGCCGTGGCCTGCGCGATCTCGACCATGTAGCCGCCCACCACCGTGCTCGCCACCACCATGAAGGCGTTGATGACGATGCACACCAGCAGCAGCTTGCCGTATGCGTGCGGCGTGAACTCCAGCCAGACCCAGCCGGCCACTGCCAGCGAGGTGCTGATCAGCAGGTAGCTCTTGCGGCGGCTGCCGAAGATCGGGAAGGCATCGGTAAAGATGCCGGCGAACGGCTTGAAGTACCAGGCCAGGCCGGCCCAGAAGAAGAAGGCCGCGTTGGCCGCCCGGTCGACGTGCAGCTCGTTCTTGAGCAGGTTCTGCAGCGGAATGCGCGCCAGCACCTGCGGCTGTGACAAGGTTGTGGCCAGGACGCCGACGATGATGACAATCGCGGCATTCCGGAATTGCTTTCCATTGACGATTTCAGGCAACTGTGGACCGCCGGACGGTGGAATCGAGCAGCATCTCCGTTGGATGCTTTCCACTGGAACTGCGCTTCTAGCAGTCTAAAGCAAACAAGGCGCCGGACTGAAATGCGGCCAGGGGCGCGGTCATTGCTGCTTTTTGCCACCTGTATGCCATAATGTTCGGCCATGACTCTGGAAGGAAAGATTGCTCTGGTAACCGGCGGCTCGCGCGGCATTGGGCGAGCCATTGCCCTGCGGCTTGCCCGCGAGGGCGCCGCCGTAGCCGTCAATTACCTCGGACGCGCTGCTGAGGCCGAAGCGGTAGCCAAGCAGATCATCGACACCGGCGGGCGGGCGCTGGCCGTTGGAGCCGATGTCGGCGACGCCGGCGCGGTCGGCGCCATGGTCGAACGCGTCGAGCGCCAACTCGGGCCCATCGCCATCCTGGTCAACAACGCCGGCATCACCCGGCGCGGCGACATGATGGAGTTCGACTACTCCCAGATGGAGTCCATGCGGCGCACCAACGTCGACGGCGTTGTACACATCACCCGCGCCGTGGTACCCGGCATGCGGGCTATGCGCTTCGGCCGCATCGTGAACATCAGCTCCATCGCAGCGTTCGGCACCACCTTGCCCGGCGCCACCTACTATGCGGCAACCAAGGCCGCGGTGAACGTGCTTACGCGGCGCTTCGCCTTGGAGCTTGGTCCCGACGGCATCACTGTAAACGCGGTGGCTCCCGGCTTTGTGCCCACCGATCTCACCTTCCAAAACCGCACTCCAGAGCAGGCGGCGGCGGTCATCGAGCGCCTCTCCTCCATCTGCATGGTGCGGCGTGCCGGCAAGCCGGAAGAAATTGCCCATGCCGTGGCTTTTCTGGTTTCGCCGGAATCCGGCTTCATTACCGGGCAAGTCCTCACGGTCGATGGCGGACGGTTGGACTATATCGGGCATCCATGATCTTGCGAGCGCATACCGATAGATCCTCCACACCTCGACGAGATCGGCTACTACATTCCGGCCGGCATCCCCACCAATGCCCGGAGGTACCGCGCAGATGAACCATGCCATCGTGACGAGAACGGTATCATCTACGCCCGGGAGCGCATAAGCAGCGGCTTGTATATTCTTAAGTACACAGGCTCGTTGCCGCCGGACTAGAAAATTGCGTGGCTCGACGGCCTGCCTGTTGCCGATGCAGATAGGAAATAACCGCTCTCCATGCGCCTGATCTTAGGCCGCGTCTTGTTGCCAGACTGTCGGCTCCGAGGTGGCATCACCGCAAAAAAGAACCCTGTCGTTTCCGGCAGGGTTAATTGGGAGGAAATGTTCTTGCTATTAACTGACATAATAGTAACGCATAAACAACCTCGGAAACATAGGGTAATAACCCTAGTCCTGCCGCTGGGTGAGCAGCGCCAGGCCAGATTCGCGGAAGCTATACCCCGTGCAGTAGCCGGGCGATCAGTCCGGCGGTGATAGCGAAGGGTACACCCACTTTGAATCCGCTTTAGTTCCGGCTCGGTCCAGGTACTCTTCCCGCACACAAACAGTTGCGTCGGAAACATATTCAAGGGGTCCCGCCATGTAGCAGGCCCTCGGCTGAGGCATTGAGAAAGTATGAGAGCCGGGAATTCAGGCGGACTCAGGAACTCCGCCGTCAAGACGGTCTTCGGCAGAATTGGAAAAGAGAAGATTAAGCTTGCGGGGAATTCGGTACGTGAGCGCCGTATTCGAAGAGGAGTTCCGCAGTTCTGCGCTGCGGGTGGGATTAGCTATTCCTGCAGGGTTGCCGCGGCCGAAAAGGTCAGGCTTCGAGTTCTGTTCATCGGCCCATCGATCTTGAAAGGCCGGCCGTTGAAGGTCAACTCAATCCCATTTGGATTTCCGGTCACCAGCACCAGTTGCGTGCGGGCCGTAAAAGTGCGCTCGGCCTGGTTGCTCGAATCCGGATCGATCGTGCCGCGCATCACCACCTTGCCGTCCGCGGTGACCTCGATCCAGGAACGCTGTTTGGCGCTCACCACCAGCGAAATCTCCTTGCTGGCCGGAGCCGCCGTAGGGCTCTCAGTGGAAACCGGAGATGCCACCGGGCCCGCTGGTTTAATTTCCGCACCGGATTGGACGGCGTTTGGCGCTGCGGCGTTAGATGGAGTCGACGTCTTGGTGGCGGCCTGCACTTGCTGGTAGAGGCTCTGCAGCTTTGCGAGCTTTCCTTGCGCAGGGTTTTCGTGGCGCCATTTCTCCAGGTAAGGCCAGCCGGCCAGGGCCACACCTGCCAGGACCAGTACAGCCAGCAAGGTGCAAGCGAAAGCCATGGCGCCACGCCGGCGCGCGCCCGGTTCGCGGGCGCGAGAAGACTCCACCTGCTTGGCGATCACCGCAATTTTGTTGAGTTCTTTGCTCTCGGGCTCGGCTTCTTTGCTGGCCTCGAGGAAGTCCATCACCGCCTCGTCTTCGTCGATGCCGACATAGCGCGCGTACGCGCGCACGAACCCGCGATTGAAGACGCCGCCCGGCAGACGGTCAAACTTCTCTTCTTCCAGGGCGCGCAGTGATCGTGTTCCGATTTTGGTCGCGGTCGCTACTTCCTCCAGCGTAATTTCGCGCAGTTCACGTTCGCGACGGAGTTTTTCGCCGAATCGACCCACGAATTACCCTTTCGGCCAATGGCCTTTTGGTAATTGGCATCATAGGATTGCACTACAGTGAAGTCAAACGGGAAAAAGTAAATTAGTCCTTTTCTTGAGAGTAACGGCGCTAATCGTGTGAAAATCTAAGGTTAATGCCCGAGGTATCGCGCAATCTACGCCGTCTAAGTTGCCCCTCCCCAGTTTCAACCCTATAATGACTTAATATTTTACCCTCAAAAGGCACTAACTACGTGTCTTTGAGTGCGATACATGACCAAAGTCCCCAAGGCCGAGACCACGCGACACGATCAGGAATTAGGAATCTTCCATGACGTGGCCAAAGCCCTGACTTCTTCCCTGGATCTGGATTCCATCCTGCAAACCATCATGGACAAGGTTGCGGCTTACTTTAAGCCCGATACCTGGTCGCTGCTGATGGTGGATGAAGACAAGCAGGAACTGTACTTTGCCATCGCCGTGGGCGATGCCGCCGAGGTGCTTAAACCGGTCCGTCTGCGGGTCGGTGAAGGTATCGCCGGCTGGGTCGCCAAACACGGCGAGCCGCTTCTTATCCCCGATGTTTATACCGATCCACGCTTCGCCAAGCGCATCGACGAGATGACGAGGTGGCACACCCGCTCGCTCATCTGCATGCCGCTCTGCTCCAAGAAGCGCGTCCTGGGCGTCATTCAGCTGGTGAACGTGGACATGAAGAACTTCGGCGACTCGGAACGATTGCTGCTCCAGGCCATGACCGACTACGCCGCCATCGCCATCGAGAACGCCCGTTCCGTAGAGCGCATTCAGGAACTCACCATTACCGACGACTGTACCGGCCTCTATAACGCGCGCCATCTCTACCAGCAGTTGGAGGCCGAGGTCAACCGCTCGGCGCGCTTCGGCTATCAGTTCAGCGTCCTGTTTCTCGACCTCGATCACTTCAAGCAGGTGAATGACACCCATGGGCACCTGGTCGGCAGCCGCCTGTTGGGAGAGGTTGGCGTGGCCATCAAGTCGCACCTGCGCATGATCGATTGCGCCTTCCGCTACGGCGGCGACGAGTTCGTAGTCCTGCTGCCGCAGACCGGCAAAGACGCGGCCACGGTTGTTGCCAAGCGCCTGCTGCAGGTCTTTCGCTCCACCGAATTCCTCAAAGCCGAGAGCCTGAATCTGAACATCAGGGTGAGCCTGGGAGTGGCGACCTATCCCGAGGACGCCAAGAATGCGCACGACGTTATCCATCAGGCGGACGAGATGATGTACGCCGTCAAGAACTCCACCCGCGATAACATCAGCGTGGCTAAGGTGGGACTCGTTAATACCTAGAATACTTCCCGATATTGTTTCCAAAAGAAGGATGGCATTCCGAACAGACCTTGCTGAAGGAAGGGTTGGGGGAGAGGCTGGTCGAGACTGCGGTGAACAGTGGGATCTCTATGAGACTTGCAGGCTGATACCCTCCCCCAAGAGATACCGGCCTTGCTCCGGAAGTTGTTCGTACCCAGAGGCAACATAGCCTGCCGCAATTCGCTGCGCAAGTTACGCAGGTAACGGCCACGTCGGCGGACGTGAACTCCCCAAGCGAAGCTGCTTTCCTGAATAGACGATGACTTCGAAGTTATAGAGGAGGGGTGATGGCTTGAGAAGAAGCGGCAAGCCGCGCCCGTAATGACAAGGGCGGCTTTCTACGCCGCCCCCAAAAATCCAGAACTTCTAGAAGCTGGATTCCACGTGCCTACAACCTTACTCGCCTTTTGCCCTTTTCCTTGCGGCCCAGCGCTTTTTCATCATCTCCGATAACCGCTTGCGGGCGGCGGCGCTCATGCGCCGGCGGCGGCGCCGGGTGGCTGGAGCTTTAGCGCTGGCTGCAGCGGCGCTGCCGCGACGGCGCCGGACTCTTCCTCCAATGCTATCGAGTGTTTCAAGCGCGGCGATTGCCTGATTAATGCGGTCTCGCTCGGCGCGAAGCTGCGAGAGAATGTTTTTCGTATCCATTCGGTCTCCTTAATGACCATCGGTGCTGGCCTGTGTTGCCAAACCAAGCCTCTCTATGTCTGAAAGCCAGAAATGATAATGCAAAGATTCTACTTCGAGTAGTGACACCTAAAACAGGACCGGGGTTCCTGGAGCTGAATCGATTGGCCGATGTACGGAAAAGAAGAAGCGCAAGTCTGGCCGACGCTCGCTCAGCACGCAAGCATGCTGCCGATTCAGTTGCCCCGGCAGACGCTGTCGCTGCGTTTGCCGGGGTAGAGTTGCCCTGGTTCGGGGCCGAGCATCCGCCCGAACCGGAAAACGTATCCTATGCCTTCGCGGCTTTCCCGCCTACTTCCACGCCGAGGCTGCGCATCCAGGCAAAGATCTTTTCCTCCTGGCCGGGGTTCAAGGCCATGGGAGCTGTTGCCGTAGGACCGCAGATGCCCATCTTGCTGAGCACGAATTTGATCACCGGCGCATTGCCGCCGAACTGCGCCATCAGCGGAATCCGCGCCGCCTTCTTTTGCAGCTCGACCGCGCTCTTCATGTCGCCGCGCAGCCAGGCCTCGTACACATCGACGCACAGTTTGGGAACCAGGCTGCCGCCGGCGTAGATGCCGCCCTTGGCGCCCAACTGGTAGCAGGAAAGTCCCAGCGCGGGATTACCGGGAAGGACCGCAAAGTCAGCAGCGGCGACATCCAGGAACCGCTGGGTGTTGGAGAAGTCACCCGAGCTGTCCTTCACGCCGATAATGTTGGGATGAGCGGATAGCTTGCCCAGGGTATCGGGCGCGATCGGAATCTTGGTCATCTGGGGAAAGTTGTAGAGCACTACAGGCTTGGTGGATGCGTCGGCAATCGTCTTGAAGTGCCGTTCCACGGCCCCTTGATCCATCGGGAAGTAGTATGGCAATGCCACCAGTACGCCATCGGCTTTGGTTTGCACGGCCGCCCGCACCTGCTTGAGAGTCTTCTTCGTTCCCGTATCGCCGCAGCCGATCAGCACCGGGACTTTGCCGTTAACCTCGTCCAGCACCGTTTCGATGGCATCCTGGCGCATGGCATCGTCCATCGCCGGAAACTCGCCCGTGCTGCCCAACACAACGACGCCGTGTACGCCTGCTTCCAGGCAGTAGCGGACAACCTTCCGCATGCCGGCCTTGTCCACGTTCTCGTCCGGCGTAAGCGGGGTGACCATTGCGGGATATACACCTTTTAATTCCATACTCTTTACCCTCTTCAAGTTCACTGGCTGAAAAAATCATGGAGGTCCCGGATGGTCGTCTTCGCTGCTGCCTAAGACAAGCCACACAGACCGAAGGCCGCTCAGTCCGGAAATCCCGGAAAGCAGCCTCCCTCTGATCTCGATCACTCCAACATATCCAATATATAGGATATGAATAGCTTTCGAAACGTCACTTCCGGGCGAGTTGAGGCTCGGCGACCTCGTCGCAGCGCAGCTTACCGGCCTTGGCCAGGTTATGCTTCTGCATATCTCTGATGATGATGGTCACGGCGGTGGGAGGAACTGACAGCGACGTGCAGATCGCCTCGGTAACTGACTTCACCATGGTCCGCTTCTGGTCGATCGTGCGGCCCTCGATCATTTCAATCTGAACTGTTGGCATGTGACTCTCCTTTACAAGACTCTGACTGACTTTAATCGACACACTTCCGGTACGGCATAGGCTAGGTTTATACCACAGGAAATCAATGGACTCGATAGGCCGGCAAGCGCCGGCCCGGCCGGACCAAAATCACTCGATAACTCAAAGCTATCCGCTCGCGATTCCCTTGTCAAAGAAAAACCCAGGGCAGAAGACAGAGCTGTCGTACAAGCGGAGAGTCCGTCTTCCTAAGTTAGCTGGCCGTCGAGAATCCATCTTAGGTCACCGGAAGTACCATCGTGCAACACGCACCCGCGCTGCGTTCTTAACCGTTCCGCCGGCGTTACCTTCGTAATTCTGAGATTTCGCCGGACCGGTATATGCTTCCCTCGTGATGACGCAAACGGTCAGTCCCGACATTCGATGTGGCGTGCGCTTCCCGCTGAAGCTGGCGGTGATGGTCAACTTTGATGGCAAGAAGATGCCCGCCGAGTCGCAAAATATCTCTTCCAGCGGGGCTGTTCTGGAGTTGGAGGAGGCCATCCCCGTCGGCGCCCCCATCCAGTTCACCATTGCCATGCCCGGAGCCCGCTTATGCCTGCCCAAGGATATGCTGGTCGATTGCACCGGTCGCGTGGTACGCTGCTCTCCTGTGGGTGATCGTCACGAGCTGGCAGCCATGATTGACGAGTACCGCTTTCTGCGCCAGTAAACGGAGTCGGTTTCCCCAAGGGAAGCTCCGATGGCCGAGGAGCCTGTCGAAGGGCAGGAACAGAGCGCTGCATTCCCCCAGGAATCCCCTATCCGGATTCGGGTCGTAATCGCCGACAGCGAGCCCATCTTCCGCGTCGGCATGCGGAAGATCTTCGCCGTTGAAGACGATATCCGCGTTCTGGCCCAGACCGAGACCCAGGAGCAGACGGCCGGCGCGGTCGCCAAGCACGCGCCCGATGTGCTCCTGATGGAATCCGGCATCTCGCAAGACCCGTCCGAAGCCATCTCCAGCCTGCTGCAGATCGCTCCCAAGTTGCGCATCGTGCTGATTGACGCCGAGCCGGAGGAAGACGAAATCCTGGAATACGTGCGCCGCGGCGCCTGCGGCGTCATACCACGTTCTATTTCTCCCGATCTGCTGGTCAAGTGCATACGCAAGGTCAACTTCGGTGAAACCTGGCTGGACAAACGCTCCGTCAACCTGGTGATCGAGGCTTATCGCGCGCAGGCGATCAAGCTAACCACCCCGAAGCCACGAACCAAGCTCAACGCCAAGGAACTGATGATCATCGCCGGCGTTACCCAGGGCTTGCGGAACAAAGAGATCGCCGTCGAAGTAGGCACCACCGAGCAGGTAGTGAAGAATTACCTGCGCAAGATCTACGACAAGCTGGGGGTCTCCGACCGCCTGGAGTTGGCGCTCTACTGCATGCACCATAAGTTGCTGGCGCCGCAGAAGCCGCCCGAAACACCGCCTGCCCCTCCCGCCGTCCTGGAAAGCTCCGCCGGAGAATAATCCCCGGGGTTCCCGGCAAACGCCGTTGTTGCATTTGTTGGGCTGACTGCCCGGGCCGGCGGCGAGCCGCTTTCCCGAGCCAGCGAACTCCCTGTTACAATGCGGCAGTTGCTGCTTTCCGGGGTAGTCGCACGGAAAATCCGCATGCCGCCCCGCAAGTTCTGACGGAGGCTTCATCGTGAAAGGTAATCCGAAGATCATTGCCCTGCTGAATGAAGTCTTGAAGGCCGAGCTGACGGCCATCAACCAGTATTTTCTGCACGCCGAAATGTGCGAGAACTGGGGCTACAAACGGCTGGCCAAGCTCATCAAGAAAGAGTCCATCGAGGAGATGGAGCACGCCGAGAAGCTCATGGAGCGAATCCTCTACCTGGAGGGCACGCCCAACATGAGCGATTATTTCAAGATCAATATCGGCATCACAGTCGACCAGCAGTTCGGCAACGATCTGAACGTCGAATACGACGCCGTAAAGCGTCTCAACGCCGGCGTGAAGACCTGCACCGAGCTGGGCGACAACGGCACCAGACTCCTGCTCGACGAGATTCTGGAGGACGAAGAGGAACACATCGACTGGCTGGAGGCGCAATTGCACTCCATCTCCGAGATGGGTCTGCCGAACTATATCGCCGAGCAGTTGAAGAAAGAAGAGAAGTAAAAGCAGAGAAGTAGAAGTAAAAGTAAACGAAGTAGAAGTAAAGATGTAAAGAAGAGATGGAATAAGAAGTAAGGTTTCCCGGAGTGCCCGCCGGCAGCGCGAAGGCGCTCCCGCGCTCTGCTAGAATGAATTCAGCGCGCCCCTGTGGGCGCTTCACGCAAAGCGCCGCCACCGCGCTTTGCTGGTGCAAGCTCATACCCGCCGCGGAGAGATGGCCGAGTGGCTGAAGGCGCACGCTTGGAAAGCGTGTTTAGGGGAAACTCTAACGTGGGTTCGAATCCCACTCTCTCCGCCAGTTATTATTCTTCCGTATAAAACAGCAAGAACTGCTTGCTGTTACTACAGTCGAACTTGGCTCTTAAGCTTCTCTCGGCAAACACCATGTCGCCCCAACCTCACTGAGCGGTCTCCTATCCCCTGCCTCCTCCGGGGCTTTGATTGAGCTCGATGTACATCCAATCCATATTGGGTTGTCTCCAGTATGGATTTTTGCAGTAATCGGTCAGACCTGAGTCAGGCGCTGGCGATACACACTTCTTCTTCACCTTCTTTGCCTTATCCTTGCGTTGCTGGCTTTTCTGCGATCCACCATCCGGCTGCTGTGGCCCGGTGCTGCTGGAAGCAGCGGGTGGATTCTGAGAAGGCGAGCTTGCGGCAGCTTCCTGGGCGGCGAGAGCAGGCGGAAGCGCCAGAATCGCTGCAAGTGCAACTGTGAACTGGATATTCATGGGGTCACCCCAATAATTAATTTTATGCCGGGGTGTTGGGATTTGCACTACACAGGATAGGGCGGCGCGTGGCGGCTTGGCTGATCCCCGCATCCATGGCAGCGATCCGGCCCTCTTTGGCTCCAGGTCCGAGCAGTTTCGGTTCTATTCGATCCCCGGGAATGCTACAATCCAGCCACTCCCACAGTTCTTCCCGGCGGCAAGAACCTTGGCGGAGTAGCACGCAAACAGGGACGACTGTTCGCCAGCAACGAGCGGCCCGTGCGCTAAAGAGAGGAGCATTCATGTACCGACGAATTCGCGTGGTCTTCCTTGTGATCATGGTCTCCTGTGTGGCCATTGTGACGACATCTGCCGTATTGGAAGCGCAGCAGAAAAAAGAGAAACTGACGATCGCGATGGTGAACCCGCTCACCGGGGATGCGGCCACGTATGGCGTAAGTCACAAGAACGGCGTCGAAATGGCGTTTGCGGAGATCAACAAGGCCGGCGGAGTCAAAGGCCGCGAACTGGAACTGGTGACTTACGATGACGCGGGAGATCCCAAGCAGTCGGCGGCCGGCGCCCAAAAATTCGCCGATCAGAAGAACGTCCTGGCCATTACCGGATCGTGCCTGAGTTCGAACACGCTGGCGATGGTTCCCATCACGGACAGAGCGCACCTGCCGCATTCGGCCGTATCGTCCAGTACGCCTAAGCTGAGCGGCCGGAGCCGCTATTTCTTCCGCATGGCCGTGCAAGACGCGCAGGTCGGAATTCTCATGGCTGACCTGCTCCATGAAAAGCTGAAGGTGAAAAAGGTCGCCGTCCTTTACCCGAACAACGATTACGGAAAAGGGCTGGCGGAAGCGATTGAGGGAAAGCTCAAGCAATATGGAGTTACCGTAGTCTCCAGCCAAGCCTACCTCGCCACCGACAAAGACTATTCTTCCTTGCTGACGCGGGTGAAGGCCGGGGATGTGGATGCGCTGGCGTTGGCTGGAACTTACACCGACAGCGCCCTGATTACCAAGCAGGCGCGGGCCATCGGCTTCACCAAGCCAATCGTCGGAGGCACGGGTCTATACAGCCCTCAGTTCATAGAGATCGCCGGATCGGCGTCGGAAGGAGCCTATCTGCTGGGCGCTTTCGTCGTGACCAATCCTGATCCGGCCGTCCAGGCTTTCGTAAAGAAATACAAGGCGCTGTACGGCGCGGAGCCGGACACTTTCGCCGCCCTCGGCTATGACCAGGGTTATGTCTTGAAGGCCGCCTTGGAAAAAGCTGGGGAGAAAGGCGCCATTACCCGGGAGAGCGTTCGCGAGGCAATGGCGGCAACGCGCTACAAGGGACTCACTGGTACGGTGACGTTCAACGACAAAGGGGATTGGGTAAGGCCGTATCTCTACATCACGGTCAAATCAGGCAGATTCGTGCTCGCCCAGAAGTAAGTATCCCCATAATGGCGTAAAGACACTCTCGGTTCGAGCGGATCATTACGCGAGTCGAAGACAGTTGGGGAATAAAGAGAAGGGATGCTCTTTCTTCAGGAAATCATCAATGGCCTTGCCTTAGGCGGCATTTACTCGCTGATCGCGATCGGTTGGACGGTCGTCTTCGGCATCGTCGGGCTCATCAACTGGACGCACGGCGAAGTCTTCATGATCGGCGCTTTTGTCGGCTACTTTCTGGTGTCGATCTTCAAGATGAATCTGCTGGTCGCGTTGGGTCTGGCGATGCTGGCCAGTTGCCTGACGGCCTGCTGCATCAACCGCCTGGCGTACCGTCCACTCCGAACCAGCCCCCGCATTGCATCCTTTATTACCGCGCTGGGAGCATCCACCTTCCTCCGTTATCTGGCAGCCTTGCTGTGGAAGCCGCATTCGCGCGGCTATCCGGAAACGCTGAACATCAAGGTCCTTACTCTCCAGATCGGCCATAGCACGCTGACCATCAATACGCTGCAATTGTTCATTTTGTCGGTGACGCTCGTCATCATGATCTTCCTGCAGTGGTTCATAACCCGGACGATGATGGGCAAGGCCATGCTGGCCGCTTCCCAGGATTTTGAAATGGTCGGCCTCATGGGCGTCAACGTGGAAAAATTGGTCGATCTGACCTTTGCGGTAAGCGGCCTGTTGGGCGGCGCGGCCGGAGTCCTGGTGGGTGTACTTTATGCCATCGATCCCATGATGGGTTCCATGGCAGGCCTGAAGGGTTGGGCGGTTGCCGTAATCGGAGGCGTTGGAAGCATCAGCGGAGCCATGATAGCCGGCCTTGCCTTGGGCATTGCCGAAAATCTCGCCTCGGGCTACGTCTCCTCCGGCTATCGCGACGTGATTGCGTTCCTTGTCATGATCCTTACTCTGATCCTCAAGCCGACCGGGCTGCTCGGTTTCAAATTCGAAGAGAAGGTCTAGGGGAATGCCGCTGCAAAAGTTTCTTAACAGCCCAAAGGGCGCGGCGCTCCTGGCCGGAATCGTTCTATTCGCGACATTTGTCGACTCGCTGAAGCTGACGGAAGAACCCGTCGTTCCTCCCTTCGTCAAGCATGTTCTGCTGGTTGGGCTGATTTACTCCATAGTCGCTTTGAGCCTGAACTTCGTATCGGGTTATATCGGCCAGATCTCTCTCGGGCATGCGGCCTTCTTCGGACTCGGAGCGTACGTCTCCGCCATCTTGACCCAGGTCTACAATGCGCCTTTCTGGCCTTCTTTTCTGTGTGCAGGCGCTCTTGCCGGTCTGGTCGGGATCCCGCTCGGAGCGCCGGCCTTGCGGGTGAAGGGCCCTTTTCTGGTGGTCGTTACCTATGGCTGCGGAGAGGTCTTCAAGTACATTGCCCTGAACCTCGACATCACTGGAGGGCCTGCCGGCCTGCCGGGATTGATAAGCCCGTCACTGTTCGGATTCACCTTTAGTGATTTCGGCACAGGCAAGGAAGCTTTTATTCTGGCGGCGCTTGCCCTGGCTTTATTGCTGGCTTTCCTGTCCAGCAGGATTGAGCGTTCGCGGGTCGGCCATGCCTTTGCCGCTATCCGGGAGGACGAAATTGCGGCGGCCTCCATGGGCGTCAATGTAGGGTATTACAAACTCATGGCGTTTGTGATCTCCGCCTTTTTCACCGGCCTGGCAGGCAGCCTGTTTGCGCATTATCTCTCTTTTGTAAGCCCGGACATGCTCAGTTCCAGCGAGTCCATCGCCATGCTGACCATGGTGGTTGTCGGCGGACCGCGCAGCATTCCCGGCGCGTTTCTCGGCGCATTTTCGCTGACCGTCATTCCCGAGCTTCTGCGCGCTTTCAAGGATCTTGTCAACCTGCCGTTTGATCCTTGGCTGGTAATGTTCGGACTGGTCCTGATCATCATGATGCGAGTCAGGCCGCAGGGAATTCTGGGTACGGATACGGTATTCCACCGTTAGACCGGATTCGCGGGAAGGTATGCCCCGTGTGGTAGCCGGGCGATCAGCCCGGCGGTGATAGCGAAGGATACGCCCATTTTGAATCCGCTCCAGGAGATTCGAGCCGCGTGTTGTTGCGCACTGAGAAACTCACGAAATCGTTCGGCGGGCTGGTAGCGCTCAACGCCATCGACTTCTCGATCGCCTCCGGAGAAGTCGTCGGTATTATCGGCCCCAACGGGTCGGGGAAAACCACCTTCTTCAACGTTCTCAGTGGAGTATTACCCGCCACGGGCGGAAAGATTCTCTTCAAAGATCAGGACGTAACACTCCACAAAGCTCATCGGATGACGTCGCATGGAATGGCGCGCACGTTTCAAAATATCCGGCTGTTCCAGAACCTCACCGCGGGCGACAACATCATCCTCGGCCGCTTCAGCCGCAATTCGTCCGGATTTTTGGACGGTGTGCTTCGCTCGCGGCGCCTTAGATCGGAGGAGCGGGACAACCGGGACAAGGCCGCCGAATTGCTTGATTTTGTCGGGGTGTCGCAATACAAGGATAGTCTTGCCCGGAATCTTCCCTATGGCGCGCAACGCCGCCTGGAGATCGCCAGAGCCCTGGCCAGTGAACCGGCGCTGTTGATGTTCGATGAGCCCGCGGCCGGAATGAATCCCAAGGAAGTGGACGAACTGCTGTCGCTCATCGCGAAACTGAAATCCCAGGGAGTGACGATTCTCCTGATAGAGCACCAGATGCGCCTGGTGATGGGCATTGCTGAGCGGGTTGTTGTCTTCGATCATGGAGTGAAAATCGCCGAAGGAGTGCCGCAAGTTGTGCGCCAGGATCCGGCCGTGATTGAAGCTTATCTTGGCGTTGAGGGACACCGTTTTGTTAGACGTAAGAGCAATCAACGTTAGCTACGGCAACATCCACGCTGTTCGTGACGTCAGCCTCCGTGTCGAGGCGGGAGAGATCGTTACGATCATCGGGGCCAATGGCGCCGGCAAGTCGACGATCCTGAAGACCCTCGTCGGTCTTCTTCGCTCGACGACAGGCGATATCCTCTTTGAAGGAAAGAGCATCGCCGCTCTGCCTACGGCCACGATCGTTTCACACGGGATTGCCCTCGTTCCAGAGGGGCGCCGGATCTTTCCCAGGCTGAGTACGCTGGACAATCTTCTTCTCGGCGCTTATGGACACGCGAAGAGCGATATAAAAAGAGATTTAGCAGCGGTCATGGAGATGTTCCCGCGTCTGGCGGATCGCAAGTCGCAGCTTGCCGGGACGCTTTCCGGCGGGGAGCAGCAGATGCTCGCCATAGGCCGAGCCCTGATGAGCCGGCCCCGTCTGCTGCTGCTTGACGAACCCTCCATGGGCCTGGCGCCCCTTCTGGTGAACCAGATTTTCGAAACCATTCTGGATATCAACGAGCAAGGAACCACCGTCCTGCTGGTAGAGCAGAATGCGCGTATCGCCCTGGCCGTTGCGGATCGTGGGTATGTCATCGAAACGGGCAATATCGTTTTGGCAGATGACGCCGAAGTCCTCGCCGGAAATGAGCAGGTACGCTATGCCTACCTGGGAGAAGACAAGTAAACCGCCTGAACTCCAGCGCCGCGATCTTTCTGGGTGTCAGCTCCTAGACCGGATTCGCGGAAGGTATACTCCGTGCGGTAGCCGGACGATCAGCCCGGCGGTGATAGCGAAGGGTACGCCCACTTTGAATCCGCTCTAGCTGCTTGGCGGAGGCTTTGGCTTGTGCGATAGTTTGTTTAAGGAGTAAGGAGTAGTGATGGAAACCAACCAGGAACAGTTTCATTCAGCAATCAAGACGGAGCTTGTGAAGGCCTTTCATTTGATGTGGGATGCGTTCCCCACGCACGCCATGCTTGTGACAAGGGATCGAACCATTCAGGCTTGTAACCAAGCGGCAGCCACGCGAGGACTCCGGCCGGGAATGAAGTGTTTTCAACTCTCCGCCGACCGTATTCACAAACACTGCAAAGCGAATGCGGCTTTGGACGAAGGCGTCGGACAGCAGACTGTCGTGTATTCCCAGGTCAACAAAAAGGTCAACAACTCTTTTTGGCTGCCGATCGAGGGCGAAAAGGATTTATTTGTGCACGTCGTCATTGACATCAGTCCATACGCCAAACCCGAACTGTTTCAGCCATAGTTTTCTTCAGAAGGAAAAGCCATCCTCGAGCGGTGCTGGACCAGCCACTTTTTGTTCAAAGCGGCAAAAAGCTGGCTGGCCTGTAGCACTCGCCTGATCCCTCTCAAAAAAATCTATATCGCCGAACATTTTGCTCGATTGAAACAGCATGCTCAGTTGAAACAGCAGCTTGATTCCAGAGTGATACGCGGCTGTCGCCCAACATTACCTCGGTAATCTTGCAGGCAGTGGATCGCCGGGATAATGTGGGACCTGTAAGTTGCAAGTCAGATCTAGGCCGTTGCGTTGGGGGAACGCAGCGGCCTTCTTCTTTGCTTCGGAGAAGCCGCAGGTGGGCACTGAGGCGCCGGCAAGCCGGCACAGCGGAAGTACGTCCCGCGTCGAGTCAGCCGCAGCGAGTCCACGCGTCAAATTGAACGCATACGGACGGGCACACGCCAGCGCCGGCGGTCGCATGTACCGCATGATCATGCCACGATCGCTTACTTGGGCCCGAGCGCCGTCAGGCGGCGGTTTTTTTGGAATACAGCCCTACCGGCAGCATGTCAGCGCTGCGTTTGCGTCTGGAACGCCGGCGGAAATGTTGCACGGTGGAGATTACGGCAAAGAGCAGCAGGAATATGGCTACATAGACGACGGTCATGGCGTTCACCCCCAACGCCGAGCCGAAGCAGGCCCGTTGCGACAATCACATTGCCTCGCCCACGCGAGGTTTGTTCTTTCTGGTTTTCGAGGATTCGTCTTGCGGAAACTCACCCCTAGGATCCGCCCCACCGGAACCTATGCCGATCATTGTCTCGCGATTCCCGCCAAAGTCAAGCACAATCGGGCCTGAGTGCGGAGGTCTGAGCCTTTTGGCCCCATCCGGGATTTCAGCTATCATCGGGGCGTATGGCTCAGTTCTGCGTCTCTTGCGGCGCCCCCCTCAGCGATACGGGCGATTATTGTCCCGCATGCGGAAAAAGCAGGCGAGCGGCGCCCGATAATTCCGGCTCGGATGTGAAGCCTATAATCCTTCCGCCCGAGGCGGAGAAAACGTTCTTTCAAGACGGTACCGTAACGGTCACGAATACCCGCTTCGTCGTACCCGGACGTGTCTTCCCGATGTCGGAGGTGAGAGGCGTGCGGGTGGAGCGAACCCAGTCGGTTGGCTCGTGGCCTACGATGTTGTATATGCTCGCGCTCGGAGCCTTCCTTGCCCGTCTTTACCGCCTCGGGTTCCTTCTGCTGATTGCCGGCGCTCTCGTCAGGCTCTTCTTCAAGCCGAAATTCACCGTCGTGCTCGATAGCCTCTCCGGTGAGGTTCGGGCCTTCTCGCGCCCCGACCAGGGTTACATTCTGGAAATCCTAGACGCACTGCAGAAGGCGCTTCTCTACCGGTAACGGCAGTCGATGACAAGTCGAATTCCTGTCGCAGGCTTTCATGGCGATCTCCGCCAGCAGATCAGAAAGGAAGCTAACCCGCAGGGGCTAATCGCTGCAACCGCTCCGGCTCCTCGCCCAGCCATGCCGGATTTTTCGCCGTGCTGTCGTACAGCGATGTCGTCTTAAACAGCTCGAACTCCCCGCTCCGGGCCGCCTTTTCTGTCTTCTCCAATAACGCCTTTCTTTGCGCGTCGGTGATCGGGCGGAAGCTGCGCGCCGCCTCCAGCGCCTGCTCCAGAATTTCCATGCTGTCGATTCCGGTGATGACCACTGAGGTCGGCAAGCTAAGCGCATAATGGAGGCACTCAATGGGCGTAACCGTATTGGACCGCAGAATGAGCCCGTTCGCCATCGGCTTCATGCCCAGCACGCCTACTTTCTGTTTGACGAGTTCGGGCACGGCCAGTCTCTCGAAGCTGCGAAAATGCGCATCCATTACGTTCAGCGGCATCTGCGCGGTGTCGAATTTGAAGCCATGCTCGGCAGCGACCTCCAGCATGTGCAGGTGGATGCGCGGATCCTTGTGTCCCGTAAATCCTATGTAGCGCAGCTTGCCCGCCTTCCGCGCCTCCTCCAACGCCGCGTTCGCGCCTTCCGCATCGAAGATGCGATGCGGATCCTCGAAGCGCAGGATCTCGTGATGCTGCACCAGGTCTATCATGTCGGTTCGGAGGCGCCGCAACGACTCGTCCAGTTGCCGGCGGGCTTCCTGTTTCGAGCGGCCATCGATCTTCGTCATCAGAAAGGCTTTGCTCCGATAGCCGTCCTGCAGTGCTTTCCCCATGCGCATCTCGCTGGCGCCGTCGTTGTAGTCCCACGAGTTGTCCATGAAGTTGATACCGTGATCGATCGCGGTGCGCACAATGCGGATGGCAAGCGGCTCATCCACCTTCTTCAGCCCGAGATGCCATCCTCCTACGCCTATGGCGGAGACCTTTTCTCCCGTGCTCCCAAGATCCCGGTACGGCACTGCTTTCTCTGTTTCCTTCGGCGACATCTAGCCTCCTCATGAGCTCTCTGCCACTTTGTGCTTGAACGCTTCTCAATTGATGGATTAGTCGGTTTAGATGCGCTGGATGGCGCGGCGAGGT
Source organism: uncultured Acidobacteriota bacterium (assembly GCA_963791145.1). Lineage (GTDB taxonomy): Bacteria > Acidobacteriota > Terriglobia > Terriglobales > Acidobacteriaceae > CAWBRT01. Next base: position 170,688 of record CAWBRT010000017.1, on the reverse strand, counting down.
CTGCAGATGAATGAAAGGGAAGTGTCGGCAAAGCTTAGGAATGGTGCGATGCAGGAGTGGGTCTGTCGTTAACTGCTGATGCCTCACCCTCGCGCCGCCTGGAAGCTCTTTTGAGATAAGCTGCACGGCGCCGGATTGCGAACGCTTTTCAGCGAATCGCTTTCTCGGCGTTCGGCGCTAGGGTGGGACTACCGGAACAATGCTGAGGCTAGTTTTCCACCAGGCAGGCGAAGTTGAAATTCGGCGAGGCCAACACGGCAGGATCCTCGAATTCAATCTGGCGCCCCACTTGCGAGCCGATCACTCCCGCCTGGCGAATGTCGCCCAGGCAAAGCACTCCGCGCACCGTCTTGCCGCGCAAAACAACCTTGCGGTACGAAGTTCCGCTGCCGGAGGTCAATACTTCATCGCCGGGCTGTCCTTCAAAGTCGCCGATTGAGACCAGCGGAATACCGGCGATCTCAACCGCGTTCATGGCCAGTCCGGACTTGAATTCGCTGTCCCCTCCTGCCATGTTCGAGGCTGCCACCTCGCCTTGTTCCACGGCCACCGGCCAGATCGCCGGAACCACGCGGCTGCCGGTGAGCGGATCGAGGCATTCGGCGGCATCGCCCGCCGAGTAAATATCGGCGATCGAAGTCTGCTGGCGGGCGTCAACCGTAATGCCGCGCCCGACTTCGATTCCGGCGGCTTTCGCCAACTCGACGTTGGGCTTGACCCCGACTGCCATCACCACCATCTCGCAGGGCAGCTCCGCGCTTTCCACTTGCACGCCGGTCACCGCGCCGTCACGGCTGAGGATGGCCCTCACCTCCGTTCCGACCATGACATTTACGCCCTTGCCGGTTACCGCCCTAGTGATCCTTTCGGCAGCGGTGTCGTCCAATTGCCGCGGCATGACACGCGGCAGCTTTTCGACCACCGTAACCTTTAATCCGCGTGATGCCAGAGCCAGGGCGATCTTCAACCCGATGAGCCCCGCTCCGACCACGACCGCGCTGCTTGCGCTCTCGGCCGCGCGGCTGATCGCGAGAGTCTGGGCCATGGTCCACAGTACGTGAACGCCCTGCGACTGCCATCCCAGGATCGTCGGCCTGATGGGCAGCGATCCGGTCGCCAGCAGCAGCTTGGTGTAACTGAGCCGCTCGCCGTTTGCCAGCTCGACGGTCTTGTCGCCGGGATGAATGGCCGTGACACGTTCGCCCATGCGGCAGATAATGCCGAGATCGCGAAACGCCTCTGCGCCCTGCAGCTCCGACTCCGCGGGTTCGTACTTGGCGCCGACGATGTCCGGCAGGTCGATGCGGCTATAGAAGTAGTCCGGCTCGTCCGTGATCATCGTGAGCGGTGTCGCCGGGTCCAGCCGCCGCAGAGTTCTGGCGGCGCTGGTTCCGGCCGCGCCCTGGCCGATTATGATATACATGTCTTCGCTCCCCGGCGCTATTGCTTCGAGGCAACCGCTTCCAACACCTGCGGCAGCTGCTTGATGCCGGCGAAGATGCGCAGATTACCGTCCAGCACTTCGCCCGGCAGGCTCATCTCGCCCAGGTTCACCCACGTCGTGATGCCTTGACTGGCGTAGGCAACCGCCGTAGCCAGAGTCTTGTTGTGTGTCAGCTCCGGCATGACGGCGAACACCGGCAGGCCGGCAGCCTTGACTTGCCGCGCCAGCTCAAGAAACGCTCCCGCATCGTGGCAGGAACCGAGGTTGATCACGGACTTGGCATCGCACATACCGGTCTTGGCCAGAGCGGTTCCGGCGCATCCGCCGGTTACCACCGTGAAGCCCTTGTCGAGCAAAATGGCTGCCGCTTTCACGAAGCCTACGTCCTGGGTGTTGGCCAGGTTGCCGCATCCGCCCAGATAGACCAGCCCCTTCGCGGCCTTCGCGCCATCGTAACCGATGCAGTTGTCTTTCTTGCCTGCGCTGACTCCGGCTGCCTTGCCGCTGCGGCGCTGGAACGCCTTCTGGGCGATGGCAACGGCCTCTTTCATGCTGGCGTCGACAGTAAGTGCCGAGGCATAGCGAACCGGCACCGACAGCTTGTCCGCCAGGGCGATCATCGCCGGCGTGACGCATTGGCTGCCAACCACCACCACATCCACCAGCCCGGTCAGCAGGGCCGTCTCCTGCGAGTCGTAGTTCGTCACCACGGGAAGCATCTTCTCGCTGCCGCAGATGCTCACCACGTTCGCCGCCGCGCCCGCCGCCTTCAGCAGCGCTTCAACCTTCGTCGGCGGAACGTGGCCATGGCAGACGATGTTTGCCTTGCCCGCTTCGAGAACGCCCATGCCGGCAGCCGTCGTCTGCTGCTTGCTAGGCTGCGCCTTGGCAATACTGGTCAGGATCGCGGCGGCCGTCTGGCCCACCTCTCCCAGACGGCTGTTGCAAGCCAGCATGGTGTCGCCGTTCAGGGAGATCACGCGCCAGGCGGAGGCATCGACCTGGCAGCCGTACTGCGCCGCCAGACTGGCCAGCGCCGCTGCCCCGTCAGCGCTCTTGCGCAGCAACTGCTTTTCGAGTATCTCCTGCTGGCTGCGCCCGCAAACCGTCTTCTGCTCGTCCGTGCCGAACGGATTCACGCGGCAAGGACCTTCCAGGCACTCCGTGCAGCAGATTGCCAGCCGGCCAAAGCCGCACTGCGGCTGCATCGCTTCCGCGCGATCCCACGCCAGCTCTGTTTGTTCCCGGTGGGCCTTTACGATCATCTGATTCACGCCGCTGTCGGCGGACTTCTTGCGTAGTTCCTTCATGGCTCAGTTGCCCTCCCGGACATAATCGAGACTGGTGATCTTCGAATCGGCTGCGGCAAACATGGCGATGCGCCCCCGTTTGGCGGCCAGAACGCGGGTGTAGCTCGCTTCGTCGCCATAGACGAGCGCCCCGGTCGGACACGAGGCCACGCAGGCCGGTTCTTCCATGTGCAGGCAGGCGTCGCACTTGATTGCCACTTTGAAGTTGGCGCTGGGCGCCACCGCCCCGAAGGGGCATGTCATGACGCACATCCAGCAGCCGCGGCATTTCGCCTGCTCGACGAAGATGTTCCCCTTCTCGGCATCGCGCTGCAGGGCGCCCGAAGGGCACGCCTTCAGGCAGGTGGCATCTTCGCAATGACGGCACTGTATGGGGAAGCTGCTGCCGGTCGCGCCGAAGACTCCTACCCGCGCCACCGGTTTCGGGCTCTCCAGCACGGCTCCGGCCAGCGTGCGCGAGGCGGAGTTGCGCTCCACCGCGCACTGCAGCTCGCAGGTCTTACATCCCAGGCATTTTTCTCTGTCCACCCAAACACGTTTCATAGTCGCTCCACGTTGCGCAGGACGAGCCTGTCAAGCAACGTGCATCCCCCATAGACACATGATTTCTTCCAGCAAGGCCGAGGCCCGCACCGGATTGAATACCCCGCACTGGCACGGTTTCGCCAACTCCTGGCCGGCTTCCTCCAGTGACATCTTGCCGGCCTTCACCTTTTCCAGAATCTTGGTAACCAGATTGAAGGGAACCTGTCCGTGCCCGCACATGGTGGTGAAGCGCAACACGTCTTCATCGGGAAGCCGCTCGGTGTTCCCCCAGATGCCGAGTGAAGTTTCGGTGGTATGCGGCGTGAGGCCGGCTGTGGCGCAGCACTCGCGTACGTCCTGGAGCAGTCCGCTGATAATCACGGAGATGCCCAGGTCGGCTTCCTTCAGCTCCTTCAATGCCAGGATCAGGTCTTCGCGCGTCTGAAACACGCCGTGCACGATGGAGGTGTCTTTGGCGCTTTCCTTAATGTTTTCGCGCGTGGTGATGAAGCTGTTTCCGGTCTTCATGTCGCCCATGTTGGCGGCGTTGTGCCGGTCGAGGACTTCCAGGAAGTGCTTGAGTTTGACGGCCGATCCGACTTCATTCATGCCCTTGGCCGACATGGCGAAGAGCACGTAATCATTCTTGAAGCTCTCGGGCGTTCCCCGGCGGTGCAGTGTGTGTGTCATGCCCGTCCCCCTTCGACGAACAGCGGCCTGCCCAACCCGACGTTGATCTTGCCGTTGACCGTGAGCTCGATACCGGCGGCCTTGGCCGCTTCGAAAGCCCTGACTCCGCCGTCGCGGTCGACCTTCTGGGTCAGGTCGAAGCTGCACACGGTGGAAATCTCCTTGCTCACCTTGCGCACGGCGGCGATGACCTCGGGGACCCGCTGCACGGGAACCATCAACTCGATGATGGCCGAGAGCACCTTTTCGCCCATGACCTCTTCGTTCATCCTGCCGGTCTTCTTGTCGGCCATCAGTCCGGTGAGGGGATTCTTGGGTTCGAAGGTGATGTTCCCCACTGCGGCGATGGCCATGGCGACCTTCTCGATATCGGGGAAGCGTGCGCCCACTCCCGGGCGTCCCATCTCCACCGCCATGCCGGCCTCATCCCACTTGAAGCGGCCGGTGACGTCGTTGGTCTTCATCTCCTCGGTTCCGCGGCCGGGCACACGCGTCTCTTTATGTTCCACCAGAGGATTGCTGAAGGTGCCGCGCACCGACCGCGGCCACTCCGGCTTGGGCTCGAACAGAGCATCGCCGGTACAGATTTTGGCGCGATAGCACACTCCGCAATCCACGCATTCGTGCTGGTCGACGGTGGCGCAGGTGCGTCCCCGGCTGTCACGCTCCAGGGAGATCGATCCCATGGTGCAGTAAGGCACACAGCGTCCACAGCCTTGGCATTGCTTCTGGTTGACTTTCAACTGGACTCCTCCGTTCAGGGTGGCCGGGGTTCCCGGCGAAAGCGCTTCCGGCTGCCTCACCCGTACGAACGCAGCCGATGCCTCTGCCGGAAATCCTGCTAGGGCTGGTCTTGGCGCGGAATGGCCCAGACTACACTGGCCTTCCACATCTCACAGGAGCTCGGGGCACCAACTTAACACGTGCGCAGGCCTGGTCCCATCAGGTGTTCCGCTTATGAAAGAAAACCGTTCAGGAATGCAAGGGTAGAGAAGTCCGAGCACCATGGCCGCCCCTTGTGTGCTACTTCGGTAATCTTCTCAGGAGCTCTGGCTCCGCGTAGCTTTGTGCTCCTGATGAGCTACTTACCGGGAATCGAAATCGTTCTGCCGCAATCTGGATTTCCAACTCCACGCCGTCGCTGGGCGCGCTATAAGATCGCTGTGCCCATAAGGGTCGTCACCCGCAGACGCGGCGAGGTTGCCATCGTGGAAGGCGTTGGCGCGGAACTCAATTATGGCGGAATGATGGTGACTCTCAACCCCACCAATGTCGCATCGGCGCCTGCCGCCGACGGCAGCGGCGACGAAATCGAGCTCTATATCTGCGAGCATGTCACGGTTGAATTCGCCTTGCCCGACTCGGGACGGTCGATCACCGTCAAGTGTATCGTTCGCAATCGCCGCCGCCATACCTACGGTTTTGAATTTATCCCGCACAGCGAAGCCGGGCATGAAGGCCCCACCCTGATCGAATCGGTGCTCCACTGCCTGACGATCTGCTAAAACTCCGTAGCCGGTAGGGCATCCTCATGCCCCCCGTCTTCCATTCGTCCCCAGCGGCAAAACCGGACGTCACTTGGCAATCTTGCCGGCTTCCTTCGACAGCAGCTCCCAGGCGAGCTTGACGTCTTCAGCGCTTGTCCCCAGGTTCCCGATCGCGACGCGCAGCACGAACTTGCCGTTCAGCGCGGTGTTGGAGAGGAACACCTTACCGCTGGCGTTCACCGCCTCCATCAGCCGTTTGTTCTGTTCGTCGCTGCCGCGGTAGCGGAAGCAGATCACCGAGAAGGGAACGGGCGCAACCCGCTCGAAGCGATTATCGGCATCGACCCAGGCGGCAAACTGCTGCGCCAAGGCGATGTGCGAGCGCAGTATGCGTTCCACGCCCTGGCGTCCGAAGTAGCGCATCACGAACCACAGCTTGAGCGAGCGGAAGCGGTGCCCGAGCGGCACGCCGTAGTCCATCAGGTGGACGGCGCGCGGATCGTCGGAGGCACGCAGGTACTCCGGAACCAGCGAAAACGCCTGCCGGAACGTGTCCGGATGCCGCGTGTAGAACACGCTGCAATCAATCGGCGTGAGCATCCACTTGTGCGGATTCATCACCAGCGAATGAGCGCGCTCGGCCCCGCGCAGGATGTGCTTGTACTCGGGAAGAATAGCCGCCGAGCCGGCATAAGCCGCATCCACGTGCAGCCAGGCGCCGTGCCGTTCGCAGAGCTGAACGATCTCCTCCACCGGATCGACGCTGGTCGTCGAAGTCGTGCCGACCGTCGCCACCACGCAGGCGGGTTTCTTGCCGGCCCGCACATCGTCTTCCATCAGCCGCGCCAGCGCCTCCGGCCGCATGCGGAATTCGCTGTCGACCGGAACCTTGCGCACGTTGTTCTGCCCCATGCCGATGGCAATAGCGCCTTTCTCGATCGAGGAGTGCGATTGCTCCGAGGTGTAGACGATCAAGCCGGGCATCGAGCCCTCCACCCGCGCCTGCGGACAGATGAACTGGCGCGCCGCCACCAGCGCGTGCATGCTGCTGGTCGAGGCCGTGTCGAAGATGATGCCGAAAAACTCGGGCGGCAGGCCGATCCACTCCCGCAGCCATCCCAGCGCTACCTGTTCCAGTTCGGCCACCGCCGGCGAGGTCTTCCAGTGCAGTCCGTTGGTGTTGAGGGCGGCCGACAGCATCTCGCCCAGAATGGCCGGCGCGGAACCGGTGGTGCCGAAGTAGGCCATGAATCCCGGATGGTTCCAGTGAGTCACTGCCGGCATGATCTGGCGTTCGAAATCGCGCAGGAGCGCCGCATAGGGCTCGCCCTGCTCGGGCGCATGCGCGGGCAGAGCGTCGATCAGCTCCCCGGGTTTGACGGCGGGCAGAACCGGATACCGGCGCGTATCTTTCAGGTAGCCGCCGATCCAGTCGACGGCCTCATGCGCGGCCTTGACGAAATCTTCAACGTAGGCGTTCCAGTTTTCAACGGCGGCGGGCGCATCCTTTGCCGCTTGCGATTTGGGCTTCTGCATTTTAATGACTCCGTCGGAAATAGGTCCCGGCAAACACCGTCGCAGCGCTTGCCGCGGTTGCTGCACGCACGCTTGCGTCGCGGACGGCCTGTGGCGATAAGTCTATTCTACCGAAGCAGCCTCTTCGGTCCACGGCGTGGGGTCTTGTCTTCGCCTTCGGGATCACGTAGAAGGGAAGTACTCGTCCACGATGCCTCATGTTGATTCCAATCCGGCCGCCGGCGGAAAGCGTAACCCGCGTAGCGCCGATGTGGTCTGTGCGCTACTTGGGCTGCTGACGTTGCTTCCGCCCGCGGTGGCGGCAGGAGCCGCACAGGCGCCTGCGCGATGGCCGGCGGCGGAGCTATTCGAGCCATCGACCGGCCAGCCACCACTGCCGCAGGATATGGGCCTTGAGGGCCTGCGAGCCGAGCTGCGGCGCTTGCAGACGACGGCCCGTCTGCTGCACACCACCGCCCATCCCGACGACGAAGACGGCGGCATGCTCACGCTCGAATCGCGCGGCCGGGGCGTCACCGCCGAGTTGCTCACCCTCACCCGCGGCGAAGGCGGGCAAAACCGGTTGGGCAGCAACCTCTTCGACGAACTCGGCGCGCTGCGCACCCTGGAGCTGCTGGCTTCCGATCGTTATTATGCGGTTCAGCAGCGCTTTACCCGCGCCGTCGATTTCGGCTTTTCTAAGACCGCGCAAGAGACGTTAGAAAAATGGAGCGGACCGCAAACCGTGCTCCCACCCCAACAGCCGCAACTGCAGCGGCAGTTGGGGGCCCCAGTGCTCCCACCCCAACAGCCGCAACTGCAGCGGCAGTTGGGGGCCCCAGTGCTCCCACCCCAACAGCCACAACAACAGTGGCAGTTGGGGGCCCCGGTGCTGGCGGACGTGGTGCGGGTGATTCGCACATTCCGTCCCGATGTGATCGTCTCCCGCTTTGAGGGCGATGCCCGCGACGGTCATGGCCACCACCAGGCCGCGGCCATCCTGACCCGCGAGGCCTTCCGTGCCGCCGCCGATCCCAAGGCCTTTCCCGAGCAGATAGCCGCTGGCCTCGCCCCATGGCAGGCGAAGAAGCTCTACGTCGACAACCGTGGCGAAGATCAGGACTACACCCTGGCCCTCGATACCGATGAGATCGACCCGACTCTGGGGATGAGCTATCAGCAGTTTGCTATGCGGGGTTTGCGGCATCAGTTATCCCAGGGCGCCGCCACCTGGCACATGCGCACGGGAAAGCACTATTACAAACTGGTCGACTCGGATCATCACTGCTGGGTGCCCCACCTTCGCGGAGCGCAGCGAAGCTAAGGTGGGATGCGATGCGGCCGCTGGCATCGCCATCTGTGGCAGAGAAAGAGCAGGACTTCTTCGATGGGATTGATACCTCTTTGCCGGCCCTCGCTGATCGACTCGGCCCGGAGGAGGTGAAGCTGCCTGATCTGAAACAGCGACTCGCGGCCATCGCGGAACGCATCACGCAAGCCGACGCGGTGCTGGATCGCTATCAACCTACATCTCTCACCGCCGGTACTATGGTTCCGCCTGCTGCAGCCGAGAAGGCACTCGCACCGCTGCTCGAAGGCAACGAGTTGCTGAAATTGGTTACGGCGCGTGTGCAGGCGGCGCAGCTCCAGGCCGACAGTAAGCAGGATCTGCTGGCGAATCTGGAAACCAAGGCAGAGCAGTTCCGCCGCGCCATTCAACTGGCGAGCGGAATCAAAATTCAGGCCCGGCTTAAACCTTCGGCAGGCTCTGCCATCGCCGCGAGCTCCGGAATGGTTACTCCAGGATCGACCGTCCCCGTTTCCGTGCGGGTTGAGCTTCCAGCTTCCTCTGCTACAAAGGTTTTCATCCAGCCGCTGCTTCCGCGCGGTTGGAGCTATCGTCGTGTCGGCATGTCCAGCACTGCGGGAGCCGCCGCTGCCACAACGCAGCACGCACCGCAGCGTGAACAGACCGCTGGAGTACATGCGGCCAATTTTCTTGTTTCCATACCACGCGCCGCCGCGCTCACGCGCCCCTACTACCATCGCGATTCGCCGGAGCAAGCTGTCTACGCGATCGATAATCCGAAGTTCGCCACCCTGCCTATAACACCCTGGCCGATGCGGGTGAGAATCAAGTGCGAGTTCCCCCAAGGATCGGTGGAATTCACCCGCGTAGTGGAAGCCGACGTTCACGGCGAAGCTGCGGGAAGCGCGGCCTACGCCTCCGCCGCTACCACAGGGCGCACTCGGCCGGTCGCGGTGGTTCCGGCAGCCTCGGTCATGATCGAACCGGCAGCGCAAGTAATGCCGGTATCGCGGCGCGAGTCATTCACGTTGGCGATGACCGTACAAAGTAACGTTGCGGAGTTACGCAGTGCCAGGCTGCAGCTCCACGCGCCCGCCGGATGGAAGGTTCAGCCGGCCAGCCAGCCGGTGAATCTGTCGGCCAGGAACGCTGGCCTGGCGGCGCCTTCGCCCACCAATGCAATGTCAGAGCCGAGCAGCTCCGCCGCAGGCGCTTCCGCGGCGGCTAGTACGCGGTTTCAATTCCAAGTAATCAACGCTGGCGCGCAGCCTCCCGCCCCAGGAAGCGAAATACGCGCTTCCCGGGGACCCCGGCCAGCTCGATACAAGTTGAGGGCGTCGTTGGAGTTCGCGGGCAAACGTTACGACCAGGCAGTCTCGCTCGTCACCCGCGACGATCTCGGTTCCCTCTACTACTACCAGCCGGCGGAGGCGGAGCTCACTCTGCTGGATGTCCAAGTGCCCTCGCAGCTCGCTGTCGGCTACATCCTGGGAGCGGGCGACGACATTCCCGCCGTGCTCAAGCAGCTTGGCATGAACGTGAGTCTCATCTCCGCCGAAGAGCTGGCGCGGGGCGATCTGGGCCGCTACGGGACTATCATCACCGGCATTCGCGCCTATGACGTGCGCGACGACATGCGCAAATACAACGACCGGCTGCTCGATTTCGTGCGCCGCGGCGGCACCCTGATCGTGCAGTACAACTCCGGGCCGGCCGATTTCAACAGCGGACATTACACGCCGTTTCCCATGATCTTGGGACGCGAGCGCGTCACCGACGAGAACTCGCCCGTCGAAGTGCTGCAGCCTGAGGATAAAATATTCCGCTCGCCCAACCGCATCGGCGCCTCTGATTTCAATGGCTGGATCCAGGAGCGCGGACTCTACTTCATGCACTCCTGGGACGGGCACGACCTCGCGGCGGGCTCAGCGTCCGCAGCCCCGGAATTCGCCGGCTCCAAGCTTGCACCGGCAGAGCCGGACGCCTGCCGGCCGCTGCTGGCTATGAACGATCCCGGCGAGCCGCTTCTGACGGGCGGTTTGCTGCGCTGTTCTTATGGAAAGGGAGTCTATATTTACACCGGACTGTCATTCTTTCGCCAGTTGCCGAACGGCGTTCCGGGAGCCATACGGTTATTTGTGAACCTGGTCAGTGCCGGGCACGACCGATGATGCCAGCTAACACTGAGCCGAACGGTTCGCGGCCGGTTTTGGAGCGTGGGCTCGGACTGGGCAGCGCCACCGCGCTCAACATGACCGACATGATCGGCGTGGGTCCGTTCATCACCATGCCGCTCATCGTTACTGCCATGGGCGGACCGCAAGCCATGCTTGGCTGGGTTCTGGGCGCCTTGTTCGCCATGTGCGACGGCCTGGTGTGGGCCGAACTGGGCGCAGCCATGCCCGCCTCCGGCGGCTCCTACCGTTACCTGCGCGAGATCTACGGGCGGGAGCGTCTGGGCCGCATGTTGTCTTTTCTTTTCATCTGGCAGATTTCCTTCAGCGCCCCGCTCTCCATCGCCTCCGGTTGCGTCGGCCTGGCGCAATATGCGGCTTATCTCTGGCCTTACCTGGCGCGGGATTGGTGGGCGAAGGAAATGGTGCTCTCCGTTCCTCTGATCGGACCGGTGCGCATCGCAGTCGCCGCCGGACCGGCAACGTTGCTTGCCATCGCCGTGTGCCTGGCTGCCGTCGTGCTGCTTTACCGGCCGATCAAAACCATAGGCAAGCTCTCGAAGCTGTTCGGGGCCGCCGTCGCCGGCACGATTCTGTGGGTGATCTTCGCCGGCGCAACGCACTTCAATGCCGCCGCCGCTTTCGATTTCCCCGCCGGAGCCTTTCACCTCGGCACGCCGTTCTTCGCCGGCCTGGGCTCGGCGATGCTGGTGGCGGCCTACAACTACTGGGGCTATTACAACGTCTGTTTTCTCGCCGGCGAGGTCTCAAATCCCTCGCGTACTATTCCGCGCGCCATCATTCTCTCGATAGCTGGAGTCGCCGTACTCTATCTGCTGATGAGCCTCAGTCTGCTCGGCGTCTTGCCGTGGCGCGAACTGGCGTACGCCAGCGGCCAGTCGCGTTACTACGTGGTCTCCCTGCTCATGGAACGTGTCTATGGGCCGATGGCAGGGCAGGTGGTGACCTGGCTGATCATGCTGACCGCGTTCTCCTCGGTCTTCTCGCTGTTGCTGGGCTACTCGCGCGTGCCCTACGCCGCCGCGCTGGACGGCAACTACTTCCGCGCGTTCTCCCGGGTGGACGAAAAGCGGCGCCTGCCGAACGTCTCGCTGGTGAGCTTGGGCGTGGTGGCGTCGCTGGCCTGTCTGCTGCGGCTGGCTGACCTGATTGCTGCGCTGGTCGTAATCAGGATCATGCTGCAATTTTTGGTGCAGGCTGTCGGTCTGCTGCTATTGCGGGCAACGCGCCCTGATTTTCCGCGCCCCTACCGCATGTGGCTCTATCCGATACCGGCTGTGCTTGCCATTTGCGGGTTCGTCTTCGTGCTGTTTTCACGGCCGAACTTTATTAAAGAGGTCCGATACGGTACCTTGTTACTGCTCGCCGGACTGGCGATTTACTTCTGGCGTGCGCTCCGCTTGCGGCAATGGCCGTTCGCATGAATGAAGCGTGAATGAAGGAGGAGAGATGCTGAGCAAGTTTCTGGTCGTGGTTTTAGCCTTGTCAACCCTGGCGGCCGCGCAGCAGACCCCGGCGGCCGGTACTGCTGCTCCTATGGTTTCGGCCGTTCTGGATCGCCAGCTCGCGCGTATAGACAGAGAATTTTTGCCGATGGCCAAGGAGATGCCGGAGGCTAAATTCAACTTTGCGCCCACCAATGGCGAGTTCAAGGGCGTGCGCACCTTCGCCGAGCAGATCAAGCACGTGGCCGGCGTAAGCTACCGCATTTCGGCGGCGATCCTGGGCGAGAAGCCCCCGGTTGCTCCCGATGCCATCGCCGGCGCCAAGACGAAGGACCAGATCGTCAAGCTTCTCGCCGACGCCTTTGCCTATACGCATAAAGCCTTCGCCTCAATCACGGAGAAAAATCTGGTGGAATCGATTCCCAGCCCGTTCGGCAGTGGCGGCACCACCACCCGGCTCGACTTGGCCATCGCCTTGATGGCCGATCAGCGGGACCACTACGGACAGATGGTTGTCTATTTCCGCATGAACGGCATGGTTCCCCCGGCGAGCCGGCGTTGAGTTGAAGGATCTGAATTTCTCCACGGCCTCACGCCTTGCCAATGTGGATACTCATCGGGGGCGGTTCTGCGGAAGGCGGGAAGAGAAAGCTTGCAATGAAGACTATTGGCATCATCGGCGGAATGAGCTGGGAGAGCACGGCTCACTACTACACTTTGTTCAACAAGCTGGTCAAGGAACGTCTGGGCGGCCACCATTCCGCCCAGCTTCTGCTCTATTCCATCGATTTCGGTGAGATGGCGGCGCTCCAGTTCGCGGGGAAATGGGACGAAGCCACGGAGATCATGATCGCAGCGGCCCGGCGGCTCGAGCGCGGCGGCGCCGACTTCATGCTGATCGGCTCGAACACCATGCATCTCTCCGCCGAAGCCATGGAACGGGCCGTCGCCATCCCGCTCCTGCATATCGCCGACCCGGTCGGAGAGCGCATGGTTGCGCGCGGAATCCGGCGCACCGGATTGCTCGGCACCGCTTTCACCATGGAGCAGAGCTTCTACCGGGACCGCTTGCGTGAGAAGTTTGGCTTGCAGGTGCTGGTCCCCAACACGGACGGGCGCAAGATGGTGCACGACATCATCTACTGCGAGCTTGTTCATGGAATCGTGAGCCCCGCCTCCAAGGCGAAGCTGCGCGAGGTAATCGCCGGGCTGACGGCCGCAGGCGCGGAAGCCGTTATTCTTGGCTGCACCGAGTTGATGATGATCGTGGAGCAGGCGGACAGTCCCGTCCCTCTGTTCGACACCACCACCATTCACGTTGAAGCGGCGGTAGAGCAGGCGCTGGCCTGATTCAAGAATCGTTATGACAAACGTCTTTCAACGCGATCTTTTGGCTGGCAAGAGTGCCGTCATTACCGGCGGCGGCAGCGGCATCAATCTGACCATAGCTCACATGTTCGCGCGGCATGGAGCCAAGCTCGGCCTGATTGGCCGCCGGCAGGCACGGCTCGATGCCGCTGTCGCCGAAATCGCGCAGCAGGGCGGAGAGGCGGTCGGCGCCGCGGCCGACGTACGCGACTATGACAATCTCGCCGCTGCCCTGCAAAAGATCTCGGGCCAGCTCGGCCCTGTCGACATCCTGGTCTGCGGGGCGGCCGGAAACTTTCCGGCCTTGGCCACCGGCATGTCCGCCAGCGGATTCAAGGCGGTAGTCGACATCGACCTGCTCGGCACATTCAACGCCTGCCGCGCCGCCTTCGAGCATCTGCGCAAACCCGGCGCGGCGATCATCAACATTTCGGCGCCACAATCGAACCTGCCCATGCCCTATCAATCGCATGTTTGCGCGGGCAAGGCGGGCGTCGACATGATCACCCGCACCCTGGCCATCGAATGGGGACCGCTGGGAGTAAGGGTGAACGCCATATCTCCCGGACCGATCGCCGAAACCGAAGGCATGAAACGGCTCACGCCTACTCCGGAGATGGCGGATTCGCTCGCCGGCACGCTTCCGCTGCAGCGTTATGGAAAGAAGGAAGAGATAGCAGAGCTGGCGTTATTTCTTGCGAGCGATGCAGCCAAGTACATCACCGGCGCGGTCGTGCCCTGCGACGGTGGAGCATCGCTGGTGGGCTCAAGCGCCTGGGTGCAGGCGCTGGCCGGCGGAGCAAGGTAAGCGCAAGCGGGCAGCCAAGCCGTTCCCGGCTAGGCCGCCCGGCCGAAGGCGACCGGGCCCACGTATTCACTCTCGGTATTCACTCTCGTCGATTATTCGGTAGCACCGCTGTCCTCGGCGGCGGGTGGCGCCTCACATCTCACCTCAACCGCTTAAATCGCGGATTCGGTTTGTATCCGCGCCCTATCTTGGCGCACTCGACCAATTGCTCGCCTTCGTAGTAGCCGACGATGTCTGAAGTGAACGGGGTTGAGCCGCTGAAGAGGAACTCGCCCACGCCGTAGATGTCCACCAGTGCGCCGGCGGCCTCGAACTCGGCGATTCTGGTCGCCGTAAAGCCTCCGCTGACGGCGATTTTGACCTGCTGCCCGCCGGCCTCGTCGAGAGCGCGGCGAACCTGTCTTACTAATTCCACGTTTACGCCTGCCTTGTGAATTCCCAGCCGCTCCAGCGTCTTGTCGGTCACGTCGTGGGCTGTGTCCAGACGCACTCCGGCCAGCTTAAGTCCCCGCTCGCGGAAGGCCTGAAACACCTTAACGGAGGTGCTTGCCGAATCGTTCTCGAAATCCACCAGCGCCCAGATAGGTTCCCGGGGCAGAGCCTGCGCCAGGGCCAGAGCTGCTTGGACCGTGTCGCCCTTGCAGGCCGCAATCAAGGCATGCGGCATGGTACCCAGGGCAGGCGCGGCAAAGGCGCGCGCTTCGGATTCGGTGGAAGCGCCGACGGCTCCGCCGACCTTGGCCGCGTAGCCGTCGTACTGCTGAGCTTCAGGAACATCGAAGCGGGCGGCGAAAAACAGAATCGGCTTTCCCCTGGCCGCCTCTACCGCCGAACGCACGTTGGTTGCCACCCGGGTCATGCGCGACAGCAGCCCGAGGTAGGCTGTCTCATACTCCAGCAGCTCTGTCACCGGCCCGGTGATGTGCAAGACGCTCTCCATCGGCGCGATGCGGCTGCCGTCTTCCAGGCCATGGATCGTCACCTCCGCAGGGAGATGCCCAAGCAATTCCAGCACATACCTGATCCCGCAGAGCACCGCCTGCGAGCGCTGAAAAACCTGGTAGACAACCCGAAGCCGGTTGCCGGCCTTCTCGCACGCAATGCGTGAGTTGAGGAAGTAATGGTCAGTGTAGAAGTCGATCTCGTCTGGTTTGAACATGGGCTTTCCGCAAAGGCCCCCCGGCCAGCGGCAACGGACGCCCTGGCTATCGCCGCGGTGGGAGCTTACTTTCCGCCGCGTAGAGAGTCTTCGGCGCGGCGTTGGTGGTACCAATCGCTTACCTCCGGGTTGCCTAACCCCGGAGCGTTATTGAAAAAAATACTTCGCAAACTCTTGATTCTACGCAATCGCGGGCAAACACAACAGTATTCCCAATGCATCTACTTTCCTCTGACCAGTGATTATGCGTGGGAGACCCACTTAGATGGCCAACAAAGAGGTGCTCCGTTCGGTGCTGATCTTTGGTGGAGCAGGATTTATCGGTTCCAACTGGGCGCGCCGGCTGCTGGAAACGACCGAGGCCGTAGTCCATGTGTACGATAGTCTTGCTCGCCCGGGATCCCGGCACCACCTGGAGATGCTGCGGAAGGTAGCTGGACGCTCAGGCCGTCTCAAGTTCACCCTGGGCGATGTTCGCGACCGGAGCAAGGTCGAGCGGGCGGTAGACGAGGCTACGGAAATCTACAACTTTGCGGCGCAGGTAGCTGTAACCACCTCCATCGCCGACCCCAGGCTCGATTTCGAGGTCAATCTCGGGGGCACCTTCAACATCCTGGAAGCCGCCCGCGCCTCCGTCCGGCGGCCCTTCCTGTTATTTACTTCCACCAACAAGGTCTACGGGGAACTTTCCCGGGGGTCGGTCAGAATAGAAGGAAAAAGATACGTCATTTCCGAAAGCGCCACCGGCATCTCCGAATTGCAAAGCACCGACTTTCACTCTCCTTATGGCTGCTCGAAGGGAGCGGCGGATCAGTACGTGCACGACTACGCCCGCATCTACGGGCTGCCGGCTGTGGTTTTCCGCATGTCCTGCATCGCCGGAGCGGGCCAGTTCGGCAACGAAGACCAGGGATGGGTGGCGCATTTCCTCTACTCCGCCCTGTTGGGCAAACCGGTGACCATCTACGGGACCGGCCTGCAGGTGCGAGACGCACTGGCTGTCGAAGATCTGCTGGACGCCTTCGAGTGCGCACGCAAACACCTGCCCGTAACCCGCGGCCAGATTTACAACGTCGGCGGCGGTCCGGCCAATACGATTTCGCTGCTGGAAATCATCGACCGTATTGCGGAGCTCACCGGCGTCCGTCTGCGCTGCGAGTTCGAGCGCGCGCGCCCCGGCGACCAGCTTGTCTATGTCACCGATTACTCCAAGCTGACGCGTGATACGGGCTGGCGACCCCAGCTTGGCGTCGACGAAATCCTCCACAGCCTGCGGCGCTGGTTCACTGAGAACCGCGAAATTCTGGCCGGCGCCGGTGGATTCATGCAGCCGGTTGCGCCTATCCCGCCGGCAAGCGGATTGGAGCAGGTGGCCTGATGAGATTTGCCCTGCTCAATCCCAATTGGGATTTCACCGGATCGACTTACTTCGGCTGCCGCGACCCTCACACGCCGCTCGAACTGCTGTTCGCCGCGGCCAGGGCGCGCGAGGCAGGGCACGATGCACTGGTGATCGACGCACAGACCGGGAACCTGACCCTCGAGGATGTTCGCCCGCGCTTGCGCGACTTATGCCGCGGATTTCCTGGTGATTCCCTCCGCGCCCTCTTACCTGTTCTGGCGCTGCCCGCCGCCGGAGCTGCGCGTGCCGCAGGAGTGGTTTGCCGGCCTGGGCGGCTCCGCCCGCAAGGTGCTGATCGGTCCGCACGGCTCGGCCACTCCGTCGGCCGCCATGCGCAAGACCCGCGCCGACATCGTGCTGCGCGGCGAGCCGGACCAGGCCATCGCCGATCTGGCGAGCAAGCCATGGGAGCTGATCGCCGGCTGTTGCTGGCGCGATGAAGGTGGAGAGCATATCAGTCCAACTCAATGCGCAGTCGACATGAGCAGCCTCGGGGCGCTCGATTTCCGCGATTACGATGTGGAAGCGCATAGCCATCGTCATCACGTGTTCTGGGGTGAGGGCCACGGCGCCGAGCTGGAGTTCGCGCGCGGCTGTCCCTGGGCCTGCACCTTCTGCAATAAGACTCTGTTTCGCAATAAATTCCGCGAGCGCAAAGTTGAGGACGTGCTGCGCGAGGTCGACGTACTGGTGGCGCGCGGCGTCGATTACATCTACTTCATCGACGAAATCTTCGGCGTCGGCAAGAACGTCCACCGGCTGCTGGAAGGCATTGCCGAGCGCAATGTGCAGATCGGCTTCCAGACGCGCATCGATCTGTGGAACGAGGAGACGCTCGACCTGCTGGGGCGCGCCCGCACCATCTCGGTCGAATGCGGTGTCGAGTCCATCACCGACGCCGGACGCGACGGGCTCAACAAAAATTGCCGCATGAGCACCGAGCGCATTACCGAGCTGCTGATCTACGCCAAGCAGCACATTCCCTGGGTGCAGGCGAACCTCATCCTCACCGAACACGACGATCGCGAGGAAATTCGCCGCTGGCAGGAGCGGCTGAAAAAAAATGGCGTCTGGGTGAGCGAACCGGTGCCGATGTTCCCGTTTCCCGGAAGCCCGCTCTACGTGCAGACCTTCGGCGCGCTGCCCGACGACATGGCCTGGGAGCGCGCCCACCGGCACTACACGTCGATCTTCGGCGACAAGGATTACAGCGATATTCAGGAACAGCGGCCGCTTCCGCTGGAGCAATTGGAGTCCGCCGGCACGGAAACCGCGCGTGAGGAGAAACAGGAGAGCAGTAGCCCGGCGCCGCAGTTGCGTTTAGCGGGCTGATCGCATCACGGCGGTCACGGTCCGCTTCTTGGCAGTTCCAGAGATGCGTTAGACCGGATTCGCGGAAGGTATACCCCGTGTGGTAGCCGGGCGATCAGCCCGGCGGTGATAGCGAAGGGTACGCCCACTTTGAGTCCGCTCTAGTACACGGAGTGCACACGGGTTCGAGAGGGATCGACGGTCAATCAAAGATGAGGATCGCAATGGTTGGGACGGGCTACGTCGGGCTGGTTGCCGGCGCATGCCTGGCGGAAATCGGACACGAAGTAATTTGCGTCGATAACGACGCCGCCAAGATCGCCGCTCTGGAAGCCGGCGAAACGGTAATCCACGAAGAGTTCCTGCCGGAGCTGCTGACCCGTAATCATCGCCGCGCTGGAGGCTCGACACCGCCCTGTGCCAATGCCGGGAAGCGCCTGGTCTTCACCGCCGATCTCGGCGAGGCGGTGCGCGACAGCCGCGTGGTGTTCATCGCCGTGGGAACGCCTCCCTCGGAGGGCGGCGAGCCCGACCTCTCCTGGCTGGAAGCCGTCTGCCGCGATGTCGCCCGCCACATCGATTCCTCCAAGCTCATCGTCGTCAAGAGCACGGTTCCGGTCGGCACCAACCAGTGGATACGGCGCATCCTGGTCCGCTGTGGGGCTCCGCTGGGATCGTTTGAAGTGGCCTCCAACCCGGAGTTCCTGCGCGAGGGCCGCGGCGTTACCGATTTCCTATATCCGGATCGCATCATCGTCGGCAGCGACGACGAGCGCGGCACCTCCATCCTGCGCCAGGTCTACGAGCCGCTCACCGGCGGCAGTTATGCGCGGGGCAAAGACGCCATTCCGGTTCCCGATGAAGCCATCATGCCGGCGTGCCTGATTGTTACCAGCGCCAACAGCGCGGAGTTGATCAAGCACGCCGCTAATGCTTTTCTGGCCATGCGGGTTTCCTTCATCAACGCCCTGTCCAACATCTGCGAACCGGCCGGCGCCGACATCGAGGAGGTCTGCGACGGTCTTGGGGCCGACCAGCGCATTGGCGCGCGCTTCATGCGCCCCGGCATCGGCTACGGCGGATCCTGTTTCCCCAAGGACCTGACGGCCTTCCGCGCCGTCGCCCACGAATTCGGCTACGACTTCCGCCTGCTGGAAGAGGTCATGCGCATCAACGAAGAGCAGCGGTACGTCTTCCTGCGCAAGGTGCGCAGCGCGCTCTGGACCCTCAAAGGCAAGCGCCTGGCGGTGCTGGGATTGGCCTTCAAGGGAGGAACGGATGACATCCGCGAGTCGCCGGCCATCGCCATCATCCGCATGTTGCTCAAGGAGCGTTGCGAGATCATCGCCTACGATCCTGCCGCCACCGAACGCGCCCGGCGCGAATTCGCCGATGCCGACGCTCCCATCACCTTCGCCGAGAGCGCCTATGAAGCGGCGGAAAAATGCGATGCCCTGCTGATCCTGACCGACTGGGAAGAGTTCGCCGCGCTTGACTTCCAACGCCTGCGCCAGCTGATGAATCATCCCATTGTCATCGACGGACGCAACATGTATTCGCGCAATGAGATGGAGAGAGCAGGTTTCTCTTACTTCAGCGTAGGGCGCCAGGAGGCCGTTCCCGCCCCACCCGACGTCAACTCCCGCCCCAAGGTGCGCGAATTCAAGAAGCGCGAAGTCGCGTAACCGCTGATCACAGAGGAGGCAGAGAGCACCGATTCAATACGTGCTTCTCGGGCGCTTCTCTTTGATCCTGTGTGGGCAAGCATTCCGCGCAGTTTGAACCAAGACAGTAAACGCCAGCCATAGTAGTTATCCGCGACGACACCCAACTCACCCGGTCGTCGTTACCAAAACACAACCAAAACACAAAATTTTTTTTGTGGAGGATGCAAAAAAAGTATTGACAACCAACCGTTTATGCTAGGATGTGGATCAAAGTGGTAATAAGTGGGAGGTCGTGGAGCATGATCGGGGAGAACAAGGCGGCTGGCAAGTGGAGCCCGCTATCCCGGTCAGTTGGCGCTTTCGCATCGTCCACCTCCTCGCATACCGCTTTGGCAGTCAGGTACTGGTGATCCGGTCTTTAGGGGGCCGGCGTTTATGTTTCGTGGCGGTCAGCCAACTCGCGTCGACGAAAAGGGACGGCTCAAAGTTCCCGCGAATTTCAAGCACGAAATCGACGAGAAGTATGGCGTCCAATTTTACATCACCAGCCTCAACGGAAGGGTTGCCAAGATATATCCCCTCGAGGTGTGGGAGGAGATCGAGGCGAAGCTGGAAAAGAAGCCCGACCTTGATCCCGCCAAGCGGCTCTTCCTCGAGCGTACGAACTATTACGGGCAAGAGGTCGAGATGGACGCGCAGGGCCGTGTTCTTTTGCCAGGTCTGCTGCGGGACAGCGCCGACCTGAAGGCCGAGGTAATCGTGACCGGCAGTCTGCGCTATCTCGAGGTTGAAAACAAGGAAGCCTATAGCAAGCGAGTCGGGAGGCAGTTCACTCCAGAGGATGAAGAGCTACTGGCGCAGCTTGGGATCTAGTGGCGGACGGCGAGCAGTTCGACAGGGACAACGCCCCGAAGGGCGCGCATGGCAGTGGGGAATTTGGCCATGTTCCCGTTCTTTTACAACCGGCAATCGACTTCCTGGCTATTCGGCGTGGCGGAACCTATGTCGACGCGACCGTGGGCCTGGGCGGGCACAGCTTGGCAATCGCAAAACGCCTGGGCGCACAGGGTCATTTGATTGGCTTCGATAAGGACACCCGGGCGCTCGCAATAGCCCGCGAGAGGCTGGAGCAGCCTCCCGCGGAGATGCGGCAGGACTGGCCGAGAATCACGCTCGTGCACGACTCCTTCGCCAACCTGGCGAAGCATGTGCCGCCCGCAGCCGTGGATGGGCTGCTGGCCGATCTGGGCGTGAGCTTGATGCAGTTCGAGGACGCCACCCGCGGATTCAGTTTTCAGGCGGAAGGACCGCTCGACATGCGCATGGACCCGCAAGCCGAGCTGACCGCCGATCAAGTGGTAAACCGGGCCGACGAGCGAGAGCTGGCCGACCTGATTTACGAATTCGGTGAGGAGAGGAGGTCGCGGAGAATCGCCAGAGCCATTGTCCGGGCGCGGCCGATCACCACAACCGCCGAGTTGGCGCGAGTGGTGGCCGCCGCGGCCCGGCCAGTGAAATCTCAGCGCATACATCCTGCGACGCTCACCTTTCAAGCTCTCCGAATTTACGTAAACCGCGAGCTCGATGACCTGAGGGCACTGCTCGAAGCCGCGCCTCGGGCCCTGGCTAAAGGTGGAAGGCTGGTCGTCATCAGCTTTCACTCGCTGGAGGACCGCATCGTAAAGGACGCCCTGCGGGAAGGGGCGCGCCAAAAAGTATACGAATTGTTAACGAAGAAGCCGGATATTGCCGATATAGGGGAAACAAGAGTCAATCCGCGAAGCCGCAGCGCGAAACTGCGGGCGGCAACGCGACTATAAACGCCAGGTTTTCCGCGGCCCAAACGGTGAAAAGCGTGGAAAAACCTGTGGATGCTGTGCAAAACGCAAAGGGGCAAGCGGATGCTGCCCTGGGCCCAGGGTGACTCGCCGCGGCAGTTCGGCAGGCGCGGCGGAAGGAGGTGGACATGTTCACGGGAATCACAATTGAAGAGTTGATCGCGACGGTAGCTCGCGTCGAAGCCAAAGTGGAAACGCGGCGGAAGGAAGAGGAAGAGCTTCTGCACTTCCCCGTGGCGCCTTTCCGCGAGGAACTCAGCTTAGTTGCTCATCCCGGAGTTGCATAGATGTCCATCTGGGCCGCATATTTTCCGCAAGGCATTGGCAGTGGCGGCGATCAGCCGCAGGGAGCGCGCAGGTACATGCCGGGCGCGCCCGAAATCTATTTCCCCAAAACAATCGATAATTCCCGCCTGGTGAAAGTCGCCGATCCGCGGCAGCGGCGGGAGATGAAGATGTGTACCCTGGCGATGCTCGTGCTGTTTGCCTTGGCCATCGTCTATGTCTGGCAGCACTTCAGCGCTATCGAGTATGGATACAAGATCGAGGCCTTACGCGCCCAGCGTGATTCGCTGGTTGAAGCCAACCGGGCGCTGAAGCTGGAAGAGGCCTCCCTGCGCAATCCCGAGCGCATCGACGCCTTGGCCAAGACGATGGGCCTGCAGGTGCCGCAAGCCGGACAGGTGCAATCAATCGACATGTCGGCCGCCTCAGGCGCACCGGTGATAGCCCGGGCCGCGGAGAGCTCGCTTTCGCAGTCTAACTAGAAACATAGATCTTGCGGCCACAAGCTCGGGAGGCGCGCGCTGGGTGTGAATTCGTTCTTCCCAACCCCTATCCTGAAAAATCCACGCGCACGGCTGGTGCTGTTCGGCGCCATTCTCGCGCTCTGGGCGGGCTTTATCGGCTTCAGGCTGGTTTATCTGCAGGTGCTTCACTACGGCGCCCTGGTGCAGTACGCCGCCCGCCAGCAACAACGCTCCAGCGACATCTCTCCCAAACGCGGCATCATCTATGACCGCAATGGCCAGGAACTGGCCATGTCCGTGCTGGTCGATTCCGTCTACGCGGTGCCCGCGCAGGTTTCCGAGCCGGAGAACACGGCCGCCACTCTGGCCAAGGTGCTGGACGGCAATGCCGCCGAAATCCTGGCGCGCATCAAGGCGCAAAAGCATTTCGCCTGGGTAGCCCGCAAGGTTGATGCCGAAACGGCCGATAAGATTCGCTTACTCAATCTGCGCGGCATAGGTTTCCAGAAAGAGCCCAAGCGCTTTTACCCCAAGCGCGAGCTGGCGGCGCAGATTCTCGGATATGTCGGATTGGACGATGAAGGGCTGGCCGGCATCGAACTGGCCTTCGCCGAGGAGCTGCACGGCACTCCGGGCAAAATGATAGTCTCCCAGGATGCCCGGCGGCGGTGGTTCAGCCGCATCGAGCGCCAGCCCGAAGCCGGCGCCAACATCGTGCTCACCATCGACGAGAAGATCCAGTACATCGCCGAAAAGGAGATCGACAAGGCGGTCGAAGAGACGCACTCCAAGGCCGCCACCATCGTCATCCAGAATCCGCGCACGGGTGAAATCCTGGCCCTCGCCAACCGCCCGACCTTCAATCCGAATGTCGCGAAGATCACTCCCGCAGCGCTCAAGAACCATGCCGTCAGCGATATCTATGAGCCCGGCTCGGTCTTCAAAACGGTGACGTATTCCTCCGCCCTGGAGGAGCGCCTCACGCGTCTCGACGAGCCCATCTCCTGCGATCCGGGGTTCATCATCGTGGGCGGCATCAAGATTCGCGACGCCCACCACATCGGCACCGTGAAGATGGAGGAGGCCTTCGCCCACTCCAGCGACGTGGGCGCCGTCAAAATAGGCTTGCGCCTCGGTCCGGAGCGCCTGCTGAAGCACATTCAAAGCTTCGGGTTCGGCCAGCAGACCGGCATTGAGCTGCCCGGAGAAACGCGCGGCCTGGTCAAGCCGCTGAAGAATTGGTCGGCCTCTTCTATCGGCGCCATATCCATCGGCCAGGAAGTCGGGGTCACTCCGTTGCAGATTGTCTCCATGGTTTCCGCTATCGCCAATGACGGTATCTATTCCGCGCCCCGCATTGTGGCCGGCGTGACCAGTCCGGCGCAGGGATATCAGCCGCCCGTCTTTCGTCCGCGCGAGCAGCGCCGCGTCGTCTCTTCCCTGACGGCGGCACAGATGCGCCGCATGATGGAGGGAGTGGTTCTGTTCGGCACCGCCCGCCGCGCCACGCTGAACGGATACACTGCGGCGGGCAAGACAGGCACGGCCCAGCAGATCAATCCCGCTACGCATCGTTACTCGGCAACGGACTATGTCGCCAGCTTTATCGGCTTCGCGCCGGTGAACAACCCGGCCGTTTCCATCGCCGTGATATTGGATTCCCCCAAGGGCCTGCACCAGGGCGGACAGGTCTCCGCACCGGTCTTCAAGCGCGTTGCCGAGCAGGTGCTGGCCTATTTGCACGTGGCCCATGATGCCGAGATCAAGCACGATCCCCGGCGCCTGTTGCTGGCTGCCAACGCCGACTTGGACGATGACGTCACCAACCGTGTCGGCAATTTGCAGCCGGAGCTGGCGGAAGCCGGTGCCGCCCCGCCCCGGGAGATCAAAGCCGGATCGACTCCGCAGGCACTGCTGCCGGCCGCGTTCACTACCTCTGCTCAGCCGGTCCCGGCAGACGAACCTGCTGAGGCGCCGGCGAACGAGATCGCGCATCCTCCCGGATCGATGGTCGTCGATGTGGGGTCGCAACCGGTGCCGGATTTCTCCGGTAAAACGCTGCGCGCGGCCATCGAGCTGGCGCAACAGTCCGGGTTTGAGCTGAACGTTTTCGGCTCCGGGTTGGCGCGCGCGCAATCGCCCGCTCCCGGCGTCCGCCTGGCGCCGCACTCCAAGGTCACCGTGCGTTTTGTGCGCTGAAGGGCGCCCAACCAGCATCCCCGGAAGCATATAATTTAGAAAATGGATTTCTCACAACTGCTGGACGGGGCGGAAGTCCTTGCCCAGCGTGGCTCTGCCGAAATTCGCGGACTCGACTACGACTCGCGGCGCGTGCGGCGCGGCTTTGCCTTCGTCGCCATGCGCGGGGAGAAGACCGACGGAAACCGTTACATCGATCAGGCGCTGGCCAATGGAGCCGCCGCCGTCATTTCTGACTCTGCCGAACCACCGTCCAATCTCGATATCGCGTGGGCGCGTGTAGCCCATGGCCGGCGCGCTCTGGCCCGCCTCAGCGCCAATTTTTACAAGCATCCGGCCGAAAGGTTGCGCAATACCGGCATTACGGGAACCAACGGCAAGACCACCACCAGCTTCATTCTGGAGGCCATTCTGCGCGCCGCGCGGCGCAAGAGCGCGCTGGTGGGCACTGTCGAGTACCACCTGCCCGGCAAGACGCTCTCCGCTCCCCATACCACGCCCGAGCCGCTGGAGCTGATGCAGTTGCTGGCGCAGGCCGTGGCCTCCGGCGCCACCGAAGCCGTCATGGAAATCTCCTCGCACGCTCTAGAGCAGCAGCGCATTTTTGGCGTGCCCTTTGACGTCGCCGTCTTTACCAACCTCACCCGCGATCATCTGGACTACCATCACACCTTCGAAAACTACTTTGCCGCTAAAAGGATGCTGTTCGAGGGCTGTGGCACCGAGCCGCCGCGCTGCGTCGTCCTGAATATCGATGACGAATACGGGGTCAGGCTGATCAATGACTGCCGCAAGCGTTCAGTCGTCTATACCTACGGATTGGAGAAGGGCGATTTCCATCCGCGCAATCTGCGCATGATGCGCTTCGGCAACGGCTTTGAGCTGGTCACGCCGGAGGGCTGCTTCGAGATCGCTTCTCCGCTGATTGGCCGCGTCAACGTCTACAACGTGATTGCCGCCTGCGCCGCCGCCGTCGCCGGCCGCTGTACCGCCGAACAGGTCACCAACGGCATCTTGGCGGCCACGCGCGTTCCCGGCAGATTCGAGCGTGTCGACCAGGGGCAGCCCTTCGCGGTGGTGGTCGACTACGCGCACACCGACGATGCCTTGAAGAACCTGACGCGGGTGGCGCGCGAGTACGTGCGGCGGGAAGGGATGTCCGCCGGCCGGGTGATCACCGTTTTCGGCTGTGGCGGCGACCGCGACCGCAGCAAACGCCCGCTGATGGGGCAGGTCGCCGGCGAGGCGAGCGACTTCGTAGTGCTGACCTCCGACAATCCGCGCTCCGAGGATCCCGAAGCCATCTTTGCCGACATCCTGCCCGGACTGCGGCAAACTCCTGTGCGGCACGTCGTCATCCGCGACCGCCGGGAGGCAATCCATACGGCGCTGGCCGAGGCCCAGGCCGGCGACATTGTGCTGATCGCCGGCAAAGGGCACGAGAAAACCCAGGCAACGCGCGAAGGTGTTTTCCCATTCGACGATGTAGCAGTGGCCAGGCAGGAGTTGCATGCCCTCGGCTTCGCCGCGGAGCAGGGAAATAGATGAAGCTGTCGCTTTCACGTGTGCGGGAATTCGTGCAGGGGGCGGGCAGTATCGGTGGCGAACTCGTCGCCTCCGGCTACTCGATCGACTCGCGCACCATCAAGCCCGGTGAGCTGTTCTTTGCCGTGCGCGGCGAGCGCGTCGACGGCCACGACTTCGTTGAAGCCGCGCTCCAGGCTGGCGCCATAGCCGCGGTGGTGGGCAAAGACGCGCTTGGGCGCTACCCCGCTAATCCCGCCCTGATCGCCGTCGACGACACGCTGCTCGCTCTGCAAACCTTGGCGGCAGCCGTGCGGCGGCTCTGGGGCAAGCCGCTGGTAGGCGTGACCGGATCTACCGGCAAGACCACCACCAAAGAGGCCATCGCGCACGTCCTCTCGACCCGGCTCAACGTCCTGAAGTCCGTCGGTAATCTGAATAATCATTTCGGACTGCCGCTGCAGTTATTGCGTCTGGAGCGCGAGCATGACCTCGCGGTGATCGAGATGGGCATGTCGCACGCCGGAGAGATCACCGCGCTTGCCCGCCTGGCGGCGCCTGACATCGGCGTGGTGACCAATGTCGCTCCGGTCCACCTGGAGTTCTTTGATTCCCTGGCGAGCATCGCCCGGGCCAAGTATGAACTGATCGCCGCCTTGCCGCCCGGGGGGACGGCAATCCTTAACGCCGATGACGAGTATGTCTCACAGTTTGGCCGTGATTTTCACGGCAGGGTAATTACCTTTGGAATATGCGGCAGTGCCGACCTGCGCGCCGAGAACATCGAATCCCGGGGCCTGCTGGGTTCCGCCTTTGACGTGGTTCATGATTCCCGCCGCGCCCGCGCCTCCATCCGCCTGGTCGGCGGACACAACGTCCAGAACAGTCTGGCTGCTGTGGCGGTGGCCGTGGGCCAGGGAATTCCCTTCGAGGCGGCCGTGGAGGGCCTTAGTTCACTCATGCCATCGGAAAAGCGGGGAGAGATTCTCGATCTCGGCGGCGCGACCGTCATCAACGATTGCTACAATTCCAATCCCAAGGCTCTCAAAGCCATGGTGGATGCCCTGCTCGCCGTGCCTGCCGCCCGCCGCATAGTGGTCGCCGGCGAAATGCTGGAGCTTGGCGCCGATGGCGAAAACTTGCACCGCGAGTGTGGCCGTTACATGGCGGAGAAGGGCATCAATAGGCTGATCGGAGTCCGGGGGTTGGCTGCGCCGATGGTCGAAGCCGCGACTGCGGCGGGCGTGAGCGCGGTCTTCGTCTCCACTCCGGAAGAGGCCGGCGAGCAGCTTGCTGCCGAAATTCGGCCCCAAGACGCCGTGCTGATGAAGGCTTCCCGCGGCGTCCGGCTGGAGCGCGGCCTGGAGGTCCTCAAGGCGCGCCGGGGAGCCGCAGCGGGAGACTGTAAGGGCCAAGACTGAGGTTGGAGTGGCGCGGCGGGCAGCCACCCCGGAATTTCCCCTGACAATACCTGAGGTGTCATTCCTATGCCAATTTCCTGCTCAGCACACTAGAATCTCTCACAGGGAGAGAACTTGCTCTACTGGCTTTTTTACGAACAGATATTCCGGCACTTTAACGTCGGCCCGTTTCGCATCTTCCGGTATCTGACTTTTCGCACCGCGTTTGCCAGCATCACCGCCATGTTCATGGGGCTGATCATTGGCCCCGCCATCGTGCGCCGGCTGCGCGAGTTCCAGATCGGACAATACATCCGCGAAGATGGCCCGCAGGAGCACCAGAAGAAGGCCGGCACGCCCACCATGGGCGGCGTGTTGATCGTGATCGCCGTCCTCGTGCCCACCATTCTCTGGGCCGATCTGAGCAACCGGTTCATCTGGCTGGCGATGTTTTCCATCGTCGCTTTCGGCAGTATCGGTTTCGCCGACGACTACCTGAAGGTCTCCCGTAAGCGCAACCTGGGGCTGACGGCCCGCGCCAAGCTGGCGCTGCAGGCGCTCTCCAGCCTGGTAATCGCCGTGACGCTCATCCTCTTTGAACTGAAGGGCGGCTACTCCACCCACCTGATCGTTCCGTTCTTCAAGAAATTCCGCCCTGACCTGGTGATTTCCGAGTTGCAGCATGTGCCATATTTCTGGCCGCTGGCCTTCGCTCCGTTCATCATCTTCATCGTCCTGCTGATCACCTTCTCCAGTAACGCCGTCAACCTGACCGATGGCCTGGACGGACTGGCGATCGGCTGCACGGTGATCGCCGCCGGCGCCTTGACTGTTCTGACCTATGTCAGCGGACACGCCGTCTTCGCCAGCTACCTGGAACTGTCCAATCTGCCGCAGGTCGGCGAGCTGTCCATCTTCTGCGGCGCCATGGTCGGCTCGGCCATAGGTTTTCTGTGGTACAACGCGCACCCGGCCGAGATTTTCATGGGCGATGTCGGATCGCTCGCCCTGGGCGGGGCCATCGCCACGGTGGCCGTCATCATCAAGCAGGAGC
The DNA here is from genome assembly GCA_963791145.1 of uncultured Acidobacteriota bacterium. GTDB lineage: Bacteria > Acidobacteriota > Terriglobia > Terriglobales > Acidobacteriaceae > CAWBRT01. The sequence goes on along the minus strand of CAWBRT010000017.1, from coordinate 142,289 downwards.
TGCTGCTGCCCTTCATCGGCGGCATCTTTGTCATCGAAGGCGTTTCCGTCATTCTGCAGGTCGGTTCCTACAAGTTGCGCAAGAAGCGGATCTTCAAAATGGCCCCGTTGCACCATCATTTCGAGCTGCTGGGGTGGTCGGAGTCGAAGATTATCGTACGCTTCTGGATCGCCTCCCTGGTGTTTGCTCTGTTTGCACTCACCACTTTGAAATTGCGATAGACAGCAGAAATTCGTGTCAGAATGCGATTAGGGATCAGGGGCTAGGGACTGGAGATTATCCAGGGTAGTCGGAAAGACAGCATCAAACGCCAGCCCCTAAACCCTAACCCCTAACCCCTGTTCAAACATGGATGTTAACGGCAAACGAGTTCTGGTCGTAGGGCTGGGCAAGTCCGGCACCGCTTCGGCGCTATTTCTGGCGGCGCGGGGCGCGCGCGTCACCATCTCCGACGCCAAGCCGCAAGAGCGGTTGAAAGAAGAAATCCCCGCGCTACTGGAACACGGCATCATCGTGGAAACGGGAAAACACGGCGAGCGCACCTTCCAGAAGCAGGAGCTGATCGTCGTCAGCCCGGGCGTGCCGTTCGAGCTGCCGCAACTGGCGGACGGCGCGGCGCGCGGGAATCCCGGTGATTGGCGAGATCGAGTTGGCCGCCCGATACCTCGAAGGCGAAATCATTGCCGTCACCGGCTCCAACGGCAAGACCACGACCACTGCTCTGGCCGGCGAGATCATTGCCGCCGGAGGCCGCAAGGCTTTGGTCGGCGGCAATATCGGAACTCCCGCCATCAGCTTTGTCGGGCAGGCTTCACCCGATACCTGCATCGTGCTGGAGGTCTCCAGCTTTCAATTGGAGACCATCGAGCGCTTCCGCCCGCGCATCGCCGCCGTGCTGAACCTCACGCCTGATCACCTGGATCGCCACGGTAGCATGGAACGCTACGTCGCCGCCAAGGCGCGCATCTTTGAAAACCAGAAGGCCGGCGATTTCGCCGTGCTGAACGCTGACGACCCGCCTACCACGGCGATGGCCGCGGGTATTCGCTCCGCGATCGTCTGGTTCAGCCGGCAGCGCGAGGTCGAACGTGGAGCCTTCGTTCGCGGTGGCAGAATTTTTTTTCGCGATGGCTCCGCCGAGCGCGAGATCATGCCCTGCGCGGAAATCGGCCTGAAGGGCGCACACAATCTGGAGAATGTTCTAGCCGCCGTCGCCATCGGCTCGTTGGCCGGGATCCAACCGGGCAAGATACGTTCGGCCATTCGCGGCTTCAAGGCGGTCGAGCATCGCTTGGAATATGTGGCCACGGTGGCAGGAGTCGACTACTACAACGACTCCAAAGCCACCAACGTCGATGCCACCATCAAGGCCCTGGAAGCCTTTCCCGGCGGCATTCACCTGATCCTGGGCGGCAAGGACAAAGGCAGCGACTATCGTGTTTTGAATCCGCTTCTGCTCGAGCGCGTGCGGCGCGTCTACACCATCGGCGCGGCTGCCGCCAAGATCGAGGGGCACATCGGCGCCGGGCCGGTTCCGCTGACCAGGTCGGAGACTCTTCCCCGGGCCGTGCGCGACGCGGCGCGCAACGCCGCCCCGGGCGAGATCGTGCTGCTGGCTCCCGCCTGCGCCAGCTTCGACCAGTTCAACAACTACGAGGAGCGCGGCCGGGCGTTCAAGCAGGAAGTGCATGGGCTTGCTCTGGCCGTCGGAGGGCGTGGCTGATGGCCAAGCGCGTCAGTGTCGATCGGTGGCTGTTCGCGGTCACGCTGCTGCTGGTTTTCATAGGGCTCGTCATGGTTTTCAGCGCCTCGGCGGTGATCGCCAAGGAGCGCTACGGATCGCCTTACAGCTTTCTGCTTCGGCAGCTCGTGTGGGCCGTGGCTGGCTTGATCGCCATGACGATCATGATGAACTTCGATTACCGCCGGCTGAAGTCCTCCACGCTGGTCTGTTCCGTGCTGGGCTTTACCTGCGTGCTGCTGCTGGCCGTCTTCTTTCTCGACCGTCATGCCCACACCTATCGCTGGATACGGATCGCGGGCTTCTCCCTGCAGCCTTCCGAGCTGGCCAAGCCGGCGGTGATTCTGTTTCTGGCGTACTTTCTGGAGAAGCATTACAAGACGATCACCGACTGGCGCCGTACTTTGTCTCTGGCGATTGCCCCAAGCCTGGTCTTTACCGTGCTGATTGTCCTTGAGCCCGACCTGGGCACGGCGATGGCGATCTGCGCCATCACTGCCGCCGTACTGTTCACCGCCGGCATGGAACTGAAATGGCTCGGCTATGCGGCGGTGGCCTCGCTGCTGCCGTTGTATTTCCTGATCTTCCGTACGCCCTGGCGCCTGAAGCGGATATTCGCCTTTCTCAATCCGTTTGCCGATCCCCAGGGCTCCGGCTTCCAACTCGTGCAGTCGCTCGTTGCCGTCGGCACCGGCGGCATCATGGGGCAGGGGCTGATGGAAGGCAAGCAGAAGCTGTTCTACCTGCCCGAGCCGCAAACCGACTTTATCTTTGCCGTCATCGCCGAGGAATTGGGCCTGGCAGGTTCCGTCTTCATCGTGCTGCTGATCGCCTTTTTCTGCTACCGCGGCCTGCGCACGGCCATTCTGACGCGTGATTATTTCGCCCGTTTCCTGGCCGTGGGCATTACCGCCATGGTCGGCGTGCAGGCTTTCTTCAACATCAGCGTGGTCTTGGGAATGCTGCCCACCAAGGGAATTCCGCTGCCGTTTATCTCCTACGGCGGCTCCTCGTTATTCATTACACTTATGAGTGTGGGTGTACTGCTCAACATCACCCAGCAGACGGACTGAAGGATGCGCGTAATTCTCGCCGGCGGTGGAACCGGCGGCCATGTCATTCCCGCTATCGCCATCGCCCAGCAGCTCAGGGACGGCTACGGAGCCGACGTGGTTTTCATCGGCACGGAGCGGGGAATCGAAACCCGCCTGGTGCCGGCTGCCGGATTCCCGTTGCGGCTGATCGAGGTCGGCCAGCTCAATCGCGTGAGTCTGGCCACGCGCGTCAAGACCCTTACCGCTCTGCCGTGCGCCGTCATCGCCTCCTGGACCGTCATGACCAGCTTCCGTCCCGACGTGGTGATCGGAGTCGGCGGATATGCCTCCGGCCCGGCGATGCTGGCTGCGGGATTGCGCGGCACGCCTTCGCTGATCTTCGAGCCTAACGTCGTGCCGGGCTTCGCCAATCGCCTGGTGGCTTTCATGGCCAACGCCGCCGCCGTTCACTTCGAACAGACACAGCGCTGGTTTCAAAACTGCGAGGTAACGGGTGTTCCGGTAAGAAGAGAGTTTTTCGAGGTTCCGCCGCGCCGCCTGGGGGAGGCTCCGACATTGTTGCTGTTCGGCGGAAGCCAAGGTTCGCGGGCGTTAAACCGCATCCTGGTCGATTCGCTCCCCGCGCTTGTTCAACGCATTCCGGAGCTGCATATCATCCATCAGACGGGCGAGCGCGAGTATCAGGCCATTGCCGCCGGCTATCTCAAGGTTCCCATCCCGGCGGAAGTCTCGCCCTTCATCACCAACATGGCGGGCGCCTTCGCCCGTGCCGACCTGCTCGTCTGCCGTTCCGGGGCCAGCACCGTGGCCGAGGTTGCGGCTGCCGGAAAGCCGGCAATCTTCGTTCCCCTGCCAACCGCCGCTGACGACCATCAGCTGCGCAATGCCGAGACCCTCGCCGGCCAGCAGGCCGCCATGTTGATTCGCGAGTCAGAGCTCACTCCGGAACGTTTCGTCGAAACTGTTGCCGCCCTGATCACCGACCGAATCCGGTTGGACACCATGGGGAACCGCGCCCGCCGCCTCGCCCATGACGATGCTGCGTCCCACATCGCCCGAATGGCCGCACGTTTAGCGGGAGTGCCGGCCGCATCATTTTAGATTTTAAGATTTTTGATTTCAGATTGTGGGCAACTGCGTAGGTGTCCAGGTTCCTTCCTCTGTGGATGGTTAGAGCCAACAGCCAACCGCAGAGTACGCAGAGACCACAGAGTGAGTTCTAGTCTTCTCTGCGCTCTCTGTGTACTCTGCGGTTTTCTGTTTAGTGCATACGCTCGAACGCGCAGATGTAGGGGCCAGCGCCTCGGAAAGCCCGCCTTATCGTCAAACAGTACGACGCAAAGGTGGGCACCCGCAATCTTCAATCTGCCATCTTCAATCGAAAATCAAAAATCATAAATCGAAAATCCTATGGCCCCCCCGGCAACAAATTGATGTCCGTACCCGAGCTGGCGCCATTGATGTAGGTCGGCAATCCGAGCAGGTGAATCATCGTATGCACCATGTCCTGGAAGTGATACGTATTCGTCGTGGTTGAGGCCGGCTTCACGTTGGGGCCGATCATCACGTAGACGATGTGTCCGCCGCAGCCGGAGGACTGTGTCGGCGAACAGGAGTTGTCGCTGCTGCTGTCGCCCGATTTACCCGCCACCTCGCCCTCGTCGAAGGTGACGATCAGAATGCCGTCTCCGCCAGGCTGGAAGGGCGCGGTCTTTAGCAGCGGGTCGATGTTTTTCTGCAGCCACGTATCGGCCAAGCCCAGTATTGTACTGGCGCTCCCGCTTCCTTCGTCGCCGTCATTGTGGCTGTTGGGAACAATATAGGTAAAGTTGGCGAAGTTGCCCGAGTTGATGTGCCCGTTGAAACTGGTGAACGGGTACATGTTGTCCTGCTGCGTGACGCTGTTGGCCACGTACGAGTACCACGGGAAGGGATTGTGGTGCAGCAGGTAGTTGCCTGTGTCGCCTCCCATGTAACCTTGCGAGGGCATGTCTTCGAAATATCCCCGCCAGGTCTTGCCGTTGTTGTTGAGCTGGCGCATCAGGTTGTCGCCGGTGATCGCTCCTTCCGAAGCGCAACTGAGGCCGTTGCAATTGGTGGGACTGCTCGTCCAGGTGGAGGCCGAGGTGGCATACAGATACAGCAGCAGCGAGTCGTGCCGGTTGGAGTAGAAGTTAGTCGCCATTCCGTTCTTGGCGGCCGCCCGCACAGGTACGGCATGGTGGAGGAGTTGCAGTTGCTCAGGGTCGCCGCGCCCGAGGGGAAGACCTCCGAGAAGCTCTGGTTCTCCAACATCACCAGGAAGACGTGATTCGAGCTGGGGAAGCCGCCGCCCGTCGAAGAAGTCACGTTAACGTTGGCGCTGGCACTCTTGGAGGTGTCAGCCACACTGGTCGCCGTTACCGTAAATGAGCCGGTGCCACTGGGCGCCGTGTACACGCCGCCAGTGGTGATGGTGCCGGTTGTGGAGCTTCCTCCCGTCGTGCCGTTCACAGACCAGGTTACGTTCGTGTTTGAGGCATTCTGCACGGTCGCCGTGAATGTAACTGTGCCGCCCTGACCACGCTCGCCGAGGGTGGATTGATGCTGACCGTCACCGCCGGCGCCTGCACCGTGACCACCGCGGTATCGCTCTTGGTGTTATCGGCCACGCTGACGGCCGTTATGTTGTGCGTGCCCAGGGCGGTGCCGGCCGTATATAACCCGCCTGTGGTGATGGTTCCCGAGGTAGTGTTGCCGAGCAGGGAGTTGTCCACGTACCAGTTGACGCCGGTGTTGCTGGCATTCAGCACTGTGGCGCTGAATTGCTAGCGTCTGTCCAGGATTCAGTGTCATCGAGTGCGGCGAGACGGCGACCGAGATTGGTCTCGTTCCCGTACGCTGACGGTGATAAGTGAAGTGGTTTTGAAGACCGCTCCGCTAGAATCCCAGGCGTTAACCGTGATGTTGTGCTTGCCGGCCCCATCGTCAGGGTGGTGCTCAACTGGTTCGTATGCACGGTGTACACGGCGGTGTTATCGAGATACACCTTCATGGCCGTGACCGGGTGCGCGTTGTCGGTCGTGCCGGCCACCACGCTCACCGGAGAGGTGACCGTGGCTCCGTTGGCAGGCGTGCAGATGGTCACCGAAGGCGAGGCGGTGTTCAGCGTGCACTGCGCGGCCGCAGCTCCGGCCAGCAACAGCAGCGCCATGAGCTGGAGCGAGAGAGTCAACAGCCGTTTCTTCAGGCTGCGGAAATGAGTGCGGCAAACTGGGGCGCGCTCCCAATAGCACCTTTCGGAATGGCCCGGCTCGTGAGTTCATGTTGACTTTGATGCCGCCCAGAGCTGCAGGGGTGGCGTGCCACACAGGATTGTTTCTCGGGTCTTTTTCGGCTGCTCTGGTCCGCAGCTCTCATAGCATAAAGCCTTCGGGAGCTGTAGGTTACCGGCAGCGCCCGCGCGAGACTCCTTGTACAATCATCGCGAGCTGCGGATTGCCATGCAGGCTATGTACAATCAAGCTTCCTATGTTTGCTAAAATTCAGCGCATTCATTTCGTTGGTATCGGCGGCATCGGCATGAGCGGGATTGCCGAAGTGCTGCTCACCCTGGGCTATCGCGTCAGCGGCTCTGATCTGCGGCGTTCGCCCGTCACCAGCCGGCTGGAGTCGCTGGGTGCGCAGGTCTTCGAGGGCCACCGGGCGGAGAACGCGCGCGGCGCCGAAGTGGTCGTCACCAGCTCGGCCATCAGCAATGAGAATCCGGAGGTGCTGGAAGCGCACCGGCTCAAGGTTCCGGTGATCCAGCGCGCCGAGATGCTGGCCGAGCTGATGCGCCTGAAATACGGCATTGCCGTCGCCGGCATGCACGGCAAGACCACTACCACCAGCATGGTGGCTGCCGTACTGGCGGCCGGCGGGCTTGATCCCACAGTCGTGGTTGGCGGGCGGGTCGATGCCATGGGCTCCAACGCCCGGCTCGGGACCTCGCACTACCTGGTCGCCGAAGCCGACGAGAGCGACCGCTCTTTTTTGAAGCTGGCGCCGATTCTTTCCGTGGTGACCAACATCGACCGCGAGCACATGGACTGCTACCGCGACATGGAAGACGTGGAGCACACCTTCCTGGAATTCATGGATCGCGTCCCGTTCTACGGGACAGTGGTGGCCTGTCACGACGACGCCCCGCTGCGGGCCTTGCTGCCGCGCGTGCAACGCCGGGTGGTCACCTACGGCCGCGCCGGCGACTCGGATTTCCGTATCTCCGACTGTTCCACCGTGGCGGCCGATGGTGGCATCCTGCAGCGCTTCTCCGTGCTTTACAAGAGCAGCTCGCTGGGCCGCTTCGAACTGCGTTCGGTAGGCGAGCACAACGTGCTGAATGCGACTGCCGCCATCGCTGTTGGCATCGGTTTGGATATTCCCGTCGCAAAGATTCGCGAGGGCATTGCCGGCTTTGGCGGGGTGGACCGCCGCTTCCAGGTCAGAGGACGAGTCAACGGCGTCGTCGTAGTGGACGACTATGGCCACCACCCCACGGAGATTCGCGCCACCCTGGGTGCGGCCCGGCAATGGGTACAAGCGGCCAATGGGCGTGTACATGTCGTCTTCCAGCCGCATCGCTACACACGGACTTATCTGCTGCATGGATGAATTCGCCGAGGCCTTTACCAGCGCCGACCGCCTGCTGGTGCTCGATATCTATGCCGCCAGCGAGCAGCCCATCGCCGGCGTAACCGGGCTGAGCCTGGCTTCCAGGATTCGCTGCGCCGCTGCGCGCCCGGCGGAATTCGCCGCATCTTTCCAGGCTGCCGTCGATGCCGTGGTCCAGGAGGTGCAGCCGGGAGACCTGATCCTGACGCTCGGTGCCGGCAACGTCTCGCATCTGGGTCCGCAGATCCTGGAGCGGCTGGCCGCCAACGGCCACGCCGCCACGGCAAAATCTTGATCCTTCGTTCAACTAAGCGGATTCCGCCAGAGCCCGCATCCGTTGGGGTCATTCGCATCGGTTGGTGTGCAATGAGACGGCGAGGCCCGGCGGATGCCGCATATGCGTGAGGCGGGCCGGTCGGTACCACGGCGAATTCTCTTCCGCCAAAGTTATTCTCCTTTTTATCGGAAAAAGCGGTTATAGTTTGGCAGGAACTCTGGGGCCTCTGCCGCCATTCCGGGAGCTTTTTTGTGCTTACCTGGGGTGCAATCGGTGGGAGCCATGCCCGTGCGTCCTGGATATAGCTCCGGCGAATAATCGTTTTCCATGGTCCGCAGTCAAGATCCGCTTACGCCCGAGGGTGCTGACCAATCCTTCAGCGAGGTTGGGCTTCGCGAGAAGGACGCGATGACCCATGTCTTGCCCGGCCCTTCGGCGCTGGAAGACCGCATCATCGATCTCGAAAAGCAGGAGACCTCGCCGTTTCTGCGTGGCCAGAAGCGCGTCCCGGTCCGCCGCGGTCCCTTTCAGAAGGGCACGGCCAGCCGTCTGCGCCTCGGCATGGCCCTGCTTGGAGTTTGCGTGCTGGCGGGCTCGGCCGCGGCCGTTGCCTTCCGCTATGGCTATGAGCTCCTGGCGGTTCAGAATCGAGTCCAGCGATGCCATCGAAGTTGCCGGCATCAAGAATGTGACCCGTGCGCAGGTGCTGGCCGTAATGGGCGGCGACATTGGCCGCAACGTATTTTTCATTCCGCTGGAAGAGCGCAAGCGCCAGCTCGAGAAGGTGCCCTGGGTTGAGTCGGCAACGGTCATGCGCCTGCTGCCCAACCGCCTGAAGATCGTCGTCCGGGAGCGCACTCCCGTCGCCTTTGCCAAGGTGGGGAACCGCATTGAGCTGATCGATGCCAACGGCGTCAACATGGAGATGCCGCTGGGGGCTACCTTCTCCTTTCCGGTGATTGTGGGCAACGCCGAGTCCGACCCGCTTTCCACCCGCGCGGCGCGCATGAAGACCTATTTCCAACTGGTCCGCGCTCTCGATTCGGGCGGGGCCGGCTATTCGCGGGACCTGGACGAGGTGGACCTCTCTGATCCCGAAGATACCAAGGTTACGGTGGCCGATCAGAACGGGTCGTTGCTGATCCATCTCGGCTCGACCAACTACCTGGAGCGTTTCACGCTCTACAAGACGCATATTCAGGAATGGCGTCAGCAGACTCGACGTCTGCGGGCAGTTGATTTGCGTTACGAACGGCAGGTTATTCTTGTACCGGAAGATGTGAAGCCGGTGGAACCGGTGGCCGAGCAGGCGCCGGCGCCGCGCCCGGCCACGGCTCGCCCTTCCAGGCGTAAGCGTTGATCCCATGGCGAAGGCGAACGAAAGCGTTCTTACCGTGATTGACATCGGCACCGCCAAGACGGTGGTGCTGGTAGCCGACATTACCGATGCCGGCTTGCGTTATCGCGGGCATGGCGTGGCCGAGTCGCGCGGCTCGCGCAAAGGCGTCATTGTCGATATCGAGAAGGCTGTCGGCAGCGTCCAGAAGGCGATGGAGGAAGCCGAGCTGGCCGCCGGAATGCCCATTGAGCGGGCGCTGGCGGGCATCGCCGGGCCGCATATCCGCGCCGCCAACAGCCAGGGCGGCATTTCCCTGGGCAGCCGTCCGCGCGAGATTTCGCGGGATGACATCCGCGCCACCGTCGAGAAGGCGCGCAGCTTTCCCCTGCCGGATGACCGTCACGTGCTGCACCTGCTGCCGCAGGAGTTCATCGTCGATCAGCAGCCGGGGATTCGCGATCCGGCGGGAATGCTGGGACGGCAGCTCGAGGTCCGCGTGCATGTCATCACCGCCGCTGGCGACGGCCATGCAGAACACGGTCACGGTGATCAACCGCGCCGGCATAAACGTTGACGACACCGTCTACGAAGCCCTGGCGTGTTCCGATGCCGTCTTGCGCACCGACGAGCGCGAGCTCGGCGTTTGCGTCTGCGATATCGGCGCCGGTTCGACCGATCTCATCGTCCTGCACGAAGGCGTGGTAGTGCACACCGCCGTGGTCCCCATCGGCGGCGATCATTTCACCAACGATGTTGCCGTCGGTTTGCGCACGCCGCTGAATTCGGCGGAGACCCTGAAGCGCCAGTTCGGCTGCGCCGTCGTGACCTCGATTCCAGAGAGCACCGAGATCGAAGTTCCTTCCGTCGGCGACCGTCCTTCGCGGCTGATGTCGCAGCGCTTTCTGGCCGAAGTGATCGAGCCCCGGGCACGCGAGCTGGCCGAGATGCTGCGCGACAACCTGCGCCAGGCCGGAGTGATGGAGATGCTCGGAGCCGGTGCGGTGCTCACCGGCGGCGGCGCGCGCCTGCCGGGCATGATGGAAGTCACGGAGGACGTGCTGCGCCGGCCGGTGCGCATCGGCTTGCCGATCCCCATGGCGAAGTTGCCCTCGATGCTGGCGGAGCCGGAGTTCGCCACCGTCATTGGCATGGTGTTTTACGCGCATCGCTCGCGCGTGCTCAAGACCAGGGAAGAGCGCGGCTTTGGCGCACGCTTGCGGTCGCTGGCGCGTTCGTTCGGAATGTAAGCGGGAATGAGAATGTAAACAGGAATGCTGCAAGCTGGTCGGAGTGGTTTTGTATCAGGGCATGACTTTAGGGGCTGCGGAAAAACAGATTTCGGATTGGATGGGACTACAAGATCTTGATAGCGGATACTATAGTAGCCACATCTATAGCGCCTCGCTTGTTGCTTCGGCGCGTTTTTCCGCAGCCAGTTTAGCCGTGCCGTTGAGGGCTAAATAAAGGCTGGGCTTTAGTGTCTGCGTGAGAACCAATTTTGCTTACGCCGATGGTACGTGAGCCCATTGAACCAGCCCGCGAAGCTGGCGCAAGATATGAGCCCAGGGTCGCCAGCCCTGGGTAAAGATGGGATAAAGACGTTGAGCCCCGTAGGGGCGACAGAGTTCTCACGCAGGCTCTTTAGCCCCTGTGGTTGGAGAGCAGAGAAGGAATCAGGCGATGGAAATAAGTGAGAACAAGGACATTCGTATTCAGTTCAACGAAGATCCGCGCAACAATGCCAAGATCAAGGTAATCGGAGTCGGCGGCGGCGGCGGTAACGCGGTCAACCGCATGATCGATGCCGGCGTGGAAGGCGTGCAGTTCGTGGCCGCCAATACCGACCTGCAGGCCTTGCAGCTTTCGCATGCGCCGGTCAAGCTTCAGCTTGGCGTTAAGCTCACCAACGGTCTGGGCGCCGGGGCCAATCCCGAGGTCGGCCGCAAGGCGGCCCTGGAAGATGCCGACAAGATCATAGAGGTGCTGGAAGGCGCCGACATGGTATTTGTCACCACCGGCCTGGGCGGCGGCACCGGAACCGGCGCCGCGCCCATCATCGCTTCCCTCGCCAGCGAAATGGGCGCATTAACGGTCGCGGTCGTGACCAAGCCCTTTGCCTTCGAAGGCAAAAGACGCATGCAGCAGGCCGAGCGCGGCCTGGCTGAGCTGGTCGATTCCGTCGATACCGTGATCGTGATTCCCAATGAGAAACTGCTGGCGGTGGCGCAGGACGCCGGCTTCTTCGAGTCGTTCCGCATCGCCGACGACATTCTGCGCCAGGGCGTGCAGGGCATTTCCGACATCATCACCATTCCCGGAATCATCAACCGCGACTTCGCCGACGTGAAGGCCATTATGGCCGGCATGGGCTATGCGGTGATGGGCACGGCCACCGGCAAAGGCGAGCGCCGCACCATGGAAGCCGCTCAGCGGGCCATCGCCTCGCCGCTGCTGGAGGCCGGAGCCATCGACGGCGCCCGCGGCATTCTCCTGAACATTACCGGCTCGGGCTCGCTCAAGCTGGCCGAGGTCAACGAAGCCTCCACCATCATCCAGAGCGCCGCCCACGAGGACGCTAACATCATCTTCGGCGCCGTGCTGGATGAGAAGATGAAGGACGAGGTCAAGATCACCGTCATTGCCACCGGCTTCAAAGCGGACATGTTTCCTCGGCGCGTGCGTGCCTCGTCGGCCGTGGCTGTCGCGCAGGCGGTCAAGCCGGCCCTGCCGCCCGAACCGCCATCGATCCACTACCCGCCGGCCCCGGAATCCGTTGCCGAGCCGCTACCGTCCGCGGCGCAACCGCCATTTCCGGCAGAGCCGCAAGCGCCTCCGGTTGAAATCGCGCCGGCGCCACCCGTCGAGGCCGTGCAGCCTCCGCCGGAGGAGCCGGTAACGAGCACCTGGGAAGCGCCCACACCAGTACGGGAGAGCAGCCCGCTCGAATCGGTCAGCCGAAGCCTGACCGGCGAATTCGAGCAGGACGATCTGGACGTCCCGGCATTTCTCCGCAAACGCGGCGAGAACCGCTGAAGCGGATAATTGGCTATTCGGATGTAGTTCGGTTAGAGCGGTTCCACAGCTAACGTACTCCAGGCGTCATCCCGAGCAACCGGAGCCCAGTTGTTGGGCGGAGGGCGTCGAGGGATCTGCAGTTGACTTCTTTTTGCGAGACGCAACTGCAGGTCTCTCGACTCGCAGGCAACGACAGCCCGCTCGCTCGAGATGACGCTTCGAAAAAGGGATACAGCTTTGTTGAAAGCGCTCTAAAAAGCCCACAGATGCTGTGGGCTATTCTTTTGCTGTCGTGGTAGGCACTGCTCTTTCATCAATGGCGAGCGCGCCACACGTTCACCGAGACGGAGCATGTCGGCGGAACACTGTCACTGTCCGGTCGGGTGGCTCTTCTTCCAGTTCTTCATCGCCTTCTTTTGCGACTTCAGCCCATGCTTCTGCGCCTTCTGCTGGTTCTTGACAAACTTCTTCTGGGCCTTTCGTTGTCTCTTCTGGGCCTTGTGCGCTTGGCGCTCGGAGGGAGTGCTGGCCTTAACGGCGACCGGAGCGAAGGCGGCAAAGGCGAGGAAGGCGGCAAGCGTGCAGGCAGCGAATTTTTTCACAAGCTCTCCCCGAAATGATGTCCCGAGCATTCTACAACGAGAATTGCTGTTTCATCCCGGTAAATGCTATCGTCTCCCCCGCTCATTCCCACTCGATCGTCCCCGGGGGCTTCGAGGTCACATCGTAGACAACGCGGTTGATTCCCGGAATTTCGTTGACGATGCGGCTGGAGATGGTCTTCAGCACCTCGTGCGGCAACGGCACCCAGTCGGCCGTCATGCCGTCTTCGGAGCTGACGGCGCGGATGGCGCAAGTATAGGCGTAGGTCCGCTGGTCGCCCATGACGCCCACCGACATGACCGGCAGCAGCACGGCGAACGACTGCCAGATTTTGGTGTACAGCCCGGCCCGCCGGATTTCGCTGACGACGATATTGTCCGCTTCCTGCAGCAGGCGTATGCGCTCGGGCGTGACCTCGCCGAGAATGCGCACCGCCAGGCCCGGCCCGGGGAACGGCTGCCGCTGGATCATCTCCTCCGGCATTCCCAGGTCGCGACCGATACGCCGGACCTCGTCTTTGAACAGATCCTTCAGCGGCTCGATCAGCTTCAGCTTCATCTTCTCCGGCAGGCCGCCGACGTTGTGATGGCTCTTGATGGTCTGCGAGGGACCGCGTACGGAACGCGACTCGATCACGTCCGGGTAGAGGGTCCCCTGCACCAGCCATTCCACGCGCCCCGAGGCTTTCTCGACGCGCTGGGCCTCGCAGTCGAAGACCTCTATAAATTCGTTGCCGATGATCTTGCGCTTGCGCTCCGGATCGGTGACCCCGGCGAGCTTGCTGAGGAAGCGCTCGCTGGCGTCGATGGCATCGACGTTGAGCCGCAGGCGGCTGCGCAGCATCTCTTGCACCTTTTCGAACTCGTTCTTGCGCAAGACTCCGTTGTTGACGAAGACGCAGGTGAGGCGCTCGCCCATCGCCCGGGAAACCAGTGTGGCCGCCACCGAGGAGTCTACGCCGCCGGAGATGGCGCAGATGGCGCGGCCTTCGGGACCGACCTTTTGCCGTATGTCGGCAATGGTCGAGTCGATGAACCGTTGCGGCGTCCAGGTGGCCTTGGCTCCGCAGATCTTGAAGACGAAATTACGCAGGATCTCGGTGCCGAAGCGGGTGTGGTGGACCTCAGGATGAAACTGCACGGCGAAGATGCGCCGTTCGCAGTTCTCCAAGGCGGCCACCGTCGTGGAACTTTTGCCTACCAGCCGGAACCCCGAGGGCAGCTCCAGCGCCTCGTCGCCGTGTGACATCCACACGGGCATCTCCGCGGGTAGGCCTTCAAATAGCGTGGAATTGCCGGAGACGCTGATGTCGGCGGGTCCATATTCGCGCTTCAGCCCCGGACGTACCTTGCCGCCGAGCTTGTGAACGATAAAATGCAGCCCGTAGCAGATGCCCAGTACCGGCAGCCCCAGCGAAAGTACGCGCTCGTCGGCCGGGGGCGCGTCGGCATCGTACACCGAGCAGGGACCGCCTGAGAGCACGATCCCGACAGGGTTGTACCCCCGCACCTCATCGAGCGAGGCGGTGCATGGCAGAACGGCCGAAAAGACGTTCTGCTCGCGAATGCGGCGGGCAATCAGTTGCGTATATTGCGAGCCGAAGTCGAGGATGACGACGGATTCGAGGGCAGAGTGTTCCACGGTTTACTTTCGCAGAAATGGCGCTCACATGTAAAGCCGGAACCCGGGGTGGAGCAGCGGGCCAGTTCGGACTCGACACCTAATAGACGGGTGCCCCAGGTCCCGCGCCGCACAGAAACTCAGTTGAGAAGACCCGTATGGCTCGACTGGGCTAGAACTGTTGCAAATACTGCCTTGAAAGGGCGGGCTTCAGCCCCGCCGTTCGGACCAGTAAAAATGCGGGTTTTAGAAAGCTCCCCTGAGGTATTTTCGGTTTTACCGAAGTGCATTTATGCAACCAGCTCTAGTTGCTTCCAGCAGTCTCTTCGGTTGCGGCGCTGACCTGGGGAGCAAGCTGTTCCCGCTGTACTGGCTCAGGGCCGTCAACACCTTACGGACCGACCCCGCCGTTGTGGCAATCGGAGCAGTTCACCGCCGCCATGTCGCCGATGTCGACCGGGTGCTTGAACTGGGTCGTGGCGGAGACGGTTCGAGCGGCAACGCCCTCCCGCTGCGCCAGGACGGTATGGCAGGCATCGCAATCCTTCGTGATTACCTTGCCGTCCTTGCTGGCGTGGTTGCCGTCATGGCAGCGGAAGCACCCCGGAAAATAAAAGTGCCCGACATTATTGGGGTGTGTGCGCCAGTCGACCTTCATCTCCGGAAAGATGGTGGTGCGGAAGATGCGCTGTAATTCGGTCACCGTGGTCTGAATCTGCGCCTGCTTGGCGGTTGCCACCTGCGGATACTTCTCGCGGTAGAAGGCCGGGATAGTGGTAGCGATAGCTTGTATCGCTTGCGGGGTCGTCTTGTATTCGGCGGTCAGCACCTGCACCGCCTGCTGCTTGACGTAAGGCAGGCCGGCGTCGATGCGGTGAGCCGCCAGCGCGTCGTCGACCGAGCGGTCGGGAGCAAGGTAGATGTGGGTCGGGCGATTGTGGCAATCGACGCAATCCATCCTGCGCCGGCTCATTTTGGCGATCTCCTCCGGCTTGGCGTCCGCGGCTAGAGTACTCCGTCACCTTCCCCTGCATGTCCTGTATGCGGACCCAGGGGATGTTTTGCCGCTTGGCATCGGAGGCGTAGGTGATGATGTTGGCGATGTTCATGTGCCAGTGGATTCCGCTGGCCTGGCCGGCATTGGGATCGCCGCCCCCGGTCTTGATCAGCATCTGTACCTGGCGCGGGGTATTTTGCTCATCGCTGGCGAAGTGATTGATGACCTTCAGTTGCGCGCCCCAGAACTTTCGCGGCCAGTGGCACTGCTCGCAGGTCTCCGGGGCCGGGCGCAGGTTGGCCACCGGCGTCTCGATCGGCCGGGGATAGGTGTTCAGCACCGTCTTGACCACCTGGCGGGCTCCGGAAAGCTTGGAACGCACGTACCACCCCGCGCCCGCACCCACGTGGCAATCGACGCAGGTGACGCGCGCATGCGGCGAAGCCTGGTGGGCGGTGAACTCCGGATGCATCACCGTGTGGCAGAGCTGGCCGCAGAACTGCACCGAGTCGGTGTATTCGTAGCCGCGATAGCTGCCCACCGCACTCAACATGACAAACAGCACCACCGCTGAGATGAAGAAGGCAATCGTGCTTCGTTGCGACGGGTTATTCAGGTCCAGGACCGGGAACCGAGACAGGGCCGCGCTCTCGCGGTGGTGGCGTTTCCGCTCCATCCACATGCCGATGCCCATCAGCACCAGTCCCAGGATCAGGAAGACGGGCACCACCATGTAGGCGAAGATGCCTATGTAGGGGCTGGGCTGCTTCGACACCAGGTCGAGCAGAAACAGGAAAAAGAAATTCGCCAGAGACACCGCCGCCAGCGCCAGCCCGATGAGGCTTACGTAATTCCGAAGCAGCCTTTTGGCGGAAAGGCCTGAGGGTGGAGTTGGCGGAGCAGGTGCACCCGCATCGCTCATTTTTACGTTTTCTCCTGCGCCAGAGAATGCACTGATCTACCCCAAACGCAACCCGCGGCGTTTGCCAGAGAAGTAAGCAACACCGGCTAAGTCGCCCCGCGGGCGCCTCGCGCCGGCTATTTGGTTTTCGTGACAGTCCCCACATCGGGCTCGCCGGACAGGCCAGCAACACCGGCAAGTGCGAAACCGTAGTAAATCACAGGCGCCCAAGGAACAGCAACCTACCCCGCGCGGCGGAAGCGCTCAATCTATCTCGATAGAAAGACGACGGGTGCCCCACGTCCCGCCCTGCTGTTGGGCTGACGTGGGGCGGGGCCATTTCCGCAGCCTAGAGCCTGTTATTAACTATAGGACGGACAGCGTTGCGAGCGAAAATTGGGCCAGACGAGGCGGAGTCCGAGGGGCATGGTGATTCCATGTTCGAGGACGACAACGAAGTCTAGGCCGATTTGCGCCGCAACCCTGCGGGACGGGGCGGATTTTCCCGATCGCCGTGTCGCTCGTCGCTAAAATACTTCAGTATTTGCCGCTCCTCGCTCCTCGCGCTCGGAAAAATCCGCTCCCGTCGCTGCCGCCCTATAAGTCAATAACAGGCTCTAGCGTCAGCAGCTCTAATCTCCCTTTTCCGCGGTTCCTGTAGCTGCCTGTTCGCCGGCGCCTTGGCTTGCCGAATCGAGCTTCCCCGCCTCTTCGATGGCGGCATCGATGGTTTCGCTATCGGCCCCGTGCTCTTCCACGTAGTGCTCGAGCGTCATCTTGCCGTCGTACCATGCCCAGTTCATGGGGTAGACTTCCGGGTCGAAGATGATCATGTAGAAGTGCCACACCAGGATCGCCAGGCTGGCCAGGATCGCCTCGTAGAAGTGCACCGCTGTGGCGGCGTCGATGAACCACCGCGGCAGGTGATTGCCGAAGGCTACCTTTCCCCACATCATCACGCCGGTTACGGCCATGACTACGGTTCCCCAGATCAGCGCCCAGTACTCCATCTTTTCCGCATAGTTGAAGCGCTTGAATACCGGCTTCTTGCTGCTAAGGCGCAGGTAGTAGAGGAATGCCCCCCGGACGTCGACGATGTCCTTCCATTCGGGCAGGAAATCGAGGGCCAGCTTGCGGCCTTCGCGGGTGACGGCGACGTACCAGACGTGGTAGATGCCTACCAGGATCAGCACCACGCCCGCCGTGCGATGGATCACGCTGCGCACCGTCTCGCCCAGAAACACCATTCCCAGCCAGGATTGCGGGTATTTCAGCGCAAAGCCGGTTACGACCAGCACCAGGAAGCTGATGAACAGCACCATGTGCTGCGCCCGCTGGTTGAAGCTCATCCGCACCACCGTCCGCCGCCCGCCCGAGATATGCGAGTGTCCGGCGCGCAGGTCCGACAGCTTGCGCTGGAAGACCACCGCGTTGTGCAGCAGCATGCCGCCGATGGTGGCGAAGATCATCAGCACGTAAAAATTGCGGATCAGGCGCACGGCCTGGCTCTCGATACCGGCCGCGTGCGGGTCAATGTGCATCTTGCTGGCGGCGAAGTTGGCGTTCGCTCCCGGATGGCACTTGCCGCAGGTCTGCACCAGATTGGCTTTATTGATAGTGGAGCGGGGATCGCTCGACGGCAGGATGTTGTGCACGCCGTGGCAGCTGGCGCAGTTGGCGGCCTGCGTCGATCCGCGCACCGTCGCCATGCCGTGATAGCTCGCCAGGTAAGTGCTCTCGCGGCCGCCGGGAACGCCGAACTCCTGCGACATGCGCACGCTTTCATGGCACTGCGCGCAGGTTCTGGTGGCCAGGTTCTCCGCCGCCACCGTCGAGTTGGGATCGCTCGGCGCCTTGATCAGGTGCGTGCCATGGCAGTCGGTGCAGACCGGGGCGTGCAGGTTGCCCTTCGCCACCGCCTGTCCGTGAATGCTGGCCATGAACTCGGATTTCTCCGTGGCATGGCACTTGGCGCAGGTCTCCGGCACGTTCTTCTTGAAAATCGAGGACTGCGGGTCGGAGGACGGCCGGATGTCGTGCGCGCCGTGGCAGTCGCTGCACACCGCTGCCTTTTCGTTGCCGCCGGCCACCAGCTTGGCGTGAATGCTGTCGTTGTAGGAGCTGAACGGCTGCGTGCTGACCCCGGATTGCGCCATAACCTTCTGCTGCCCATGGCAGGCGCCGCAGGTGGCCGCGATGTTCTTGTGGCTTACCTTGGAATTCGGGTCGCCGGCCGGCAGAATCTCATGCACGCTCCCGTGGCAATCGACGCAAGTAGCGGCCTGCTTGTCTCCCGCTGCCCGCGCCTTGGCGTGCAAGCCGCTGTCGTATGCCTTCTGCTGGTCGGCATGGCACTGCGCGCAGCTCGGCTTAGCCGGAGTGGACTCGTGCGGCACCGAGGTCACGTCCTTGTGGCAATCCACGCAGGTGAACATCGAGCCGTGAATCGAGCCGGTGAATTTCTCCTCATTGACTTGCAGGCTGATTTGCTTGCCGTTCTCTTCCTTGGTCAGAGAAGGATCGCTGTGGCAGGCCAGGCAATCGGCGTTGGAGAGCTTGGGAGTTTTGGGCGGCTGCTTCGCCTCACTCAGACCGGTCAAGATGCCGGACAGAAGGACGAAGATCAGCCATAGCTTGCGGTAGCGATTCACGAAACCTCACCCGGAGAACCTCCGATCCCTGCGAAGGCGCTCTGCCAATCAATGCTAGGAGTTACAGAAAACTTCTTTACTTTTGTTTTCGCATTCGCATGTCCGTCAGAGCAGTGAGACTGCTCACCCGCAGCTGTGACTCCAGTCACGTTTGGGGGTCATAACTACGAAATTTGGACGGCTTGCTTGTGAGAATCGTCACTCCGAAATTGTAAATGGAAAGACCCGCAAACGGGGCTCGTAGCCCAATTTTCCGAGCGGCGGTGTCCCGGATCCGCCTGGCGGTTGGCAGCTCTCGGATCTGGAAGGCCCAGGGCAGAGGCGGACCACTGGCGGTCGCGGCCCAATAAAAAAGCGGGATGACCTGGTCATCCCGCGATTGCTTCACGCCCGGCGCTGGGCTGCCAGGCGGGAGAGACTAGAAGGAGTATTTCACCGAAACCGTTCCGGAGTTGGTATGGAAGTCGCGCGGCAGCAATATGCTGGCGTTCTGCACGTCCTTCTCGTTGTAGCCGTAGTAGTAGTACACACCCTTCAAGGACAGTCCCTTATGTATGTCATAGGTTATGCCCGCGTAGGGTTTGTGCCAGTTGGTGTCGAGCGAGCCGCCGGTCGGAACCGCCGAATTCGGGCCAGCCAATATCTGGCCATTGGTGAGCCCGCCGCCCGCGCCCGATGTGCCGGTTAACACGGGAGAGATGGGGTTAACCGTGCTGTACGTGTTCACCAGGAGCGGTGGGTTCCCGACGACATCCATGCGCAGCCAGTTGTTGATGCCGCTGCTGCTGGTCAGCTCATAGCCTGCGTTGAGCGTGACTTTCTTCATCGGCTTTACCCGCAAGTTGAAGTAAGCAGTGTGGGTTGCCTCCGAGTAGTCCAGCAGAACGGGGAGAACGCCATTGGTTGACTGTTGGTAACAGAAGTTGTTCGCCGCTGTTCCCAGTGCGGGCACGGTCGAGAGGGCAGGATTGACTACCATGCACGTATTGGCCAGGATCTTCTGATCCAGATACGTCCATCCCACATCCAAGCCCACTCGGCGATTTGGATCCAGACTGAAACCGAAGGTATACGTCCGGGCATGGCTCAGGTTACCGTAGGCCGGAGTCATACCGGGCTGGAAGGCAAATGTATTAGCGTTGCCAGTATTGGCGGCGCCGTAGTCGTTACGCGATTCAAGGATACGCGCGCTGGCGTTCAGCGTGATCCACTTCCTGACCTTGTAGGTGGATCCCACCCGGTAGCGCTGCTCATGCCGTGGGCTGATGTTGGTGAGAGCCAGAGTGGTAAAGCTCGAATTGCCGATAGGAAGCCCGCAGCCGGTACACATGTCCGCGTACATCAGTTCGACATCGCCGTTGATGCGCCACGCGCTGATTGGGCGGAAAGTTACCCCTCCCAACGCGGTATGCTGGTTGACCTTGGCGACCAGTGAAGTAAGCGAAACAATAGTTGCCGGTGTCGGGGTTCCGTTGGTAATCACGCCGGTAGTGCTGACTGAAAGTGGAGTAATTACGGCTCCCGTGCCGACCTGGGCGTCTGGTGTCCCCTTGTTGTCGAACTCGAGACGTCCATAGCGATAGCCGATATAGGCGCTGGCCTTGCGATTCGGCTCCCACGCCAACTTAGCGGTATTGAAGTAGGTCCGATAGCCCAGGAAAGTGAGCGACGAGGCGCCCGTCTGAATGGTTCCGGACGCGGCGGGGTTCAAATTCGCCCCTGCCGGACCGCCGAGCGTTGACAAAATGCTCGACGGAATCAGGCATGCACCGTGGCCGGCTGCCTGATTGGCGAGCGTGCCGAGGGCGAAGGGGGTCGTCAAGTTGGCCGTGCCAGAGGTTGAGAGGCAGCTGTCTGTGGTGGTAGCCAGCCGGGCCGGGTCATGCCAATTCAACCAGCGGAACTGGTCGGAGACCGACCACTTCTTGCTGAGGTGGTAAGTCAGCCCGAGATCGGCGTTGCCCGTTATCCGGTCGGCGTGCACAAGGCCAGAGAGCCAACTGGCAGTTCCCGTTCCCGTCCTTTGCGCAAGGCTGAGGTTGGGTGCGTCCATGCTGGCGCTGCTGTAACTGCCGCTGGCTGTGACGTCCAACTTGCGGAAGTAGTTCGACTTCAGCGACAACTGCGAGGTCGGTATGTCAGTACGAATGTTGTCGGAAAAGTTCCACGTGTACTGGCCAGCACAGGAGGTACTGGTGATAGCGCCGTTTGGAACCAGGCAGGTGTTCTGGATGTTATACGGAGCCAGAGCGAAGGGGAACCCGATGTTGACAGAGCCAAGCGCGGCATTGTTCAAAACGGGGAAGGCATTGTTCCCGTTGAGGGAGTCGGCGTTGTTGACCTTGTCATGCACGAAGAACTGGTCGAAGCTGATCGTCGTGCGCTTCAGCGGCCGAACGTCGACGCCGAACTGGTAGCGGTCCGAGGTCGAGCGGAAATTGTTGATGATGCCGAAAGCCCGCGGGGCTCTCGATCGTATTATCGACCAGCCCCTGGTTGTCATTGCGCGAATAGCCCAGCCGGAAGCGAACCGGCGACTGCGGCAACAAGGTGAGATTGAAGTCCCCCATGTTTCGCGTGGTGTTCTGGAGTTTCGGGCTGTTGACGTACCCGTAGTTCGAGAGCAGGCCGTTGGTCCCAACCGGATACACCGTGTTGAGCGGGTTTCCAAACAGGTTGTCGTCGAAGAAGTTCACGTCGCGCCGGTAGAGGCCGACAAAGTTGTACCACTTATTCTTCTCGACACGCAGCCGGAGCAAGTCGTTGGGGTCGCCGCCGAACCCGAAGCTGCTCAGGTACAACGAGTCAAACAGGCCGCCCTTGCGGTCGGTCGACCGCATGGACGAGATCCTGGTTGAGCAATCGCGGCCCGCTCTGCAGGTTGACCAAGGTCTTGTACATATCCTGGTTGCCGTTGGTGTCCGTCGACCCGGCCGCCGAGTTCGATGTTCTGGCGCACCTGGTAACGGCCCATCATACGGCCCTGGGTTTGAGTATCATCGCTATCCTGCGCCAGCGCCAGCGAAGGAACCAACAGCGCCAGCAGGGCAAGAAGTACCACACTCTTCTTCATACCTCGGCTCCGATCCAGCGTCCCTCTCCTCGAAGGGAGAGGCCGCGGCGAATTTTGATTTGTGTTTGCCATCTTTTCCTCTCCTTTCCTTAAGGTTGAAACAACAGGCTGCTGGAATTTGAGCCATGAATGGCCATGTGGCAGGTGGTGCAGTTCTGATTGTATTTGTTCTGCTGGTGTACGGACCCAGTCCCCGGGTTGACGGAAGCCCCGGCGGCATTTCGACCGCCCATGTTGGTGTGGCACTGCAGGCACAGCGAGTTAATGCGCGCAGTGTTCAGCAGGCGTGGGTTGGTGGAGCCGTGCGGCGTGTGGCAGGCAGTGCAGCCCTCCACCTTGACCGGCATATGCTCATAGAAGTACGGTCCGCGCTTGTCGCTGTGGCACTTAAAGCAGACGAAGTTCTGGTCGGCCGTAGCCCGCAGTTGCCGCCCGGTGGTGGTGCCGTGAGCGTTGTGGCAATCGGAGCAACTGATAAGCCCCTCTTCCACCCGGTGCCGGAACGGCTTCTGGAAGTCGCCCTTGATGTCGCTGTGGCAATCGAAGCACAGCCTCGGTTGCCGCTTGGTCAGCAGATACTCCTGGGTGGAGTGATGAGCCGAATGGCAGCTGAGGCAGCCTACTTGATTCTCAAGGTGCGCCGAGCGGATGAACTGCCGCTGCTCCATATTAGACTCGTGGCAGCTCAAGCAGCGCTTGCTGGCCGCTTCGGCACTGGCCCCCTTGAAGTTGAAGATCTTGGTCTTGTCGCCTCCGTTGGCTACGTGTGCGGCGCCTGGACCATGGCAGGATTCGCATCCGTGGCCCGCCTCTCCCCGGATCTTCTTTGCTTCGGTCTTGAAGTGAGGCGAGGCGTCGATGTTCTTCGACTGCTCTTCGTGGCACCCTTTACAGGTATCTGACCCTACGTACTGTGATGGGTCTGTTTGGGTCGCTTCGGTGTCCGGGGCGTTGCTGGCCTTCTTGTCCTTTTTGGCGGCCATTACTGTGACCGCTCCCAACAGGACAATGCAGGCCAATACAAGCGTCCACCGGGATATGTATTTTATTGTTCCCGAATATCGCATGCTTCTCCTCGACAGCTTGGCAATCGAACAACAGAAACAATCAACAAACACGCGTAGCCAATCCAGTTTTGTGCTTCGCGTGGTATTGTGCCGGATCAACTCACATCTTGCCGTTCATAGCTAACTACAATCAGTGACCGTCGTCACATCACACATGTGCAGCTACAAGGGTTAGCTGCACTCCACCCCATGGCGACTTCCGAACGCGAAGAACACCGAGCTCTTTCATGCATCGCTCGGTTCTCTTATGAGTCGTTCGGACGACACGTTGGGACGGAGAAAATTTGCCATCGAAGCATCGCAACACGCCGCTTTCACTTGTTGCCCTTTCTTGCCGCGATAAACAAATCGCACAGCTACGCCGGCCGTCACATTGTGGTTGGGAATGTTACATGCATTTCAGGAAAATTTCATCCTGCCACTTACGTTTTTTTTGAGCTACAGGATTTTTTTTGCAGGGCGGGGCGGGTAGAGCTACACTCTGTAAATGGCCGCAAGATTGCAGGGAGAGTCGTCACACGGCAAGCGGGAGAGGCACGTGGTAAGAGGTTCCTGCGGGGCACTGGTCGGTCTTGCGCATGACGAGGTCGAACAAGAGTGAAGGGTGTGAGGATACTAAAAGGCGAAGAACTGCACTAGTCGGCGTGGGCTGCCCGCGCCTTGCGAGTCCTGGCCAGCCCAATGGAACGTACGCGCTCGTAGGCGGCATGCAGATCCTGGCTCAGCATCTGCACCACCCGAATGCTCAAGTCGCGATGCTCGCGCAGAAACTTCATTAAATCTTTCCGCCGGATAAACATCACCTGCGCGGTGTCGAGCAATTCGGCGGAGATCTCGTAGGGTGTTCCCGACATCACCGCGCCCAGCCCCAGAACCTCGCCCGGTCCGGCGACACGCAGCATCAGGCGCTTGCCGGTCTCCGAGCAGATAGAGAGTTTGGCCCGCCCGTCGCAAAGGACGAAGATTCCCCGTGATGGCCGGCCTTCGGAAAACAGGACCGATCCCTTAGGGTGAATTGCGAGTGACTTCAATCCGTCCAGCGTCTGCAGTGCCTCCGGCGGCATGTCGCAGAAGGTGCGGTCCGGACGGAACTCGCAGTAATAGCAGCTCGATTGAGTTGCGCTCTCCATCTGCTACCTATTTAGAGGAGTTACCGGCCAGTCGCAGTGATAGTTGTCACCCGTTATCGTGACCCTGGGCACAAGAGCCGCATAAATAAAGGCTTAGAAGCACACTACGATCTCAATAGGTGAGACGTCGGCGTAGTACGGGAGTGCATAGTACGGTCAGGCTCTAGACCGGATTCGCGGAAGGTATACCCAGTGCGGTAGCCGGGCAATCAGCCCGGCGGTGATAGCGAAGGGTACGCCCACTTTGAATCCGGTCTAGGAGCAAAATAACCTTCTCTGGCTAGCTTACTGTTCATCTCGGAAGTATTTGTGATATGGCTAGGCCCCGCCTTCGGGCGGCGAGCCGTAAAGGTCAGACTGCCAGCCGCCGGGATGGGTCACACCGTGGCCAGTGTCTTCAGGGCCGCCTTGTTGCGGATGACCAGGGTCGAGCCCTTAGCCTGCACGATCTGCCGTTTCTTGAGCTCGGCGAAGAGGCGCGTCACCGTTTCCCGCGAGGTGCCGATCATCTGCGCTATCTCTTCGTGCGTAAGCGCCAGCTTGACGCGCGGCTCCTGCTTGTTGGCCTCGCCGTTGCGCGCGCTCCACTCCAGCAGCAGCCGGGCCAGTTTTTCGGCCGCCGAATGCGACAGCCCCAGGGAACGGATTTCGCGGCAGGCGGTGTTGTACTTTTCGCTCAATTGCTCGGCCACGCGCAGGCAGGCCTCGCTATGCTCGCGCAGAAAGCGAAGAAAATCTTCGCGCTTGACGAAGTTGATCTGGCAGGGATCGATCGTCTCGGCCGTCAGCTCGTACGGCCTGCCCGATACCGTCGCGCTCAAACCGAGCACCTCGCCGGATTCGGCAATCTTCAGGATCAACGTCTTGCCGTCGGTGGAACAGATTGACAGCTTTACCCGCCCTTTGCAGAGAACAAAGATGCCTCGCGGCGCTTGCCCTTCCACGAACAGAACCGCGCCCTTGGGATAAGCTGTAGCGTACTTGATTGCTTCGAAGGATTGGAGCGCCGATCCCGGCAGATCGCAGAACAGGTTATCCGTCTTGATCTTGCAGCTCAAGCAGCTTTCTACAATATCCAAACCGTATGGTGAAAGCACCGCACACCCCCTGTCATCCACGCGCCACTGGCGATCGCCTGCGGTCGACCGCGAACTTCGCTATTCTCGGGACCCGGCAATTGCCGCTTCGCGTTTGCCGGGTTGGCTGGCGGTTCCCTACGACACTGTCGCCGGCCGCTTCGGCCGCCCTCGATATAGCCTGGCGCCGGTCCGGTACGCCAAGGCAGGGCGCACTCGAACAGTTCGTCAGTGGCAGGACTCGGTCTTAACTCTTAAGGTCGCGTATCAATGAACGCCCAACAAGTACATGGATCACAATCAAATGTGACGTCATCACTTTGGTTTTGGTTAATCCGTTGCGTTACAGGCACTTCGGAGAACACCTCACATCGGGCTGTGCGCCATTGCCAGGGGTGAGGGTTGCTCTGTAAGCTGCCAATCGGGGCTCTCGACCCTGCCGGAGCTTGCTAATACGGAATGGCCGATGTGATTCTGGAATGAGTTATCCCTTTGCAGTAAGGATATTTTTTACCATAAGAGTGGAAGGATAGCGTCTGTGCGCCCGAAGCAAGGGAGCTGTTCAGTCTGGCTTTCTGGGTTAAACGATGAAGCGAACCGTTTTGTTTGTCAGTTACCATTCCGATCTGCTGTCGCCCTTCCGCCAGGCGCTGGCCGCCGCCGGCTACGATACCCGGGAGTGCGGCTCTCTTTCCGCCGCCTTGGGAGCGGTAGGACCGGGCACGGTCGATCTGATGGTGCTTTCTCCTGATATTCCCATCGGCGACCGCCGGCGCATGGAGGCGGAGGCCAAACGGCGCAATCAGAACATCAAAATTGTGCTTTTCTATCAGGGCGAAAAAGTAAAGGACGTCTTCGCCAACGCCATGCTCTCGCTGGAGGAGAGTCCCGCCGCGCTGCTGGAGGCGGCGCGCCAGCTGGTCTCGCCCTAGTTTCCGCCTTCGAGCTCGCAAAATATGTCAACGGTCACCCGTTTTTATGACGCAAGTCACAGACCCGATGTTCAACGGATTAAACAATGTTTAAATACCGCTCACTGGGGTGTGGTAAGCCTGTAGTGTAAGCACGCACCCATTTCGAGCTCCCAGGGAGAGGAATTCCTGCAATGCCAAGCACCGCCGCCAAGTCCGAAGCCGAAACTCTGCGAACCCTGCCCGGGGACGACCTGCGCCAGATCCTGTGGCGCTTTTCCGACCGCTATGACCTGCAGATGCTGGTGCAGTCCGCCCGCTCCGTCGCCCGCGGTGTCGTGGCCCGCCTGGTTGCCGAGGGGGAACGCAACACGCATGAGTGGACCGCCCGCAAGAACGAGCTGCTGAAAGCCTATGACGAGGCCGGCATCACCGCGGTCTTCATGGACCCGGAAGAGGGCGGCTTCATCGCCGGGCCGAAGAACCTTGCCCTGGCGCTGGTTGCCTATGAGCTGGCGTGGGTGGATGGCGGAGCCGCCACCGGCGCGCTGGCCAGCTGCCTGGCGCTTTCTCCCATCCACGAGCGCGGCACGCCCGAGCAGAAACAGCACTACATGGCTCTTTGCGCTCCGCCCCAGTCCGGGGAGGACCGCAAAACCTGGCGCGGCGCCTTCTGCCTGACCGAGCCCATTCCCTATGTCGGCGTCGATACCGGCATGCTCAACGGCAAGCTTAGCGTGGTGGAGTGGAAGGATAGCCAGGAGCCGATGCTGCAGGTGGAGAAGCGCGGACGCTTCATCACCAACATGGGCTTCGCCAACTTCGTTACCGCCGCCGTGCAATCGGCCGACGACCGCATCAAGGGAAGCTGCATGGTGATCCTCGAGGAAACCGACCCGGGAACCTTCGATCGCGGTACGCCCACGCGCAAGATGGTGCACCAGCTTTCCTCGACCTCCGACCCGATCTTCAGCCTGCGCATTCCCGCCAGCCGTATCGTGGGCGGCTACACCGTCAAGGACGGAGTCATCGTTCCCAATTACGATCACAGCGAGGTAATCGAAGCGGTCTTCAAGCGCACGCGCGTCACCGTCGGCGGCATGACCGCCGCGAAGCTGCTTTCCGCCATCGAGCCGGTCATCCGCTATGCCCGTGGTCGCTTCCGCGGCGCCGAGCAGGCCACGCCCGGCAGCTTGCGCTATGAGCTCGGCCTGCAGCAGCGCGAGGACGTGCTGCACCGCCTGGTGGACGTCTGGGCCATGGGCGAAGCCGCCGCATCATTGGCTTTCGCTGCCGCCCGCTGCTTCGACGTTCTCGACCCGCTGGAGAAGGAGAAGACCCGCATCCTGGCCGAGAAGGGAATCAACGGCGGCAAAGCGGAGCTGAAGTTCTTCCGCTCGATCGCCAAGGACGCGCTGGAATTTCTGGCCTTGTGCCGCGATCCCCAGGCCGCCAGCGGCAATCCCCGGCTGCAGGAGCTGCATGACAACCCGCTCGTGCAGTACGCCATTCTCGATGCCGTCGCCGGCGTCATCACCCCCGCCTGCAAGCTGTGGAATACCGGCAAGGGATCGGTCATGCTGCGCGAGGCGGTCAGCCTGATGGGCGGCTACGGAATCACCGAAGATTGCCCCGGCTTCCTCGGCCACAAGTGGATGGATTCGCAACTGGAGGCCACCTACGAAGGCCCCGAGGCGGTGCAGCGCCGCAACCTGACGGTCACCATGACCAACGAACTGTTCCTGGCGCAGTTCCGCAACTGGGTCGACGAGATGCGGCTCGTCGCCTCTTCGCGTCCGGGGACGGGAGCCTGCGCGCTGGCCACCGCCATGCACCTCTGGCTGTGGACCTACCAGCACCTGCAGAGCTCGACCGATGCCCACGGCGACAAGCTTTACCACGGCACTCGCCAGGGTGTGACCTTCGCGCTGGCGGACGCTCTGTGCTGGCTGCTGGCCGCGCGCCAGCAGGTGCTCGATGTCATCGAGCTCGAACAGAAGGGGCCGGAGAATCCGGTTGTCGCCGAAGGACTGGCGGGCAGCGTCCAGTTCTTCAGCGATCTCTGCCATGTACAGATCGCGCACGCCGCCGGCGAGGCCGGCCGCATCTGCGCCGAACTGGTCAATGGTTACAACCGCCATCCTGCGTGGGACGACCCGGGACAGGCCGGATGCTTCCGCGTGGCCGAGCTGGACGCTCTCGACAGCGTCATCCCCGGCATCGGCTCCTGCACCGTGGACGTGATCGGCGAGGACGGCTCGCATCCCGACAAGGCCGGACCGTGCGTCGCCTGCAAAGGTCTCGACGAGTTCAAGCGCCTGCGCACCAAGCTCGACGGCTGCCTGACGGGAGCGCTGCTGGCGAAAGACCGCGCCGCCGAGTCGCTCACCAAGGTCATGATTCCTGAAGCGCTGGATTATCCAATGTAGGGCAGGGTTTAGGGAATAGGGTTTAGGGGATAGGGAATAGCAACAAATCTCCAAAAGTGTTTCTAACCCCTATTCCCTAATCCCTAATCCCTCGTGAACCCCTAATCCCTCGTGAAAGGCTATTGTTTTGGACTCTGAAGAAAAGAAACTCGAAGTCGAGCGGCAAAGCCTCGAAGTCGATATCGCCTGTGTCGGCTTCGGTCCGGCGCATGGGCGGTTTCCTGACGACCTTGTCGCGTGGGGTGGCGAACAACGAGGACGGCTCGCCCGCGGTCGAGAGCAAGGCAATTCCCGGAATGCCGCTTCAGGTCATCTGTTACGAGCGCGCCGACGATCTCGGCTTCGGCGTCTCCGGGGTGGTAAGCCGTGCTCGCGGCATCCGCCAGAGCTTCCCCGATCTGGATCCCTCGCAGATTCCCATGGCCGCCCCGG
This sequence comes from uncultured Acidobacteriota bacterium, assembly GCA_963791145.1. GTDB lineage: Bacteria > Acidobacteriota > Terriglobia > Terriglobales > Acidobacteriaceae > CAWBRT01. The sequence continues at coordinate 113,337 of CAWBRT010000017.1, read as the reverse complement.
TGCGCAAGGAGAAAGTCGTCTACCTTCTCGATCCCATCGGCGCCAGCCGGCGTTCGGCTTCGCTGCGCATGCTGGAGAAGCTGATTGCGGCCTTCCGTTTCGCCCTGCCGGTCGAACATCACGCCCTCGAATTACCCTACACGCCCGCCTTTCTCAATAAGCATGACGGCCTGCTGATGTCGCTCGGCCAGTTCAATCTTTGGGTCGGCAGCCAGCTTATGGGCTCCGGCAGTGTGCAAATTTGGCCTGGCATGCCGGTCGCCGAAGCCCTGATCGAGGACATGCGCGTGGTCGGACTGCGCCTGGTCGACCAGGGCGTGGACAAGGTGGGCAATCCCGAGGCCGGATTCATGGCGGGCATGGACATCAAGGCGGCGTTGACTGTTGTAGGCGATGGCCCGGTCGGCCCCATCGGCCGCCAGATCGACGCGCACTTCGGCATGCCTCCGGGCCACCATAAGCGCGACTGGGCAGTGGGCATGAAAGCCGTCGTCGACCTCCCCGAGAATTGTTCGCTCGAACCCGGAACGGTAATCCACACGCTGGGCTTCCCGGAACCGGAGATCTTCGGCTTCTTCTACGTCCACCCCGAGCGTGTCGCCTCCGTCGGTATCTTTGTGCCCTCTTGGTTCGACAGCCCGGTGCGTACTTCCTATCGTTACCTGCAGCACTTCATGCTGCACCCGTATCTGTGGCGCTATCTCGAAGGCGGCACGCTGCGCTCCTGGGGCGCCAAGTCGCTGCAGGAGTCGGGCAGGCGCGGCGAGCCTTACCTCGCCGGCGACGGCTACGCGCGCATCGGCGAAGGCTCGGGCAGCACCAACGTCCTGACCGGCTCCGGCGTCGATGAGGCCTGGACCACCGGCGTGCTGCTCGCCGAAGGCGTCCTGGAGCTGCTGCAAGAGGACAAGCCGTTCACCATCGAGAACCTCGAGTCCGCCTATGTGGCGCGTCGACGTAAGAGCTGGGTGGAGAAGGAAGGCCGCGTCGCCGAGCACGCTCGCGACGGTTTTCAGAAAGGCTTTGTCACCGGGCTGATCGGCATGGCTGTCGCCGGACTGACTGGCGGGTGCGTCGCGCTGCACAGCGAGCCCAAGCGGCCGCACGAGCGGCTGCGCACTCCCGAAGATTATTTTGCCGGCAAGCTCGCCTCCGCCAGGATCGAAGAGCTGAAGCGCGAGGCTGCCGCCGGCAATCGCTCGCTGCACGACGTTTTCATGGATGCCTGCGGCTGGCCGGCCATTCCCTTCGACGGCAAGCTGCTGATCACCCATCAGGACGCGCTGCTGGTGGGAGGCAAAGTCCAGGCCGCCGCCGGCTATGCCGACCACGTGGTCTTTCTCAAGCCGGAGCTGTGCGAGCGCTGCGGCACGCGCACCTGCATCGAGATCTGCTCGGGGCAGGCGATCACTGCCGGAGAAGGTACGGTTCCGGCCTTCGACCGCGAAAAGTGCGTGCACTGCGGCGCCTGCCTGTGGAACTGCGCCCAGGCCGTCGACGGCGAAAAGAGCAATATAGAGTTTCGCGCCGGCGCCGGCGGATTGCACTCGGCGGAAAACTAACAGCCAGTTTCAAAGTTTCAAGGTTTCAGAGTTTCAAAACGCAGGATTTCAGCCAAGTAGCGGTTCACCCCGTCATGAAACCTTGAAACTTTGAAACCTTGAAACCTGCTTTTAACAGCTTCCAGGGTTTAGAATCTCAAGGAATCTCCGCTTCTACCTTGAAACCTTGAAACTTTGAAACCTTGAAACCCTCTTGTCAGGACAACCATGAGTAATCCTTTGCAGATTGTTGTATGCGGCGGCATTGTGCCTGATCCGCTGCAGACGCTGGAGCCGGTCACCGGCGCCGGCCTGCCCACGCTCAAGAACGAACTCATGCTGCCCGCGGTGCTTGATCCGTGGGCCGGCCATGCGCTCTATGAAGCCGCCAACCTCGCCAAGAAGGTTTCCGGCAGCAAGGTCTACCTCGTCAGCCTGGGGCCGAAGGCGAAGCTGCAGCAGGTGATGATGACCATCGCCCAGAAGGTCCCGTTCGAGCTTATCGCCTTGGACGGACCCACTGCGGGCTTTGCCGACCCCGCCGAGGTAGCGTCGCTCTTGGCGGCTGCCATCGGGGCCATTCCCGGATTGGACAAGTCGCGGTTGCTGCTCTTCGGCGGTTGGGAGTCGGCCTCGCGTGGCGCAGGCGCCACGTTGCAGATCGTGGGCGAACTGCTGGGCATCACCGATCAGTTCCAGGGGGTCGACCAGATCACCGTCAACGCCGACGGCAGCTTCGAGGTGCTGGAGCGCGTCGAAGGCGGCCAACACCAGGTCTCGGTTTGCGCCGGAGCCCCGGCCGTGCTCGGTTGGGCCACCGGAAGCCTGGGCGAGCCGCGCAATGATCCGCAGGTCGGCATGGCCAACATGCGCACCGTCATGCCTGCCTTGCAGCGCGCCAAGCCGGCCAAGCTGGCCAACGAAGGGCTCAGCTACGCCAAGGTCGAGTTGCCCAAGCAGCAGCGCAATACACGCATCGTCAAGGATGCGCCGGTCGAGGAGATCGCCAAGGAAATCGTGGCCTGGATCAAGGAGTAAGTGATCCAGACGTAGCGCCGGCGTCCTCGCCAGCGGGCCCGCCGCCGGGGACGGCGGCGCTACCGTAAGTACGAGAGGAATCGACATCATGGAAACCATTCTCTTCATCGCCCATACCGAAGCCGACGGCCTGTTGGCCAAGCCCGCTCTGGAAGCCCTTGGCGCCGCCCTCGATCTGGCAGGCGCTCTATCTGGCTCGAAGCTGGTTGTGGGATTGTACGGGGCTCAGGTTGGCCCTGCGGCGGACCAGATCGCCAACTGCGGAGCCGCCAAATTCCTCGCCGTCGAGGGCGCGGAGTTCGCTCAGCCGCGTTATGCCACTGACGCCGCCGCCGTCGAGACCCTGGCGCGCGCTTCCCAGGCCGGCATCGTCATCAGCGCCGGAACCTTGCGCGCCGCCCGCGTGCTGGCAGGCGTCTCTCACCGTCTCGGCGGGCGTGTCGATACGCACGTCAACGCCATTCAGGCCGAAGGCGGAAGCGTGCGGGTAACGCGCTGGTTCTATCGCCAGCGCATGGTCGCCGAGCTGGCGCGCGCGCAGCGTCCGTGGTTCCTGGCGCTGGACACGGGTTGTCACCCCGCCTGGCAGGGAGCCCCAGGACAGGTCGCGGCGGAACTCATTCCCGTCGGACTTGGCGGCGGCCACCTGCGCACCACCGTCACCGGCGTGCGCGCTCCCAGCGCCACGCAGCAGACCATCCGGCCCGACGCCAAGCTGCTGTTCGTGGCCGGCGCCGGTTGGACCAAGAAGCAAAGGGACGGGCAAGTGCATGTTAAGGATGCGGGAGAAATCATCCTGTCCTTCCTGGATAAGTCGGGGGCTTCGCTCGGCAGCAGCAAATCACTGGTCGACATCAGCGCCGAGGGAGAAGCTGTGCTCGATTTCATGAGCCACATGAACCAGGTGGGACAAACCGGCGCCACTCCGCGTCATCCCAAGGGTCTTTCCACCTGCTGCCACGGCGAAGAGCCGCACGTGGTGGGCTGGCGCTTTATTCACGAGCGGCGCGCCATCAATCTCGACCCGAATTGCGGCTGGGCGCGCGGTAAGACTGACGTGCTATATGTCGCCGATGCTTTCGAAGTCATGCGTAAAGTAATCGAAATGTTAGCCTGACAACAACAGTGCGGCGGCCAGCGTCTCGATGCAGTAGGATACTGGTGCGGCGGCGAGCGGTTCCAGGTGAGCTTTCGCCACGGGAAGAAGCCGGATGAAAGACGACACGTTGTTGTTTGCCAGGAACTTCCTGCGCCACCCGGTAGTTCTGGGGTCGATCGTTCCCAGCTCCAGGTTCGTGTCGGCGCGGCTGCTCAAGCGCGTGGATTTCGAGCGCGCGCAAGTAATCGTGGAGTATGGTCCGGGTATAGGCAACATCAGCAGCGCCATTCTCCAGCACATGCGCCCGGATGCCTGCCTCGTGCTGCTCGAGGTCAACCCCGATTTCGTCGAGCACCTGCGCCGCCTCTTTGCCCACGATCGCCGGGTGCGGGTGGCGCAGGAATCCGCCGACATGGTGGAAGCGGTGGTGCATGGCCTCGGCTTCGAGGCAGTTGACTACGTGATCTCCGGCATTCCCTACAGCACCATGCCGGAGCGGCTGCGGCGTTCCATTCTGGCCGCTTCCATCCGCGTGCTGCGCAAAGACGGGCGCCTGCTCGTCTACCAGTTCACCCGCGCAATTCTTCCTTACCTGACGTCGGTCTTCCGCTCCGTCGACGAGGAGTTCGAACCGCGCAACGTGCTGCCCGCCCGCCTCTTCTACTGTGACCCATAGATATTTCAGATTGAAGATTGCAGATTTCAGATTGCAGATTGAAAAGCCATCGAGCCAAATCTGCAATCTGAAATCTGCAATCTTCAATTGTTGATCTTCTTCCCGTCTTCTGCCTTGAATCCCACAAACACCGGCTCGGGCTGCAATTTGATTTCGAAATTCTCCAACACCTTTTCCTGGATCAATTCTTTCAGCCGCAGCAGATCGGCTGCTGTCGCCCCGCCGCGATTGACCAGCGCCAGCGCATGTTTGGTGGAAACGGCAACCGGACCGAGTTGGAAGCCCTTCGCGATTCCGGAGCGCTCCACCAGCCACGCCGCCGGAAGCTTCAGCCGCCCATCCGGCTGCTCGAAGCCCGGAACGCGGACGCCCTTGCATCCCCATCGTTCAGCGATGTGCTCATAAACCGCGCGGCTGACCAGCGGGTTCTTGAAAAATGAACCGGCGCTGCGCGAGTCCGGGTCTGCTTCCTCTACCAGCATGGCTTTGCTGCGGCGGATGTCGAGCACCGCCTGTCTCACTTCGGCCGGCGATGGCGGAGCCGCGCGCTCGGCGAACTTCGTCAGCAAATCCGGGTAGCGCAGGCAGGCTGCCCCGCCGCGGCGGAGTGAGAACACTACGCGCAGAATCAGGTAACCCCCGTGGTCCGTCGTGTTGAACCGGCTGCCGCGATAGGCGAACCCGCAATCGGCATTCTGCAGCCGCAATCGCTCCAGCGAGACCAGGTCTAGAACCTCGACGCCGTCGATGGTCTCCGACACCTCTTGCCCGTAGGCGCCCACATTCTGCACAGGCGTGCCGCCGACGCTCCCGGGAATGCCGCTCAGGCACTCCACACCGGCGCAGCCATCGGCGACCGTGCGCGCCACGAACTGGTCCCAATCCACGCCGGCCCCGGCGCTGTAAAGAATTTCGTCCGCGGTTAGCCGCACTTCGATACCTACACCGGAGCCCCCTGCAAGCGCCGTATTTGCGCTTGCTGGGGTGCAGATTCCGCCAATGGCGACGCGCAGCACCAGCCCCGGCCAGCCTTCGTCGGAGACAACCAGATTGCTGCCGCCGCCGAGAATGAATAGCGGCTGCTGATGCTCGCTTGCCCATATCACCGCATCCCTGGCCTGCTCCTCGGTTTGCGCCTCGGCAAAATAGCGCGCCGGCCCGCCGATGCGCAGGGTGGTAAACGGAGCCAGCGGAACGTTCTCGAGAATCTCCATCCGCATCAGTTTACATGCCGCTGCAAACGTCCTGAGCCAGGATCCCTCCCTACCAGGGCGACATCTTGAGCGCAGCACTCGCCTGGTTTTTCTCGACCCGCATTTTTGCGGGTGCTAGGGCTCTTTGGAGACAGAAGGTGCGGCTTGCCCACATCCTGTGCCTTGGAGCAAATGGCTCGCTTGCGGCGGGTGCGGAGTCGAAGGATCTGCATTTTTCGTTAGCCCCAGGTGCACATACTCGCTCTTGGGGCAGCGGCAGTTGTTTCTTGGAGCGCTCTAGTAGCAAGTGTGAGTACCGCTACTTCCGCCGACCCTTCAACTCGTTCAGCAATTCACGGGCCCGGGCATGATTAGGATCGATGCGCAGCACCTTTTCCGCTTGCGCCATGGCCTTTTGCTTCTCGCCGTTCAGGAAGAGCGCGAGCGCCAGCTCATAGTTTTCGTCTACCGAATCGGGGCGCGCCTCCGCCGCCTTTTCGAAGGACGTGACCGCGCCGCTGAAGTCTCGCAGCGCCAGTTGCACCAAGCCCAGGTTGTAGCGCCGGTCCGGATTTTCGGGGTCCAGCGAAACCGCCTTCTGGCAATAAGGCAGGGCATCGTTCGGCAAGCGTTTTCTGATGTAGACGGCGCACAGTTGGCCTTGCGCCTCGACGAAGCTCGGACTCAGTTCGGCGGTGCGCTTGAACTCCCGCAGCGAATTGTCGAGGTCGTTGCGGTCCAGGTAGATGCGCCCGAGCATGTAGTGCCCTTCGGCGAAGTTCGGACGGTGTTCGAGCACCCGCCCCAGCAGTTGCAAAGCCTGCTCCTGGTCGCCGCTTCGCCAGGCCCGCAAAGCCGACCTCAGCGAGATCGCGTCCTGCTGTTTGTGGCGCGCGGCGGAAAAAAGCACGAACAGCAGAATCCCGACCACGCCGAAGGCCATCCAGGAGCGAAGAACGCCGGCCCGCATCGGCCCGGGAGCAGCCGTCGATTGCGCACCGTCGGCAATCGCCGCAGATTCCTCCTTCGCCGCTCTTTCCCGCAGCCCGCTGGGTAGCAGGACTCCCAGGATCGCCCCGGCAACCAGTCCTCCCAGATGCGCGGCATTGTCCACGTGCGCGGCCGCGGCGCCAAAGGCGATGTTGTAGAAAACGAAGATGGCGATGCTGGTCAGGTGGCCGCGCATGGCGGCCCTCATGCGGCGGTTGCGCTGGAAGGCGAGCGCCGTCAGCAGGGCGCCGGCCACTCCAAAAATGGCCCCGGACGCCCCCACTCCCACCACGTCGGCGTGCCACCACACGCTGCCCACGCTTCCACCCAGGGCGCAGAAGAGGTACAGGCAGACAAACACGCGCCGCCCGAATAACACCTCCGCCAGCACGCCAAGGTTCAGAAAGGCCCACATGTTGAGCGCCAGGTGGAGCACCCCGGCGTGCAGAAATGCCGAGCTGAGCAGGCGCCACCATTGCCCGTTGAGCGTCAAGGGCCCAAAGTTCGCTCCCCAGCGGATTAGGGTCCCCGTCCGCGGCTCGATCGCCCGGCCGGATATGCACACGGCAAGAAAGATCACAGTGTTAATGGCGATGATCTGCGCGGTCGGCGACTTGAGCCAGAAGCTCAGGGGAGGACGGCTGCGGACAATCTGCCGCTCCTGCTGTGCGCGAACCTCCGCGCGGCACAACGGACACAGCACGTCGCCCGCCTCGGTGGGCTGGAAGATTCGCCGGCAACGAGCGCATTCCTGCATAGGTCGGCTACTGGCTGGCGGTGGACGACGCCTTGAAGGCAATGCTGTTGGGCTGCATGCCAACGGGAATCATGGTGAACAGGCGCTGCGGCGGCGCCTGGATCTTCTTGTCCACGCGGCGGTCCAGGCGCAGCACGGAGACATCGCCGGAGCCGGAATCGTTCACGAACAACAGCCGCTCGTCCGGTGTCAACACCATGGCGTCCGGCTTGCTCCCCACCGGCACGCTGACCAGCAGCTTCCTGGTGGCAACGTCGAACACGGCGACCGTGTTGGAGCGCAGATTACTCACGTACAGCGCGGTGCTGTCGCCGCTGAACGCCCCGCTGACGGGATTGCTGCCCGCCAGGAAGCTCTCGCTGACTTCGTTGGCCGCGGTATTGATGGCCGAGATGGTATCGGCCTCGAAGTTGCACACGAAAAGCTCGCCGCCATCCGGCTTGAGCAGCAAGCCAACCGGCGTCCCGCCGACCCGCAGCAGCGCCAGCAGCCTGCGGTTTCCGAGATCGATGGCTGCCACCTGATGAGAACCGGTGCAGGTGACAAATGCCTTGCTGCTGTCGGGCAGAATCGCTATCTCCTCCGGGTTTTGACAGGCGGGAATCGTGGCCAGCAGGTTGAGTTTCTGGGCGTCGATCAGGGCCACGCTGTTGCCGCCGCGAGAGGAAACGACCACCAGCTTGCCATCCGGTGAGACGCGGACGCTTCCGGGCTGCGCGGGAACCTGTATGTTGCCGAGCAGCTGGCGATTCTGCAGGTTGAGCGCGGTCACCGTGTTGGAGCCCGCGTTGGGGACAAAGGCCCGCGTGCCGTCCGGCGTCACGGCCAGAAAGTAGGGATTGCGCTGCACCGCCATGGTGGCTACCACCTGGTTGCTGCGCGAATCGATTACGCTCACCGTGCCCGCGTCCGTGCTGACCACGTAGATTTCGCTGTTGACCGGGTTGGCGGTGATCCCGGTGGGATTCTTGCCGACATTCAAGGTGCGGACGGGCGCAAGCGAAACCGTATCGATCACCGTTACGCTGTCACTCTTGCCGTTGCTGACGTAAACGTAGCCGTTGCTGACGGGCGTGTTCTTGCTGCACCCGAAGCAGGCCAGCAGGAGATAACAGGCGAGCGCGAGAACGGCCGCGCCGCGCTGACGCGTGATCGTGTGCTTGCGTGATACCGCCGCAGTCGCCAATTTCGTGATCATCTGAGCGAGCCCGGCCGCTCTCCCACGGCACGGGGCAAAGCCGCAACCGGGCTGCCAGTGGGCAGCGTGCGGTCCAGAACCTCGGCGATCGGCCGAACCTGCGCCAGCAGCTCCTCCAGTTGCTCCGGATAGATGGACTGCGCGCCGTCGGAGCGCGCCTCTTCCGGATTGCCGTGCACCTCGACCATCAGGCCGTCGCAACCCACGGCCACCGCCGCGCGCGAAAGTGGAATCACCTTGTTGCGCCTGCCCGTCCCGTGGCTGGGATCGACCAGGATCGGCAGATGGCTCTCGCGCTGGATGGCGGGCACTATGCTGAGATCGAGCGTGTTGCGGGTGTGGTCGGAGAAGGTGCGCACCCCACGCTCGCACAGGATGACCTGGTGATTGCCTTCGTTCATTACGTATTCGGCGGCCAGCAGATACTCTTCCAGGGTGGCGCTCTGGCCGCGCTTCACCAGCACCGGCTTGCGCGCCTGTCCGGCGCGCTTCAGCAGCGAGAAGTTCTGCATGTTGCGCGCGCCGATCTGGATGATGTCCGCGTATTGTTCCACCAGGTCGAGCGAGGCCTCATTGATCGCCTCGGTGACAATCACCAGCCCGAAGCGCTTGCGCACCTCGGCCAGAATCCTTAACCCCTCCAATCCCAGCCCCTGGAACGAATAAGGCGAGGTGCGCGGCTTGAAAGCTCCGCCGCGGAAGAACCGAACCCCCAGGTTGGCCACCCGCTCAGCGATCGCGAAGGCCTGCTCGGCGCTTTCCACGGCGCACGGGCCGGCCACGATAGCCAGTTCCGGACCGCCAATCGTGGCGTCGCTGCCGGGGAAATGAATTACCGTGTTGTCAGACTTGACCTCGCGGCTCACCAGCTTGTATGGCTTGCTGATGCGCAGGACCTCCTGTACTCCCGGAAGGTCCTCGAACAGGGCGGGCTCGTGATCCCGTGTCTCGCCGATGACGGCTATGCCGAAACGTTCGGTGCCGGCGCTGATATGCGGCCGCAGACCAAGCGACTCGATCTTGCGGCAAACGACCTGAACCTGGTCTTCGGTGGCCTGCGCCTGCATTACGACAAACATAGGGTCTCCCTCAATTTACCTAGTCTATAGCTTGCTGCAACGACGCCGCAATCAGCGGCATAGGCTCGCCCGCCTCAGCAGTGGCGTCCCCGGCGAGCCTGAAGTAGGGCTCGCTGGCTCCCTGAGCGATGTGCATAGCAAGCCAGCGTGGTTCCGGTATTCTGGAAACGAAGTGAAGATTGTTGCTGGTGCATCCTACGACCTGTCGTACGAACTGGGATTGAGCCCGCAACTGGGAACTGAGAACTGAGAACTGAAAAAGACATCCTGAAGCTTATCCCTCCGCCAAAGACGCCGCCTGGGCGCACCTCGCGGCGCATCGGCATTCACACCTCGACCGCCGGAGGAGTGGAGCACGCGGCCGAGCGCGCCTACCGGCTCGGCTGCAGCGCCTTCCAGATTTTTTCCTCCAGTCCCCGGCAATGGAAGCCCTACGAACTGGCCCGCTCGCAATGCGACGAGATGAGCCGACTGCGCGCGCGCTATGACCTGCGGCCGCTCATCATCCACGCCAACTATCTCATCAACGTCGCCGGCGGCAATGACGAGTTCCACCGCAAATCCATAGAGGCACTGAGGGCAGAAATGGAGCGTGCCGTCTCGCTCTGCGCCGAGTATCTGGTATTGCATCCGGGTTCATTCCGCGGAATGGAGCGCGCCCAAGGACTGGAGCGCGCTGCCGCGGCGATTGCCGAGGCCGCCGCGGCACACGACCTGGCGCGATCCGGTGTGACGGTGCTCATAGAGAACACTGCCGGAGCCGAATTCTCCCTTGGCGGGAGCTTCGAACAGGTTGCCGAGTTGCTGGAGAGGTTGCGGCTGCTCGTTCCCGTTGCTGCCTGCATCGATACCTGTCACACGCACGTCGCGGGCTATGACATCGTCAGCGAAAGCGGCTATGAACGGACCATGCGCCAGATTGACGCCACCATCGGGCTCAAGAATGTTCCCGTCTGGCATTGCAATGACGCCAAGTCGCCGCGCGGTTCCAGGCTCGATCGACACCAGCATATCGGGCGGGGAAGCATCGGACTGGAGCCGTTCCGGCGCTTGCTGAACGATCCGCGCACCGCAAGCGCCGCCTTCATCGCCGAAACTCCCATCGATGACCCGCTCGATGACCTGACCAACGTGAACACCCTGAAGTCGCTGGTAGCCAAAGCAGGCGCTGCTATCAAGCCGGAGCGGAACAGACGATTGAAATCGGGAAAGCGAGGTTAAGGCTCGCCTTAACAGAGGTCGCATATTGGGTAGTGGGCTAATTCTATGTTGGCGCTTCATCGCCGGAATGTGGCGGTGTAGCGGGTTGAGGGCCAGGCCACGGCTCGCCCGCGTCTTTTTTCCTTCTAAACACATCCGCAACCGCGCGGAGGCGTACCGCCCTCTGATCGCATTCGAACGCCCGCTGCTCAGCATCCGCAATGGCGGATTCCCAATTCGGGAATTCATCTAACACATTACATAACAATTTTGTTGACGACACGGCATAACACTCCTAATATCGAAATATCGCATTTGTCGAGGTGAAAACATGGGAACAGACGATTACAGCAAGGCGCTGAGCGGGGCGGAAAAGGAACTCGAAAGTGTCACCGCCACAATAGAAGCACTGGAACAGCGTCGAGCGCAGCTTGAGCAAACTATTGGAGCTTTGAAAACCTTGATGGACGTGGCGCAAGACGAAGAGCGCACATTGACGGATACAATTCGCACCGTCGTAAAAGGCGCGAATGGCTACGTCTCGGGTGCTGAGGTTTTGCGGGGAGCAATCGCAATGGGAGCCAAGTTTGGCGGTAAGAACGCGATTGCCACAGTGGTTACGATCCTCGGCAGATTGAACAAAGATGGCGAAGTGGAACGCGACCCCGAGACTCCCGGTAGCTACCGCTGGAAGCGCACAACCCACACCGGATACAAGTCTGTCATGGAGGCGCTTACGAGAGGCGCCATGGCGGAGGGCGGAATGGCTAAAACGAGCACGCCCAACCTTGACACTGCCGCGAAATCCACACTGCCGCCGTTCTTGCGGCCCAGGGGAAAGAAATGACTTTGTCTGCGTTAAATACGAAGCCCCCAGTAGGAGCTGGGGGCCAAGAGAAAGGCGGAAACAACAGTGATAATCACCATCAAGGTCACATTCACTGCTGCTGGTCCTACCGTGGAAATTACGGTCGAGCCACCGGCCTAACCCATAGTCGGTAGAGTAAGCACCCCGGAATCCGTTGGCGCGGGTTCCGGGGTTAGACCAGAAACCGGGAAGCCCGATCTCAAGTCCCTCAAGACAATTTTCGGGCTTCCCCTCACAAAAATCAAGGGGAGAAAGCCCATGACGTGCATTCGCTGCCACCATGACACAGCCCGGAAGTTCGGGACCTACGGTAGGCGCAAGATTCAGCGGTTCCGCTGCCGTTCCTGTAACGCTACGTTCTCCCAACCCGCTCCCAAGTTGGGGAGCCACTACACCGATCCCGAGATTGCGGCCAAAGCCCTTGCGATGATGCTGGAGGGGATGAGCGTTCGCGCCATCTCCCGGCTTACGGGGTTGCACAAAGACACCATCCTGAGCCTGATGACTACGGCAGCGAGCAAAGCCGAAGCCGTGTTTGATACTCGCGTTCGGAATATCTGGACCCGCAAAGTGCAAGCCGATGAAATCTGGGGCTTTTGCCATACCAAAGACGCGCACCTGACGAAAGGCGATCCCGAGGCGTGGGGCCACAATTACGTCTGGATCGCTCTGGACAGCGATACGAAGATGGTTCTGGCCTATCATCTCGGCAAACGCGGCCCCGCCGATGCCTTCACTTTCATCTCGCAATTGAGCAACCGCGTCGCCTCTCATTGTCGCTTTCAACTGACAACAGATGGCCTTGCCAGCTACATACAGCCGGTCGAAGATTTGCTCTGGTCTCGTGTCGATTACGCACAACTGGTCAAGGTGTTCCGCACCCCGAAGAATGCCGGCCCGGACTGGTACGGCACCGGCAAGATTCTGGAGACAGTCCCAACCGACGTTATCGGGATGCCCGATCCGCGCCACGTTTCCACTAGTCATATCGAGCGCGCGAACCTTAGCGTCAGAATGCACCTTCGCAGGTTCACTCGGTTAACCAATGCTTTCAGTAAGAAAATCGAGAATATGAAAGCTGCTATATCGCTCTACATGGCGTGGTATAACTTTTGTCGAGTCCACCAAACACTAAGGGTCACCCCTGCGATGCAGGCAAGGCTAACTGATCATGTTTGGAGTATGGCGGAGTTGTTATCCAAGTAAAAGGAGGAACCACCTGAAATGGGGACCGGGCTAATTCACTACGGGATTCGCTGTCCACGATGCCCTGCATTTGCCGCTCTGCCTGGAACCATCCTTGAAGGAATAATTCAACGTCGGCAAGTGTCGCATACGGGCGAGCCTTTTTTAGTGCTTGTATGCCCCGAATGTAAGGCTGCGTTTCTGTATGACACTCGCTCAAAGCAAGGGGTGGGAGTGTTTGGCGAACCTCCTCAAACAGCAGTACCGCATTCCCCTGTCTGGTGTGCCATTGTCGCCGGATGCGATGATACAGACTGCGACTCTCGCGTAGAACTAATAGCAATCCGCGATCCCGGCACCACGCAAGAAGCCATATTCGCAGAGATTTCAGAATGGACAGTGGATGGAATCCGCTGCGAGAACCAACACCAAATCGTGGTTCCTGCCCTGGACAAAATACGCTCTCGCCAACCTTAGGGGTGCTCACTCAGCATCCCCTCCGGGCCAGCAACACAGAATTGGCCCAGTACCGCATATTGGGGGTATGCGAAAACCGCACTGGAACTGCTGGCTTTGAAAGGGCCCGGCTTCAGCCGGGCCGCTACGAGTTACAAAAGCACTGGGCTTCAGCCCCTGAGGGAACGGCCATCCGCTTTGCACCCTTACCGCATCCGGTTCTGCGGTTCCACCTGCCTGTAACCGTCAGGGACGTTGAAACGCGCATCTTCGATCGCATCGTTCGAGAAACCGGTCATCTCCGTCGTCGATTCCATCAGCACGCTTTGTGCCGGGGTGCCGGTCGCTTGATCCTGCGGCGGCGGTGGCTGCGGGTCTTCTTTCTTCCGTCGTCCGAAGCCGCCAAAGCCTCCGAAGCCGCCGAGTCGGCTGCTGATCGCCGAGGAAGCACTCTTCTGCGCCACTTCTCCTGCGCTGGGCGCTTGCGAGCCCTGCGGCTCCGGCGGCAGCGGCGCTTCCGAAGCTGCGGGCAGAGGCTGTCCGTCCGCGGTGGCGCCCATGCGCATGATCTGCTGCACCGGGATGCCCTTCAGCTTGGACATCTCCTTCATCATCTCCGCCATGCCCTCGGCTGATCCCGGCTGCATGGAGGCCATCGCCGGCTTGAGTGCATCAGCCAGCACAACCCCCAGTTTCATGGCCATCCGCCAATTGAAGTCGCGAACTTCCTGGTAGCCCGGAATTTCCGAAGCCATCCACATGTCGTTGGTGAAAGCCATCGAGCCCTTCTGTCCGGTCTTCTGATCGGTGCCTTCCAGCACCATCGTCAGGATGGCTTCGCTGGCGTCAAGGCCGGCGACGTTCTTGGTGGCCCCGGTGTTCTTCACCGCGGCCTTGAAGTTCATCTGCGGCGGCGGCTCGCTAGGCTCGCCTGGGGGCGGCTGCTTGGCTTCACGCCGCGCCCTTTGCTGCGCCTCCTGGATCTGTTGCTTCATCTGCTCGAAGGTCATCACCGTGTACTGCTTGTTGCGGTGATCGATCCGGGTGATCGTCTCCTTGTCGAGGTCGATGATCTCGGTCCGGTCGGGATTGATGCGTGCCATGCGGTTGCCCTTGACGAGCACGGTCGAGGTGATCGGCTGCATCGCCTGCTTGGCGTCGCGGCTGAAGGCGCCGGCGAACTTCATCATGCTGATCAGTGAGCCGCCCGTGATCTTGGTGGTTTCTTCGTAGCGGAAATCGGCAAACGCAGTCGTGGCCAGCAGCAAAAGCAGGGCCGGAATAATCCATGTACGTGTTTTCATGAGCACCTCGTGGCTACGGGATCCCCCAACAGACGACGCCTTTGGGTCTGCTAGGGTAGAGAGTAGCTCCTCGCAAATTGGACGCAAGCGGCCATCTCCGGGTTTGCAAGTGGAGCCGGGGTTTTTGGTCCGCGGCGGCAAGAATGTAGAATCAGAGGTTCGATATACCGCGATCCACGAACACAGTAATTCTACCGAATCGAAAAATGACTAAGCATCCTGAGAAGAACAGCGAAACAAAAGTGTCGGGCAAACTTAGAGAGATGCCGGCCGAAGGCCGCCGTGCGGGGGGAGACGACGAACTCCGCTACAATCCGCAGCCCGTCGAGTTGAAGTGGGCGGAGCGTTGGAGCAACGATCCCAAGCTCTACGCCGCCGACCCCATGGATTCGGGCAAGCAGAAGTATTACGTGCTGGAAATGCTCCCGTATCCCTCCGGCGCCCTCCACATGGGCCACGTGCGCAACTACTCCATCGGCGATGCCTTGGCGCGCTACATGTGGATGAATGGCTATAACGTGCTGCACCCGATGGGGTGGGACGCCTTCGGCCTGCCGGCCGAGAATGCCGCCATCAAGAACCAGCAGCCGCCCCGCGAGTGGACCCTCGGCAACATCGCCAACATGAAGGTGCAGATGAAGCGCCTCGGCTTCGGCTATGACTGGTCGAAGGAGGTCGCCACCTGCCTGCCCGAGTACTATCGCTGGAACCAGTGGTTCTTCCTCAAGATGCTTGAGCGCAATCTGGCCTACCGCAAGAAGAGCAACGTCAACTGGTGTCCCGAGTGCCAGACCGTGCTGGCCAACGAGCAGGTAGTGGCCGGCTGCTGCTGGCGCCATGAGACCACGGCGGTCGAGCAGCGCGAGCTGGAGCAATGGTTCCTGCGCACGACCCATTATGCTGAAGAACTTCTCTCCGGGCCTGGACCGGCTGCAGGGCTGGCCGGAAAAAGTGCGCATCATGCAGCGCAACTGGATCGGCCGCTCCGAGGGCGCGCTGGTCGACTTCAAGCTGGACCATGCCGCCGGTCCGGCCGGGGACAAGATCACGGTCTTCACTACGCGCGTCGACACCATCATGGGCGCCACCTCGGTCCAACTTGCTCCCGAGCATCCGCTGGTTGCCGACCTGGTCCGTTTTAATCCCGATTTGAAGGCCGGCGTCGACGAGATGCTCACCGATCAGCGCAACGCCCGCGAGGCCGGTGACGTCGGCGCGGTGGAGAAGAAAGGCGTCTTCACCGGCTTCAACGCCATCAACCCGTTCAATGGCGAGCCTGTGCCCATCTGGGTGGCCAACTACGTCCTGCTCGACTATGGCACCGGCGCCATCATGAGCGTGCCGGCGCACGACGAGCGCGACTTCGAGTTTGCGAAAAAATACGGGCTGGAGATTCGCATCGTCATATTGCCGCGCCGCAACGGCGAGCCGCCCGAAGCCGGCGAGCCCGAGACCCCGACATTACCTTTCACTCACGAAGACAGCCTGATCATCAACTCCGGCCAGTGGAACGGCCTCTCCTGCCATGAGGCGCAGGAAAAAATGGCCAAATACGCCGAAGAGCACGGCTTCGGCAAGGCGGCGGTGACCTATCGGCTGAAGGATTGGGGAATCTCCCGCCAGCGTTACTGGGGAACACCCATTCCGGTCGTTTACTGCAAGCAGTGCGGCATGGTGCCGGTGCCGGAAGATCAGCTGCCGGTGCTGCTGCCTGACAAAATCGAAATCACCCTGGCCGGCGGTTCGCCGCTGCAGCGCGTGCCCGAGTTCGTCAACGCCACTTGCCCCAAGTGCGGCGGCCCGGCGCGGCGCGAAACCGACACCATGGACACCTTCGTCGATTCCAGCTGGTACTTCTACCGCTACACCAGCCCTATCGCCAGTGCGCCGTTTGATTCCGCAGTGGTCAACTACTGGTTCCAGATCGACCAGTACATCGGCGGCGTCGAGCACGCCATTCTGCACCTGATCTACTCGCGTTTCTGGACGATGTTCATGCGCGACCTGGGACTGATCCGCAACAACGAGCCGTGCACGCGCCTGTTTACCCAGGGCATGGTCATCAAGGATGGCGCCAAGATGTCCAAGTCGCTGGGCAATGTCGTTTCGCCCGATGACATGGTGGCGCGCTACGGCGCCGACGCCACCCGCTTGTACACGCTCTTCGCCGCGCCTCCCGACCGCGACCTCGACTGGCAGGATGCGGGCGTCGAGGGCGTAAGCCGTTTCCTGAGCCGCACCTATCGCTTCGTAAACCGCCATGCCTCCGTTGTCCGCGGAGCAGGGAAGCCGCCTGCCAAATCCGAGCTCACCCCGTCGGCGCGCGCTCTGCAGCGCAAGCTCCACCAGACCGTCAAGCGCGTCAGCGACGACTTCCAGGCGCGCTGGCACTTCAATACCTCCATCGCCGCCATCATGGAGTTGATGAACCAGCTCTACGGCATGCAGGCCGAGATCGAGGCAGGCGCTGTGCCGCCGTGGCTGCTGGCCGACGCGCTGCGCAACCTGCTGCTCATGCTCGCTCCCTTCGCTCCCTATCTGGCCCATGAATTGTGGGAGACGCTGGGAGAAGATCCATCGACATTGCTGCGGTACCAGTGGCCGAAATATGATCCTGCTCTGGCCAAGGAAGATGAAGTCGAAATGGCCGTGCAGATCAACGGCAAACTTCGTGGTCACATCGTGGTCGCAGCCGATGCCGCTGAGGACGTAATCCGCAAGGCTGCATTGGCCGACGAGAAGGTCGCAGCGGCCATTGCCGGCAAGCAGATGGTCAAGGTAATCGTCGTGCCGGGCAAGCTGGTCAACATCGTGGTGCGATAACCGTGCCTTGCTGTTCCCGCGTGGCCCGCACTTGCCCAGGTGGCCCACATTTGCGGAGCCGTAGGCGAAGCTAATGTGGGGGCGGAGGCAGGTGGCCCACATTTGCCCGCGGTTGGTCCCGCCTAGCGGGATGGGGTAGAAGACAATGTTTAGTTCAGAAAATCCCCAGAGTTGGAACTGCGCGCCAACTCTGGGCCACCCGACCAGTCACCGCCTCACTGCACGCAATAGATCGCATACTGATGCGTCTGGACCAGCCTGTGCAGGAATCCGGCCTGCCGCAAGACGTGCTCTTCGAACGGCGCGTTGTAGATGAGGTAGATCGGGCGCGGGCAGCAAATGGCTGACCGGCGAAGGTTTTCCGCGACCGTAGCCAGCACGTAATCCGGAAACGGGTTGAACAGGTAGACCACCAGCGGCTCGAGCGGGAAATCGAATTCGCGCGCGTCCAGGCAAAGCGCCTCGACCTCGACCTCCGGCGTGCGCTCGCGCAACTTCTGAAGATTTTCCTCCGCGATCACATGCAATTCCGCCTGTATCTCGATGCCGATGATGCGGCGGAACAGGTATTCTGCCGCCATCAGCAACACTCTGCCTTTTCCTGACCCTAGATCCACGAAGGTGAACTGGGCAAAATCGACCTCCGGCAATTGCTGCATGATCTCCCGGAACTCTTCTGGGGCGGTGGGCTGATAGAGACGCTCGGTGAAGACCTCGCGCAGGCGGATGCGCCAGTTCAGCCGCGCCCAGGTTGTATCCACGCCGTAGTCGCAATCGTAGTCAATGTCGCCGAAGCGGGCGCGACGCCGCTCCGGCGTGCTGTCGCATAGCACCTCCCAAGCCTGCTTGCCGAGGTAGAGCAGCGACTTCGCGAGGCCGCGCGAGCGTACCGAGTCTCGCGCCCAACGCAGGAATAAGGCGCCCGTCCCCCCATTGTGCTCTGCTGGCATCCCTATGATTATGCACGACCGCCCTGCCGGAAGCTCTATGCCCGCAGCTTAGGGTTCCATGCTCCCCACAAAGGCAAAATTCTGTCTCGTTTTGCGATATATTTTTAGCCGTGGGGATTTTCTCTTGGCCGTGACTTTAGTCATCGTGCCGCAGCATCTCAACTCCTAAAGTACATTTGCGTGTAATTGCGGGCGGCCGCTAACGGGCTGCGGAAAAACGCGCCGAAGCAACAAGCGAGGCGCTATGGAATGTGGGCACCACAAGGTCAGTTAACAAGATCTTATAGTCCCATGCGATCCGAAAGCTGTTTTTACGCAGCCTCGTCAGGTGGCAACCCAATCTTCCTCATCCTCCCGGCGGGCGTGAACGCGGCGCCCTCGGGCATTCAGGCCGCAACGCACCCTGCGGCAACCGATGGAGCATTCACAATGGCTATTGACACCACTCGCACCGTTCGCCAGTTCACCCTGGAAGTCCCGGCTTCCGTCGAGGTTTTCGAAAAACTCGGCGTTGACTACTGCTGCGGGGGCGACAAGCGGCTCGCCGATGCCTGTGCCGCTGCCGGCGTTCCCGTAGAGAAGGTAACTGCCGCTCTGGAGTCGCTCAAACCCGCCGGGTCCGCACCGAGAGCATCGGCTACCGACTGGAACGGCCGGTCTCTCACCGAACTGATCACCCACATCAGCGACATACACCACGTCTACGTGCGCACGCAGATTCCATCCATCACGGCGTTGCTGGACAAGGTTGTGGAAAAGCATGGCCCCAATCATCCCGAGCTGGCCACGATTCGCGAAAGCTTTGCCGCCCTCGCTCAGGAACTAACGGCGCATCTGATGAAGGAAGAGCGGATACTCTTCCCCTACATCGTCAGCTGCGAAGGCAGCTCGGCCAAGGGACAGCCGGCGGCGTCCTCCTGCTTCGGTTCGGTCGAGAACCCGATCCGCATGATGCGCTATGAGCATGACAGCGCCGGCGAGGTGTTGCGCGGGATGCGCCAGATGACCGCCGGGTATCGCGTTCCCCAAGACGCGTGCACCAGTTATCAAAGGCTGTATCGGCTGCTGGAAGAGTTCGAGGCCGATCTTCACCAGCATATTCACCTGGAAAACAACATCCTGTTTCCGCGGGCGATGCGGGCGGAGGGCCTGGCAGCGTAACTAGTCATCTGCGGCTCTGGCAGCGAAGCAAAGCAGCCTGCCCGAGCAGGGCAAACGCGCAGCGCTGATGGCGCACCTGAATTCTGAAGGAGAAGGTATGGAATTCAAGAAGCTCTGGATCGCACTTGGAATTGTCCTGATCGCATCCTTCGCCGTCTTGGGCGGGGTTGGCTACAAGGGAATTAAGAATGCGCCCCCGATTCCGCGGCAGGTCGTCACCACCGACGGCGCTACGCTGTTCACCGGCTCCTATATTCAAGACGGGCAAAATGTCTGGCAGTCCATCGGCGGCCAGGAGGTCGGCACCGTCTGGGGTCACGGCGCCTACGTCGCGCCCGACTGGAGCGCCGACTATCTGCATCGCGAGTCGCTTTACATTCTGGATACCTGGGCGAAGGCCGCCGGCGGCAAAGGCTTCGCGTCTCTTTCGCTGGAACAACAAGCGGCTCTCCAGGCGCGCCTCGCAGGAGCAGATGCGGCGAAATACCTACGATCCGGCCACGGGGACCATTCAGATTCCGCCGGTGCGTGCTGCCGCCTTCCACCATCTTGCCGCTTATTACGCCGATGTCTTCGGCAATGGGCGCAACGAATACGCCATTCCCGCCGGTGCTCTCCGCGATCCCGTGAAGCAGCAGAAGATGGCGGCCTTCTTCTGGTGGACGGCCTGGGCTGCCAGTACGGACCGTCCTGACAGCAACGTCAGCTACACCCAGAACTGGCCTCATGAGTCGCTGGTCGGCAATCAACCTACCGGCGCCACGGTGGTCTGGAGCGTCATCAGCTTCGTGCTGCTGCTGGCCGGGGTGGGCGGAATGGTCTGGTACTTCGGCTCCCAGAGCGAGCCTGAGAAAGACCGCCCGGGCGAAATGCCGCGCACCGATCCCCTGCTGGGATTGAAGCCCACGCCATCGCAGAAGGCCACAGTCAAATACTTCTTCGTCGTCGCCATTCTCTGGGTCTTGCAAGTAGCTCTGGGCGCCATCACCGCGCACTATGGGGTAGAAGGCAACGCCTTCTACGGTATCCCGCTGGCCAAGTGGCTGCCCTATTCCATCACCCGCACCTGGCATCTGCAGATTGGAATCTTCTGGATCGCCACCTCCTGGCTTGCCACCGGCCTTTACATTGCTCCCGCGGTGAGCGGCGTGGAACCAAAAGGGCAGCGGCTCGGGGTGAACGTGTTGTTTGCGGCGCTGGTCTTCGTCGTCTTCGGCTCGCTCGCGGGAGAATGGCTGGGCATTGAGCAGAAGCTCGGCAACCTCTGGTTCTGGTTCGGATCGCAGGGCTACGAGTATGTTGACCTGGGCCGCGTCTGGCAGATCCTGCTGCTCGGCGGGCTCGTCTTCTGGCTCTGGCTCATGTATCGCGCCGCTCAAGCCGGCGCTGGCGCGGCGCGACGAAAATCGCGGGCTGCTGATGCTGTTTCTCATCTCCAGCATCGCCATTCCCCTCTTCTACGCCGCCGGACTCATGTACGGTCAGCGTTCCCATCTGCTTACCGCCGAATACTGGCGCTGGTGGGTGGTTCACCTCTGGGTGGAAGGCTTCTTCGAGGTCTTCGCCACGGTCGTAATCGCCTTCCTGTTCACGCGCTTGCGGCTGCTGGCGGTGCGCTCAGCCACGCGCGCCGTGCTGTTCTCCACCGTGATCTTCCTCTCCGGTGGAATCATCGGCACCTTCCATCACCTGTACTTCGCCGGCATGCCGACGGCGGTGCTGGCCCTGGGAGCGGTATTCAGCGCGCTGGAAGTAGTGCCGCTGGTGCTCATCGGCTTTGAAGCCTGGCACAACATCCGGCTGGCGCGAGGCACGCCCAATGCGCCCTGGATCTCCGCTTACAAATGGCCGATCTATTTCTTCGTGGCCGTGGCCTTCTGGAACTTCGTCGGCGCCGGCCTGTTCGGCTTCTTCATCAACCCGCCGATCGCCCTCTATTACATGCAGGGCCTGAACACCACTCCGGTGCACGCGCACACGGCGCTGTTCGGCGTCTACGGCATGCTCGGGCTGGGGTTAATGCTCTTCTGCCTGCGCGCCCTGCGTCCCGGGCTGGCCTGGAAGGATCGCCCGCTGGCCGTCGCCTTCTGGCTGATCAACGGCGGACTGATGCTGATGGTGCTCATCAGCCTGCTGCCCATCGGGCTCATGCAAGCTTGGGCCTCGGTGCAGTACGGCACCTGGTATGCGCGTTCGGCGGAATTTCTGCAGACCGGCACCATGAACACCCTGCGCTGGATGCGAGTGCCTGGGGACTCGCTGTTTGCTCTGGGAGCACTGGTTCTGGGCTGGTTCGTGCTCGGATTGGTAACCGGACACTCCTATGACAAACGCGGCACCGTGCAGGAGGGTGAGCCTGTTGTCGAACCTGTGCACGAGGAGCTAACTGCTTAATTGGGCTTCTCTTATCGAAGCTGTTCCCTTCGACGGTGCCCTTCGTCCAGTTCTGTCGCCGGCTGGCTTGGGGCACCATTTTTTCTTAGTTGGAATTTAAACTGGAGTCGCTTACCCCGATTCCTTTCATTGCATCTGAGTCGCTGGTACCGTTAAACTAACGATGTGCTACTCGGTCCAGCCCCAGCCATTTCGGCAGTGGTTTTTTCCCCGCCCGAGTAAGTTTAAGCAGGAGGACAGCATTGTCCCGTAATCGTTTGTTGTTTACTTCCGAGTCGGTTACCGAGGGCCATCCGGATAAGATTGCCGATCAGATCTCCGACGCCATTCTCGACGCCTGTATCGAGCAGGATCCCTATAGCCGGGTCGCCTGCGAGACCCTGACCGCCACCGGGCTGGTGGTCATCGCCGGCGAAATCACCACCAAGGCTTACGTCGATTTCCAGACGCTGGTGCGCGGCGTAGTCAGCTCGATCGGCTACGACAACGCCCTGTACGGCTTTGATTCCAATACCTGCGCGGTGATCTCAACCATCAACAAGCAATCAGGCGATATCGCCATGGGCGTCGACACAGGCGGCGCCGGCGACCAGGGAATGATGTTCGGCTACGCCACCAACGAGACGCCCGAGTTCATGCCGACCCCTATCTCCCTCGCCCATAAGCTTTGCCTGCGTCTCTCGCAGGTGCGCCGCAGCGGCTTGCTCGCCTATCTGCGCCCCGACGGCAAGTCCCAGGTCACGGTCGAGTACGACGAAGCCGGCAAGCCGGTCCGGGTCGATGCGGTGGTGGTTTCCACTCAGCACGCCGAAACAGTCGGTAATGAGGAGTTGCGGGCCGACATCCTGAAGCACGTCATCCAGGCCACCATTCCGGCCAACCTGCTGGATGCCGACACCAAGTACCATATCAACCCGACCGGGCGGTTCGTGATCGGCGGCCCAATGGGCGACACCGGTTTGACCGGCCGCAAGATCATCGTCGACACCTACGGCGGCATGGGCCGCCACGGCGGCGGCGCCTTCAGCGGCAAAGACCCGACCAAGGTAGACCGTTCCGCTGCCTACATGGCGCGCTATATCGCCAAGAACATCGTGGCCGCCGGCTTGGCCGACCGCTGCGAAGTACAGCTCGCCTATGCCATTGGCGTAGCCGAGCCGGTCAGCGTGCTGGTCGATACCTTCGGCACCGGCAAAATCGGGACGCGAGCAACTGCAGGACCTGATTCGCAAGCACTTCCCGCTGACTCCGAAGGGCATCATCGAGCACCTCAATCTGCGGCGTCCGATCTACCGCAAAACCGCCGCCTATGGGCACTTCGGCCGTGATGACAAGGACTTCACTTGGGAGGCTACCGACAAAGCTGCTGCCCTGCGGCAAGCAGCCGGGTCTCCGCACGCTGAAGCATTGAAATCGTAGCTCTAGGGCGATCTTCCGCGCACTTCGCGCGGAAGACGGTTCCCAGGGTTGCGCCGCATAGCGGACCAATGGGTTATCCTGGAGCATAAACCCCTCACCTGAGCTGTGCACCGCCGGTGAGGCACCTTCCGGACACGCCGTGAAAATGCAAGCCAGACGGGTTCGTGTCCGGGTATGACGGTTCTTGGGAGAGGAATATGTCAACTGCAGCGCAAGTTTCGTTCGACGTCAAGAACCTGGAATTGGCTGACGCCGGACGCAAACGCATCGACTGGGCCAACCAGTCCATGCAGGTTTTGCAGATCATTCGCAAGGAATTCATTAAGAATCAACCCCTGAAGGGCGTACGCATCTCCGCCTGCTTGCATGTGACGGCCGAGACCGCCAACCTGGCGATCACCCTGCGCGACGGCGGCGCCGAGGTGGTCTTGTGCGCCTCCAACCCGCTCTCCACTCAGGATGACGTTGCCGCTGCGCTGGTGCGCGAGTGCGGCATCCCGGTTTTTGCCATCAAGGGCGAGGACAACGAGACCTACTACAAGCACATCATGGCGGCCCTCGACCACAAGCCGCAGATCACCATGGACGACGGCGCCGACCTGGTCACCACCGCCCTGACCAAGCGCAAGGACGTGCTTCCCGGAATTATCGGCGGCACCGAGGAGACCACGACCGGCGTCATCCGCCTGCGCGCCATGGCTAAAGAGGGCGTGCTGCGCTTATCCCATCATCGCCGTCAACGACGCCGATACCAAGCACCTGTTCGACAACCGCTATGGCACCGGCCAGTCCACCATCGACGGCATCGTGCGCGCCACCAATTTCCTGCTGGCGGGCTCCAAGTTCGTGGTGGCCGGCTACGGCTGGTGCGGCCGCGGACTGGCCAGCCGCGCCCGCGGCCTGGGCGCCGAAGTCATCGTCACCGAGGTCGATCCCACCAAGGCGCTGGAAGCGGTCATGGACGGCTACCGCGTCATGGCCATGGAGGCCGCCGCCCAGTCTCGGCGACGTCTTCTGCACCGTCACCGGAAACAAGAGCGTGCTGCGCAAGGAGCATTTCCAGGTGATGAAGGACGGCGCCATCATCTCCAACTCGGGCCACTTCAACGTCGAGATCGATATCCCGGCGCTGGAGAAGCTCTCCAGCGGCAAGCGCACGACGCGCAACTTCGTCGAAGAGTATTCGCTGCGCGACGGCCGCAAGATCAACCTGCTGGGCGAAGGCCGTCTCATCAACCTGGCCGCCGCCGAGGGCCATCCGGCGGCGGTGATGGATATGAGCTTCGCCGACCAGGCGCTTCTCGGTCGACTACATCGTCAAGAACCACGCCAGCCTGGAGAAGAAGGTCTACAAGGTTCCCGACGAGCTCGATAAGCGCGTGGCCAAGCTCAAGCTGGACTCGCTGGGCATCAAGATCGACCGCCTCACGCCGGAACAGGAAGAGTATCTGGCTGGCTGGGCGGAAGGAACTTAAAGACAGTCCCCGGTTCTCAGTGGTTAGTTCTCACTTGGGGCGCTCTCGCGAGCGCCCCTTTTGAAAGGGCGTGGCTTCAGCCGCGCCGATTCGATGCCTATGACTGGCCTTTAGCAGGCTGCGGAAAAACGCGCCGAAGCAACAAGCGAGGCGCTATGGATGTGGGTACCATAAGATCAATTAACAAGATCTTGTAGTCCCATCCGATCCGAAATCTGTTTTTCCGCAGCCTCTTAGGCCCTGAGGGACTGCTTTTGCGGGAGATTCCACGAAAAAGGGGGCTCTCGCGAGAGCGCCCGTCCTATTCTCGCCTATCAATGCAGTGCAACGGTTTTCAACAGCGCGAACTTATGCTTCTTGCCGTTGGTATCCAGCACCACGAAGTAATCGCCGGCGCGGTAGAACCTGATCATGCCGCGGACCGGAACCACGACTTTCTTCTTGCTATGCTCGCTCCATGTGTAGCGGTAATCCGTCGTCTCCACGACGACGATGTTGGTCGTGTAAGCCACCGGCACGACCATCGGGCCCGGCCCGAATGGGCCTCCGTAGGCCGCCCCGGTATGCGTGCGCAGATCCTGGGAAATCACTTTGGCGTTCTCCCACGCGCGCTCTTTTTCGGCCAAGGCAAGCGTCGAGACGATAAGCAGAAGTAGCGAAAGCACCACCAACAGCCGTAAGGGTTTCATCGTTCCTCTCCTGAGCGGTATCAATACGACCATGGAAGCCCGCGCCTTTATGGCGTGGAAAACCCAGAGCTTCATCACGAAAGCTTCCGCCGCTGTGCAAACAGACCTGTTGTTTATCCGCAGCTACACTTACCAACTCAGAACCCCGAAATCAAGCGAAATACTCGGCAACTCCGGTGCATCTTCAGCGTCCTGCCGGCGGGACAAACAACTGTCAGCCGCAAGCGCGCAACGAATAACTGGGAACAGAGAACAGGGAACCGGAAACTTGTTATGATTTCCTGTTGAGGTGCGCATGAAGAACATTGCCGAGTGGGCCCTGGGTACGGCCAAGGTGCGTGGCGCCACCTATGCCGAGGCGCGCGTCGTCCATGAGCGCGACCGGGCGCTGGCGACCAAGAACGGAAAGATCGGCATCGCCTCCAGCTTCGAGTCTCTGGGTGCCGGCATTCGCGTAATTGCCGACGGCGCCTGGGGATTCGCCGCCACGGAGAATCTGACGCGGGAATCCGTCGAGCGCTGTGCCGCCGAAGCGGTAGCCATCGCCAAGGCTTCGGCCCTGGTCAAGGAGCGCCCGGTCGAGCTCGTTCCCGAGCCGGCGGCGAAGGCCGACTGGAGTTCACCCTGCCGCATCGATCCCTTCAGCACCTCGATCGACGACAATCTGGCGCTGCTGATGTCGATCGACACCGCCCTGCGCGCCGTCGAAGGCGTAACCCTGGCCGAGACCAACCTCAACTTCCGCCGTCACGAGCAGTGGTTCTACAACAGCGAAGGCGCCGACATCCATCAGACGCGCGTCACTACCGGCGCGGGCTATGCTGCTTACTCGTTTGCCGGCTCCGAGATCCAGAAGCGCTCTTATCCCAATTCCTTCGGCGGGCAGTGGCAGAACAAAGGCTATGAGTTGATCGACGAGCTGAAGCTGCTGGAAAACGCGCGCCGCATCGCCGAAGAATGCGTGGCGCTGCACAAGGCGGACCGCTGCCCGCAGGGACGCATGGCTGTGGTGCTGGACTCCTCCCAGCTCGGCCTGCAGATCCACGAATCCGTCGGCCACCCCATTGAGCTCGACCGGGTGCTTGGCATGGAGGCCAACTTCGCCGGTACCTCGTTCCTCACCCTCGACAAGCTGAACCGGCTGCGTTACGGCAGCGAACTGGTCAACGTAGTAGCCGATGCTACCGAAGCCCACGGCCCGGGCCTGGGAACCTTCGCCTACGATGACGAAGGCGTCGCGGCACAGTGCGTGCCCATCATCCAGAAGGGCCAGTTCACCGGCTATCTCTCCGGACGCGATACGGCGGCGGTGATCGGCCGCGCCCGCAGCGGCGGCAACATGCGGGCCGAGCACTGGAACCGCGTGCCCATCGTGCGCATGACCAACATCAGCCTGCTTCCTGCCGAGCGGCCGCTGACTCTCGAGCAGTTGATCTCCCAGACCGACAACGGCATCTTCATGCAGACGAACCGCTCCTGGTCGATCGACGACAAGCGTTACAACTTCCAGTTCGGCTGCGAGATCGGATGGGAGATCAAGGGCGGCAAGCTCGGGCGCATGATCAAGAACCCGTCGTACTCGGGTATCACCACCGATTTCTGGAACTCGCTGGAAGCGCTCTGCTCGCGCGACCAGTGGACCCTGTGGGGCACGCCCAACTGCGGCAAGGGCCAGCCCATGCAGACCATGGGAACCGGACACGGCGCTTCGCCGGCGCGCTTCCGCGACGTGCAGGTGGGCTCGGCCTATAGAGGACAGTGAATACTAAGTTTCAGAGTTTCAAGGTTTCAAAGTTTCAGGGTGTCTAACAGGTCTTTGCAACCTTGAAACCTTGAAACCTTGAAACCTTCTGTCTCACTGAGTGAAACAATGCTGACGCAAGATAAAGCCCGCTCAATCTTCGAGCGCATTCGCAAGCTTTCCACGGCCGACGAGCTGGAGTTGATCGTCCACGGCGGGCGCAGCGCCCTGACGCGCTTCGCCAACAACGTCATCACCCAGAACGTGGCCGAAGAGAACGCCGAGGCCTCGCTCCGCGTCGTCTTCGGCGGGCGAACGGCGCGTGCCAGCACCAACCGCTTCGACGACGAAAGTCTGCGGCGTGTGGTGCAGCAGGCCGAGGCGCTGGCCAAAGTGCAGCAGCCCGATCCCGAGTTGCTGCCTGTGCCCTCTGCCAAGGAAGCGGGAAGCACCGCCGCGCCCAGCCGGCTGTTCGAGCAGACCGCCGCCATCGACGCCCGTCAGCGGGCGGAAGCCGTCTCCGGCATGGTGAAGGTAGCCAAGCGTGAAGGCCTGACTGCCGCCGGAATCTTCGCCGTCTCCGAGCAGATGGAGGCCATCGTGAACTCGACCGGGCTGGAGCGTTACTACGCGCAAACCTCCGCCGAAGCTTCCATCACCATGCTGGCCGCCAACTCTTCCGGCTGGCAGAAGAGCAATTCCCCCGACGTGCGTCAGATCGACGCCGCTTCGCTTGCCGAGCGCGCGGCGGAAAAGGCCAAGCGCTCGGCCGACCCCAAGGAACTGGCGGCCGGCAAGTACACCGTCATTCTCGAACCTGCGGCGGTGCTCGACTTGGTCGGCTTCATGTTCTGGGATTTCGGCGGCACCGCCTTGCTGGACCAGCGCTCGTTCCTCAACAACCGCATCGGGCAGAAAATTTTCGGCGAGAACATCACGATCCACGACGATGTCTGCCACCCGCTGCAATCCGGACCGGCATTCGATGGCGAAGGTGCTCGCCGCGAGCGTATTGAGCTGGTGAAGAACGGCGTGGCCAGGAGCCTGGTCTACGCCCGCTCCACGGCGCGCCAGATCGCTTCCAAGCCGGAATTCGCGGCCCAGCTTGGCTCCGTCCATGCGACCGGCCACGGCTTCCCGCTGCCGAACGAAATGGGCGAAGCGCCGCTGAACATCGTCTTCGAAATGCCGGGGGAAACCAAGACGCTCGCGCAGATGATCGCCGAGACCGAGCGCGGCGTCTATGTCACCCGCCTGTGGTACATCCGCGAGGTGGACCCCTACGAGAAGATCCTGACCGGCATGACCCGCGACGGCACCTTTCTGGTGGAAGAGGGCAAGCTGCGGCACGGCATCCTGAACTTCCGCTTCAACGAGAGCCTGCTGCACATGCTCTCGAACGTGACCGCCATGAGCGCTCCCGTGCGCGCCAGCGGGGAAGAATCCTTCGACATGGTCGTGCCCGCCATGCAGGTGAAGGACTTCAACTTCACCGAGGTAACGAAGTTCTGAATTTAAGAATTTAAGATTTTTGATTTCAGATTGAACCCGCAGCGATCTTCGAAGTCGCGTCTGCCGGATGCTCTTCTTGAAGTGGCATCCTGAGGTCGCGCTGCATTTGCGCGACCGAAGGATCTGCTTTTGGTTTGTATATCCTTCGCTCCGCTACCAACATCTAGAGCAGTTCTTGATAAATGTATTCGCCGCAAGACACGGCACTTCGATGTCATGCTGAGCGGCTCTGAAAGAGACGCGAAGCATCCCTGCGACTATCCCGGACCAGCGCCGTCTGGACTTTTCTGTAGAAAATCTTCGGCTTCGTCTTGCCTGTAAGTCTTCCCGGGACGCCTCGCTTCGCTCCAGCATGACAAGCCAAAAACAAGATACACTCAATATAGGAGTGCCCTGGGGCTGTTCAATCTGAAATCAAAAATCGTAAATCTAAAATAAATAGATGCCAACCCACCCGATTCATCCAGCCCGGCTGACGAAGGTTGTAGAGCTTTCCGACCAGACCAAGCACCTGGAATTCGAGATTCCCGGGATGGAACAGTTCGACTTTAAGCCCGGGCAGTTCGTTTCCATTCGCGCGCCGCGGGCCGATGGCAAGCTGATCACCCGCGCCTACTCGGTGGCTTCGGCGCCGCGGGCCAACTGCTTCGACGTCTGCCTCAACCGGGTTGAGGACGGCTTCATGTCGAACCATCTTTGCGACCTGGAAGTAGGCGCGGTGGTCGACTGCCACGGGCCGCACGGGCTGTTCGTGCTGCGCGAGCACCGCCAGGACGCCCTGTTCATTGCTACCGGAACCGGCATCGCTCCCTTCCGCGCCATGGCCCAGTGGCTCTTTGCCGATCCGGCGCGCAACGCCGGCCATTGTTTCTGGCTGGTCTATGGCACCCGCTACGAAAAGGACGTCTACTACGCCGAGGAATTCCAGCGCCTGGCCGCCGCGCACCCCAACTTCCATTATGTCGTCACCCTCAGCCGCGCTCAGCAAGAGTGGACTGGCCGGCGCGGTTACGTGCAGGAGCGAGTGCGGGAGATCGTGGGCAACCGCCAGGATATGCAGGCCTATATCTGCGGGCTTAACGACATGGTTACGGCTGTTCGCGACCTGCTGCAGAACGACTGCGGATGGGACCGCAAGCAGATCGTCTACGAGCGGTACGACTGACAAGGGCAGTTCTCAGTTCCCAGTTCCTTCTCAGTCCTTCGAGGCGCCCCACCTTCGGCGGGCAGCGCCCAAAGCGGGTTTTCTTGTCAAGCCCCTGCGCAACCTAACTTATTGATTCCACTCTGCAAATCCATGTAGTTTCAGATTATTGATTTCGGATTGAAAAACAGCCAGCGATTCAGCCTAGACCCGACCGCCACTGACTTGGCATATCATACGGCGCTTGCCGGAGCACCATATAGCAGCCTTCTTTTCGTGGAGGTCGGGCATGTTTCGGCCTTCGATATTTATCGTCCACTTCCCCGGAGATGGCACGCCCCCACATCTACATCACATTTCCCGGCCGAATCTGTCATTCTGGATATAGGAGACAGTTGATCTGCCACAGGGGCCATCCTGAGGCGGAGCCGAAGGATCTGCTGTCGCCGAGTAGAAGCAGACCCTTCGAGAAAGCAAGACCGGATTCGCGGAAGGTATACCCCGTGCAGTAGTCGGGCGATCAGCCCGGCGGTGATAGCGAAGGGTACTCCCACTTTGAATCCGCTCAAGGTGCATCTGTTTCGGAAGCGCTGTAAGTTCTTTGAAATCAAATTTTTGCCCGTAATTCCTGGGTTTTGTTATATTTACGCGGAGTCGGGGTCGCTAAACCTCGATTTTTGTCATATATGCGAAAAACCGGGGGGAGGGGTAGTCAGTGTCGAAATTTAGAACTGGGAACAGGGAACTGGGAACCAGGAACTGAACTACCAGGTGTTGTAAGCGGTTCCGTCGGAGCCCGTTTTGTCCGAGCCGCTGTGCACGTCGGCGATGCCGGGCTGGTTCTGGTCGAGGCTGCGCATCGAGTCTTCCATCTCGGTCGTCCAGGTATCGTTCGAGCCGGTGAAGGGATCTCTGGGGAGCAGCTTGATGTAGCCGGCCTGCACCAGGTCCTGCAGGGTCTGCGGCGCCCGCTGCTTGTCCAGCGTGTACTGGTCGATGGAGTTGCGCAGCGTATACAGGTCTTCGCGCAACACGGCTTCGCGCGCCCGGATAATCGACTGCTGATAGAGCGGCACGGCGATGCCCATCAGGATGATCATGATCAGGATGACGACCATGATCTCGATCAGGGTGAAGCCGCGGCAGCGCGTCCGGCTTAACTTGCAACGGTTTTTCCATGCCCGTGGCCATCATCACCAATCCTGGTACTTAGAACCGTCCAGCGCGGTATCGGTTGACTTGGTGTAAACGTCGAAGACATTTTGCCCGCCGAAGGAGGTGGAATCGGGACTGTCCTGCATCGAGCGCAGTCCCCAGTCCGTGCTCTTGGTCATGGGATCGATTGGGATCTTGCGCAGGAACCGGATCTTCTTTCCCTGGACATCGATGCCCTTGGCCAGGGACTCCAAATCGGGTGGATAGCCCTCGCTGCCCAGCTTGATTTGGAAGGCCCCCCGGTCGGCAGCGTCCTTGTAGCGGTCGATGGCGTCGCGAATCTCCCACAGGCGGGTGCGCAGTTCGCGTTCCCGTTCGCGCTTGATGGCCGTGCGCACGACGGGAATGGCCGCCCCGGTCAGAATCCCGATCAGGGCGATGGCAACGATCAACTCGATCAGGGTAACGCCGCGGGCAGCCCGCGAGACTCGCTGCAGCGGGTGACGGCAGCGGCTGCCTGGGCCATGGCTGGTGCCTGGGACGGCACGCGGGCTGGGAGAACTCCCTTCGGCTTTTGTAAATACTCGCACCACGCTATTGTAGCGGTTTATCAACTCAGGTTCCCGCCGGCAGCCTCTTACTTCACGCTGACCACGGCCTGCGAACCGGTAGCGTTGGTCGCCGCCATGGTGGGATCACGCAACACCGCGCGGTTCACGCTGAGGGTGCACTGCCCCGGGCTCTTGGCCAGGAACGTCAAGGTAAATACCGTGCCGTTGCCCGACACTCCCGGTGTCGAGGGCGGGCGCGAAGCAGTCATCTGGATGGTTCCGGCGACCGTATCTTCGCGGTGCACCAGGGCCACTGCCTGCCCGTCCTTGCTCAACAGGTCGCCGTTGGAAACGTTGATCAGCTGCAGGACCTTGGGATCGAACATTACCTGCACCGGCACGGATGCCACGTTCTGCGCGCCCGTCAGCTTGAGATCGACGATGAAGGTGCTCCCAGCCTTCTGGCTCAGCATGGCTGGATCGAAGCTGATCACCGGTCCAGCGCCCATGGGTCCTAACTGCTGCACTGCTGGAGGGACAGTAGCGCGTGCCTGCTCCGCCGGTGGACGGACCGGAATGCCGGTCTGCGGTACCGTGACGGAGGCAGGCGGCGTCGGAGACAGCGAGGAAGGCTGTGGCGGGGGAACTACAGCCGCCCCGCCAGGCTGAGCCGGTCTGGCTGGAGTCGGTTGTGGCGCGGAGGCGGGCGTTGGCGAAGGCACCGGCGGCAGCCGGCGTATCTCGATCGCGTTGGCGGTCCCGATGTTGACGGCGCGCGTGTTGTAGTCGGTAACGTCGAGGCGGCGCACGATATGCGGCGTTAGTATGAAAACAATTTCGTTCTGAATGCGCTCGGTCTGGTTTGTGCCAAAGAGATACTTCAAAATCGGAATCTGCGAGAGCCAGGGTAGGCCGCTGTCGGAGCTGGTGAACGAGTTCTCCATGAACCCGCCGATCAGGTTCACCTCTCCCTCGCGAATGCGGATTTCGTGCTCGATGCGGTCCTGCCCGATGACCGGCTGGTTGATGCCGCCGATGTTCTGAAAACTCACCACCGACGAAATCTCGAACAGGATCTTCATACTGACTTCGCGGTTGGCGTGAATGTGCGGCGTCATGTCGACGTTGACGCCTACGTCGATATAGTTGAACTGGGTATTGACCAGCGGGTTGATGCCCACGCCGCCGATGCCCGGCTGGAACGAGCCGGTCGCCACGGGCACGCGCTGGCCGATCTTCAGGGTGGACTTCTGCCCGTCGACCGCGCGCAGTTGCGGCTGCTGGATGACCTTGGTCTTGCTGTCGTTCAACAGGAATTGCGCGGCGCTTGAGGGGATGCTGACGGCGAAATTCCGCGCCGTCAGGTTCGCCAGGTCATTCAGAGTCAGTCCGTTGTTGCTGGTGGTGCTGGCCGTGGTCGTTGATGTACTGGTCGAAGAGGTGCTTGTGGTCAGTGGATTGGTGCTCTGAAAAGTGATCGTGGGATTAGTCGTTCCCCCCTGGAACGGCATCTGGAGTCCCATCTGCCGCAACTTGTCGCGGGAAACCTGCATGATGGCGGCTTCGACCACGACCTCGGGCTTAGCCTTATCGATGTCGTTCAGGATCTTCTCCGCCAGCACGATCTGGTCGGGGGTGCCGCGCACCACGATGGCTCCCGAACTCTGCAGTTGCTGCACGCGCGGCAGCTCCAGCAGGGTGCGCAGGGTGTTGGTCGCATCCTGGATGTCGGTGGGCGTGCTCCAGTTCGCCAGGTAGAAGGTGCGCACTACCTGCTGCTCGATTTCGCTGCGCTTGTTCTTGGTGTCGGCGGCGATGAAGATGGTGTTGGGCGTGACCGGCCGCCAGAAGGTCTTCGACTCCAGCGCGGTAATCCGCAGCGCGTCATAGAGGCTGACGTTGTTCAGCTCGATGCGGATGTTGCGGGAAGTGTAGTCGGGGTCGAACAGCACGTTGATACCGGCCAGCTTGCCGATCGTCTCATAGATCACCTTGGTATCCGCGCTCAGCTTCAGGGTGATCGGCACGTTGGAGATAGCCTCCAGCTCCACCGGTCCCCCGGCTTGCTGGGCTTGGGGACTCAAGGCCGAGGGTGCCGGAGGCGGCTGGCCCGGCGAGCGCTTCTGCCGCTCGATGGCTTCGTTGGTGCGCCGTATTTCCTGGTCGGCGATCGTGCTGGCGGGATCGATGCGCTTGGCCGCCTGGAATTCGGCCAGCGCGTCCACCATGTTGCCTTCCTCACGCAGTTGCTGTCCGCGGTGAACGTGCGCCGCCGCGGCCAGGAACCTGGTCCGCTGCATGGCCAGCCGGTAACCCATTTCGCGCGGCTTCAGGTCGTAGGCCTGCTTGTAGAAATTGTAGGCGGCTTCGAAGTTCTGCCGAACCTCGGCATCCTCGCCTTTCTTATACAGCGACTTGGCTGAATCTGCCGCGAAAGCAACGGTTGCCACGATCGCCAGCAGCGCTAGCATTCCTGCGCACTTCAGGCGTGTCATTCCACTCCTTAGCATGATGATTCTGGTGCCCGGTCCACCCGGAATGCATTTATGGGGACTCGAGGGAGCATCCGCGAATTGCCTGCGAGTTTACCCGGCAGTCGCTCCCTTGGCCGCTGCGGGTTGCGGTTACTACGCCCGCAGACCGAAAACTCAGGCGAGCGCATTATAGCATCCGCTCGGGGCTAAGCTGTTTGCCTGTGCTAGCATACAAATCGGCGCGGTGGTTCGCGTTCCCGCTGCCGCCCCGTCGGAAACAGAAGCCGTAGCTGGCGGCCCGGCGAGGGCATAACCCAGCTTTGGTGACCAACAATGGCTCGCAATTCCGCACCGCCAAACCGGCCGGAAAAGCCCAAAAACGTGCACCGTGACCCGGTCGCCGCCGGGCAGCGCGACGCCACCACCAATCGCGCCGCCTCGCACCATTACTTCCTCGAAGAGCGCCTTGAGACCGGTATCGTGCTGCAAGGTACCGAGGTCAAGTCGATACGCGAGGGCAGAGCTAACCTGAAGGATGCGTACGCGCTGATAAAGGATGGAGAGTTGTTCCTGATTAACGCCCATATTGGCCCGTACGCCCCCGGCAATATCTACAACCATGAACCCCTGCGCAGCCGGAAGTTGCTGGCAAATAAGAGAGAAATCCTCAAGCTGGACACCAAGGCCCAGCAGAAGGGGCTGACGCTGATCCCGACGCGCATGTACTTCAAGAACGGGCGCGTCAAAGTAGAAGTCGCGGTGGCCCGAGGCAAACAACTCTGGGACAAGCGCGAGAGCGAACGCCGCCGTGATGCCGACCGCGAGGCCCGCCAGGCCATGGCGCGCGGCCGCAGAAGCTAGTGCCAGTGCATCTGTTTAGCGCAGGCCTAGCCGCCCTCGGCTTGCTGGAGTGACTGGGCGGGCCCGCGGTTACCGCGGGCTAATGAAAGCGGCAGTTTTCTTTAAAAATTCATTTTGTCGGGGTGCAGAACCCCGCCGCTTAGCATTACGTCGCAACGAAAGGAAGCAATGAAGATAGCTCTTTCTACGCAATCTCCTTCCCAACTTGACACCGAGTGCCTGATCGTTGGCGTTCTCGATCACGGCGACAAGCAGAATCCCCAGCCTCAGCCGCTCACCACCGAGGACGCCATCCGCGAAGCGGCGCGCGAGCTGATTGCCGCCAAGGAGATTTCCGGTAAGAGTGGCGAGACAGTGCTGTTACACCGGCCGCAGGGAGCACGGGCCAAGCGCATTCTGTTCGTTGGCGGCGGTAAAGCCGATAAGTTCTCGTCGGCCGATCTGCGCAAGATGGCCGGCACCGCCGTACGCTTCCTCAAGGGCAAGAACATCAAAAACTTTGCCTTGGTTGTCCCCCAGGACAGTCCGCCAGACTCCGCCGCGGCGGATGTGGTGCGGGCCATCGTCGAGAGCGCATACGTCGCCGACTTCGATCCCGATTACTATCGCAGCGACCGCAAAGACCAAAGCGTGCAGGAGTTCGTAATCGTCGCCGCCGGCCAGGATGCGGAGCGCGAACGGGCAATCGAGGAAGGCCGCATCATCGGCGAGTCACAGAACTTCACCCGCGACCTGGTCAATGAGCCCAGCAACCGCATGACGCCCACCATCCTGGCCGAGCGCGCCCAAAAGATGTGCGATGAGGTCGGCCTGCCCTGCGAAGTCTACGGGCCGGATCGCATCAAGGAGCTCAAGATGGGCGCCTTCTGGAGCGTCGCCCAAGGCTCCGACGAGGAACCGCGGCTGATCGTCATGCGTTACGAACCGAAAGATGCTCCACCCTCGCCCGTCCTCGGGCTGGTCGGCAAGGGGATCACCTTCGATACCGGCGGCATCAGCATCAAGCCCGCCGACGGCATGGAAAAGATGAAGTACGACATGGCCGGCGGCGCCACCATGATCGGCGCCATGCGCGCCATCGCCCTGCTCAAGCCCAGGGTGCGCGTCATCGGCGTCGTCTGCGCCACTGAAAACATGCCCAGCGGCAAGGCGCAAAAACCCGGCGACGTGCAGATCGCCATGAGCGGCAAGTCCATCGAGATCATCAATACCGACGCCGAAGGCCGGCTGGTTCTGGCCGACGGCCTGCACTACGCGCGCCAGCTCGGCGCCACTCACCTGCTTGACGCGGCCACGCTCACCGGCGCCGTCGTGGTCGCCCTGGGATACGTGAACGCCGGCATCTTCAGCAACGACGAAAATTTCTGCGAGCGCTTCGTCCAGGCCGTCGGGCGCGCGGGCGAGAAGATGTGGCGCATGCCGGTCGATGCCGATTACCTGGAGCAGATCAAATCGGAGATCGCCGACATCAAAAACACCGGCGGACGCTGGGGCGGCGCCGTAACGGCGGCCATGTTCCTCAAGGAATTCGTGGAGGAGACGCCCTGGATCCACCTCGATATCGCCGGCACCGCCTGGATCGAGGACAGCAAATCGTGGATCGCCAAAGGCCCCAGCGGAATCGCCGTGCGCTCCATCATCGAGCTGGCGCGGAACTTTGGGTAAAGCGTCGTTTCACGTTTCTCGTTGCCCGTTTTCACTTTACTCATGAAACGCGAAACGTGAAACGTGAAACGAACTGAGAACTGACTCCATGTACGTCGACTCGCATGCGCACATCGAAGGCCGGCAGTTTGAGCGAGACCGGGCCGAGATGCTTGCCCGCGCGCGCCAGGCTGGCCTGGTCGGGTTGCTGGCCATTGGCAACGGCGACGGTCCGGCGAACGTCGAGTGTGCCATCCCCTATGCCGAACAAAATGACTGGATCTGGGCCAGCATCGGACTACATCCGCACGAGGCACGACTGGCCAGCCCGGAGGCATTCGACAAGATGGCGCGCCTGGCGCGGCATCCGCGGGTGATCGCCTGGGGAGAGATCGGGCTCGACTACTTCTACCTGCACTCGCCACGCGAGGTGCAGCAGCGGGTCTTCGTCGAGCAACTGCAACTGGCGTCGGCGGCAGGCAAGCCGATCATCATTCACTGCCGGCCTTCGGACAATAGCCAGGACGCCTGGGACGACCTGCTGCGCCTGCTCGACGAACACTGGTCCGCAATCCCAGCAACCGCAACAGCGACGGCTGCCGGGGATCCCGGGACGGCCGCCGGGCTGGGCGGGATTCTGCATTGTTTTACCGGCCAGCCGGAGCACGCGCAAGCCGCGCTGGAGTTGGGTTTTATGATCAGCTTTGCCGGCAACATTACCTATCCCAAGGCGCAGAACATACGCGATACCGCCGGCGAAGTTCCGGCGGACCGCTTTCTGATCGAAACAGATTCACCCTACCTGGCGCCGGTTCCGCATCGCGGCAAGCGCAATGAACCGGCCTACGTGGTGGAAGTCGCGGCCGCCATAGCAGAGCTGCGCGGTATCGCGTCGTCTCAAGTCGCAGCTCTGGCCACGCAGAACTTCTTCCGTTTTTTCAGGCTTCCTCAGCCCTCGCTTCCTGCTTCTGCTGAATAGGGAATGCCGGGTTTGTCCGGCTTTGAAGGTTTGTCATACACTAGTTGGGATGGCCTCTGAGAACTCGTTCGACATTGTCAGCAAGGTGGACCTGCAGGAAGTTTCCAATGCTATTCAGCAGGCCCTGAAAGAGATCCACCA
The DNA here is from genome assembly GCA_963791145.1 of uncultured Acidobacteriota bacterium. GTDB lineage: Bacteria > Acidobacteriota > Terriglobia > Terriglobales > Acidobacteriaceae > CAWBRT01. The sequence goes on along the minus strand of CAWBRT010000017.1, from coordinate 75,640 downwards.
GCGTTTCGACCTCAAGGATTCGCGCTCCAACATAGAGTTGGAGGGCAAGGACGGCGTTCTTCTCGCCTCCCAGGATGATTTCAAGCTCAAGGCGGTCAATGACATCCTGCAGGCCAAGCTGGTCAAGCGCGGGGTTCCCCTCAAAGCCCTTACCTACGGCAAGATCGAGCCGGCCGCCGGCTCCACGGTGAGACAGAAGATCAGCCTCCAGCAGGGGATTCCGACGGAAAAGGCGCGGGAGATCGTGAAGGTCATTAAAGACTCCAAGAAGAAGGTGCAGGCATCTATTCAGGGAGACTTTGTCCGGGTCAGCGGGCGCGACCGCGACATCCTGCAGGAGATCATCGCCCTGCTCCGGCAGAAAGATTTCGGCATCGACATGCAGTTCACCAATTACCGCTCGATTTGAGCATCAGTCCGACTTATCAGGAATCCTTTGAACACTTCGGTCAGCGCGAACGCTAAAGGAATTTTCGAGCTCCTGCGCGAGGACTTGGCCGCCATGGAGCAGGAATTCGGCCGCGATACCGTCTCCGGCGTCGCCGCCATCACCGAAATCGGCGAGTACCTGCGCGAAGGCGGCGGCAAGCGGCTGCGTCCGGCGCTGCTGCTGATGGCCGCCAAGCTCATGAATTACCGCGGCCGGGGCGCGGTGCGCCTGGGCGCGGTGGTCGAGATCATCCATACCGCCACCCTGGTTCACGACGACATCATCGACGACGCGCGCACCCGGCGCGGCCGGCCTTCGGCCAATACGCAGTGGGGAAACGCCAAGTGCGTGCTGGCCGGCGACTGGCTCTACATGCAGGCCTTCAAGATCGCCGTCGCAGGAGCGCAACTTCCGCGTTCTCGACCTGCTCATCCAGCTCACCCAGCAGATGGTGGAAGGCGAGCTGCTGCAGATGGAGAAGCTCGGGCGGCCCATCAGCATGGAGGAGCACCTCGACCTGATCTACCGCAAGACGGCCTGCCTGTTCTCCACCTGCACCGAGCTGGGCGGGGTGCTGGGCGAGGCCGACGAGCGCAAGCTGCGCGCCCTGCGCGCCTACGGCAGAAACGTGGGCATGGCCTTCCAGATCGTCGATGACGTGCTTGACCTGACCGCCTCGGAAGAGGTGCTGGGCAAGCCGGTGGCCAGCGATCTGCGCGAGGGCAAAGCCACCATGGCGGTCATCCACTCCTTCGATCACTGCACCTCGGCAGAACGGCAGATCATTGAGAAGGTCCTGCGCGAGCGGGCCATGAACGGCATTCGCCACACCGACGTGCTGGAAATCCTGACCCGCTACGGCTCGCTGGAATATGCCACCGGCCAGGCAGCCGAGTACGCCCGCAACGCCGTCGACGTTCTCCGCGACTTTCCCGACAACGAGTTCAAGCGCGCCCTGCTCTGGGTGCCGGAATTCGTGGTGGCGAGGGAGAAGTAGCGGCCCGGGAACCAACGCAAAGAGAAAACCCCGCCACAGCAGCTTCGCTGCGGGCGGGGTGTTTGTTTTAAGTTGCGTCAGCGCAACAGCAGCATGGTTGAAGTTTGGTTGATGTGGCCGAGATACTCCTCTCCATAGGTGCTGAAGCCCACGGCGGGAATGTTGGCGAATATTGAGCCGTAGCTATCGCACCGCTTTTCGTCGCGCAACTGCAGAGTACGCAGGATGCAGTGGAAGTCGATCACGCCGGCCAGGCCTCCCAGTTCGGCTTGCTTGGCCTCGACTGCCCGCCGGGTATCTTTCACGATGTCCCCGGCGTCGAGCAGTTCCAGCTCCATGCCTTCCCTGATTTGGCAATAGAACAGGATGCTGCTGCCTTCGACGGCGCGTGGGCTGCGCACGAAAGGCTCGCCTTCTACGATCAGTCCCAGCGGATGCTTCATGAATACCGAGTGCGCCTGCGCGGGCGGCAGGCCGACGGCTTCCGCGTAAGCCTCCAGAGCGGGCCGGCCATTCAGCGAAATGACCTTGCGGGAGAGCGTATCGACGGCTGTCGCCACCAGCGTCTTGCCGGTTGAGCGGAAACTTTGCGTCTTGAGCACTTCAAATCCCTTGCGCAGCCGCAGCAGGAGCAGGACGGAGGCACGGCTGAACACTTTGCCGTCGGCGAAGACGTGAGTACCCTGGAATTTCAGATCGTCACCGGCGGCGCCGCCTACAAACAGCAGATCCGTCAGGTCGCCGATCTTTTCCATGAGCCGCTCCTCGGCCCCGCTGAGCCCGTCCACCAGGATGATACCGACGTGCCGGTGAAGATCCATGTCGGTCAAGGGGCAGCCAAAATGGCGCTCAAAGCCCGCGAAGGCCTTTTTTACGGCAGCTTCGGAGCATCAGGTCTTCGATCACGGCAACGGCGGCGTCCTCGACGACCTCTGGCCCGAGGAACATGGCTACGACCGATCCGCTCAGCATCTTGCCGCTGGTAATTTCGCCCGCCGTCGAGCAGCCAACCAGGATAGAGTCTGGAAAGGCGTCTTTCATTTGCTTGCCAAGCATTGCCGGATCGTACTTGGTAGACGCAAAGTAGATTACGATCCGCGGCTTCCCCGGCTCCGCCTTGCTGCCGCAGTTCAACCACTGCTTCGGGTAATTGTTTCGTTGAGAATGCAGTTTGCACGGACATTCGATCATTCAGTTCGGCTGCAATAGCGCGAACCTTGGCCATGATTGCGGGGTCGTCGTCCGACGTATCGCTGAAGCGGTCGGGATTGATTCCCTTGAGGACGAGCTTGATTTTGGTGGTAAGCGCCACGGTTGGGCTTCCCTTCGCGCGCTGTTGAATGATTGCATCAAGCATGTGTTTGATTTGTCCCGGCATGATAGAAGCCCACTCCTGAGTAGTGCTGGAATAAATAGGGACTGCACTCCGATTTCGCTTGCTGTTGGTGCTTGTGGCGGGCGAATCAGGGACGCCGCCAGATTTCTGGCACGATCTTTTTATCGGCATCTTCGTGTCGATACTTCAGTTGCGTGCATACGGAGCGCGCATCCAGGAGCTCGGGAGCTGCGGAAACTGCGGCTTTCTGTTCACCGCTCACCGGTTGATGTGATGAACATCACTTCCTGTATGAATACACCGCCCGACAATGCATATACGGGGTGTAGGCATATTTTTCCGTGCATCCTGGATCCAATTTCCCAATCGCTGGCACTCTGTCCGAAAACCCTGAACGGTTCAGCGGCATCTTTCGGGTTCCCAGCAGGCGGCGGTGTGCGCTTGCCGGGTGCGCAGAGCGCTTCGCGCCTGAAGAGAGGCATCATGGCACGTGGTTCCGTGTCGATTGTGGTCGAGCGATGTAAGGCTTGCGGTTTCTGCGTAGAGTTTTGCCCGACCAAGGTTCTGGCGCTCTCCTCCGCTTTCAACTCCAAGGGGTATCATCCGCCGCACATGGTCGCTCCCGAGAAGTGCAGCGGCTGCGACCTGTGCGGCATGTACTGTCCGGACTTCGCCATTCATGGCTACCGCTTCCCCAAGGAAAAGAGAGGCGCGGAGAGCGCGAAGAACAGTGCGCAAGCGCGAGAAACGTCAAGGAGGCCAACGATGCCCGCTGATCCCCGCGGAGTGCTGACCGGCTCGCATTTTCTGGATGGCGATCATGCCGCCTGCGAAGGCGCGCTGGCCGCCGGCGCCCGTTTCGCCGCCGGCTATCCCATTACGCCTTCCACCGAAGTAGTGGAGCGCTTCGCCGCGCGTGCGCCCGCTGGTCGGCGGAACCTTCATCCAGCTCGAAGACGAGCTGGCGGCCTCCATCGCCATTCAAGGCGCGGCCTGGGCCGGCGCTGAAGGCCTTCACCGTGACCTCGGGTCCGGGCTTCTCGCTGATGATGGAGCACATCGGGCTGGCCGCCATGACGGAGACACCTTGCGTATTCATCAACGTGCAGCGCGGCGGGCCTTCCACCGGATTGCCCACCCTGCCGGCGCAGGCGGACATGATGCAGGTGAAGTGGGGTTCGCATGGCGACTACGACGTGATCGCCGTCTGCCCCAGTTCGCCGCAGGAGTGCTTCGACCTGACCATCAAGGCCTTCAACCTGTCGGAGAAATACCGCGTGCCGGTCTTCGTCATGCTGGACGAAGTGGTCGGCCACATGACGGAAAAGGTGGTGATCCCCCCGGCCGATCAGATCGAGGTCGAGCCGCGCCGCTTCACCGCCAAGAAGCCGGGCGAATACAAGCCCTTCGAAGCCGGACAGCGAGGGCATTCCCGAGATGGTGAAGGCCGGCGACGGCTACAACATTCACGTCACCGGGCTGACGCACGATGAGCGCGGCTATCCCAACATGAGCCCGCCGGTGCAGGACAAGCTGGTGAAGCGCCTGCGCGCGAAGATCATCGACAACGCCGAGAAGATCTGGATGTACGAGCAGCAGGACATGGCCGGCGCCGAAATCGTGGTCGTCTGCTACGGCATCACCGCGCGGGTGGCGCAGCGCGCCATCGACATGGCGCAGCGAGAAGGGCGTGAAGGTCGGCAAGTTCCGCCTGATCACCGCCTGGCCCTTCCCCGATAAGCCGATTCGCGAGCTGGCCGCGCGGGTCAAGGCCTTCGTGGTGCCCGAACTCAACCTGGGTCAGATGGTGCGCGAAGTCGAGCGCGCCGCTGCCGGCCGGGCCAAGACGGTTTCTGGTGCCGCATGCCGGCGGCAGCGTGCATCGTCCGGAGGACATTCTGAAGGCCATCATGGAGGTGGCGCGATGAGCGACTGTCAGTTGGCCCTGTCCGGCCAATCCTTCCGAGCAGTTTCTGCGCTCCGAGCGCATTCCGCACATCTGGTGCCCGGGCTGCGGCATCGGCACCACGGTGAACTGCTTCACCCGCGCCCTGCTGGAATCGAAGGTCGACCGCAGCAAGCTGGTCGTCGTCTCCGGCATCGGCTGCACCGGCCGCGTCGCCGGCTACGTCGACCTGGACTCGTTCCACACCACGCACGGGCGCGCCATCCCCTTCGCCACCGGGCTGAAGATGGCCAACCCCAAGCTGAACGTGGTGGTCTACAGCGGCGACGGCGACCTGTTCGCCATCGGCGGCAATCACCTGATCCACGCCGCCCGCCGCAACGTCGATCTCAAGGTCATCTGCGTCAACAACATGATCTACGCCATGACCGGCGGGCAGACAGCGCCGACCACCCCGGACGATGTGACCACCTCGACGGCTCCCTTACGGCACTTACGATCCGGCTTTCAACCTTCCGTACCTGGTGGAAGCCGCCGGGCGCCTGCTACGTGGCCCGCTGGACCACCTACCACGTGCGCCAGTTGGCCATTTCGATGAAGGAAATGTTCAGCAAGAAGGGCTTTTCGTTCATCGAGATACTTTCTCCCTGCCCGACGCTGTATCAGCGGCGTAACAAGATGGGCGACGGGCTGGATGCCATGAAGTTCTACAAGGACCATAGCAAGATCAAGCACGGCTGTCCCACCAACGAGGTCGCGCTCAGCAAGAGCGGCGAGATCATTCTCGGCAAGTTCGTCGATCGCGAGCGCCCTGATTACCAGGAGATGATGAACCATCATCTGCAGGAAGAGCTGGGCAGCCGCTATGTCGAGATGAAGGAGGAGGCGCTATGCAGCTAACCGAAATCCGCGTCGCCGGCTTCGGCGGACAAGGCGTAATCCTCTCGGCGATCGTGATCGGCAAGGCCGCCTCGATTGTCGAAGGCCGCCACGCCACCATGACCCAGAACTTCGGTCCCGAGGCCCGTGGCGGAGCCTGCAGCGCGCAACTGGTCGTCTCCGATCAGCCGGTGCTCTACCCCTACGTCACCAACCCGCACATCCTGGTGGTGATGTCGCAGGAAGCTTACGCGAAGTTCTCGCCCGAGCTGCGGCCCGGCGGGCTGATGCTGATCGAGCAGGACCTGGTGCGCGTCTCCAACATCCCTGTCGGAACCCGCATCTACGGCATTCCGGCTACCCGCATCGCCGAAGAGCTGGGCAAGCGCATGGTGCTTAATATCGTGATGACCGGCTTCTTCGGCGCCATCAGCGGGCTGCTGCAACGCGACTCGCTGCGCAAGGCGATCGAAATGTCGGTCCCGAGCGCCTTCCGCGAACTCAACCTCAAAGCCTATGACAGAGGCTTCGATTACGGACTGGAGCACCTCAAAAACGGCGCGCTGACCTCCGCCGAACTCGAAGGCGAATTGGTGCGCGAGTAGTTCTTGCGTAGGCCCAGCCGCCCTCGGCTGGGCAGGCGAGTTGGGGCGCTCGATCGAGCGCCCCTTTTCTTTTTGAACTCGCAATTCTTCGCGAAGCGTCATCCTGAGCAAGCCGCCTGCTTTTGGCGGCGCGGCGTAGGATATGCTGTTCCGTTTATTGGAAGCAAAAGCAGATCCTTCGGCCGCGAAAGGCGCGGCCTCAGGATGACCCTTCAATAGAGTTGTTCGGGGAAGACTGGCTCGAATGGGCGGATGGGGAAAAAGGAGATGGAGCCGTCCCGACGACGCCGGCCGCTGACCACACGCCTGCCGGCGACTAACTAAGTGACAAGCGCTTCCGGCTGCTTATTTCTTTTCTTCCACTATGGTCTTTGTCTCGCCGGTCGGGGCCGTAATCGCCGCGGGAGCGGCCGGCTTGGACTCAGGCTGCGAAACGTCGTTCGCGGACTCCTTGGAGCCGCCACCCAGGCCGTCCTTGAAATTGCGAATCCCTTCGCCCAGTCCCTTGCCCAACTGTCCCAGTTTCTTCGGTCCGAACAACAAGAGCGCGATGCCAAAGATGAGCAGAAGCTCCGGTACGCCGAGGTGCATAATCTGGTCTCCTCTTCAGGCCAGAATAGAACGTAACTTGCAGTGAAACGGTTCTGCATTGCCTGACTACTATTGTAAGCACCACCGAGATTTCCTGCAGCGAAATCGACGGTGAATTGTTATCAATGTTCGGGGAGCGTCAATCTCCTGAGGGTGAGAGGCCCACCGAGCCGGCTGGTACAGACCGGGAACATCCCTGACAGAATGAACCGGGGACATTCCTGACACTGCACAAGATGGCCGGTGGCGAGTACAACGTCACGCATGCCATGGAAAACGAGCAGTGTGATGGAAGAGAAGCTGCGGTTTGTCTTTGAGTATGAACGAGATGAGCAGACGATGACGGAGCTGTGCGCGAGCTTCGGCATCGCACGCGAGACGGGTTATGTGTGGCTGCGGCGCTACCGGGAGTTGGGGATAGCCGGACTGGTGGAACTAAACCGGGCTCCGCAGCGCCATCCCAATCAAACGCCGCTGGCGATTGAAGCGGCGATTGTGGAGCTGAGGCAGGCGCACATGCGCTGGGGGCCGCGCAAGCTGAAGCGAGTACTGGAGCGCGACCAGTTGAGCCACCCATGGCCGGCGGCCAGCACCATCGGCGAGCTGCTGAAGCGGGAAGGGCTGGTAGTTGGGCGCAAGAAGCGGCGCAAGACGGCGCCGTACAGCGAGCCGCTAGCACATGCCGACGGTCCCAACCGGGTCTGGTGTGCCGACTTCAAAGGGTGGTTCCGCACCGGGGACGGCGCGCGGGTTGACCCGCTGACGATCTCCGATGCCCACAGCCGCTATTTGCTACGCTGCCAAGCGGTGGAGAAGACCGACACGGCGCGAGTGCGCGCCATCTTCGAGGCGGCCTTTCGCGAGTATGGATTGCCACGGGCGATCCGCACCGACAACGGAGCCCCGTTTGCCTCACCCGCTCTGCGGGGCTTGTCTCGACTGGCGGTATGGTGGATCAAGCTGGGCATCGTGCCCGAGCGTATCGAGGCGGGACACCCGGAGCAGAACGGACGGCATGAACGCATGCACCGCACCTTGAAGCAGGAAGCGGCCACGCCGCCGGCCGAAAACCGGCGAGCACAGCAGCGGGCACTGGACCGCTTTCGCCAGGAGTATAACCAGGAGCGTCCGCACGAAGCACTCGGCATGCAAACTCCGGCCGCCGTCTACACCCCTTCACCACGGGAGTATCCGGCGCAGGTGCCGGAGCCGGAGTACCCGAGCACGATGCTGGTGCGCAGCGTTCGTTCCCAGGGCATTATTCGCTGGCACAAACACGATGTCTTTCTCAGCGAGGTGCTCTGGGGTGAGCGCGTGGGCCTGTTGCCGATCGACGAGCGCTGGTTCACAATCTACTTCTCCCAGATTCCACTGGCACGCTTTGACAGCCAGCGACTGAGAGTGGTGCCGATGCCCAAAGTAACAGCAAAACACTTCGACAGAGCTGAGGCAGGGAAAGGGGACAATTCCCCTTCCCCTGCACCCCATCCCCTTGTCGAAGCAGAACCTCAACTGTCAGGAATGTGCCCGGTCTGAAATGTCAGGGATCTTCCCGGCTGTTCACGGCTATGCAGTTTTCGGGGGGAATTTGTTGCTTTACTGAAGAAACACCGCATCGAATACGATTCGCGCTATGTGTTGGGCTGAGCTTCGGCCGGCCCTACTGAGCTTAACGGGTCTGGCGGGAATGCTGACCCAGGGTTCCGCTCCGCTTCACCCTGGGCTATTCTCATTTCCTCTATCCGAGAGGAACACCGATTCCTATCAAGCCCTGACTCGGCGGGTTCCCTAGTCCCGATCCAGTTCCTTGGCCTCGTTGCGCAGGCGGCGGGAGCGGCTGCTCAGATAGCGAATGTAGGCCAAATGAATGGTCCAGGTGGCGGCGTAGGCCAAATATAGGAATTTCATAATCCGATTCGTAACCTCGTGGGGTTAACCCCGGTTTCCTTGTGGCGGGGAGCCCTGTCCAACAACCGCAAAGGCTAGGCCGAGCGGGCCGAATCGCCTGTTTCGTGCAGCGTACTTTTAGCGCCCGCTGCTATCGAACCGATGCCGGAAGCCTCGTCCTGCAGGGCGCGATTGGCATGTGCCTCCTCCAGCGCCTCTTCCTGCCGCGCCAGCCGGTAACGGCTGCGAACCAGCAGCAAGGCCAGGCACAGGAAGGCAGCCAGATTCCAGAGCACGGCCGCCCACATGCGCGGGTCCAGCCCCGATCCTTCGCCTCCGCCAATCACCGGCTGCGGATGCTGCGTGCGGAAGTAGCGGATCGACAGGTACACGATCGGAACATCAATGAACCCGAAGATGGCCAGCGCCGCCGCCAGCACCTGCGTCTGCCCGCCGGTGGCGAAACGCCGCAGCACCAGGTAGCTGACGTAGATCAGCCACAAGACCAGCGTGCTGGTCAGCCGCGCGTCCCAGGTCCACCAGATGCCCCACACCGGTCGCGCCCACAGCGGTCCGGTCACCAGCACCACGGTGCAGAAGACCACGCCCACCTCGGCTGTGGCCAGCGCCAGCGCATCCGCGCCCTGGCTGCGCCGGATCAGGTACCAGATGGAGGCGAGAAAGTTGGCGAAGAACAGCAGAAACGCCAGCCAGGCATGTGGCAGGTGATAGTAGAAGATTCTCTGCACCTGTCCCATGGTGGCCTCAGTCGGGGCCGCAAACATGGCCTGATAGAAGGCATAGCCGAGCAGGCCGAGCGTGAAGGCGACAAACAGCTTGTAAGAAAGTTTCATGCGCAACCTAGACATTCAGGGGCTAGGGATCAGGGGTTAGGGATTAGCCCCGCAAAATAGTTCGTTCTCCCTATGCCATACTGTGGCGAGAATCCAATTCAGCCCCAACAATCCCTAACCCCTAATCCCTAAACCCTAATCCCTATTCCGCATTGATCACCGTATCGAACAGCAGCAGGCATACGGCCGTAAACACCAGGTCGTAGACGGCGAGCAGCTGTATCCAGAAGCGCGGCGAGGCTTCGCCCGTCAGCACCGCGGTTGTACCGTCCACCATGGCCAGCAGGGCCGGGATGGAGATCGGGAACAAGATGAGCGGCAACATGATTTCGCGGCTGCGCGTGCGGATCGAAATGGCCGCGAAGAATGTGCCGTTCACCACCAGCGCCCAAGTGCCCAGCGCGGCGATGACGGCCAACTGATACTCCGGGCCCACCGATCGCAGGTTGTAGAACACCATGAACAGCGGCGCCATCAGCGCTTCCAGCACGCCGACCAGAACAAAATTGCCGATTGCCTTGGCCAGGAACAGCGAACTCGGCGGCGCCGGAGAAACTCTATAGGCATCCAGCACGCCGTTGCGCAGTTCCCGCGCCCACGTCTGGTTCAAAGCGACCACGGCGGTGAACAGAAAGGCCACCCAGATCAGCCCCCCGGCGATGCGCCGCGACTCCTCGGCCGTGGGATCGAAGCCGAAGCTGAAGATCACCACCACCAGCAGGGCAAAGAACAGCATGGAGTTGACGGCATCCTTTGCCCGCCACTCCAGGCGAAGATCTTTCGCCAATGTCCGGCGCGCCACTGCCATCACGGCGTTCATGGCTGCGAGCCCTCCAGCGGACGGGCTTCTCCGCGCTTGCCGGCCATCATTGCCAGCCCATAAGGCGATTTCAGATACTCCGGCAGCCCCGCTTCGCGCGCCGCCAGCAATCCCTTCGACATCAGCAAGGATTCGTCCGCCACCGCTTCCAGCACGGCAGGCTGATGCGTCACCACCAGAACCGTCTTGCCCCGGTCGCGCATCTGCCCGAGCAGCCGCGCCATCTCCTGCGCCGATTGCACGTCCACGTTGGAAAACGGCTCGTCGAGCAGCAGCAGCTCCGGATCGTGCACGATGGCGCGGGCGAGCGAAATCCTCTGCCGCATGCCCTGCGAATACTGGCCTACGCGGCGGTTCAGCTCCGGGTCGAGCCCCACGGCGCGAATCGCGCTGGCACAGCGCGCATCATCGCAGATGCCGTACAGACTGGCGAAATAGCGGACATTCTCCATGGCGCTGAGTTCGTCATAAAGCAACGGGGCATGCCCCATATAGCCAACGCGCGCTGCCACTTCCCGCAGGTCATGGCTGCCAAGGACCGCGACCGCTCCGCGAGTGGGCTTCAGCAGGCCGGCGATGATACGCAGCAAGGTAGATTTGCCGGCGCCGTTTTCGCCGAGGATCAGGTAGAGTTTGCCCGCTTCGAACTCGGCGCTCACTCCGCGCAGCGCCGCGAAGCGCCCGTAGTGGCGTACCACAGCTTCGAGAGTGACGACGGGCTTGCTGCACCCGCGCGCCTTGTTCAGGGCCGGGCTCAGGCGTACTCTCGGGCGGTTTTAGAGCTGGACTGTTCAACGCGAATAGCTGACCGGCCCGGCCTGCGCTTTCTGCGCAGCCGGTTGAGCGGCCTGGTCGCCCTGCTTGGGCGCATACTTGGAAGCGCACTTGGCCTGCAGCTTGTTGGCGTGAAAGACGCCGTCGCGCCCAAAGCTGCCTTCGGCCAGCGCCTGCGCATCGTCCTTGAAGGTGTCCGGCGGCGCTTCGCTGCCCTGGTAGACCACCGGCAGCAGCCGGCCCTCTTCGTTGAGCGAGAACTGTACGTGTGTCCCCTGACGCCTGATGGAGCCGGGTTCGACGTTGCCCGCCACGCGCAGCCGCTTACTGTAGGCGCCATCGCCCATGGCGCTCAATTCCTTGATGGTGACGTAATAGCTCTTGCTCTCCTGTACCCCGGTAAAGGCCAGGTAGCCGAGCCCCGCCACGACGATCGCGATGACGGCCCCGAATTGGACGTACTTGCGCCTGGAAGACATACCCATACAGAGAGATGCTGAAATTACGCGGCAGGGCTCGGGAAAATCTTTGCAAAAGCAGACCTTTCCGGACCCGAAGGCGACTGCCCCACGCAGCCCCACTGGACTAGAAGCCTACCCCGCTCTGAAGTGTCCGGTCAAGTTTGGCCGGCCAGCCAAGAGGCCGCCGGGAACGATTCGATACCAGGGGCCCTTAACCCAAAAGTGGCATCGGATGTCAGGAGTTCTCGTGGCAGTTAAAGCCGCACCCGGCGCGGACGTCCGTTAGCGTGGAGAGCCCTTTCCGAGCTGCACTTGAAGTGCTGGACCGGCTCTGCGCGAGCGTATAATCTGGGTCTTAGCCACTTGAGAGGTTCAGGCCATGACTAATAACGGCAAAGACAAGGGGAGCCGCGAGGGCCAGAGCATCCCCGGAACCGGAATCCCGAAGCTGCGCGCCGACTGGATCGCCCGCCGCCGCGCCAAAGCTGCGGGCAACGGCGACGGCAACATGTCGCAGATGCATTTTGCCCGCAAGGGAATGGTAACGGAAGAGATGATGTACGTGGCCGAGCGCGAGAAGCTCTCCCCGGAGACGGTGCGCGCGGAGTTGGCCGCGGGCCGGCTGATCATCCCCGCCAATATCAATCACCCGGAATGCGAGCCCATGGCGATCGGCGTAGCCACGCTATGCAAGATCAATGCCAACATCGGCAATTCCGCCGTGGTCTCCAACGTGGATCAGGAGCTGCAGAAGCTGCACACCTCCGTCCACTATGGCGCCGACACGGTGATGGACCTTTCCACCGGCGGCGAAATCCACGAGATTCGCGAAGCCATCCTGCGCCACTCGCCGGTTCCGGTCGGCACCGTGCCCATCTACGAAGCCGTGGCCCGGGTGCGGCGCATTGAAGACCTGACGCCGCAGATCATGCTCGAGGTCATCGAAGAGCAGGCCGCGCAGGGCGTCGACTACATGACCATCCACGCCGGGCTGCTCATCGAGTACGTCCCCATGGTGGCCAAGCGCATCACCGGCATCGTCAGCCGCGGCGGCGCCATCCTGGCGCAGTGGATGACCCACCATCACAAGCAGAACTTCCTCTACGAGTGCTTCGACGACATCACCAAGATCATGGCGAAGTACGACGTCTGCTACTCGCTGGGCGACGGCCTTCGCCCCGGCTGTATCGCCGACGCCAGCGACGAGGCGCAGTTCGCCGAATTGAAGACCCTGGGCGAGCTGACCAAAGCCGCCTGGAAGCGCGATGTGCAGGTGATGATCGAAGGGCCCGGCCACGTGCCCATCGACAAGATCAAGGAGCAGGTCGACAAGGAAATCGAGTGGTGCGACGGCGCGCCCTTCTACACCCTGGGACCGCTGGTCACCGATATCGCTCCCGGCTACGACCACATCACCTCGGCGATCGGCGCGGCCATGATCGGCTGGTACGGCGCTGCCATGCTGTGCTACGTCACTCCCAAGGAGCATCTCGGGCTGCCCAACGACAAGGACGTGAAAGACGGCATCATCGCCTACAAGATCGCCGCCCACGCCGCCGACCTGGCGCGGCATCGTCCCGGCGTGCAGGACCGCGACAACGCTATCAGCCACGCGCGTTACACCTTCGACTGGGAGAAGCAGTTCGAGCTCTCGCTCGATCCCGAGACCGCGCGCGCCATGCACGACGAGACGCTTGCCCGACAAGTTCTACAAAGAAGCGGCCTTCTGCTCCATGTGCGGACCGAAGTTCTGCTCCATGAACTACTCGGCCAAAATCGACGAGTACAACAAGTCGGTCGGGCTGGAGAAGAAAGATCTCGGCGGGCTGGTCCAGCAGGAAGCCAGCAAGCTGGTGCAGCTTAAGCCGTAGAGTAGAGACCCAAAAAACGAAAGAGCCGTGCCTCGGGCACGGCCTTTTCGTTTCGCGGGCGGCGTATCTCTCCGCGCGGCTATCAGTGCATATCGGCGAAGTCCATGCCGTCGGCGTACTGCAAACCGGCAATCTGGTTGGCGCGATACTGCACTTCCAGGTAAGCGCGAAGGATTTCGATGTGCATCAGTTCCTTCTGCTGCGGAGTCGTGCAATCCACCCGCGCCTTGTCCAGCGCCAGGTAGCGGTCATGCGCCTCGATGAATCGGTTCATCTCTAACAGCATGGCAAACATTCTCTACACAGACCATGACTGAAAAATCAGGATAATCCCCTAAGCTTAGTAGTTCGTTACCCCCAATTTGCGGCTAAGTGTTTGAAACAAAGCAGCTGATCCTAACGAAATGTGGCGAGCGCCTCGGCCGCCCGTTCCAGGGCCTGGGTCAGCAGTTTCAGTTGCCGCTCGGTCTCAAGTAAACTGCCGCGCTCGATGGCCTCGGTGACGCCGGGAAGCGCGATTGCTTCGTAACCGTTCGATTCGCTGGGGGCGTAGATCGAGTGCCGGAACCAGGGGCGTCGTGGAAGGCCTTCCGGCAGCAACAAGGCGCGCTCGGCGGCCATCAATCGCCGGTTCAAAGCCGCGGCGTCGCTCTTGGGCTGCTCCGCTGCCGCCCTGGCGGCCATGCCGGCGGTGGCGAACCGCGCCACGGCATGCAATGCGGGCGCGAAGTCAGGCTGTCTGCTCCAGCCGGTCTGCTCGCTGCTCTTGCGCTTGGCGGATTCCAGGTACAGCTTGACCTGTGCGGCGTAGTCCCCGTAGTCGTAGGGAAGCACGTCGGCTTCCGTCATGCGCAGAATCTGCAATCCGAAGACGCGCGCCATCTGCTGCACGTAGCCGAATGTCGGGTCGACGTGCTGTTTGAACCAGGCCACGTTGTCGAACGGCGAGTGATAAACGCCGTTCGGGCCGGCCGAGCCGATATCCGTGCACGGCACCCCGATATGCTGCAGGAACGGAGTGTAATCGGAACCGCTGCCGAGCTCCCCGATCAGGATGTCCGCCCCGCCTTTGCCGGCCATCTGGCGCCAGAAGACCTGGTAAGTCTCCGGAGCCTCGGTCTGATACACGCGCCAGGCGGCTTGTGAATTTCTCCAGGCCTCCAGCACCGTCCCGCCGGCCGGACTGGGCACCGCTTGCGTCACCTCGATCAGGAATCGCTTCAGGCTGGGAACGCTGGCCGCGCCGAAGATCGGTCCGGAAACGCCTATATCCATGTTGAAATAGACCACCGCATTGCGTAAATCCGCCGCATACTGCTCGACGTACTCGGTGGAACCGATCAGCCCCTGCTCCTCCGCGTCCCAACTGGCAAAGACGATCGTGCGCCGCGGCCGCCAGCCGCTCTTCAACAGTTCGCCGACGCCGTGCACGGCTTCCAGCATGGCCGCCGAGCCGCTGCCCGGATCGGAGGCGCCGAACTCCCAGGCATCGCGATGATTCCCCGCGATGACCCATTGCCCCGGCAGCTCGGAACCCGGCACCGTGCCGATGACGTTCCAGATGCTGCGCAGGCGGTAGTCCTGGCGCAAGCGCATCCGCACCTTCACCGGTCCGGGACCGACGTGATAGGTGAACGGCAGAGCCCCCTGCCAGTCGCGCGGCGAGGCCGGTCCCTGCAGTTGCTTGAGGATCGGTGCGGCGTCGCCGTAGGAGAGCGGTGTCGTCGGTACCGAGGGAAGATTCTTTGCCTTGTCGGGCGGAACCCGCTGCGCCTCCGGCAAGTTGGGAACCGATGCCACGCCCGGCGTGGTCGGATCTCCCGGATAGCGATACATCAGCTCGACCGAGCCGCGCTGCGCCGCTGTTTCCGGCCGGTAACTCCCCTTGGGATACGGATCACCCTGAAAATATCCGTCGTCCATCGGATCGGAGTAGACGATCACCCCGGCTGCGCCGTTTTCCTGCGCCAGCGAGGCTTTCACGCCGCGGAAGACTTTGCCATAACGCACCAGCACGATTCTGCCCTTGACGCTGATGCCCATCTCCGCCAGCTTCTTGTAATCCTCCGGACGTCCGTAGTTGGCGTAGACGACCTCGCCTTGCACGTCCCCCGACGGCGAACCGCTCATGAACGGAACCATCAGGCGCGGATCGTTCTGGTAAGGGTCTCCCTCGACGCGCTCGCGGTGTGGCCCGGCCAGTCGTGGCCCCTGCGGGGTCAACACCTCGACGCGTACCTCGATCGGGTAGTTGAACCATACTTTGTATTCGTCGATGCGCGTCTCCAGGCCGGCTTCGCGGAACTTCGCGGCGACATATTCGGCGGTCTTGCGGTCCTCCTCGCTACCGGCTACGTGCGGCGCCGAACTGAGCGCCACCAGGTGCCGCTCGGCAAGCTGCGGGCTGGGGACGGCCAGGAACTTCTCTTCCAGTTGTAGCTGCCGCGCCGGATTGCGGAATCCGCTGATGGCCGCGGGTGCGCGGGCCGGCTTGGCCGCCTGGGCGAACAGCGCCGCCGGCGCCAGCGCCAGCAGAAGCGACCCGGTGAGCCGCAAAAGAAGACGGCTTCGTCGCTTCTGCTCGAACCGAAGCGGCGTCGACAACGCGACTCTTGGCGACTTGACTCTCATGCAAGGCCACCCCGGAAGACACGGCGACTGCGCGGGGTTATTGGGTGGAATACGCGGACCCGCTCAGCTTACACGAAGTTTCCGCTGCTTTGAACAGCTCTGGTGGAGAAGAAGAACGCAAAGAAAACCCACCTGGAAATCAAGGAAGTCTCTTGACTCGCATTGTGCTCTTTTGTAGAGTTGCACCCGAATATCATCTCTAGATTCGAGGGGTGACCCATGTATTGCGGTTATTGTGGTGCCCCGAATACAGAGGGCACTCAATACTGTACATCCTGTGGGAAACCACTGGCGGCAACCACCAAAAGCGCATCTGCACCGCCGATTCCTACCGCACCTCCCAAGAAGAAATTGGGAAAAGTAACGAAAATTGTAATTTGCTTTGGGGCTGTCTTCATCATTCTAGCTTCTATTCTTTCGTCCCCGAGTAAAGAGGAACAAGACAAAAAGGAACGTGCGGCGATCTCCGCTGTCAGGCAGCAGTGGTTTCCCACTACTCGCTTCGTACTCTTACATCCGGACACAAAATCGGTAAGCTGGTTTGCTGTGAAAGACCCCATCGAATGCACTTACGGGCACCCTGAAAGGAAGAATTGCTGGAAGGTAATTCACACAATAAATGTCATGCCGGGAACAGAAGTCAAAGAGATAAAGTCCGAATTTCTTATTGATATGGACACAAAGCAAACTCAAGCGAATAATACCGAAGCTTCGACTTTGTGGGAACGTCAATGAATCTCGACGAGATAAACTACAAGCAACTCGTAATCAACCTAACGAAACTTACTGTTGACCTTGCCATCGAGAATAGTTTTTACAAGCGCCAGATAGGAGAGATCGCAGTCAAGCAGCATCCCGATTTTGTTTCTCGATTTCAGCAATTTCAGCCTCCACTTGGTCAATTCGAAAGAAACTTAGCTCAGGAAAAAGTGGACTTCCGACAAATCGCCGCAGACCTGCAAGGCATTTTAAGCTCAATAAGTAGATTTCTTGAGGCGTAGGCTCAGTCATTGGAGGTGGCCCACATTTGCGGAGCCGAAGGCGGAGCTAATGTGGGGCTGTTTAGATTCTTGGTACAACAAGAACTGCCCCACATTTTCCAAAGGATGGTAAATATGGGCCACCAAGTCTCAAGTTTTTAGATATCGCTAAAAAGGTTTGCCGGGTGTTCTTTCTATTTCTACGGATGCGGCGCCATGGCGGCCTCGCCCGGCAAAGCCGGATAATGGGCCAGTGCGGCATGGCGCGGCGCGCTGAGAGCCTGTTTCAGTGCCGGCAGCGCCGCCCGCATCGCCTGTTCGCCGCTGGCGATCAACTCGGCTGAGCGCTCGAAGGCGTCGTAAGCGAATCCATCGACGTTCGGTTCCAGCACCAGGTCGGCGTCTTTTTTCCAGTGCACGCTCATGCGGGCCTGCGCGATGGAAAAGCACTGCCCGATGATATCGAACAGATGCCGCGGCCCGCTCATGCGCAGCCAGTGGGCGCTCAGCGAAATGCCGATAACGTAATCGGCGCCCATTTGCCGCACCGGTGTAGTGGGCACGGCGTGTCCGAGCATGCCGTCCACCAGCAGCCGGCCGTCGACCTCCACCGGCGCGAACATTCCCGGGTAGGAGCAACTGGCGCGCACCGGACCGCAGATAGGGCCGCTGCGAAAGACCACCGGCTCCCCGGTCAGGAAGTCTGTCGCCGTCACGGCCAAGGGAATCTTCAGCTCCTCGAAGGTCTCGGCCTTCAGAATTCGCGGCAGGAATTCGCCCATGCGGTCGTTATTGCAGATGCCGTAGCGGGAGAGCGTCCAGCGGGCGAAGTCGCGGAAGCGCACCAGACCGGCGATCTCGGCCAGCTCCTTGGCCGAGACTCCGCTGCAAAAGGCGGCGGCGATCACCGAACCCACGCTCGTTCCCGCCATGTAATCAATCGCGATCCCTTCTTCCTCCAGGACCTTCAGCACGCCGACATGCGCCAGGCCGCGGGCAAAGCCGCCGCCAAGAGCGAGTCCCAGTTTTAGTCGTGGCAAAGAGCCCGCACGAAAATGCGGCTGCGAGAGGTTGAGAGAAAACGCCTTGGCCGAAAGTACGAGTTTCCTAAAGAAGGTCACCGGAGCACCTGTCGCCGTCTTCAGCTGTGATGCTCAGCTACTCTCGGTATGATGCCACCGGCTTCGTCGCTTTCACCGGGTCTTCACAGAGTGCAGCCTGCCTGAAGCCCCGCCGGGCCCGCATCTTGCGGTTTCGGGTCGCAGCCTGGCCGCGACCGCGAACAGGCGCTAGCCTGGGGACAACAAACCGCCCCACGTCAGCCGGGGTCCCCAGCGAGCGCCGTATTTAGCGCTTGCTGGGGTGGAAGCCCAACAGCAGGGCGGGACGTGGGGCACCCACGAGGGAATGAAACTGAGACACAACCGGGAAAAACTGCCTCTTGCCTGGGCCGGGCCAAACCTGCGAAGATTCTGCTTGGAATCCGTGACTGAGAGCCCCCAACCTTCTAAGAAGACTGTTCGCGAATTCTCCGCCGGCGGCGTGGTCGTGCGTCGCATGCGCGGGCAATGGCATATGGCGGCCATTGAACCGAACGTCGTCAATGCCGACAGCATCACCCGCAATGCCCTTCGCCAGCGGCGCCGTCCGGCCATTCTGGCCCTGCCCAAGGGCGCCATCGACCGCGGCGAGGCCCCCAAGCAGAGCGCCATTCGCGAGGTGCTGGAAGAGACCGGCGTTCTCGTCCAACTGGTTACCAAATTAGGCGACATCAAGTACTTTTATGTGCGCTCCTGGGGCGGGCGCGAGCGCGTCTTCAAGGTGGTAACTTTCTTCCTCTTCCGCTACATGTCCGGCCGTCTGGGCGACATTCAGCCGGCCATGCGCAAAGAGGTCCGCCGGGCGGTCTGGCTTCCCCTGGAAGAGGCGCACGAAAAACTCACCTACCCCGGCGAGCGCCAGGTCGTGCAACTGGCCCGGAAGTACATTCGCGCCCACCCGGAACTGGAGCCCACACCCTAACCCACGCGGAATCGTTAACCGTTTCTCTACCCCGGCACCTTCAGGCCCCAGGTACACCGTACTTTCGTTTTCCCCCCGAACCAACTTTGTCACCGTTTTTGCACCGTTTCCGTGTTACCTATCTGCAGGTACGCTGGCCAGCAACATTGCCGCTGGCACTTACGTATGTTGCTTGAGTAGTTACGAGATAAGCGGATCGTTTGCTGGATCCCCTTGTTTTTGTTTTATATCCAGCAGGAACTCTCGTAAGATTTCAGCAGCTTATGCCGATGTAGTCCTTACAGCCTGGAGCTTTTAGAAGGTTTGGCCAGGGTGCTTATTACGAGTGACGGGCAGGGTCCTTTGTCAAATGGATAATTGTCGTAAAGTTAAACGAGCCGCAATCGTTTTTTTGACGGCGTTTTTTTTATGTACCACTGGCTTCGCCGCCTCAGTGTCTTCACAAGAGTATTCCGAGCCATCCAAGAAGATCTCCGAGAATCCCTCCGCCAAGAAGCGCATGAGCCGCGTGCGCCACAAGCGCCGCCCCGCAAAACGCTCGAAGCGCTCGAAGCGCTACGTTGAGCGCTTCCACACCAGCTCCTTCTCCCACGACCAGGGAATGGGCGACGTGAGCGCGGGCGAGGATCCGGCAGTGCGCGCCGCTGCCGTAGAGGCGCTGGGCAGCATGAATGGCACCGTCGTCGCCATTGATCCCGGCAGTGGCCGCATTCTGGCAATGGTCAACCAGAAGCTGGCGCTTTCCTCGGGCGGCCAGCCTTGCTCTACTTTCAAGGTTGCGGTGGCCCTGGCCGCGCTGAATGAAAACGTGGTCAAGAAGGACACTCCCGTGCCTCTCGGAGGGGGCTGGGAGATCGACATGACCCACGCCCTGGCTCACTCTAACAATCGCTATTTTGAAGTGCTCGGCCGGCGGCTGGGCTTCGAAAAGGTCAGCCAGTACGCGCGCCAGTTCGGCTTGGGCGAGCTGGCCGGCTGGAACATTCCCGGCGAGCACCTCGGCGAATTCCCCAACCAGGAGCTTTCGCAGAAACTCGGCGGCGTCGGCAAGATGTGCTCCTTCGGTGAGAGCATTTCGTTGACCCCGCTGCAGCTCGGCGCCCTGATGTCGGCTATCGCCAATGGCGGCACGCTCTATTACCTGCAGCATCCGACCTCGCCAGAGGACATCGCCAGCTTCCAGCCCAGGGTGAAGCGTTATCTCAACATCGCAGCGCTGATTCCCGAGGTAAGCCCGGGAATGGCCGGGGCCGTTCAGTTCGGAACCGCCAGAAGCGTGCACGAAAACTTCACTGCCGTGGAGATTCTCGGCAAAACCGGAACTTGCTCCAAGGACGGCACCCGCTTCGGCTGGTTCGCTTCCTACGCCAATACGCAATACGGGCGCATCGTTGCCGTGTTCTTCCTGGAAGGCGGGCGGCCTACCTTCGGTCCCAAAGCCGCCGAGCTGGCCGGCAAGTTCTACCGCAATCTTCAGGATCGCAACTACTTCGCCGTGCAGCTGCTGCCGCCCGCGAACAATACTCAGCTCTCCAGCGGCACCGCGCACTAGCTACACTTGCGTGTTTCGGAAGGCCTTCCCGCCGGGAAGGCCTTTCGTATTGCAGATTGATGATGAGCAGCAGCCCCCTGATTATGGCGCAGGCCTGGGGCTGGGAGTGCCGGCGGGACTGGAGGCGCCGGCTGGAGGGGGCTTCAGCGCTTTGATTGCGGACCCGATCACATTTCGTTCGTCCGCAGGGATCTCCTTTACGGCCAGCTTCCTTTGCAGCCAGTCGATGGCCGCCTGGCGCGACACGAATGGAGACGCGGGATCGACCCTCTTGATCAGCACCTCCTTGCCAGTATCCTGGGTCTCGAAGGCAGCGCTTCTCATCCCCTGCAAGGGGCTATAGCCTACCCCTTCCTCGTACCTGCCGATGACGATGTAGTTCACGCTCAGGTCATAACTGGGGGTCTGCCGCTCGACGATCTGGTAGCGGGAGACGATAAAGACGGTGTTGAAATCCGGATTGCCGCGCATCAGCGTGAACTGCTTGATCCGGTCCCAGCCTTCCGGCGACATACGGGCGCCCATATAATCCATGCGGCAGTAATTGGCCACCACCAACCGTTGCTGGGCCGCCAAGTCGGCAAAGGTTCGTCCGAATTTGGGTCTGAGTGGCGCTTGTGCAAGAGCGACTCCCGTACAGGCCAACAGGAGCAGACAAATCAGAAATCGGCGCATGGCTCTCTCCCGGTCCCCGGCCCGCCGTGTTGCGCTTGCCGGGTGGATTCTGAGGAAGCTACAGACTACAACTTATGTGGCTACGATGAAAACCAGAAAAGCCTCCCCGCCGGAAAAGGTGTCCCCCATCTGCCTGTCAGATGTGGGAATAAGACAGGGCTGGTTACATCAGGCGCGAGCCGCGGGCGGTGAGGGTGTCGCCGGCGATCAGGCCGTCTTTGATGAAGACGGTTCTGAGCGCGTGCTCGGCGACGTCGTGCTCGTGCGTCACCAGTACGATGGTGTTTCCTTTTTCGTGCAGCCGGTCGAACAGCGCCATGATCTCGCGTCCGGTCTGCGAGTCCAGGTTTCCCGTCGGCTCGTCAGCCAGGATGATGGAAGGATTATTTACCAGCGCCCGGGCGATGGCTACGCGCTGCCGCTGGCCGCCGGAAAGCTCGTTGGGCTTGTGGTGCGTGCGTTCCTCCATGCCCACCTCGATCAGCGCCTGGCGGGCCCGCGCCAGGCGTTCTGCGGCGGGAATCCCGGCATAAATCAGAGGCAGCTCGACGTTGTGCAATGAGGTGGCTCGCGCCAGCAGATTGAAGGTCTGGAAGACGAAGCCGATTTCCTGGTTGCGAATGCGCGCCAGCTCGTCATCGTTCAGCTCGCTGACCAGCTTGCCGTTGAGCCAGTACTGTCCCTTGTTGGGCGTATCCAGGCACCCGATCAGGTTCATCAGCGTGGATTTTCCCGAGCCCGAGGGGCCCATGATGGCGACGTACTCATTGCGCTTGATGGCCAGGTTCACCCCGCGCAGCGCGTGTACCTGCTGCTCGGAGCCCATGTCGTAGGTCTTCCACAAGTCCTGCGTGCAGATGATGCAGGAATCGGGAGGTGTCGTGTATTGCCGCGGCATGCCGGCAACTTCAGTCGCCATCAACGGTTCTCCTCTTTCGGGGTGCTGTTATCCACTTTCACGCTGGCGCCGTTGCGCAGGGTACGCAGCACCTTGTAACTGCCGGTCACGATCTCATCTCCTTCTTGCAGCCCCTGCAATACTTCGATGTCGGTGGTGCCGGTGATTCCCGTGTTGACGGGAACAAACGCCGCTTTTCCGTCGCGGATCGCGAACACTCCCTGTACTTCCTCCTTGGCCTTACTCTGATCCTGGGCGGCGGGCGCTGCTTCTACTGATGAGCGGCCGCCCTTCGGCGCTTCCAATTCACTATGCTGCCGCACGGTGAGAGCCTGGATTGGGATGGTCAGGGTAGCAGCGCGGGTTGCGGTGGTGATCTTGGCCGTGCTGGATAGTCCAGGACGCAGGTTCTCCGGCGGGTTCTCCAGCGTGATCGTCACCTTGAAGTCGCGCGCCTCCTGCGAGCCGGTGGTCGACTGCGAGGTGGAAACCCCGCTGGTGCGCAAAATCGCGTTCTCGCCGATCTCTGTCACTGTGCCTTTGAACTTTTTCTTGGGCAGCGCATCAATGGTGACCTCGGCCGGTTGCCCCATCCTGACGTTCACGATGTCGGTCTCGTCGACCTTGACCTCGGCGGTAATCACCGAATTGTCGGCCAGCGTCATCAGGGTGCTGCCGGGAGCGTTCTGAATTCCGATCACCACCGTTTCGCCCTCGCGCACCGGCAGGTTCGTAATCACCCCGTCAAAGGGCGCGCGGTACTCGGTCTTGCTGAGAACGTCGTTGGCGTGACGTAACGCGGCGTCACTCTGGTTGACGCGCTTGGCGGCCGACTCCGCTTGCGCCTTGGCTTGCACTACCTTGGTCCGAGCGGAGTCCAGGCTGGCGTTGGCTGAATCGTAAGCGGCTTTGCGGGTGTCGTAATCCTGGCGGGCGATCAACTGCTGAGCAAAGAGCCCTTCCGCCCGTACCCAGTCCAGCCGGTTATGCTCCTGGTCGGCCTTGGCGCGCTCCAGATCGGCTTCGGCCATTCTAAGGTTGGCGACCGCCGCGGCGTAGTCTGTCTTGGAAGCCTCCAGCGCCGCCCGTCCGGCCTCTACGTCGGACTGCGGCTGCACGTTATCGATCTGGGCCAGCATCTGGCCCTTCTTCACCCGGGCGCCCTCCTTGACGTAGAGCTTCTCGATCTTGCCGAAGGCGTCGGTGCCTATGTTGACGTAATTCTTCGGCTTGATTTCGCCCGAGGCGGTGACTACGGCCGCCAGCGGGGCCCGTTGCACCCTGCCCGTCTGGACCTTGACGACCCCTCGGCGGCTTTGGACTACTCCGAAAGCAATGATCACGGCGGCAGCTACGGCCGCCCCTGCTATCAGCGCTTTTTTGCCGATCTTCATCACTGCCTCTGGAAAACCTGGCCAGAGCTGCGGTTTCGCAAGGTCCCAGGCCACGGGCCATTGCGGCTCCATCACGAACTCTGGCGCTCGCCGGGCCCCCCAGTAAATATATTTTCCTTTGCTGGGGTCGAATGAGCTGCTCCGGACCGGTTTTCTCAATGCTTTTAATTATACCCGCGCTCGGAGCGGGTTTACCCTGGTCCTGGCGCCATCTCCGGTTGCGCGGCACGGGACGACAACTTAAACTTTTCCACAGGAGTTTACGTGCACATACGGTTTTCCTCTTCCCTCTGCTTCTTGCTGCTGGTTTTGGCCGCTTGGCTTGCGTTTCCCGCCCTGGCGCAGAACGCCAGTCCCGGAGCCACCAGTCAGGACAGCAAGGCTCAGCCTGACGGTAAAGACGCAAAAGACGCCCAGAAGAAAGCTAGAGAGGCGCAGCGCAGGCGCCTGCAGGAGCTGCAGGGGCCCTACAAGAAGTGGCTCAACGAGGATGTTCGCTGGATCATCACTCCCGAAGAAGAGGACGCGTTCAAGCAGTTGTCGACCGACGAAGAGCGCGATCAGTTCATCGAGCAGTTCTGGCGGCGGCGCAATCCCACGCCCGAGTCGCTGGACAACGAGTTCAAGGAAGAGCATTACCGGCGCATCGCCTATGCCAACGAGCACTTTGCCGCCGGCATTCAGGGCTGGCGCACGGACCGCGGGCACATTTACATTGTCTGGGGCCCGGCGGACGAGATCGACTCGCACCCCACCGGCGGCATGTATCAGCGTAGCGCCGACGAAGGCGGCGGCTCTACCTCGACCTATCCCTTCGAGCGCTGGCGTTATCGCCGCCTGGAAGGCATCGGCAACGAGATCAACATCGAGTTTGTCGATACCTGTTCCTGCAACGAATATCACATCGCGTCCGATGCCAACGAGAAGGATGCCCTGCTGAACACGCCCGGCGGCGGGCTCACCATGTACGAGCAGATGGGGCTGGGCAGCCAGGTGAACCGGGTTACCGGCGGGAATAGCGGCAATCCGTTCTCCTCGCAGTCGGACCGCTTCGAGAAACTGGAACGTATCGCCAAGCTGACTGCTCCTCCGCCCATCAAGTTCAAGGACCTGCAGGAGGACGTTAGCCATCGTGTCACCTACAACCTGGTGCCCTTTGATGTGCGGGTGGATTACGTTCGCGTCACCGGCGACACGGTTCTGACGCCCGTCACCATCCAGGTCCGCAACAAGGACCTGACGTTTTCCGGCAAGCAGGGCATTCAGCGCGCCAGCCTCAACATCTTCGGCCGCGCCAGCACTATGACCGGACGCGTCGTCCAGACCTTCGAGGACACGGTGGCGGTCGATGTGCCCAACGAACTGCTGCCCAAGACCGTCGAGCAGTATTCCGTCGACTGGCAGACGCTGACGCTGCGCCCCGGGCGCTACCGGCTCGACGTTATCGTCAAGGACGTCAACGGCGACCGCAAGGGAAGCTGGAGCCGGGGGCTGATGGTTCCCGTGTATTCGGAAGACAAGCTGGCTTCCTCGACCCTCATTGTTGCCGACCTGCTGGAGAAGGTCAGCGTCAAGAGCTCCGGCAGCGGCCGCTTCGTCATCGGCAACACCAGGATTCGTCCTCTCGTGGAGCCCGCCAACGGCCGCCCGGTAACCTTCAAGCGCGACCGGTCTCTGAATCTCTGGATGCAGATTTACAACCTGGCCTTCGACGAAAAAACCAAGAAGCCCTCCGCTACCATTCAGTATCAGATCGTGAATCTTCAGACCAACCAGCCGGTCGAGCAGATCGTGGAGAAGACCGAGAGCATGGGCACGGTGGGCGAGCAGATAACTCTGTCGAAGACCTTGGCGCTGAAGAAATTCGATCCCGGACTCTATCGCCTGCAGATCAAGGTGGACGACAACGTCAGCAAACAGTCCATCAGCCCGTCGGCGCGCTTCATGATTGAGTAGAGCGAGAACGCTTCTCGCATAAGCCGGAAGCGCGGAGACGGGCTCCGCTGTTGATCAATTACTGTCCTGGTTTTCGCGTGGGCAGCCAGCGCGGCACCCGCGCGCAATACTCGCGATAGCTCTGGCCGAAAATGCGCGCCAGATGCGGCTCTTCGTAAAGGATCACGAACAGGTGAAAGCCGGCGGCCAACGCCGCGCAATAGATCAGCAGTACGGCCGTGCGGAACAAGGCCGCTTCTCCCAGCAGCACAAGCAACACGCCTGCATACATCGGGTTGCGAATCCAACGGTAGAGATTGTTGGTCACCAGATACACCGGGGCTGCCGTAGGCGCCGGTGTGCCTTTGCCGCTCGCCACGAAATCGTAAGCACAGCGCAGTGACACCAGCGCGCCTGACGCGATCGCGGCTGTTCCCAGCGCCCCCAGCACACTCCAGCGGGCGCCGCCCGAGTACGCGCCAAGGAAGTACGGAATAAGCGTCATAACCGAGCCGGGAACGAGGACAGTGAAAAGTGCCGTCTTGATCCAGCAGGCGCGATGTATTCATCTCAGAGGTTCCATGATCGACAGAAATCATCCTCGCAAGTTGCTCGAGAGGGAAAGGAAATTGTGAAAGCTGCCGCCGCTCTTCGCCTCCCCGGCTCCTCCGTTGACCCGCTCTCTACCGCGTGTTAACGTACAAGGTTCTGCAACGCGACAACATCATTTGGCAAGGTCCCTGGCAGACGCGGCGCGCCCGTCGGGGGGACAGGGTTCCGATGACTCTCAGTGCCGAAATGGCCTCCGTTCGCAAGACCGCTCTCAATGCCGTACATCGCCAGATGGGCGCCAAGATGGTCGAGTTCAACGGCTGGGACATGCCGGTCGAGTATCCCAAGACCGGCGGACTGGTGGCCGAGCACCTGGCGGTGCGCGCGAGCGTCGGCATCTTCGATGTCAGCCACATGGGCGACATTCGCCTCTCCGGCCCCGACGCCCTGGCAGCCACCCAGCGCATGACCATGAACGACGCTTCCCGCCTGGTGATCGGGCAGGCGCAATATTCCGCCCTGCTCTATCCCGAGGGAACGTTCGTCGATGATGTCATCGTGCACCGCCTGGGCGAGCAGGATTTCCTGCTGGTCATCAACGCCGGCAACAACGCCAAAGACTACGACTGGGTGCAGCAGCAGGCCAAGGGCTTCAATTGCCGGGTGGAGAACCTCAGCGACGACTTTACCCAGATCGCCATACAGGGCCCGAACGGCGTCAAGGTCCTGCAAAAGCTCACTGGTGCGGACCTCTCGGCCGTCAAGTTCTACTGGTTCACGCACGGAAGGGTCTGCGGCATTCCCAATGTGCTGATCGCCCGCACCGGCTACACCGCCGAAGACGGCTTCGAGATTTACATCCCCTCCGATCCCGACACCAGCGCCCGCGTGTGGAATGAAATCCTCACGGCCGGCAAGGAATTTGGATTACTGGCATGCGGCCTGGGAGCGCGCAACACCTTGCGGCTGGAGGGCGCGCTCTCGCTCTACGGCCATGAAATCTCCGACAAGATCACGGTCTGGGAAGCCCGCCTCGATCGCTTCATCAAGATGGAGAAGGGCGAATTTGCCGGGCGCGAAGCCCTGGCGCGGCAGAAGGCGGAAGGCGTGCGCCGCCTGCTGGTTGCGCTGGAGGCGGTCGAGCGCGGCATTCCTCGTGACGGCTACAAGGTCTTCGATCTCGCGGGCAAGGAGATCGGCTTTGTCACCAGCGGCTCGCCGGCGCCGTTTCTGAAGAAGAACATCGCGCTCGCCTACGTTCCTGCTGCCGTCGCCGAAGTCGGAAACGAGGTGGCAGTCGAGATTCGCGGGCAGAAGGTGAAATGCAAGATCGTTCCGATTCCGTTTTATAAGCGCCCGAAGCCGGAAAAGAAGACGTAGCGGCAGGCAGCTTTAAGATTGCAGATTTCAGATTGCAGATTGACTGCCTGTGAGCGAGTTTTCGAGTTCAATCGGCAATCTCAATCGGCAATTTTCAATCCTTGACAGCGGGAGGGACGCACATGGCTTACCCGGCCGATTTCAAGTACACCAAGGAACACGAGTGGATCAAGGGCGACGGCCAGACAGGCATGATCGGTATCACCGACCATGCGCAGAAGTCGCTGGGTGATATCGTGTTTGTCGAGCTTCCCAAGCCCGGGACCGAGCTCCAGCAAGGCAAGTCGTTCGGCACGGTCGAATCGGTGAAAGCGGTTTCCGATCTTTATGCGCCGGTCAGCGGCACCGTCACCGAAGTCAACCAGGAGCTCAGCACGGCGCCGGAAAAGGTCAATCAGGATGCGCATGCCGCCTGGATGGTGAAGGTCACGTTGAAGAATCCGGCGGAGCTGAGCAACCTGCTCTCCAGCGCCGATTACGAGAAGTTCATCGCCGAAGAACAGTAACAACTCAGGTTTCAAGGTTTCAGAGTTTCAAAGTTTCCAGGACGGGTGCTCGGCATTCGTGCCGGTGGGTTCGACTCCGCAGGTAATCCGCGGGTTCTGTAACTTTGAAACCTTGAAACCTTGAAACCTTGAAACTTTGAAACTATGCGCTATCTTCCAAATTCAAAAACCGATCGTGAAGCCATGCTGCGCGAGATAGGCGCGCGCTCCGTCGACGACCTGTTCGCGCCCATTCCTCAGCAGTTCCGCCTCAAGCGCGAGCTGAACATTCCGCGCCAGATGTCGGAAGCGGAGATCGTGGAGTGGTTCCGCCAGCGCGCCGCGGAAAGCGGCAGCGGCTACGCCATGTTTCTCGGCGCCGGCGCCTATTACCATTACCGGCCGGTGGTCATCGACTCGCTGATTTCGCGCGGCGAGTTCTTCACCGCCTACACGCCCTATCAGCCGGAGATCGCGCAGGGAACGCTGCAGTCGATCTTCGAGTTCCAGACCATGATCTGCGAGCTGACCGGGATGGAGGTGGCCAACGCCTCCATGTATGACGGCTCGACCGGCTCGGCCGAGGCGGTGATGATGGCCATGCGCCTTACCGGGCGCCGCGCCGCGCTGGTGGCCCGCAGCGTGCACCCCGAGTATCGCGACGTCATCCGCACCTACTCGAAATACCAGGGATTGCCGATCGCTGAGGTCGGCTTCGGCGAGAACGGCCGCGTCGATCTTGCCGCCGCTGCGCAAGGCGCTCACGCCCGACACCGCCTGCCTGCTGGTCCAGTCGCCGAATTTCTTCGGCACCATCGAAGAGATCGGCGAGCTCGCCGAGGCAGTGCACGCCAACGGCTCGCTGCTGGTAGTCGCCATCGCCGAAGCCATCTCGCTCGGCATCGTCAAGCCGCCGGCTGAAGCCGATATCGTCAGCATGGAAGCGCAGTCGTTCGGCGTTCCGCTGGGCTTTGGTGGTCCGTACGCCGGCGTCATCGCCACCAAGGATCGCTTCGTGCGCCAGATGCCGGGACGCCTGGTGGGCGAGACCCGCGACCGTAACGGCAAGCGCGGCTTCGTGCTCACGCTCTCCACCCGCGAGCAGCACATCCGCCGCGAGAAGGCTACCTCGAACATCTGCACCAACCAGGCACTGATCGCGCTCATGGCCAACATCTTCATGACCACTTACGGCCGCGAAGGATTGAAGGAGCTGGCGCGTCAGAATCTCGCCAAGGCCGTCTACGCGCGCAAAAAATTCGGCACTAATGCCAAGATTCTGTTCGACGGCGCGCCGCGCTTCAATGAATTCGTGGTCCAGACGAAGGAAGATCCTTACGTGCTCTCGCATCGCTTGGCCGACAAGAAGATCATCGGCGGCTTCCCGCTCGTCAAGTTTTATCCCGAACTGGGCAATGCCGCCGTCTGGTGCTGCACGGAGATGAATACCCGCGAGCAGATCGACGCGGCTGCCGGGGAGGTGCGCTAATGGCAAACGATAAGATCAGGAAAGCCACCACCCACGTCAATCAGAACGAGGGACTGATCTTCGAGAAGTCCTCTCCCGGCAAGAAGGCCTACCGGCTGGCTCCGCTCGATGTCCCCGAAGTCGACGAGCGCGAACTGCTCGGAGCCTCTGCCCGCAAGGACCTCGGCAATCTGCCCGAGGTGAGCGAGGTCGAAGTCATCCGCCACTTCACCCGCCTCTCCACCTGGAACTACGCGGTCGATTACGGCATGTATCCGCTGGGCTCCTGCACCATGAAGTACAACCCGCGCGTCAACGAATTCGTGGCGCGGCTGGAGGGCCTGGCCAACGCCCATCCTTATCAGCCGGAGAAGGCCTCGCAGGGCGCGCTGCGCATTCTTAAGACGCTCTCCGAGCAGCTCATCGAGATCACCGGCATGGACGCCATCACGCTGCAGCCCGCCGCCGGCGCGCATGGCGAGCTCACCGGCATCCTGCTGGTGCGCGCCTGCCTGGAAGCGCGCGGCAATCCGCGCAAGAAGCATCCTGATCCCCGACTCGGCCCACGGCACCAATCCGGCCACGGCGGCCATGGCCGGCTACCAGGTCGAGAATCTCAAGTCGGATGCGTCCGGCGAAGTCGATCTCTCCGCTCTCGACCGCGCAGATGAACGAAGATGTCGCCGGGCTGATGCTCACCAATCCCAACACCCTCGGCGTCTTCGACCAGCAGATCGGCCGCATCGCCGAGCTGGTGCACGCCAAGGGCGGGCTGCTTTACATGGACGGCGCCAACATGAACGCGCTGGTGGGCAAGGCGCGACCGGGCGACTTCGGCGTCGACGTCATGCACCTGAACCTGCACAAGACGTTTTCCACCCCGCACGGCGGCGGCGGTCCGGGCTCCGGGCCGGTGGCCTGCAAGAAAATCATGGAGCCGTTCCTGCCGGTTCCGGTGGTCATCGAGCGCCCGAACGGCCAGCTGGGCTTCGAATACAACCGCCCGCAATCCATCGGCCGGGTGCGCATGTTCTACGGCAACTTCGGCATGCTGGTGCGCGCGCTGGCCTACATCATGGCCAACGGTCCCGACGGCCTGCGCCAGACCACCGAAGACGCGGTGCTCAACGCCAACTACATCCGCAAGAAGCTGGAGCCGTACTTACGACCTGCCTTACCAGACGCCCGAGCATGCACGAAGTGGTCTTCAGCGACCACTGGCAGGCGAAGAACGGCATCAAGACCGGCGACATCGCCAAGCGCCTCATCGATTACGGCTTCCACCCGTACACCGTTTCTTTCCCGCTGGTGGTGCACGGGGCGATGATGATCGAGCCCACCGAGAGCGAACCGAAAGAGGAGCTCGACTTCTTCATCGACGCCATGAAGTCGATCGCCGAAGAGTGCGAGAAGGAACCGCAGACGGTGCTCAACGCGCCGCACAACACGCGCATCTCGCGCCTGGACGAGGTCACCGCCGCCCGCAAGCCGGTGCTGCGCTGGAAGCCTCAGCAGGCGAAAACGGCAGCGGAGTAGGGCGCGGCGGATTTGCTTGTGAGCCTTTGCTTGTACGGAGTTGCGGGGGGAAAGCGGCTGCCACAAAGGTTTCAGATTGCCTGATTAGCAAAATTTATCAGTGAAAAGTTTCTACTTGACTTCGCAGTGGCGTTCTCTTAAAGTGAGTTCAACTTAATACGGCGCGCATCGTTGCCATCCTCACCCCACATTTTCGATGCGCGCCTTTCGTATTTTTGGGGCTTCTTTTCAGCTTTGTGGCTGCTTCCCGGCTTACATTTCTTTGTTGCTGTGCCTCACCTGGAGATTTACCTTTGGACAACCAGTGCGAACCCGCTCGGGGACGTTGGAGTCCTGCGCTTCAAGGCGGCCCCGTTAGCCTGTGCCGGGCGCTGGAAAGATAGGCAGGTGAATATGCCGGATCTAAAAGTGAAGGTTAGCAGGAGCATTCAGGAGCAGGCTGCCAACCGTCTGTGGTTGGCCTATCGCACGGCGGAGCCATGCGCTCCGGTGCGTGACTTGTTGTCCGGTGGCGGACTGGAAACCGCCTATGCGGTGCAGGAGATCAACACCCAGCGGCGGCTGGCTGAAGGCGGCCGCCTGGTGGGACGCAAGGTTGGGATTACCAGCGTGGCCACGCGCAAGCAGTACGGCGCAACCGAGCCCGATTACGGCATGCTCTTCGACGACGTGGCGCTGTTCGACAATGCCGAGGTTCCCGCCAAAAAGCTCATCCATCCCAAGGTGGAAGGCGAGATAGCGTTCGTGCTGGGGCGGGACATTGACAGCGTTTCCCCCACTCCAGCGGAGCTGTTGCGGGCCATCGACTTCGCCGTGGCGGCCATAGAGATCGTCGACTCGCGCGTGCAGAACTGGGATTTGCGCATCCTCGATGCCATAGCCGACAGCGCTGGGGCGGCCATGTTTGTCCTGGGAGCGCAGCCGCGCCGGCTCAAGGATTTTGACCTGATTCACTGCGGCATGGTGATGGAACGGGGAGGCGATCCGGTGGTGACCGGAACCGCCGGCAACGTAATGGGCAATCCCCTGCGCTCGGCCTTGTGGGTGGCAGGCGCGTCGGCCCGCGCCGGGCATCCTCTCAAGGCGGGCGACACGATTCTCTCGGGCGCTTTGGGGCCGATGACTCCCGCCGCTCCGGGAGATTCCTTCGAAGCGCGCATCTCCGGCTTGGGTTTGGTCCGCGTCAGCTTCGCCAAAGAAGAGTGATTCTGGGCTGGTCCACATCACCTTCGCAAAGAGACGCGATGCTCATCACGCGGATGCATAGTGCCGCGTAGCGGCAATGTGGCGGGGTCCCCAGGAAACGCTGTTTTTGCGTTTTCTGGGGTGCTAGTTAGCCCAGCGCTTCAGCGCTGGGACAGCAATGAAAAGTGGCAGAGCCCCGTAGGGGCGGCGCCAGGGTTTTCACGCAGACATTGAAGTCGCGTTCCGACACAGATCATCGCCGTTACCGTTCACAAGCACACGACCCACTGTAGAATTGCTTAGAGCAATGCCTATTTCCACATCCCAAGGACTGACTCCGTGGTAAAGACCCTCGAATGGACCGATGCCGGCGTCCGCTTCATCGATCAGACGAAGCTGCCGACCGAAGAGACTTACGTTACCTGCCGCACCTGCCAGGAAGTTGCCGATGCCATTCGCGGCATGGTGGTGCGCGGAGCGCCGGCTATAGGAGTAGCGGCCGCCATGGGAATCGCCCTCGGCGCCCGCCAGCTGACCACCTCCGACATCAGCGAGTTCCGCGCTGCCCTGGCGCAGATATGCCGCGTGCTGGGCGAGACCCGTCCGACTGCCGTTAACCTCTTCTGGGCCATTCACCGCATGCAGCGACGCTTTGAGGAACTCGCCGCCAAGCCCATACCGCAGATCAAGCAGGAGCTCGTCGCCGAGGCGCTGCGCATTTATGCCGAAGACATTGCCGCCAATCAAGCCATGGGACGCCTTGGTGCGGCGCTTCTTCCCGCCTCCGGAGGCGTGCTCACCCACTGCAACGCCGGCGCGCTGGCCACCGCCGGATACGGCACCGCCCTGGGCGTGATCCGCGCCGCCGTCGAAGCGGGAAAAGCGGTGCACGTCTACGCCGACGAAACTCGCCCATTCCTGCAGGGCGCACGCCTGACCGCCTGGGAGCTGATGAAGGACGGCATTCCCACCACTCTCATCTGCGACAACATGGCTGGAGCCATGATGGCCCGTGGCAACGTGCAGACGGTGATTGTAGGCGCCGATCGCATCGCCGCCAATGGCGATACCGCCAACAAGATCGGCACCTACACGGTCGCCATTCTGGCCCGCGAACATGGCATTCCGTTTTACGTGGCGGCGCCGTTTTCTACCGTTGATCTTGAGACACCAGATGGCTCGGGCATTCCCATCGAGCAGCGCGCGGCCACGGAGGTGACTCACATCGGCGGACGCCAGATAGCTCCGAGTGGCGTCGGCATCGGCAATCCCGCCTTCGACGTCACCCCGGCACGCTACATCGCCGCCATCATCACCGAACGCGGCATCGCCCGAGCGCCTTACACAGAGTCGATCCGCCAGTTGTCAGAGACCGCTGTGGTGGCGCCTGTTTTGCAGTAGATTCTTGTTCTTTAAACATTGTCTTGCCTTAGGGCCCGGAGCATAGGAAAATCGCCCGGTCATGTCGCAAACATCTGGTTTTGTGCTTCGTCCGGCTGTGGCTGCATTGCTTTGCGCTCTGACGTTGCTTTCAAATCGGGTGAGCCTGCGGGCGCAATCAAGCACTACAAATACAACACCCACCACTACGGCTCAGATTCCGCAGGATGATCTGGATCGCCCAGTGCTGAAGCATCGCAGCGAACCCATTCCGGAAACGAAGCAAGCTGCGCCCACGATGCAAGTTGCAGCCAGGCCGACAGGCCCGGTGATTGCTCCCGGATTAGCATTGCCTGCAACGGGCAGAGTTTGGGCTCTGGACAACTTTGAAGGGAAACCTGAACTGGTCCACCTAAAGTACTTTCCGACCAATGTCGACAGACACGCTGGCTCGAATTTCGCCAAAGTGAGCCTGGCGCCATTTATTGCGAAGCCCAAAATCACGATTGAAATTCAAGGCGCAAAATCGGCAATTCGGCTGCACGAAACAACCCCGGTAATCTTCCTCCGGTACACGCCTCGCGACAATGAAGATGCTGC
Organism: uncultured Acidobacteriota bacterium; assembly: GCA_963791145.1. Classification (GTDB taxonomy): domain Bacteria; phylum Acidobacteriota; class Terriglobia; order Terriglobales; family Acidobacteriaceae; genus CAWBRT01. Next base: position 41,556 of record CAWBRT010000017.1, on the reverse strand, counting down.
CATTGATCCATCCCAGAACCCCACTTATACCGAGTTGACAGTGGTGAAGCTGGATGTCCGCAAGGAAAAACGCATAGTGAGTACAATGGCGTTCACACAAGTTACGGGCACACCCTCCAGGTCGGAGGAAGTCATCGAAATCGACAAAGCTCAGGTCGCGAACAGCGAATGGCAGAAGATCACACCCAGGAAGCCACTCGCCCCTGGTGAGTACGGTTTGCTCGCGCTCCCGAAGGGGCAGGGTCTTGCCCCGACAAGAGTCTTTGATTTCGCGATAGATCCAAACGCACCCCGCAACCAAGGCGTCGTCTTGCCAAGTGCCGGCAACACGCCGTAAAGTCCCGGTGTCCCACTCAACGCGTCTTTCGTTGAGTGGGCAGTTCTGCTCCAGCGGTGCTAGCGTAAGGGTGAATACAACCCATCGCCGGAGAGCCAGAGAATGAAATTCCACACCGAATACCTGACCTTCAACACCACCGAGCATCGTGAGTACGTGCACATCACTCCGCAGATCGAAGAGATCCTTCGCAAGAGTGCGATTCAGGAAGGCATGGTGCTGGTCTCGGCCATGCACATCACCGCCGCCATTTACGTCAACGACCACGAGGATGGGCTTATCCACGACATCGATCAGTGGCTGGAGAAGCTCGCGCCCTACCGCCGCGACTACCAGCATCATCAGACCGGCGAAGACAACGGCGATTCGCATCTGAAGAGCCTGCTCATCCATCACGAGGTCATCCTTCCGGTGACCGCCGGGAAGCTTGACCTGGGTCCCTGGCAGCGGGTTTTTTACGCCGAATTCGACGGCCAGCGCCGCAAGCGAGTGATCGTCAAGGTTATGGGTGAGTAGTTTTGCCTACCTTAGGGCCCTAGGCAGCGCTTTAAGTTTATTTCTAGGTCCATAATCTACAGTTCAATGTTTTACTATTAAGTCATCATCGGGCTATGAATCTGGCCTGCACGGGCCAGTAATTACAGTGGTAACGCGGACGCGAAGCAGGTGCTTGCTTTTCGGGGACGGGTAACGAATACTCGAAGAAGTACTTTCCTCCCCAGGGGTCCGCTCTAGTTCGGAAGGCGTCGTGTTCCTTCCGATGTGCTCGTTCTGTGGCGTTTTTTGCCTTTAGGGCGGCGATACCGGAAAGTACCTGGCTGCGCTCAGTTTGTGGGGAACTCAGTGATGGATCGACTGCATGGAAATCTGCTTTTCCGCACCCTACCTGCTCGGCAAAGCCGGCTGGGGTGCTTCGCCACCAGTTTCAGCGCGCAGGCGATGGCCTTATTCCTGCTGGCGACCGCGACCCTGACCGTTCCCAAAGTGCAGCAGCATTTCGACGCCATTGCGTTGGTGGCGCCTGCTTCGCCGCAGCCCGCGAAGCAGCAGGTGCAGCCGGAACCGGCCCCGATCGTGGTGAAGCGAGTTCCGCGGATACAGGCGCGAGTAGAGGCGCCCGCGCCTCCGCAGCTTGTTCTGCCGATTCCCGCGCTGCCCAAGCATGAAGTCGTGGTCAATACGCCTGTCGCGGCGGCGCCGCTGCCGCGATTTGAAAGCGCGCGGACGCCGGCTCCGCAGCAGCGACAGCAGCCGGTGCAGACCAACGTCTTCGGCAGCTCGGCCGAGCCGACATTGCCCAAGATGGCTGCCAGCAAGGTTCAGACTGGCGGCTTCGGCGATCCCAACGGCGTGGCGGCGAACCCGAACGCGAGGGGCAAGGCGAACCTCGCCGCCGTCGGCAGCTTCGATCTGCCTTCAGGCCCTGGTTACGGCAACGGCACCGGGGGAGCGCGAGGCAAGGCGGGCGTGATCGCCAGCACCGGTTTCGGAAACGGCGTGGCGGAGGCCGTCCGGCCCACTGCTGCGCAGGCTCCGGTACAGACCGCCAACTTTGATCCTGCGCCCGTGGTGGAGCAGAAAAAAGCGCCGCCGCAGGTGAAAGTTCCGACCTTGCCCGTCGCCATTCAGGAAAAGCCGACGCCGGAGTATACGCCGGAGGCACGCCAGGCTCGCGTGGAAGGCGAAGTATTGTTGCAGGTGATGTTTGCCGCCGACGGAAGGGTCCGCGTCTTGCGCGTGTACGCGGCCTGGGACACGGCCTGGACGAGGCGGCCGCGTCGCGCCGCCGAAAAGATACGCTTCGCTCCGGCGCAGCGCGAGGGTCGCCCGTGGACTCCACCGCCATGCTACATGTCGTTTTTCAGTTGTCTTAGGCCGAGCTGCTATCGGCCGGGAGTGGATCATGTTACGAAAAGCGTTTTGCCTGTTGCCTGTTACTGCTCGTCTTTGCCGGCTGGCTGGCCGCCGAACCCGGCGCCTGCTCAGTCGATCTCGTTCGAGCAGGCGGTGGACCGCATTACCAGCCGCGAAGCCGAGAACTTCCAGAGTTGCAAAAGTTTTCCCCCATGGTCGAGACCTACATCCAGGAGCTGCGGCCCGACAAGGAAATGGGCCTGGTTCCGGCGACCGATCACTACTACCTCGGACGCGCCAGCTTCAAGGGCTTACGTGCGCGACGTCAATTTCCTCGACCGAAAAGAAAGAAGCCCGGGAGGGCGGGATTCGCCGGCCAGCCGCATGATCGATCGCATTCCCGGGCAGCGCCGCTCCGAGTTCATTCCGGTTGGCTTTGCCCAGATGGCGGTAATCGATCCAAAGCGGCTTCGACCGCGCGCATTATGACTTCAAGTTCGTCCGCCGCGAATTTCTGGGCGAGGTGCGCTGCCTGGTGTTTGATGTTTCTCCCAAGCCAAAAACCGGCAATGGCCGCTTCATCGGCCGCATCTGGGTTGAGGACCAGGATTACAACATCGTGCGCGTAAACGGCACGTACGCCGGAGACAATTTCCAGGGGCCGCTATCTGCACTTTGACACCTGGCGCCTGAACCTGCAGCCCGGGCTCTGGCTTCCCGCCTACGTCTACAGCGAAGAGTCGGACATTCGCGTCAGCATGACCCGCAACACCGCCTTTAAGTCGCAGACGCGGCTCTGGGGCTACAACATCGGCCGCGACTCCTCGCAAGAGAGCCTTTACGCAAATCCTGGTCGACTCCGACACCGTCAAAGACCAGAGCGAAAGCCGGCAGGATCTGTCGCCCGTGGCCGCCGAGCGCGCCTGGCAGCGCCAGGCCGAGGAGAACGTCCTGGACCGCATGCAGAGCGTCGGCTTGATAGCGCCCCCGGGAGAGGTGGAAAAGGTGCTGCAGACGGTTGTCGATAACCTGATCATCACCAACAATCTCACCCTGGAGCCGGAGGTCCGCTGCCGCATCCTGGTTACCAATCCGCTGGAGAGCTTCACCGTGGGGCACACCATCATCGTCAGCCGCGGACTGCTGGATGTGCTGCCGGACGAAGCCAGCCTGGCGGCGGTGCTCGCCCACGAGCTGAGCCACCTCGTCCTGGGTCACGGGCTTGACACCAAGTACGCCTTCAGCGACCGCATGATCTTCCCCGACGACCGCACGCTGCAGAGCATCGCCGTGATGCGCACCGCCGGACGAGCAACAGGCGGCCGACAAGAAGAGCCTGGAGCTGCTGCATGAATTCTCCTTACAAAGACAAACTGGCCAGCGTGGGACTGTTCATGCGGCAGCTCGAGCAGAGCCGGGCCGCCACTGCCGAAGCTGATTCGCAGCCAGATAGGCAACTCCCTGGTGATCGGCGCCAACGCGCGGCTGGCGGAGGTGATGGCGGAAGCGCCGCGACTGGAGCCCAGCCAAGCTCGATCAGACTGGCGGCTCTGCCGCTGGGCGGACGCGTCAAGATCGATCCCTGGAGCGGACGCATAGAGCTCAGCAAGGCCCGGCCGGTCGCCATCCTCAATCCGCGCGAGAAAAAGCCGTTTGAAATCACTCCCGTCTTTCCCTATCTGACCAGGCTGAAGACGAGCCGCGCCGCCGGCCCAAGCGCACCGGCAGCTCAGACCCCTCCCAGTCCCAACAGCGGCGCGCAATGAGGAGAAGCTCTCGGCTTTAAGGCCCGCTTCGGCGGGCCTTTTTTTATTGCCGTTTTTGCATCACGCCGAGAACCGGGTGCTGATGGCCGTGCGCCTAGAGCATTTTCCCGGGCCGGGCTCGGCGCACCCCGGTCCTGCCATCTGCATCTGCTGATAAGGCCATACCACCATTTGGCATGGTGCGGCCCGCATGTTGTCCCGGCTGCTTGTCTTCGCCGGCCGGGAACAAACTTGTTTGAGACCCCAAGCACCACTCCAGCATCTCTAGCCTTGTAGGAAGCTGAAGGAGAAAGGAAAGAAAGAATGGCCTTCGAAGTTCCCGCGTTGCCGTACGCGTATGAAGCTCTGGAGCCGTATATCGACGCGCAAACGATGCACCTGCATCACGATAAACATCACCAGGCTTACGTAGACAATTTCAACGCCGCGCTGGAAAAGGCGCCTGAGCTGAAGAACAAGTCCCCCGATGAGATTCTGAAGAACATCAACAACGTGCCGGAAGCGATTCGCACCGCCGTCCGCAACCACGGCGGCGGCCACGTGAATCACTCGATGTTCTGGACGATCATGGGCCCCAAGGCCGGCGGCCCTCCCACCGGCGCTATCGCCGACGCTATCAAGAAGGCGTTTGGCGATTTCGCCGCCTTCCAGGAAAAGTTCAACGATGCCGGCGCCAAGCAGTTCGGCAGCGGCTGGGCCTGGCTGGTCAGCGGTCCCGGAGGCCTGCAGGTCATCAGCACCGCCAACCAGGACAGCCCGCTCATCCAGGGCCTGTACCCGATCATGGGCAACGACGTGTGGGAGCACGCCTACTATCTGAAATACCAGAACCGCCGCGCCGAGTACCTGAAGGCGTGGTGGAACGTCGTGAACTGGGCTGAGATCAACAAGCGGTTTGAAAAAGCTCCCAAGTAAACGCCGTACCGGACCTAGAGGGCAGCAAAGATGCTGCCCTTTGCTTTACCCGCTTTTGTCTGTAAATGGCTTTTCTGAGTGCCTGAATCTTCGTTTTGATCTGAGTTGCCGGTTAGCTTAGAATTAATAACTTACTGCCTTGAACTTCGCCTTGAGTTCAGCTGGTGCGTGGGCGCAAAGGGCCTGGCAACGGCAGCGCTGCAACGCCATTCACTAACGAGATCTGGCGGGCGCGGGGCAGAACGGGAAGAGGATCAGAATGGCACCAGAGCCAGGAACGGGCGCTCCCAGAATTCCGCTTACCATCAGCAAGAACCTGCGCACCTTGGCGCACGATTTGAGCAACTCCATCGAGACCATCATGCAGGCCTCCTACCTGCTGAGCCAGGCCAAGCTGGACGACACCAATAAGAAATGGGTGGAACTGATCGATAACGCTTCCCGGGACGCGGCCCGCATTAATCGGGAAATCCGCGAGATCCTGCGGTCACAGAGCGAAACCAGCTAGCAGGCTGCAGGGATGCGCGCTGGGCCGCGCATCCCCGGACTTCCGCCCGGCAAGTTCAGAGTCCAAGCCTGGGCGCCGTGCCCTTCCTGCCGTACACCATGGCCGGCATTCCGTCCTGTACAATCGGCCATACTCGATATCTTTTGGATTATTAAGGGAGCACATCATGAGCAAAGTCCTCATCGTGCACGGTGCAGGCATGAACATGCGCGGCAAAGCGATGGTCGACGTTTTCGGCCCCATGACACTGCCGCAGTATGACGAGCACATCCGCAAATATGCAGCCGAGCTGGGGATGGAAATTGAGATCTTCCATTCGAACATCGAAGGCGAAGTCATCAACAAGTTCTACGAGGCGCACGAAAAGGGGATTGACGGGGCAATCATCAATCCGGCCAGCTACATGATGGGTTATCCCGCGCTGATGGCCGCAATCTCGCAGGTGCGTTTTCCCACCATCGAGCTGCATGTCTCAAACCCGGCGCGCTCCGGCCGCATTTCCGAGATGGCGCGCGTCTGCCGTGGAGTGGTGACCGGCTTCGGCGTCTTCGGCTATTACGTCGCCCTGCGCGGTCTGGCGGAATTAATGAAGGTCCAGAAGTAAAGGCGCATCGTAAGCCACGCCCCGCTTTTCCGAGGTGTCATGCTTCGCGACTCCGAGGGAGTCGCGAAGCATCACTGGGCACTATCCCGTTCCGCGCGGCTTGGAGCTTTTCTAAAGAAACTTCCCAACCCCCAGTTGCTACAAACAGGGAGGGGATGCTTCGCTTCGCTCAACATGACATTCGGGTATGAGCCGGCCTGCAATACGGAGGGTCGCGGTTACACCGTGTAGATTCGCACTCGAAACTAGAAACTTGAAACTGGCTCCGCTTACCGCATCTGCTCGTCGACTTCGCTCATCCAGTCGGGGCGCTTGAGCACCTCGCGCGGCTTGGGGCCGTCGGCGGCGCCGACCAGGCCGTCTTCCTCCATCAGGTCGATCAGGTGGGCGGCGCGTCCGTAGCCGATGCGCAGGCGGCGCTGCAGCAGGGAAGTGGAGGCCTTGCCGGCTTCCAGCACCACTCGCACCGCGTCTTCGTAGAGCTCGTCGTCCCCGCCAGCCGCCGTTTCGTCATCGCCGGATTCGACAAAGCGGCCGTTCGTCTTCTCTTCCGGCGGAGCTTCGAGGAACTGCTCGTCGTACTGCGCCGTACACTGCGATTTCCAGAACTCGACGACGGCGGCGATTTCCTTTTCCGTCACGAAGGGCGCATGCACGCGGTGCACCCGCGAGGAGCCCGAGGGAAGGTAGAGCATGTCGCCCTTGCCCAGCAGTTGCTCGGCGCCGTTGGCGTCGAGGATGGTGCGCGAATCTACCTTGGTCGCCACCCGGAACGACATGCGCGCGGGGAAGTTCGCCTTGATCAGCCCGGTGATGACGTCGACCGACGGCCGCTGCGTCGCCAGCACCAGGTGAATGCCGATGGCGCGCGCCATCTGCGCCAGCCGGGTGATGGACTCCTCGACGTTGGCGCCGTCGACCATCATCAGGTCGGCCAGCTCGTCGATGATGATCAGGATGTAAGGCAGCGGCTTCTCTTCCGTGCCGTCGTCGAACAGGCTGGGCGTGGTGCCTTCCTCGAAGAGCCGGTTGTACTGCTCGATGTTGCGCACGCCGCTTGGCGGCCAGCAGCTTGAGCCGGCGCTCCATCTCGCGCACGGCATTGCGCAGGGCGTTCGAGGCCAGCTTCGGCTCGGTGATGATCGGCGTGTAGAGATGCGGCACGCCTTCGTAGTTGCCCAGCTCCAGTCGCTTCGGGTCGACCAGGATCAGCCGCACCTGGTCGGGCGTGGACTTGTAGAGCACGGACATGATGAAGGCATTGATGGCCACCGATTTGCCTGACCCGGTCGAACCGGCGATCAGCAGGTGGGGCATGGTGTTCAGCTCGGCGGTGACGATGCGGCCGTTGATGTCCTTGCCCATCGAGAGCGTGGTTCGCGACTTGCTTTCGGCGAACTCGCGCGATTCGATGATCTCGCGCAGCCAGATGGTCTCGCGGTTGGCATTGGGCACCTGCACGCCGACCGTGGACTTGCCGGCCATGCGCTCGATCAGCACGCTCTCGGCCTTCAGGGCCAGGGAGATATCTTCATTCAGGCCGGTGATGCGCGAGAGCTTGATGCCCGCCTCGGGCTTGAATTCGAAGGTGGTGACCACCGGGCCGGGATTGATCTGCGTCACCTGGCCGTGCACGTCGAACTCGGCGCACTTTTCCGGTCAGCACGCTGGGCGATGCGCTGCAGCTCCTCCTCGTCGAACTCGCTGCGGGCGTCAGGACGATGCAGCAGCGTGGTGGAAGGCAGCTTGTAACCGCCTTGCCGGCGCGGCAGGGTGGTCTTGGCCTTGCGCTCCAAGTCGGCTCGTGCGGTAACCTCGGGCGCGGACGCAGCGGGCCCGCCCGCGGAATCGAACTCGCCATCTTCCAGGGCGCGCTCAATCCCGCTCTTGGGACGCGCATGCTCGGATGGTGCAGCGGGCAGCGGCGGCAGGACTGCGTTTGGCCGCGATGCAAGGGCATCAAGCGCCGGCGCCGGCGGCGCCTCGGCATTCCGGCGCGCCGGGATGAACTGAGCCTGGATGGCCGCGGTTGCGGTTCGCGCCTGCTTGCGCTTCTCCAGTTCCTTCTGCGCCTTGGCCTTGGCCCGCGCCGCCTGCCAATCGCGGTAACGGTCCAGCAGCGCGTTCATGAAGCTGAAACGGGTACGGAACCAGAGCTGCAGCGCGCTGAAGGAGAACCTGGTCGCCAGGTAAAGGCCGACAGCGATCAGCGACAGGCAGACGATGTAAGCGCCGCTCGGATTCAGGTAGTGGACCAGCACGTCGGCCATGATGCGGCCCAGGAGCCCTTCCGCCGGGATGGCGTGCAGCCAGCGCCAATGCCAGGGCAGCAGCCCGAACAGCACCGAGGCAAACAGGAACAGGGTGGCCATACCCAGCACCTTGGCTCCAGGAGCCTCGATCTTCAGCGAGCGAAACCAGCGCCATCCGAGCAGGCCGACATACACAGGGAAGAGAAAGACCGCCACGCCGCCGGCCTGCAGCAGCAGGTCGGCCAGCAGGGCTCCCGCCACGCCGACCCAGTTGTGCGCCGGGTGGCCGGGAGAAACCGCACTGGCGGTGTTCAGAGAGGGGTCCAGCGGCGAGTACGACGCCAGGCCGAGGAAGAGGAGGCACGCGGCCACGAAGTACAGAAAGCCGACCAACTCATTGAGACGCTTATTGGAAGTCGGGGTGTAAAAGCGTGAAAGGGTCTTCATGGGCGTGTGGCAGAAAGACAGTTTCGAGTTTCCAGTTTCAAGTTTCCAGGCGTGCGCTTCCGATGGGACTCGCGTCTTGAAACTCGAAACTTGAAACTGCTTTTTCCGTCCGCTTACGCCAGAGCCCTATTATTATGCCAAAAGACAAACGCGGCGGAGGAGGCAAAAACCCCCTAGAAGCCGGTTCATAACTATCGTGAATCCGGGTACCCTTACCCCCCCTGGTATTTCGGAGCAACTGATTTCTTTTCATATGTTTCCGTGAACTTAAAAACCGCAAATTCTTCCAGCGAAAGGACTTGCGTGTAAATTCTTGGAAAACAAAGCAGTTGCACGTGAGCCGCGCTGCTTTTCGTGGCGCAAGGGACGATGCCTGTCAGCGTCGTTGCCAATGGGTCCCGCCGCCGGGGACGGCGGCGCTACCACCACGGAGAATAATGCCCCTAATTCCATTTTGACAGATTCGGAGGGAAATTGTGACATGCCATTTGCGGAATGGAATCAACAGCATGCGTTGCGGAGGGTCTTGACAAGAATTACCCTGTGAGCCGCCGTCTTATCCGCGAGATCGAACAAGCAGCCAAACGACAGCGCACATGAAGGAAAGCAAGAACAGGCTACAACATAGCGAAATAGCGGAAAACACATTGCGTAGCGCACGCTCTTTCTTGAAAGTACGAGCCAATAGAACGATCGCTGCAACTTGCGTAGTAACAACAGTAGCAAGGCCGACAGTCGCTAATCCTTCCGAAATGCCTCCGGCGACCGCCCCGATCCCGGTGGCTCTCTGCACAGATAACATCCGGAATACGGTTACAAATATTGGAGCCAGGAGCAAAACAAACGGAATCCAGGCGAGCAGAACGCCCTTTATGAACCGTGCTTTGGTGGTGTCATCACTATCGGGAGACATGCAAGCTTTGCCAGTCCTGTCGCAAACGTTCGGCAAAATATTAACCGTGGGCTCGGCATACCGCAACTCTCGATGACAACGGGAGCGGCTGGGCCTGCATGTCGGTTGTACGTTTCAGGGCTGCCCAGGAGGAAGCTATCAGTCGTGAAACATGAAACGCGAAACATGAAACGGGCTTATACCCGCAGTGCCAGGTAGAGCACCCAGCATCCGACCACGATCCGATAGACGGCGAAGGGGACAAATCCGTGATCGCGCACCCAGCGCAGGAACCACTCCACCACCACCAGGGCCACGAAAAAGGAAACCACGAAGCCGATCGCCAGCACGATCCAGTTCTGCGCGGTCATGACGAGCGGCGTCAGCGTGTCTCCGGCGGCATGTATCGGGAACAAGGCCTTCACCAGCGAATAGCCAGTGGCTGCCAGCATGGTGGGGATGGATAGCACGAAGCTGAATTCGAGAGCGGCCGGCCGGCTCATGCTGACCAACTGGCCGGCGGCGATGGTGGACATGGAGCGCGAGGTTCCGGGGATAACCGCCGAAGTCACCTGGCAAAGCCCTATCCAGATTGCCTGCCCGAGCGACATCTCCTCGATGTTGGTGGTCGAGGGCTCGTGCCGGTTGCTGGCGCTGTCGATAATCCACATGACGATGCCGCCGATGATCAATGCCAGGGACATCACCAGCAAGCTCTCCAGGTTCTTGCCGATCCTCTTGATCAGCAGCAGCGAGGGTATCGAGGTGCACACGAAGGCCGCGAAGGTCAGCGTTACCGGGTGCGTCCAGACGGTTTTCTTGCCGTCTTCGCCCTCGGGAAAAGTGCGGAAGAAGTTCACGATGCGCGGCAGGAAGAGCAGCAGCAGGGCAAGAATGGCGCCCAGCTGAATGACGATGGTGTACATCTTCCAGTAGGGATCGTCGAGCGAGAGGTTCATGAGCCGTTCGACGATGCGCAGATGGGCCGTCGAGCTGACCGGCAAAAATTCGGTCAGCCCTTCCACTATCCCAAGCAGGACAGAGAGCATGTAAACGTTCAACGCGCCTCCAAGCCGCCCCAACACACGCAACCACGGCGTCTGCCGGGACCCTGAAACAGAATCGCAAGCTAGCGCAGCTTCGCCGTGCTCAGCCTGCGCGCGAATGCTCCGGATCGACGATCTGGGCCAGCAAGTGCGGATCGCAATTGCCTCCGCTGATCACCACGACGATCTTGCGCGCCGGCGGCAGCTTGTCGGCATGCGCCAGCTCGGCGGCAAAGGCGACCGCGCCGCTGGGTTCGGCGATGATGTGCGCCTGGGTGATCAACACCTGCACCGCGCGGCGAATCTCGTCCTCGCTGACGGTCACGATATCGTCGACGAACTGCCGTATATGCTCGAAGTTCAGCGGCCCGATGGCCTGCGCCCGCAGGCCTTCGGCTATGGTAATACTGGCGCGCTGCGCCTCGATCTGCACGATCTGACCGGTACGGAAACTCTGCTGGGCATCGTTGGCGACCTCCGGCTCTACCCCGACTATCTTGGCCCGCGAGCCACTCAGCTTGATGGCAGCGGAGATGCCGCTGATCATGCCCCCGCCTCCGACCGGAACCAGCACCAGCTCGACGTCCTTGAGATCCTCCAGAATTTCCAATCCTATAGTGCCTTGCCCGGAGATGATCCTTTCATCGTTGAAAGGCGGAATGATAGCGTAGCCGTGCTTGGCCGCCAGCTCTTCGGCCTTCTGCTGGCGCTCGTTGCTGGAGAGGCCGACGAAGACGATCTCGGCGCCCAGCCGCTCCGTACTCTCGATCTTAACCTTGCTGGTCGAGCGCGGCATGACCACCACGGCGCGCACGCCCAGGGCGCGAGCGGCGTAGGCAACGCCCTGCGCGTGGTTGCCGCTGGAATACGTAATCACGCCGGCGCTGCGCTGCTCGCTGGTGAGCGAGGCGATCTTGTTATAGGCGCCGCGTATCTTGAAGCTGCCCATTACCTGCAGGTTTTCCGGCTTCAGGTAAATCCGGCGCTCTTTGCCCTTGTCGGATTCTTCGGTGACAGGCGGCAGGTAACGAAGCAGCGGGGTGCGAACCGCTATTTCCGCGATTTGCTTCCGGGCGGTCTTGAGATCTTTCAACGTAATCATATTGAAGGAGCAATCCTGGTCACGATCGAGGGTGCCAATATCGACCGGCTGGTCTTTTTCGGATTTTCCATCCCAGCTCGCCGCGACGGGGCGGCCGATATCGATTCCGCATCCCGCAGCAGGTCTGACATAAAGTGTACAAGCTTCAGCTTGTCCCAGAACGACGCGCCGTTCATATCGAGATGGCTGAGCGCCGGCGAGATCAGAATCTGGCGCAAGCAGCCGGGCGGCAGATCGTGCTCCAGCCATTCGCTCTCCGTGCTGGGGATGATGTTGTCTCCGGCCCCGTGCAACAGGTAGACCGGAGCCCGCAATCCGGCCAGCGATCCGTGGGGCGAGACGGCGGCAAGCTCGTCCTTGTACTTGCGAATCCCCCGCAAGATGATGGGCGACAGCACGTCGCTGCGACGGGCAAACAACAGCTCCATCAACTGCCGGCCCGGGGGACTCAGATGCACGGCTTCGGCCTTGGCCCGCGCCTCGTCTTCCCAAAGCAGGTACTTGAGCGTTACCCGCGCCGCCGGAATATCGGCCTGGGAAAAGAACTCCTGCGGATAATCGTACACGGCAACCAGAGGGCCGTACACATGCGCCTCGAGGTGAAAGGTTTTTCCCGAAGGCGTCTCGATCTGGTTGGTGGCGAAGAACTCCAGCACGCGCTGCAGGCTGTCATGCGCGCCGACAGCTACAACCATGCCGATGTCGTCCCGCCACTCGGGCTGCGCCGCAGCCATCAACGCCAGGCCGCCGGCAAAGCTGAGACCGATGATCACCGCCGGCTTGCCCGTACTCTGCCGTGCGAAGCGGGCGCATTCGCCTATGGCGGTGATAGTCGCCGGCGTAACGCGGTAGTCCGCCAGATCCTGCAATTCCGGGGTAATCACCTGGAAGCCGCGCGAGGACATCGCTTCAGCGAAGGCCACCAGCCGTGGCTCATCGATGCCAAGGTGGTGCACCCCATGCAAGACGATCATCACCGGGCCGCCATTGCCTTGGCTCGGATAATAGAAGCGGGCCTGGATAGGCTTGGGCGCGGGAATGGAGCCGCGCTCGAGACGCACCGTATCCGAGCCCAGCTTAGCCAGCCAGTTCTTCGTCGGCTGTGAACTCTCCAGCCGCCAAAGCACGGAGGCAGCCCTGAGATGTTGTTTTATCGGCACGAAAAGAGCCGCGAACAGGATGACAAGACCAATAGCCAGCCGAACGGCGCGCGTCGTGCCCGGGCCGCTTCCAGACTCGCGATGGGCGGGGGTGATCATGGCAGAGTCCCGGCGGACACCGCTTCCGCGTCTGTCGGGGTAACAGTAGATTGTGGCTTATCGCGCCGGATTCGACAATCGATCTTTGCCCTTATCAGATGTCTTTATCAGATCTCCAGGATCACGGGCATGATCAACGGGCGGCGCTGCGTATTCTTGTTGATGAAGCGCTTCAGGTCGAGGCGGATTTTTTCCTTGATGACGCCGTAGTCGCTCATCTCCTCGTGCGTGGAGTGCTCCAGGGTGTCGAGCACCACCTGCTTGGCCTGCTCGACGAAGCCGTTGTCGGCGGGCGCCCCGGCGAAGCCGCGCATCACGATCTCGGGCTGGTTCTCGACCTGCCCGGTGAGCTTGTTGATGGCCAGGATCGGCAGCACGAACCCGTCTTCGCTCAGGTGGCGGCGGTCGCGGATGATGAGTTCCTCGACCACGTCGCCGGTCGAGCCGGAGTCGATGCAGACGCGTCCGACCGGAACCGTTCCCGCCTTGCGCGCACCCAGCTCGTCGAACTCCAGAATCTCGCCGCTCTCGATCAGAAAGACATTGCCCACGGCGCCGCGCATTTCGGCCGGCCAGCTCGGCGTGCAGCTTCAGTTGCCGGTATTCGCCGTGGATCGGAATGAAATACTGCGGCCGCACCAGGTTGATGATCAGCTTCAGCTCTTCCTGGCTGGCGTGTCCGCTGACGTGCAGAGGCGGCTTGGTGCCGTCGTCGTAGAACACCTTGGCATTGCGCCGGAAAAGATGATCGATGACGCGGTAGATCGCCTTTTCGTTGCCGGGAATGATGCGCGAGGAAAGCACCACCGTGTCCCCTGGCTCGATCTTGGCGTGCTTGTGGTTCTCCACCGCGGCGCGCGAGAGCGACGACATGGGCTCGCCCTGCGTGCCGCTGATCAGGACCGCCACCTGGTTGGGAGCGTAGTCCTTGATCTGGCCGGGATGAATGATGAGCCCCGGCGGCGCGTCGATGTACCCGAGGTCCTGCGCGATCTCGGTGGACTCCGTCATGGAGCGCCCCACCAGCGCGACCTTGCGGTTGTGCTGGGCAGCCATCTCCATCGCCAGCTTGATGCGATGAATGGAAGAGGAAAAGCACGAGACAAAAAGGCGGTTTTCGGCAGTCGCGAAGATGTGCTCGAAACGCGCGCGCACCGCCCGCTCGCTGGGGGTGTATCCCTGCCGCTCGACATTGGTCGAGTCCTGAAAGAGCGCCAGCACGCCGCGTTTGCCGTACTCGGCAAAGGCATGCAGATCGAAGAGGCGATTGTCCGAGGGCGTGGGATCGACCTTGAAGTCGCCGGTATGAATCAGGATTCCCAGCGGCGTGTGGATGGCCAGCGAGACGCAATCCACCAGGCTGTGCGTCACCTGGATGGGCTCGATGGTGAAGGGCCCGACGCGAAACGCCTGCCCGGGGCGGATTTCGTTCAGCACGGCGTTGTCGAGCAGCCCGTGCTCGTCCAGCTTGTCCTCGACGTAGGCCAGGGTGAACTCGGTGCCGTAGACCGGGATGTTCAGCTCCGAGAGCAGCCAGGGAATGGCGCCGATGTGGTCCTCGTGCCCGTGCGTCAGAATCAGGGCGCGAACATGATCGCGGTTCTGGATGAGATAGCTGATATCCGGCACGACGATGTCGACGCCGAGCAACTCCGCTTCGGGGAACATCAGTCCGGCGTCGATCACGATGATGTCGTCGCCCCAGCGCACGGCCATGCAGTTCATTCCAAATTCGCCGCAACCGCCTAGGGGGACAACCTGTAACTTTCCAATGGGCATGATTCTAAGATGCTAGCACACGGCTAAATTCCGCAATTTGTTGGCCTTCCAAAGCGATCAGCGGCGGACTTATTCCCATTTTTGAACAGCGTTGGCGCTACTCGAGTCCCGGCGACGGGTTTTATGGAAGGAATGAATTTGTGTTGGATTGGAGCATTGCGCCACGCCAGCCCAAAAGCAGGGCGGGACGTGGGCACGCCAGTTCCGAGCAATTCGAAGCTGACCCTGACGTGCCGGCGAGCCCGATAGCCGTGCTCGCGGGCATCAAACTATACTGTTGCTGAGTTTCCCCTTGGGTCGCGAGCGAGCCCCGCTTTTGCGCTTGCCCGGGGTGGGAGAGGCGCCATGGCTGAGCAGATTCAAGACAAATCGTGGCTGCTGGTGCAGGTGGAGAACGCGGTGCGCGCCGGCCTGACTCGCGCTTATCAGAGCATTCGGGTGGAACCGAATGACTTCCTCTTCCACCTCCGCTCCGCGCACGAATTGCCGATTGAGAGCTACGATGGACTTTTTTCCGTCTCCGTGGCGCGCCTGGACGAAATCGCCGGGCAAACGCTGCGCGCGGGCATGAAGCTGGCCGCGGCCGAAGGCGCCGGACTGGGCGTGGGCGGCGCTTTGACCATCGTGCCCGACCTCGGCATACTGGCCGCCATCACCATGCGTACCCTGCAGAAGCTGAGCCTGATCTACGGCTTCCAGTTCTCTACCGACGAAGAAGTCGCCGAGCTGTGGATCGCCGCCGCCAGCGCCGCCGGAGTGGACATAGGCCGCGAACTGCTGGAGAAAGGCGTGGTAAGGCGCTTCGTGCCCAAGGTGATTCAGCGCATAGCGGTCTCGGCCAGCGCCGAGATCGTCGAAAAGTGGTCGGCGCGGCTGATTCCGGTGGTGAGCTCAGGCCATCGGCGGGGTCTTCAATTACTACTTCGTGCGCGCCTGGGGAAAACGGGCGTTGGCCCACTTCCGCGCGAGACATCTCGCGATCCGCGAGCAGCGGCAGAACCCGATCCTGCTGCCGCCAGCGCCGGAAGGAGCGCCGGGGCAAGTGTAGTTTCTCATTTATGTGTTCTGCTCCCCTTGAAGGGTCATCCTGAGCGAGCGGCCCGGCTTTCGGCCGCTTCGCGAAGGATCTGCTTTTGTAAAGCGACAGGTGGCCCAGAGTTGGCGCTTTTCCAACTCTGGGGATTTTGGGGAATTGAACATTGTCTTCCATCCCACATTTGCCAACTGCCGGCAAATGTGGGCCACCTGTCCAACTGAGAACCAGGAACCGAGAACTGAGAATTGCCAGAGCTACATGATTTTGGCAAAGCGGCGTGCGGCTTCTTCGACGTTGGCTCGGCTGTTGAACGCGCTCAAACGGAAATAGCCCTCCCCGCAGGTTCCGAACCCGCTCCCTGGTGTTCCCACTAAGTGGGCTTCCCGCAGCAGTTTGTCGAAGAAGTCCCAACTGCTCAAACCGCCGGGGGTCTTTAGCCACACGTAAGGCGCGTTCACGCCGCCGTAGACCTGTATCCCCAGCTTCGTCAGTGCTTCACGCACCAGCCTGGCGTTGGTGAGGTAAAACTCAATGGTTTCTCGAACCTGCCGCCTGCCTTCCGGCGAATAAATCGCCTCCGCGCCTCGCTGAACGGGATAAGAGACGCCATTAAACTTGGTGCTGTGCCGTCTATTCCACAGCGGATGGATCGAGGCTTCGCGGCCATCCCGCGTCTTTCCCTTGAGACCTTTCGGAATGACGGTGAAGGCGCACCGAACACCGGTGAAGCCGGCCGTCTTGCTGAAACTGCGGAATTCGAGCGCGACGTCCCTGGCGCCATCAATTTCATAAATCGAATGCGGAATGGACGGGTCGGTAATGTATGCCTCATAGGCGGCGTCGTACAGAATGATCGAGCCGTTCTGGTGCGCGTAGTCGACCCAACGCTTCAGCGTTTCCTTCGTTGCAACCATGCCGGTCGGGTTATTGGGATAGCACAGGTAAATCAGATCAACGCGCTGCTTGGGGAGGTCCGGGACGAAATCGTTCTCCGCTGTAACCGGAAGATAAACCAATCCGCCGTAGCGGCCGGTGGCGTCCGCCGGACCGGTGTGGCCGGCCATCACATTGGTATCCACGTACACCGGGTAAACCGGGTCCAGGACGGCGACGACGTTACCTGCTCCGAAGATATCCAGAACATTTGCTGAATCGCACTTTGACCCGTCGGAGACGAAAATCTCATCCGCGTCAATGTCGGCTCCGCGAGACTGGTAGTCGTTTTTGGCGATGGCTTCGCGCAGAAAGTCGTAGCCCTGCTCGGGCCCATAGCCACGGAACGATGACCGCACGGCCATTTCGTCGACGGCCGCATGCATCGCTTGAATCACCGCGGGGGCCAGCGGTTCGGTAACATCCCCAATACCCAGTCGGATAACTTTTGCGGAAGGGTTTTCGTCGCAGAATTTCTTCACGCGGCGGGCAATTTCAGCAAACAGGTAACCGGCAGTCAGCTTGAGATAGTTGTCATTGATGTATGTCATGTTCAGTCATTCAATTCGTGGGTTTACTAACGCGGATTCGTTCGTTGCGCCTCGCCAAATAACATTACGCGCTTCAAGATACCATCGCTTTCATCGAATCTAATTGGCGCCACGCCTCCCGGCATCACCACATTGACGGTCTTCGCACCCAGAAGCCCCAGCGACCTGGCGGCACTGGCGACGGCCGTTGCGCTGGTTCCGGAGGACAATGTAGGTCCCTCGCCACGCTCGAAAACACGCGCGGCAACGCTATCCGGACCAAGGAGGGAAGCCCACTGCAGATTAATTCCGTTCTTACACGGACGTCCTTCGCCTCGCACTCCATCGCTTTCGGTGCTATTGGCAATGGCGGTCAGACGGGGCAGCCAATTCTGCGACCCGATTTGCTCCATCGAAGGCAAGAGGCTGGGGTCTTTCAGGAAGGTTACACAATGCGGATTGCCGACATTCACAAACTGGCTGCACGTCCACGATGGCTCGATCCGTTCGAGATCGAAAACGCGAAAGGTGCCGTGACCTTCAAACTCGGAGACGCCGACATGTTCGGAAGATGCATCAACCGCGGAGAGTCCATAGGTTGGGACGCCCATGTCGATCCAGAATCCGTTGCGTCCGTCTCGTACAGCCGGTTCAATCCGAGCCTCGACCACTGGCGCCGGAGGCTTGTCATGGTAGATGCGCACGACGAAAGCATCCGTGCGATTGGCCTGTCCGGTGTCGACCAGGAACTGGGAGAAAATCGTCAGGCCGTTCCCGCTGCGTTCCGCAAGTGTGCCGTCGGTGTTGACGACCAGCATGCCGAAGGCGTTTTCGTCGGGAAATGGTCCGGCTAATAATCCGTCCGACAGGAATCTCTTGCCCGCAGCGGGGGTGCAAGAAGCGTTCGGCCGACGGCAGATGCGTTCGATCGCGCGAACCGCCCATTGCCCGCGCGACCTGGCGGCCTCAGCGGCCGTGCGAGGAATTTCGGCGAACCGGCCAATCTCCTCCGGCGAAGCGACAAAGTAGGTATTGCCACGGGCATCATAGAAATCTGCCATGTTCATCCTTAAAGCGCCGCGGCGATCTCACGGATGATCGTCACGTCGGAGAATGGAATCTTCTTCGTTCGCGGGTGACCCCGGGAATCACGGATGGGCCGGCCCGATGGATCTCGTTCCAGAACGATCTGATAGTCCTCATGGCCCTTTCCGGCGACGACCAGAACGTCCCCCGATTGCAGCGCGGAAAGGGCGCGTTGCAGCGCTTCACGCCGCGGACCCGCATCCAGCACGTTGGCTGCACGGGTCGTGCCGGAGAGCACCTGTTTGCGAATCGCATCCGCATCTTCCGTGCGGGGATTGTCATCGGTCACCCAGACGCAATCGCCAAGTTCTTCGGCAATGCGGCCCATGATGGGCCGCTTCTTGGTATCGCGATCGCCCCCGCATCCGAACAGCGCGTGAAGCTTTGCTTTCGCGCCGACGTGCGGACGCAAACTGCGGAGAACGTTGTCCAGCGCATCGGGAGTGTGCGCGTAATCCACGTAAACCGCTGCGCCGTTAGCAAGAACTGCGGCCAGTTCGAGGCGCCCGGGAACAGATGCGAGGCGTGAGATGCCGCTGATAGCGCGGTCCACCGGCACACCTGTGCCGATGGCGAGCCCCAGCGTACAGAGAATGTTCTGCGCTTGAAAAGATCCCGCCACCGGCGCCTCGACTTCATGGAATTCACCGAACACCGATATCTTCAGCGTTTGGCCGTGGGCATGGGGAATTCGCTCGCGTACCACCAGGTCGGCGTTGTCGCCTGCTTCGCCAAAGGAGATGACCCTGGTGCCCCGCGCCCTCATTGCCGATGCGATCTGCATGCCCCATGGGTCGCTGACGTTGATGACGGCAACGCCATCCGTCTTGAGTCGATCCTCAAAGAGTCTCGCCTTGGCCTCGAAATAGGCCTCCATCGAGGCATGATAGTCGAGATGGTCCTGAGTGAGATTGGTAAAACCCGCCGCGTCAAAAGTGACCCCGGCCAGCCGTTGCTGATCGAGGGCGTGGCTCGAAGCCTCCATGGCTAGGTGCGTGACGCCATGCACACGCTCCAGTTCAGCAAGGATCGTATGCAGAGTCTTGGCATCATACGTCGTAAGTCCCGCTTCCAGGTTGGAATGGCGCTTATCGCGTGCCTGCAGGCCCAGGGTTCCCAGGCTCAGGGCGTTGTGGCCGTTTTCAACCCACAGATCGCGAAGAAAGCACACCGTCGATGTCTTGCCATTGGTGCCGGTGACGGCTGCAATGGTGCTCGGACGGCCGGGGTAAAAGTCGGACGCCAGTCGCGCATAGAATCCGCGAATGTCCCGGACGCGGAGTACGACGATCTTTTCGCGCTCGTACTCGTTGAGGCCAAGAGCTTCGTCGCACGTGCCTTCCGGTACTGCGATTGCCTGAGCCCCTCTGGCGGCGGCTTGCGAGCAGAAGGCGAGCCCGTCTTCTTTCACTCCGGGCAGAGCGCAAAAAAGGTAGCCGTAGCGAACGTCTCTGGAATCGTCCGTAACGCCGAAGATGAACAGATCGTTGGTTTCGGCAGAATCCGGCCGCATTGTGCCGCTGTGGTGCTTCGCCCAAAGATCGCCTAATCTCATGATTGGCACTCATTTTACACGACAAGATATATACTTACAGTGCCTTAGCCCCGAGTTGTTCAGAGGAAGGGAAAGGCATACTCGGATACGCCAATCATGACCATCGAACTGGTCAAGACGCTCCCATTTGATGAAGCCCGAGTCCGCGAAATCATCCGCAATTATCCAACACCGTTTTATCTCTACGACGAGCGGGGCATTCGCCAGAATGCGCGGCGGCTGAATGCCGCGTTTGGCTGGTGCGACGGATTCAAGGAATACTTCGCGGTCAAGGCGACGCCCAACCCGTACATCCTGAAGATCGCGAAGGAGGAGGGCTTCGGCGCCGACTGCTCGAGCTTGCCGGAACTGGAGCTGGCCGAGCGGGTCGGAATCACCGGCGAGAACATCATGTTCACGTCGAACGACACGCCTTTGGCGGAGTACCATGCGGGCGAAAGCGCTGGGCGCGATTATCAACCTCGATGACATTACGCATTTGCGGTATGTCGAGGAGTGTGCGGGAGGATTGCCGGAGCTGATTTGCTTTCGCTACAACCCGGGACCGCTGCGCGAGGGCAACGCGATTATCGGCAAGCCGGAGGAGGCGAAGTACGGGCTCACGCGTCCCCAACTGTTCGAGGCATATGCGTCGGCCAGAAAGAAGGGAAGCAAGCGCTTCGGGTTGCATACGATGGTCGCTTCGAACGAACTGAACCTGGAGTTCTTCGTCGAGACAGCGCGCATGCTGTTCGATCTGGCTATCGAGCTGGCCGAAAAGCTCGGCGTGCGGCTGGAGTTCGTCAATCTTGGCGGAGGAATCGGCATCCCGTACCGGCCGGAACAGAAGGCCTTCGACCTGGAAGCGCTGGGTCAGCGGGTGAAGGCGCTCTACGACGAACGGATTCGGCCGGCGGGGTTGCACCCGCTGCGAATTTACATGGAGAATGGCCGCTGCATCACCGGGCCCTACGGGTTTCTGGTAACGCGAGCCATTCACGAGAAGCACACCTACAAGAATTACGTCGGCGTCGATTCCTGCATGACCAACCTGATGCGTCCGGGCATGTACGGCGCCTATCACCACATCACCGTCCTGGGGAAGGAACAGGCTCCCGCCGACTCGATGGTTGACGTTGTCGGCTCGCTTTGCGAGAACAATGACAAGTTCGCCGTCGACCGCATGCTGCCGAAGGTGGAGGTCGGGGACATCCTGGTGATTCACGATACCGGCGCGCACGGCCATGCCATGGGGTTCCAGTACAACGGCAAGCTGCGGTGCGCCGAACTGCTGCTGCGGGAAGACGGCAAAGTGCAGCAGATTCGCCGCGCCGAGACGATCGACGACTATTTCGCAACGCTGGATTTTTCCAAGCTGTAAATCGCGGCGAGGACGAAGAGTAATCGGCTTTTGTGCGTGGGGATGTGCTTCACCTAAAACCGTCCGCGGTCGCGATTACGAATCAGAAATCGAAAACAACTGAATGGTCAGGTGGCCCACATTTGCCTGCAGTTGGCAAATGTGGGATGGAAGACAATGTCTAAATCCGAAAATCCCCAGAGTTGGAACAGCGCCAACTCTGGGCCACCCGCGAGGTGCGGCGCGGTTCAACCCGCAGAATTAAGAGCTGAAAACTTTACCGCGCTATCGGCATCCAATTTTTCCATGGACGCACTCTCTTCCTTGCTCGGGACCTCTCTGGTCGTGCTGGCGCACCCCGATGACGAGTGTGTGACCTACGGCGCACTGCTGCAGAGGATGGCCGATCCCACCGTGCTGTTCCTGACCGACGGCGCTCCTCGCGACTCCTTTTTCTGGCAGCGCTACGGCTCGCGCGAGGCTTACGCTGGCCTGCGGCAGCAGGAGGCCCGGCAGGCGCTGTCGCGCGTGGGCGTGCGGCGGATCTGCTTTGCCGCGGCCAACGGCAACAGCCACGCCGCTTCCGAAGTGCTGGTCGACCAGGAGCTGTTCCGGGTTCTGCCGACTGCCTGGCACGAGCTGACGCGAGCCATTGAACGGCGGCGGCCAAAGGCGTTGCTGACGCTGGCCTACGAAGGCGGCCATCCCGACCACGACAGCTGCAATCTGCTGGTATCTCTCGCCGGCCGCACCTTCGGACTGCCGGCCTGGGAGGCGCCGATCTACAGCCGGGCACGCGAGACGGAGTCCGACCTGCCGCACCCGCAGACGTTCATTCGAGCAAATGGAACCGAGATCGACGTCCGGCCGACGCCGGAAGAGGTCGCGCGCAAGCGGGAGATGTGGCTGGCTTACGCCTCGCAGGGAGACTTCCTGCGCGTCTTTTCCCCCGAGGTGGAGAGCGTGCGTCCACTGCCGTCCTATGACTACTCGCAGCCTCCACATCCAGGCAAGCTGAATTACGAGCGCTGGCAATGGCCGATGACCGGCCAGCAGGTGTGCGCGGCTTTCCGCGAGTTCCTGAAGGGCTTTCCCTCTGTTACTTCCCATCCAGCTCCGCTTACCGGGAACTCCGTCGAAAGCTGACAGCAACTCGCAATCGCCGCGCGACATCCCATCCTGAGCGCCCATGTCTGCCGACCGATCCATCCTTTTTGTTGCCTACCCCCTGCTGCCTGTCTCCGACGCCAGTTGCGGCGGCGCCGAGCAGATGCTGTGGACCCTGGAGCGCGAACTCGCATCCGCCGGCATCAGGACAGCCGTTGCCGCTTGCGCCGGTTCACGTATCCACGGCCAACTTCTGGCCACCGGTACGGCGCCGCAAGAGCCCGATCAGTTCGAGAGGCGCGAGCACGAGCACAGCCAAGCCGTTCTGGAGTTCTGCCGTATGCGGGAGTTCTCCATCGTGCACGACAAGAGCGGACACTTCTGGCCGCATGCGGCACAACTGGACGTGCCGGTTGTCGCCACGCTTCACCTGCCGCGCAGCTTCTACCCGGATGGAGCGTTCGAGTCGGTAGCACCGAACGTCTTCTTCAATTGCGTCTCGGAATCGCAGGCTGAGTCATTTCGCGATCTGCCGAATTTTGCGGGTGTAGTGCCGAACGGGATCGCGCTGGATCGTTTCCCTTTTGCCGAGTCCCGGCCGTCCTCTCGGCGAGATTATCTGCTCTGGATGGGACGCATCTGCCCGGAGAAGGGAACGCACCTGGCGCTTGATGCTGCTCGACAGGCAGGAATGAAGCTGATCCTTGCCGGCGCGGTGTATCCATTCTCCTGGCATCGGCAGTATTTCGAGCGCGAGGTCGAGCCGCGCCTGAGGGCTGCCGGACAAATGGCCGAGTTCGTGGAAGCACCGCCGTTCGCGCGCAAGCTGGAGCTGCTGCGAAATGCCCGCGCCCTGCTGATTCCAACGCTGGCGCCCGAGACCAGTTCGCTGGTAGCCATGGAAGCCATGGCTTGCGGCACCACGGTGATCGCCTTCGGCAATGGGGCGGTGCCGGAGGTGGTCGCGGACGGCGAAACGGGCTTCCTGGTCAGTGATGTGGAAGAAATGGCGAATGCGGTCGCCAGAGTCGATCGGATCGAGCCACGGCGCTGCCGCGCGCGGGTAGAAGCACAATTCTCAGCCGCGCGTATGGCGGACGATTACCTGCAGTTGTACTTAAGTATCGAAGAACGTCACCGTACCGCGACTGGGGTGAGCAGTCCGGCCTCGGCGGCAATCTTTTCCAGCTTGGCCCGCGACTCCGGCTTCACCCGCACCATGGGCAAGCGGTAGTTCTCCTCGATCCGGCCCATCATGGCCAGTATGGCCTTCACCGGCATGGGGTTGGACTCGATGAAGTTCGCCTGCATCAGAGGCAGATACTTGCGCTGCAGCTTGCGCGCGGTGGTCCAGTCGTTGGCGAGTGCCGCGCGGGTCAACTCGGACATCTCGCGCGGAATCTGGTTGGAGACCACCGAGATCACGCCTACGCCGCCCAGGGAGATCAGCGGCAGCGTCACTGCGTCGTCGCCCGACAGAACCAGGAAGCTCTCCGGCACGGCATTCAACAGGTCGGCCATCTGGCTGATATTGCCGCTGGCTTCCTTGACGGCGATGATGTTGGGGATCCGGGCCAGGCGCGCGAGGGTTGCCGGTTCGAGATTGGCGCCGGTGCGTCCCGGAACGTTGTAGAGCACCAGCGGCTTGTCTACGGCATCCGCGATGGCCTTGAAGTGCTGGTACTGGCCTTCCTGCGTCGGCTTGTTGTAATAAGGCGAGGCCGTCAGGATGGCGTCAATGCCCTTGATGGCGGCGACTGCCTTGGCTTTCTCCACCGCGTCGGCGGTTGAGTTGGAGGTGGCGCCGGCGACAATTGGTACCCGCCCGGCGGCGGTGTTGATGGTGATCTCGATTACGCGGAGCCATTCCTCCCGGCTGAGGGTAGGGGTCTCGCCGGTAGTGCCGCAAGGGACCAGGAAATCAATCTTCGACTCGACCTGCCAGGCGACCAGCGCCCGCACTGCGGCCTCGTCGACCGCGCCGTCGGCCTTGAAGGGCGTTACCAGAGCTGTTCCGCATCCACGCAGATTCATGGTCTGCTCCCTCGCGAAAGAAACGTACCTGGCTATTTTACGTTTTACTTAGAGGAAAGCAAAAAGGGAAAAAGGTGGATCAGAGCTTCCGTGCAGTCAACCTGTCCTATCGCAGGGTCATCCTGAGGCGGAACAAAGTGGAGCCGAAGGATCTGCTGTTGTGACGTGGATAAAAGCAGATCCTTCGCGTCGCGTCCTAAAAGCGGGCCGGTTGCTCGGGATGACCCTCTCGAAGTTACATCGCGAAGGGACCACTACAGCTGATCGAAGATGTCCTTGAACTCGTAGAAGCCCTTCTTGCCCGTAATCCATTCGGCCGCCAGTACCGCTCCTTCGGCGTAGCCGCGGCGGCTCTTGGAATCGTGTGTCAGGACGATGCTGTCCCCGACTGACTCCAGCGTAAGCTGGTGCAGGCCCACCACTTCACCCTCGCGCTCGGAGCGTATCGGAACTTTGCGGCCGGAGGCAGCCTCCAGGATTCGCTGCATGGTGACGGCAGTTCCCGAGGGAGCGTCCTTCTTGTGGATGTGATGGCGCTCCAGGATTTCGCCCCGGTAGCCGTGCTTCAGGGCGGCGGCTGAGGCGGCGAGGATCTTGAAGAAGACGTTCACCCCGACCGAGAAATTCGAGGCGAAGATCAGCCCGGTGCCGGCCTTTTCAACCGCGCTGCGTATCTCCGGAATGCGCTCGTACCAGCCGGTGGTGCCCACCACCATGTTCGTCCCGGCCTTGATGCAGGCCTGGATATTGCCCAGCACGGCCGAGGGCGCAGTGAAGTCGATGACCGCGTTCACTCCGGCCAGCGCCGAACGGGTCAGGGCAACGCCGCCCTGGTTCTCGTCGATTTCCACGATGCGCAGTTCATGGCCGCGCTCACGGCAAACTTCGGCGACCACCGCTCCGGTCTTGCCGGCCCCGCCAAGGAGAACGAATTTCATCTCTGCACCTTTTGGAGGGATTAGGGATTAGGGGCTAGGGGTTAGGACACAAGTCGCTGCAATCGCTGTTCCTAATCCCTAAACCCTAACCCCTAATCCCTGATTTGTTCAATCGAAGATGTTCGCATCAGGCGCGGTGAAGAAATGCTTGTGCAGCCGGCGAATGGCCTCCGGCACCTGCTCCTCGTCAATCACAAAGGTGATGTTGATCTCCGAAGCGCCCTGCGAAATCATGCGCACGTTGATGTTTCCCAGCGCGGTAAAGATCTGGGCGGCGATTCCCGCCGTCTCGCGGATGTTCTCGCCCACCAGGCAGACGATGGCATTGCGCTCCTTGTAGTGCACGTCCGCTATCTGTTCCAGATCGCCCACGATCTGCGGGATCGACTGGGTGGAGTCCACGGTGACGGAGACGCTGACCTCGGAGGTCGCGACCACGTCCACCGAGCAGCGATGGCGGTCGAAGACCTCGAAGAGCTGCCGCAGAAAGCCATGCGTCATCAGCATGCGGGTGGCGCAGACATCGATGATGGTGATGCCTTTTTTGGCCGCAATCGCCTTGAACAACGACTTGGAGTGCGGCGCCCGCGCGACGATCAACGTGCCTTCGTTCGAGGGATTGCGCGAGTTGAGCACCCGCACGGGGATGTTCTTTCTCACCGCCGGCAAAACCGTCGCCGGGTGCAGCACCTTGGCGCCGAAGTAGGCCAGCTCGGCGGCTTCCTCGAAGCCGATGACCTTGATGCGATGGGCTTCGGGGCAGATCTTGGGATCGGTCGTCAGCATGCCATCGACGTCGGTCCAGATTTCAATGACCTCGGCGTTGAGGGCCGCACCGAACAGTGCCGCTGAATAATCGGAGCCGCCACGGCCGATAGTGGTCTGAACGCCGTCCTTGGTCGCTCCGATGAAACCGCCGGTGACCGGCACGCGTCCCTCGGCCAGCAGCGGGGCGATGATCTTCTGCGCGCGGCAGTCGATTTCATCCACCAGGGGAACGGCCTTGCCGTGCTGCCCGTCGGTGATCATGACCTCGCGGGCATCGACCAGGGCTGAGTTCAGCCCCATGACGGCGAAAGCCGCGGTGCAGATTTTGCTCGACAGCCGCTCGCCATAGCTGACGACGTAATCGGAAGTCCGCGGCGTGAGCTCGCCGACGGCGGCGATGCCGCGCAGCAGCTCATCCAAGGTGTCGAACTCCTGCTCGAGTACGGAACGGAAGCGCTCGTATTCCACCGTCCCGAGCAATTGGCGTGAGGTTTCGTGATGCCGTTCCCGCAGCGCTCGCGAGAGCTCAAGCGCCTTCCCGCGATCACCGCTTCCCGCCGCTTTGGCGGTGGCCAGAAGCTGATCGGTGACCTTGGCCATGGCGCTCACTACGACCAGGGGTTTGCGGCCGATCCGCTCCTGCACGATGCTGCACGCGCGTTGAATGGCGGCGCAATCCATCACCGAAGTGCCGCCGAATTTCATGACGATCATTTGAGCAGTTCCCTGTTTCTCTCGAAAATATAGCAGCAGCCCGCAGGCGCCAGAGCGCGCTGCATCCGGCTGCCTTGGGTGAACCGCCATCAACTACAGGCCTGTTCCGGAGACGAACAGCTTTGTTATATCACCGAAGGGTTTTTCTGAGAGCGATTTTGTGAGGCTGGCCGGATGGGGATCGGGAGAGGGAGCAGGATGGCTCAGCCGCGCTGGACGAGCTTGAGCTTATCGGCTTTGAGAATGCGTTTCACCTGGTTGCGCGCGTGTACCGCCCAGGGGCCTTTCGAATCCAGCTTCAGGTAACTCCGCCAGTGAGCAAGCGCCTTTCGCGGCTCGCGATTTTTCTCGTATGCCAGGGCAAGATTGTAGTGGGCGTCTCCGTAGGTTGGCGCCAGGCGGATGGCGGTCTGGTAGGCCTTGATGGCCTCGGCGAGCCGGTTGGTTTCGTCCAGCACATTGCCCAGGTCGAACCAGGCAAGCGCGTAGCGCTGATCGCACTCGATGGCCTTGCGGTAGTGGTACTCGGCCCGGGTGAAGTCCTCCTGGTTGTAACACACGGTACCCAGGTTGATGTGCGCGGGGGCATACCCCGGGTCGAGTTCCAGGACCGTCTGGTAGGCCTCCACAGCCTTATCCAGGCTATTGGGATCTTCTTCCAGAATGAGCCCGCGGGCGAAGTATTCGGCCGCGGTTTCCACCTGCGAGATGGGGCGCACGCTGCGCGTGGGAAGCAGCTTGCCCGGCGCCTCAAACTGCATAAAGAATTGTCCGGCGATGGGGTCCAGCGCACGGCCCTCATGGCGGAAGACCACGCGCGAGCCGACCGGGAAGGAACTGGCTTCCAGCAGCGGGTTCTCCATGCCGGCCACCTGCGCCTGCATGGCGCGCAGAGACTGGCGGATCACCGCGGGACGAACCTTGCGGGCCCGCAGGTCGCGCACCTTCCGCAATTGCAGGAGATCAAAAAAAGAAAACAGCTCACCGGTGCCAATCAGCCCGGCCTTCTGCCAGCCGCTTAATTGACGCGAGCTGATACGCATGATCCGAAGTACGTCCGCCCTGGCGAACCCATTCACGAGAGCTTCCACATCCAGTTAAATTATCGGCAACGCCCATTGCCGCGCGCAAGGGGAAAGTTGCTGCCCAGCAACACTCTCGGGATTGAACCAAAGCACTAAGATTGGTGCTTTAGCCTGAGGTGTGCGAGCCGCCCGCCGCATCCAGCGCCCCAGGCGCGGCTTTGCGGGACATTGTTTTCGCCCGGCGACCATCCGAGCGGCGCCGGTAATTGGATTGTAGCCGACTAGATTGTAGCGAAAAATAGCGCACTTCCGCTCTGTATAGTTATGCGGGGGAAAAGGAAGGATAAAGATGGAGCCGACGATCGGACTTGAACCGATGACCTGTCGATTACGAATCGACTGCTCTACCAACTGAGCTACGTCGGCTTCGAAGTCGATTCTAATTAAGCCCGCCGCTTCCGTCAAAGAACGTTGACTGCGGCTTCGTCCTGACAAACGCAAAGCCGCTGTCTGCAGCCAGCAAGAACATCCCCGGCTCGCCGAATCGAATCCATAGCTCCGCGAGGTCCCCGTCGTGCGAGTTCGTCGGTTGCTTCTTCCCCTTGCTCTTGCTCGTCTTTTGGCAAAATGCAAACCGCTTTGAACGTTCTCAACGCGAAGTCGCTTCGATGATGTCCAACATAACGTCAGGAAAGAGCGGTCGCCGTTCAATCTCAGGGCTGCGACGGGTTCCGCAACGTTTTGCATGCAAAAATTTGTCACAGAAAGCAAGAAGGTCGCCCGATAATTGGGCGACCTTCTCTTCAAGGGAGAATAGTTCCAACGGAGGCTAAACCGTCAAAACTCTCTGCAAAAATAGTATGAGCCGACGAAACCGAGTGTCAAGGAATTTTTCCGAAACAAATCCCAATGTTTTCAATAACTTAGAGTAGAGAATCAACAGACTGCCAGCGCCTGAAAGAACTCCGGTTTGGGCCTTAATTTTCCGTCTAACTGTCGAAAAATAAAGAATTTGTCCGAGATTCCAAGGCCAGTTGCGGCCTTCCCGGCGGCCTTCCCGGCGGCGATTACCGGGAATCTCAGTCCCCCTACGGCGAAGGAGCTCTTGCGCGAACTCACCGGTGCAGGTTCAGGCGAATAATGCCCGATTCTTCTCCACTCTTGCGGAAGTGTTGAGGAAAAAGTTTGGCGAGCACGGTGCGGCTGAAGGCGAAGATCACTCCCGTGCCGAGCGAGATCACGGAAACAATTCCGGCCAGGGTCAGCGCCGCAATCACCAGGTTCCCGATATTGTCTCGCTTGCTCAGACCGGTGTTCTCGTTCCATGTGACCTCGGCCTGGTAATTAACGCGCCGCAGAATGGCATCGGCTTCCGGCTGCGAGATGGCGCCGTAGATGATCTTGATGATCGGCCCGGTTCTCCTCACGGCATAGGTGGCATCCTGGACCGGGTTGGCCTTCTCGAATTCGGGCAGCCTCTCGATCGCGATCTGCGGAGTCGGATAGCTGATCAGCACAATGGACGCGTCCGCGTCCGGCTGTGCAATCTTTCCCGCCAGAATTTCCGGACTGAGGCTGAAGTCGATCACGCTTTCCGGGATCGGCAGCCCCAGGGCGGCGTAAGCGGCGCGTCCGAGCACGTACTTGGCCGTGTTGGGCGTCATCTTTTCGCGCGGAAGATAGCTGGGCAGGCTGGGAAGATGTGCTGCGGGTCCGGTGATAGGCGGCAGGGCCGCCGCCAACTCGCGCAGTTCGGCGGCCGTCATACCGCTGACATGGTCGAAGCGGGCTTCCACCAGGTAATTCTGCTGGAAGAAAAGTACCCGATTGTTGTCGCCGACGCCCATTGTCCCGATGCTCTCGCTCAGCATGCCGGGCATGCGATAGAAGGTGAATGCTCCGTAGGCTCCGGTTGCGTCCTGAAAGCGAGCCAGGCGCACGCGTCAGCTTGCGTCCCGGCTGAGAATAGGTTGCCAGCTCATAGCCAGTGAATCCGTACTCCTTAAGTGCGGCGCTCTGCGCCTCGTCGACCGCACGCGGATCGCTTCCGCGGTGAACGTCGCCGGAAATCTCCCACCCGGCAAACGCCTTGGGCAGAATGGGAGGAGGCCGGTCGTTAGCGGCTGGCGACGCCGCAGCCACAGCCGGAGCGAGGCAGAACGAGAGAATCAGACTTAGAGCAGCAAGCTTCATGCGCGATGAGGAGTTCAGATCAGATGGAGGGGCTTAACGTCCATCGTACGAGGCCCTTCCATTAGAGTAGCCCGTTGCGGGATAAGATGCGAATCGGCGTTCTTGCGACCACGCAGTTCCGGATCGCTCCCGCTTGGCGGTTCACCTGATGTTTAGGCGAGCTTTGCTCGCCCGCCCAAGCCACCCCATCAAGCCAAAGTCGGGCTTGACGGGGACCCCGGAGCCGAGGGCGACTGGGCCTAAGTTGAGGCGCTTTCGAGGCGTAAGGCGCGAAGCGCCGTGAGCCTCGAGCCGAAATCCTGAGCAAAGCGAAGGATCTCTAGATGTTGCTGTGCCGGCGACAACTTCGGAAGAAGGGCTACTCCCCTTGCGGTTCTTTGGCGCGGGATGCCATCTTCACTCCGCTCAATCCGCCCACGTACTTGGTGACGCCCTTGTAGAGCGCTTCGGCGATGCGCTGGCGGTACTCGGGAGTTTGCAGCTTGCGGGCGTCGGCGGGATTGCTGACGAAGGCGATCTCCGCCAGCACCGAGGGCATGTTGGCTCCGATCAGCACGATGAAGGGCGCTTTCTTTACCCCGCGGTCGCGCAGGCCCTGGTCGCGCGCCCCGAGAGTCTGATGCAGTGAAGTTTGTATGTTGGCGGCGAACTCGCGCGACTCCTCGATCTTGTCGCGCAAGGCGATCTTCTTCACCAGGTCCTGCAGCTCGTGGATGGATTTCTCCGAAACAGCGTTCTCGCGGGCGGCCACTTCCAGCGCCGCCGGTGAAGAGGTGAAATTCAGGTAGTAGGTCTCGACCCCGCGGGCGCGGCGGTCGGCGCTGGAATTGGCGTGAACCGAGATGAACAGGTCAGCCTGCTGCTGATTGGCGATGGCGGTCCGCGTCTCCAGCGGAACAAAGCTGTCGTCCGTGCGCGTGTACACCACATCGGCTCCCAGACGGCTCTTCAGCAGGCGTCCCAGGCGGAGCGAGACATCCAGCACCAGATCTTTTTCCTGCAGACCGTTAGGCCCGATCGTTCCCGTATCGTAGCCGCCGTGTCCGGCATCGACCACGATGCGCCCGATCTTCAGCCCCAGGGCCCGAATCAGCGAACGCTCGCCATCGGAGGTTGGCTGGGCCGGCCGGACCGGAGGCGCCGCGTTCTTCGCCGATTTCTCTGTAATGCGCGGCGCTACCGCCTGGAAAGTGGGCTTGGTGGTGGGCTGCTTGGTCGCCTTCTGCTCTCCGCTCTTATCGGCGATGGTGACCTCGGCGCGTCCGTTGCTTTCAGCTGCGGAATCGGCGCGATCCTTTGCCGGTACCGGAGGCTTCGGGGCCTCAAGGGACGCGCTGCCGCTGTCCTTCTTCTTGGCCGTGGCAGTGGTGGCATTCGCGGAAGCCGGACTTGGCGGCGCAGGAGTGCTGTTCACCGCTTTGGCGCTCTCTGGCACCGGGGTGGCTGCGGCTGCGCCGCTGCGGCTGCGCCGGCGGCCGGGGCTGGGACTTGGTCCCCTCGGTCGCCTTGGCCGCTCCCTGAGTCTTGTTGGCGGCGGCCGCTTCGGCGGTGGCGATCGCGGTAGTGGGTTTCGGCTGCCTGCGCCCGTGGATATCAATGATCAGGCGATAGGGGTTGGGCAGCAGAAACGCCGAATAGTCGCTGACGTCATCCACCTCCAGCACCACCCGCGTCATGTCGCGCTGGAACTGGCCCACACGAATCTTGCGCAGGAAGCCGTCGGAAACTTCGAAGCTTTTGCCCGCCAGCGGCGCTGCCAGCTTGGTGCCGTGCAGGTCGAAGAAGATGCGGTCCGGACTGGGCACTCGCCCCGCCTCGTATTGCACCTCCGATTCCAGGTCGATGACGACCCGCGTGTAATCAGGCGTGGACCAGTGCCGTATGCCGGTGACCAGCGGCAGCGCCGGCCTGGAGTCCGCTACCTGCTTCAGCTCGACCAGCTTGACCTCGGGCGGCTTCGGGACAGAACGCTGCTGCTTTGCCTGCACTTCGGCGTCGCGCGCCTGCTGCGCCCGCTGCGGGATCCCCATCCCGCTGGGCGGGACTGAATTCGGGCTTGCTGGGGTGCGCTGCGTCTTGCCCTGCTCGATCTGCTGCAGCGCGATGCGCGCCTCCGCGGCCAGGCGCTGCCGCGGATAGCGCTTCAGGAAATCCTGAAAGACCTGCTTGGCCTTTTCCGAATCGTTGAGGTCCTCTTTGTATATCTGGCCCATAAGGAACAAGGCGTCAAAGCGATACTTGCTTCCCGGGTATTCGCGCTGCAGGAATTCGTATTGCGCTATGGCGGCGCGCAATGCTTTTTCATCGCGGAAGGCGCGGCCCTCTTCGACCAGCAACTCGGCCGAGGCAGTGACGCTGCTATCGGCCTTCGAGCTGCCGGGAGAGAGAAAATAGACGCGCCGGTAAGCGTCGATCGCCTGCTTGTAATCCTGGCGGGTGCGCTGGCCGGCCGGCTTGCGGTTCAACGTCTCACGCAGCTGCTCGGCGGTCTCGAACTGGGTGCGCGCCAGCTCCCGTTTGCGACCGCTATCGCGCGCCGGGGAATACAGGGGGAATAGCAGCACCAGCAGAGCCACCGCTGCCTGGTAGAACCGCCGTCTTGAAGAAGCTCGCCTCATGAACAGTGCCCGGTCTTCACTCCACGTTGCTGAACGTAAGCACGCCGTAGTTGTTGCGCGACACCCGGATCGGCGCGGTGTAGAAGAGCAGGTTCGGCTGCCCGTTGTAGAGAAGGCTGATGCGGCGCACGTAATCCTGCGTTTCCGCGTAGCGTGGAACCCCGCGATAGCGGCTCACTGCTCCTTCTCCGGCATTGTAGGCCGCCAGCGCCAGAGGGACATTGCCCCCGTAGTCGTCCAGCAGCCGGCGCAATAACTGAACTCCGGCATCGACGTTCTGTTGCGGATTGAATGGATTGCTGACGTTGAGCTGCCGCGCCGTGGCGGGCATGAGCTGCATCAACCCCATCGCACCCTTGCGGGAAACAGCCGAGGGATTGAAGTTCGACTCCACCCGGACCAGCGCCCGCACCAGGTTCGGATCGACGCGGTGCCGCGTCGCCGCCTCTTCGATGATGCGGTCGATCTCCCGCGAGGTTATGGCGCGCCCTTCCGCCAGACGAGTGTAGTTCGGGTTCGCGATCGCCCGCAGGCGAGCCTGCCCGGCTGATGCGACGGTGGACGGACGCGATTCCACCATCTGCTCGACTTCGGCAACCGCCGTCTCCGCCCGGCGCAGCATCTTCGGCGAAGGTCCGGGGACGGGTTTCCAGCGGTGCTCGGTGTTGCTCCAGTAAACCAATTTCCGCGCGGTGGTCCTTTGCGACGTCGTGGCCTGAGTCTGGGCGCCAGAGGTGCTCGAGCGCGCCGATGATGTACTGGCAGAGGCGCGGCGGACACGCGCCGGCGCCGGATCAGCATCGTTGACGAAGATCGTGCGGCCATCTTCCTCGACGGCGCGGATAGTCTGCGCCAGCGATGGCAGCGGTGCGATTGCGCACAGCAGCCCAATCGCCAGCCAGCGCTTGCCCGGTTTGTGGAAGTCCAATCTCATCGAAACCAAATACCGGCGTGCTTTGCACACCCGCCCAGGCCACCCCATCAAACTAAAGTCGGGCTTGACGAGGACCCCGGAGCCGAGGGCGACTGGGCCTACGTTCGTTGCCGGAAAAGCCAACACATCGGATCGTGGCTTCCGGCTAAGTCCGTTCGTTCCAGGGCACAGCCTTGCTGCGCCGTCCGCAGCAAAGGCGTCGTCTTACCAGCTACAGCCTGGACAGAAGTCGTCCAGAGTACAGCTATTTTGGATGATTTCTCCTGCCAGAGCAATCAGAACTACACCCGGAACCTGGGGAGTGAAGAGGAGAAAACCGGGTAAAACCACCCTAAAACCCGGAGTTTAGCCCTGTTCAGGAGCGGTAGTGCATGTACTAACGAGTAATAGGGGGAAGGGAAAGCAGGGGCGGGAAGCCTAGACTCGGGGTTGGGGAGACATCTGGCCGAAATGCAGACTGTCGCTCGGGTAAGTATTGAGAAGGCCCTGTGCAAACAAAAGAATGAATCACTCCCCCTTTACAGAGAGATGTGTTTCTACTCACTGGCCGAAATATGATAGTCAGGGATAATTGCCCTTCTGGAATTGAACATGAGACCTTTCTCTTGTCCGCAGCCATTCTGCCCTGGTGCTTCGCAGCCGGAACGAAGACTTCACCTGGCTTCACCGTCACAGTGGTGCGACCTACTAAGTGTTGGGAAACGAGTGCCCTGCAGCACGCAGGCGAGAATGTCTCACGAGATGCGTATGGCGGTTCGGTATCTCACGAACCCGGCGCGAATACTACTCACACTCAACCGACCGCTCTAGCCCGTGACACTGCTATCCTTCGTCATTAGGAACGTTCGTTTAATCTCACCGACCTGCTGAGCCCGAACGGTGAGGACAGGTGACAGCGCCGAAAAACTGGTGAATACGACAGCGACGGCAACAGCAATCGTTCCACATCGTGTCTAATATCCGCATCGAATACATTGGATGGTGATGAACCGGATTGGGATGACTGAGGTTTGGCCATTTTATAGGGCCATCGATTACGAAGAGGCGCGGCGGGAAATCAGGCCTGAGTACGGCAATGCAGCCGCAGAGCTGTCACTGTTGTCGAAATATCGACTTCTCGCTACTTTCAACTTCTTGGGCTCCGGCCCTGGCCTTGGCAATCTGGTAATTAGAATCAGCCAAGCACATGGAACACACATACGGTCTCCGACATGTCTGGCGTGCCTGAAGCTACGATCGCCCGGCTCAAGTGCCAATTAGAGTGCCTGCCGATTTTGCTCGACGGCGTTCCAATGAAGCGCTCGACCGCCAGCCGAAGCCGGGCCAGTGGTCCGCACGCGAGAATCTGGCGCATCTGGCTCGATATGAAGAAATGTTCCTGGATCGGGTTCAGCGCATACGAAGCGAGGAGCGGCCTGTGCTGCCACGCTATCGCGCGGAAGATGATCCGCGCTGGCCGCAATGGCTGGCGATGCCGAACGAGAAGATACTGAACCGCCTAGGCTCGCTGCGCTCAGAGTTGGTAGGCATAGTTGAGCAG
The DNA here is from genome assembly GCA_963791145.1 of uncultured Acidobacteriota bacterium. Lineage (GTDB taxonomy): Bacteria > Acidobacteriota > Terriglobia > Terriglobales > Acidobacteriaceae > CAWBRT01. The sequence continues at coordinate 6,445 of CAWBRT010000017.1, read as the reverse complement.
CTATCTCCTTCTGATTTCTCTCGGGTTGGCGTACACCCGCTGTTCGGAGAAATGACGCTGGTCGAGTGGCTGGAGTTCTTCCTGCTGCACGAGGCGCACCACTTACTAGCCGTCTTGCAGCGGGTGCGCATGCCTTCTACGAGCTGACGCGAAGGCTATTACTCTGCTACCTTCAGGCCCATCAAGAGCCGCCAGGTGCGCCATATCTGCCATCTTTGGGCAGATATGGTCGATGCGGAGTCCCACATCTGCGAACAGCGCGCGCAGATGTGGGATAACACAGTAATTCTGAGATTTACTCAGCGGGGATTATTCCGGGCATGAAGTGTTGGTTACTGCTTTCTTCACGCTTCCCCAGTGGTCCCTCTAGCGCCCCCCGGCCCCTCCTCCTATTCCGCCTTCCTCCTGGAGTAGCTCCCTCCAGCTAAGCATCTTGGGATTGTCTTTATCTACAGTTCCCGTTCCTGTTACCCGTTTGTTCATGTGCTGGTCCCACACAGACGAATTGGCGACTTGGTATACCTCGCCTCGATCGTCGATAAAAACGGCGCTTCCGCTACGTTCGGTACATTTCGGGTTGCATGTGACGTGGTCGCCATTCGGTATGACACACTTCGAATCGCAAAGCCAGCCGGTCATCTTGCTAGCTTGATCTTCCGCACTTAGCGAGATGGCTAAACACAGAACGACTGCAAAAAACAAAACGAGTCGCTTCATTTTTCACCTCTGAAGGGAATGTTGTGTCTGGTGCTTGTTCGAAGTGTGATGCCTGTTCAGAAAAGTGGTTTGCCCGGCACGGGCCTGCGACAGTGCTGGGTGATTCTGGCGGGAGTAGAATGTCCGCCCACCGGGGTCTCCGGCGAGCACAGCTCGCTGAGGTAATTAAAGCTATCCTGGGGTAGTTAGCGCTTGGGATGCATTCTCCCTCATCCCTGATCCCTAGGAAAGCAGCTCACCCACCACGGCGTAGCTCTCGCTCAAGGCGGAGTCGAGCGCCTGCGGGTCTTTGCCGCCGGCTTCGGCCATGTCGGGACGCCCGCCGCCGGAGCCGCCGACCTTCTGCGCAACCTTGCCGACGATCTTGCCGGCCTGCACGCGGCTGGTCAGGTCTTTGGTGACGCCGACCACGATGGCCACTTTGCCGTCGCTTACCGAACCCAGCACCACCACGCCCGAGCCGATCTTGTTGCGCAGGTTGTCCATCAGCGTGCGCAGTTGCGGACGCTCCAGATTGTCGGCGCGGTGCGCCAGCACCTTGACGCCTTTGACCTCGCGCACGTTCTGGTCGGCGGTTGCCACCGAAGAGGCCGCCGACTTCATCCTCGCCTGCTCCAGCTCCTTGCGCAGCCGCTTGATCTCGTCTTCCTTGCGCTCGATCTCCAGCCTGAGCGCCTCGGCCGGGGAAGCCTCGGAGCGCCCAACCAGCGTGGAGACTACACCCTCCAGCTGGTGATCGACGCGGAAGTGCCGCAGCGAGGCCTCGCCGGCTACCGCCTCCAGCCGGCGCACGCCGCTGGAGACGCTGCCCTCCTTCAGAATCTTGATCAGCCCGATCTCGCCGGTGGCGCTGGTGTGCGTGCCGCCGCACAGCTCGGTGGAGAAGTCGCCGATCCTGATCACCCGCACCTGTTCGCCGTACTTCTCGCCGAACAGCGCCATCGCCTTGTACTCGTTGACGGCGGTGTCGATGGGCACGTCCTCGATGACTCGACGCGGTCGTTGCGCAGCACCTCGCGGTTGGCGATGTCCTCGATGTCCTGCAGCTCCTCGTCTTCGACGGCGGCGAAGTGCGAGAAGTCGAAGCGCAGGTGCATGGGATCGACCAGCGATCCGGCCTGCTTGACGTGCGTGCCGAGCACGTTGCGCAGCGCGGCGTGGAGCAGGTGAGTGCCGGTGTGGTGGCGCATGGTGGCCTGGCGCAGCTCGCGGTCGACCTTCGCAATCACCGTTTCGCCCGCCGCAAAAGGAGCCATAGCCTTGACTGTAATTACGCGCAATCCAACTATAGGCATGTCGCTGCCGACGACTTCACCGAGCACCTGGTTACCATCTTCCGAGAGCAACCATCCGCGGTCGCCTTCTTGTCCACCCGCGGTCGCATAGAACGGAGTTTCTTCCAATACGACTCGCCAAAGGTGCTCCCCGGGGAAGGTGCCTGAACGCGAGTGATCCACACCGGTCGGACTAACCCAAAAGACTGCGACGACGCGTGTCTTGTGAACTAATCCCTCGTAACCGACGAATCGAAGATTGTATTTCTCGTGCGCTGAGGGCAGCACGCCGTCCTGTCCCTCGTAGGGATCTGCGCCCTCTGCGAGTTGGCTGTACGCGGGGGAAGCAGTTTGCTTTGCCGCACCCTTCCACGAAGCGCGGGCGCGCTCGCGCTGCTCCTCCATGGCGCGGTCGAAGCCGGCCTGGTCGAAGAGCATGCCACGATCTCGCACGGCATCGACCATGAAATCGAGCGGCAACCCAAATGTGTCGTACAGCTTGAATGCTTTCTCGCCGGAGTATTCAGCCGCCGTGTGATCGGCCGGAATCCCACTGCGCCTCAGCTCGACTAGGCGATCCGTGTAAGCCTGATCCAAGTCATCTTCCAGCCGTTGCAGTCCGATATCCAGCGTATGGGCGAAGCGCGTCTCTTCCGTTTCGACGGTCTTGGAAACGCGCTCGGCCGACTCCTTCAGCTCCGGATACGCCTCCTGCATCTGGTCGCGGACGGCGAAGACCATCTGGTAGAGGAAAGGCTTGTTCTTGCCCGAGCAGCCGTCCGTGGCGGATGGCGCGGCGGATGATCTTGCGCAGCACGTAGCCGCGGCCTTCGTTGGCTGGCAGCACGCCGTCGGAGATCAGGAACGTGGCGGCGCGGGCGTGATCGGCGATGACGCGCAGCGAGGCCGCGCTCTTCGACTTCGCCTCTTTCTCTTCTTCTTTTGCCAGCGAGACCCCGGTCAGCTCCGCCGCCCGCTTGATCAGCGGCATGAACAGGTCGGTGTCGTAGTTGGAGATCACGCCCTGCAGCACCGCGGTGACGCGCTCCAGGCCCGCGCCGGTGTCGATGGAGGGCTTGGGCAGCGGCGTCAGCGTGCCGTGCGGCGTCGCGCTCGAACTGCATGAAGACCAGGTTCCAGATCTCGACGTAGCGGCCGCACTCGCAGGGGAACTTGCACTGGCCGGCGGCGCACTCGGGCTGTGCTTGTCGCTGGCTTCGACGCCCATGTCGTAATGCATCTCGCTGCACGGGCCGCAGGGGCCGGTGTCGCCCATCGGCCAGAAGTTGTCCTTCATCCCCATCTCGAAGATGCGCTCGGCGGGCACGCCGTACTTGCTGCCAGTGCTCGTAGGCCTCGTCGTCGCGCGGCGACGCCCTCCTCGCCGCTGGAAGATGGTGACGTAGAGGCGGTCTTTGGCGCATGCCGTACCACTGGGGCGAGGTGACCAGCTCCCAGGCGTAGGCGATGGCGTCCTTCTTGAAGTAATCGCCGAAGGAGAAGTTGCCGAGCATCTCGAAGAACGTGTGGTGGCGATTGGTGAAGCCGACGTTCTCGAGGTCGTTGTGCTTGCCGCCGGCGCGCACGCACTTCTGCGAGGTGGTGGCGCGCGAGTAGTCGCGCTTCTCCAGGCCGAGGAAGACGTCCTTGAACTGGTTCATGCCGGCGTTGGTGAACAGCAGCGTGGGATCGTTGGCCGGAACCAGCGAAGACGAGTGGACCTCCCGGTGCCCCTTCGAGATGAAGAAGTCCAGGAACATGCGACGAACTTGATTGCCGGAGAGCATATGTTTTCACCCCAGCGAAGGCAAACACGGCGTTCGCCGGGGACCCCGCTTGAGCGTCCCCTGATCTGAGGGCAACGGCGGCAAGGGGACCTGAATCCTTGATTTTAGCATCGGGAACGAAACGGATTCGGGATGGGAAGCATTCGGCGCAGAGTCCGGCCTCCAGAGTGTCATCCTGAGGCCTCGCATCTTTGTTGCGTGGCCGAAGGATCTGCTTTGTCTAAGAAACAGCAGATCCTCCGCTTCACCACCCCGGCAGCCGCAACACCGGCGCCTGCCGGGGACCCCGGTTTGCTCAGGATGACCCTTCCAATATGGGCGAGATCGTGAAGATCAGCGCTGTACTCACCTTGACCAGCGGTTTACCATGGTCTTCGCCATGCGAAATAAAGTTTTTGTCCTGATTTTCTCGTTGCTGCTTTCAAGCTGCGTAGTGTTGGCGCAAGCGCCGAGCGGCGCGGCCTCCGATCAAAAACCGGCCGAGCAAAAGCCGGCCGACCTGAGCCAGCAGGTGCCCAGCATCAGCGCCGACCGCGGCGAGTGCAGCGCGCTGTTCACGGTGCTCGATGCCAACGGCAAGCCCGTCTACCAGGCGAGCATCCATGCGCTGGTGCGCTGGGGACTGGCCCACAAGACCGACCTGACGGTCAGCACCAACTATTACGGCAAGGCGCAGTTCACCCGCCTGCCGAACTACTCCAAGAAGCCCATCGCTTTCGAGGTGACCTCGGGCGACAAGAAACGCACCGTGCTGTTCGATCCCGGCCTCCGTTGCAAAGAGGAGTTCACGGTCGAGCTGAAGTAGCCCGTCTCTCAAAACCGTATCCCACCTTAGCTTCGCTACGCTACGCGAAGGTGGGGCACCAAGAGCTCTTTTCTTGCTTCGGCAGGTGCCCCACCCTCGTCGCCGCTGTTACGACTAGGGTAGTTTCCATACCACTCTTACTTCGGCTGCTTCAGCTTGGGCTTGGCCGTTTCGGCTGCCCGCCACAGGTACCAACTGGCAATGCTCCGCCAGGGACGCCACTTCTCACCCTTCTTGAGCATCTGCTGCTTGGTCGGCAGGTCGGGCAGGCGGTAGATTCGCTGAAAGCCTTTGCGCACGCCGTAGTCGTCCACCGGCAGCACGTCGGTGCGTCCCAGGCGGAAGATGAGCAACATCTCGACCGTCCAGCGCCCGATGCCCCGGACCTCGATCAAGCGCTCGATGATCTCCTCATCGCTCATGGCGTCGATGATCTTGCCGTCGGGCACCGTGCCGTCCAGCGTCTTGGCCGCCAGGTCCTTGACGGCCAGCGCCTTGTTTTTCGACAGACCCGGCCGCGCGCAGCTTCTTCTCCGGCGCCGCCGCGATCTGCTCGGGAGTGGCCAGCGCGCCCGGAAACAGCTCGTCCACGCGCCCGAGGATGGCCGCCGCCGCGCTGCCCGCCAGTTGCTGATAGATGATCGAACGCAGCAGGGAATAGAAGATCGAGTGCTCGTGCCGCAATTTCAGCGTGCACGGGCCGACCCGCTCGATCAGCTGCGCCATGCGGCGGTCGGCCTGGGTGAGATGTGCGATGGCTTCGGCGAAGGGAATGGCGGTTTTTCGAGAGGTCATGAGGAGTTCTAAAAGATAACCACAGAGTTCACAGAGGGGCACAGAGCACATCAGAGTCTTTTACTCTGTGATCCTCTGTGAACTCTGTGGTTCCCAGCTATAAGGTACAGGAAAACCGCTTGCGGATTTATTCCTCCGGCGCCGGCTTCGCTGCCAGCTCTTCGCGTTCCTGTTCGAGAGCCGTGAGGACCTCATCCTCGACATTCCACTTCTTCAGGATACCGATAATGACGCGTGAGGTGAATCCGGCGCGAGCCATGGCGCGAAATACGCGGGCTGCCTCTCTCTGGTTTACCGGCTGGCGGATGCGCTTGCGCTCCAGAAATTCGCGCGCCAGTTGCGTCTCGTCGACGCCGTCGTAGGCGGATGCGCACGGCCGGCCCGATGACGTCGGCGTGCACTCCCCTGGATCTCAGCTCCTGGGTCACGCGCAGGCGGCCGAACTTGTCATTCTCCTTGCGGAACGATGAGTAGACGGCGGCATAGTTGGCGTCGTTGAGGTAACGCTGCTCTTTCAGTCGCGCTACTACTCTGTCGATCAACTGTTCGCCGTCAGTCTGACGCGCTACGCGCCCGCGCATCATCCGTTTGAGTTCGGCTACGGTGCGCATGCGACGGCCGAGCGCCTCGATCGCATACTGGTAGAGCGCCTGCTCGTCGTAATGCCGTTGGCTTGATTTGCCTAGCATAGTCGCCTACCGCGTACGGCCGAATCACTACTCAGCCGCAGGAACGTACAGAGCTTGTTTTAAAGGTATTCTCTTAAAAAGGGAAGGGGAAGTCCCGCAGGGGCCAAATGGGACTCTGTCGCCCCTACGGGGCTTATCTGTTTATCCCGCTTTGCCCAGGGCTTACGCCCTGGGCTATTTTCTTCCGCCCGCTGCGCGGGCCGGCTCACGGAGCGCGAATACTCTAGCGGCGCAAGACCAGCCCCGCCGCTACCCGGGCGTGGGTATCGTTGTTGAAGTTCACCGCATCCAGCTTGAAACGCAGGCCGTACTTCTTGGTGCCCACGTCCACGCCGCCGCCGCCGATCACGGCGAAATAATTCTGGCTGAACTCGCGCG
>CAWBRT010000016.1:0-41292 GCA_963791145.1 uncultured Acidobacteriota bacterium | reverse complement strand
CCTGGAACGATCTGACATCCAGATTGCCGGGGTTCCGGATTACTACCGAGTGGCCGACTATCCGCTCGGAACTCGTCTAGCGTTTCCCTCGAAATCAGCTCTAAAACCGCTCTTGCACAAGACATACCAATCTTCGTAAAGTCCACTTTTCGTCAAAGTGCCGAGCTTGCAAGAGCCAATGAGCCAGCATCAAAAGTTGACTGCTCGGCTGTGCCGCAGGGGAGCTTCCGTTTGGCGGAATACGGTGGCCACGAAAGACCACTTCTTGAACGCCATGTCGGAACCCTTCGTGGCCAACTCTGGCGCACGCCAATCGCCGATCACTGCCACAAAGCTCAGAATGAGCGACGCCTGAACACCACGCCAAATACAGTTTTCTCCGACTTGCGCGTGTGGCCACAAATCTCTGGCTTCGTGAACAGCAGATGAGCCGAACTCTCGTGCAACTAGATATCCGCTGCAAGCAGCGCCGGGAATTTAACCCGGACTGCGTGGCCTGCTGCTTTATCCGAAAGTGTGAGGCAAGAGGCGCATCTGGTTGGAGTTCCTGCCCGCCCGTGTGTCAGAGCTGAATCAGTCCGAAAGTCTTGGAACAGAAGTCCGGGAAATCGACTGCCCTATGCCCGGAAAAGGCTAAATTGCATGCTCTAGTGTTCTGACGAACTGAACACCTTGAACGGCACAAAGGCCGATCTATCATCCGGTCCAGCGACGATTGCCTCCCGCCACAGAGCAGTTGGGGCTAATCTTCAGTATTGGCGACTGTAATGCTGCGACTCTGTTTGTATGGTCGCCCACCCGGCGGTTCAAGTACATTATGTAGCATTCCATGGTTCACAGGATTCTCACTGGGACCACGTCACCCGACCTAAACTTGCTCCCGAGCTCCCAATCAACTCTGCCCTGCGCAGTCGAAGCTTCTGAAGTCCATCTCTTCGTGCCCCCTAACCAGACCACCACGATGACCACACGCCCCGTCCCAGACCACCAGCAGCAGTTTGCTTTCGAAGTCGAGCCAGCATCACTTGAAAAGTTTGTTCCCACTAACCAGAGTTGCTCCTGCTCGGGCTTGTGCTGGGCCTCAGAACATGGAGTCCAACGTGCAACTTTCTCCATGTTCTCGTCTCTTAGTGCAAGTAGGGATTTGTGCTTGTATCCGCGCTCCGAATACATAGCGAGACGGCGCGGGCCGTCAGTGAGTTGGCTCTGCTCTTAGCGTCTCTAATGGCGCCTCATAATGCTTTCAAAGGAGGCTTCTACCATGGCTGATGTCCACACCGGCGAGGTAGCAGTTGCAGCTACGGAAGCCCAAATAGCAGTCCACTGGAAAGAAGAAGACTTCCTCTATCCGCCGCCAAATTCATTGGCCAGGCCAATCTCACCGACCCTCGGTCATGGAGCGCTTCAGCGAAAAGAACTTCCCGGAATGCTTCCGGGAATACGCTGACATGCTGACCTGGGACAAATATTGGGACAACCACGCTCGATACCAGCAATCCGCCGTTCTGGAAATGGTTCGTGGGCGGCAAAGCTCAACGTCTGCTATAACTGCGTTGACCGCCACCTGGCCAAGTACAAGAACAAGGCCGCCATCATCTTCGTGCCGGAACCCGAGGTCGCAAGCACCCGTGGCAATCACCTACCAGGAGCTGTATGTCCGGGTAAACGAAATGGCGGCCTTGCTGCGTGATTTTGCCGGGCTGAAGACCGGCGATCGCGTGACCACTCCACATGCCGATGATCCCGGAGCTGCCGATCACGATGCTGGCCTGCGCCCGCCTGGGCGTGATCCACTCGGTGGTATTCGGCGGTTTCAGCGGCGAAGCCTGCGGGCAGAAGTGCCGCCGATTCCGGCAGCCGCGTGCTGATCACGCTGGATGGCTACTACCGCAACGGCAGAGCTGATCGATCATAAAGCCGCGCGCGTCGAGACCGCGCTCGAGATCGCCGAGAAGGAAGGCCAGAAGGTAGACAAGGTTCTGGTCTGGCGGCGCTAGCCGGGCAAGAACTGCCTCTTCGGCGCCGATGGTCAAGGGCCGCGACTACTTCGTCGACGAGGTGCTGAAGGACTTCGCGGGCAAGCGGGTCGATCCGGTTCCATGGACGCGGAGGCGTCCGCTGTTCCTGATGTACACCAGCGGCACCACCGGAAAGCCGAAAGGCTGCCAGCACCGCACGGGCGGCTATCTGGCCTATGTCACCGGCACCTCGAAGTACATTCAGGACATCCATCCCGAAGACGTCTACTGGTGCATGGCCGACATCGGCTGGATCACCGGCCACTCCTATATCGTGTACGGGCCCCTGGCGCTGGCCGCCACCAGCGTGATTTATGAGGGCGTCCCGACCTATCCCGACGCTGGCCGGCCGTGGCGCATCGCCGAGCGCCTGAACGTCAACATCTTCCACACCTCGCCGACCGCCATCCGCATGCTGCGCAAGGCGGGCCCCGACGAGCCGAAGAAGTACAACTACCACTTCAAGCACATGACCACGGTGGGCGAGCCCATCGAGCCGACCGTCTGGCGCTGGTATTACGACGCCGTCGGCAAAGGCGAAGCCGTGATCGTCGATACCTGGTGGCAGACGGAAAATGGCGGCTTCCTCTGCAGCACCAAGCCCGCGCTTGGATCCCATGAAGCCGGGCAGCGCCGGGCCGGGCGTGCCGGGCATCTATCCGACCATTTACGACGAGGACGGCAACGAGCTCACAGGCCGGTTCTGGCAAGGCCGGCAACATCTGCATCCGGAATCCTTGGCCGGGCATCATGCAGACGATCTGGGGCGACCCCGACCGCTTCGTCCAGCAGTACTACGCAAGGTACTGCAAGAACCCGCAACAGCAAGGACTGGCGGGACTGGCCGTACTTTGCCGACGATGGCGCGGTGCTGGCCGCCGACGGCTACTTCCGCATTCTGGGCCGGGTCGATGATGTCATCAACGTCGCCGGCCATCGGCCTGGGAACCAAGGAGCTCGAGTCGGCGTGCCTCACGGTTCCGAGAAGTGGCGGAAGCGGCGGTTGTACCCGTCGCGGACGAGATCAAGGGCAAGCGTGCCGGAGGTGTATGTCTCGCTGAAGCCGGGCTTCGCAGCCAAGCAAGGAGATCGAGAACAAGGTCATCGCGGCGATGGAAACCCACATCGGCAAGATCGCGCGGCCCGAAGAACGTGCACATCGTGCCGGATATGCCGAAGACGCGATCCGGCAAACTGATGCGTCGCGTGTTGGCCTCTATCTCCAACCAGCGCGGACACCGGCGACGTCAGCACCCTGGCCAATCCCGCGATAGTGGCGGCGATTCGGGACCAGGTCCAAGGCGGAAAGGCGGCATAGTGTCTCAGCTCATAACAAGAGACACCGCTGAATCTTTCACAAATAGAGCGCGTGGGTAGTCGCTGTTGCCCGCTCTCCCACGGCTTACACATGTAGTGGAGGCTTGACTGGCAACAAATCAAATAAGGAGTGTAACTATGGCAACGTATCACGACATCAAGTCTGAGCTGACCATCGCTCCACAACAGCTCCCCAAACTTGCGAACCCGGCACCATTAGGGTTGGCAGGGTTCGGCTTAACCACGGTCTTGCTGAGTTGCATCAACGCAGGCCTTATTCCGGTAGAAGGCACAACCGCAGTGGTACCGCTGGCATTCGCCTTCGGCGGCTTGGCGCAAATCCTCGCCGGTATCCTGGAGTACGTGAACCGCAACACATTCGGCATGGTCGCGTTCACCTCCTACGGATGCTTCTGGTGGTGGTACGCGTTCCTGGTCTGGACGATTGGCGCGGGGTGGATCAAGGCGCCGGCGCCGGTGGCAGTGGCAGTCGCACTAGGGCTGTGGGGAATTTTTACCCTCTACATGTGGATCGCTACGTTCCGCGCCAATAAGGGCGTCTGGACGGTGTTCCTTTTGTTGTGGATCACCTTCTTCCTGCTTAGCGCCGGCGATTTCGGCATGGCTGCGGGGAAAATGCTTGGCGGCTATGTTGGAATTGTGACCGGATTTGCCGCGCTATACGTATCGTTCGCTGAGGTTACGAATGGCGCTTTTGGCCGTACCGTCATTCCCCTAGGAAAGCCGTTTGTGGCGGAGAGCAGCTCGGCCCGGATGCCGAGTGAGTCAGGCACTCGGGCTGCATAGCTGGCCACTGGCCAAAGCAGAGAACTAACGATATTGCGCCATAGATCATGGCCACTATCTTTCGTCCTGAACTGTGAGGAAGGAGTATCTCGTCTATAGGAAGAGCACGGAAAGCCAGCGGCCTGCGCTTGCGAAATTCTAGAGGCAAGAATGTGACCTGAAGGAGATTACGCATGAAGCCTATGAAGAGGATCGCCAGATGCAGAGATGTTGGTTTGGACTGCGACTTCGAAGCTCATGGTCAGTCTGAGGTGGAAATCCTCGAAATGTGTGCTGACCATGTGCGCTCCATTCATGGAATGGATGAAAACCCGTTTGAACTTGCCGAAAGAATCGTGGCCGCCTCCCGTGGGAGAGAAAAAGAAGCAGCGTAAGACGCTGGAGCACTCCAGAGGTGCGTCATGTCGATTCAAGCGCGAGCACCAAGCGAGGGCTTGCGTGTCCGCCTTGCTCCGAAATTCAGGAATATCTTAATTCCCTACCGATTTGTCGTCGTGTTCGGAGTTGGCGCTGCCCTATGTGGGAGCGATCGCAGACCGTTATGGTGCGACCGTCCACATCTTGCACGTGGTTGGAAAAGAATGGATGATTGGCTCGCTAGGTGTTAAATGCGTGGAAGCCGAGAGGCAAGCGGCACGACTTGCATTGGATAACTTGACGCGGTCGGATGCATTCAAGGACGTGCTATGTACCCAAACTTTGGAGCGGGGTGAAGTCCTGGAGGTTGTACTCCAGTTGGTCACCGATCTAGGTGTTGACCTGATCATTCTGGGCATGCACGGCCGTCGCGGGCTGAAGTATGTTGTTCTTGGTTCAGTTGCCGAGCAAGTCTTCCGGCATGCCCCTTGTCCGGTGTTAACAGTTGGACCACGAGTGCACAACAAAGGACTGGCGCGAGGAAGAATCGACAGAATTCTGTACGCTACTGACTTCTCCTCGGCTTCGCTTCGCGCGCTCGAATATGGCTTTTATATTGCACGTACAAGTTACGCCGAACTAATCCTGCTGCACGCGATTCTTTATTTAGGGGAAGCCCCACTTGTTGACTTCGATGAGGGGGTCCAAGAGGTGAAAAGGCGGCTGACGGCTTTGATGGGCAACTCGGAGGTCGATTATCAGGTTGTGGTGGGGACTGGTCCCCCTGTTGACGTGATCCTTGGGGTTGCCGAAGAGAGCAAGGCGGATCTCCTAATCATGGGCACACACCGTGGCGGCTTTGCTTCGGCGCACGCCCCCTGGGCTATCGCGCACGAGGTCGCCTGCCGCACGCCTTGCCCGGTATTGATGTTGCCCGGCTGAGTTGATCTGTACCACAGAGCTTGGTTCAGGCGAAGATCGACTTGGTAGCAGCCCTACTCCTGCCATTTTCTCAAACAGATTTCTCAGACAGAGCAGGGCTCTTATGTAGCTCCGAAGAACAAGGACGCCCGGTCGGCAGGCGACCGGTCGAATGGGCCTCACTATGGAGATCTCTACTACTCACCTGCCGCTTATTGCGCGTGCCAATCTTCATTCAGAGCGCACCGCAATCATCGATTCCCAAGGAATGTTCACATATAACCGTCTGCTCGACGCCTCAGCTCGGGTAGCAACTGCGCTGCTTGACGGACCTGGCGATCTTGGCGAAAGACGCGTCCCGTTCCTGATTACACCCGGCTTTCCGTGGGTAGCAGTGCAATGGGGTGTTTGGCGAGCCGGCGGCATAGCGGTACCGCTCCCACTCGGTTCTCCAATCGCTGAGCTCGAATATTTCATCGACGATACGCGAGCGGCAACGCTGGTTGCAGATGCTGCCGGAAGCAGCATGCTTGCCCCTATTGCGGCGGCACGCGGACTGCGCTTGCTGTCATGTGACGAAGCCATCGCCTCCGAAGCGACACTCTTGCCCGAGGTCGACAGCAAGCGGGCCGCCATGATCCTGTACACCAGCGGTACCACCAGCCGCCCCAAAGGGGTCGTGACCACGCACGACAACATCATGGCCCAGGTGACAACCCTGGTGCGCGCTTGGCAGTGGTCCGGCGATGACAGAATTCTCCTCTGTCTGCCGCTGCACCACATCCATGGGATCGTCAATGTCGTTTCCTGTGCTCTATGGTCGGGCGCGGTCTGTGAGATGCTGCCGCGCTTCGACACAAATACTGTCTGGGAGCGTATTGCCGGTGGCACTCTGACCCTGTTCATGGCGGTTCCCACGATTTATGCAAAACTCATTTCCGCCTGGGAAGCTGCCTCACCGCAACGCCAGACTATGCTGAGCCAGGCTTGTGCTCGGCTGCGCTTGATGGTGTCAGGCTCCGCAGCGCTGCCGGTAGCAACGCTGAACCGATGGAAAGAGATCAGCGGCCACACATTGCTCGAGCGCTATGGGATGACGGAGATCGGCATGGCATTGTCGAATCCTCTTGAGGGCGGGCGAGTGCCCGGGAGCGTGGGCATTCCCCTGCCCGGAGTCGAGGTGCAACTGGTCAACGAGCACAGTGAAGCGGTTACACCGGGGACTCCGGGCGAAATTGAGATTCGCGGCCCCAGCGTTTTCCGTGAGTACTGGGCCAAACCGGAAGCGACACAGCGGGCTTTCCGTGACGGCTGGTTTCGTACCGGGGACGTGGCGGTGCTAGAAAATGGTCGCTATCGAATTCTAGGGCGCATGAGCGTTGACATCATCAAAACAGGCGGTCACAAAGTGTCCGCGCTGGAGATTGAAGAGCAAATTCGCGAGCACCCGGCCGTCGCGGAATGCGCCGTGGTTGGTATTCCAGACACCGAGTGGGGTGAACGCGTGGCGGTCGCGGTCGTGCTACGCGAGGACCAGGCCTTGGATGTGGAGCGCCTTCGTGCTTGGGCGAAGGAACGGCTCGCTTCTTACAAGATCCCTTCGCGGCTCCTCATCGTCGATGCGCTTCCGCGCAATGTCATGGGCAAGTTGACAAAACCCACTATCGTAAAACTGTTCAAGGCTGCGGGTGCGAGCAACCCTTACCCTGTGTCCGATCGCGCCTCTAGTGATCCAAGTCCAGTTGATTCTCCCGGTGCTCCGCCTCATCGTTAGCGCTCGCCAATGGCAGAGCCAGGGGCAACACGGAAGCTACTCGTCCCGACGACAGAGCTTCTGCTGTTCACGAAGCCAGAGATTTGTGGCTGGCTCTGGCAATGGTTCGCGGCTGCGTGTTTTCTTGCAGTTGCAGAGACGCCGCCGAAACCCCTTTGTGGCCAGTGGCATACGCTTCGCGGTATGGGGCCTCGAACTGGGCACTAAGCCCAGTCTCTCCCGTCTGGACCGCAATCCGTTAGTTTAGACACTACCGTCTATTCAGCCTTGCAAGACTCAAGTTGACGAAAAACGGGTTTTTCCCAAAAGTGTGAAACCTGGTTTCTGTTTTCGAGATTCTGGACGGGTGACGGGCAATCCAGAAATTATTCCGCTATGGGAGATGGGGCGCGCTCGTTTACTAGGATTACGCAGACATCCTTGAACCCCCAGCGAGGCGTTCATGGCAAGGAGGGAGGTCCAAGAAACCGTGTTTCGTTCGTGATTTGTTCGTCACGGTTCTCTGCCTCTTCTTCCTGTGTACCACCATTTATTGAAAGGGCTCGTTCACCCACAGTTCTCACCCACAGTTGCGTTGCCTTATACGAACTTTCAGTGACTTGGCGCGCCGTCCTGTCACTTTAAGCTGTTGTAAACATTAGGTATTCAAACACTGAAAAGGCTGGCGTCGGCGGTTCGATTCCGTCCCTGGCCACCATCTTGTCAAGGTCCAACCCGGAGACATAGGTAACAGAATGTACCGGCTACATAGGTAACAGTTTTGGGCCGAACGGGTTTTCGAGAGGCTCGAGGACCCGCGTTTCGAGATCGAAGTACCCCAGATCATAATCCATAAAGCTGACCAGCCAGATATCGTCGTGGACTTCTTTGATGCCGACCGCCTGGCCGGCAAAGACGGTACTGAAGTTGATCTTTTTGTTTCCCAGACAGATGCGGCCGCAGTTGGTGACCACGATGACCTTGTCGTGGAAGGGATAGTCGAGGTTGGGCAGTCCCTGATAAGGACGAGGAGAAGGTTGATAGACCTCGGCCGGGCACTTCATGTCGAGGGCTTCATGGGGACGCTGCTGATTAAAAACCTCAACGAAGTGATCGAACCTGGCCTGCTGTTGCAGGAAGTTAGGTGCAGCGGGCTTGGTGGCTTCTTTCTTCAGGGTGAGATGCATGCGTTCGTGACGGCCGTTCTGTTGCGGATGACCAGGGCGGATACGTTCGATGCCGATGCCCAAGCGGAGCCACCAGACGGCGAGCTTGCTCAAGTTAAACAAGGCGTGTGCGGAAGCGAAGGGGACGCCGTTGTCACTGCGGATGTTGGCGGGTAGTCCACGCTCCTGAAAAAGCCTCTGGAAGACAGTAAAAGCGAGGTCTTCGCGAGTCGAGGAAAGGGCTTCACAGCACAAAAGGTATCGGCTGGCATGGTCGGTGACGGTGAGCGGATAGCAGTACCGACGGTTGCCGAGCAGGAACTCGCCTTTGTAATCGGTGCACCAGAGCTGGTTGGGGCGCTGACCTGCGGACAACTCGGTGCCTTGAGCACGGCGCCGCGTGCGGCCGCGGCGCTCGACCAGGCCGTAGCGATCGAGCACGGCATGGATGGTGCTCTTGGCGGGGATGGGGATGCCGGAGAAGCGACGAAGTAGACGCTCTCGGATCTTGCGAGCGCCCCAACTGCTGTGCTCGCGCTTGAGGTTGAGGATGTAGTTCTCCACCTGAAAGGGGAGTTGGTTGGCATAGCGATAAGGACGCCGACTGCGATCGGTGAGGCCTTCGACGCCGCACTGTTGGTAGCGGTCGAAGATCTTATAGCCGGTCTTGCGGGAAATGCCGAACTCACGGCAAAGATCGGCCATGGGCTCGCCAGCAAGTCGGCGGGCCACAAACTGAAGTCTTTCATCCATTACCGAACACTCCTTCCAAGGCATCTCACCCTCCTCGAAAAGGAGGGTAAGTGTTACCTATGTGTCCGGTACGATCTGTTACCTATGTGTCGGGTCGCTCACAACTACTTGCAAAGTCTCTGTTCCAGGTTTTGGTTCCATTTGGTTCCAAAACTCAGTTGACATGTAGGAATGCCCGCTAAGACGGCTTCGAGCCTGCCGACGTGCTGTCTGTGCGTTTGACGGCTCGGTCGAGGCGGTCACTTCCGAGATCGTCGCCCGGCCCGATCCAGATGAGCAGCACCAGAGCCGGCACCGTGACCACGGTGGTCATCAGGAAAAACGGGACCCAACCGAGTTTCTCAGCCAGCACGCCTCCGGAGGAGGCCACCAGCGTGCGGCCAACCGCCGCCAGCGAGGATAGCAGCGCGTACTGGGTCGCGGTGAAGGCCGGTGAACATAGACTGGAGAGATAGCCCACCAAGGCTGACGCTGCCATTGCGCCAGTTACGTTTTCTGCCGTGACACACAGCGCAAGGTAGCCGATCCGGTGTCCACCTATAGCCTGCAATACATAGAACAGGTTGCCGGCGGACTGGAGCACCCCGCACAGCATGAGCGAGCGCCGGAAGCCGAACCGCGCCGTCACCACCCCTCCGATCAAAGCCCCCGCTACGGTGGCAAAGAACCCGACCAGTTTGGAAACGGCGGCGATCTCCTCGAGCGAGAACCCGAGCGAGATGTAAAGCGGGGTTGCCATCACTCCCGCCATCGCTTCCCCCAGCTTGTAGCCGACAATGAAGATCAGGATGACCAGCCAAAGCGGCCGGTGCATGAAATCGGTAAAGGGGCCCGTCACTGCGGTGGCGAGCCATTGGCGGACTCCCTCCCGTCCGGCTGCCCTGGTACGCGCAACTCCCGCCGGCACTATTGGCTCGGGGCCAAACAGGAAGACCAGCATTCCCACGCCGAGCAGCGCCGCCATGGTGGCGTAGGCCGCGAACCACCCCGCGCGCGCGGCGATCACCAGTGCGCCCGCTCCGGAAACCAGCATGGCAATCCGGTAGCCGGTTTGGATCATACCCGCACCGGGGCCCTGCAGGTCCTTTTCCAGTATCTCCACGCGCCAGGCATCAATGACGATATCCTGGCTCGCGGATAGAAACGCGACGAGCAGCGCCAGGACGCCCATCAGAGTCAAGTTGTGCTGTGGATTGCACGTTCCCAGGCTGAGGGTTGCGCCGATCAAGAGGATCTGGATCGTGATTCCCCAACCGCGTCGCCGCCCTAACGGCAGCGGTGGTGGCAGCCGATCAATCAGCGGTGACCACAGGAACTTGAAGGCGTAAGGCGTGCCTACCAGGGCGAAGCTGCCGATCGCTGCACGGCGCACACCGGCTGTCGCAAGCCATGCGGAAAGGGTTGAGTAGGTGAGTAGGAGCGGCAGGCCGCTGGCGAATCCCAGTGCCAGTACCTGCAGCACGCGCCGGTTCGTGTAAGCCTTGATCGAGCGCCGCCAGTTGGTGGCGGCGCGCCCTTCGGTGACGCTAGACAATTGCTTCATCGCAATTTTTGGAGCACCCTGCTTCAGCTTGTTGAATGAAGGATCGTTGTCAACGATCGTGTTGTTCGATCAGGCTATGGTCCGCAAAGCCGGCCATGCTCGCGGGCGATGGCTTCACAGACAACGGCAGCGACGCCTTCTGCCTCGGTCTCACGGATGCGCCTCGTCGTCTCCCTGCGACGATGATAGCGGTGAAGCAGCGGGTGCGCCACTCGGGCGCACGAGACGGCGCAGCGGCGGTCAGGTTGTTGGTTCGAGTCTATCCGCCGCCACCAAATTTTTCTACAAATTACAAACCCTTTCCGTTTTTGCCGATTTTGGCCAGTTGCGTCCTGGTTGCGTCCAGGCCACTCTCAAAATTAATTGCCGCGATCACCTCTACATAATTCGTTCGGCCTGCAAACCCATGTGATCGCTTCAGGGGACTATTGAGAAGGCCGGACGCGGGAGTTTCCCCCATCCATAACTGCCGTCCAAGTCCGAAGCTCGTCAGCCATCATGTGAAGCTAGGCGTAGACGTTCAGCAGGTGACCAAGCATCGGTATCGGCAAACTCGCGCAAAGTTGATACTGGGCTGCTGCGCTGCTCGTGTTCAGCGCATTCCAGCCGGGAGTAAATTCTTGATCTGATAGAAAGCCATCTTGCTGACTCGAAGCACCGCTGTTCAGGGAATTTCTCAGCGGTACGGCATAAAAGTGAAAAGAACCATCTTCACCCGCTGACACCGACCAGACAAAACGGTCATTGGGATAGGCGGTGTCGTTCCGCGCAGTCGCCCGATTGATTGCTGGCAGACGACTAACGGGCACAAGGCTCGTAGACGCGCTGTTCGCCTCCGACGCGGGAGGCAATATCACGGGTGCGGCGAGAAGTTTTATTGCGGCCATTTTGGCAACTCAAGTCACTGCATTCTCAACATATATCGGCAGTTTTAGGGGCAGAGATTAACCGCAATAAGCACGGGCTCTTGCCCGGTCTGAGTGAGTGTCCTACCGCCATGTGATGCGGATAGTACTTAAACACCAGCCATGTAGTCTTTAGGGGTGGAAGTCAGGGCCGCTGTAGGCCCGATTCATTGGCTGAGTTGCGATTCTGAACTTTGAGCCAACTCGTCGGCTGATCCGGATATACAGTCCAGATACGAGTTGCGTGCGGATGCAACCGGGGTTACCATGCCCACCGTGAAAGGAAATTGTGGAGATTACAATGCGTGAAACAGTTGTAGCAATATTTCCTTCGCCGCGCCGTATCGTCATCGGGTTATTTTTGGCCGTGATCGTGGCGCTTTCGTCCACTGCGTTCGCGGCCGAGATACGGGTCTTCTGCACCTTCGGACTTCAAGGAGCAATCACTCAGTTGGCTCCCCAGTTCGAGCGGCAGACCGGAAATAAGCTCATTATGACCTTCGGTCCCACTGGCGGAGTTGCTGCACGTGTCAAGAACGGCGAACCTTTTGACGTGGTCATTGTCTCAGAGTCAGCGATGGCAGGTCTTGTCAAGCTGGGAAAGGTGGTTGAACAAGGTCGTACGGACATCGCGCGAGTTGGCATTAGCGTTGCGATTCGTCGTGGTGATTCACGCCCTGACATAAGGTCGGTAGAATCTTTCAAAGCGGCCTTGCTGGCGGCAAAGTCCATCTCCTACACCAACCCCGCTGACGGCGGCTTTAGCGGAGTCTATATGGCAGAACTCGTCAAGCGACTCGGGATCGCCGAAAAGCTTGCACCGAAGACCAAACTCGCCCGGGGCGGCACTTCATCGGGAGCGCTTGTCGCTTCTGGCGAAGCCGAGATTGCGATCCAGACGACCAGCGATCTGCTTCCTACTCCCGGCATCGAGATCGTCGGCCCTTTGCCCGCGGAGATTCAAAACTTCACGGTTATCTCGGCGGGGATTGGCGCCGGGGCTGCTGACCCGACTGCTGCCAAACGATTAATCTTGCTGTTATCTTCTCCGACTGTGTACCCGGTCTTACGGGAAACAGGGTTGGAGCCTCCGAAATAGACGGAGGGCCGAGGGTATCGGCAAATGCTGACAGGTGGGACTTCTTGTGTGAAGCTCCACCTTCATTTCGCCGACTCTTCCGCATTCAAACTCGCCATCAACCCCGAATACCGCTTCCGTGGCCGGTCATTGCGAACCGCGATGCCCAATACTTTCCGCTGCCCGACCAAGACCAACGGCAACTTGTCCGCGTGATCCCGGTACAAGCGGGTTTCCGCTATTTCGCAATCGTTCCGTCTCCCTTGGATACCTTTTCCCAAAGTGTGCAACGCAGGCCTTCACCGTTCCTGGCCGGGTTGAAGCATCCGTTGTCCGAGAGGCAGGCGGATTTGGCCGTATCACCACTCTTCCAGCGACTCACGAGATCAGGCTCGCAGATCAAAGGGCGGCTCAGGGCTATGTAATCGGCAGTTCCTTCCGCTACGAGACGCTCGGCAACGTCCAGGGAGCGGATTCCACCCACAAGAATTAGCGGCACCCGCGTCATCTGTTTGAAGCATTCTGCCGCATCCCGGTAATATGCCTCTCCTTTAGGGACAGCGCCGAGACGAGACGAGGAATATTTGGCCTCATTGGCTGTGCTGCCGCCACTCAGTTCAATTGCATCAATCCCGGCTTCTGCCAATAATCCTGTCAATTCGAGCATATCTTCGACGGAAAAGCCGCCATCGGTGAAATCTTCTGAATTGAGCTTAATCAAGACGGGATAGTCGCGGCCAACGGCCTCGCGTATGCTACGCAATACCTCCAGAACCACCCGGCCACGATTCGCCAGTATGCCGCCATACTGATCCGACCGCCTATTGGTCCTCGGGGACAGGAACTGACTCAAGAGGTAACCGTGGGCGGCGTGGATTTGAATGGCGTCAAAACCACAGTGCTTTGCTCTGGCGGCAGCAAACCCGAAAGCACGAACAACATTGTCGATGTCTTCCTGCTTCATCTCCCGGCAAATCGCCGTGCCTTCTTTGTGAACAACCGACGGTCCCATCGCATTCAAACCAGACAGGCCAGCCACGACTCGGCCCCCAGCATGAGCAAGTTGCACGGCGATTCGGCCACCACGTTGATGAACGGCATCTGTCATCTGCGTTAGCCCAGGCATGGTCGTATCGTCATAAATTCCTGCCTGCCATGGGCTAGCCTGTCCTTCGCGGCTCACGTAAGCATGGCTGGTGATAATGAGGCCGACGCCTCCCTCGGCGAGCTTCGCCATCGTTTCAGTCAGTCGGCCAGTACAAATCCCGTCACTCGTTGCCATTCCCTCCCAGGTGGCGGAGCGAACAAATCGATTGGCCAAACTCATGCCATTGATGGTGGTTGTTTCGAAAAGGATCGACACAAAAATTTCTCCTGAACGAATGCGCCGCCCCCGCCGTGAACTAGATCACCCGGAGCCATGAAACGCTCGCGCGACTTCACCCTGCGGTATTTCGACCGAAAAAAGAGCAAAGCTGTCGCATGGGAATGGCTTCAGAATCCCGTCACGGCGACCTCTGAATGTATTACCTGTGACTTGCCGGCAAAACATTCGCCGACGAGCCGCCGCCACTCCTTATAATCTTCCGACTGCCTGAAATGCACTTCGTGGTGGGCCACGGTTTCCCAGGTCACCATCAGGGTGTAACGCGAGGACTGCTCAATCCACTTCAGGAGTTGAAACCCGCGACATCCGCGTGCCCGCTGAAAAAGCGGAACGGCTTGAGCCACGCCTTGTTCGAATGCGGTTTCCATCCCAGGCTTAATTTCCATCTGAGCCATTTCAATAACCATGTTTTTCCCTTCGGTCAAACTGATGAGCCATTTGGTATGGGGTAACCATCATGGCTTATTTCCCGGCTGGATCGCGAAAAGTTGTTCCCGAGCCTTGCCAGTAAGCTCCAGAATGTGGGCTCCGCCGCCCCAGCGGTCCACGATGTAGACGAACCCGCGATCATCTGTCGCCGCGTTGTTAGTACCAACCACTGTGTGACAAGACTTCACGCCATTCCGCGTCGCGCAACTTGGTTGCGTGTTCTGGTTGATATCCGGGATAAACCAGGCAACATCTTTCGGATGGAACGGGTCGCGAAGGTCAAATACATGCACCCCGCCTGAAAACCAGGCAATCGCATTGAACCGGTTCTTGAATGGTGGATACAGATCCTCGCTGATTCCATGGGCGCCGAAGCGAGCATCATTGGCGCAGAAGTCCAACAGACCCTTTCCCTGGAGAGCCGGCACATCCATGTTGGCTACGATCTGTGGTTGGCTTGGGTAATTCAGGTCGACGATAAACCCTATGGCGCGCCAGCCATCACAACCACCCTGTTTATTGGTGCCTTCCGTGCTGGCTAACGCGAAGTCCTGGACCCGCGGATTCGTGTTTCCTGGAACCGGCCCGACGGCAGCAGGGACATTCTGAGCAAAATCAGCCATTGGGATGTGGAGCCATGGCCAAAAGGAATGCATCCCGAATTCATAAGACATTTTCAGAACGCCAATCTGTGCTGCCCGGATGTCATCGTCAGTCCTGACCGGATGGCCCAGCGCGAGGATCTTGCTCAGATCGGCAATCTGAAGCCATCCATCCCCACTCACGCCAACCCCGTATGCGCCGTAGAGGCGCGTGCCATACACAGGATCGGTGTGGATGACAGTCTCGTGGACAAAGGCGGGCACCGGCGTGACAGTGGACATCGGCGTCTGCCCGACGAGTCCCCAATCGGTGACGTATTTAGGTTTATAGGGATCGCGAAGATCGAATATAGCGATGTCGCACCCATGGCCGGTGCATCCCGCTCCGCTCGATTTCCACGAGGACGAGCTCTGTGGCATCGCGATGTAACCTGACATGCAATCCCAAGACTCCTTGTGCGTATAGGTCAGGTTGTCGGTCAGCTTAGAGATGAAAACGGGATTCGCCGGGTCGGTGACATCCCAAAGGGTATGGCTAGCCTGTCCGTCACTGCCGACCATGAAGTACTTGCCGGGATATTTTTTCCCTGGAAGGTCATCCCCGGCGCAGACGCGCGTATGCCGCCTCTCATTGTTTGGCGGGCCGTAGAGGCTGGGCAGGTGCTTCAGATAGATGGGATGACTGGGATCGGTCACGTCGATAATGGACGTGCCATCATATTCCATTTTGCCAGTCAAGGGGTTCAAGTATGCCCCTGTCCCGACGTGCTCACTGGCATACAGAATGTATCGGTTCCCCTGTTTCTGCACGTGCGGCATGTAGGCTGGGCGGCCCTGGAGGTCGTTCGACCCCACAAGCCTCATATTCACCCCGACGCCGCCAACATGCGTCCCTACGCCTTCAACCTGGGCTAGAGCCAGAACGGCACTTCCCCACACGATGACAGTCACGAAGAATAGAAGGACCAGCTTCTTACTACCTGTTCTCATTTCAGTTTCTCCTGGCGAGGTTGCTCAAGTTAAAAGTTTGAGTGATGCATATCCGGTATCCCAGCTTGAACGCGCAGATAAGAGTCCGCACCGATATGCATAAGTATTGTGTCCAAATAGAAATTCGCTTAGCTGCGAACTTTCTGCCCGGCTGCGTGCTTGGCGGCGATAAGCCCCTGGACAGTGCATCGTGCCAGACCATGCTGGCTGAAGCCCCCGGCTGACTCACCTCCGCAGTAGAGACCCGGGATAACCTGCCCGTTCAGGTCTATCACCTGGCACTGCGCATTTATCCTGAGGCCAGCGCGGGTATCGTGGATTACCGGCGTAGCCCAAGCCGCGTAGAACGGGGGCGTTTGTATCTTGTAGCGAGGGGCGGGCTTGTCGAAATCGGGGTCCTTGCCCGCATCCACGAAAGAGTTGTACCGGGCTACTGTGTTTTGCAGGGCGGCTGCGGGCAGGCCCTTGAGCTGATATTTCATGATCGCTTTGCCGGCGAGTTCCGCGATTGTGTTGGCCGAGAAAAAGTAGCCTGCATCGATATCGACATCGGGAGGCGCGGGATTCCACTTTTCCCGCTTTACCGCTTCGGCGTCGAAGATGGCCCAGATGGGGCCGCCTCCGTTGACAGGAAGCCCGGTTCCAGCCAGCGCGGCGTTGATAAAGTTAAGAGGGTGGGGCCGGTACTTGACAGTCTCGAGGTTGCGGTAGCTTCCTTGGACATAAGGATTGATGGAGTTGTAATCATTGGCCGAGATCTGATCTACGGTTTCATCGTAGAAGCGCCGGCCCGCCTGGTTCACGAGGATGACGTTTTGCCAGTCCACCACGTGAAGGCCAGTGGCTCGGGCGAGATGGAACACCGGACTACCCGGCCTCCATGTCAAATGGTAACCATACTGGCAGCCGATCCGCACGGCCTTGGTAATATTTGCGCCAAATTCTCCTACCTGGTTATAGGCTCCCCAAAGCGAAGCCCCAATGGCCATGGCAGCCAGCTCACCGCTGGCGTCCTGAAAAGACCATGGCTCGCCGGCTACTCCGTTGTATTCCTCCGTGAGCCGGGGATCGAAGATGCGGCGGAAGTTTACGTTGCCGGTCGACCCTCCAGTGGCTAAGATGACAGCCTTCTTGGCGCCAATCCTTAGTTTGCGTCCCTTGCTGTCGACGGTAACGCCGACCACCCTGCCCGAGGTTGGCTTTTCCCGGATAATGCTGGTCATCTTGTGTTCGAGGAGGATCGGTATGCCCAACTTTCGCGTCCGAACCTCAAGCGGCCCGATCAGACCAATACCCAACGAAGTTGTCGCTGCGCGGGCAGGATCAACTGGCTTACCGTTAGTGACCTGCGGCCAGTCCATGGCGGCGCAGTGCATCTCCCGCGGAACAGAATTACCAACCGACCTCCCGCCCCACTCGTCCGGCGCTTTGTCAACAAAGATGACTCCATGGGCTACCAGCCAATCGAAAGTCGGCACGCAGTTATCGGCAAAGGCGCGAATGATTTCTTTGTCGTTGTAGCGGTAATCCGGAAAGCCGTTGGGCTGCACTACGGACCAGTCGGTCAAATCGGCGAAGAGCAGGTCGGGCGAATCCACGATCCCATGTTTCTTCTGGGCGCTCGTTCCACCACCCAGCGGAACGTTTCCGCCACTGGTGATGGCATGCCCACCGACGTGATTTTGCGCCTCCAACAAGATGACAGAGGCCCCCGCTTCCCGCGCCTGAATGGCGGCGGGGAACCCGACGGCACCCGACCCAATAACCACCACATCCGCCTCTCTATCCCACTTCATGCCAGTGCTCGCGGCTGCAGTATCCGGAACAAGGCCAGCGGCCGCAACCGCTGCGCTGGTTATGGCTGCGTCCTTAAAGAACGCACGACGAGTTTTGCTCGTTTCACCTTCTCCCCGTTTGGGCATGGTGGGGGCCTCCTGTGTGAGTTTCGCTTGCTAATTCTGAACCGTCGCATTGTATTCCTCACAAGCTGATTTGCAAGACTAAAGTGGCATTTACAAGTAGGGTGCACGGAATTCCGGAACGGATATCGAAACCGACCGCAGCCTTAGAGAGCAATGGCGCATCTTCGCGGTTCCGAAACCGCGTTCGAGCCCCCTTGGGGTTACGGTTTCCAGGTTTCCCAGAACGTGGTTACCCACTACGAGGTAACTGGGATTTGACGGGAATTTCTTCCGTTTGTGATCGCCTGGTCAACTCTGACCGGCATACTGCGCTCGAATTGGCAAGCTCTGGAGTTGGGACGATTCGCACCGTGGCGAGCGCGGACTTCAGGCGCGGCAATTCCAGGTTATTCCAGACAGAAGGAGCCAAGGTCGAAGGAGAATCACCGTTGTCGGCTGCGGTTACGTAGGCATGGTCACGGCGGCGTGTTTTGCGGAGCTCGGTCATGAAATTATCTGCGTGGATAATGACCGGGCCAAACTCGCCGCTCTGACGGCGGGCGGCTGCACCATCCACGAAGCGTTCCTTCCGGAGCTGCCCGATTGCCATCGGGGAGTTCGGTTGCATTTTTCGGATCGCCTGGTTGAGTCCGCGCGGCTCTCATCGGCCATTGTCATTGCGGTCGGCACGCCGGCCTCTGCCGGCGACGGCCTATGCCCGCCGGATCAGCAGGGCGATCAAGGTCTTTGAGGCGAAATTGCAGGCACGCCAGGCTCAACTCCACTGTCGCTCACGGGACAGCCAAACGCCTGTGCTGTTTTGGCCATATTGCCGACCTTCGCGGCCTCGGAACGCGAGTACATTCGTGCACAAATTGGGTCCTTCATTGTCATGCAGGAGAACCTAGTACCAGCCAACTTATAAATTCTTACCGGTGGAGGTGATTACGAGTTTTCCATGTTTGACGCCGCGCATGCTCAACATGTGATCGGCGAGGTGCTTCACGTCCCCGCTACGTCCCTTCATGATTACGACTTCCAGGCAGTTGTCGTCGTCAAGGTGTACATGCGTGGCTGCCAGCACATTCCCGTGGTGATGATGCTGGGCTTCGGTCAGCTTATTCGAGAGATTGGGCCGGTGATGATCGTAAATCATGGAAAGCGTTGCCACCACCGGCCGGTTCTGTTCGATATCTTCCGTGATCAGACTTTCGCGAATCAGGTCGCGCAGCGCCTCGGAGCGGTTTTTGTAGCCACGTTTCGCGATGAAACGATCGAACTTCTCGAGCAGCTCGGGTTCAATCGAAACGCCTGTTCTGGTCACATCTGCCATGGAGTTCTGACCTCCCAAACGGCACAAATCGCCGGATTTGCCACTCCTAAGAGTAGCGCAATCCATACCCCAGTGATACCGGGCCGCCTTGAACTCTTGTCACAGGCGATGGTGATCCGCAGGAGTAGCACGTATTTTAAAACCGTGTTACGCTTGTCTCCTCTATATTTGGGGCTAACTGGGCATGGAAGAAAAGAAGCGGGTTCCCCTGTTGTTTTTCTGCATTCTGGCCCTTCTACTGTCGGCGAAGGCGCAAGACAGCACCGCTGACCGTGTGGTGAGCGGAGTCGTGGTAAATGAGAAGTCAGAAGCCGTCGTAGGCGCACTTGTCACGGCGGCATGGGCAGATGGAAACCGCACAGCCACCACTGACGGACAGGGCTCCTTCTCGCTTTATGTACCCGCCGGAACGGTTACGTTGAGCGTCTCTGGGCGATACATCGCGCCTTTTCAGCAGGCGCTGGCCGCCGACAGACCATCAGAGGGGCTCCGGTTGCAGATTCATTACGTCCTCGCGAAGCCGCCGCAGCTATCAGGAACTGTCGAGGACACGTCTGGCGCGTTGATTGCCGGGGCTACCGTGCAGGTTCGAAACGCGAACGATACTGAACAACTAACGACACAGTCGGACGCCAACGGTTCTTTCACGATTTCTGGACTCTCGGCCGGTAATTATCGACTCCTGGTCTCTAATCCCGGGTTTGAAAGCAAAGAAATCCCCGTCACCATAGGGACCACTGAGGCGCCGGCCCCGCTGCGCATCTCTCTGGCCGTGGGCTCCATGACCACCACCATAACCGTACAGGGCCGGGAGGATAGCCTGATCGGCATTGCCGATTCCGCCACCCAGGGGACGGTGGGCGCAACGGCAATCCAAGATCGTCCGATTCTTCGTTCGGGAGAAGTTTTGGAGACGGTTCCCGGTGTCATCATCACCCAACACGCCGGTGGCGGCAAGGCCAACCAATATTTTCTTCGCGGCTTCAATCTGGACCACGGCACAGATTTCGCCATTTTCCTCGACGGTATGCCGCTTAACCTGCCGTCACACGCGCACGGCGAGGGCTACGCGGACATGAACACCGTCATCCCGGAGTTTGTGGAGCGGGTGAATTTCGAGAAAGGTCCTTATTACGCTGATGTCGGCAACTATGGCTCGGCTGGAAATGCCAATGTAGTGTATTTCAAGACGCTGCCCGAGAACTTCTTCAAGGTCGAAGGTGGCATGTATGGCTATGGGCGGGCCGTTTTCGGCGCATCGCAAAAGCTCGGTTCGGGCAGTTTGCTGTACGGCGGAGAAGCGTTTTACGATGACGGCCCATGGAAGCATCCGGATGGTTATAAAAAATTCAACGGATTGCTAACCTATAGCCGGGGCGGAGACGCCGATGGCTTCAGCATCACGGCCCGCGGTTACCATGGAAAATGGAATTCGAGCGATCAACTCCCAGTGAACGCCATACCCCTCGTTGGTTTCTTCGGCACACTGGACCCGACTGACGGCGGCAATTCACAGCGTTATAGCTTGCAGGCTGAATGGCATCGGCAAGGCACAAATTCCAAGTCGAAAATCACGGCTTACGGATTTTATTATGACCTCGATTTATTTTCTAATTTCACTTACTTCCTGACGGATCCCATTCGCGGCGACCAGTTTGAACAGAAAGACAAGCGCTGGGTGGGGGGATTGGACGCACGCCACACGATTTTCAGCCAATGGCTTGGCCGCCAGGCAGCGAACACGTTCGGCCTACAGGTCCGCAACGATTGGATCCAAAATGGCCTTTACCAGACGCACAATCGCGTGCGCGTGGACAAAATTGATGCTGACCCTGATGCCTCCAGCGCCATTCTGCCCGCGACCACGCAAGCCGATCGCTTTACGGACACGCAAGTAGGTTTTTATCTGGAAAATAAAATCCAGTGGGCGAAAAAGTTCCGCACGGTCGCGGCCCTGCGCGGCGACGTGGGACACGTTGCCGTCACCAGCCTGGTGACCCCGGCCGATTCCGGCACGGCCACCAAGGCGCTGCCCAGCCCGAAATTAAGTTTGATTTTCGGTCCGTGGTCCAAAACTGAGTTCTATGTGCAGGGCGGATTCAGTTTCCACAGCAACGACGCGCGTGGCGCAACGCAAACGGTGCAACCCGTTTCAGCGGACAATCCTTTCCCCAATACACCCGCCTCGCGAATTCCCCTCCTGATCCAAACCAAAGGCGCGGAAGTCGGCGTGCGCACTCTGGCCGTCCCACATCTGCAAAGCACCCTTTCGCTCTGGTATCTTCACAGTAATTCCGAACTGTTGCAGGATGGCGACACAGGAGGCACGGTTGCCTCAGAACAGCCGAGCAACCGCTATGGCATCGAATGGGCAAACTACTACACGCCATGGAAACATTGGGCTTTTGATTTTGACATGGCGGACTCCCGCGCTCTTTTTACCGCAATAGACGGAGATGATGCGGCGCCGGGCAGCCCGGGCGGCAAGTATGTGCCCGAAGCGGTTGGGTGGGTGATTGCATCGGGCGCCAAACTGCACGACCTCAGAGGCTTTTCGGCCAGTTTGCGCCTGCGTTACTTTGGCCCGCGCTATTTGACGTCCGACGGACTTTATCAGTCACACCCAACGGCGTTGCTCAACCTGGGCGCCAGTTACAAAATTAACAAGAAATGGAGCGTTGCGGCCGAAGTTTTGAATTTGCTGAACCGCCGCGATAGCGACATTGACTACGCCTACGAATCCCGCATAACGCCAACAGCCGCGCCGACATTCACAAACGTTTTCCACCCCGTCGAACCGATTCAGGCGCGATTCGGGTTACGTTACACTTTCGGTTCGAACAATAAAGAAGTTTCGACCAGGTGATTCACTGTTCAATCTGTGCGTTGAGCCGGAAACTTACATTCCGGCCCTGTTTTTCGGGCCGCACAAGACCGGCAAGACCATGCTGATTGAACCACGAGTGGCAATGCCGGAGTTGCAGCAAGCCTTCCTTGCGGCCATCCAGGAAGTTTCTGTGGCCAGCGGACTGGATGTTATCGATCTGGCGGTAACAAAGAAATTCAAACGCGGGCTGGAGTGGAACTTCACCATCGACAATCTGACGAACAAGCATTACTACGAAACGCGCAGAACTTCTTCGACTCGCGTGTCAGCCCAGGAGATCCCGTGCAAGCGCGCGTACACGGAACACCGGGCTATCCGGTAGGGTTTGCCACTGGGCTCATCTGGCGCATTCCGTAGCGGTGAGGAAAGCTTTCCCATGCGCGGGGAACGGGGCAGGACACACAATCCTGTGCTTTCCATCACAGACAATGTAACACGATTTATGAAATCGTATGCTAAATATGTTTCCTTGCAGCGCCCGGATTGATGGTCTTGCACGGCCATACTAACCCTCTTGCGGGGGTGCAACAATCCGGGCGTGTTTAGTTGCGCTCTCGATCTGCCGACTCGCAGTTCACAGCACAATAGATGGAATACCCGGCTCCTTCTTCCATGAACGTATCCATACTGTCTAAAACTCCTCACCGATTGGATTTAAAAACGAGAATCCCGTCATTCCTCCTGGCGTGACGGAAATCACGTTCATTTGTGCCTAAGCGAGTAGCACGTATTAAATAAACGTGTTACATATTGGTGGCACTATTTATTAATTCGTGTTACCACTGGTTGATTGCGCTCGCTAAAGGGCGGTCGGCGAAGTGGGCGACGTTGCAACCACGACTGCAAGGAGGGTTGTGCGGTGCATCGAACAACGGCTTTTTTCGTCATTTTTATCTCTCTGGCGCTCAGTGCCAGCACTCTTCCCCAGCAAACCAGCTTGCAGGTGCTGGATTCAACCGGAGCAATCATCGTAGGAGCCACCGTTGAATTGCGCGGAGCCACCACGGTCAAAACGTTTCGGACCGACTCAACCGGCAAGGTGGAGTTCGACTGCCAGGTTGGATCAAAGGCCGTGGTTTCAAGCCTGGGGTTTCAGGAAAAATCACTTTCATTGACGGACTGCAAAGTACCATTAGCAGTCACACTCATACCGGCGGCTGTGAATACGACGATGAATGTTGTGGTCCGGGACGAGGAAGTCCGCATCGAGGGAGCTCCCACGGTCGTGACAAGTACAGCCGATGAAATTGACCGTACGACCGCCCGAACCGCTTTCGATGCGGTGGATAATCTGTCTCCAAGCGTTTACGTGACGCGCCGCGGGGTCATGGGTTACGGGATTTCCACCAACGGAACCGGCGCGGTCAATATCCACGGCATCGGTGGTTCCCCAAACACCGACGTACTCATTGTCCTGAATGGGCGGCCGGATTATCAGGGTGAAATGGGCCATCCCCTGCCCGATTTCTATGACCTGTCCCAGGTGGGAAGCATCAGCGTGATTGAAGGTCCGGCGTCGGTTCTGTATGGTACGAACGCGATGGCCGGCGCCATCGAAATCAAATCCCGCGTCCCGGAGCAAAGCCGTGAGTTTCGGCTCACCTCAAGCCTGGGCTCGTTCGACACGGGGCAGCACCGGCTTTGGGCAGGACTCCGGGAAGGCAAGGCGGTGTATACCTTTGCCGGAAACGTTAGCCACACAGATGGAGACCGCCCGAACTCGGGGTTTCATTCGCAGAATTTATCATCTGAGGTGGGCTATACGCTTTCGAAGGTCTGGAAGATAGATATGGATGGAAACTACGGGCACTTCCTCGTGCATGATCCCGGACCTGTTACCGCCCCGCTGACGAACAGCTACGCCAGTGTCGGACGCGGCGGCTTCAGCCTGGATCTGGCTAACTCGACCGACCAGCTCAACGGATACATGCGCTTCTACTCCACTTGGGGGCACAACGTCATTTCCGACGGGTTCCGTTCCGTCGACCGGATCACCGGCGGACGTGTTTCCCAGACGCTGACCCTACGCCACCACGCTGCCATTGATTTCGGTAGCGACATCGTGAACTACGGCGGAACGGCGCGGCAGTTGGGAGCAAGCCCAACCAACTATGGCGGCGACCACCAGATCACGGATGCTGCCGGCTTCTTCCGCGCGCACTGGAATCCCATAACCAAGCTGCTCTTCAATGCCGGCGTGCGCTACCAGACCAACACCCAGTTCGGCAATCTCACCGTGCCCGAGTTCGGCGCCATCTGGACGATGATACCGCGGCTGACATGGTCCGGTTCGATCAGTGAGGGTTTCCGCAATCCCACCCTGCGCGAGCTTTACCTGTTCCCGGCGCCGAACCCCAATCTGAAGCCGGAGAAGCTCTGGAACTACCAGACGACCCTGAAACTCCGTATCACGGACCGGGTGAGCGGCTGGACTACGTTCTATTATGCGAACGTGAAGGACCAAATCGTTACCCTGGGCAATTATCCCAATCTCCAACTGCTGAATGCCGGGAACGCCATCAACAAGGGCGTTGACGTGAATCTCCGCTGGAAGATCCGGCGCAGGGTCAGTGCAACCGCCGGCTACGCTTTCTTGACCTCGACCAACATCTCGCCCCTGGTTCCGCAGAACAAGGCGATACTCGCCACCGATTTCAACTTGAAGAGGGCCTTTGTACACCTCGGGGTCCAGGCTATCGGGCGGCGGTACACTGATACAACCCTCACGACGCAGATGGGCGGGTACACGTTTGCTTCGGCCAAAATCAGTTACCCGTTCCAGCGCCACTATGACGTGTTTGCTACCGTGGACAACATCCTGAACCGTCAATACATGGTTCTCCCTGGCTACCCGATGCCGGGTATTAACGCAGCGGGAGGCGTTTCAATTCACTTCTGATGCAGACGGGCGCGAATCAACTCCGGTCGATGGTGACCAGCGCGGCTATGGCCGCGCTGGCGCTTATTCTGCCGGCTGTGTTTCATCTGGTGGGCCTGGGCAGCAAGTTCCTGCCGATGTTGCTGCCGCTACTGCTCAACGCGTTTCTGTCTTCCCTGGGCTGGGCGGTGCTCACCGCGGTACTCGTTCCTTGGATCTCGGCCTTCGCCACGGGCATGCCCCCGATCTATCCCCCTGTTGCCCTGGTGATGAGCGCGGAGGCCGGTTGCATGGCGCTGGTTGCCGGAACCTTGTACCGTCTCGGCAGAAGGCGCGTGTGGCCGGCCTTGATCCCGGCGATCGTTACCGACAGAATGGTGTCGTTCCTGTTGACCCTGGCGCTGGCATCACGCTTTGGGCTCCCGGCCCGAGCGGTAGCCGTCAGCTCTTTCGTCTACGGCCTGCCAGGAGTTGCGTTACAACTGGCTGTGATTCCAATTGTGTTGAAAGGACTGACAAAGAGAAGGAGCGTATTGTTTGGCCACGACGACGGAAAGTAAACGCAAGTTCTTTGACGGCATCGCCTCGCAGTGGGACAGCTTCGATTGCCCGCCCGCCGCCGCCGCGCGGCAGGCCCTATTCGTGCAGCTTGCAACCGAGCATCATCCGATGCGGATTCTCGATGTCGGTTGCGGCACTGGCGTGCTTGTGCCCCACCTCCGTCACTGCTGCCCGCAGGCGTCCATTGTCGAATTGGATTTTTCATGCGAAATGTTGGCCGTGAATCGGGCCAAGCACGGTACCAAGGGAATCGAGTACAGCTGTGAAGACCTTGCGCATGTGCTTTTCCATGAGGCTAACTTCGATGCCATATTGTTTTTCAATGCCCTTCCTCATTTCGAGTCATTGGATTGCGCTCTCTTGAAAGCGGTGTCGCTGCTCAAGCGGGGTGGAAGAATGGCTGTTGGCCACCTGATGGGCAGCACCGAGTTGAATACCTTTCATTCCTCGGTGAACGGCCCGGTTGCGCATGACAGGCTGCCGGCAGCCTCCCAACTCGCTGGTGTGCTGAACCGAGTTGGGCTGACCTCGCTGCGGAGCGAGGAACGGCCCGACTGGTATTTCGTCATGGCAGAGAAGCCGTAACGTGGACTTCGTCGCGCGAATTCTGCTGGCGGCGCTGGGAACAGCCGCCTGTGTCGGTTTCGTTAGGCAGACGAACACTGCAAACCTGCTGGCCGCGGTGGTCGTAGTAATTGCCGTTCACGCTCTATGTGAGCGCAACCGGCGGCGCCTCTTCCAGCGCTTCCTCCCGGTCCTTGTATTTGCCGCCGGAGTTTATGTCCTGAGTTTCTTCGGGAAGCGCGCCGAGCCGAGGCTGCCGCTGCAGGTAATCTTTGTCTTTGCCTCTATATGGATGCTGGCAAGACTCTGCGCGAGGAACGTCAAGATTCCTCGTTCCCGAATACTCTTTCGGCTATTTCTCTTTGCCTGCTTCGTCCGCCATTTCGCCGAAGTTCTTGGAGATGAAACTCGACAGACTTTCATCGCCCGCCAGATGGCAGCGCCCAGTCTTTTTCGTTCAGGCGGATTTTCTTCGCTTGTCTATGCATTGAGCTCGATCTTTCAGCGATGCATGACACGGGCGGAACGCTTCTACGCGGCGCAATCGCTCAAAGGACTCTCCGTATGATCCCCGCCATTGAAGTTACGGGGCTCTCGTTCGCCTTCGATCCGGGGCACGATGTTCTGACCGATCTTAGCTTCTGCATCGATCCGGGCGAGCGCATCGCCATTCTTGGCGGCAACGGGGCGGGAAAAAGCACGCTCGTGTGGTGCCTCGCCGGCATTCTTAGGCCGCAGGGGAATGTGCGCATCTTCGGCAAGAAGCCTGCTTCCACAAAAGGCCGTCTCGGGGTGGTCTTTCAGAATCCCGAAGACCAGCTCTTCATGCCCTCGATCCTGGAGGATCTGATTCTGCCACTGATAAACCGTGGGATACTGGAAGAAGAGGCAGCGAACAAAGCTCGGGGGCTTCTGGACAAGGTCGGATTGCTCGACTTGGCAAATCGGCCGGCCTCGAAGCTGAGCTTCGGTCAACGCAAGCGCGCCGCCATTGCGGCGGCGCTGATCTCCAACCCGGAGATTCTGTTGCTCGACGAGCCAACGGCGGAGTTGGATGGCCGCTCAGTCCGGGAGCTTCGAGCGCTGCTGGCCTCGCTACGCTGCACTCTTGTCTTGGTGACCCATGACTTGGGATTTGCTCGCGACCTCACGGACCGGGCCTTACTGTTGTTCTCAGGCCGCTTGCTCGCCGATTGCTCAACGAAATCGATTCCTGACAACCTCCTGGAATCTACGGGGATTCTGTAGTTCCAGTGCGCAGCCGGTTGCGGCTGAAGCTTAGAGCACTTTCGGAAATAACATAATGCCCAATCACCGCCGGGCCAAAAGCGCCCGGCTACTTTGGCCATTACACCTTTCGCTAATCTGGTCTAGTGCGTGTGGTCGTGTGGATCGAGCTCATGTGAATCATGCTGGTGATCGTGGGGGCCATGGTCGTTGTCGTGGGAATGAGGCTCGCTGCCGTGCGAATGTTCGTGGGTGTGGGTGTGAATGTGAGGGTGTTCACGCTGATTCTGCTATGCTCGGTGTAGCTGTTTGGCGGCAGCGAGGGGCAATGAGGTTTCTGAATCGGATCGTTGCGCAGTGGCGCGCAGTCCGCCTCCGGCGACCTCGACTCGTACTCTGGGTGTTTTACTTCCGGCATTTCGGGCTGATATTTGCGTTAATGATCTATCTCGGCAGCCATGGCAAGGAGTTAGGTCTTCGCTGAGAGCGGAATATGCATATTCCAGACGGATACCTGAGCCCCTCCACCTGCGCTACGCTCTACGTGCTCGCCTTATCCGCCTGGTATTCGGCGCTGAAACGGATCAAGGCGCTATGGTTGTCGCGGACCATTCCTCTGATCTCCGTATTCGCCGCATTCTCGTTCGTAGTGATGATGTTCAATGTGCCGCTGCCCGGCGGCACCAGCGGCCATGCCGTCGGAGTAGCGGTCGCGGCCATTGTCCTCGGACCCTGGGGCTCTACGGTTGCCGTCTCCATTGCCCTTGCCATTCAGGCATTGTTCTTTGGCGATGGCGGCCTGACGACCTTGGGCGCGAACTGCTTTAACATGGCGGTTGTGGGCTCCTTCGTCGCCTGGTGGTCCTACCGCGCCATTGCGGGTTCCGCAGCCGAGAACTCCCGCCGCCGGCTTATCGCTGCAACCATCGCCGGATATCTCGCCATTAACGCGGCCGCATTCGTAACAGCCGTCGAGTTCGGGATCCAACCCATGTTGTTCCACGACGCCAACGGAGTTCCACTCTACGCGCCTTATCCGCTGCGTATCGCGATTCCGGCGATGATGATTGGGCATCTCACTTTGGCCGGACTGGCCGAGGGCTTCATTACGGGCGGCATGATTTCGTACCTGCAAAAGGCCCACCCAAAGTTGCTGCAGAGCGTGGCTGCTCCAGTTGGGGAGACCGTTGACAGCGGCCCCATTCCTCCGGCCACTGAGCCGCTGCGGAAGTTATGGATAACGGTGGCATTGCTGATGATGGCCACGCCACTCGGAATCCTGGCGGCCGGCACAGCCTGGGGCGAGTGGTCCACGGCTGAACTGGCACAGCACCCCACGCTGGCGTATGGCGTGCCTTCTGGATTGCAGAAGTTGTCGGGCCTCTGGACGGCGCCATTTCCAAGTTATGCGCCTGCATTCGTCAAGAACGAGTTCTTCGGGTACTTGCTCTCGGCCATGTTCGGTGTTGGCCTTCTCTTGAGCGTGTCGCTGGTCTCCGCCGCCCTGGCGAGAAGACGCAGGACAGGCGGCAACTGATGGCGCGGCACGGATTCATTGAACTCACACTGCAGAGCTTCGCCCGGGCGATCTCGCGTGCGCTGGTATCGGAGCAACTCGTCAAAGAGAAGGGCCTGCTCCAGGCTCTAGACCCCAGGGTCCGGCTGCTCGGAGTACTGTCGCTGGTACTCGCTGTTACCCTCAGCAGGCGTCTCCCCGTGGTACTGGGGGTGTTTATTCTTTCGCTGGTGATTTCGCTGGCATCCCGCATCAGACTTCGTTCGCTGCTTGGCCGGGTATGGCTCGTGGCTTTCGGCTTCACCGGTTTTATTGCGCTTCCGGCGATTTTCACCACCCCGGGAACCGCGGCCTTCCGGCTAGGCCCGCTTGCAGGCACGCAACCAGGACTTCTCACGGCTCTGTTGTTGATTGTGCGGGTGGAGGCGGCCGTTACACTGTCGACGGCTCTAGTTCTTTGTACGCGATGGACTCATCTGCTGAAAGCTCTGCGATCGCTCGGCATGCCGGCCGAGGTGGTCACCATGCTGGCGATGACGCATCGCTACATTTTCCTTCTGATTGAAACAGCCAGCCAGATGTTTGAATCCAGGCAAAGCCGAATTGCCGGGAAGCTGAGTGCTGCCGAACAGCGGCGATTGGCCGCGCGCACCGCCGGTGTCCTGTTCAGCAAAACCATCGACCTGAGCAATGATGTTTACCTGGCCATGCAGTCTCGCGGGTTCCGCGGGCAGATGGAGCTGATTACGGAATTTCACATGAAGGCGGCTGACTATGCCGCACTGGCGTCGTTCTTTATCGCGGCCGGAATCTTCATCTTCTTAGGAAGGTAGCTGGAATTGTCATCACTGTTTGAACTTCAGGATGTTTGCTTCGATTACGAAGGCATTCCCGCGCTGCGCTCGCTTTCGCTGAAAGTGGAGCAGGGACAACGAATAGCGCTCGTCGGCGCCAACGGCTCGGGAAAGTCTACTTTGCTGCGACTGCTGGACGCGCTGTGTTTCCCGACCCGCGGCCAAGCCACATTCTGCGGCGAGGCGCTTACCCAGAATCACCTTCGCGATGACGCCTTCAGCTCTGTTTTCCGCCGACGAGTTGCGCTCGTCTTTCAGAACCCCGACGTGCAACTGTTTAACCCGACCGTATTCGATGAGATCGCATTCGGTCCCCTGCAACTC
The DNA here is from genome assembly GCA_963791145.1 of uncultured Acidobacteriota bacterium. Lineage (GTDB taxonomy): Bacteria > Acidobacteriota > Terriglobia > Terriglobales > Acidobacteriaceae > CAWBRT01. Next base: position 11,221 of record CAWBRT010000016.1, on the reverse strand, counting down.
GGCCTGGAGCGGCAGGAGGTGCTACGGCGCATCGAGGAAATGCTGCAGTTCATCGGAATCGATCATCTGCGGGACAGACCTCCGTATCGGCTCTCCGGCGGCGAGAAGAAGAAGGTCGCTTTGGCGTCGGTACTGGTCATGCAACCGGATGTGCTGCTGCTGGACGAACCAACCGCGGCGCTCGACCCCAAAAGCCAGAGCCAGGTGGTGGACCTGATTCAGGGATGGAAGAATTCGCATACGACGGTGATCACAGCCACGCACCAGCTAGATCTGCTGGAAGACATCGCCGATTTGCTTTACGTCATGGAGCAGGGCAATGTTGTGGCGACCGCCCGCCCTTCCGAGATATTGGCTGACCGTAAGCTTCTTCTGCGGGCCAATCTCGTTCACGAGCACCGTCATGCTCATGGAACCGTTATCCACTCCCACCCGCATGACCACCGGCACAAACACCCTCACGAGGAAGGTTGACGACGGCCCACGTCGAAATCAATCGGCTTACGGCTGCTCGCGACTTGATGAGCGGCGTGAGCCTACCCGATTGCCGTCCATCCACCGTCAACGAAGAGGGTCTGTCCGGTAACGAAATCGGAGGCGGGGCTGGCGAGATAAATGGCCGCGCCGATCAGGTCTTCGATGGCGGCGAAACGTCCCAGAGGAATGCGGCTGAGCAGACTCTTCAGGACTTCTTCCGTGTGGGTCTGGGCGCGGGAGGCGGTTCTGACAGTGGTCGGCGCCAAGGCGTTAACCCGGATGCCGAACGGCGCCCATTCGACGGCCAGCGCCTCGGTCAGATGCGACACGCCCGCCTTCATGGTGGCGTAGACCGAGCGGTCCTGGGCTACGCTTTGGGCATAGGTGGAGCTCATATTGATGATCTTGCCGTAATTCTGCCGGCGCATGATGCTGCCGATAATCTGGCAGCAGAAGAAGAGCCCCCGTAACCCGGTGTCAAAGACGCCATCCCACTCCGCTTCGGTAACGTCCCAAGCCGCCTTCCTGACGGAGAAACTGGCGTTGTTGACAAGCACGTCCACCCGGCCGAATTGCTCGGTAATAAACTCTTTCAAATCCTCGATCGTTCTCAGATCGCGCACATCGAAACAGAACAACTCGGCTCGCCTGCCGCTTTTCTCTATTTCCGTGCATACCTCTTCGAGCTTCTGCTGGCGACGGCCGCAAACGACGACTTCGGCGCCCGCTTCCGCGAAACCGATGGCCAAGTCCCGGCCTATGCCTTCGCCGGCCCCGGTCACCACTACGACTTTTCCTTCCAGAGAAAAGAGGGTGCTGTAGTCGGTCACGGCGAATCCCCTTTTGCGAGTAGGATCGATGCTTACGAGCAGTAGGCACGCGTCTCACTCCGCGCGCTTCGTGGCTCGATAGCCACAGTGGCCTGGATGAACTTTCCTTCTTGAGCTTGTTTCGTAAACCAATTCTTGAAGAAAAGACTACTTCCCTCAGAGGCTAAAGCCTGCATTTTAATTGGTTCCGAACGGCATGGCTAAAGCCATGCCCTTTCAAAACACCCTTCTTGAAACAAGCTTTAAGGACTCGTCAGTTCCCGATGGCCGATTCTTTTCGCCCTTCCGCCAAGCTCTTCAGAAGTCTTTGCGAGATGGCTTCAGCGACCTCCGTGGACGATGAGGTCCCGCCGAGATCGTAGGTCTTCACTTTCCCTTCGAGGAGAACATCAACGATAGCTTTCTCGATGAGAGCCCCCGTCGTTTTTTCCCCGAGAAAATCGAACATCATGCGCGCAGCCATGATGGCGGCAATGGGGTTGACGACGTTCTTGTCCGCATATTTCGGGGCCGTTCCGTGAATCGGTTCGAAGACGCCCATGTGATCGCCGACATTCCCGCCGGCGGCAAAACCCATGCCCCCTATGGTGCCCGCTCCCACGTCGCTCAGGATATCGCCATTCGCGTTCTCGGCAAAGACGATGTCCAACCGTTCCGGCTTCAGGACCATCTGCATGGCGCAGGCGTCGATCGTCATGTCTTCCGCTTCGATGGCGGGATAGGCCTTGGCGATCTGGTAGAACATCTGCCGCATGGGCTCGTCGGTATAGGTAAGGACATGGGCCTTGTGCGTGAAGGTTACCTTCTTTCGTCCTTCTCTAAGAGCCAGCTCAAAGCAGAACTTAAGAATGCGTTCCATGCCGGGCTTGGTGAAAACCCGAAGATTGACATAGGTATCGCCATCGATATAACCATCGCCGCGATAGAGGCCCTCTGTGTTCTCCCTCACGACGATCAGGTTCGCCTTCGGCCTCAGCGCGCCGGAACCCGGCAGCGCCTTGATGGGACGCACATTGGCATAGAGGTTGAATCCCAGCCGGAATCCCATGAGTATCTGGTGGGTATGCGGATTTCCTGCCGCTCCGAAGAGAACCGCATTCGTTTTCGCGATCCCCTCCATGGTTTCTTTGGGAAGGGGATTTCCATATTTGGCCACGGCTGTTTCCCCGGTATCCATCCTCAGAGAACTCCAGGGAAAATGTTTTTGCTCCTTCATTGACGGCGTCCAATACGATCCGGGCCGCCTTGATGACATCCCTTCCGATGCCATCGCCGGGGATAATTCCTATCTTGTATGTCTTCTTCATGGCAAGACTTCTCCATCACAAATAACTCTTGGCACCAAGTTTGTCGCCGCAAGCCAAACGCCCTAAGGCTTGCGGGAATGGCTCCGCGGCGACGAAACCCGATCACCCAGCGCAGCGCACGCAGGGATGACACGGAGAACCGACTCATGAACGGTCCGGATCAGGCGACAAAAATTTCCTTGGCGATTTTGTGGAGGCATTCGCCCACCCCTGTCCTGGTGACCATGTAATTGTCACAAAGGATGGCCGTCGCCTTCTTCGAAGCCACCACGGGATGAACCGCAATGTTCATGTTCTCCCGGATCTTCATTTTTTCGCCGATCTGGAACGAGGGCCTCTCCACAAGGTCATATCCCTGGCCGTGGGCATAGAGCCTGGTTTCTTCCTGGTATCCCCGGCTTCTCAGGAAATCATTGTTTGCATCCCACAAATCCATGGGATCGACCCCGGGTTTGACCATGCCGAGATTGAGGGCCTGCAGTTTCTTTTCGTCCTCAAAGTGCCTGGCCAGCTCCTCGGGAATTCGGCCGATGCAGGCGATGCGGTGCAGATGCGTGTAATAGCCCGCTTCATCGATGGCCTCCACCAGGATGCCGATCTGATCTCCATCCTGCAGCTGGCGGTTCATGGCGTGGATCGAGCTGTAGTTGAAAGGCTGCCCGGCGGGAGCGGAGCCGATCAGGATGAACTGCTGCTCGCTGCCGAGCATGCGGCATTTCAGCCGACCCATGGCCGCGACCTCATATTCCCTCGCGCCCGGTTTGATGGCCGCGAAGCAGGCCTTCATGGCTTCATCGTGGATGTAGGCGCTGCGCTTGATGCATTCAATTTCTTCCGGACTCTTGATGGCTTTGATCTCGTCGATTTCATCGGTGATATCGACAAAGGTCGCGCCCGTGAGATGCTCCCGAATATAGCGGGAGAACCCCGCCATCATTCCCCCTTCGTTGACGAAAGAAGCGCGGAGCGTCTTGTACCCTTTCAGCTCTTCCACCACCTTTTCCGCATCGAAGCTGCAGGTGTAATTCAAAGAGAGCATGATGGGCGTGTTGACGCGCTTCTTGACTCCGCGGAAGAGCCAGGCCGGCGGCCCCACGTCGCGCGGATCGCTCGATCCATGCCAGAAGACCGTCATCTCGTCGGCGACCGGAAAGATCGCGGCCGCGGGATAATGATGGACGGCAGGCATGTCGGTAAACCACTTGAGGTAGCCGCCCAGATAGTCGTTGGTGTTCTGGATGAGCAGGACATCGACCTTCTTCGCCTTCATGACTTCACGAACTGCCTTCCATCTTCTTTCGAGCTCCTGAGCCGAAATGGGATGGATCACTCTTTCCTTCAGTAAATCCGACATCGCATCTCCCCTTTTACGTTTGCAACAGCAAGGAATATTGAGTACTGCGAAAGCCTTTTACACAGTTGAGCAGAAGACACTCAGGCATTCAACCGGGAATTTCCGGGATCGATCGAGATACGGGCTCCCCAGCGGTACGCCCGCGCGAGGGCATCAATGCAATTCGCGATCAGTGGCCCATGCGCCGCGGCTGCCACTGCAGTTGCGGCTTGACGGCGAGCAGCAGCGAAATCGCCAGAAGCGGAACCATCGTCTCTTGAATCAAACCGGCGTTTGCCCAGCCGACCTTGTTCACCAGCGCCCCGAAGAGGAAACCCGAGAATCCGCCTCCCAGGAAGTGCAGCGAGGTGAAAATACCGGTGGCCCGTCCCACCTTCTCCGGCCGCACGCTCCTCTGCAGGAGAGCCAGCGTATTCACGTGCAGAGTACTGCTGCAAAGCGCGGCCATCAGAAAACTGAGCACGTAGTGATGCCAGGGCAGAGTCGCCAGATGGTAGATGAAATAGGTCACCACACTCACGCAAGCATAGGCGATAAGCATGGCTCCGCGATTGGAAAAGCGGTCGCCGAGCCAGCCGCCGAGCATCGGCAGCATGCAGCCGAAGCCATAAATGCTGAAGATGGTTGCCACCACGCCGGGAGCAAAGTGCAGTTGGGTGCGAAGAAAGGTTGGGTAAAGCCCCAGAAATCCCCACATCACCGTGCCGAGGCAGAAACTGGCGGGAGCGATCAGTTTCGTATTCCAATTCCATAAGGGTTCCGGCACATTCGCCACCGCCGCCTGATCGACCGTGTTCAACTGCTGCAGGCTCTTGCGCTCGCTGAAAGTCCTGGGAATGACAAACCAGACAACAGCGGCCATGATCAGCCCCAGGACGCAGAAGACGACGAAGGCCGGCTTCCAGCTCGCGAACGCCAAGGTGATGCCCATGCCCAACGAGGGACCAATAGTGCTTCCCACGCCATATCCGACGTTGATGCAGCCGACGACGAAAGCCCGGTTCTTATAGAAGTAACTGCCCGCCGCGACATAAAGGGCGGCGATCTGCATGGCCTCGCCCACCCCGGTGAGCGCTCGATAGCTCGTCATGTCCCACAAGCCGATGGCGAAGACGGCCATCAGCGTGAAGATCGAATAGATGACCATGCCGGAGACCAAGACGGCCTTGCGCGACCAGCGATCGATCAGAATGCCGGCGGGAATTCCGGTAAGGGCGATGCCGAAGTTGAAAACCGTGGCGACGAATCCGCCCGCTTTGACGCCGTACCCCATGTCTTTGCTGATCATCGGGAGCAAAGTCGGGAAGATGTGCCGGTCCATGGCGTTGGTGATGTAGGCAGCGGCAAGCAACATCAGACAAAGGACCGCCGCGGTTTTGGATAGCTGCTTCTGGCCGGCCTGTTCCAACGTTACCGGTGCGCGAGCTACGCCCATGTGCTTGCCTCCCGAAGCATCTTATTCGTTCCCGAAATTCAACAGGCTGAACACCTTACGGCTTCGGCTGGGGTCTGGGAGCCGGGCCGGTTTCCAGCATGGGAAATGTGCGAGATCACTATACAGCGGCGCCGAATCCGGACAAAGAACTTTCCCCGCGGGGAGCGTTTTCGGAATTCTTTGCGTGCGGCAAAAGTTGAGGATTTTCAGTCTTCCTGCCGTCCCGCGGAAAAGAAAAACCCTCCGGAGAGGGTTTCAGGACGGCGATTCTGTAAAGACAGCCGCCGTCCTTGGTGCTGATGACGGCCAGATTAACGGGCCAGGACTCCATCCGCCAGAACTTCTTCCACCGGCGTACACTTCATGCCGAAGGCTTCGGCCACACCGCAGTAAGTCACCAACCCGTCGGCAATGTTGATGCCGGCCTTGATGCCCGGGTCAGATAAGGCAGCCTCCTTCCATCCTTTGCCGGCGATAGTCAGCCGCATAGGGCAAGGTCGCATTGGTCAGCGCCATGGTGGAGGTCAGCGGCACGGCTCCCGGCATGTTGGCCACGCAGTAGTGGACAATGCCGTCAACCTCGTAGGTCGGCTCCTTATGCGTAGTGGCCCGCGAAGTTTCGAAGCAGCCGCCCTGGTCGATGGCGACGTCGACTAAAACGGCGCCCCTCTTCATCGTCTTGAGCATGTCGCGGCTGACCAGTTTGGGCGTCTTCGCTCCATGGAGAAGAACCGCGCCGATGACGACGTCGGCTTCCTGAATCAATTCCCGAACGGCTGCCGGCGAAGACATCATGGGGAAACAATTCTTAGGCATGAATTCGGCGAGATGGCGCAGGCGGTCAAGGCTCGTATCCAGCAGATAGACCTTGGCGCCCAGTCCGCATGCCATCTGCGCGGCGTGGGTACCAACGATTCCGCCGCCCAGGACCAGCACCGTGGCAGGCGCTACGCCCGGCACGCCGCCCAGCAGAATGCCTCGTCCGCCCTGAGCCCGCTCGACATACTTGGCGCCTTGCTGAACAGCCATTCGTCCGGCGACTTCGCTCATGGGAGTCAGCAGCGGCAGGCTGTTGTCGCTGCCGACGATGGTCTCGTAGGCCAGACAGACGCAACGCCGCTTGATCATCGCCCGGGTCAGTTCCTCATCGGCGGCGAAATGGAAATAGGTAAAGACGATCTGCCCCTCGCGGATCATCTCGTATTCGCGAGGGTTGAGGTTCCTTGACGTGCATGACCATGTCGGCGCGCTTGTAAATCTCGGCGGGAGAGGCGACGATTTCCGCTCCGGCCTGGCGATAGGCCTCATCGCTGAAACCGCTGCCGGCGCCCGCCAGGGTTTCCACCAGCACCTTGTGACCGTCGCCGGTCATGAGTTCGACTCCTGCCGGGGTCATGCAAACGCGGTTCTCTTCAACTTTGATTTCTCGCAGAATGCCGACGATCATGTCAGGCTCCTTTCCTCCATTGAGTTGCGGGGATCCGGGGTCCCCGGCAAACGCATTCACGTTTGCTGGGGTGGAAGATCCGGAAACGCTTCCGACTGCGCCAGGGCACAGTGAACCACGGCTCAGAGCATAGCAACAAAAGCCGGATGGTATCTTGCAAAGATTCGACTAAATTCATATCCTTTGAAAGATTATTTCAATAAGGACTGTTTTATATGCAGAATGTGCCGTTACAAGCGATTGACAAGATTGACCGAGCCATTCTCCGCGTGCTGCAAAAAGACGGACGGATGTCGAATGTGCAGCTTGCCGACCGGGTCGGACTTTCCGAATCGGCCTGCCTGCGCCGGGTTCGCCTGCTGGAGCAGAGCGGCATTATCGACCGCTACGTGATGCTGATCGATCAGGCCGCCATCGGAAAGCCGGGCAATGTCTTTGTCCGGGTCACCTTGGAGGGACAGCAGAAGGAGAAACTGCAGCAGTTCGAGAAAGCGATCGTCGCCGTACCGGAGGTCATGGAGTGTTACCTCATGTCAGGCGACTTCGATTACCTGCTGCGGGTGATCATCAAGGACAACACGGATTACATGCGCGTCCACGACAAGCTTACCGGGCTGCCCGGGGTGCTGCGAGTCCAGTCTTCTTTCGCTCTGCGCACCGTGCGCAAAACGACCGAACTGGCGCTGGATAATTGATGGAGGATGCATGAGAACCGGAGTACGGCGTGGGGGAAGACTGTGATCGTTGCAAGGGATCAATTTGTACTACCGCCGGCACACAGACGTGAGTTACGATGTGGCCTGTTTACGCTCACTATCGGCAGCGGGCCGCTACTGCAACTATGCAAATGCGACAGACATTCTAAAAGCCATATTTTCGGAAGAAGTACAAGGACATCGACCAGCCGATTACGATCACCACATAACGCACGTGTTGCGGATTCATCTTCTGTGCGACGTAAGCTCCGACATAACCGCCCGTAATCCCTCCAACAAGCATGACTCCACCCGGCATCCAAAAGACTTTTCCAGCAACGATGAAGATGACGGCGGCAATCGTATTCCCCACGGTCACCAGTGTCGTCTTATAAGCATTCATAGTATTAATGTTGGTCATCCCGAGCAGCGCCAGCAAAGCCAGCGTTGGAATGCCCGACCCTGCACCAAAATAGCCAACATACACGGCAATGCATAGTTCCACCGTGAGTGTCCAGCTCCAAGTTTTCCATGAGCGCTCGCCAACCTTTGCCTTTCGCTCACGAATCCACCGAGTGATTGGCCCGCTGAACATAAATACGAGAGTGGCTGTGGCGAGCAGGAATGGAATCAACCGGAGAAACGTGTGCTGCGGGGTCTTAAGAAGCGTGACTGCGCCTATTACGGCTCCAAGCAGACCAGTAATAGCCAGAGGGATAAGAGTCGGCAGGTCACGTTTGGCAAATTGGCGCCGATATGCACCCAGACTGGCGAAGCTTCCGGGCAGCATTGCTACGGTATTGGTGGCGTTTGCAGGGACGGCAGGAACACCGATGGCAATCAATGCCGGAAAACTGATGAAGCTACCACCACCGGAAACAGCATTGATGGCACCGGCTACGAGAGCAAGAAAGAACAATACAGCTACATCGTAAAGCCCCAATGAAAGTGGCATTTCCATCTCCTAGAGACACCAGAGTGCTTTTCGACTTTGCCCTCTGGGTTGCCCCTAGGTGGGAGCCATTTGTGGCCCTCTGTGGCCCGGGTATCTTCACTAAACCCTAGCCACCTCCATCGATACAAGAATTGTAGGAAGCGGATGAAAGCGCTGTCAAGGATGCTGATTGCCGAGAAATCGTCTTCGCGTAACTTACGCCATTAGCACCAGCGTCGTGGCAGCATTCATTGCACTGGGTAGCAGCATAACGCTGCTGCCAACAACTGAGAATTTATCAGGCGAATCACAAGGCCCGTTTTATTTTCTTCGACTGCCCGCGCAGGACCATGCCCGGAAACAGCTCTCTGAGTTTCTCTTCAATACGCGCGGTGCTCTCCAGCACGATCGTCATGTGCTGTCCATCTGGTATATGGGCGGCCCAGGTGATCACCTCCAGCGAGTTCCTGACGGTGTGATTCAGCTCCGCTAACCTTTGAATCTCGTCGGCCAGGAGCCCACGCCGCTCGCGGACTCCAGTCAGCACGACCCAGCAGCTCAGGCCAGCGCCCAAGCCAACTGCCGCGCCTACCAGTCCAGCATGCACATCATGGGGAACATCAAAGTGAATCATGGCGGCGTCGGCGGCGAAACCGAACAACCCGAAGAGGACGGTGACGGCAACCACCGCCAGCCATATACGCGGGTGGGAATCAGAGAGCTTGCCCAGGAAGACAACGACGCTTTGAAAGGCCATACGTTCTCTCCTTTTATGAGATCACGTAGCCAGACGTACTGCTCACACATGAGGAATTATCTCTCTGGTTAAGCAAAGGTCTATTGGAAAAAAGTCTCTATTTCCACCTCATGAGACACTGCGAAGGCGAACCCGCGCGGCCTCTGTTCATCGCCTGACGTTCATCGATTTTGGTTACTGACGTGCGCTGACAGAGAAAGGCAGAAAACAGACTCACTTCTTATCAATGACTTGCACGGCTTGCCAGAGCCGCCAAGCGACCTTCGCTCACGCTATTCTGATAGATGGAGGGTGGCTAGCATGTACGATTGCCGCAACTGGGACTGTACGGTTGCCGCGGTTGGCTGACCTGGGAGTAGTCCCCAGGTCAACCCAATAGTACTAGAGCGTGTTTCATAAATCTATTTCAAAAGAAAAGATCAGTCCCTCAGGGGCTAAACGGGCTGCTGAAAAACAGATTGCGGGCAGTTGAGAATACAAGTTCTTGTGCGGCAATCCTGTGATGCCCACATCCAATAGCGCCTCGCTTGTTGCTTCGGCGCGTTTTTCAGCAGCCTGTAAAGCCCTCATCCTTCGGGCGCTAGACGGCATGGGTAAAGTCGTGCCCTTTCAAAACACCATTCATGAAACACGCTCTGCTCACCCATTCGCAGTCCGGCGTCTTCGGCTGGAAGGTGGCAGACACGCGGCCGGAGCTGGTGAAGGGCATTGTCGCGGTCGAGCCGAATGGTCCGCCGTTCTATGATCCGGCATTCCGCGGCGGCGCCGACTGATACAAAGACGGCGAGAAGCCTGGGCGGGCCTGGGGCGTCACTCGTGTTCCATTGAGTTTCGAGCCGCCGGCGAGCGATCCTTCGCAGTTGGGAGCGACACGCGAAGCTGCCCCGGACACCCCGAACCATGTGCGCTGCTGGCTGCCCACCCCGGCGCGGCAGTTGCCGCGGATGAAGGGTGTCCCGATTGCCATCGTGACCGGCGAAGCATCTTTCCGGGGTTGACCCTTGATCACTGTACTTCCAAGTTCCTGACTCAGGCTGGAGTGAAGAACACGCATATCCGGCTCGAGAATGAAAACGTTCACGGCAACGGTCACATCGATGATGCTGCGAGAAGAACAGCTCCCAGCTCGCGCAGGTGTCTGCATCCGCCGGATTGACGCAGAACGCGAAGTAGAGAAGCACCCGCAGTTTTACTAGCGTGGAGAGCATCGCCAATGGCGTGAAGACCGAGGAACTCGACGACCGCGGTCTTCATCGCCCTGCTGGAGAAGATCGGTCCGGCCACTGCGAGGCATAGAACTGGTCGAACGATGGATTGCCGGCAACGCCGGGACCTCCCGGCCATTGGGTATGGAGGCTCGCCTGTGGGAACAGCTTGAAGTTTTCCTGCCCGGTAAAAATCTCTTCCAGGTCGCGGACGGAGAAGCGCATGTAGGGACCGTAGCTCTCGGGAGGAGCACCCGAACGCGCGCGGCCTACCTGATCGACGACATAAACCTTGAATCCTTTGGCGAGGAAATCGTTGGCCCAGCCCTGGCGGCCGTCCGGCGTGGCGAGGAAGTTGTTGCCGGTCTGCGCCGTGCCATGGATCATGACCACCGGCCAGCGATGAGTAACCTTGGCGGGGGTAAACTGCTGGACGTACATCTGCCCCGCCATGAATTGGCGCTCGCCTTCCTTTACATATTTCCCGCCGACGAAGAAATAGCTCTGCACAGCCGGAGTTGGCTTCAGCGCCGCAGGCGCAGTCTGGGCCATACCAACGGCCTGGAACAGCAGAGTGAACATCGCGATCGTCGCCAGGGCGACGACAAACGAACGTAGCCTCACGAGGGACCCTCCTGTCCTTTTGCTCCGGGGCCAGTTGCCCCAAATACTGCTGCTTGGTTGAACTAAAACTGGTTGCATAAACGCGTGTGGCAAGAACCGGTAAGCCCTCAGGGGCTAAAGCCCGCATCATTGCTGGCTCTGGACGGCGGGGCTGAA
>CAWBRT010000015.1:0-327767 GCA_963791145.1 uncultured Acidobacteriota bacterium | reverse complement strand
AAAATGAGCCACGTTACGCCGCGTGAGCGGGGTGATGTGGCGGAGTAAAAGTAGTCCACCCGCCAGATTTTGGTTTCCCGGACAAGCCAGGCATTCTAGGGGTGACGAACCAGGTTCGTTGCCGTGGGCGAAGTGTGCTTTCCGTGGGACATCGAAAGGATGTACACAGTGGAACTGTATGCACGAGTGAGGCGGGCGGTTCTGGTCGAAGGGCGGAGCCGGCGTTGGGTGGCGAGGGAGTTTGGGCTGGCTCGCAAGACGGTGAGCAAGATGTTGGCGTATTCCTTGCCGCCGGGGTATTGGCGGCAGCAGCCGGTGCGGCGACCGAAGCTTGGTCCGTGGCAGGGTGTGATCGACGCCATTGTGGAAGAGGACAAGCTACATCCGAAGAAGCAGCGTCACACGGCCAAACGGATCTTCGATCGGCTGCGGGCCGAGCATGGGTTTACGGGTGGCTACACCATCGTGAAGGACTACGTGCGGCAGTCGAAGCTCGCGAGCCAGGAGATGTTTGTGCCGTTGAGCCATGCGCCGGGCGAGGCGCAGGCCGACTTCGGCGAAGCGCTGGTGGTGATGGCCGGCGTAGAGCAGAAGGCGCACTTCATGGTCTTCGATCTGCCACATTCGGACGACTGCTTTGTGTGCGCCTTTCCCGCCGAGACGACGGAAGCGTTTCTGGAAGGGCACGTCCGCGCCTTCGCCTACTTTGGTGCGGTGCCGACGCGGATTCTCTACGACAACACCCGGCTGGCGGTGGCGCGCACTCTGGGCGACGGCCAGCGGCAGAAGACACGAGCATTCTCCGAGCTACAAAGCCACTACCTGTTTGCCGAGAAGTTCGGACGCCCGGCGAAGGGCAACGACAAGGGGAAGGTGGAGAACCTGGTGGGTTACGCGCGGCGCAACTTCATGGTTCCGGTTCCACGAGCAGCCAGTTGGCAGGAGCTGAACGCGCATCTGGAAGCCGAGTGCCGGGCTCGCCGCCTGCGTCGTCTGCGCGGCCACGATGAGACCATCGGCGAACGCTTTGTGCGCGACTTGGCGGCGATGCTGCCGCTGCCCAGCACGCCCTACGAAGCCTGCGAAAAGCTCACCGTGCGCGTCAGCTCGCTCTCCCTGGTGCGTTACCGCACCAACGACTATTCGGTGCCGACCAGCTACGGACATCGTCAGGTGCTGGTCAAAGGCTATGTCGATCAGGTGGTGATCTGCTGTGCGAGCGAAGTGATTGCCATCCATGAGCGCAGTTACGAGCGTGAGCGCGCGATCTACGATCCGCTGCACTACCTGGCCCTGCTCGAACACAAGAGCCGGGCTCTGGATCAGGCCGCGCCGCTGCTAGGTTGGCCGCTGCCTGAGTGCTTCCACACGCTGCGCCGTCTGCTGGAGGCGCGGCTGTGCAAACACGCCGGCCGCGAGTACATCCAGGTGCTGCGCCTACTGGAGACTTTTACCTTTGCCGACGTTACGGCCGCTATCGAAGAAGCGTTGCATCTGGGCGCGATTAGCTTCGACGCGGTGCGCCACCTGGTGTTGTGCCGCATCGAGCGCCGGCCGCCGCGGCTGGATCTGGACAACTGGCCGCATCTGCCGCCGACCACGGTTCGTGCCACCCAGGCCGCCGATTACATGGCTCTGCTGTCCACCTCTGCCAGTACAGAGACGGAGGTGAGGCGATGAGCGCCCAGTCCGAGCCTTCACCGGCTACGCCGCAACTGCTGCTGGAACACCACCTCCAGCAACTGCGCCTGCCCACCATTCTGCGCGAATACGACAAGGTCGCGCGCCAGTGCGCCGTCGACAAGTCTGATTTTCCAACTTACCTGCTGCGTCTCACCGAGCTGGAACTGCTCGACCGCGACCGCCGCGCCGTCGAACGCCGCATCCGTCAAGCCCGCTTCCCGGTGGTCAAGAGCCTGGACAGCTTCGACTTCCTCGCCATTCCATCATTGAACAAAACTCTGGTCCTGGAGCTGGCACGCGCGGAGTTTCTCTTCCGCAAGGAGAACCTGTTGTTGTTGGGTAATAGCGGTACAGGTAAGACGCATATCGCTCTGGCCCTCGGCTTGTCTGCCTGTCAGCGCGGTCACCGTGTGTGCTTTACCACCGCCGCCGCCCTGGTCAGCGAACTGATCGAGGCACGAGACGAAAAGCAACTGCGGCGTTTCCAGAAACAACTAGCCGCCTACGAACTGTTGATCATCGACGAACTGGGCTTCGTGCCGCTGTCTAAAACCGGCGCCGAGCTGCTGTTCGAACTTGTCAGCCAGCGCTACGAACGCGCCTCCACGCTGGTCACCAGCAATCTTCCGTTTCAGGAGTGGACCGAGATATTCGGTTCCGAACGCCTCACAGGCGCCCTTCTTGACCGCCTCACCCACCATGTTCACATCCTGGAGATGAACGGCGACAGCTACCGCCTCAAGCAAAGCCGGCGCAAACGAGAGCCACCCGCAAGGCGCTGATCCGCCCGCCGAACGCGCCGCGAGGGAGAAGGGCCTCTTCCGCTACGCTCCAGAGGCCCCTCTCCCTCGCAAATTCCCTCTCGCTTCTACCTAACTACACTGGCTCCCTTTTGCTCCGCCCTAGTGGACTACTTTTATTCCGCCCTTGACAGCATGGGCAATGTCTTGAGCGAAGCGAAGCGACAGCAGGTGATTGCGCTGGGGCGGCTAGGGTGGTCGCTGCGGCGGATTGAGCAGGAGACCGGGGTTCGCCGCGAGACGGCGGGCGGCTACCTGAAGGCGGCCGGGATAGCGATAGCGCGGCCGGGCGGCTGGAAACGGAAGCCTGGTTCAAAACCGGCCACCAGGGTGACCACCGACTCCAGCACGGAAATCCTTTTCCTCAACCTACAAACAGAAGCCAAGTTGGCAAAACCGGCCATGGAGGTGACCACCGACCTTGGGTCGCCAATACCGCCGGTGGAGAGCGGTCGGCGGTCGGTCAGCGCCTGCGAGTTGTACCGGGAAACGATCCAGCTTGGGCTGTCGCGAGGCCGCAACGCCATGGGGATCTGGCAGGACCTAGTTGACGGTTGCGGGTTTGCGGGCGGCTACCAGAGCGTGAAGCGGTTCGTGCGCAAGCTGCGCGGGGCGCGAACGGCGGAAGCACGGGTGGTCATTGAAACCTCGCCGGGCGAAGAGGCGCAGGTGGATTATGGCAGCGGGCCGCTGGTGCGCGACCCACAGAGCGGCAAGTACCGTCGCACGCGGCTGTTCGTTCTGACGCTGGGCTACAGCCGCAAATCGGTTCGGCTGCTGAGCTTCCGTTCCAGCGCCCGCATCTGGGCCGAGCTGCATGAGAAAGCCTTTCGTCGGCTGGGCGGCTCGACGCGGATCGTGGTTCTGGACAATCTGCGCGAAGGCGTGCTGGTCCCTGACATCTACGATCCCAGCCTGAATCCCCTGTATCGCGACGTTCTGGCGCATTACGGCGTGGTGGCACTGCCATGCCGTGTGCGGGACCCGGATCGCAAAGGGAAGGTCGAGTCGGGGGTTGGACATGCCAAGAAGACGCCGCTGAAAGGCAAGCGCTTCGAGAGTCTGGAAGAGGCGCAGGCATACCTGGATCAGTGGGAACAACGTTGGGCCGACACCCGCATTCACGGCACGACCAAGCGACAAGTGGCAGCGATGTTCGCCGAAGAGAAGCCCTGGTTGCAGCTGTTGCCGCTGGAGCCCTTCCACTACTACCAGTACGGCGAGCGTACGGTTCATCTGGATGGCTGCGTTGAGGTTGAGGCGGCCTACTACGGGGCACCGCCGGGATGGATCGGTCGGCTGGTGCAGGTGCAGTGGGACGGGATGTTCGTGCGCCTGCTTGATCCGCGGACCGGACAGTTGCTGCGCGAACATCTGCGGCAGAAGCGTGGCGGCCACCGTATCCGCGATGAAGATCGGCCACGGCGCACACCACTTCGCACCCACCAACTGCTGGTGCGGGCTCACAAGGCTGGCGCCAATATCAGCGCTCTCTGCGATGTCATCTACCAACGACAAGCCGAGGCTGGAGTGCGCCGCATCCTGGGCGTGCTCTCGCTGGCCAAGAAGTACGGTTGCGCGGCCACGGAGCAAGCCTGTGCCACGGCTCTGGAACTGGGCGTGCCCGAATATCGTTTTGTTCGCCGCTGCCTGGAGCGCAGCCCGCAAGCTCCTCTGAGCCTGCGCCAGGTCGACCCTCTCATCCGCGAACTGGTGCAGTATCGCGACCTGATCCAACAACGAATCCAATCCGAGGAACCCAACTCATGAATCTGATCGAACTCAACCGCGCCTTACGGCAACTGCGCCTGGGCGGAATGGCCGGAGTGCTGGAAACGCGCCTGCTGCAAGCACAGAGCGAAGCCATGGCACCCATCGACCTGATCTCCAGCCTGGTGTCGGACGAACTGAGCTGCCGCAGTCAGCGGCTGCTGGAGCGACGCCGCAAGCAGGCGCGATTCCGCGATGCCAACAAGACTCTGGATAGTTTCGACTTCCAGTTCAATCCCAAGATGAACCGCGCCCTCGTCTTCGATCTGGCGACCGCTGGCTTCGTCGGCCGACGCGAGGACGGCCTTTTCATCGGTCCACCCGGAAGTGGAAAAAGCCATCTGGCCCAAGCCATCGGACACGCCGTCATCCAGCAGGGCTATCGCGTGCTCTATCGGGAAGCGCACGTCTTGCTGGAAGAGCTGGCCGACGCCACCTTGGACGGTACTCGCAAAGAGCACATGGAACTGCTGTCCACGGTGCCGCTGCTGATCATCGACGATCTCGGTATGCGCAAGCTGCCGCTGATCGCCGCCGAAGAGCTACTGGAGATCATCATGCGCCGCTACGAGCGCACCAGCTCTCTGCTGACCTCGAACCGCCCGGTGGAGGACTGGGGCAAGCTGCTCGGCGACAGCGCCGCCGTCACCGCCATGCTCGACCGTCTGCTGCACCATGGACACGTCCTCAAGTGCGGCCCGCGTAGCTGGCGAACCAAATCCGAAAAGCGCGGAGAAGCCCAATGACGAAAGCAAAAACAACAAGGAGGCCGGGCAAAAGCGGCCCGGCGTCATCGCGTTCCGTGATCCAAGGGCCTCTACGGCGGAGCTTCACCCAAGGAATGCTGGCAAAAACACGAAACCCTTCGCAAAATCAGCCATCACGGCTTACCTGCAAAGGGTCTCGATCGCCGATTCCTTCGGAGCCAGCCCCGCGTCTTCGGCCCTGGATCTTCCCGCCAGGCGCGACCCCGGCGGGAACAAAACTAACTTACCACACAGCATGGAACTCAAATCCGGCCTTGCCCGAACCTACCTCGGCGGGGTAAAACAAGACTGTCTTGGGCCACTCTCCATGGCCGGTTTTGAGACGTCCACGCATGGCCGGTTTTAAGGTGACCACCGAGGCCCGTGTTGATCGGTGAGATCAATACCAGAAGCGAGGCGGTACTGAAAGCGAACGGCAAGCCCGACTTTGCGCCCTTCGTCAAGATTCTTCCGCCGACAAACACAACCAACCACGTTAAGTTCAAGAATGCCCTCGTGCGGGCGATTCAAGAATTGCAAAACCTGAATATCCGTTCTGCGATGAATTCCAGCACGGATGTTTTGGGCCAGTTCTATGAAGTTTTCCTGAAGTACGGGAATGGTGCGAAGGAAATCGGCATCGTTCTGACTCCGCGCCACATCACAAAATTTGCTGTTGAGGCTGTGGGTGTTTCGCCGCTGGACTTAGTGCTAGACCCGGCTTGCGGAACGGGGGGTTTTCTAGTTGCCGCCTTTGACTACGTCCGTCGCAACTGCACAAAGCAACAGTTGGAGCAATTCAAGAAATACAACCTGTACGGTGTCGAGCAGGAATCTTACATCGCCGTTCTTGCCATCGTGAATATGATCTTTCGCGGCGATGGCAAGAACAACATCACTGAAGGAAACTGCTTCAGTACCTACCTGAAGCGTCACTCCAAGAACGGTCACAACGCTGCGGTTTACACTCAGGAACCGCCGAAAACGGGCGAGGAAGCAATTACGCGGGTCTTGATGAATCCTCCTTTCGCCCTAAAGGGCAGCGTTGACAAGGAATACCGCTTCGTATCCCATGCGTTGTCGGTCATGATTGACGGCGGAATCCTCTTTAGTCTTTTGCCGCTGGGCGCGATGTTCGGCTCTAGTCATGAAAAGACATGGCGTAAGGAGGAACTGCTCGCGAAGCACACACTTCTGGGCGTCGCCAGCCTGCCAGACGAGTTGTTCTATCCAGCGGCGCAAAAACAGGTTCTTGCGATCATTATCAAGAAGGGAGTTCCGCACCCCAAAAATCAGCCAGTATTTTGGGCGCGTATCGCCCACGACGGCCATCTGAAAGTGAAATCGCGTCGCCTGCCAGCATCAGAGCTTAAGCCGCCACGTACCGAGCAGAACGACATCGAAGCGGTTTTGCCGCAGCTTGCAAGCTTTATTTCTCACCCTACATCTGTAACCGTCAACGTGCCGATGTTGTGCAAGACAGCGCCGATTGACTTTGCCGACCCCTTGCTAGAGCTAGTGCCGGAAGCATACCTCGATAGCAAGGTGCCGTCACAAGCGGAGCTGCAACAGGCAGTTAGTGGCATGGTGAGAGAGACGGCGGCATTCTTAGTTCGATTCTCAAAGGAAGATAACGCGGTGAAGTATGAAGCCCATTGAAGAGCTTTTCGTGGTGCATCGCGCCCGGTCGCACCTTTTCAGCGACTACAACCCCGGCAGTGTCGCTTATGTCGGGAACGGGTTCGGTGACAATGCCGTTGTTGGGTTCGTTGAGGCTCTTCCCAAAGACAAGGTCTTTAAGTTCACCGGAATCGCCATTTCTGCTTTTTGCGAAGCTACCATTCAGGCTCCGCCATTTATCGCGTGCGGTCGCGCTGGAAACGGCCTAGTTGTTCTGGAGCCCAAAAACGAGATGCAGCTTGGGCAACTCGCCTATGTAGCCGCCTACGTGAATAGCGCTCTCCGTTGGAAGTTTTCTTGGTATTGGCAGACGACAGCCGACCGCGTAAAGCGGTTGCTTATCCCCGACGAGATTCCGGCGCTCCCGTTCGACGTGCTCGGTGTTCTACCAAAAGCAACGGCGACCGCTCCGCCGAAAGAAAAGGTGGCGCTCCGAATGTTCGCACTGGAAGAGATTTATAACCTGCTTCCAGGTGACTTCCACAATGCTGCCGACCTTAAACCGGGGCCTATTCCGCTTGTGTCGTGCGGCGACGAAGATAATGGCGTCATCGCACATGTAGCCGTTAGCGACCACGTTTACCAAAACAGGTTCACGATTGCACTGAACGGCAGTCCACTTACCGCCAAATATCATCCGTACCGTTTTTCGGCCAAAGACGACGTGGCGGTTTGCGTTCCGAAAACCGAACTCAAGTTGACCACTGAAATGTTTATTCTCGCGATCCTCAATCGGGAGCGATGGCGCTATTCCTATTACAGGAAGTGCTACATGGACAAACTCAGGCGTTTTCGTATCCCGCTGCCCGCGAAAGCAGGGGCCATTGACGAAGGGGCCATTCAGGCAATGGTCGAAGCAACCCCGTATTGGGAATACATCAAGACGCATCTCCCCAAGGCGGCGTAGTTTTGGGGCAGGCGCCCGACTTATGGGGCAGGACGGCATTCTAGGGCAAAGCCATTCCGAGGAGGAGATGCCCAATCAGCAAGCGCGTCCCTCTCGCTACGGCAGCGACCTACTGGCGTATCCGGTTTTGTGGTGGAAGCGCCGGGCTAAAGAGCCTGCGTGAGAACTCTGTCGCCCCTACGGGGCTCAACTTCTTTATCCCACTTTACCCAGGGCTGGCGCCCTGGGCTACTATCTTGCGCCCGCTTCGCGGGCTGGTTCTGTGGGCTTTGTACCACTCGGCCTAAGCAAAATTGGTTCTCACGCAGACACTGAAGCCCCGACCATGAGGCCGACCTCATCCACCAGGCTAAAGCCCGATGCTTCCACCCGGATACAGCAACTATTGAATTGCGCTACGGCAGCGACCTACGGGGCGTCGATGGCCTGGCATTGCTCCCTACTTCCAGTATGGCATTTTGACCAGGGGGAATGTGACATGGCTGGCAAGAAAATTGTGGGTGGATTTTCAGAGACTTACATCGAAACAGCGGTGTTTGGGGGCTTGACACAGATTCAGGCGCTCAAGCGCAACGGGAACGCTTAATGCGCGACCAGTTACTCTGGGCGACGGAGCGAGGCCGCTTCACCACCCCAGCAGACGCAAATGAGGCGTCTGCCGGGGACCCCGGCAGAAGAGCCTTTTGCTACCGGATTTCCTTTTGACCGGAGCTGGCCCGATTTCCCAGAAGAGTTCTTGGTCACGGCCGAGTTCGAGCGATCGGCAATTCGCTTGGTGGCCCATATTTAGGGCGCAGCCCTAAATGTGGGAATGAAAATCTGTATTCTCAGCCCATCCCGCTTTGCGGGACCAACGACCGGCAAATGTGGGCCACCTTGGATAAGGCTACAGGCGAAATGCAGGTCAACGAGGACTCTCAGCGCTCACGTCAGTAGAAGTGCGCGCAAAATGGTTCATACCCTACCAGGAATTCAGTTTGTCTTTTGTGAATGCAAAATGATCAGGAACGACTTGCTGCTATCGATTAGCTAGAATTACCTTTGGTTTTCTAGTCCTTTCACATACAAAAGTTTTCCATCTTCACCCCACAAGCCGGAGACTGTTGATCGCCCAAAAATTCGATATACCTCACCCATTATGTCCGCTACTACGGGCATCACGATGTTTCGTTTTTCGCCGTCGTGTTCGTGAATATCCGAAAGATTAATTGTGCGGCTGATCGGTTCGTGCTGCCCGGTGTATTCACTCGACTCTAGCCACAACCCAGATCCAGATGGAACACTTAGGACAGACGATTCGATATTCTTTAAGCGCAGAATAAGCAGGACGCTGACAACACCCACTTCTCTTAGCAATTCCTTTACTAACTGCAACTGACGTTGAATTTCGTAGGACAGCCAGCCGGCGTGAAGACCTTTTTCACCTTTCAAAAACGTGTCAGCCAGTGCATCGAAGACCGCAAAACCATCCTTGTACAACGTTAATCGGACTGTGCTCTTACTGTCAGGCCGAATTCCTCGGGGGTAGAAACCAGCCGATACACCGTTCTGAAAAACATGTATTTGAGAAAAATGCTGCATTTCCTCAGAAAAGTTCATGTAACCCGTCTGAAGAAATTTCTTCAAGTTGAGCACAGGGATTTCCACCCGTTGCACTGGATAGCATCCGATCTCGACAAAACCGGAATTTCTTATATTCTCAAGCTTTGGCAAATTAATTTCACGGTGTCTATTAAGCCGCTCTATAGCCGCTGCTTCGACAGATTTGGATTCGACAACCTGGCGTGTCAGCTCGGTGATTCTGCCGCTGGTTTCGAAATGTCGAGTAAACTCCCGATTCAATTCCTCAACTTCAGTCATGAGGTCATGAGGGAAAAGGTCCGTAATGATGCTGGCCTGTCTGAGTCTTCGTTGCCCGCGCCCCGTAATTCTGGGGTCTGGGTCGAGCATACCGATCACAACACGTCGGACTTTTCTTTCAATGAGCCTATCAGCACAAGGAATTTTCGGATGGTTCCTGGTGGTACATGGTTCCAACGTTGTGTAAACAGTTGCTCCAGCAACGGCAGTCTCAGCCAGTTTCTTTTCGAGTGCGGTGAACTCAGCATGATTTCCTTCGGCTTCTCCCCGGTGAGCGGTCGCCAATACTTTGCCGTCTTTGACAACAACCGCTCCAACTAACGGATGAGGTCTGGTGTCATCCTCCGGAACACTCTTCCGGGCTTCTTCAATTGCCATGCGAGCAAATCGTCGGTCATCTTGGTCGCCAGTGGTTTCTCCAGTCACGTTCTGGCCAGCAGTCTTAGGCTCGCCTTCCACAATTGTTTGTTCAAGAAGCATTACGGAAAGGTTGGCAAAATATTGTGCTCGATGATCTTCAGGAAGTTCACGGAATGCTTTTTGTATTCGTGGCAAGTATGCGCGTTTCCGCGTCTTCTCAGAGCAGCTCTCTTCAGGGCTGAGTTCCAAATCTACGTACACCCCAATTTTGCCTAGAATGATTGTGATCTTGTCGGTATGCCTATCCATTAGCCGTGCAAGAAGCTGATTTTCACTCGGAGTAAAAGGAATTGTCATAGTGCGACCCCGTTGCGCAGTGGATAAGCGGCTCGGCATCTGAAACTCCAGGACATTACGCTTAATTCCGCGCCATCAAGCGAGCAGCTTACCCCTTGTCAAGGGCGGAATAAAAGTAGTCCACTAGGGCGGAGCAAAAGGGAGCCAGTGTAGTTAGGTAGAAGCGAGAGGGAATTTGCGAGGGAGAGGGGCCTCTGGAGCGTAGCGGAAGAGGCCCTTCTCCCTCGCGGCGCGTTCGGCGGGCGGATCAGCGCCTTGCGGGTGGCTCTCGTTTGCGCCGGCTTTGCTTGAGGCGGTAGCTGTCGCCGTTCATCTCCAGGATGTGAACATGGTGGGTGAGGCGGTCAAGAAGGGCGCCTGTGAGGCGTTCGGAACCGAATATCTCGGTCCACTCCTGAAACGGAAGATTGCTGGTGACCAGCGTGGAGGCGCGTTCGTAGCGCTGGCTGACAAGTTCGAACAGCAGCTCGGCGCCGGTTTTAGACAGCGGCACGAAGCCCAGTTCGTCGATGATCAACAGTTCGTAGGCGGCTAGTTGTTTCTGGAAACGCCGCAGTTGCTTTTCGTCTCGTGCCTCGATCAGTTCGCTGACCAGGGCGGCGGCGGTGGTAAAGCACACACGGTGACCGCGCTGACAGGCAGACAAGCCGAGGGCCAGAGCGATATGCGTCTTACCTGTACCGCTATTACCCAACAACAACAGGTTCTCCTTGCGGAAGAGAAACTCCGCGCGTGCCAGCTCCAGGACCAGAGTTTTGTTCAATGATGGAATGGCGAGGAAGTCGAAGCTGTCCAGGCTCTTGACCACCGGGAAGCGGGCTTGACGGATGCGGCGTTCGACGGCGCGGCGGTCGCGGTCGAGCAGTTCCAGCTCGGTGAGACGCAGCAGGTAAGTTGGAAAATCAGACTTGTCGACGGCGCACTGGCGCGCGACCTTGTCGTATTCGCGCAGAATGGTGGGCAGGCGCAGTTGCTGGAGGTGGTGTTCCAGCAGCAGTTGCGGCGTAGCCGGTGAAGGCTCGGACTGGGCGCTCATCGCCTCACCTCCGTCTCTGTACTGGCAGAGGTGGACAGCAGAGCCATGTAATCGGCGGCCTGGGTGGCACGAACCGTGGTCGGCGGCAGATGCGGCCAGTTGTCCAGATCCAGCCGCGGCGGCCGGCGCTCGATGCGGCACAACACCAGGTGGCGCACCGCGTCGAAGCTAATCGCGCCCAGATGCAACGCTTCTTCGATAGCGGCCGTAACGTCGGCAAAGGTAAAAGTCTCCAGTAGGCGCAGCACCTGGATGTACTCGCGGCCGGCGTGTTTGCACAGCCGCGCCTCCAGCAGACGGCGCAGCGTGTGGAAGCACTCAGGCAGCGGCCAACCTAGCAGCGGCGCGGCCTGATCCAGAGCCCGGCTCTTGTGTTCGAGCAGGGCCAGGTAGTGCAGCGGATCGTAGATCGCGCGCTCACGCTCGTAACTGCGCTCATGGATGGCAATCACTTCGCTCGCACAGCAGATCACCACCTGATCGACATAGCCTTTGACCAGCACCTGACGATGTCCGTAGCTGGTCGGCACCGAATAGTCGTTGGTGCGGTAACGCACCAGGGAGAGCGAGCTGACGCGCACGGTGAGCTTTTCGCAGGCTTCGTAGGGCGTGCTGGGCAGCGGCAGCATCGCCGCCAAGTCGCGCACAAAGCGTTCGCCGATGGTCTCATCGTGGCCGCGCAGACGACGCAGGCGGCGAGCCCGGCACTCGGCTTCCAGATGCGCGTTCAGCTCCTGCCAACTGGCTGCTCGTGGAACCGGAACCATGAAGTTGCGCCGCGCGTAACCCACCAGGTTCTCCACCTTCCCCTTGTCGTTGCCCTTCGCCGGGCGTCCGAACTTCTCGGCAAACAGGTAGTGGCTTTGTAGCTCGGAGAATGCTCGTGTCTTCTGCCGCTGGCCGTCGCCCAGAGTGCGCGCCACCGCCAGCCGGGTGTTGTCGTAGAGAATCCGCGTCGGCACCGCACCAAAGTAGGCGAAGGCGCGGACGTGCCCTTCCAGAAACGCTTCCGTCGTCTCGGCGGGAAAGGCGCACACAAAGCAGTCGTCCGAATGTGGCAGATCGAAGACCATGAAGTGCGCCTTCTGCTCTACGCCGGCCATCACCACCAGCGCTTCGCCGAAGTCGGCCTGCGCCTCGCCCGGCGCATGGCTCAACGGCACAAACATCTCCTGGCTCGCGAGCTTCGACTGCCGCACGTAGTCCTTCACGATGGTGTAGCCACCCGTAAACCCATGCTCGGCCCGCAGCCGATCGAAGATCCGTTTGGCCGTGTGACGCTGCTTCTTCGGATGTAGCTTGTCCTCTTCCACAATGGCGTCGATCACACCCTGCCACGGACCAAGCTTCGGTCGCCGCACCGGCTGCTGCCGCCGATACCCCGGCGGCAAGGAATACGCCAGCATCTTGCCCACCGTCTTGCGAGCCAGCCCAAACTCCCTCGCCACCCAACGCCGGCTCCGCCCTTCGACCAGAACCGCCCGCCGCACTCGTGCATACAGTTCCACTGTGTACATCCTTTCGATGTCCCACGGAAAGCACACTTCGCCCACGGCAACGAACCTGGTTCGTCACCCCTAGAATGCCTGGCTTGTCCGGGAAACCAAAATCTGGCGGGTGGACTACTTTTACTCCGCCACATTACCCCGCTCACGCGGCGTAACGTGGCTCATTTTTGCACCGGCGATTACACCCGCCTCCGCAAATGCCCTTGTAGCAGATATGCACGACCGTCTGCAGCAACCGGCTCTTGCCCGTCCCAAAGTCACTCAAGAATCTGAGGTAAGGAATCGCCGTGAAGCGGTCATAGACCCAAGTCATCAACACATAGTGCGCGATGAGATCTTCCCAAAAGTCATGAATGTCCACGTAGCAATGAATGAAGGCCTTGATCTCGCCCAGCAGTTGCTGCTGAGACCCGTAGGGAGCGGCACCCGATGGCAACAAGATCGTGCCCTTTTCGACCATCCCGTTAGAAAGGGGTGGCTTGATCAACTGGTCCTGTTTGTGCTGGAAGCCGGACGATCTCGGTCTCCCAAGTTGCACCGTAAACCGGAGTGGCGGGCCCTCGTCAGGATTGAAGATTGTCTCGGCAAGTGCACCGCCCCGGTAAACTAAGGATGCGACACGAAGCACATGTTTAGGTTTTTCTTCTTCGTCCCCCGCCTTTTTCTCTTGAGCGTTGAGGGAGTGCTCCAAGGCAGCAGCAGCGTCCTCACGTTTCTCGGATCGAAAGTTATGTCCCTCAGCCTCGGGTTCATTGTTCCTCCGGCCGCGAGGTGTTGAGGCATTCGCCGGTGGCCGTAGCGTGACGGTGTGATCCGAGACTGGTGGTGTCGGCCCCGCTTCCCCGGCGCCTTGAGCATCGAGATCAAGCCGCGCCCGCGTGGAAGAGTCCTGACTGCTGCTGGAATTAATGTCCTCCGGCATCGTTCGCACCTCGGTTGTTCCGACGGTCCTCTGGTTCGGGCTTAATGGTCTCGATCTTCTTGAGCAGCACGACCCGGCCCGCTTCGAGCTTCAATTCAAGCGAGCCGTAGAAGCGATTCCGCTCCAGTTCCTTCAGCATGTCGTCAATTGTCTGCATCGCTCCTTTTGGCGTTGAGCTGATGTTCCAGTTCGCACCACGAATGGACAAGGAGTGTAACGCGCCGGCCTCGATCCCGGAGAAAAGCTTCCAGCTCATCGGGCCGGAGGATACGGATCTGTGTACCCTCAGGAACTTCTGCCACCACGGCGTCTGCGCATTCTGCCGAGCAGACCGCGAAAACGAGCTGGAAACCGTGGAACTCGCAATGTATGGCCCAGGAAAGTAGTTTCCGGAGCGGCTGCTTCTCGCAGTACCAGCACTGGTGCTCACGCGATACAAAAGAAGGGTCATCATTGGCTCACCGTCAGTGGCCTGCTGCACTTGCGAAATGTTCAGATTTGCATGTATCATAGCGTTGTGATTTTACTATGACAAAGAAATTGAGTACAAACAGCTTTACGGTTACAGCAAGTCAAGATGCCCTGACCGCCCGAATTCGCTTTTTCGGCCGCGTTCCTTCCAAAACGAAGCTGTTGGGAGCCCACGTCACCGGAAAGGTGGGTTCTAAGAGGGCGAACCCGAGCCAATGGAGAGAACCACCCCACGAGGGCTTGGCTAATGTCCCGACCTACGACACTGGAAAAATACCGCAGGCATTGACCACCAGACCAGTGCGCGGGATTACTGACCCGAAAGCTATGGACGCATTCGTTAAGAGGTATGGAACCCTCTCCGCAAGGATCAACAAGAGGACGCGGTCTTTTGACGAGAACGCAGTAGATTTCGCGTCTTTTCAAGAGATACTGCGCGGAGCTTGGACCGGCGACAAAGCTGCTCTAGGCAAGATCTTGGGGCAGGCCAAAGATGCTCTTGAACCGAAGGTGTCGGTCCGAGCTGAAGAGATCGTGATCGATACTGAAAATCTTTGGAGTTTCATCTGCCTTTTATTTCTGCGCGATTATCGAGCAGACAAAACAAAGCTCTGCGCGAGGCCGGACTGTAAGCACCCTTATTTTGTTGAAAAGCACAAGCGCCAGAAGTATTGCAGCCAACAATGCGCCGTGCTGATGAACGTGAGGAACTTTCGGCAGCGAAAAAAGTTCCCGTCGGGCAGGCAGGCAATGACTACAAGCGGATCGCCTGAAAGTGCATATATCCCTGGTAAAGAAAGGATGAATGGCGAAGGATGAAGTTGCTGTTGCAGACCCGTGCTCCAGTGGCAATTCCCCTACAAACATGCGGGGGTTTTCGCAGGCGTTTTTCTCCATCAGCGAAGTAGCAGAGCGGTGGCGTTGCTCCCGTGCGACTGTTTACAACCGGCTTCGGCAAGTCGGGGCCAAGGTTCTTGATTTCGCCCCAAAAGGCAAAAAAGGAAAGAAGGCGGTGCCTGCCAGCCTGGTGACGCAAATCGAAAACCGGCACATAAAACGGCTGAGCTGACGCCTGACAAGGATATGGCTATAACGCATACTGCGGCCCTATGAAACGCACCACGATCTGGCTCACTGAGCAACAAATTTCGATGTTAAACAAGGTGCCTAAACGGACGGGGTTGACTTGTCGAACTAATCCGGCGCTGCATTGATGAAGCGCTTGCCAAACAAAAGGAGGGCCGATGATAACGGTTCGAAAAGCAGGGAATGCGTATCGGGGCGACACCTGGATTGACAACAGCCGGGTGCGTCTCTCGCTCGGTACCCGCAACGAGGATGCTGCACAACGTCTCGCCAGCCGCATTGAAAAGGCTCTGGCGGAAGGTGGAAAATCGCAAATCTGGGAAGAGCTAAAGCCGGTGCTGCCGGAGTACACGTTCAATCGGCTTGCGGGCAGTGTTGGCTACCAGCCGCCTGAGATTGTCCAGGAAGTTCCAAAGCCCACCTGGAGCGATCTGCGTAAGACCTTTGAGGGCTACATCCAAAAACGCATTGCAATCGGCAGATTGCGGGGAAGCACAGAAACCCGCTACCAGCATACGCTCAGGGAATTTGAGGCGTTCCTGTTGGAAAAGAACGTCTCCTACCTCCAGGATATAACCAAGTCACTGGTGGAATCGTTCAAAGCTTGGCGAATTAAGCGTATCAAGGCCAGGAAACGATCACGCGGGGGCGGCGGGATGGTGCTGGACGTGGCGATCTTGCACAAGATGTTTGAAGTTGCTGTTGACGAAGAGATGATTCCCAAAAATCCTGTGGTGTTTGAGGGTAGACCTGGTGACAATCCCATGCGGGGCGCTCACCCGTTTTCGGCTGAGCAGCTTACCGCGATGCAGAGGCACGCCGGACAGGACTTGCTGGCGTTCATGCTCCTGCGATGGACAGGGCTACGCGGCTCTGATGCGGTAACTCTCTGCTGGGCAGAAGTTCACTTTGACCGGAAGGAGATTGAACGGGTGACACGTAAGCGCACAAAGAAAGTGATTATCCCGATTCAGTCTGAATTGCTGGCCGTGCTTGAAATGGAACGCGACAAGCGCAACCCGGAGCCAGATGATCATGTTCTGCTCCATCCGCAAACGAAGGCTTCGTTGAGCCGCCCAAGGTTGTATCAGCGGATATTGTCGCTCGGCAAACGAGCTGGAGTCCCAGGTGCCCACCCGCATCGCTTCAGGGACACATTCGCAGTGGACATGTTGGCCAGAGGCGCAAGTCCGTATGACGTTGCCAAGCTGTTAGGCGACACCATTGAGACTGTTGAGAAGCACTATGCGGAGTTCGTGAAGGAACTCCGGGAGCGGGTACGCCGGATGATGGAGAGCAAGGAAGGCGGCTTGGAGGCTTTCAGCGATGCCAAAACTCAAAAATCCGAACGATCCAAAAGCTTCGCAATGTAAGTTTAGTGGCGAGTTTTTGGCACGATTTCTTGAGTTTTCCTCACCCTTTCAGCCAAGCGATACAAAATAAACCAAGTTAGCGGCGGCCGAATCTGTAAGCCGAATTCTGTCTGCCGGCCGAAGTGTAACCCCGGCGGCAGGACGGTCATTCCTCTTGGCCGGACATTGCTGCCCGGCTCCAGCGACCTACCCGGAGGTTGTGACGCGCCGAGCCGGCACGTGCCCTCTTGCGAAGGCTTCCTCCCTATTTGGTCTTGCTCCGTGTGGGGTTTTCCGTGCCCTGCACATTACTGTCCAGGCGGTGCGCTCTTACCGCACCTTTTCACCCTTACCTCGCCACACCTTGCGGTCCGGCGATCGGCGGTATGTTCTCTGTGGCACTTTCCGTCACCCCAGGCCATGAATGTTCGGCAGGCGCGAAAGCATCCGCCGGAACCCTCAGCCTGAAGTGCCCGGACGTTATCCGGCACACTGCTCTGCGGAGTTCGGACTTTCCTCTTCCTGACCAGGTTCGGCGAGGCCTTGCCTGGGGTCCGCGACTTCACTCCGGGCGAATGCTCGCCGGAAACTTGCCGCGGCTCGGAAGCGACCGTCCGATTCGACCGCCAACACTTAATTATAACCTGATAAAAAAAAGCTGATTCCCGGAGGCTCTTAAACACTGGGTAATGATCGGATTCCGGAATCAGGACACGACCAATGCGAGAGCATTCGGCCGGATGGGCTATCCGGGTGAATATCTTGCGGACGAGAAGTCAAGTGTTGCTGCCTGCGAACCCTCATTACGTTCGTAACGCAGGCGCTTGAAGAAAAGCGGAGCCTCTGCCGATGAGCTAGCTGGAGGCATCTACATGGAAAGCGCCCCGAGATCGCAGGCTCCAAGGACCCCGATGGTAAAGCACACCCCCTGGGCCGGATGTCCGTATTGCGGTGCCAATCCGCAACCTTTGCACGACGAGGTCCCGGTGCCGATCTGCTGCCTGAAGGCACAGCTGAGCATGATCTATGGCACGGATGAGGACGAGCCAGAATAGCCGAGTAATGTTCTTCTTGGGATAGCGATTTATACGAACTCTCTTCGCGATCGCAATTTTCACCCGATCCGACCCTTCCTTATCGGCTGTCGCCTGTAGATACGCTCTGTTTGTTGCTCAAGCCGCCACGTACTTCACCCCAGCAGATGCAGAACCGGCATCTGCCGGGGACCCCGACTCACGAGCTGTTTCTCCCTGCTACAGCAGTTTTGAAATTGCTGTATCCGACCAAACAACACAGGGTGTCATTCCGGCCGAAGCCGCACGCCAGGCTAGCCCTTTGCTGGAAGATTCCTGTCGGGCGGGCAAACGCTACCCCTCAGAAGAGTCCTCGTGTGCGGCGGAGTGGAGGAACCTTGTGTTTGGCAACGGAAACACAAGGTGGCTCGACTCCGGCGCTTCCACCCCAGCAAGCGCAAATACGGCGCTCGCCAGGGGCCCCGGCTACGCGCCTTCGCTCGCCATGACAGCGTTTTCTTCGGATACATCATCACCGGAATTGCTCTAGACTGAAATAACCGCCCATGAACACCGTGGAAGCCATGCGGATCGCTTTGCAGTCACTCTGGGCGAGCAAGCTGCGCTCACTGCTGACGCTGCTCGGAGTGGTGATTGGAGTGGCCGCCGTCATCGCCGTGGTGACCTTCGTCAACGGCATCAACGGCTATGTGGCGGAGAAGATATTCAGCCTCGGCGCCGACGTTTTCATCGTCTCCAAAGCTCCCAACGTGATCACCAACGTCGACCAGTACCTGGAGAGCCAGAAGCGGAAAGAACTATACCTGGACGACTACGAGGCAGTGGCGGCCGGCTGCTCGGCCTGTAAGCTGGTGGGCGCGGCGACGGTGATGGCTAATGCCACCGTCCGCTACAACGAGCAGAGCAGCGCCGACAGCTGGGCGCGAGGCTGGACGCCTTCGATGGGGCCGATCTACGACCTTGACCTGGCCAGCGGGCGCTCGATTACCGATTCGGACATGAACGCCGGCGCTAATGTGGTCGTCATCGGGCACGACATTCAGGAAAACGTGATGCCCGGCACCGATCCGGTAGGCAAGGAGATCCGCGTCGACGGGCATCTCTACCAGGTGATCGGAGTAGCCGCTCCCAAGGGCAAGACGCTGGGCATGAGCCAGGACAACTGGGTGCTGATGCCGATCACGACCTGGATGAAGCAGTACGGCAGCCGGCGCAACAGCATACGAATCTGGGCCAAGGCATACGGCATGGGCGCGCAATTGGATACGGCCATCGACCAGGCGCGGGTCATCATGCGGGCGCGGCGGCACGACCGGCCGGGCGAGCCGGACAGCTTTGCCGCCGAAACCAACCAGAACTTTCTCTCCATCTGGGCCGATTTGAGCGGCACGTTTTTCGTGGTGACCATCGCTATCGCCTCTATCGCGCTGGTGGTAGGCGGCATCGTGATCATGAACATCATGCTGGTCTCCGTCAGCGAACGCACGCGCGAGATCGGCATCCGCAAGGCGATGGGCGCGCGCCGCAAGGATGTCCTGCGGCAGTTCCTGATCGAGTCGGCGACGATGGCGCTGGTGGGCGGCATCCTGGGGGTCATCGTCGGCATTGTGACGGCCAAGACGGTGACGCTGATGATCGGCATGCCTTCGGCCATCAAGCTCTGGGCGGTGCTGGCCGGACTGGTCGTCGCAACCAGCGTGGGAATCTTCTTCGGAGTCTATCCGGCGCGCAAGGCGGCCTCGCTTGATCCCATAGCCGCGTTGCGCTTCGAGTTATAAGTATGGCAAGCCGAGCCGAGCTCTCAGCCGGAACCACGGCGCCGCGGCGCGTGGCATGGACGCCGGGCGAGAATCTGCGCATGGCCATGGACACGCTCGTCAACAACAAGCTGCGTTCCGGCCTGACGATACTGGGCGTGGTCATCGGCGTCATGACCGTGATCGCCATCTCTTCGGTGGTGCGCGGGCTCAACGCCAACGTGCAGGGCATCGTGCAGCAGATGGGCTCCAACATCATCTTCGCCTATCACCAGGAACCATTCCGCTTCGGCCGGCCGACGGCGGAGATGCTCAACCGCAAGGAGCTGACTTACGAAGATGCCATGGCCATCCGCGAGCTGCCGCATGTCCAGGCGGTGACGGCGGGAATCCGCATCTTCCTCAAGGAATTCGGCTACGGAACCTACGTCGTGAAATACGAGGGCCGCCGGGCCAAGAACACCATTCTGGAAGGCGACACCATCTCTGCCGCCGATGTCTTCGACTACAAGCCGGAGCGCGGCCGCTGGTTCATCCAGGTGGAGAACGAGCAGCGCAGCCCGGTGATCGTGCTGGGTATCGATACCGCCGAGACGCTGTTTGGCGAAGAGGACCCGGTCGGCAAGCAGATCAACATAGAAGGCCGGCTGTTCACCGTAATTGGCGTGGCGGAAAAGAAGAAAGCGGCCTTCAGCGGCGGGAGCAATCCGGAGGACAACGTCGTCTTTTTCCCCTACAACACCTTCCGCAAGATGCATCCGGAGGCCAAGGACAACTGGATCAGCATCAAGGCGACCTCGCAGGAGGATGTGCCGCGGGCGATTGACGAGATTCGCGAACTGCTGCGGCGCCGGCGCCACGTCCCGCTCGACAAGCCCGACAACTTCGCCGTCTTCAGCCAGGATTCGCTGGTTGAGGTGTGGGACAAGATCACCGGCGGCGTATTCGTCTTCATGTTCGCCGTCTCGAGCGTGGGCTTGATCGTCGGCGGCGTGGGGGTGATGAACATCATGCTGGTCTCGGTGACCGAGCGAACGCGCGAGATCGGCGTGCGGAAAGCGATCGGCGCGCGCAAACGGGACATCCTGGTGCAGTTCACGCTGGAGGCGGTGACGCTGACCGCCATCGGCGGAGCGCTGGGAATCCTGGCGGGCGGAGTGGTCACGGCGCTGGTGCCGGTAATCTTCCCCAGACTGCCGGCAAGCATGTCGCTCGCCTGGTCAACCCTGGCGCTTACCGCTTCGGTTTTCATCGGCTTGGTCTTTGGAATCTATCCGGCGTGGAAGGCCGCCAACCTCGACCCCATCGAGGCGCTGCGGTATGAGTGATCGTTGCGCGCGCGCGCGACCAACAGTAAGTGGCCTACATTCGCGGAGCCGCAGGCGGAGCTAATGCGGGAATGCAGTGACAACTGCCCCACATTTGCCAACAGATGGCAAATATGGAGCACCCTGCGTTTCACTTCTTCAACAAGGCAGTGCGGCTGCGGGGGATAGCCGGGCGATTCTCCAATTTCAGTGCTGCCTGGCCGGCCAGTGTCAGTTCGGTCTCGAACTGCGCGTCCTTGACACGGCCCGCCGGTTCCACCAGAAGCAGGCGGGCATTTGGCTTGAGAGCCGCAGAGACCTCGGCGAAGAAAGTTTCCGCGGAGGGCATTTCATGCACTACAGCAAAGGCAAGCGCAAAATCGATTTTGCCAGCTATGTCAGAGACGCCCATCGAGTCGGGTCCAGCTAAACGGATATCGATCCGATGCACAAGCCCGGCCTTGGCAGCGCGCCGCCTGAGTCCAGCCAGCATTTTGGGCTGTATATCGACCGCTATGACTCGTCCGGAAGCGCCGACCATCCTGGCTAAGTCCAGCGTGAAGAATCCCATCCCCGGTCCCGGTTCCAGAACAACCATGCCCTCGCGCACATAGGGTGCGAGGATTTCCAGCGGAGAACAAAGCAATCTTCGCACCGGGCTGGCGAGCAAATAACCGAGCCACCAGGGACAGACATGTTCGGGCATGGACAGACTATACACTGACGCATCTGGCGAATCGCTACCCGAGCACTCCCCGTGCCACATCCTTCTCGGCCTGCCGCAGGTTCTCTGGCGTGCCGAGATCGCGCCAGTAATATTCATCGGCGCGGAAGGCGAGGATCCTTTCGCCCCGGGCGGCGAGCTGCAAGTAGCAATCGATGATCGAGAAGACGTTTCCCTCCGGCATCATGGCGAAAATGCGAGGTGAGATCACATGGATGCCGGAAAAGGCCAGCGCCGAAAGCGTAGATGAAGATGAAGAGCGTACGGTTTCGTCTTGCGGTCCGTTCCCTGCCTTCGCCGCTGCAAAGCGGCGGCCGCAAAGCTGACCTTGCTGATCGAAAAGCAGATAGCGCGAGCTTTGCCGCTCGTGCACCGCGAGCGTGGCTAGAGCCGCTCTCTGGGTATGAAATTGCAGCGTGCGCCGGAGGTCGATGGCGCTGATGACATCGACGTTGTGCAGGATGAACGGCTCATCAAGGATGCCGAGATCTTCCAGGAAAAAATAAGCGGCTTTCTTCAGGCCGCCGCCGGTATCGAGCAGAATCTCTTCGCGTGAGACTTCAATCCGCAGACCGAAGTTGTCATTGGCCTTCAGGTAGTCGACGATCATCTCGGCGAAGTGATGCGCGTTGACGATCACCTCGCGCACGCCAAATTCGCGCAGGCGGGAGAGCGTGATCTCGAGCAGCGTGCGGCCGGCGATTTCAACCAGCGCCTTGGGGCGGCTGTCGGTGAGCGGCCGCAGGCGCGTGCCCAGTCCGGCGGCCAGCACCATGGCCTTCATCGGCCTTGCTTCTCCAACTCGAGATGGCGCACGACAATCTCGACGCCGCTGCGTTCGCGCAACCGCCTGGCCAATTGCTCAGCCAGATACACCGAGCGATGCTGGCCGCCGGTGCAGCCGAAGGAGATCATCAGGCTGTTGAAGCCGCGTCCCTGGTAGTTGCTCACACTGGCATCCACCAGCGACATGACGCCGGCGAGAAACTGATGCACACTCTCCTGCTGGTTGAGATACTCAGCCACCGGCGCGTCCTTGCCGGTCAGCGGTTTGAATCTTTCTTCGCGTCCGGGATTGGGCAGGCTGCGGGCATCGAAGACGAAGCCGCCACCGTGTCCGGTCTCGTCGTTCGGCAGGCCGCCGCGATGAAACGAGAAGCTGAAGATTCGCACCACCAGGTTTGCGTTATCGGAAGCGAGGCTCTGGAGCTTCTCCGAGGCCAGCATGCGCTCGCAGGCCTCCATCAAGGCCGGCAGTTGGATCGGCAAGCTGGCGTTGTGGAGCAGCCAGCGGACATTCTTCAGCGCATACGGCACGCTCTGCAGAAACAAGCGGCTTGCGCTCGTAGAAGCCGCGGAAGCCGTAAGCGCCCAGGGCCTGCATGATGCGGACATAGACATAGGCGTAGTAGTGCTGCAGGAAGGCTTGGCGGTCGAGCTGGATGACATTGCCCAGCGCGCCGAGATAATGATCGAGCAGTTGCCGGCGCAACTCCGGCGGCAAGTCGGCCTTGGCGTCGTAGAGAATAGAGGCGATGTCGTACTGCAGCGCGCCTTTGCGTCCGCCCTGGTAGTCGAGGAAGAACGGTTCCCCGTTTCGCAACATGATGTTGCGCGACTGGAAGTCGCGATAGAGAAAATAATCGCGCGGGGCGCTCAGCAGAAACTTGGTCAGGCGGCCGAAGTCGTCTTCCAGCTCCTGCTCGTTGAAGGCAACGCCGGCCAGCCGCAAAAAGTAGTACTTGAAGTAATTGAGATCCCAGGCGATGGACTGCCGGTCGAAGCTCGAGCGCGGATAGCAGACCTTGTAATTGAGGTCGCGCCCGGCCTCGACCTGGAAACACGGCAACAGGGTTACGGCTTTGCGGTAGGCCTCGATGACCTCCGGGGCAATGCTCTCGCCTTGGCGGTTGGCGGAAAGAAACTCAAAGAGCGTGGTGTCGCCCAGGTCCTCCACCAGGTAAGCGCCGTGGCTCAAGTCTTCCGCATAGACTTCCGCGACCGGCAGACCATGGCGGCGAAAATGCCGAGAGAATTCCAGAAAGGCGACGTTCTCCGCGCGCACATCGTGCAGCACGCCGACGGCGGTGCGGTTCTCGCCGGCAAGGCGAATGATCTTGCGCCCTGAGGCGCCGAGCTGTCCCTGCAGCGGCTGCACCCGGAGAACAGGAGAGTGGAAGCGCTGCTCAAAGAGTTTTGCGAGAACGTCCATGATTCCAGTGGCGGTCTTACTCTAAACGCAAACCCTGGTTGAAGGCGAGCTTTCGCTCGCCCGCCCGGCCGAGGGCGGCCGGGCCTACGTTAATCAGAGCGCCAAATCCGCCAGCCGCTCGGCCGGGCGCGCCAGCACTGCTTTGCCGCCTCGCGTGACGATAGGCCGCTGGATGAGCTCGGGATGCTTCGCCATGAGGCGGATAAGCGCATCGTCGTCGAGCTTCCTGCCGGCCACCAGGGTTTTGTAGTCGGGCGCGTTCGTGCGCAGCGCCTGCTGCGGCTTGAGCCCGGCGCGGCGAAGCAGGTCCTTGAGTGCTTCGGCGCTCAGCGGCTGCTCAACATAGTTGACGGCCTCGAAGTCGACTCCCTTCTCGGTCAAGAGCCTCTTGACCTCGCGGCACTTCGTTCAGGTCGGCTTCTCGTAGAGCTTAACTTTTTCGTGAGCCATGTTCATCCTCCGATACTCGCGAACGGTCTCCATTAAAGGACCGTGTCATAGGCGAGCTTCGCTCGCCCGCCCAGCCGAGGGCGACTGGGCCTACGCGGGTGAATACAACGTTACTATGGCAAATAGTCCCACGCCTTGAGGAAAAAGTCTGTGCTGCCGAAATTTCCGGACTTGAGCGCCAGGGCGAGCGGGCGTTCTCCGTTCCCGACACCGATTCTCGGGCGCTGCACGCTTGGCCCGGCGGTCCCCTCGTCATTTGAGAGGCGAGCTTCGCACGCCCGCCCAGCCGAGGCGACTGGGCCTACGCATGCGTTCAGTACGGTCGTCCAGGGCACGCCGGGATCGATTTCGGGCCCTATGCGAAGCCCGGTGATGCCCAGAGCTTTTACCACCGCGCCCGCGGTTTCGCCTCCGGCGACGATGAACTGGCCGACTCCGAGCTTGACCAGTCCGTCGGCGATGGCGGCCAGCGCCTCTTCCAGCAGATGTCCCGCCTTGGCTGCCCCCAGCTTCTGCTGCACGGTCTTGACACTGGTTGGCGCATCGGTGGAGTAGATGAGCACCGGCCCTTTGGGCAGATGCTCGCGCGCCCAAATCAGGGCGTTGCAGACGACATTTGCACCGGAGGCAAGCTCGAGCGGATCGACGCGGAAGGCGGGATGCCGCTGGCGCATCAGCTCTACCTGCGACTGCGTCGCCACCGAGCAACTGCCGGCCAGCACCGCGCGAAAGCCGCCGGTAGCGGGCAGAGCATCGGCCAACGCGTCTTTTGCCAGCAGGCCTTGCCGGCGGAAATTCTCCGGAAGGCCGACGGCCAAGCCGGAGCCGGCGGTCACCAGCGGAAGATCGGCGCAGGCGGCGCCGAGATTCTCCAGGTCGCGATTGGACAGAATATCGACGACGGCGAAGCCGCAGCCGTCACGCCGCAAGCGGCTGAAGCCTTCCCGTATGGCGTCCGCGCCTTGCGCAACCACGCTATAGTCGACCACGCCTACTTTGCGCTTTACCTGCGCCTGGAGCACGCGCTGCAGGTTGGCGTCCGTCATGGGGTTCAGCGGGTGATTCTGCATGCCGCTTTCGTTCAGCAGGACGCTGCCGACAAAGAGATACCCCTGGTAGATGGTGCGCTTATTGGCGGGAAAGGCCGGACAGGCGATGGTGAAGTCCGTGCCGAGAGCGTCCATAAGGGCCTCGGCGACGGGCCCGATGTTGCCGGCGGGCGTGGAATCGAAGGTCGAACAGTACTTGAAGTAGAACTGGCGGCAACCCGCGGCGCGCAGCCAAGCGAGAGCGGCGAGCGATTCCGCGATAGCCTGCGGGGCCGGGCAACTGCGGGACTTGAGCGCGACGACGATGGCGTCGACATCAGAGGGCGGGGGACCTTCGGGCACTCCGATCAACTGCACGGTCCGCATGCCATATTTCACCAGCATGCCGGCCAGGTCGGTGGCGCCGGTGAAATCGTCCGCGATACACCCCAGCACCGGGGTCCCCGGCAGGGAACGCTTTTGTTCCTGTTGGGGCGAAAGTGGGGGCATGTGAAGTTCTCCCTGTGCTCGGGGGGTGATGCTGGCTGATGGTAGAAACGATCGGCGCTCTGTTGCGATGGTCCGGGAGCTGGAGTCTAGTGCCCCTCGGGCTTGTACTCCTCGGGCAACTGCGCTCCCGTTCCGAAGAAGTACTGTTCCATCTGTTGCACGATGAAGTCCTGGTGCTCCTTGCGCCATGGCTGCAAGCGATACTCGTTGAGCAGCATCTTCATGTGCTCCTGCCACTGCTGCCACGCCTCTTTGGAAATGCTCTCGAAAATCTTCTGTCCGAGCGGGCTGTCAAAGGGCGGCTCGTCGAGTCCTTCCGCCTGCCGGCCCAGCTTCACGCATTGCACCATCCGTGCCATTGCATCCTCGCAAATGTGGATTGATCTACCCTGGCGCAACCGCGGCGCCAGCCGGAGCCCTGAAAAGGTCATTGTACTAAACAGGCTCCGTTCATAACGGGGCCACCCTGTTGGATCCGCGGCGGGGACAGGCAAAAAGTTGTTGCTTGGCGCAGCGAAGCGCGATATGAATATTCCATTCCTATGAAGCTGCTGTTGCCCATCTACGCCTTTTCCGGCTTTACCTGAATCTAGCCCCCAGGGGCCAGGCTGGCGCCGATCTTCGATCTTCAATTAACAACAGGACTTCTTAAGACACAGGCGAACTCGCCGGTTGTGTCCCCGTGAATGTTTGTTGACGTGGGATGCTTCAATGCGCGGAACAACATCAGTTCCGCTTACGACCGGGGCGAGCGCGGAAAGGATTCAGCCATGGTGGTCGTACTGACTGGCTTGGTGTTTGGTTTGGGAGCGGTAATCCTGGTGAAGCTGGGTAACCCGGGCAATTATGGATTCTGTGCCGCCTGCCAGCTTCGCGACATTGCCGGCGCCCTGAGGATTCATGATGCCGCCGTACTCCAATATGCGCGGCCGGAGATTCTGGGATGGGTGCTGGGCGCTTTTGCGGTGGCCAGGTTTCGTGGTGAGTTCCAGTCCAGGGGCGGAGCCAGGCCGCTGGTGCGCTTCCTGCTGGGAATGGTCATGATGACCGGCGCGCTGGTTTTTCTGGGATGTCCGCTCAGGGCACTGCTGCGATTGGCGGGCGGCGACTTGAACGGGCTGACCGGCTTGGCCGGCTTTCTCGCCGGAATCGGCGTCGCCATCTTCTTTCTGCGCTCCGGCTACAGCCTGGGAAAGTCGAGCATTCACGGCGGCGCAGCGGCGGTGAGCGGCTACGCGTTGCCACTGCTCGCCCTGCTGGTGCTTGTCGCCGCGGCTCTGCGGCTGCCGGTTCTGGCGTTCAGCGCCAAAGGGCCCGGCTCGATGCACGCTCCTCTCATCGTCAGTCTGATCGCCGGACTGGCAGCGGGACTGCTGGCGCAGCGTTCCAAGATGTGCATGAGCGGCGGCTTCCGTGACTTCATCCTGCTGAACAAGACTTACCTGCTGAAGATCTACGGCGTTGTTTTCCTGGCGGCGGTCGCGGGAAATGTTTACTTCGGGTTCTTCAAGTTGGGCTTCGGCGGCCAGCCGCTGGCGCATACCATGCACCTGTGGAACTTCCTGGGTCTATTTGTCGTCGGCATGGCGGCAACGCTGGCCGGCGGATGTCCCGTGCGGCAACTGATCGCCTCGGTGAAGGCAGCACCGATGCTGCTGCCTGCGTGCTCGGGATGCTGGCCGGGGCGGGGCTGGCGCATCGTCTGAACGCGGCCGCATCGGGCACGGGGGTCAGCCTGAATGGGCAGATTGCGGTGATCGCGAGCCTGGTTGCGATAACCATGATCGGCTTCATCTACAGAAAGCAGACTGCCGTGGCGGGCCAGACAGCTGAACAGGCGAGCGCGTGAGACAGCGTTAGGCCTTGCGGTGGCGGCGCTGGGAGCGCGAGGGCGGCTCCTCGAGCAATGCGAACTGGATTTTGTGCTGCACCGGGTCGATGCGGTCCACCAGCACGCGCACGCGGTCGCCGATCGAGTAGGTACGCTTGCTGCGCTGCCCTATAAGCTGACGGGTGTTCTCGTGGTAGGTGTAGCGGTCGTCGGTCAAGGTGGAGAGCGGCACGAGGCCTTCAATAAAGAGCTCGTTGAGCTCGACGAAGAGGCCGAACTTGGTGACGCTAACCACCAGGCCGTCGAAGTCGTCGCCCAGTCGCTCCTGCATGAACTTTACTTTCTTCCATTCCAGCAGCTCGCGTTCGGCTTCGTCGGCGCGGC
Source organism: uncultured Acidobacteriota bacterium (assembly GCA_963791145.1). Taxonomy (GTDB): domain Bacteria; phylum Acidobacteriota; class Terriglobia; order Terriglobales; family Acidobacteriaceae; genus CAWBRT01. Next base: position 299,992 of record CAWBRT010000015.1, on the reverse strand, counting down.
GCTCGGTGAAGCTGGTGTCGTCGGCGATCTCGTGCAAGACCTCCTGCGGGATAGGCCCTCCGAGCGGCGCATCCGCGTCTCCGCCCTGGGAAGCGCAAGCGACCTGATCTCCATCGTGGCCTCCGCGACGGCCGCCATGATGCCCGGAAGCGGGCTTCGAATAGGGCGAGCCGGAGTGTGCCCCGACAGACGCAGAGGCGCCTGTCGAGGGCGAGCCGGCCTCGGCTCGGCCGGCTTTGGGACGTAGTGCTGCGTCACCGGTCCGCCTGTTCCTACCAGCACTCCTTCATCGGTTTCCTCGGCGGACTCGGCCAGCACCGCCTTGAGAATGCGGTGTACGGTGAGATCGGGATAACGGCGGATGGGCGAGGTGAAGTGGGTGTAGGTGGAGGCGGCCAAAGCGAAGTGTCCTTCGTTGGCTTCCGAGTAGCGCGCCTGGCTGAGCGAGCGCAGCATGAGGTAGGAGAGAATGCGCTCCTCCGGCTTGCCTTCCAGTTTCTTGGTCAGCTTCTGGTACATGCGCGGGACGATGTGCACGTCTCGCGGGACTTCCACTTCGCGGGCCTGGCGGCCGGTGCCGCGGCTGGCGCGGCGCTCGCTGCGCGGGCGAAAGCGATCGACGGGCAGCGGCCCCACGCCGAGCGAATAGCCGAAGGCGGCGGCAATGGTTTCAAAGTCGAGCACGCGCTTGGCCGTCGGGCTTGTGATGGACGCGGTAGAGCGAAGCGATGCGCTTGCCTTCCAGGTAGCTGGCCACGGATTCGTTGGCGGCCAGCATGAACTCCTCGATGATGCGGTGGGCGATGTTGCGCTCCGAGCGGGTGACGCCGCGCATGAGGCCATGCTCGTCGAATTCGATGACCGGCTCGGGAAGATCGAAGTCGATGGAGCCGCGGCGCTCGCGCTTTTCCGCCAGCACCAGCGCCAGCTCTTCCATCAGCTCGAAAACTCTCCACCAGCGGCGCATATCGTTGCCGCGCGCCTGCATCACCGTTGAGGATCAGGGCGACGTCGGTGTATGTCATGCGCTCGGCCGAGCGGATCACCCCCGGGCACAACTGGTAGCGCACGATCTCGCCTTGCCCGTCGATCTCCATGATCGCAGGACATCACCAGGCGGTCGGCATGCGGACGCAGCGTGCAAATTCTCGGTAGAGAGCTCGACCGGCAGCATGGGAATGGCGCGGTCGGGAAAGTAGACGGAGGTTCCGCGCCAGCGCGCTTCGCGGTCCATGGGCGATTCTTCGGCGACGTACTGGGCCACATCGGCGATGTGGACCTGCAACTGGTAATTGCCGTCGTCGAGACGGCCCACGGTGACGGCGTCGTCGAAGTCGCGGGCGGTTTCGCCGTCGATGGTGACGATGGGCAAGGCGCGGAAGTCGCGGCGGCGGCGCAACTCGCGCTGGGGAATTACGGCTTCGACCGCCTGCGCCTCGGCCAGCACGGAGAGAGGGAAGCGATGCGGCAGGTGATGCTTGCGGATGACGATCTCGACGTCGACGCCAAAGTCGTCCTCGTAGCCGAGAATCTCGATGACACGGCCCTTGGCGTCGGTGGTGGCCGTCGGCCATTGCGTGATCTCAACTTCCACCACCAGGCCTTCCAGGTCGTCCCACTGGCGGCGGTGGGCTTCATCGCCGATGACACGGTCCGCGTGTCGAACGCGGCGTTGCGTGACGACTGGATTTGCCTGCCGGCTCGATGGAGTAGGCCTGGCGGTCTGAAGGAACTTCCATTTCGGGATCATTTGCGGGAGGGCGTTCCAGGCCGCGGGGAATGATGATGTCGGCGGTGACGCGCTCGTCCATCGGGTGAACGAAAGTTGCGCGCGCTGGCCGTGGTGAAAGACGCCCACGACGGTGGTCTGGGCGCGGTTCATGATGCGCAGAATGCGGCCTTCAGAGCGCCCTTCGCGCGGGTTGTGGATATCCTTCAGCTCGACCAGTACCTGGTCGCCGTGCATGGCCGAGCCGATCTCGGGCGGGCTGATGAAGACATCGCCGCCGAGGCGATCGAAGACGTCGCGGTTCTCCGGGGTGACAAAGCCGTAGCCGTCGCGATGGACCGAGAGGCGTCCGATCACGAGGTTGCGATTTGCCGCAGCCTCGGCGGGCAGGGAATAGCGGTCGCGCCCGGTGAGCACGAGCTTGCCGCTGGCTACCATGTCGGCCAGTTTATCTTCCAGCTCGCGCCGCTCGGCGCCGCGCAAGCCGAGTTCGCGAATCAACTGTTTGTAGCCGGCGGAGCGGTGCGGCAACTTTTCCAACCGCTGTTGAATCAGCTTTTCCGTAATCATCGTGCTTCTTAGCCGGCAAACGCCACCCGCGCCGTTTGCCGGGAACCTTAGTTTCTGGCCGGAGCCAGCGGGGGTCTCTGGGTTTTCCTGAGATGCCCGTAATTCTCCTCAGAAGAGCATAAGCTCGGAAGATGAAATACACTAGGTAGACCGCCTGATGTAGGAAGTCGCAAGCCGGGGGCAGAATTTACGTTATCGACGGTTGGCGGAAGCGCGCAGCCGCCTTCCGCACCGCAGGGACCCGCTGTAATCCGGCAGTTCTGGGCCAGGATGACAGTTGGGATCTTTGGCTAACTACGTGCGGCTCACTGCCACGAAAGGACTCAAGAATATCTATGTGGAAGCCTTCCAATCCTCCCAATGCCGTGTCCCCCACGGCTGAATCGCCGGCGCGCCCGGCCTATACCCCTCCCAGCACAAGCGGGAATGACGAAGGCCCACCCGTGTCGCGCATGAGCAGCAGCAGTAACAGTTCGCCGATTCTGTCGCAGGAACAGGCCACGATCGGCAAGTCGCTGCTGGTGAAAGGCGAGGTAACGGGATCGGAATCGCTTTACGTCGACGGCCGCATTGAAGGCTCGATCAACCTGCCCGGCAACCGGGTGACGGTCGGCCGTAACGGAGTGGTGGCCGCCAACATCACGGCGCGGGAAATCGTGGTGCTAGGCAAAGTACGCGGCAACCTGACCGCCAGCGACCGGGTCGACATCCGCAATGAGGGCTCGTTGACCGGCGATGTCGTCGCTCAGCGCATCAGCATCGAAGACGGCGCCTTCTTCAAGGGCGGAATCGACATCCGCAAGCCTGGTTCGAGGGTGGATTCGAAATCAGAGAGCGCGAGCGATTCCGGTTCGCCCAGCGCCGTCCGGGCCTAAGCCGCAGGGGGTCTCGACAGTCGCGGCGACCGCAATGCCGCGACCGCAGCCCCAGGGATAAAGAGGACACGAAAGAAGTGCGGGTGCTCGATTCGGCGGGCACTCGACGGCCCGGCAACTTCCAACCGTGTCCTCAAAGGGACTCAACCGTGGTGAACAGAGTTTTCGGAATCTTCGCTTGCCGGCATAAACACACTTCGCTCCCCTTCCCCGCCATGATGGCGACCGCCGCACCGGCCACGCTGGACGAGAATCCGGAGCAACCGGTCACCAGCAACCACTACGTCGTGTGCCTGGAGTGCGGCAAGCGCTTGTCATACGACTGGTCGAAGATGCGGCTGGTGAAGGGGTCGTAACAGCAGGGGTTAGGGATTAGGGGTTAGGGTTCTACACGAGCTAAACGGCACCTGCCCCATCCCCTTAGTCTTTTTAGTCTTTTCGTCCGCTGGACTCCCATAAACCTCACCGAGGCAATTTTCAGCGAGGCTATTCAGCAGAATTTTGTTGATTGACAGGGAGTAGAACAAGCCATTCTTTCCATGCCTTGCTATTGAGCCAGTAGCCCCTATCGCCTCCGCAGCGATCGCAAGGCCTCCGCGCCGGTCGCAATGCCCATCCAGCGCGTCAGCAGAAGATAAAGCAAACAATAGGGTATGAGCACAACCACGCCGGTCAGCACCGGATGGAGCGAGGCGCTGGCTCGCCACAAGGCTAAGCCTAAGGCGGCGGCGAGGAGCGCGGCCAGCCAGAGTTTGCCGACCAGCGCCATGGCAAAGGCTGGGCGGCCGATGCGGCTGACCAGAGAGCGGCGCAGCAGTCCGAATTCGATCCAGCCGGCGATGCCCGCCGAGAGCGTCAGGCCGGCCACTCCCCACTTGGGGTCGATTCCCAGCAGCGGCGGCAACGGCAAGGCGCAGAGATAGCCGAGCGCCAGCGTCAGCAACACCCGGATGACCGCAAACTTCAGAGGCGTGCGGGTGTCGCGAAGGGCGTAGAAGGCCGAGGAATAGAGTCTTCCGAAGGTGGAAGCCAGCAGGCCCACGCTGGAGCCGGCCAGGACTCCCCAGACGTAAGTCACGTCCTTAGCGCCGAAGACGCCGGAGCGATAGAGAGTGGCCACCACCACGTGGCCGAGCACGACGAAGGCGGCCGCCGAAGGCACGACGAAGAAAGCTATGCGCTCCAAGCCATTCGCCAGCCGCTCGCGCAGGGCCTTGGCAATCTCCTCGCTGGCTGCCCATCGCGCTGGACATTGCCGGCAACTCGGCGGCAGAAACAGACATACCGAACAGGCTCACCGGAAGCAGGTAGATCGTCTGCGCGTAGGAGAGCGCCGCCACGGCCCCGGTAGGAAGAAAGCTGGCCAGCAGTGAGTCGATGTAGGCGCTGATCTGCACCACCCCGCGCGCCACAAATACCGGACCGAAGCTGCGCAGCACCGTTCTGACGTGAACCGCCACCCCGGCGCCCAGGCGCAATCGCAACGGCCACAGGAAGCGGAAAACCACCGGCAACTGCATGGCGAACTGCAGGCCGCTGCCGACGACCGACGCCCAGGCGAGAATCTCGGTCAGACGTGAAGAGGGGACATGCCCGCCGCGCCAGGCGAGGGCGGCGATCAGCGTCAGATTCCAGATGACCGGCGCGACGTAGGAGAGGAAGAACTTGCGGTGGCTGTTGAGGATTCCCAAACACCAGGCGCTGAAGACCAGCAGGCCGGCGCCGGGAAAAAGGATTCGAACCAGGCCGTATGGTCAACTCGCGCTTGGCTCCCTGGAAGCCCGGGGCAATAGCATCGATCAGCCACGGAGTGGCGAAAATGCCGAGCGTGACCAGCAGCGTGGTCACAAGAAACAGCAGAGCGAAGATGGCCTCGGCGACCTCCGCCGCGCGCTCATCTTCGCGCTTCGGCCCGCAGCCGCGCGTAGACGGGAATGAAGGAGGCCGAGAGCACGCCTTCGCCGAACAGGTTCTGCAGGAAATTGGGTATGCGGAAGGCGGCGCGGAAGGCGTCGGCGGCGTCCGAATTGCCGAAGAAATGGGCAAAGACGCGGTCCCGAATCAGTCCGGCGATGCGGCTGAGAAGAATGCCGGCCGCAACCATGGCGGCTGCCGCTCCGCCACGCGCGGAGGCGTTGCCCTGGGCTGGATTCCCTGCCTCTACGGGTGCCATTGCCTTCGGATTCTACAAGGGGAATGGAGGCGAGGGCTATCTCTGTTCCTTAATCCCCAATCCCTAGTCCCTGCTGCCATTTAACCCCTAAATTGCCACGCCCGACGTTCCCGGTGTTTCCTCCGGGCCGGGGCGGATGCTAAGCTGCTCCTGTACATTGCCATGGAAGCCAAGAATCCTCGCAACAAATATTGACTCTCAGAGCAACCGAGTTTTGCCTGAGAGAGTGCGGCCAGGGACTTCATGAGCATCAACATTGGACTGGATATCGGCGCCGTCAGCCTGAAGCTGGCAGCCATCGGCGGCGAGGCGGACAGGGAGGCGTGCGAGGCGCTCACCGCCAAGTCAGATGCATTCTTTGCCGGCCATTTCCCCGGGAGCGACGGGCGGGCCGGCAGTCCGCTGGTGCTGTCGCGCTACCGCCGCATACAGGGCAGCCCGATTCAGTCCACCTTTGACCTGCTGCGTGAATTCTACGAGGAGGTTCCGGAAAAGACGGTGGAGGGTATCCGGGTAACCGGCTCGGGCAGCCAGCTGATCGCCAAGATCCTCGGCATTTACTTCGAGAACGAATTCCGCGCCCTGGCCAAAGGGGTGCGATTGTTTTATCCGGAGGTTCGCACCGTCTTCGAGATGGGCGGCGAGACCTCCAAGTACGTGCGCCTGGAGCCCAGCGGGCGCAGCAAATATCTCGGGATCGTGGATTACTCCAGCAGCGGCGACTGCGCCGCCGGCACCGGGTCGTTCATCGACCAGCAGGCGTCACGGCTTCTCTACCAGGTGGAGCAGGTCGGAGCAGCCGCCTGCCAGGCGAGCTGCGCGGCGCGTATCGCCGGCCGCTGCTCGGTCTTTGCCAAGTCGGACATGATCCACGCGCAGCAGAAGGGCTACACCACCGACCAGATCCTGCGCGGGCTGTGCGACGCCGTGGCGCGCAACTTCAAGTCGGCCATCGTCAAGGGGCGCGAGGTGGAAGCGCCGGTGGCTTTCATCGGCGGCGTGGCGCTGAACGCCGGTGTGCGCGAGGCTTTGCGCGAGGCCTTCAAGTTCCAGAACGGCCAGATCATCGTCCCCGAGCTCTATGCCTGGATGGGCGCTATCGGCGCGGCCATCTTCGAGGCCGAAGAGATACGCAAGCGCAGCTTCAAGCACATTCACCAGCTCGAACAGCACGCCCAGGGCAAACAGACCTTTGCCTTCAGCGATCCGCTCGCGATGGAGAAGGTGGTGCTGTTGCGCGACCGGTTGGCCGACGCGCCCATTTCGCTCGGCAGAGTCGGCGGGATAAGATCGAGGCCTATCTCGGCATCGATATCGGCTCGGTCTCGACCAACCTGGTGGTGATCGACGGCGAAGGCCGGCTGCTGCACGAGATTTACCTGCGTACCCAGGGGCGGCCCATCGAGGTGGTCAGCGCCGGTCTGAAGGAGATCCAGGAAGAGCTGGGCGAGCGGCTGGATATTCGCGGCGTCGGTACTACCGGCAGCGGACGTGAACTGGTTGGGGAGCTGGTGGGGGCCGACACCGTCAATGACGAGATCACGGCCCACAAGACGGGCGCCGACCTACGTCTGCCAGCAGCTTGGCATGGATTCGGTGGACACGATCTTCGAAATCGGCGGGCAGGATTCCAAGTTCATCCGCCTGGACAAGGGCATCGTCGTCGACTTCGCCATGAACGAAGCCTGCGCGGCGGGAACGGGCTCGTTCCTGGAAGAGCAGGCGGAGAAGCTGGGCGTCAACATCAAGGGCGAATTCGCGTCGCTGGCGCTGGCTTCGAAACATCCGGCGCGGCTGGGCGAGCGCTGCACGGTGTTCATGGAACGCGACGTAACGGCGCTGATGCTGAAAGGCGCCGAAGTCGGCGATCTTTGCGCCGGGCTGGCATATTCGGTAGCGCTCAATTACCTGAACCGCGTGGTGCGGGGACGCAAGATCGGCAACACCATCTTCTTCCAGGGCGGCACCGCCTACAACGATGCCGTCGCCGCCGCCTTTTCGCAAATCCTGCAGAAGCGGATCATCGTGCCGCCGCATAACGGCGTGATCGGGGCGATCGGCATGGCGCTGATCGCGCGCGAGCGGGCATACGCCGCAAAGCCCACGGCGCGCGAGACCCGGCCCGGTCCGCGCCTGGTCGAGCCTGAAGCGCCGCTCGTTTCGCTGGCTGAACCCCACATTAGCTTCGCAAATGTGGGCCACCATGAGGCGTTGCCTGTTGTCGCAGGGGACGGCAATGGGGCCTCGAAGTTCCGTGGTTACGATCTTGGCAAGGTGAACTTCACCAGCCGCGAGTTTGTCTGCCACGCCTGCTCGAACTACTGCGACATGAAGGAGTTCAAGATCGAGGGCGAGCGCAGCTACTGGGGCGACAAGTGCGGAGACAAGTTCCGCAAGCGCGCCAAGACCGACCGCAAGCCGCTGCTGGACGACCTTCTCGGCCAGCGCGAGCAGCTGCTGCACGAGGTGCTGGAACCGGCCAGGGGCAATCGTCTCGACGGTCGGTATCCCGCGGGCGATGTTTTACTACGACCGCTTCCCCTTCTGGTGCGCCTACATGCAGGAGCTGGGATTCGACGTGGCGCTCTCGTCGCCGACCGACCGAAATATCTGCGCTGTGGGCGACGAGCTGGCAATCGCGCAACCCTGCTTCCCGGTGAAGGTGGCGCACGGCCACGTTCAGGAGCTGCTCGCCAAGGGGCTCGATTACGTGCTGGTGCCGAACACCATCAATGCCGAGGTTCCGCCGAACGTGATGCAGGCGTATCCGGAGTCGCACCTGTGCCCCTGGAACCAGACCCTGCCCTACGTGCTGAAGGCCGTGCCGCAACTGGAAGAGGCGGCCGAGCGAATCCTGAATCCCACCTCGCATTTCCGCTATGGGCGCAAGATCGCGGAAAAGGAGTTGGCGGCCTTCTTCGCCGCCCGGCTGAAGATCTCCGGCCGGGCCAACAACCGCGCGCTGACGGCTGCCTACGCGGCGCAAGGCCAAATTTGACGGGGCGTTGCAAGAGCTGGGGGTGGCGGCACTGGCCCGCCTGGAGCAAACGCAGGCGCCGGCGCTGGTGCTGGTGGGGCGTGCGTACAATCTTTACGACCGCAGCGTCAATTGCGACATACCGCGCAAGCTGCGGACGCTGTACGGGGTTGACGTGCTGCCGATGGACTTCCTGGCGCTGGAAGACGAAGACATCAGGGACGTCAATCGCAACATGTACTGGAACTCGGGGCGGCGTATCCTGGCGGCCGCGCGCATGACGCGCCGCCACCCCAACCTGCACGTGGTCTACATCTCGAATTTCAAGTGCGGCCCTGACAGCTACATCAAATCGTTCGTGGACGACGCCGGCGGCAAGCCTTCGCTGCTGCTGCAGTTTGACGGGCACGCCAACGACGCAGGCTTCATCACCCGCTGCGAAGCTTATCTCGACAGCAAAGGATTTTTGCGATGCCCAACGGCTGCAGCCATCTGAGGCGCAAGATCGGTTCCGGGCATACGCTGGCCGGCAAGACCGTGTATATCCCGATCATGGCGGAGGGCAGCTCGGAGGCCTTTTCCGCCGTTTTCCGCTGGCTCGGGGTGAACGCCAGTCCTACGCCGCCGTCGAACGAGCGCACGCGCGAGCTCGGGGCCAAGCACTGCAACGGCGATGAGTGCTATCCGGCCAAGGTTACGGTGGGAGATTTCATCCGCGTGATCGAGCAGCCAGGCTTCGATGCCAAGCGCACGATGTTCTTCATGCCCACCGCCGAAGGCCCCTGCCGCTTCGGCCAATACGCTCCGTTTCTGGACAAGACCCTGCGGGAGATCGGCTACTCCGACGTGCAGATACTGTCGCCCACCAGCCAGAACTCCTACGACGGCCTGGGAGAGATATCGACGCCCTTCATGCGCGCCGGGTGGCGAGCGCTGGTCTCGGCGGACGTGTTGCGCAAGGCATTGCACCGCACGCGGCCGTACGAGCTGGTCCCCGGCACCGCCGACAAGATTTACCAGGAAAGCGTGGCCGACCTGTGCGAGACCATCGAGAACAGTTGCTCGGACAATGACTGCCAACTGAAGGCCATGGTGGGCAGCATGAAGCGCGCCCGCGACCGCTTCCGGCGAGTGCCGGCCGATTATGATCCCGATGTCCCGCTGATCGGCGTCGTGGGCGAGATCTTCTGCCGCCTGAATACCTTCAGCAATGAAGACCTGATCCGCAAGCTCGAAGGCTACGGCGCCGAATCCTGGCTGAGCGACATCAGCGAATGGGTGCAATACACCAACGCCGAGCACCTGCGGAAGCTAAAGCTGGTGGGGCGCTACTGGACGCTCGATATGCTGAAGGCACGGCTGCGTGGGCATATACAAAACTCCGACGAGCATGCCATTCTCGAGCCCTTCAAGGAAGACTTTGCCGGCTACCATGAGCCGGATGTGCAAGAGCTGTTCGACTGCGCGCGCCCCTATCTGCCCAATCACGGGGTCTTCGGCGAAATGGTGCTGTCGGTGGGCAAGGCCGCGTACCTGGCGCAGCACGGGGCGGACGGCATCATCGACATCAGCCCGTTTACCTGCATGAACGGCATCGTCAGCGAGGCCGTGTATCCCAAAGTGAGCAAGGACCACGGCGGCATTCCGATTCGCAATTTCTATTTCGACGGCACGCAGGCGGACCTCGACCGCGACCTTGGAATCTACATGGAGCTGACACGCTCCTATCGCGAGAAGAAACCCTTCCGGCGCAAGTATCCTCACTACTTCCGGCCGCCGGCGGCGTAGTTCGCCAACCATGGAGGAGACTTCCTACACGGTAGTCGAAATTGTGGCATCATAAGCGTATAGCAGGGCCGTGGCGTGACCCTGTCGTCTAAAGTGACATTGACAAAGCGCCTTCGTTGGCATAAAACTTTTTCGAATCTTAGATAGTGGGGAGTAGCGCCATGCCCGCAGCTATAACCTTTGATCAGGTGGAGCGTCGGGCCGATCAGACTTTGGGTGTCGTGTACTTGGTGCGACATCTGAGAATGTGGCTGTATGTGCTGTTGGCTTGACGCTTTTGAGGTTTTCTCTTCGACGCTTGGTGCGTCCTCTCACACCGGAGGTGCTGGAGGCTCTCTCACCCGAGCAAGTAATCGAACTGAAAGATAGACTGCAAGGAATACACGCTAACCTTACCGGCATTGTTGGCGCCTGCCAGCACTGTCCCGCAAATTGCAATCCTATATCCCGAGCAGCTATTCGGGGTATAGAGGCTGCAACCGAAGACCTCGGCGATTTAATCGAAGATTTGGTGTTATCCAGTACCGGTCAATTTAGAACGCTGTTGAGGGATTCCGTTCAGTCTATATCCCGTCCGGCGGCCACGATTGGCGGCATGTAACATTGATTCATCTAAGAGCCCGCACTTCAATGACCTGCGGGAGCACTGGAAACAGCACGGTTATCCAAGCATAGACGCCGACCTCAACGACGCATTCGCGAACATCAGAAGAAATATCAACGCCAATCAGTGTCGAAGAGTTCCTCGTTTTTCAGCCATTCTCCAGGGCAAGCAACTGTTTAAGTACCGACAAAGAATTGGGGCTGCCCGCGAAGGCGCTAGTGGGGGGTGGCGCATTTACGCGATCTACGATCAAAACTCTGCCACGCTTTACCCTATTATCGTTTATCCCAAGAAAGTGATGGCGGATGCGGATGACGATACGATCAGGGCTTCGGTTACGGCTCTGCTCGACGTCTTTCAGAGATCTCTGTTTGAGAACTCGAAGTGATCCAGTACATGGCCCTGCGCTCGCTGGCCGCCTGAAGGAGCCCGTGTTACCATTCCCGGCACGAGCTGCATGCGGAGCTGAGAATGCCGGCTACGACGACAGCGAGTTCCGTCAAACAATCGCTTAGCGCGGCTGATGCTATCGCGATCATCGTAGGGATCGTGGTCGGCGCCGGTATCTTCGAAACGCCTCCGCTGGTGGCCTCGATGACTGGGAGCGCCTTCGCCGACATCGGCGTGTGGTGCCTGGGCGGGGTGTTGTCGCTGTTGGGCGCGCTTTGCTACGCCGAGCTGGCCACCGCCTATCCGGATTCCGGCGGGATTTACTACTACATTCGACGCGCCTTCGGCGACACGCCGGCATTCCTGCTGGGCTGGGCGCGCCTGACGGTGATCCAAACCGGCTCGATCGCCATGCTGAGCTTCGTCTTCGGTGATTATGCTGCCAAGCTGGCGCCGCTGGGACGTTACTCAGCTTCCTTTTATGCGGCGCTCGCCGTCATCGTCATCACCCTGGTGAATGTGCGGGGCGTGCAATTCGGCCGCTGGACGCAGAACCTGCTCACCATCTGCAAAGTCCTAGGACTGCTGGCTATCGTGGTGGCGGGGCTGCGAATGTCGCCGGCCACGGCAGCCGTGGTGGAGGCCGCTCCAGGCCCGTCGCATTCGCGCTTCGGGCTGATGATGGTCTTCGTTCTGCTGACGTATGGAGGCTGGCAGGAAGCCGGATTCATCTCGGCGGAGCTGAAGCAGGTCCGCCGCAATATGACAATTGCCCTGGTGGGGAGCATCGGGGTGATCACCGCCATCTTCCTGCTGGTGAACCTGGCACTGCTGCACGGGCTGGGGCTGCGCGGGGTGGCGACTTCAACGGCGGTGGCCTCGGAGCTGATGCGCCGCAGCGGGGGAGACGCCGGCGCTAACCTGGTCAGCGTGCTGGTGATGATCACGGCGCTGGGATCGCTGCAGGGGACGGTCTTCACCGGCGCGCGCACCAACTTCGCGCTGGGACGGGATTTTCCCATTTTCGGGCGCCTGAGCGAGTGGTCCGCGAGTTCGCAGACGCCGCGCGCCAGCCTGCTGATTCAGGGGGCCGTGGCCCTCGTGCTGGTGGCGATGGGAACGGCCACGCGCGAGGGATTCAAGACCATGGTGGAATTCACGGCTCCGGTCTTCTGGTTCTTCATTCTGCTGAGCGGAGTGGCGCTGATCGTGCTGCGGCGGCGGGAGCCGCAGATCGAGCGTCCGTTCCGCGTCCCGGCGTACCCGTTTACCCCGATCGTGTTTATCGTTACCTCCGCTTACCTGCTCTACGCCAGCGTGGTGTACACGGGGCTGGGAGCGATGGCGGGGGTAGCGGTGCTGCTGGTGGGAGCGGCGGTGCTGTTTGTCTCCCGCCTGATGCAGCGCCTCAATCATTCGTGTTCAACCACAGAGGAGGATCCATGAAATCGATTCGTCGCTGCCAATGCCTGATGCTGGTATTGCTGCTGGCCACCGTTGCGGCCGCGCAGAACAGGCAGAAACTGCGTGCGCCGGATGTGATTTTCGTTCCCACTCCCCAGGTTGTCGTCGATGAGATGCTGCGCATGGCCAAGGTTTCCAGCGACAGCATGGTGTACGATCTCGGCTGCGGCGATGGCCGGCTGGTCATTACCGCCGCCAAACAATACGGCGCGCGCGGCATAGGGATCGACATCGATCCGCAGCGGATTCGCGAGAGCAATGAGAATGCCACGGCCGCCAAGGTGACGGACAAGGTGAAGTTCGTTCTCGGGGACCTGTTCCAGTTCGATTTCCACGAAGCTACCGCCGTCACTCTCTACCTGCTGCCGGACCTCAATGTGAAGCTGCGGCCCACGCTGATGAGCCAGTTGAAGCCGGGAACCCCCGTGGTTTCACACGACTTCGACATGGGCGAGTGGACGCCGGACGAAAGCAAGACTGTTGAGGCGGAGGACCGAGCCCATTCCGTCTACCTTTGGATCGTGCCCGCCCAGGTGCAGGGAGTATGGCAGTGGACGATGGTGCAGCCAGGCACGAACGACCGCTACGCTCTGATGCTCAAACAGCAGTTCCAGAAAATCACCGGTACGGTCACCATCAACGGCAAAGAGAACCTGGTAACCAACCTGAAGCTGGTGGCAGACAAGCTGAGCTTCGATACCGCCTATAACCACTTTGACGGACAAATCGACGGCGCCCGCATGGCGCTGCGCACCATGCACAACGGCAAAGAGGTTGGTCCCATCATGGCCACGCGGGGGCAGCCGGGCGTGGGCGCGGCCAACTAGAGAGATATCTGATCGGCGGCGCCGCCCCGAACGATACCGCCAAGGGTAAGGGAGACTCAGACTCATCGACTGCCAGGAGGCCGGGCCTTGCGCCCGGCTTTTATTTTGCTATTTTGCCGATTCGATACTCACTTTTCCGCTGCTCTGGGTGCTCCGGCGAAATCATTGGCACAGCTCGCGTGAACTGCCTGTCACAGGTCCGAGTTGACAGCGCAGCGAGCGAGTGCGGCTCACAACGTGTGAGGCTCATGCGGCAAGTCAAGTTAAAATCAGGTTAATTCTTCACGCGCAAACCAGTACTGGCTTGGTTTTTCATCGATTTCAAGGCGGGGCTTTGCTAGACTGAACTTGATCAGATCAGGCTGTGTTCCGCCTGATATCAAAAGCTCCGCAGACAGCCGCGGATGCACTTGGCGGCAGTGCAATATTCTTGCCGATGCTTCTTACGCACGGCCATGTCTAGTACAGCTCTTCATAGCAGATGCCAAGTCGCCAATCTTCGAAATGGCTGCCACGATCTCAATGAGGCTTTCATGCATATCGAGTCGTTAAGAATCTGGATTAATCCCTGGAAGTACTGGGCCACTACCTCTGAGATGAGCCGGGAGGAGACGAATTCGTTGATGAGCGACGTTCTGCGCTACGTGGAGACAGGAAACGCGGAGGCGCTGAAACGCTACGAATTTGTGGAGCTTCGGGACCCCGTGCTCGCCTGGCGGAACCGCCGCCGATCGATCGCCTAGGACATTTGGTATCTTCTAACATCGTGATTCAACAGGTGATCGATTGCCTGGGGGCTTGCGGTCTTTCCGCCTCTAGGAGTAACTTGCCCTTATGAGTCGAAACGGCCGAACACCAGCCACCCGAGGCGTTTGCGCCCGTCACAAGGGCGAAGTCCCCTGTACCTGTGCCATGGGGCACCTGTATCGCTTCATCGAACCGGTGCTGCTGCTGATGATCCGCGAGCGCGGCCAGACCTACGGTTACAACCTCTCCAACGAGCTCGCCAAGTACGCCTTCACCGATGCGGAGATCGAGCGCGCCGCCTTGTATCGAACCCTCAAGATCCTGGAGACGAATAGATTCGTGGTGAGCGAGTGGGACGTGAAGGGATCAGGGCCGGCCCGTAAGCAGTATTCCCTGACCAAAGAGGGAGAGCAGCATCTGCGGCAATGGGCGCAGGTGCTGAACAAGGTCGGCAAGTCCATGGCTCATTTCGTCCGCAAGGTGGAATCGCTTCCTGCCTCCCGCAAGTCCCGTTAACTTTAGCCACTTAGAGCTACATTGCAGGCAACGGTCCGGAAAGGGCCGTTGTGCGCTTTGGGGCTAAAGTTGTTGGCTGCCAGTGTCGATATACCCTCAGACACGGTTTTTTCCGTGCAAGCGCCGGCGTTTTCAGCAGGGCAGGACACCTCAACAGACGCCAAAATTGCGTCAGGCGGGGAACCCTGAAACGGCGTGATGTTACTAAACTGCTCGCCTTGGTGCACGGCGCCGGGGGGGCCACCAATCCGAGGAGTACCAATGAAGAATAGCCAAACGGTTGGCAGGAATACTGAAATATGCAATCTCACCGAGGCCGTGTGGTCCCAGATGGCGAACATAACCTTGTCACCCGATACGGTGCCTATAGATAAGAGCAGCGGGTACGTGGTCGCGGCTGTTCAGGTGGTGGGGCCCTGGCAGGGCGCCGTTCGGCTGGATATGGACATGGGCTTGGCGCGGGCAACAACCGCCAAGCTGCTCATGGTGGACCAGGTCGACGTTACCCGCGACGACCTCAAGGACGCTTCGGGAGAACTGGCTAACATGACGGGAGGCAGCTTCAAGTCCCTGCTGGAAGCGGAGTTATCGGCCCCCTGCACGCTGTCTCTGCCCTCCGTAGCGGTGGGAACCGACTATGACCTGTTCATTCCGCGGGCCACGGTCATCGCGGAACAGTCTTTCCGCTCGGAGTTCGGCCGGCTGGCGGTGACCATCATTCAAAGCGAACTGGCGCCGGTTCCCGGCATGACAGGAGACTGAAGTTTTGGGCACATGGTTCCGATAGTAAGTTCATCTTAAGTTTGCGCAGAGGACTGACATGCAGCTATCAACTCACGAAACCGCTCCTCCACTCGCAGGCGCCGGAGCCCGGCGCAGTGGCAAGTACCTAATCTTTCAGCTGGGCAAGGAAGAGTTCGGGATCCAGGTGATGAAGGTCAGGGAGATCATGGGCGTTCAGGACATCACTCCCGTGCCGCATCTGCCGGAGCACATCAAGGGTGTGCTGAACCTGCGCGGGAAAATCATTCCCGTCGTGGATCTCCGTCTCAAGTTCGGCCTGGAGGCCAAGGAGTACACGCAGCGCACCTGCATCATCGTCGTGCACGTGGTGGTGGGGGGCGCCGAGCCCAGCCCCATCGGAATCGTCGTGGACGGCGTCGCCGAGGTGCTCAACGTTGTCGATAGCGATGTCGAAGATACCCCGCAGTTCGGCGAGGGCACGGATACCTCCTACCTGCTTGGCATCGCCAAGATCAAGGGGCAGGTGAAACTGCTGCTGGACATCGACAAAGCCCTGGATGTGAACGAGATCTGCAGGCTGGCCACAGCCACGCAGTGATTCTTGGCTTGCCCGGCTGCCGAAGCGGCCGGGCAGGCATTCAGGCGCGGAGGGACGGGTGTCTCCCAAGAAAATCAAGCATTCCCGCGACCAGCAACCCCGCACCAGGAAGATGGTGAACGCCATCGCCTTTCAGGGCAGCGTCCTGGCGCTGAATGCAGCCCTCGAGTCAGCCCGGGGCGGCAAAACGGGCGCGGAATTTCCGCTGGTTGCCGAAGAAGTGCGCAACCTGGCGCGAAGCTGCGCTCGGGCGGCGCGGGATACGGCCAGCTTGATGGAAAATTCGGCCGACGGCTCCAAGCCGCGACAGGCGCGGGGCTTCGCCCAGATCGTGAAGGTTATCTCGCAGATGGAGCTGGCCGCGCCGAGAAAGAGCGTCGCCGGGACCACGGCCGGAGAACCTGCCGATAACGAACATGCCGGAGAGCCGGAGATACTGCGCTGCCT
This sequence comes from uncultured Acidobacteriota bacterium, assembly GCA_963791145.1. Classification (GTDB taxonomy): domain Bacteria; phylum Acidobacteriota; class Terriglobia; order Terriglobales; family Acidobacteriaceae; genus CAWBRT01. The sequence continues at coordinate 283,543 of CAWBRT010000015.1, read as the reverse complement.
GGCGAGCCGCCTGACGACCTTTGCCGGCAATGCGGGCTCGTCCACAGCATCAGCCTCGCGATAGTAAATCCCATTGAATTAATCTCTATCACCGCTAAAGATCAGCGAGAATGACCCGTGATCGAGACACCTGCGCTCAATTTATCTACCCCGAATCTGAGTTGATTGTTAAACTCGCGATTGATGCTTGCGACTCCCGCAATACCAGCCGCCACTGCTATCCCCAGTCACTTAGTACTAAGTAACTTTACCTCTTCTTCTTCAGAGACAAGCAACCGTCGCTCTTCCAATGACAGGCCAAACAGCGCTTTCTTGTTGTCACGACATTTCATCTCGAAGAGGGTATTGAAGATTTTTAAAAACAGAGCGTAGCTAGACCTTTCCATAAAGACATTTCGACATGCTTCATACCAGTCACCGAGGTGCGCCTTGCTCTCGCGGGTTGTGCCTACGTATTTCAATCTTGCAGTAGCTCCGTCAGTCCACCTTTTTCCATCATGCCATCCTGGAATATTTACTGTCCCTAACGCAGATAACTCAGCTTCGATTTCCTTTACCGTGAGCTCTCGATGGTATATTCCCCATAGCCAATGGAAAATCGCATGCGAGAGCGCTTCAATAGGACTTTCGTTTACCACTCTTTCGTACTCATGTAATGCCAACAATGTCCTGCACTTATAGACCTGTGCAGACATATTCAGCTTAACTGAGACTCGTGGAGATCTCTTCATATTTCTTGAGCGCATCTTCATACTTCCTGGCTAGGAATAGACTCCGTGCATAGTTTAGCCTGATGTGAGGAGCAGGGCTTAATCGCTCAGCCTCTCGAAACAGTCTATGTGCAGTCTCGTATTCCTTACTGTCGGTATAAGCAATCCCCATCCAGTTCAGAATGTCATCCCTGTCGACACCCTTCTCTTGCTCGTACGGCTTCAGGAGTTCAATAGCACGTTGTGGTCGTTTTTTGCGTATCTCTATTGCCGCACGTAGTACTGCCGCTGCTAGTCTTCTCGTCGGATGTCTTTGCAACGCTGCCTTAATACTTGTCTCGGCCTCCCCATACCTATCGAGATCAATGAGAGTTCGAGCACACTCCAAACAATACTTGCATTTGTCAGGAGCACTTTGCTTTGCAGACTCGAATGCTCGTAGCGCCTCATCGCTCCTGCCACTGAACCTAAGGCGCGGCCAAGTGCATCGAACAACTCGAAGGTGGCTGTACCATGAACTCTTTTGTGCTCTAGATATTCAACCGCTTCAGATGAGCGGCCTAACCTCACCATCCCCCTAACAAGGTGACTCCAGTCATTATCACGCTTACTTAATTCGACCAATTCGAGTGCACTCTCACTGACTTCCTTGAGGGTACGACCTGGATCATCAAGGGATCGGCATAGTGCTTCGATCGCCGGATGCAAGTGATCGTGACCAGTTCCCTGGTCATATTCTTTCAACGCTGCCGAGAAATACTGATCGTCAGAGTCGGAAGAGTTCAGATGTGCTACCCGAGCTTCGACTCTTCGCGGGAAAACCAGAATCGTAGAAACTCAACTAGTACCCTCAATGGAGCTTCGCGGTGGGTTTTCGCTTCAATGCAGATTCGTAGCAACGGCTCAGCTAGTTCGTAATATGCTTCCCTTCCGGTGCGAGTTACCCGCACATATCTACTGGCAAGTAGCTGCTTGAGCTGGCTCGCGGCGGTCTGGTGAGTCGTGGAGCACTGGTCGGCTATTACTTTAACGGTTGCGGGAAGAGTATACCGGCAGAGGAACCCCACGATCTTCTGTTGCTGGGGTGATAGCGTGGTCATTTGCGACTGATAATACGGCGTAAGAGCGTCAATAGTTCTAAGTAATGGCTCAACCACTTTGTCGGAGTCAGCCCGCGCCAAGAAATCATAGAACAGGACGAAAACTCGATGATTGCCGGCAGCCAGATGTTGTACCGCTCTGACGCGAGCCTCGGCCGAGTGGGGTTGCCACCAACTCTGTAGTTAGCGTATCTTTGCGTGCAACTGACAGCTTGTGATGAGAGCAACTGCGTCCGCTAGTGATAAGGGTCGTAAGTTGATCACCTCGAAGAAGCCGTAAAAGGGAGAAGCTTGCCGGGAGAGGGCCACAGATAGAGCCGGAGTGGTAGCGATGATAGAAAAACGATGAGAGTTCTGAAATAGGCTGCGTAGTCTCTGTTGTCCTGAGTGGCCTATAGAGTCTAAGACATGATCCATGTTTTCAATCACCAAGACACCATTCTTATTCCCCATTTGTGCCTCGATCATTGCTAAAATGTCTTTTTCGGACAACTCTTTAGTCAGTTTACTAGTGATCGGCGGGGCTGAGGGAGTTGGTGCTAGTGCACTTAGGACTAGTGCAATGAGATCTTCATAAGATGTAAGCCCCCACTCATCCTCGGGCAGGTAGACTAGGAAGTTGTGCTTTAAGAACTGGGGTGTCGTAGATAGAGTCTTGTATATCAGGGCCACCAGATGTGTCTTTCCAATGCCCCTCGGGCCAACGAGCAGGATATTATGAGTTGATCCACCTGGGAGCGAATCAGAAAATAAATCTAGAAGTCTTTCCACTAATGGTACGTTCTGGACGAGAGTATCTCGAAGCTGCTGCTGGGTCATCGCTGATGGGCTGAAGATAGAGTGGAACATTAAGTGATCCTCGCAAAGCGCCACCAGCGGCGAACAATATCGTGGCGGAAAAAGTAACGGCCATTCTCATCTTTCGAGATGTAATGGTCTTTCGCGAGCGTAACAAGAAGATCACGAAGCTGTTCGCGAGAAGCATCAACCGACCGGTGCTTAGTTAGGTTGATCAGTTGCTCGAGGGAGAGGAGAGGTTCTCCTTCGGCGAGAACGTCAAGCACGAGTAATGCCATCTGCGCCTCTGCCCGTTCATAATAGGTGGAAAGGCGCTTTTCGTAGTAGCCGAAGTCAGCCGGATCGTTTGGATCCTGTATTAACCCCGCCGTGTGCGCCTTCACCTCAGGAATACCGACTTCACGACCATCTTCGCGAAGGCGGGTAACTATATAGTGAATATAGAAGGGGATAAAAGACGCGCATTCTGCGATTTCCGAAGCGACGAGATCGAGATTCTCGGTAAGTTCAATACCTTCCCCCGCCAGGAGTGCGCTTGCGAGTTTCTTCCCATCCATTCGGGATAGGGGTGGCACTTCAATTATCCCCATATCATTGGTAGGCGCATTGGCGTAACCTGATTTCCTAAGCGTCTGCACAACTTGATGCATGCCCACTGAGCCGGTGAGAACCATTCGTAGTGAACGAAAGCTTTGTCGCAGAAACCGTAGGGTATCGAGCACAGCCATTGCCTCGGAGGGGCCGCATTGCTTTGCGACGTTGTAGATGAAAAGCGGCGTTTCGCCCCAAAAAACGATAACGCGTCCCTTCTGCTCCTCAACGGCGTCACAAATGAGAGCGATTAACAGTTCCTTCCAATGACGCTGCATTGCTGGAACCTTAAGATCCTTTAACTCAACGCCACCGAGTTTTTGGAAAAGATGGAAGAACTTTTGTTTAGTCCTCTCGCCCCGACTCAATGAGGGTTCGACATCGTTGTAGACCGCCTCGACAAATTCACCCGGAGAATGAAGGCCTTCAAGGTCGCGCAGAATGCAAGTATCCTGCGACGGTGAGGCTTGCTTCATCTTTTGAATGACACACGTCTTTCCAATCCTACGTTCAGAGGTCAGAAGAATGCTTTGCGCGGCAAGCCGGGTCCAGATCGCCTTGATCAGTTCATCGCGCCCAACAACCTCCTCGGGGCAGATGTAACCACCTGGATTAGCTCTCATACCAAATACGATATAGAAATCGTACGTTGGGATCAACATAAATAATAATCATCGTATATATGCTTGTATATATGCTTAACTAGCTGCAGCAAAACAAGTTACCAGATTTTCCTGCACACCTCGGCCTATAACCTCCGTTTTCAGTGCTCGGGTAAGCTAAATTGCTATTATGCGTTTGGTTGGGGAATGCCGAACTGCTTGATTCGCACGTACAGGGTGCTGCGCGACATGCCAAGTTTGGCCGCGGCCTCTCCGACCTTACCGTTGACTTGCCTGAGGACGCGCTCGATGTGCGTGCGCTCGAGCTGCTCGATGGTGAGCTCGCTCTCGTCCATCGCCTGCGCTGTCGCGGGTTTCGCCTGGAACTGGAGATCGTCGGCACGGATCACGCCGCGCTCGCATACCAGTGCCGCCCGTTCCAGGACGTTGCGCAGCTCGCGAATGTTTCCCGGCCAGTCGTATTCCTCAAGCAGGCCGTAGGTATCATCATCGATACGCAGGGGGCCCCGATTCAGGTCGGCCTCCAGGTTCGGGCGGAACCACGCGACAAGGGCCCGGATGTCCAGGCGTCTTTCGCGCAGCGGCGGAATGCGCAGCGGCAGGGTGCTGACCCGGAAGTAGAGGTCGGAACGGAAGCTGTGGCCGGCCACCAGCGAGTTCAAATCGCGGTTGGTGGCAGCTACCAGGTGCACGTCGACGGCGCATTCCCGGACTCCGCCGAGGCGGCGAAACTGTTTTTCTTCAAGGACTTTCAGCAGCTTGGGCTGGATCGCCGGGTCCATGTCGCCGATTTCGTCGAGCAGGACCGTGCCGCGATGCGCGATCTCCAGGATGCCGGTCTTTCGGCTCACAGCTCCGGTAAATGCTCCCTTTTCGTGACCGAAGAGCTCGCTTTCCAATAACTCGCGATTCAGGCCGGCGCAGTTCAGATCGACGAATGGCTGCTCGGCGCGGGGGCCATGCTCGTGCAGCCAACGCGCCAGCACACCCTTGCCGGTACCGGTTTCGCCCTCGATGAGGATGGGGCAGTTGGTTCCAAGAATCCGCCGGGCCGACTCCGCCAGGGTGCGAATGGCGAGAGATGTTCCGATAAAGGGGTTGGGCTTGCCCTTGGCACCGGCAGACGTTTCGACGGGCGTGGGCGGTGAAGCAATACGGTTCTGCAAGGCCTCGGAGAGAACATTGAGAAGCACGGCGGGCTCGACCGGTTTGGCCAGAAAGTGCTCGGCGCCTTGCTTGACGGCGCGGACGGCCAGATCGATGGTAGCGTGCGCGTTCATCAGGATCACGGGAATGGCGGCGTCAAGCGCGCGTACCTGCCGGAGCAGCTGCAAAGCATCGCCATCGGGAAGGCGATACTCCAGAACCATGGCGTCGGGACGGACGGACTGTAGCGCGCCGCAGCATTCGGCTGCGCCCTTCGCCTCCAGCACCGTGTATCCACTCTGTTCCAGGCAGCGGCGGAGCGCATGAACAGAGAAGGCGTCGTCGTCGACAATCAGGACTGTGTGCTCTGGCATAAGAACCTTTATTACTCGTGCCGGGATCCGGTACCCGAAATCCATACGCTGAAAGAAACCCGGCGTACGGCCCCGGATGTTTCAGGCCTGACGTTCCGCTGCCAGGACGCCATATAGCACCCGCGCGGAAACGTGCCGAAACTCCAGTTCCGGCAAGCACAAACACGGCGCTGGCCGGAGCCCGCTTCTACACAAGCGCAAGAAGGGCGTGCGCCCCAAGACCTCCACGTTCAGAGATCGCGGCTTAAACGTGTATATCGGCAGGTGTGAGCCGGGACTTTAGGCGCTACCAGAGCCGGTTTCGCGCGCAAACCCAGCGGCTAGTGCTGTTTCACAATAGTTGGTGCAAAATTCGAGGCTTATCGGCGCCTCCCGTTTCCCGTCCGGCAAGGCACTCCCAGGCGCTGCGATTCTCTTTTCGAAGCAGGGGCCGGGATTCAAACAAGTAGCCCGAAAAAACTGCGCCGCTACTGATGCGCCATTCCTTCTGTGCCGATATAACACACGCGCCTACCTCCATCCATCTGCCCGCAGACAGATGTGTACTTGCGGGTGGTGATCGCCAGGCCATCAGGCTTGAGCTTGCCCGAACGAGAATTGCAGCGCGAATGGGAGAAATAGTTCGATGAGCAACGAGTTTGGAGATGTGCGCGCTCAGATTCGCGAGCAGATCGAAAAACTGAATACCTGGGTGCTGATCCAGGACGTAGAAACGATCTCCGGCGAAACTCTGTGCCAGGCGGATGTCTTGCCCGATTTGCGCAATTGTCTTTCTCCTGATGAAAGCTTGAACGCAACGATCGCCGAACTGAAATCGATGCTGGAAATGACGAATCGAGAGGGCGGCATCCCGGCCTCCGTGCTGCGACAGAAGCTTAGCGACCTGCAACAGAAATTCGAAATGGCGGAGGCGGGCCCAGACGCCGCCGCGGCGGCGCCAGAGGCGGCCGGTTCGGCCGCCGAAGACCCGGCTCTAGTAGCAGACTTCGTTCTTGAAGCTCGCGAACACCTTTCCGCGGTCGAAGCGCAGTTGCTGACACTGGAGAACGATCCCACCAATTTCGAATGCCTCAACGCGATCTTTCGCAGCTTCCATTCCATTAAAGGACTGGCGGCGTTCCTGGAGTTCCCGCGAATCCAACGCTTTGCCCACGAAGTCGAAACCTTGCTGGATATGGCGCGCAACAAGGCGGTGGTGATCGACGCCACGGGAATCGACCTGATTCTGGCCTGCACGGACTTTCTGAATCGGTGCATCGCGGCCGTGGAGTCACGCACGCTGGCGCAGGTCCCGCGGCGCGAGGATGAATTGATACCGCGGCTGCAGGGGTTCCGCAACACGAGCGTTCCCGCCGGCGAAGAACCCAAGAGCGAGGCGGAGCCAGCCAGGCCCGGGTCGTCCATCGCGCCGGAAGTGATGGCGGCTCTGGAAGCAGAGGGCATGATTCCGCTTACGCCCCAGGAAGCGCAAGAGCCGGCTTCGGCGGTGGAAGCGGCAACAAAGCCGCCAGGACCGAAGCAGGTTCCAGCAGCCGAGAAGCCGAGCGGCGAGGCGGGCGCCGCCTCTTCGCCCAACAGCGTGACGGCGGCCGAACGCTATAGTGTGCGTGTCGACACCTCGAAGCTGGATTACCTGATGGACATGGTGGGCGAGCTGGTCATCACCGAGTCGCTCATCAAGACCGAGCTCCACGCCGAATACAACCTGAGCAACAACCTGAACCGCAACATGGCGCAGTTGGCGCGCCTGACGGGCGATGTGCAGCGAGCCACTCTCACCATGCGCATGGTCCCGATCGGACAGTTGTTCCGCCGCCTGGCGCGCATCGTCCGCGACCTGGCGCGCAAGTTTTCCAAACAGGTCGATCTGCGCATGGAAGGAGAAGAGACGGAGCTGGACAAGACGATTGCGGAGGAGCTGGCCGACCCCTTGATGCACATGGTCCGCAACTCGCTCGACCACGGGGTGGAAGATCGCGCGGCGCGGCTGGCGGCCGGCAAGAGCCCGACCTCCGTGCTCACCCTGCGGGCCTATCACGAGGCCGGGCAGGTGGTGATCGAGGTAGAGGACGACGGGCGCGGCATCAACCGCGAAAAGGTCCGCCAAAAGGCGATCGAGCAAGGGCTGGAGGTTTCCGAGACGATGAGCGATTCGGAGATCCTCGGGATGATCTTCCAGCCGGGCTTCTCGACGGCGGAGAAGGTCACCGACGTCTCCGGCCGGGGAGTCGGCATGGACGTGGTTCGCCGCCAGGTGGACAAGCTGCGCGGCAAGGTCGATGTCGAATCCGCGACGGGCAAAGGCACCAAGTTCGTCATTCACCTGCCGCTGACACGGGCCATCATCGAAGGCTTGATTGTCTCCGTGGGCAAGCTGCGCTGCATCGTGCCGCTATCGACGGTGAAGGAAGTGCTGCGGCCCAAGAAGGAGGCGCTGTCCAGCGTTCTGGGCAAGCAGGAGATGGTAATGGTCCACGACCGGCTGCTGCCGATCGTGCGCCTGCACAGCCGCTTCTCCGTCGTGCCCAAGCAGGAGAACCCGGACGAAGCCGTTCTGATCGTCTGCGAAGGCTCCGGGCGGATGTTCTGCCTGATGATCGACAGCCTGGACGGCAAGCAGGAAGTGGTGATTAAGAACCTGGGGCCGGCGCTGAAGAAGACCGCCGACGTACAAGGCGGGGCGATTCTGGGAGATGGTCGAGTGGGATTGATCCTGGACGTTGCCGCCATCGGAGGCGCGATCGTCAATGGATGAGTCTGTACAGAACCTGATGGGGAACGTACGCCCGCTGAGCGCCAAGGAGTTCGAACTCATCCGTGAGCTGGCGCGCGAGAGTTTCGGCCTGGAGCTGCGCAAGGGCAAGGAGCAGATGATCGGCGCGCGGCTGAACAAAGTGATCAGGGGCCTGCGGCTGAAGAGCTTCGAGGAATATCACCGGTATGTGACGAGTGATCGCAGCGGCCGCGCCCTGATGACGATGATCGACGCGCTGGCGACGAACTTTACCAGTTTTTTCCGCGAGCCGGCGCACTTTGATTTGCTGCGGCGGCACGTGCTGCCGCAGGCGAAGGGCAAGTCGCGAGTCAGGATGTGGAGCGCGGGATGCTCGACCGGCGAAGAGCCGTATTCGCTGGCCATTTGCACGGCGGAAACGGCTCCGGGGACAAGGGTGGAGATCATAGCCACGGATATTTCCGGCCGCGCACTGACCAAGGCGGCTGCCGGCGTGTACCCGGCGGAGCGCCTGGAGTCGATGCCGCCGGCGCTGCTGCAGCGGTACTTCGATCGCGAGCAGGACAAGGGCGGGTATCGCGTCAAGCCGGAGATCCGCGGGCAGATCCGGTTCCAGCGGCTGAACCTGATCGAACAGTTCACGTCGCTGGGCAAGTTCGACCTGATTGCCTGCCGGAACGTGATGATTTATTTCGACAAGGCCCTGCAGCAGAACGTGGTCAGCCGTTTTGCCGCGCAACTGGAGCCGGGGGGATACCTGCTGATCGGCCATTCGGAGACGTTGAATGGGATGCGTCACGGCCTGGAGTACATAGCGCCGGCGGTTTACCGTAACGCGGGGAGCCGATGAGGTCATTTGGAGCGAACGAAATGCTGGTTGTCGGGGTAGGGGACTACAAGCTGTCACGCGATCCCGGGGAGGTGATCACGACGTACGCCTTGGGGTCGTGTATTGGAGTGACCATCCATGATCCGATTGCGCGGATCGGCGGGATGCTTCACTTCATGCTGCCCGACTCCGGCCTTGACGCATTGAAAGCGCAAACGCGGCCCTGCATGTTCGCTGACACGGGAATCAGCAGGTTGCTGCAGGACGCCTATTCACTGGGAGCAGTCAAAAGCCGCACCCTGGTGCGACTTGCCGGGGGAGCGCAGATGCTGGACGCCAACGGCGTTTTCAATATCGGCAAGCGCAACTATATGGCAGCACGAAAGATTCTCTGGCAATCGGGGTTCATGATCCAGTCGGAGGACGTTGGGGGAAGCGTTTCCAGGACCATTCGCCTGGATATCTCGAGCGGACAGACATGGATAAGGGCAACGGGCACCGGTGATCAAAGCGGTGAGTATCCCGCCAGAACTGGAGGCCAGGAATGGCAATTAATGTGTTGATCGTGGACGACTCTCCCGCCATGCGGACGGTGATTTCGCGCACCTTGCAGCTGTCCGGGCTCGAGTTGGGTACGCAGTTCGAAGCGGGGAACGGAGAAGAGGCGCTAGGCGTGCTGCGAGAACACTGGGTGGACGTGATTCTGACCGATATCAATATGCCGGGAATGAATGGGGAAGAACTGGTCAGAGCCGTGGAAGCCGACGAATTGCTGAAATCCGTGCCGGTCATCGTCGTCTCCACCGATGGAACGGATGCCCGCATGCACCGGCTCTGCTCGATGGGGGCGCGAGGTTATCTGCGCAAGCCGTTCCGCCCGGAAATGTTGCGGAACGAAATATGGAAAGTGTTGGGAGGCCAGCCATGTACGCCACAGGCCTGAGCAAAACGATCGTCGACAGCGCGGCGGAGGTGCTGGAAACGATGTGCTTCGCCTGCGTGCTTGGTCTGGCGGAGCCGGAGGTGCTGCCGGGGAACGACAACGTCTCCTCGACCGTACGCTTTGACGGGGACCTGGCAGGCAGCATGTCGGTGACGGTGCCGCAGCCCTACGCGCGCAACCTTGCTTCCTCTTTCCTGGGTATCACGGAAGCGGAGGTGTCGCCGCTGGTCACCCGGCAATTTGTATCGGAGCTTACCAACATGATCTGCGGCTGCGTTCTGACCGGGCTCGATTCGCAGGGGGCATTCCAGCTATTCACGCCAACCGTGATGCAGGCGCCGGGGCTCCGCGTTGTTCCGGAACCCGTCTCAGGTCCGTGGATAGTAAAACCGGAGCCCGTAGCCGCGGTTGGGGACCCGGCAGCGGAGGGAAACTCGCCGGCGGGAGATGCCGGAGAAGCGCCCGGCACGCGCTGTTTACACGTTCTGGATACCGGCGATGGCGTCATTGCGGTAGGACTGCAATTGGAAACGGCAGATGAGAGAAGGCAATAAAATCCGGGTCTTAATCGTGGACGATTCGGCGATCGTCCGCAAGATTCTGTCGGAGACGTTATCGGCGGAATCCGACATCGAAGTGGTGGGCACGGCGCCCGATCCATTTATTGCGCGCGACAAGATCATTGCGCTCAATCCGGACGTGCTCACGCTGGATATCGAAATGCCGCGCATGGACGGCCTTACGTTCCTCAAGCGGCTGATGCGTTATCACCCGATGCCGGTCATCGTGATCAGCTCGCTGACGCAGGCCTCGTCACAGCCCACCATGGAAGCCCTGTCTTCGGGGGCGGTGGAAGTGCTGCCCAAACCGGGCGGTCCGTATTCGGTAGGTGACCTGCGGAGCGCACTGTCCGCCAAGATCCGGGCCGCCGCCTCCGCGCGAGTGAGGCAAGCGTCCGCCGAGACGGGCGAAAAACCACCGATCCCGATGGCGGTGACAGGGACGCCGGCGTTTGCCTTCGACTCGGTGATCGCGATTGGGGCTTCGACCGGAGGAACGGAAGCGATCAGCCAGGTTTTGCAGGCTTTTCCCGAGAAAGTGCCGGGCATCGTCATCGCGCAGCATATTCCGCCGGTGTTTTCGCACGCCTTCGCGGAGCGGCTTGGCCGCACCTGCAGGTTCGAAGTGCGGGAGGCCAAGGACGGCGAGTCCCTGGTTCCGGGCCTGGCGCTGGTAGCTCCCGGGGACTTTCACATGACGTTACACAAGTCGGCGGGCAAGTATCACGTCGCCGTCCGAACCGGCCCCAAGGTCTGTTACCAGCGACCCTCGATCGACGTATTGTTTTCCTCTGTCGCACAGGCCGCCGGGTCCGGGGTTACGGCTGCGCTGCTGACCGGCATGGGGGCGGACGGCGCTCAAGGCCTGCTTAGAATCAGGCAATCTCAAGGTCACACCATTGCGCAGGACGAAGCAACCTGCGTTGTTTTTGGAATGCCGCGAGAAGCAATCCGGCTGGGAGCCACCGATGAGGTGCTGCCATTGCCGGGAATTGCTTCCGCACTGCTGGCGCCCAGGTCGGTAGCGCCGACCCAGGCAGCACGCGTCTCAATTTAAGGAAGGAGCAGTCTATGCCTCTCAACATACTGATCGTTGACGATTCCTCCACACTGCGGAAGATCATCCGGCGGTGTGTCACCCAAACCGAGATCAAGTTCGACAACATCTACGAAGCCCAGGATGGTGAAGAGGCTCTCGGCCTGATGGGTCAGAACCCGATCGACATCGTGCTGAGCGATATCAACATGCCCAAGATGAACGGGATCGAGTTACTGACGGCCATCAAGGGCGATGCCAAGTGGAAGGATACCGCGGTGCTGATGATCACCACCGAGGCGCGGGCGGAGACGGTGCTGGACGCCGCGCAAAAGGGTGCGGTGGGCTACATCAAGAAGCCGTTCACGCCTTCCGAGATCCAGGACCAGCTCATGCCCGTTCTGAAAGGGAGAGCGCAATGAGTCCGGCTAGCGTGCACAGTACGGTTATCCGCGCCATCGAAGAGGCGACGCAAGACGTCTTTTCGATGATGATCGGCGTGGATGTCTCCAAAGAGGCTGCCGGCGCGGCCGCTGCGGGAGCCGAGCTGATGGAGGCCGGAATCCGCTCCGAATTCACGCTTTCAGGCGCCGTCCGGGGTATGGCAACCGTTTTCTATTCGATGACGCTGGGGCGGTGGATCACGGCGCAGATGCTGCAATCGGAGCCCTCCGAGGAACAGGAGATGCTGGATGCCGCCGGCGAGGTCGCCAACATGATCGTCGGCAACGTGAAAAACAAGGTGGAGAAATACGTCGGCACCATCCAGATCAGCACCCCGGCGGTGGCAAAGCTGGAGCGGTTGGAAGAGGGAACCAGCGACGCCGGGGCTAACGCCGTCAGCTTCCGCTGCCGCGAATCCGTCTTCACGGTTGCGATCGCCTTTCGCGAAGCGTCGGCGCGAGCAGAGACAGCGGAATCAAACTCATTGGCAGGGCCGGACGGACCACAGTCCCCTGCCGCGAGTCCAACGCAGAACTGCTAAGTGCCACCCCCAGCACGAGGGAATTGGGCGAGCCGGACCCCAGGGGCTTACTTCCGCCGCGGCACGCCCCCACCTCATCAGGATTGCACGGCCCTCGGAACGCGCAAACCGGGTTCCGCAGCGAGCGCGTCTTGGCGTTCACCAAGACGGAGGCGTGTAAACGTGCTTTCCCGGACTGGTGGCCCCGCAACCAAGGCAAAACCGGCCCCGCCTAGCGGGGCTGGGGGCCACGCCTTATGCCAGCGCAGGCGATCAGGTGATCTTTTGCACCGCCTGCAGGAGTTTGCATACGGAGCGACGCTGGCGATCCGAATCAAACTGGAAGACCAGGCCGCATTGTTTCTGCCGGTGATAGGCCAGCCGCGCATCTATGGCTAGCGGGTTACCGTCGAGAGACAGCTCCACGCGAACGGTTTTGCCGACAGGAATGTGCTGTTCCAGTTCCGCCTTCAATCCTTCTATGCTGATATCAAGGCAGCGCCCGCGCAGGTGGCTACCCGAAGTTACGTAAACATCCAGTGGGGTATTTACCCTAAATCTCGGGTTCCTATATTGAAATGTCTGCATTCTGCCCCTTCTTGGAGTCCATTACCCGAGCCGACATGTTTACTTATGCGCAGTGTTCACTTTTGTAACTGGGTTCCCCCTGTTGAATAGGGTTGAAATCCGTTGCATTCGCTAACCTCTTCGTCCAGAATAGGCTCTACTAGTAGCCTTTGCTCAAAAATGTAGATAGAAGCAAACCGCGTCGGGCCAGCCTGTTTCTTCCGGCCAGAACGCAGATATACTATCGGCCATTTCGGGAGTGAACTTTAGGGGGAAAGTCTCCGCGGTGAATCTTTTTGGACCATTGGCGGGCCAGACGGAAGAGGTCTCCTCCGAGAATTCGGGCACAAAAGGTCCTGGCATGGAACCAAAGTGCCGCATTCTTGTGGTGGAAGATGACCGGCCGCTGGCGAATTTTCTGCGCCGGCAACTGGAAGCCGAGTCCTACCGCGTCGACCTTTCTCACGACGGAGAAAACGCCAGCCAAGCCCTGGCGGAGAACAAGTACGACTTGGTCATATTGGACCTGACCCTGCCCAAACTCGACGGGGTATCAGTGCTGAAGACCTTCCGTCCCAAAAAGCCGGAGGTGCCGGTACTGGTGCTGACGGCCAGGAGCCGGGTCGAGGACCGTGTCCTGAGCTTGGACTCGGGCGCCGACGACTGCCTGATCAAGCCTTTTTCCGTCATCGAGTTAATGGCCCGGGTGCGGGCGCTGCTGCGGCGCAATACCGGCGCCACGCCGCAAGTGATTACAGTTGCGAACCTTACGCTGGACCGCAAGGAGTGGAAGGTGGAGCGCAACGGGAGGCGAATCGACCTCACGCCACGCGAGTTCGCGGTGCTGGAATTCATGATGCGCAACGCCGGGCGGCCGCTGGCACGAGCCAGAATCATGGAAGAGGTCTGGAATACTCCGTTCGATCCCTCCACTAACGTGGTGGACGTATATGTGAAGTATGTCCGCGACAAGGTCGACGGTGAGGGCGAAAAGAAACTGATCCGCACCATCCGGGGCGTTGGTTATGTCCTCTCAGATGAATAGCTTTGGCACCGGGGACGGCGCTTCCCCCCGACTCTGGTTCCTGCAAGCGCTTTCCGAAGGAATGCACGCGGTCGTGCAGCCACTGGCGATAGCCCAAGCCAACCTGGAATTGGTTCTGTTCAAAGGGAAAACCCTGGAGGACTACAAGCAGGCTGCGGAAGACTCGCTTTCCCACATGTTCCGCGGTATGGAGCTGCTCACCTACGTGCACGAGCTGATCCGGGCGCATCGTGTTCCGGACAACTTGACGCCGGTGCCCGTGGCCGCATCGCTGGAGGCCGCACTCGAGGATTTGAGACAGGTACTGGCGGAGAAGCAACTCCAGGTTTCGGTCCAAATCGACGACCCCGCCATGACCGTGTACGGCTCGGCGGAACGCCTGCGGCAGGTGTTCTTCTACGTCCTGCAGGCCGCGCAGTTACAGGCCGATGCCGGTGATACCGTCACGGTCCGCGTCCCCAGGCTGCCGGAACAAGAGATGAGCGAAGCGGTCATCGGCATTACCGCCCCAAAGGCAGCAACGACGGCGCCCCTGGCAGGGTCTGAAGTTGATGCTCCAGATGCGGAATCAACAAAGGAAGCGACGCAAGCCATTCAATCGCAAGTGATGCGCAGCCTGACCCTGGCCGAGGCCATGGTGATGTGCCAGCAGGGGGAAATTGAATGCGTGAAGGCGCCCTTCGGCGTGCGTTTGCGTTTCTCTGTTGCTCAGGGAGGCAATGCGGACCGAATCATGAGCTAGAGCCTGTTATTGACTTATAGGGCGGCAGCGACGGGAGCGGATTTTTCCGAGCGCGAGGAGTGAGGAGTGGCAAATACTGAAGTATTTTAGCGACGAGCGACACTGCGATCGGGAAAATCCGCCCCGTCCCGCAGGGTTGCGGCGCAAATCGGCCCAGACTTCGTTGTCGTCCTCGGACATGGAATCACCATGGCCTTCGGACTCCGCCTCGTCTGGCCTAATTTTCGCTCGCAACGCTGTCCGTCCTATAAGTAATAACAGGCTCTAGGCGGGTAATCCCTGGCGAGCGCCGGGGTTGCGCTTGGCTATGTTACTCACTGGTTAGCCGAGTAAGTCCTGTGCCGGACCGCAACCCAGCGAGCGCAAGAGTGATGCTTATCGGAACCGGTTGACTCTAATGCGGCGTTAATGGATTCTCATGGCACACGCTATGACTAATCAGGGCGCGTTTCCGTTTCGAAACGAAACCGCTAATACGATCGCGGTTGTTGTCCTCAGCCCGAATCAAGCCCTGCGCCGGGAGCTGATGGGGAAGCTGCGCTCTCCGCACTGGCGTATCACCGAGGCCGAGAGCGGCGCCGACGCGTTGGACAAGCTTGGCGCTAACGAGACCGACCTCCTGCTTCTCGATCCGCGCCTGCCCGACCTGGATTCCACCGAATTCAGCGCCCTGGTTCGCATGCAGTTCCCCGATGTGCAGATCGTAACGGTCAACTCTCACACCGGGCAGCCGCTGCTGAGGTCCTCTTCGCCAACTCCGCTGGCAGTCCACGTGGTCGAGGTTCTGGAGCGCAGCGGCGCGCTGCCGACCAGTACCACGGCTGCCTATCAGCCGGAAGGTGAGGAAGCCGACTCCGGGCTCCCCGGGATGGTGGGAAACTCCGAGCCCATGCAGCGCGTCTACGCTGTGACCCGCCTGGTAGCTCGCCGCGATACGACCGTGGTGGTTACGGGCGAGAGCGGCACGGGCAAGGATCTGGTGGCGAAGGCTGTCCACCTGCTCAGCGGCCGGCGCTCCAATCCTTTCGTGGTGATCAACTGCGCCGCCATTCCCGAGCCGCTGCTCGAGGCCGAACTGTTCGGCTACGTTAAGGGAGCCTTTACCGGAGCGGTGCAGTCGCGCATCGGGCGCATTCACGCGGCCCAGGGCGGCACATTATTTTTGGATGAGATAGGCGAGATGCCCCTGTCGCTGCAGAGCAAGCTGCTGCGCTTTCTGGAGCAGGGCGAGGTACAGCGGCTGGGCTCGAGCGATAACTTCCGGGTGGACGTTCGCGTCGTAGCCGCAACCAACTCCGACCTGCGCAAGTTGGTGGAACAGCGAACTTTCCGCGAAGACCTGTATTTTCGGCTGGCGGTTTTCCCCATTAAGCTACCGCCTCTGCGCGAGCGCACCTCCGACATTCCGCCGCTGGCGGCCAGCTTCGTCCGCCGCTTCTGCACGGCGGGGGCTGGCGTGACTCCGGAAGCGCTCAACATCCTGCAGCAACATCTGTGGCCGGGCAACGTGCGCGAATTACGCAACGTGATCGAACGGTCGGGAATTCTCATGGGCGACAGCCGCGACGTCACCCCCGAACACATTATTCTCTGAATAAGTTCCGGAGTTTTTCGCAGGTCCTCTGACTGGCTCCGGAGCAGCCCTTCTCCGCCGGCAACCCGGCAAAGTTTGCATCCTGGTCGGCAACATTTTCAGTGTGGCATGCTTCGTGCAATGAAACTAGGCACATGTTGCCTACTTCTCATCTCGTTCCAATAAACTCTGCTGCCGGACTGCAGCGGGAACGTGCGGCGCGCCTGGCGGACGTCTTCGCGGAGTTCATCGGTTCCGCGGCCAGACTGGAAGATTGCTACCGGGGCCTGCAAGGCGAGGTATCGCACCTGCGGGCGCAGCTGGAGGAGCGCAACGCCGCACTGCAGTCGAGCATGGCGGAAACCGAGCGCATGCGCTCGGCGCTGCAGCGCATTCTGGATTCGCTTCCCTGCGGAGTCATCGTTCTTGACGGCGCGCACGCGACTCCACCGCAAACGCAACCGCACCATTCAGGCATCGGCGATCTTCCAGCGGCCAAAGCAGAACAGCGCCCGCAGCCGCAGCCGCCGATTCGGCTGCTGAATCCCGAAGCGCGAGCGCTGCTGGGCATTGCGTCGAATCCGGCGCATTGCGGCGAGATACCGGGGCAGGCCGGGCAAAACCTGCGCGCGGCTTATGAGAGCACTTGCGGCGACGAGTCGGAACAGGAGTTCAGCATAGACACCGCCAACGGCAAGCGTTGCCTGGCGCTGCGTTACCGCAAGCTCGGCAACAAAGGCGAAGGGACCGACGAGGCTGTTCTCATCCTGCGCGACATCACCTCGCGCAAGAAGCTGGAAGAAGAACGCGAATCGGCGCGCAACCAGATTGCCCTGGTGCAGATGGCGCGGATGCTGGCGCACGAAATCAGAAATCCGCTGGCCAGCATGGAGTTGTTCGCCGGCCTCATCGAAATGCAGGAGGGCGAGCGCAGTGAATGGGTCTCGCACATCCAAGCCGGCATTCGCAAGCTCGGCGGAATCGTCAACAACGTATTGAGTTTCAACAGCCCGAACCCGCCGCAACTGACCACCCTCAAGCTATCCACGGCGCTGGCGGAGGGCATCGAGTTCCTGCAGCCGCTGGCCAAGCAGGCGCACGTGACCATCACCCTGGAAGACCACCTGGAAGGGCTGGAGATCGCGGCCGACGATAACGCCATTCAGCAAGTCATCCTGAACCTGGCCACCAACGCTTTCCGGCACACCGAGCCGGACGGACAGCTCAGGGTGATCGCAAGCAGAGAATCACACCCCTCGGGAACGCGCGCCGTGGTTGAGTTTTCCGACACCGGCTGCGGGATACGTCCCGAATACATTGAGCGTATCTTCGAGCCCGGATTCAGCGCCAGCGGGCATACCCCGGGACTGGGCCTGGCAGTGTGCAAGAAGATTATCGAGCAGCACGAAGGCACGATCTCAGTGACCAGCCGCCTGGAGAAGGGGACAACTTTCCGTTTGGAGTTTCCGGCCCGATGAATACAGAACCCCAATCTGTGTTGGTAGTCGACGATGAACCCTCGATGCGCACCGCCCTGCGGTTGAATTTTCAGCGGGAGGGATGGACGGTCGAAACCGCCGCCGGCGCCGAAGAGGCTATTCGCAAATTCGGGCGCGCGCGCTTTCCCCTGGTAGTGACCGACGTTCGCATGCCGGACGGCGACGGGCTGGAGGTGATGCGGGCGGTTCGCACCACGTCTCCTTCCACGGCGGTGATCCTGCTGACCGCTTTCGGCTCGGTCCCCGAGGCCGTGCAGGCGGTGCGCAGCGGCGCCTGCGATTACCTGATGAAGCCGATTTCCTTCGACCAACTGCTGTCGACCGTGGATCGGGTGATGTTGAACGTGGGCGAGCGGGGTCCGATCGACGCCAAGGTCTGCGGAACGGAGATCGTGGGCAGAGCTCCAGCCCTGGTGAACGCGCTGGAACGGGCACGCGCCGCGGCTAAAACCGACGCCGACGTGCTGATCGAGGCAGAGAGCGGCACCGGCAAGGAGCTGTTCGCGCGCTATATTCACGAAGCCAGCGCCCGCTCTAAACAGCCATTCGTGGCCATCAATTGCGCCGCTGTCCCCGAACACCTGCTGGAGAGCGAGCTGTTCGGGCACGCCCGCGGCGCCTTTACCGGTGCGACCACTCCCAAACCGGGCAAGTTCGAGATGGCCGACGGCGGCACGCTGCTGCTGGACGAGATCGGCGAGATGCCCCTCCACCTGCAACCCAAACTGCTGCGTGTACTGCAGGAACGCGAATTCGAAAGACTCGGAGAGACGAAGCCGCATCGGGTCAACATACGGGTGGTGGCTACCACCAACATCTCCCTGCGGGCGATGGTGGACGAGGGAAAATTTCGCACCGACCTGTACTACCGGCTGAACGTAATTCCACTGAGCATTCCCCCGCTGCGCCAGCGGCGGGAAGATATCCCGATCCTGGCCGAGTTCTTCGCGGCCCGGGCAGCGGCCCACTTCGGACGTCCGGCGCCCACGCTGGGCCCGGATTTCCTGGCGGCTATCCAGAGCTCGAACTGGCCGGGGAACGTCCGCGAACTGAACAACTTCATTCGCCGCTTGGTCTGCTTATATCACCAGGACTATCTGGGAGCCGAGTGCCTGGAGACGGAGGCCAACCTCTCCGAGGCTTCCCTGTTCGTCCCAGCGGAGACGAGCAGCGCGCCTGCCGTGGACGCGCAAACCGTGCCGGAGGCGGCCCTTACCGCTGCGGCCGCCAAAGCGCTGGACGCCGAGTTTGTTGCGGGAACCACGATACGCGACGTCGAGCGGCAGATGCTGGAGAAGACGCTGGCCATGACCAACGGCAACCGCACGCGGACGGCCGAGTTGCTCGGGCTGAGCCTGCGTACCATTCGCAACCGGATCCGCGAATACGGCTTGCCGCCCCGGAGGTATGCCTGATGAGTGAACCCCGGCTGGTTCCGATGCTGGAGCGGTTCCTGGAGCTGACGTCCAAGCGCCATCAGCTGCTGGTCTCCAACATGGCGAACGTGGACACCCCTGGATACCAGACACGCGACATTGACTTTCGCGGCGAATTGCGCCGCGCCATGACGAACGAGGATGTGCAGATGACTCCGGTGGCGCGCGGCGTGCGCGGCCTGCTGGAGCGGCCGGACGGCAACAATGTGGATCTGGACCGGGAAGGGTTGATGGTGTCGGAAACGCAGATGCAATACCGTGTCGGCATTCAGCTGCTGCGCACCGAGTTTCGCCGGCTGATGACCGCCATCAAGGAAGGAAATAACACATGAGCATGTTCTCGATGCTGGAGATGAGCGGTTCCGCGCTATCGGCGGAGCGCCGCCGGGCGGAAGTGGTGGCCACCAACATGGCCAACGCGGAAACCACCAATACCCCTGCCGGCGGCCCGTTCAAGCGCAAGCAGGTGGTGTTTACCAGTCCGGCCGGCAGCTCCTTCCGCTTCCAGCTGGCCAGCTTCCAACGCCTGGGGCGGCAGCCGGAGGCGGTCCGCCTGACGCAAGTGGTGGAAGATCCGACACCGCCGGTCCTGCGCTACGAGCCGGGACACCCCGACGCCAACAAAGACGGTTACGTGGCCTATCCCGCCATCAATCCGGTGGCGGAGATGGTCGACATGATGGGTGCGATGCGGGCTTACCAGCTGAACGCATCGGCGGTCTCGGCTTCCAAGCAGATGATCGCGCAGGCCCTGGAACTGCTGAAGTAGTGGAGCGCTGAACTATGAGCAACGTAATCAGCGGCGGCTCGCTGTTTCCGCCGATTCAGGATCCGATTCAACGGCCCAGCCAGTCGCCGGACTCGCCCAGCCAGGAAGAAGGCTTCAGCGACATTCTGAAGAAGGCGATCAACCAGGTCGAGGGGATGCACACGACGGCTCAGCAGCAGGCCGGGGCGCTGCTGCAGGGCGACCGCTCCGACGTCCATAACGTGATGATCGCGGTGGAAAAAGCCGATATCGCCTTCCAACTGATGATGCAGGTGCGCAACAAGATCGTGAATGCATATCAAGAGGTCTCCAAGCTGCAGTTTTAGCGGCGGTGAACGACGATGGCTTTGGCTCTCAGGTACTTTGAACAACTGAAGCAGTTCTGGGCGGGTCTCAGCGTCAGGCAAAGGGTGACCCTGCTTGGCGGCGCGCTGGTGACAATCGTTACCCTGGTCATCTTCGTGCGTCTGATCGCCGTACCCGAGTACAAGCCGCTGTTCACCAACCTCGATCCCGCCGATGCGCAGGCGCTGGTGGCCCAGTTGACGGCCAAGAACATCCCTCATCAGCTATCGCAGGATGGGAAGATCCTCAGCGTTCCCGCCAATAAAATCGACGCGGCCCGGCTGGAAGTGGCTTCCGTAGCCATGCCGCACAGCGGGCGCCTGGGATTTGAACTGTTCGATAAGGTTTCCTGGGGGCAGACCGAGTTCGACGAGAAGGTCAACTACCAGCGGGCGCTGGAAGGCGAGCTGGAGAGAACCATTCAGACATTGACGGATGTGGAGAGCGCCCGGGTGCACCTGGTACTGCCCACGGATTCGGTTTTTATCAACCGGGAGCGGGCCGCCAAGGCGTCGGTGATTCTCAAGCTGCGGCGTGGCAAGCTCGCCGAAGATACCCAGATGGCGATCACACGCCTGGTCTCGGGCGCGGTGGACAAGCTGGCGCCGGAAAATGTGGTGGTCATCGATGCCGCGACAAATCGCCGGCTGGGGAACTTGCGCCCCGATGGCACTGACGCCACCCTGGAAAAAGAGCTCACCCAGAAGCTTCTGAACACGCTGGAGCCGGTGGCCGGTCCGCAGCGGGTACGGGCCAGCATCAACGTCGAATACGATCCGACCAGCGCGGAGCAGAGCATCGAGAAATACGATCCCACGTCGGCGGTCGCTTTGACCGTGCAGCGCTCGGAAGAGCTAATCAGCGGCGGGACGGGGGTCGGCGGAGTCCCGGGAACGAGCAGCAACGTTCCGGGAGCATCCGGTGCGCAGAAGGCAACCAAGACCGACGAGGGCAGCCAATCGTCGAAGAGCGAGAGCAGCACATACGCCGTCAATAAACTCGTGCGGCGCACGATTGAGCCGGCCGGCCGCATCCGCCGCATCAGCGCGGCGCTGCTGGTGGACGATGCGGCGGAAACCAAGCTCGAAGGCGGCAAGCTGGTTACCACGCGGCACAAGCGGACACCGGAGGAGCTGAAACAACTGGAGGAGCTGGCCAAGGCGGCCATCGGGATCGACAGTTCCCGCGGCGACGTCATCACCGTTTCCAATCTTTCTTTCGACCAACCGCCTCCGGAGCTGGTGACACCGCCGACTCGCCTGCAGAAGGTGCGAAACGTGGTAAACGACTGGTCGGTGGCGGTGCGCTACAGCGCTCTGGTAATGATCTTCGTGCTGACCTACTTCCTGCTGCTGCGGCCGATCAAGAAGCAGGCGGTGAAGACAATGGAGGAATTGCAGTCGAAACAACACCAAGCCGCAGCTGTGGCGCAGGCGAAGGCGGAGGCGGTTTCCCGACTGGAGAATACCATACCGGAGCCCGAGCCCAACCAGACGTCCATTCTGAAGAAACGGATTATGGAAAAGACGAAACAGGACCCGGCTACCTCAGGCCGACTGATACAAGCCTGGTTGCGGGAGGATGCATAATGGCCCACCAACGCAATCCCATTAAGAAGCAGGCGTTGCAGACAACGGAGAAGTCGCCGGCGAAACAACAAGCCGGCACTCCGGCAAAGGCGCAGCCGGCCGGCGGAGTGGAGAACGCCCTGACAGTCATGCCGCCGATCAGCCAGACAACCATTCTGAAGAAGCAGATCGTGGAAAGGATGCTGCAGGACCCGGCTACCTCAGGACGACTGATACAAGCCTGGTTGCGCGAGGACGCATAAATGGCACAGCGCAGCGCAATTGGTGGCGGAAAGAAAGCGGCGATTCTGATGACGCTGCTTGGGGAAGACATCGCCTCCTCGATATTCAAGCACCTTACCGAGAGAGACGTACAGATCATCACCCAGGAGCTGGCCACGCTGGGGCCGGTTCCCATGGAAGCGGCGCAGCAAATCATCGAAGAGTACCACCAACTGGAGCTTACGCAGGAATACCTCGCCAGCGGAGGAATGGAGTACGCGACCAGGGTCCTGGTGAAATCATTCGGCGACGATGGCGCCCGGTACCTGCTGCAAAAAGTCAGTCGCGCCCAGGAGCTGAGCGCCAGCAAGGTGGAATCGCTGCAGCGGGCGGACCCGCAACAGTTGGCCAAGTTTCTGGAAGCGGAGCATCCGCAGACCATCGCGCTGATTCTGGGGCACCTGGAGACCAAAAACGCGTCCATCCTGCTGATGAAGCTGCCGGACGAGAGCCGGGCGGAAGTGGTCAAACGCCTGGCCCACCTGCGCCAGTTCTCGCCCGAGATGGCGGAGAAGGTTTCGGTCATTCTGAATCGGCGGCTGCAGTCGCTGGGCGAGCACAGCCGGATGACATACTCCGGGTTCAAGAGCGTCGCCGATCTGATGAACCGGCTGGAGTCGGCCGCGGCGCAATCGATCCTGGAAGAGATCGAGCGCGAGGAGCCGAGCCTGGCGATCAGCATCCGCAACCTGATGTTCACCTTTGAGGATTTCCTGGCAGTTCCCGACATTACCTTGCGAGAGCTGATGGGGCACGTCGACCGCAGGAGCCTGACGATGGCCTTGAAGGGCGCGAACGAGGAGCTGCGGAACCGCTTCTTCCGCACCATGTCCTCGCGCGCCATTGAAATGCTGAAGGAAGACATGGAGATGCTGGGCCCGGTGCGTTCCCGCGACGTAGCCAAGGCGCAGCAGGAGACAATTGCCGTTGCCCGCAAACTGGAGTCGGAAGGCAAGCTGGTGCTGAAGAGCGAGGGGGACGATGAGTACGTCGTCTAGGGCCGATCTACACGAGTTCAAATTGCCGGTGATTTCGCTCGAATACAAGAGCATCAGCGAGCTGGCCGCGGCCACCGCTCCCGACCCGGTTCCCGAGGAGATATCGGTCGCCCCTGAAGTGGCGACAGAGCCGATGGTTACCCTGCCCGAACGGGAGTTGCAGGAGCGGCTCCAGCAGGCCCGCGACGAAGGCGCGGCCCGGACACTGGAAAACCTGTCCAAGCAGTATGAAGAAAACTTGAGCAAGCAGAAAGCGGCCATCCTGGAGGCGGTGACCGAGTTCCGGCGAGAGCGGGCCGGCTATTACTCGCGGGTGGAAAAAGAGCTGGTCGAGCTGGCGCTTTCGATCGCCGCGAAAATCCTGCACCGGGAGGCCCAGGTCGACAGAACTCTTCTGGGGGCGCTGGTCAAGGTCGCCATCGAAAACCTGCAGCATCGCACCAACATCGCGGTGCGGGTGAGACCGGAGGAGGCTGACCTGTGGCGCGATTATCTTGCCGAGAACCTGCCGGAGACCAAGATTGAAGTAATAGAAGATGCCAACATCGCGGAAAGCAACTGCGTCCTGGAAACCGAGGTCGGCACCGCCGAGGTCGGCATTGCCTCGCAACTGAAGGAAATTGAGCGAGGCTTCTTCGACCTGCTGTCGCAACGCCCGGATCGGCCATGACCCACCGCGCTCTCGCTCCTTACACGCACTGGCTGCGGAACTGCTCGACCCTGCGCTGGCAGGGAAGAGTGATGCAGGTCCAGGGAAACCTGATCGAATCGGCCGGTCCCTTCTGTTCGGTAGGAGAATCCTGCGAAATCATCGACTCATCCGGAGCCAGCTTTCCCGGGGAGATCGTCGGCTTCCGCGGCTCGACCATCCTCTCGATGGCGTTGCAGAAACCGCAAGGGATCCGCTTCGGAGACCGCATTATGACCTGGGGCACCAGGCCTTCGTTGCGCGTCGGGCCGGAGCTGCTGGGCCGCACCATCGATGCCGAAGGGACGCCGCTGGACAGCGGGGAAGAATATCGGGCGGCCAAGACGGTGCCGGTGGACGGCTCGGCGCCCCTGCCGCTGGAGCGCGTGCCGATCCGCGAACCGCTGGGCTGCGGCATTCGCGCCATCGATGGCTTTCTGACCTGCGGCCGCGGACAGCGTATCGGAGTATTCGGCGGCAGCGGAGTCGGCAAAAGCACATTGCTCGGCATGATGGCGCGGGGAACCGCAGCCGATCTCACCGTGCTGGCGCTGGTCGGCGAACGCGGGCGCGAAGTGGGCGAATTCCTGGAGGTA
Organism: uncultured Acidobacteriota bacterium; assembly: GCA_963791145.1. Lineage (GTDB taxonomy): Bacteria > Acidobacteriota > Terriglobia > Terriglobales > Acidobacteriaceae > CAWBRT01. Next base: position 259,027 of record CAWBRT010000015.1, on the reverse strand, counting down.
TCTAGGCGAAGAAGGCCGGCGGCGATCGGTGGTGGTGGTTTCCACCTCCGACCAGTCGCCGCTGCTGCGCATTCGCGCCGCCCTGGCGGCGACGGCGGTAGCCGAATATTTCTGCGGCCTGGGAAACCACGTGCTGCTGGTGGTGGATTCCATCACCCGCTTTGCCATGGCGCAACGCGAAATCGGGCTGGCGGCCGGCGAGCCGCCCACGGCCAAGGGCTACACGCCATCCGTACTGAACATGCTGGCGCGGCTGGCGGAACGGGCGGGACACTATCCGAAGGGCAGCATCACCGCGTTTTATACGGTGTTGATGGAGGGAGACGACCAGCAGGACCCGGTGGTGGATACCGTGCGCTCACTGCTCGACGGTCACGTCATGCTGGAGCGCGAGCTGGCGACGCGCAACCACTATCCGCCGATCTCGGTTCTCGAGAGCCTGAGCCGACTCATGCCCAACGTCGCCGCGCCGGAGCACATCGAAAAGGCGCGGGCACTGCGCATGCTGCTGGCCGCCTACACCCGCTCGGAAGACCTGATCCGCATCGGCGCTTACAACAAGGGCTCCGATCCGGTTCTCGACAAAGCCATCGAAATTCTTCCCGCGCTCAACAAGTTTCTGCAACAGCGTGCCGACGAGGTCTGCTCGCTGGAAACGACCCGGCAGTTGCTGGCGGCGCTGCCCAGCTGATCATGCCCTTCCACTTCTCGCTCGCCTCCGTTCTTCGCTTTCGCCGGACGCTGGAAGACCGCGACAAACTTGCCCTCGAACAGATCCAGTACCAGATCCTGCAGGTCACGCAGACGCTGGAACAGATCGAGATAGAAAAGATCAAGGACGCGGAAACGCGGCAACAGGAGCTGATGTCGGGAATTCCCGGCGCTCACGTTCTGGCGGTCGCGGCCGATCAGCAGCGGCTGGAAGAAACCAGGAAGCTGCTGCAGCAGCAATTGGCCAAACTGCGCGCCGAGCGGGAGAAGCGGCTGCTGGTTTTCCAGGAATCGCGGCGCAAGCGCGAGGTCATGAGCGAATTGCGGCAACAGCAATGGGAGATCTACGAAACCGAGGAGTCGCGCCGGCAGCAGAAGCTGCTGGACGATATCTTTCTGTCGCGCATGCCGAGGTAGGCACCGTTTGCCTAGCCTGCACTAGGCAAAAGCCGACCCAACCCGGCAAACAGTGCCGGGAGACATAAGACGATCGGCAGACCGCAACACAATCTATCGGCACATCGCCTGTAATCCTTTAGTTTCCAACGCAAAAAATCAACGTGAAGACTCCGCCGCCCGCCAATCGATTTGGCCTGAGACATGCAATACAAGGGCATCATGCCAGCCGTGATCCCATTGCAGATGCCGACCATCACTGTTCAGCCGAGCAGGGAAGGCGGTGAATCTCCGGTCACGCGCGATACTGCCGCGAACGACGAAACCTCGCCTCAAGCCACCTTCAAGCAGGCCTACGAAAATGCCGGTGGTGGAGCTGACAACATGACCTGGCGATCCGCGTCAGGGCTGAACAGCTCCGCCTCCCGGATCCTGCCCCGGGACGAGCGCGAGAAAGAACAAGACAAGCCGGCGAAGGCAGAAGATTCCACCGCCCCGGCGTTGGCCGCCATCCTGGCCTTCCAGGCGCCGGTGATGCCGACGGCCGATATCGCCGCTGTTCTTGGCGAGAGCCCGAGTGCGGCGCAGCAGAGCGGAATCGAGAACGCCACCGAAGCCGTGGGCGAACAGCCATGGGGACAAGGACAAGTCTCTACGCAACCGGCAACTGCAACCGCGACGAAAGAATTTACGTTGGACACGCCGGCCGCGACGCCTGATTTCACGGCGCTGCAGGAAACCAACACGAGCGAAATCACGCCATCCGCCACCGCTATTGAACAACCAAAGGCAGAACAGCAAACGCAGATTACCACGGCTCCGGTTGCCGTCTCACCCGACCAGGCGATTCCGGCGCAGCCGGTGCAGGACGCTGCCACAGATAGCGAGGCGGACACGAACGTTACAACCCAGGTGAACGCCAACCCGCAAGCGGCTGCGGTTGCGAATGTAGCGGCGCCGGTTGACGCGACTCAGGTTGATGCGGCCCAGACTGTCACGGCCCCGGTTGACGCGGCTCAGGTGGACACGGCTCCGGTTGCAAGCAGAGCCGAAGTGACAGTCCCGGCAGTCACCATCGAGCCGGCAATCCCGCCAGCGAAAGACCCCCAGGCAAGACCCGTTGGAGCCAGCGAGACAAATAATGACCAATCCCCCAAGGACACGCAAGCGGCCCCGCAGACTTCGCCGTCGACCGGCATGCAGGCCGGAAGCAACGCAGCAGCAGCTCCTGCCGCATCGAGCCTCCCGGTTGCGCAAGCGCCGTTGCCCAAAGGCTTAGACAAGTCTGCCGTCATTTCGGCAGCGAACGCGGCTAAACCGGCTCCAAAGTCTCTATCCGCGAGCGATACGCAGGCACGGCCGACTGCTCCCGAGCAGAAGTCCGACACCGGTGAGGGCAAGGGAAAGCACGATGCCGCTTCGCCGGTCCTTGACACGCCGGTACCTCCCGTAACGGTCAACCCGGCGGGCAGCGATGCCGCGCATTCCGTTGCGATGGAAGTGGCGGCCCTGCAGCAGCCAGTCCGGGAGACGGCTACAGCCGGCGCCTCGCCTAAGACACAGCAGACGAGCGCCGCGGATACGGGCTCTATGGCTAGCTCCATCAACGGGGGCTCCGGAGACGCGGCTCTGCCTTACGCGGCCATCAATACCGCCCAACTGATCCAGCGCATGAGCGAATCGGAGCTGCGAGTGGGCTTGCACAGCAGTGAATTCGGCAACATAGGGATTCGCACCTCGTTCGGTCATGACCAACTGGCCGCGCAAATCACGGTGGAGCGCAGCGATCTGGGCCGGGCGCTCACGGACCAGGTTCCGGCTCTGCAGGACAAACTGAGCCGGGAACAAGGTGTCAAGACGGAGATTTTGATTCAGGACCATAGTGCCGGATTTTCCGGAGGGCTCGATCAAGGCTCGCGCAACCAGCAGTATCAGTCACCGCAGCAGTCGCAGGGGGTGCCCGACCAGAGGCAGGCAGGCGACTCCGGCGACCGCTATCCGGTGAAAGCAGCGGCGGTAATTATGCCGGTGCTGTCAACGGACGACGCGAGGCTCGACATCAGGATATAGGCTCCGCGAATTCAGCAGCATCAGGAGAAGAGAATGTCAACCACGGCCGTTACAACCCAGATTCCGAGCACTTCCAACAGCGCTACCAGCAACTCGACCAGCTCGCAGCTCAGCGGCTCGGCAAGCATGGACACCACCTTCTTGCAGATCCTGTGTACTGAACTGCAATGCCAGGATCCCACCTCGCCGGTAGACCCGACGCAGATGGTGGGCCAGATGATATCGCTGAACCAGCTCGACCAGTTGATCTCGATTAACCAGATACTCAGCAGAACCTATCGACTCGCAAACCAGCACGACTGGCACGGATGGCACGAATAGCACGAATGGATGACGTCGCTTAACCAGCTCCAGCAGTTGGTCTCGATTAACCAATTGCTGCAGCAGAGTCCGTTGGCATCACAGGGCAGCACGAATGGCACAACGGAGGAAACTAAATGCCACAATTTTCAATTCCACTCTCGGGACTCAATGCCAGCTCAGAAGCTCTTTCGGTGATTTCCAATAACCTGGCCAACCTGAACACCGATGGCTTCAAGGACCAGGAGGCGTCGTTTGCCGACGTGTTCTACCAGACAATCGGTACTGCGGGCAGCGGCAACCTCCTGCAGGTCGGCAACGGTGTCCAGGTCAACGCCATTACCACCAACTTCAACGATGGCAGTCCGACCAGCACCGGGGTCACGACCGACATGGCGATCTCGGGAAATGGTTTCTTCGTCACCCAGGACAGCAACGGGCAGACGATGTACACCCGCTCGGGGGACTTCACCAAGAACAATACCGGGCAACTGACCACGCAGGATGGCAGCCTGGTGATGGGCTACATGGCCAACAATGGGGTGATTACCCCGGGCGGCACGGCTCTAGGCCCGCTGCAGGTTGCCGGAATCACCAATCCGGCATCGGAGACGCAGAATATCCAGGTGACTTCCAACCTTGACGCTAGTGCAACGGCAGACTCGTCCTCGGTTCTCAACGCACCGATCACGATCTATGATTCGCTGGGCAACACGCACAACCTGAATATCGCCTTCACGAAAGACCGCGGCCAATACCTGGAGCTACGCCATCACTATTCCCGCGGCGGACATAACGGCGGGGAGCACCACTCTGGCCAGCGGAACCATGGGGTTCAACAGCAGCGGCGTCCTCACCACGATTCGCCGCCGCTGGTGTCGCGGCTCCGGCTGCCAATTTAACGTTCAATGTTACCGATCTGGCCGATAAGGCAGCCGACATGACCGGCACGACGGCGATCACGTGGAATCTGTTCGACGCTTCCAACAATCCCGTTATCACGCAGTTGGCCTCGCCCAGCACCACCTCCGGCACCACCCAGGACGGATACACCAGCGGCACGCTGCAAAGCTTCACGGTGGATTCCGACGGCGTGATTCAAGGCACGTTCAGCAATAACCGAACCGCGTCGGTAGGGCAGGTGGCGCTGGCCATGTTCGGCAATCAGCAAGGTTTGCAGCTCTCAGGCGACAGTTCCTACGAGGCCACACTGGCTTCCGGACCCGCCGTGGTGGGGGCTCCGGGCAGCGGCGGCCGCGGCAGCATTACGGGTGGAGCGCTGGAGCTCTCCAACGTCGACGTGGCCACTGAGTTCTCCAACTTGATCATCGCCCAGAGAGGATACGAGGCCAACGCCAAGGTCGTTACCACCATGAATACCATTACCCAGGACACCATCAACCTGATCCAGGGGTAAAGGTAGAGTCCAGGCCGATTTTAAGGATGAGATTAGAGGAATCTCCGGCGCGCTGACCCGGCCGCGCCGGAGAATACCCCGCTCACCCCATTCTCATAGGCATCTCACTTCCGCTAAGGCCTCCTGTCGCGTCTGCGCTCGTAACGCATTGGGTACTCGCGAGATAAATTTTTTCCAGGCGGCAGGCCCACCGTCTTCCACCCGTGCCTGGGTGGCCCCTGAATTGCTCGTTTCTTAGTTCAGCAACTCACAAAATCCCCCGCTGGCTCCCAATGCCATGTTGATACCGGAGCATGCGGCGAGGCTGGAATGAGCGCGAGCGATAACAACGTAGTAGTTAAGAAATCCTTGGCCCAGGGAAAGGCTGGAATGGGACAGCCGGATGAACTCGACAAGTTCGGCTGGATTCCCTGCGAACTGACACTGGAGATCCCGGTGCCCAGTTTCACCGTCGGCGACCTGATCAAGCTGGTAAAAGGCTCGATCGTGGAAACCGCGCTGCACCACACCAGCGATATTCCCTTGCGCGTCAATAAACACCTCATCGCCTGGACGGAATTCGAAGTCGTCGGCGACAACCTCGCCGTGCGCGTAACGGAGCTTGCATGAGCCGACCCAGGCGTCAGCCATTGCCCGCTGCCACTGTCTACACCTTACCGCCACTAAAACCGTCAAGCCACGGCGCGTCCGCAAGCCGATTCCAGTTTCGCCGTATGTGCAACTGCGGCGTCGCCTGGAGGCGCTGTGGCGCAAGCGCCACCAGATCGGGCTCTATGAGAAATTGCGAAAAGGCCTGACGGCGACGATGCGCCCGCTGGCAATCAGCGCGCGGCATTGGCTGCGCTGGTTGCAGGAGAAGCGGCAAGCGCAACTGGCCACCAGACGCCTGCGGCTGTGCGAAACACTCTCACTGGGCGAAAAAAGATTTGTCGCCATCGTGCAGGTGGATGGACAGCAGTTTCTGGTAGGCGGAGCGGCGGGCACCGTTTCGATGTTGGGGCAATTGAGCGCCGACGCGCGCTTCGCGAACGTGTTGCAGGAAAGCAGTAACTGGCAACGGACTCAGGCATGATCAGGTCTTTCATCAAGGGGAGTGTACTGGTTCTGCTCGCCGTGCTATTGCTGGCGGGCGCCCAGGCGTTGGCGGCCGTCGATCCCGAGATGGCCAGCACACCGCCCAGTCCTTCCCGCGTGCAGAGCAGCACCACGACATCCGCAGAACCGGCGGCGAATGAGATCCGCATCACCGGGATGGGCAACGGCTCGACGTCGTGGACGATCGTCATCCTGCTCACCTTCCTGACGCTGATTCCCTCGCTGCTGCTGTGCATGACGCCGTTCGCGCGGCTGCTGATCGTCTTCCACTTTCTGCGGCAGGCGCTCGGCCTGCAGACCACGCCTTCCAACCAGACGCTGATCGGACTCTCGCTGGTGCTCACCTTCTTCCTGATGCAGCCGGTGGGCGCGGTTATCTACCGCACCTCGATCAAGCCCCTCGAGGAAGGCAAGATCACGGGCATGGACGCGGTGACGCGGGCTGCCCCGCCGATACGGCGCTTCATGGTGAATTACGTGCGGGAAAAAGATCTGGCGCTGTTCGTCGAGCTGGCCAAGGAGCCGCGGCCGCGCACGCCGGAGGACCTGTCGATGCGGGTGGTCCTGCCGGCCTACATCGTTTCCGAGTTGAAGGCCGGGTTTCAGATCGGCGCCGTGCTGTTCCTGCCGTTTCTGGTGATTGACATGGTTGTGGCGTCGATTACGACCTCGGTGGGCATGATGCAACTGCCGCCGGTGGTGATTTCGACGCCGCTGAAACTGCTGCTGTTCGTTTTGGCCGACGGCTGGAACATGCTGATCGGCTCGCTGATGAGGAGCTTTGTCTGATGCCGGTCGACCAGATCATCGAGCTAGGGCGCCTGACGCTGAAAGAAGTCGTATTGCTGGCGTCGCCGGTGCTGGGGATCGCGGTTGCCGTCAGCCTGGCGATCAACATCTTGCAGGTGCTCACTTCGCTGCAGGAGACGACCATCTCGACGGTTCCGCGCCTGATGGCGACAGGGCTGGGACTTTTCTTCTTTATGCCGTGGATGTGGCGGCATCTGGTGCAGTTCACGACGCAGCTGTTTTCCGATTTTCACGTGTACCTGCGGTGAGGCAATGACGATAGCCGTTCCCATGACCGAAATGCTCAGCGCCATGCTTACGATCGGGCTGCGCGTCTCCGGACTGATGTTGTTCGCGCCCTTCCTGGGCAGCGCCTCCATCCCCCCCCGGATCAAGGTCATCCTGGTCATCGCCTTCACCGCTGTTCTTTACCCGCTGCGCGGCCAGGTGCCCGCGGTGAACGTGGCGCAATGGCCGTGGGTGGTCGGCAGCGAAGTGCTGCTGGGCGTCGGCTTCGGCCTGGCCACCAGCCTGGTTTTTGACGCCGTGCAGTTGGCCGGCCAGGTGCTGAGCATACAGGTGGGCTACTCACTGGTGAACATCCTGGACCCGCAGAGCCAGGTGGAATCCACGGTGATGGCGCTGTTCCACCAGACGATCGCGATCCTGATTTTTCTCCGGCTCGACGTGCACTACTGGATCCTGCGGGCGCTGGTGAACAGCTTCGTGTACCTGCCTCCGGGAGCGGTGAACATCAACCAGGCATTTGTCGCCGCCGTGATGCGGCTGGGAGCAAGCGTTTTCGAGGTGGGAGTGCAGATTGCCGCTCCGGTGCTTTCGGCAACGCTGGTGGCCGACCTGGTGCTGGGATTGCTCGGCAAGGCGTCGCCGCAGCTGGGAGTGATGCTGTTGGGTCCGGCGCTGAAAAGCATGCTCGGTTTGACCTTGCTGGTGGCGGTCTTGAAGTACTGGCCGCCGCTGTTTGAACGGCTCTTCCTGCAGTCGACCGGATTGATGGAACGGCTGCTGCAGTTGGCGAGATAACGATGGCGGAACAAAGGTCCGAACAACCGACACCACGAAGGCGGCAGAAGGCGCGCGAGAAAGGGCAGATTGCGCGCTCGCGCGACCTGGCCAGCGCACTGGCCATGGGCGGCGCCTTCGGCGTGATCGTCTGGCAGAGCCAGGGGATGCTGCAACACTGGGCCGGAACGCTTCGCCACTCCATGGATGTCGCCGCCAGCGAGCACTTCACCGCGACCGGGCCGGTGATGTTCTGGAACTCGTTGGAGGTATTTCGCTGGCTGGCCCCGATCACGGCCGCCGCGTTCCTGCTGTCGGTCGGCGCCAGCGTCGCGCAAGGCGGATTGTTGTTCGCGCCCGAGGCGCTTTCGCTCAATTTCGAGAGGCTCAGTCCGGCGGCGAAGCTGAAACAGATGTTTTCGCTGGCCGGCCTCAGCGGCCTGCTGAAGTCGCTGCTGCCCTTCGCCGCCATCGGCTACATCGGCGTCGCCGTGCTCGCGCAGCATTGGGATGAGATGGCCCGGTCTTCTTATATGGGGTTGCACACGCTATTCCAGTTCATCACCGGTCTGCTGGTGGAGGTCGGATGGAAAAGCGGGGTGGTGCTGCTGGCGTGGGCGGGGTTCGATTACTTCCTCACCTGGCGGAAACTCGAGGGCGATTTGCGCATGACGCGCCAGGAGCTGCGCGATGAGATGAAGGACACCGACGGCAACCCGACCATCAAGGGGCGGGTGCGCATGCTGCAGCGCGAGCTCAGGCGAAAGCACCAACTGAAAGCCGCCGCGACCGCCACGGTGGTGATCACCAACCCGATCCACTTCGCGGTGGCGCTGCGTTACGAGACGGATATGGAGGCGCCGGTGGTGGTGGCCAAGGGCCGCGACCTGCTGGCCCAGAAGATCAAGGACATCGCGCGGTGGGAGGGGATTCCCATCATGGAGAACCGGCCACTGGCGCAGGCCCTATACCGCGCGGTCGAGGTGGGGCAGGCGATTCCTTCCAAGCTGTATGCGGCCGTCGCTGAAATTCTGGTAATGGTCTTCCGCGCGCAAGCGGAGGCCCGCCAGCGGGAACAACAGAGACGGACCATGGGTCCTGAAGTCACCGGGGAGCAGAGATGAAGCCCAAGGGAAAACTGGCGACGTTCTTCAGTGGAGGTGGGATGGAATGGCTGGTACCCACCATCGCCGTCTGCATGGTCTTCGTCATGCTTGTGCCGATGCCGGCATTCCTGATCGACATTCTGCTGGCGCTCAGCATAACGGCCTCGGTACTGGTACTGCTTACCTCGGTTCAGATCCTCAAGCCGGTGCAATTCTCGGTCTTCCCCAGCCTGCTGCTCCTGCTGACGCTGTTCCGCCTGTCGCTGAACCTGGCCAGCAGCCGCCGCATTCTTCTGCACGGCAACGAAGGATCGAGCGCGGCGGGTGCGGTGATCGAAGCTTTTGGGCATTTCGTGGTGGGCGGCAACTACGTGGTGGGCTTCGTGCTGTTCCTGGCCTTGATCGCGATTCAGTACCTGGTGGTCAGCCACGGCGCGGTGCGCACGGCCGAGGTCACGGCCCGCTTCACCCTGGATGCCATGCCCGGCAAGCAGATGGCAATCGACGCCGATCTCAATGCCGGCCTCATCGACCAGGACCAGGCTCGCAAACGGCGCGAAGCGATTGCCCACGAGGCCGAATTCTACGGGGCCATGGACGGCTCAGCCCGCTTCAACCAGCGGGACTCGATTGCCACCATCCTTATTACAGCCATCAACATCATCGCCGGCTTCCTGATTGGAGTGTTCCAGCAGGGCGTTCCTTTCCAGGAGGCGCTGAAGACCTACACGGTACTGACCGTGGGCGACGGCCTGGCGACCATGATTCCGTCGCTGCTGGTCTCGGTGGCCGGCGGCATGATTCTGACGCGCGCCAGCTCCGAGACTTCCCTGGGCACCGACCTGGAGAAACAACTCTTCGGAAGACGGCCGATTTGGATCTCTGCCGGCGTACTCGTGGCAATGACCCTCATACCCGGTCTGCCAAAACTGTCATTCCTGGCGATCGCAGCGGTGCTGGCCTTCTTCGCCAGCCGCAAGAAGGCGGAAACTGCAGTGGTGGAGGCGCCCGGAACAGGCACAGCCGCCGGCGCTCCGTCCGGGAAGGGCTCACCCGCAGGCGATCCGCTGGAAGCCGTGCTCAAGCTCGATGAACTCATGCTGGAAGTGGGCGTGGGACTGGTTCCGCTGGTCGACAGCAAGCAGGGCGGACAGTTGCTACTGAAGGTGCGCGCCCTGCGCAAGCACCTGGCGACGCAGCTGGGTTTCCTGGTTCCATCGATCCATATCACCGACAACCTGTCGCTGAAGGACCGCGAGTACGTCGTCTATCTGCGCGGGGTGGAAATCGCCCGCTGGGAGCTGCGCCGCGAATGCCTGCTGGCCATCAGCTCGCAGGCCGACCCGCCGCCACTGGACGGCGAGGAGACGCGCGAGCCGGCCTTCAACGTGGCCGCCAAATGGATCGTGCCCGATCAGCAGGCACGGGCCATCGCCGCCGGTTACGCGGTGGCCAATCCGACCTCGGTGCTGGCGACTCATCTGGGAGAAATCATCAAGCAGAACGCGCATGAGCTGCTGACGCGCCAGGAGACCAAGCGGCTGATCGACCGGCTGAGCGAATCGCATCCGAAGCTGGTCGAGGAACTGATCCCCAAGCTGATGACCCTGGGCGAGGCGCAGAAGGTCCTGCAGCAGCTGCTGCGCGAGCAGGTTTCCATCCGCGACCTGGGGCTGATCCTGGAGACGCTGATCGAAGCGGCCGCCATCAACAAGAACCCGATCGCACTGGTGGAAAGCGTGCGGCATGCGCTGGGCCGGGCGCTGATTCGTCCGTTGCTGAACGAGCGCGGCGAGTTGAAGGTGGTGGCCCTGGACAACAAGATTGAGGAAGAGTGCAACCGCGCGGCCAGCGCGCAGCCGGCCATGGCGGCCTCCGGGGCGCTGCAGCTCTCGGTGGCACGAAAAGTGCTGGAAGGACTTCGCAACATGTTTGGAGACCAGGTGGTGATGGCGCCGCCGGTCTTGTTGTGCACGTCGCCGGGAAGGTACTTCCTGCGGCGGTTACTGGAGCCGTTTCTCCCGAAGATCGTGGTGGTTGCGCCCAACGAAATTCCGCCGGTGATCCCGGTGCAATCGGTGGGTCTGGTTCGCTAGGCCCCGGCAAACGCCGCAGTTGCATTTGCCGGGATGGAAGAGTGGTTTCAAGAGTTTGAGGTGGATATGACACCAGCCGAGGCAGCATACAGCAGGAGCGAGCAACTGAGCGAGCAGATAGACGAGCGCAATCGTCTCGTCATGGAAGAGCTACCGCAGGTGTACTACATCGCGGCTCGCATTCGCGATCGATTGCCCCAGCACGTGCCGCTGGAGGACCTGGTGAACGCCGGCGTCCTGGGGCTGCTGGCGGCGTTTCGCAACTACGACAGCTCCAAGCGGGTGCAGTTCACCACCTTCGCCAAGTTTCGCATTCGCGGGGCGATCCTCGACAGCCTGCGGGAGATGGATTGGGCCTCGCGTCCGCTGCGCAAGAAGGGGCGGCAGATCGACGAGGCCGCCACCCGGCTGGAAGCCAAGCTGGGACGCAAGCCCAACGAGCAGGAGATCGCCGACGAAATCGGAATCAGCCTGGAGCGCTTCCGCAAGTTCTCGGCGCAGATCGAGGGACTGGACCTGGTGGGGCAGCAGGTTGCGGCGCCGTACGACCGCTCGGAGAATCACGATGTTATCGAGTCGGCTCCGAGCCGCGGGGATGACAATCCCTTTGACCTCTGCCTGCAGGGCGAACTCAAGCAACAGCTCGTCAGGGCGATCGCGGAACTCCCCGAGCGCGAGCAGATGGTCATTTCGCTCTACTACCGGGAAGAGCTGACGATGAAGGAAATCGCCGCCGTGTTGAAGGTGGCCGAGTCGCGGGTATCGCAACTGCATTCACTCGCAATGAGCAAGCTACGGGCGGCGATGCGTCCGGCGGGCGAGCAGGAGAAAACGACGCGCACCCGGGCGAAGAGGTTCTAGTCCATGGAGAGAGTCCTCAGTCAGTCCGAAATTGATGCGATTGTAAATGCAACGCGGCGGGGCAACGCAGCCGTGCCCCTGGAACCGCAGAAGATGGTGCAGACGTGCAACTTCCGCACGGCCAGCCAGCTTTCCAACGAGCACGCGCGCGCCATCAGCGCCCTGCATGAAAGCTTCGCCCGCAACGTGGCCCACTCGCTGGGAGCATACCTGCGGGTCACCTTCAGCATGGCACTGTCATCCCTGGAGCAGCTTACCTATCGGGAATATGTTCGCGGAATCCCGGATGGAAGCTATCTGTTTCCCTTCCACTTGCAGCCGATGCAGGTCTCGGGCCTGCTGCAAATCGACACTTCGCTGATTTTTCCGATCATCGACGTTCTCCTGGGCGGCGTTGGAACGCCCATGGCCACCCCCAAGGAATTGACCGAGATCGACGAAGACATCGTGGCGGGAGTCACCCGGATCGTTTGCAACCAACTGCAGTCAACCTGGGAGGCACTCGAGGTCGAGATCAATCTCGACCGCTGCCAGAAAGTGGCCCAGGTGCAGACAGCGTTGCCGCCAACGGAAAGGGTCTTGCTGATGACGTTCGAGATCGCCATGGCGCAAACCAACGGCGCGCTGCACCTGCTGTTCCCGGGGGCATTCGCCAACCAGCTTCTGCGCAAGGCTCCGAACGACAAAGATTATCGCAAGTCGCGCGTACGTTATCTGCCGGGCCCGGACCTTCGCCAACGACTCATGCATTGCGATTTCGACATGACGGTGGGCATCTCGCAGTTGCGAGTGAAAGTGCGCGACCTGCTTTCGCTCAAGGCCGGCGACGTTCTGCCGCTGAAGGTCCCGGTAACGCAGCCCGCATCACTGCTGCTCGGCGAACGCATAATGTACGACGCCGCGCCGGTTCGCAACGGCAATAAGCGGGCGGCACAACTACTTCAAGAAGTTCAACCAGAACCCGACGAGCAGGGACAAAGCGCATGAACAACGAAGCGGAAGCATTGAAACCATTTCTGACCGCGCTGGCACCGGCGCTAGGCGATGTATTTTCACAATTCACGGGCTCCGAATGGAAAGTCGCGCCCTCATCCGAAACGGCGCAACCACAGGATGCGACAGCGAGTCCGGCGGAGGGCAAAGCCGAAGCGGCGCAACCACAGGATGCGACAGCGAGTCCGGTCGAGGGCAAAGCCGAAACGGCGCAGCCACAGGATGCGGCAGCGAGTCCGGCGGAGGGCAAAGCCGAAACGGCGCAGCCACAGGACGCGACAGCGAGTCCGGCAGAGGGCAAAGCCGAAGCGGCGCAGCCACAGGACGCGACAGCGAGTCCGGCGGAGGGCCAAGCCGAAACGGCGGAGCCACAGGATGCGGCAGCGAGTCCGGCGGAGGGCCAAGCCGAAACGGCGCAGCCACAGGATGCGACAGCGAGTCCGGCGGAGGGCCAGGCCGAAGCGGCGCAGCCACAGGATGCGGCAACGAGCCCGGCAGAGGGCAAGGCCGGTCCGGCCGCTGCCTCCGAACCCGTTTGTTACAAGGTTGAGTTCGAAGGGGGCGTCGAAGGCGCGGCCACGCTGCAGCTTGCGAACGAGTTAGCGGCCCTGATCGCGGCGCAGATTCTGGGAGAGGCGGCGGAGACCGCAGTCCAGGATTTCAACGACGAACGCTCCGAAGCGTTGCTCGAGGCGGTGCGCGCGGCGCTGAAACAGTGCGCCGGCACCCTGGGCTCGGAACGCGGAGCAACCGGCGTGCAGGTGAACATCAGCACCGAACCTGCGGAGCCGGGAGCAACCAGCGGCAGCTTGCAGGTTCAGGAAGGCGGCAATGCCCGGCCGGGCATTACGATCTCGTTTACCGCCGCCTTAGTCGAGTCTCTGGCCAAGCCGCCCGCTCCACCCGCGCCGCCCGCCAAGAGCGAGCCGGCTTCAGCGCCAACGCTGAAAGAAGTTGCGGCGGCCGCCAGTAGTGTGTTCCAGCCGGTGCCGACAGGGAAGACGACTTTCGACGAGGCGCAACTGAGCCTCATCATGGATGTCGAGCTCAACGTTACCCTCCGTTTCGGCCAGCGCCAGCTCTCGCTGCGCGAGATCCTGGATCTGTCCGCCGGATCGGTCATCGAACTGGACAAGCAGGTGGACGAACCGGTCGAATTGCTGCTTGACGGCAGAGTGATCGCCCGCGGCGAAGCGGTGATCGTGGACGGAAATTACGGCCTGCGAGTCACGGAAATTCCGCAGGCGGTGAGATCCTCGATGGTGAATTAAATGGGAGAACGAACCAGATGAGCGTGTTCACACTTCCGGCATTTCCCAAGCTGGCCTCCAACGTTCTGACGACTATGCGGGGCCTGATGCCGCGCTGCGCGAACCCGGCCTGCAAATCGGTCAGCGTGCTGCACGGGTTTATCGCGCGCAGCCACAATGGCGCCATCCTTGACGGCAACTGGTACTGCAGTCCCGACTGTTTCGAGGAGGCGATCAAGACACACGTCCGGGCGCTCATCCTCGGCGCGAAACCCAAAACCCAGCGGCACCGCTCCCGCATACCGCTGGGGTTGACCTTGCTGGAACGGGGCCAGATCAATTCCGAACAGCTCAAGTCCGCTCTCTCGGCGCACCGCGGCACGGGGCGGAGGATCGGCGACATTTTCATGGAAAAAGGGTTCGCCACCGAAGAGCAGATCACGGCTGCGGTGGCCAGCCAATGGGGCGTCCCGGTGTTCGACCTCGGCGCCAGGTTCGTCGATGTGCAGGTACGGATTCCCTATCCTCTGCTGGAGATCTACTCGCTGCTGCCGGTGCACTTCGGGGAGAAGGCAAACAAGCTGCTGGTCGGATTCGTGAACGGGGTCGAGCATCGCATTCTGAGCGCCATCGAGCGCGTGACCGGCATCGCCACGGCCCCCTGCTTCATTACGGCGACAGATTACCTGCAACACTTGCACAATATGGCCGCGGAGCAGCAACACGAAGAAGCGATCTTTGATAAGCCTGCTTCGATCGCCGAGATGGCGAGAATCGTGCGGAACTACGCTGTTCAGACGGGCGCCGACGAAGCCAAGTTCGGATACTGCCGCGACTACGTCTGGGCGCGACTGCAGGGTGGCCGCCGCCAGATCGACCTGCTGTTTCGAGTGCCCGTGGGGTAGAAGCCAACCGGCCAGCGGGCAGGAACTCGCCCGTAGAGCACAAAACGGCGCTTGGCCCCTGGCCGGGTGAAGCGACCGCCAGCCCGCAAGTTTTAGTTCCCGCCTTAGTTAAGTTGCATGCGCGACCTGCCGATAGATAGCTCAAAGGCAGAGTCATGCAACCGCAAGGGAGCGAGAATCTCAACCCGGTTTGGCCCATCAGACCCGGTGAAGGCGAGGCCATCGGCGCAACGGGCGCAAGACCGTTACCCGCCGGTCCCATAGCCGGCCAAACCGCCAGGATCTTCCACAGCGGCCTTCCGGTGGTGCCGGCGATGCCGGGTTCCCTGGTGCGGCTCGAGCTGATGCTGCGCGAGCTGGCGCCCGATCTGCACGCCCTCTCCGAACTGATTCGCAGCGATCTGGGTCTCACCATCCAGACACTGCGGCTGGTAGGGGCCGACTTTAACCGCTTTGTCGACACCCCCTGCCGGATCCAGGATTGCATTGTGCATCTCGGCCACTCCTCGCTGCTGCTGGCCACGCCGGCGCTGAAACAGTCCTCCCTCTGGGGGGACCGGGCGGCGCTGACGGAGCTGTGGAAGCATTCGCGGCTGGTGGCGTTCTGGACGGAGCAGATAGCGCGCAGCGTTCGCGGAGTCGATACCGAAAGAGCCTATCTTGCCGGATTGCTGCATGATATCGGGAGCCTGCCGGTCCTGCTGGGCTGGCGCCTGCCGGGAATGGACTGCAGAGACCGGGTCGAAGTGGGCTGCGCGCTGGCCGAGGCGTGGCAGCTTCCTTATTTCGTAACGCAAAGCATCCGCTACCGCGAGAATCAGGGAGAGGGCCGTCCGGCCCTGGCGCGTCTGGTGGCGGCAGCCCACCAGCGTAGTGCAGAAGGCGGCAGCCTGCCTTAAGCTGATCCCCTTCCTCATCTTTGCCCCTGACCCAAGGGGCGGATTTCCGCCTGGTTAAGACCTATCTAATGGGCTTCTCATTTCCATCTGCCGGACAGGCTCTTTTTCAATGGCATACAGGGCCTGTCTCGCGGGCGAAGTGGCATTCGTCGTGCAACATACGACAGCGAGGACCCCCCTATGGAAAGTGGATTCTATGCGGCGTGTAGCGCGCTCATGTCGAGGACACAGGCATTGGATACGGTGGCAAATAATCTGGCTAATGCAAGCACATCAGGTTACCGGGCCCAGTACAACGTCTTCCGCTCCGCTATGGCGAACGCGTCCGGACGGCCGATGTCGGAGCTCAACCAGGCCACTAACGACTACGGCGTGTTGAGCGGGACGCGGCTGGATCTTTCCCAGGGTCCGCTGGAGAAGACCGGCAACGATCTCGATTTCGGAATCGAGGGTTCCGGCTTTTTCGTGGTACAGACGCCGAGCGGACGCTTCTTCACCCGTAATGGGCAGTTCAAGGTCTCGACCCAGGGACAATTGGTAACTCAGGAGGGCGATCCGGTGATGGGCGAGCAGGGGATCATTCCGGTGGTCGGCAGCGGACCACTCTCGGTCAGCCCGGACGGCACGGTTTCCACCAATGGAGCTGTCGTCGGCAAGCTGAAGCTTGTCGATTTTGCTCCGACCGCGAACCTGCAGACGGTGGGCAAGACCTATTATTCGGCCCCGCCGGCCGACGAGCAGCCAGCCACCAAAGCGAGAGTCCACCAGGGAAAACTGGAAGCCTCCAACGTCAATCCGGTTACCAGTGTCGTCAATTTGATCGGCATACAGCGCACCGCGGAGATGATGCGGCACGCGCTCTCGATGTTTTACTCGCAGATGGATAAGACCGCGACCCAGGACTTGCCGCAGACGGGTTCATAAAGGAGTAGAAAATGTTTCGTTCTCTTTATACCGCCGCCAGCGGGATGACGGCTCAACAACTGAATCTCGACAATATCGCCAACAACCTGTCGAACTCCAGCACCGCTGGTTTCCAGCGGCGCCGGGTGCAGTTTTCGGACCTGCTCTACCAGAACATGGTATCGCCCGGCTCGGCTTCGACGCAGCAGACAACGCAAGTCGCCGGACTGCAGGTCGGCCTGGGAACGCGCCCGGGAGCGTCGGAGATCATCCAGACGCAAGGCGACTTCACCACCACCAACAACCAGTTGGACCTGGCCATCCAGGGACAGGGCTTCTTCCAGATCACGCTGACCAACGGGCAGATCGCCTACACGCGCTCCGGCAGTTTCCATACGGATTCGCAGGGAAACATGGTGACAGCCGACGGCAATCCACTGACTCCGGCCATTACCATCCCGTCGACGGCCACGGCAGTCACGATCGGTTCCGATGGCACGGTTTCCATCACGCAGCCCGGGCAGACGCAGAACCAGCAGATCGGGCAGATTCAGCTCGCCATGTTCGTCAATCCCGGCGGACTCAACAGCATCGGCAACAACCTGTACCTGGCAACCACCGCCTCGGGCGACCCGATCACCGGCAATCCGGGGGGAGCCGAGGGATTGGGCACGCTGCTGCAAGGCCAACTGGAGCAGTCGAACGTCAATGTGGTCGACGAGTTCATCCAGATGATCCTGGCGCAGCGCTCCTACGAGGCGAACTCGCGCGTAGTCAAAGCGGCCGATGAGATGTTCCAGCAGGTGAACCAGCTGAGCCAGTAATTCCTGGGGTGATCCGCATGCGATGGCTGTCGGTTGTAAGCGTATTCATCGGGTTGGCAAGCACGGGCGCTCCGTGCTTGCGCGCGGCGACGGTCGCCATTACCGCTCCGCAAGTGGCGGCGGCGGCCGGGGAAGCCGGAATGCCCGTCAGCGCACAGCAGGTTGGGTTCCTGTCGCAGGTGGTCGCCACCCAAGAGAATCCGGAGTTGATGGCTATGCGGGCGGATTTATGGGGTAACAGCCAGGCGATGGTACTGATGCGCTGCCGCAAAAGCGGGCAGTGCATTCCTTTTTATGTCGCGCTGAAATGGCCGGATGCGGCGGCGGCGGCGGAGGCTTTGCGGAACAGCAATCTGCCGTCCGGGATAACGAGCAGCGCAGTCAATTTGCGACCCGCGGTGCAGGCTTCCCATCCCGCCGAGCCGGCTGTGGTGCGGCGGGGCGAAGCGGCTACCCTGGTGATCGAAGGCGAGCGGATGCGGATGGAGTTGCCGGTGATCTGCCTGCAGGACGGCGGCGTCGGCGCCCGGATACGGGTGATGAGCGCCGACCGCAAGAAAAATTATGTGGCGGAAGTTGTCAGCCCGAAGCTTTTGAAGCTCGGGATGTGAGGTCACGTCGAACATGGCTTCGGCAAAGTGGTGTTTCACGGTAGCTGTTTTGATCGCGCTGTTGTGGCCGCCGGCATCGCAGGCATTGCTGCCCAAGAAGAACAGCAAGTCGCCTGCATCCGATTCGCAGCGGCTGCGGGCCGACTACGTCACCCGCTTGCAGCAGCAAAGCGCTCCGCCGCAGGATACGCGCACTCTGGGCAGCCTGTGGGCGCCTGACAATTACTTCGGGGACCTCTCGTCCGATTACAAGGCGCGGGCGCTGAACGATATCATCATTATCCGCGTGGCGGTGACAACCACAGCCACGGCCAATGGCAACGTAACCAGCCAGCGCGATTTTCAGACGCAATCCGGCATTACCGGTCTGCCCGGCGATCTGAAAACCAAGGGAGTCAATCCACTGCTCGCCGCCAACTCGTCAACACAGTTGAAGGGCACGGGAACGACGGCGAACAACTCCAGCCTGGTGAGCAACCTGACCGGGCAGGTAATCGCCGTTCTGCCCAACGGCAACCTGGTGGTCGAGGCGCAGCGGCAGATCTACATGAGCAAGGAAAACGAAACCATGATCGTGCGCGGCGTGGTTCGCCCTAACGACATCGCCAACGACAATTCGGTGGTTTCCAGCCAATTGGGCAACCTGGAGATCGAGCTGAAGGGCAAGGGCATCATCTCCGACAGCACACGGCCGCCCAATCCGGTGACGCGGTTCCTGCTGAAGATTTTTGGATTCTGACCTATGCATGGCGCGAGTTTAATCCGATTCCGTTTTGCTACCGCGGGCTCTCTCGACCGCAACCGCGTCGCAAACGGGGGTTGCCGGCTGGCGCGCCCGTTTGCGCTTTTTTGCCTGGCTTTGCTGCTGGCGGCGCCGGCCGCCGGCAAGGAAAACGACCGGATGGTTTTGATCCGGGACCTGACGACCATCGCCGGGGTGCGCGACAACCAACTGGTCGGCTACGGAATCGTTGTAGGCCTGAACCGCACCGGCGACAGCAACCAGACTGTTTTCTCGACGCAATCGCTGGCCAACGCCATGCGGCGCATGGGCGTGCAGATCAATCCCACGCAGATCCGTACCAACAATGTGGCGGCCGTATTCGTGACCGCCTCGCTGCCTGCGTTTGCGCGTCCAGGGATGACAGTCGACGTGGCGGTTGCCTCCATCGGCGATGCCAAGAGCCTGGAAGGCGGAGTGCTGCTGATGACGGCGCTGCACGGCCCTGACGGCCTGGTCTATGCCAACGCGCAGGGCCCGCTTACCCTGGGCGGGTACATGGCCGGCGCCAGCTCCAACGTCAAGATGGTGAACCATGCCACCGTGGGCAGGATTCCGAGTGGCGCCATCGTGGAGCGCGATACGGCGGTCGATCTGGCACGCATGGGAATCGTTTCGCTGATGCTGCGCGAGCTTGATTTCACGGCGGCGCGCGAGATCGCCGACGAGATCAACCACGATTTCAAGAAGCCGGTAGCCAGCGCGGTCGACAGCCGGCGCATTGATATCAACGTGGCCGCTTCGGGAATCAATTCACTGCCGACCCTTATCTCCCGCGTGCAGAGCCTCGCCATCAAGGTTCATCCTCCGGCCAAGGTCGTGGTCAACGAGCGCACCGGGACCATCGTGATGGGCGGAGACGTGAAGTTGTCAGCCGTTTCGGTTCTGCACGGCAACCTGTCCATCGAGGTTACGACCACGTTTAACGTTTCCCAGCCGATGCCGTTTTCGAAGACCGGGCAAACGGTGGTGACGCCGGATACGGCGGTGCGCGCCACGGAGGCTCCGGCCAAGAGGATCAAACTGGGCGAGGGCGCCAACGTCGAGGACCTGATCAACGGGCTGCACTCCATCGGGGCGACGGCTCGCGATATCGTAGCCATTCTGCAGGCGATCAAAGCGGCAGGCGGATTGCAAGCCGAATTGGAGGTCTTGTAATGCCCGAGCTAGCCGGAATACCACTTTCGAGCTATACCCCGAGCACAATGCAGGTGCGCGAGGCGGAGTTGGTAAAGACGACCCAGTCGGGCAAGATGGACCAGCAGAAGCTGGACAAGGCCGCCACGGAGTTTGAGGCGATTCTGCTGGGGCAATGGTTGAGTCAGGCTCAGCACTCGTTTTCCAACGTTCCGGGGAGTGAGGAAGAGCATCAAGACCCGGGACATGATCAGTGGGAAAGCCTTGGTATGCAAGAACTTGGCAAGGCCTTGGCGAAAGCCGGTGGACTTGGAATTGCCAAGATGATCCGGCAGCACTACAGCCGGGCTGCCGGGGAAGCTCAGGATCCAGCGACCTCGCCCCAACCGATGAATGAACTGCCTCAGCCTGGGGGTTCCGGAGCAGAAAAAAACGCGCAAGGGGATGTGGGCTCGGGTCAATAACTTAGCCCAAAAGAAGTAAATTTAGGTGAGATTTTGATTAAAGTTCTGTCGGGAGAGTGCCGATAGCATGACCACGGAAAGGGCACGGGTGCATGATGCGAGTTAACTTGAGCGGACTAGTGGCAGGACAGATTGCCGCCGAGAAGGACACGAAGAAAGTTTCCAGCGACAGCCAGGCGACCAGCCTGGGTGTATCGCAGGACCGGACCACGTTGTCCTCCGATACGGTCGCAGTCAGTTCTCTGGCTAGCCAAGCCATGGAGACACCCCCGATCCGGCAGGATCGAGTGGATGCTCTGCGGCAGGCGATTGAGAAGGGGCAGTACAAACTCGAGCCCGATAAGATCGCCGATGCCATGTTGCAGGAGTACGGGAACTAACCCTGAATTGAGACCGCGCAACCTTCGCCGACCGGTACCACTCGTGACCTTGGCCGGCGTGGCGAAGGCCCCCACGCGCGGCATTGCGGCTGTCCCGGAATCAGCTCATTTTCCGGGGACCGGGAAAAGCCCGGAACTGGATATCGCGCGTGCAACCTGTTACCCCTGAGCGGCGTTTGGAAGAGCAATACTTGGCTGTGCTGCGCGACCTGTGCGCCGCCACCGAGGAGGCTACCAGCGGCCTGACCGCCAATTCCCTGCCCGGATTGCGGGAAGCAGTATCCCGGCAGGAGGCTCTCGCCGCGCGCTTGCAGGAGATGCTCAACGGCTCAGCCCCGCTGCGCGACGCTTTTGCATTACCCCCTGTCGCCGGAGGAGCGGATAAGCTGGCCGGCGAGATTCATTCCATGCACCGGAAACTGGCAGCCCTGAACCGGCGCCATGCGGCCCTGCTGAGCCGGGTGAGGCGATCGGTGGAGCTGTCGCTGGCGGTTAGCCGGAGCTGCACCGGCAACTTCGAAGGAAGTTCGTCGACGGAACTTTACCGCACGTGGTCTTGCGAGGTTTGATGTCATGCCGGGCCTGAATGCCTCACTCTCGATCGCCGTGCAAGCGCTCCAGGTGCAACAGGGTGCGCTGCAAGCTTCCGCCAACAACGTCGCCAACGTAAACACGCCGGGCTACTCCCGCCAGGAGGCGGTTCTGGCTGCGGTGCCTCCACCGAATGGCTGGACGCAGGGAGCCGGGGGTGGAGTCACCATCCAGCAGTACCAGAGCATCCGCGACCAGGTGCTGGAGCTGCAAATCCAGGAAGAGACGGCGCAGCAAAACAGCGCCGACACGCAAACCAATGCGGCCCAGCTGATTGAGCCGCTGTATACCACTTCCGGGCAAGATATCGGAAGCGAGATGTCTGCTTACTTCAACAGCATCTCGGCTCTATCGGCCAGTCCGTCGGACACGACATTGCGCCAGGGCGTCATGCAGGCTGGACAGAACCTCGCCTACGCTTTCCAGAGCACTGCCTCCGGGCTGGACCAAATCCAGACGAGCATGGACCAGACAGTCACCCAGGATGTGTCGCAGATCAACCAGCTTACGCAACAGATCGCTACCGTGAACGGACAGATCGGTGCGGCGAACGGCGGAATGAACTCTGGCGCGCTGGTGGATCAGCTCAACACGCTGGTAGGGAAGCTGTCCGCCCTGACGGGTGTTTCGGTGATCCAGACCGAGCAGGGAATTACGCTGACCACTGCCAATGGGCTGCCTCTGGTGGTGGGCGGACAAAGTTTCGCACTATCAACCGCCACGGGCAGCGACGGGATGCAGCACGTCATGGCGCAGGGGCAGGACATCACCTCGACCATCAGCGGCGGCTCGCTGGGCGGGGCGATACAGATGCGCGACCAGGTGATTCCCGGTTTGCTCAACCAACTGGACACGCTGGCGAGCACGTTTGCCACCAGCGTCAACTCCGTCAGTTTGGGAGGCTCCGATCTGAACGGTGCGGCGGGCGCGGATTTCTTCAGCTTGCCGGACACTCCGACCTGGAATTCGGGCTCGGTGGCAAGCGCCACCACGGCCTTGACTGCTGGCACTTTCACCCTGCAATCGCCCTCCGGCACCTCGACGGCCATCGCCGTGGGCGGCAGCAGCGGTATCAACGACCTGAGCGATCTTGCTTCCTACATCAATGGCCAGAGTCTTGGGGTGACGGCGACGGTGGTGAACGACTCTAACGGTGCTCACCTGTCGATCAGCGGCAACGCCAGCACCCGCTTCAGCATAACCAGCGACAGCACGGCCCTGGGATTTTATAGCTCCGGGGTAGCTCTGCAACTGGGACTGGCGTTCAGCGATGTTTCCAAGATAGCGGCCAGCTCGGATGGTACGCCGGGAAGCAACGGCAACCTGACGTCGTGGATGGCTCTGCAGAACAAGCTGTATTCCGGGCAGGGCGCGACCACGAGCTATTCCAACATGGTTGCCCAGGTGGGGACCATCTCCGCCAATGCGCAAGCGCAGTCGGATGCCGCCGCGCAGACGCTGCAATTGCTCAACGATCAGCGCTCGAGTATCTCCGGCGTTTCGATCGATGAAGAAACAACCAATATGCTGAAGTATCAACAAGCCTATGAGGCCTCGGCCCGTGTTGTGACCACCATCGATCAACTGATGTCGGTCGTTCTCAACATGGATACCGGGAATATGAGTTATTAATATGCGCGTAAATCCAAACATAACGCCGGACATCTTGGCCTCCATAAACCAAACGCAGCAGCAGGAGCAGACGGCGCTGACGGAGATGTCCACCGGAAAACGGGTGAATGTACCTTCCGACGACCCGACAGCGGCCGCCCGCGAGGTCGAAAACCAGACCATGTCCAGCGCGGTGGACCAGTATACGTCCAACGTCAGCACCGTGCTCAGCATGGTGCAGACCGCCGACAGCGCGCTCAGCGGCGTGGTCACCCAGTTGACCCAGGCGGTTACGCTCGGCACCGAGGCGGCCACCGGAACCACCAACAGCGAGAACCAGCAAGCCATATTGCAAGAGGTGCAGGGCATCGTGCAAAGCGTGGTAGCCGCGGCCAACACGTCGTTCCACGGCGTCTACCTCTTTGCCGGTACCAAAAGCACAACCGTTCCCTTCACCGCCGACGCGTCCGATCCCACGGGGTATCTGTACAACGGCAGCGGCGACACCAACGAGGTAGGGGTTGGCGAAGGCCTCAGCGTCGTCATGAACGTTCCCGGGAGCCAGCTCTTTCAGGGTCCCACCGCGGCCACCAGCGTGCTTGGATCGCTGCAGGGACTGGTAACAGCCCTGCAAAGTGGCAGCTCGACCGATATCGGCACTGCAACCAACAACATCAGTGCCGCCATCAGCAATCTGGGCCAGCAGCGGGTTATCTACGGCAACAGTGAGAGCCAGCTCACGTCGCAACAGACGGCCCTGCAGCAGGAGACCACAAATCTGGCGACGGAAGAGAATAGTCTGGTCGGCGTTGATATGGTCTCGGTCACCCTGCAGTTTGCGCAGGCGCAGCTTGCCAACCAAGCCGCCCTGGCGGCGGCGGCGCGCGTGCTGCCACAGTCGCTGCTGGATTACCTCAAGTAAAACAGCGGCAGCCCGGAGCCAAAGTGATTGGCACTCCAGGCTGCCGCTTTTCCTTCTGCGGCCGCATCTTTTCCTAAAAACCGGAATCGTTTACCCAGCCGGGAACAAAAATAGGCGCTCCGTAGAGCGCCTGAAAGAGAGGCAGAGGGGGAGCTGAACTCAGGCCGACCAGCTAGAGGTAGCACGCTCTTCGCCCACACCGCCGTACAGCGCGGGGGGTATCCCGGCAAGATCCTCGGCGGCCGCCGAATCGGCGGGCAGCGGAGCCTCGGCAGAAGCCGGCGCGGCGGCGGTCGGACAGTCCGCCCGGTTCCAGGCTTCGCGCAGTTGCAGAAGCGTATCGAGCTGCCGCGTCAAGATCACCGGGTCGAGCCGAATTTGAGCTTCCAGCAGCTTGGCCCGCATATGGGAGTAAACCTTGAGGAGAGAGCGGGCCGTCTCGCCGCCATTGGTCATGTCCAGCGAGCCCTCCAGCTGCTGGAGCACCTGAAAGGCGTGATTGGCGGCCTGGCAGCGCGCCTCGATATCGTTATGTCGTACAGCTTCCACCGCCGCCTTCAGGTCAATCACCAGCCGGTCGTAAAGCAGGATGACGAGTCCGATCGGCCCCGCGCTTTCGACGGCGGCGTTCTGGTAATTCAGTTCGGGTTGTCTCGGGTTCATGGGGTATTATCCGGTTTGAATTGTTGTTGTTGTTGTTGTTCAGCAAGGCATTGAGCTGGCTTTGCGTCTGCGACAACGATTCCAGGGCCTCTTCCGCCTGGCTGTATTCCGCCTGGTAGTAGGCTTGCTGGTTGGCGATGTAGTTGTCTTCAAAGTCGTTGATCTGGTTCGTCAGATCGGTGTTCTCGCTGCTCAGGTTCGAAAGATCCACGGTAAAGGCGCCGTTGGCCGCGTCGGTGAAGGTGGACAGTTGCGTGTTCAGGCTGTTGGCGAAACCATTGTCCGCGGTGCCCTGGAAGAAACTCTGAACCTGGCTGAAGTTGTTTTGCAGCATGTTGCCTAGCGTTGGGGTATCCAGGGTCAGGGTGCCGTCGTCGTTCATGCTGATGCCCAGCGTCGCCAGGGTCGTATTGTCGGCAGCCTGATAGCTGGCGGTGCCGAGTATGGCGCTCTGGAAGTCCCGAACCACGCTATCGTCAGCCAGCACTCCCTCGGAGTTGTTCGTCGAACCGTCGGAATTGGTGACTGTACTGACCTGATACTGAGTGTTGATCTGGCCGATGAGCGTGTTGTAATCGTTCACGAACGACTGGATGGCGTCGAGAATGATGCTGGTGTTCGGAGACACGGTGAGGGTTACAGGCGTCCCCTTGGCAGCGCTCGCCAGATTCAGGGTAATGCCGGTCAAAGCTCCTGTAACCGTATCGGTTGCGCTGGAGAACGGGATTCCATCGACGGTAACGGAGGCATCCTGTCCTGCCACGGCTTCGGTGAGGCTGAGGCCGGTATTGCTGCTATCGGAACTGCTGATGCTCAAAGTAGGAAGGGGCTGGCCGTCGCTGGTACCGGTGATCGGTGTGATGGTGATGTTGCCGGCGGCGCCGGAAGCGTTGCTGACGATGGACAGACGCGAGCCGGTCGAGTCCGAGACCACGCTGGCGGTCAGGCCGGAAACCTGGCTTTGGATGTTGCTGGCCAGTTGGCTCAGGGTTTCGCCTTCGGTAACGGTAATCGTCGCCGCCGTGCCAGTGCCTACCTGAACGGAGAATTGCCCCGCGCTCAATCCGCCGGAGACCTGGTTGGAGTACCACGATCCGGTAGCGGCCAGGTTGTTGACTACCACGGTATGGGTTCCGGAGGCGGTTCCATTGGCGGCCAGGCCGGTCACGATGTTCGAATCCGAAGAGTTCACTGCCATCGAGGTCATCGTCCCGGTGTAGGTGTCGAGATTGGTCAAATCAGTCTCGAGGGTGGTAGTCGCGGAATTCAGATCCTGGAGTGCCGACTGCTGGCTCGAGATCAGGGTCTGCTGAACCTGCCACTGCCTCTCCGGAGCGCGGGCGGCGTAAACGGCCGCACTGACCGCCGAATCGACATCGATGCCGACACTGGAGTTCCCATAGATGGCCTGCAGAATCGAGCTCAGGTCGGTCGACGAAGACGAAGTGCCCAACAGAGAACTTAGCGCGGAAGAGCTGGAACTCATGACGTTTGCTGACTCCCTTCGTTGGGGCCCGACTGCGCCTGCCTGAAGGTTGGGGTACCGAACTGTAAGTCATTGAAATACTGCGGTGAGACCCGAAGGTCTCACCGCGTTAGAGAGAGGGTTTACTGGAGCAGCTTCAGGACGGCCTGCGAAGCCTGGTTGGCTTGCTGCAGGGCGGCCATGCCGGTGGACTCCAGCACGTTGTACTTGGTCATGTTGGCCACGGTCGAGGCGACATCGGCATCGGTGACGCCGCTTTCGGCGCTGGTCAGGTTCTGCACCTGGCTGTTCATGACGTTGGTGGCTGCGTTCAGCCGGTTAATGCTGGCGCCAACGTTGCCGCGGTAGGCGGCAACTGAGGCGATCGCGGTGTTGATGTTGTGCAACTCGGCTTGCGCATTGGCGGTGCTGGAGCTGAGATCCAGTCCCAGGCCGAGGTTTGCGCTGGAGAGCGAGTTGACGGTGCTCGTAATCGTCTGCGAGCCCGAGTTCGTGCCATCACTCAGGTAGACAGTGGAGTTGTTGGAAGCGCCGCCCGCTCCCGGGTTGATCTGGCCAAACTCGGCTGTGCCGGAAACCGCCACGCTGAGGGTGTCGCCGCCCGTGGTGGTCTTGATTACTTCCTGACCGGCAACGATGCTGCCAGAGACGCCGGCCGACAGCGTGCCGCCGGTGGCCGCAGCAGCGACAGCGGTATTGAAGTTGGCGACCGTCTTCGTACCGTCGAAGGTGTAAACGAAGGTGCCACCCGTCTTGCTGTCATAAATCGAGACTTTGCCGCCGGCTCACCGGAATATCCGCCGCCGGCAACGGTGGATGACGTGCCCGTCCAGGTGGTCATATCCTGACCGCCGAAAATGTTCGAACCGTTGAAGTTGGTGGTTGAGCCGATCTTGTCGATTTCGTTCTGGATCGACGTATACTCGGTTTCGATTGCGGTTGCCTGAGCACCAGTCAAGCCGCCGTTGGAGGCCTCAGTGGCTAGCGTGACAGCGCGGTTGAGCAGGGTAGTTACCTGCGAATAAGCGCCATCGGCCGTCTGCAACAGGCCGACGCCGTTGGTGGCGTTCTGAGCAGACTGCGTAAGGGCGGCGATGTTGGCCTGCAAGCCATTGGCAAGAGACAGGCCGGCGGCATCGTCGGCGCCCGAGTTGATTTTTGATCCGGAGGACAGCTGAGTCAGCGCCTTGTTCAGGCCAGCCTGAGTCAGCGACAGCTGATTCTGCGCTGTCAACGCGGAAATGTTATTCAGGATGCTGAGTGCCATAGTGAGAAGCTCCTTTGTTCACATTCCGCCTGCACCAGACCATGCGCGTCTTTTTAGATCACGAACCGCCACGCGGGGCAGGTGGTATTCTTGTGACGCTCCTACATATCGGCAGTTCCCACCGCAACTTTAGCCCGCAACATGAAATCTAGGCCCCCATCCCCCAAACGAGGGATGGTAACCCGGATCTGGGTATGACCTTCCGGGGACCATCTCCCGAACAGGCGGAAAGCAGCGCCGTTGTTGCAGTTACCGCCGCGGGCCGGCACTCCGGTACAGCGTTCATTTCGGGAATTCCCGCCGTTTTACCGGCTGCCCGGCCGAAAACTCGTCTTTATTTAATGTGCGTAACGGTGGTCGTAGCACTAATGGATTGACCACAAGCTGCCGATAGAAGATGACGCGTAGGAGTGGCATGCCTGCTCCGGGATGTGCACCGTGATACGACTGACGCGTCTGAACAATCAGCCCCTGGCGATCAACTCGGACCTGATTAAGTGGGTGGAGAGCGCTCCCGACAGCGTAATTACGCTGATCAGCGGCGAGAAGGTTGTCGTCAAGGAAACGGTCGAACAAATCATCAGCGAAGTCGTAACCTTCCGGCGCGCTCTGCTGGCCGGCCTTTCGCTGCCAGCCGCCGATGGCTCGACCCTGAGCGTGCCAGCAGAAGCAGGCGATGAAGATGGGGAATCCTCACAAGGGGGCGGGCGTGGATAAGAGCACCTTCGTAGGAATCATCTTAGCGATTGCCGGAATCGTGGTCGGGTTGTTGCTGGAAGGCGGCAAGCTGGCCCAAATCATTCAGCCCACGGCGGCCATGATCGTCTTCGGCGGCACCGTAGGTGCGGTGATGGTCCAGTTCCCTCTGCCGGTGGTGTGGAAGGCGTTCCGGTGCTTCGGGCACATTTTCTTCCGCCGGAGACCGGATTCGGCGCAGAAGATCGCCGACCTGGTTGGCTACGCCATGAAAGCCCGCAGACAGGGGCTGGTCTCTCTGGACGCGGAATTGAACGAGATCGACGATCCTTATTTGAAAAAACTTCTCACCCTGGCGGTGGATGGTACCGAGCCGCATGAGCTGCGAAAACTCATGGAGCTGGAGCTGGACAACAAAGCCGAGCGCGATGACTACATCCCGCGCGTCTTCGAATCGGCCGGCGGATTCGCTCCCACGATCGGGATCATCGGCGCGGTGCTGGGACTCATTCAGGTGATGCAGCACCTGGACAACATGAATGAGGTGGGAAAAGGAATCGCGGTGGCGTTCGTGGCCACGATCTACGGCGTGGGCTCGGCCAACCTGCTGTTCCTGCCGGCCGCCGGAAAACTGAAGATCCGCATGCGGGAAGAACAGCTACTGCAGGAGATGACGCTGGAAGGAGTGGTTTCCATTCTGGAAGGCATCAATCCCCGAACGCTGGAAACGAAACTCCTCAGCTTCCTGAGCGAACACGAGCAAAAACAAAATACGGGCGGCTACAGAAGGAATTTGGACAGGATGGACAGGCTGGACGCGAAGGAGAGTAAATGAGCCGGCGCAGGAGATCGGGAGACGATGGCGGCAGGGTAAGCCACGAGCGCTGGCTGATCTCGTACGCCGACTTTATCACCCTGCTCTTCGCGTTTTTCGTGGTCCTGTACGCTTCGACCAATATCGACAGCAAGAAGATCCAGCGCATTGCCGCCGCCATCCAGAACGCATTCCGGACGCTGGGCGTCTTCTCGGGCCCGCTGCCGCCCGGCGCATTGGACGGCCTCAATACCAAGCTGGCGAAGGACACCCCGAAGCCGCCCGCCGGAGGCGGAGTCAACCTGGAAGAGCTTCGCGTCGAATTGGAGAAGGTGTTGGGACAGGAACTGGTCAAACATGAAGTAGACATGCGTATCGAACCGGATGGGCTGGTGGTGAGCCTGCGCGAGGTCGGTTTCTTCAAGAGCGGCGATACCGCGCTGCTGCCGGGAGCCAAGAAAACGCTGGGGCGAATCGCCGAGGTGCTGGCCGCGCGCGGTTACGAGATGCGAGTGGAGGGCCATACCGACAACGTGCCGATTCGCAGCTCGCGGTTCAGATCCAACTGGGAATTGTCGACCGCGAGGGCGACCGAGGTAGTCGCGTTTCTGATTGACCAATACAACTTTGATCCCAAACACGTGGCGGTGGCGGGATACTCCGAATACCGGCCGGTCGCCAGCAATCGCCTTGAAGAAGGAAGAAGAATGAACAGAAGGGTAGACCTGGTCGTCGTCTCCGGGTATTTGCGCCAGACCCAGGCGCCACCGGGCCCGTCGCCCGTAGGCAGGACGAAATAGACCAGACTTGATCGTGGCGCGTAGGGGTTTGACATGAGAACGCAGCCAGACAAACAAGCAAGCCGGCTGTACACGGAACGGATATCCGGCCTTTCCGTAAATCCGGAGGGCCCCGTACGGCGGCGCCCCACCGTCCTGGTAGTGGAGGATGAGGAGGCGGTGCGGGAGTTGATTGAGATCGCCTTGAGCAAGGATGGCTTGAATATCTTGCTGGCGGAATCGGCCGAACAGGCGCTGGCCATTGCCACCACGCTGGACGGGACCATCGAGGTGCTGCTGACCGACCTGACGCTGCCTTCCATGGATGGCCACTCTCTGGCCAAGGTGCTGACTTCGCGGGGCCAGGTCAGGCACGTGATCTACATGTCAGGGCTTGTCGAAACGGTGTCTGCAGACGATGCGGGGCAGAGTTCCCACTACCTGACGAAGCCTTTTAAGATGGCGGCCCTGGCGCAAGTGGTGCAGGATGTGCTCGGCTGCGAAGCGCCGCCGCCGCACATAGCTGAGCCAACCTCAAGCCCCTATGCCACAGACCCCACCGGCCTCGGGTAGAAAAGACCTGACCAGCGGCGGGCATCAGCTAAGAGCAACCACGTTGTTCACCCAGCGGACAGCTTCCAGGTAGGCGCTGCCGGCATGTTCGGGAGAGCGCTGCAGCGCCAGGCACTGCTCCTGGAACTGGGTCCAATCGGCGGAGCAGTAGGAGATGACGAGGTCGAGATGTTTGCGGACGCGATTGGTTTCGCCCAGCAGCGCCGCCTTGGCCAGCGGAGAGATTTCAACCTGATTCAGGATCTTCGACAGCGGAACGCCGAGGATCGGTTCCATCATGGAGAACAGTCCCGCCATGAACAGGTCATAAGGATGGCAGCTGCTTTGCGGGGAGAGCAGCTCGCAGAAACGCGCCCGCAGCAGCGCCGTCGAGATGAGTTCGCGCGACCTGCCCTGGCAGACTTCGGTCACCGCGCCCACGGCAATCCAGCGGCGGACGATTCTCTCGCCCAATATGACCAGGGCCTGGCGCAGAGAGGTAATCTTGCAGCCCTGGCAAAAGGCCACGGAGTTCAGGTAGCGGAGCAGCTTATAGCACAGCGCCACGTCGGATTTGACGATTCGCTCGATCTCCGTATAGTCCATCGTCTCCTTGCAGGTAGCGGCCAGCAGCTGGCAATGCGTCGATTGCAGCGGGCGCACATCGAGGGTCTCCATGATGGCCGGCTTGGCGAAAAAATACCCCTGGAATAACGAGCAGCCCATTTGGCGGGCGGCCTGGTATTGGTCGCGGGTTTCGATCTTTTCCGCCAGGGCGATGGCTTTCGTACAGTGAGTCTTGACGATTTCGACGCAGCGCTCGCGGGAATTCGCCAGGAAATCGACCTTAATGATGTCGGCCAGCGGGACCAGCGGGAGCGTGTGGTCATTAGGGGAAAAATCATCCAGGGCGATGAGAAAGCCGCCCTCTTTCAATTCCTGGAGACTGCGCAGCAGCGCCTCGTCCGGCTGGACGTCTTCCAGAATTTCGATCACCACCGGCCGCGGCAGCAGGCTCACCCCCTTGCCGTTCAGAAGCTCATAGCCACAGTTGAGAAACAACTGCCGCCCGCCGGAAATCTCGTCGCACCCGAATACCAGCAAATCGTCCAATACGGTGTGGGCAGCAACATTGCTGTCGGAAAAGCGAGCGAAGGGTTCCGGCGCGGCGCGGTAAAGCAGTTCATAGCCGTAAGTTTGCTCGGCTCCGTCCAGAATCGCCTGTCGTGCCATGTAGCCCATTAATGTGCTCGCAGAAAAGTGGTATCAGCGCTACTTATCGGCAGGTTGCGCTCCAGAGTTCAATCAGGCGCGAAAAAACGGCGCGGCGCTTGTCCAGATTTCGGACACGGCTTAGAAAAACAGTACTCCACAATCCCTAAAGTCCGGCCGTAATGGTGCCGATGAAGACTTTGCCATCTCCGGCCAGACAACTGTCTTGGGGCCCATGGCGGGGTATCTGAACGGAGAGTGTGGCTTGAGAGAAGGGCTCTCGAAAAGAGCGTGCCAGTAACACAGCCGAATCGTACCCAGGCTCTTCTGAAAAAGGTTGTGCCGTCATTTCCCCGATGAGGGGAAGCGTTCGCGGGGGCTGCTGTCGCACATGATCGCGATAATTGGTATTGTCGTCGTCTTTGGCGCCGTGGTAGGAGGATTCCTGCTTGAGCACGGGAATATCCACGTCCTCATGCAGCCCGCCGAACTCCTGATCATCGGAGGAGCCGCCTCGGGAACGGTTCTCACCGCCAATCCTCTGCATGTGCTGAAAAAAATTCTGGGGGGGATGACAGGCGTCCTCAAAGGATCGGTGTTCAGCAAACAGCACTATCTGAACTCGCTCAAGATGATGTATGAAGTCTTCCAGAAAGCCCGCAAGGACGGCATGGTCGCCTTGGAAGGCGACATCGAAGAACCGCTCAAGAGCGCACTTTTCAAGAAGTATCCGGCCTTTCTCAAGGACATGGGAGCGGTTGGATTCGTGTGCGACACCATGCGCGTGGCGCTGACGGGAGGCGTGGAGGCGTTCGACGTCGACCAGATGATGGAGCTCGACATGGAGGTACAACGCCACGAATTGGAAACGCCCGTCAACGCCTTAAGCACCATGGCCGACTCCCTGCCGGGTTTGGGAATCGTAGCCGCGGTGCTCGGCGTGGTCATTGCCATGGGCTCGCTCGGCGGAGAGCAGTCGGAGATCGGGCAGAAGGTGGCCGCCGCACTGGTCGGCACTTTCCTGGGCGTTCTGCTGTGCTACGGGCTGGTCGGGCCCGTCTCGCAAAACATGGCGAAGACCATAGAAGAACACCACGCGCACTACGGCGTCTTGCGCGTCATGATCATCGCCTTCATCAAGGGCACTTCTCCGATCATGGCTATCGAAATCGGACGTCGCGCCATTCCCGGCCATGTGCGTCCGAGCTTCGCGGAAGTTGAAAAAGCCTGCCGGGGCACTCATGCCAGCTCGGCCGCGGCGGCTGCTACCGCCGGAGCGGAGGCGGGCGGCGCGGCGGCTACCTAGCCTGGAGAAGACTCATTATGTCGACACCCCCGATCATCATCATCAAGCGGCCGGTCAAGCATTCAGGCCACCACGGCGGCGCCTGGAAGGTGGCTTACGCCGATTTCGTCACCGCTATGATGGCCTTGTTCATCGTCCTGTGGATCATGAACTCCAGCAAACAGGTGCAGGAGGCGGTCGGCGGCTACTTCAAGGACCCGATAGGCGCCAACAAGGTCGGCTCCGCCGGCGGAGGCGCGGGGGCTGAGAAGAAAGAAGACATGCAGAAGCTGAAGTCGGAATTGGAGCAGACGGTATTCAAGCAAGCCGACTTGGCCAAGATCAGAGACCAGATCGAAATGACCGTCACCCCAGAGGGCTTGCGGATCGAGCTTATGGAGTCGGAAAAGGGCACCTTCTTCAACACCGGCAAGTCGGAGCCTACTCCTCAGGGAAGAGAGCTCCTGATGGCGCTGGCAAAGGAACTGGGCAAGATTCCCAATGCCATCTCCATCGAGGGGCATACCGACTCGCGCCCCTACCCGGGCGGTCCCGGCAACTACAGCAACTGGGAGCTATCGACCGACCGCGCTAACGCCGCCCGCCGGCTGATGCAGCAAAATGGCATGAGAAAAGACCAGGTATCGCAAGTCAGAGGATTCGCGGACCAGAGACCGCGCAAGCCGGATGACACGCAAGACGCCTCCAACCGGCGCATCTCGGTCATCGTGCGGCACCGGAAAGAAGATGCGGAAGAGAGCAAACACTCCAAGCCGGTGGCCAAGCCAGCCCAGTCTAAGCCGGCCCAGGAGTCCAAACCAGCCCAGGAGTCCAAACCCGCACCCTAGAGCAAAACCAGGGATGGTGTATACCGAAGCGAAACGTTCCAGTCGCCGCGACCACCAGGGAGCGGCGACGGTAAGCAGAACTTGAAGGTCTATAACATCCCTGGTTTTGCCGTAGTCCAACCTGCTTCGGCTCAGCTCCTCAACTCCATGCTGAAAGAGAAGCCTCACAGGCGTGCATCGCCGGAGCTCGAATCAACTGCGGGCGAAGCCTAGACCGGATTCGCGGAAGGTATACCCCGTGCAGAAGCCGGGCGATCAGCCCGGCGGTGATAGCGAAGGGTACGCCCACTTTGAATCCGCTCTAACTGGCGGATTCAGTCGTAACGTTCTCTCGCCGGCCGTGTTGTTTTGTTTCCAGGTTGGGCAAAAACGCGGTCAGTAAGCCGATCGCCGGCAGGTACGAGCAGAGGGTGTAGACGAAATAGATGCTGGTGACGTCGGCCAGCTTGCCCAGCAAGGCAGCGCCCAGGCCGCCCAGACCAAAGGAAACTCCAAAGGTGAGCCCGGCCATCGTTCCCACCTTGCCCGGAACCAGTTCCTGCGCGTAGACCACTATGGCGGAGAACGACGACGACAGGATCAGGCCGATCACGACGATCAGAACCTCGGTCCAGAAAAGATTGGCGTAGGGCAGCCCCAGCGTAAAGGGAAGCACGCCGAGGATCGAACACCAGATGACAATCTTGCGGCCGATGCGGTCGCTGACCCAGCCGCCAAACACCGCGCCGGCCGCGATCGAGCCCCAGAAGGCAAACAAATGGATCTGCGCGGTCTGCACCGTGACGTGAAACTTGGTGATCAGGTAGAAGGTGTAATAGCTGGTCAGGCTGGCTTGATAAAAGGCCTTGGAAAACAGCAGCGAAACCAGGATGGCAATGGAGAGCCCGACTTTGCCGGAAGGCACCGGCAGGGAGCTCGCCATCTTTTTGCTCCGGGGCTGCAGGTGGGCGGCGATGTTGCGCTTGTACCAGGTCCCGACCACGGTCAGCACCGCCATCGACATTAACGAGGCGAGCGAAAACCAGCCCAGGCTATGCTGCCCTCGCGGCAAAACGATGAACGCTGCCAGCAGGGGTCCGATGGTGGCGCCGACGTTTCCGCCGACCTGAAAGATCGATTGCGCCAGCCCGAGCTGTCCTCCCGAAGCCATGCGCGCCACCCGCGACGATTCCGGATGAAACACCGCCGAGCCAACCCCAACCAGCGCCGAGCCTAACAAAAGCAAAGAGTAATTGGGCGCTCGCGAGAGAATCAGCAAGCCGGCCACGGTAAAGCTCATGCCTATGGGCAGGGAAAAGGGCTTGGGCCGCAGATCGGTGTAGAAGCCCACCACCGGCTGCAGCATCGAGGCGGTCATCTGGTAAGTGAGAGTGATCAACCCGATCTGCGTGAAGTCGAGGTGGAAGGAGTCCTTGAGAATGGGATAGATGGCCGTGATCAGCGATTGCGTCATGTCATTCAGCAGATGACAGAAGCTGATCGCCGCCAAGATGGAGAAAATGGTGGCTTGGCCTTTCGTTCTTGGAGCCTGGACGGCAGTTCCACTCACATCGACGCCCATATGTTCAGTACCACGACAGCCTCAGCCGGACCAGGCGGCGCCCCAGCAAAAGAAATCGCGGCTTTGGCCGGAGATTCCGATGGAAAACCAGGCGCTCCCGTCACTCCGGGCGATCGGAACCGCCCTCCGGCAGCCGCTCAGCGGCGATACTGCCTAAAAAGTCTTCGTCAGGTAGGCCACGCTCTTCACGTGGTTGGCATAAGCCTCGTCAACCGTGCCGACCGGATCCAGCTCGATGGCTACGTAGTTCTTCTTGTACTTCTGAAACAGTTTGAAATACGTATCAAACGGCAGTTCGTTGCCATCCAAAACCGTCTGCGGCTTGCGGTTCTTGGAGGTCTTCAGGTGAGTGTAGCCGATCTTGCGGGCATTCTTTTCCAGAAAGTCCTGGGCGGCGCTGGGCGTGCTCGGCACGCGCGAGGTGCAAAAGAAGTTGCCCGCGTCCAACTGCAAGCCGACACCGCTACGCACTCCCTTGCGGCCGAAGAGCTCGGCGGTGCCGAACGAGGCGATGCCGTCGCCATGAAGTCCCTCGCGGGCGTTCTCAACCAGCAAGCGCAGGTTGTGTTGCTGGGCGATTTTCGCGGCCCGATTGGCGTTGGCAACCAGCTTGGCGAATTCCGCGGCTGACCAGTACGTCTTCTTGGGATCGTTCAACATCTCGCTGCCGTTGGCGCCGGTGCGCACCACCTTCGGTCCGTCGAAGACGGCGGCATTGACGACGCCGCGGGAGAAGACCTCCCAATAGTTCGAGTCCAGCAGGCCGGTGTTCATGGCATAAATGACTTCCACGCGTTTCTGCTTGGCATAGGTGGCCAGCTCTTTGCACTCGTCGAGAGTGAGCTTGGCCTCGCCATCGCGGATTTCGATGAAGGCAAAGCCCTGCTCGGCGGCAAAGTCGAGCAATTTTTTGAGGTTGGCGACATTGGCGGGATAGACCTTGGCGAAATTGGCGGTAGTAAAACCGATCTTCAACTGAGGATATTTTTGCAGGACGATTTTTTTATCCGCGGCGTACAAGGTTGTTTGCACGACGAGCGCCAGCGAGAACAACAGCACCAGCTTCATCCCGAACCGGATTGCAGATTTCATATGTATTCCTCTTCAGGTTCACGGCCGCGCGGACCTTTAACCCGGCAAATGCAAAGTGAGCTTTCGCCAGGCACTCCGCGGGCGCGGCACGCTGATTTTGCGGAAGTGCAATCTTACTCCAGGGTGAGCGGGAAATGAACAGCTATAAAGGATGGAAGGCGAAAAAACGGCGCGAGAAGTCCGAATGCGCTGAATCGAAAAGCCAGGCGTTCCCTCAGGGGCTAAAGCCCGCATTCTTCTTGGTTCTGAATGGTCCGGCTAAAGCCGGACCCTTTCAAAGAATTTATTTTCAAACAAGTTATAAAGTGCTGCCAGAACCGCTTATTCGGCCAGTTCCAATTCGATTTTCTTTGCCGCGGCGTCGAGCCGGGCGATGCGGAAGCTGCGAACCTGTCCGGCGCGGGCCTCTTCGCGCTTGGGTGTACCAGCGGAGGCGCCGCCCTTCCAGCGCGCCTGCAGCATGGAACTCAGCGACGAGAGGTCGGCTTTCGGCGCCGAGGGTGCGGCAGTTTCCTCGCCTTTTCCGCCAGCTACAGTCACGCGGCAGGAGGCCTGAATGCCTTCGCCCAATTCAACCTGCGCTTCGCCGCCCGAAATCTCTACCAGGCGTCCCGTGACCACATCGCCCGGCTGGTGTTCGGCGATGTATTCCTCCAGGCCGGTGGGAACCAGTTGCTTCATGCCCAGACGCAGGCGGCGCCTCTCGGTATCGATTTCGAGCACTTGTGCCTTGACCGGCTGGCCGACGCGGAGCACGTCTCCGGGATGGTTGAGGCGTTTCTCGGTGGTGATGTCGCTGATATGAATCATGCCCTCGAGGCCTTCGGAGAGCTGCACGAAGGCGCCGAATTTGGTCAGGCTGGTCACCGGACCTTCAACCACCATGCCGATGTAGAACTTGCGCGTCACCTCGGCCCAGGGATCGCCCAGCGCCTGCTTGAGCCCGAGCGAGATGCGGCGCTCACCCGCATTGACGGCCAGAACCACGGCCTCGACCGTCTCGCCCGGCTTAACTACGTCATTGGGCTTGTGCACTCTCTTGGCCCACGACATCTCCGAGAGGTGGATCAGGCCTTCGATTCCCGGCTCCAGTTCGACGAAGGCGCCGAAGTCGGCCAGCCGGGTCACCGGACCGCGCACGCGTTCGCCCTGCTTGTAACGTTCCGCAGCCGACTCCCAGGGATCGGCCTGGAACTGCTTCAGCCCGAGCGAAATGCGGCGCTTCTCGGGATCGACCTTGAGCACCTTGGCTTCGATCTGCTGCCCTAGCGAGAGCACATCGGAGGGCTTGGAGACGCGGCCCCAGGCAATGTCGCCGACGTGCAGCAGGCCGTCCACGCCGCCGATATCGACGAACGCGCCGTAGTCTGTCAGACTGCGGACTTCGCCGCGCACGATGTCGCCTTCCTTGAGTTCCGCATAGCGCCGTTCTTTAAGAGTGCGTTCCTCCTCTTCGGCCACCGCGCGGCGGTCCACCACTACGTCTTCATCGGTCACGTCGAGCTTGATGATGCGGCAGCGAATCTCCTGCCCAACCAACTTCTCCAGCTCGGCGGCATCGCGTGCGCCCGAGCGCGAGGCCGGCATGAACGCCCGCACGCCTACATCGACACTGACGCCGCCTTTGACCACGGCGGTGACGGTGCCGGCAATGGCCGTCTTCTCGGCGAAAGCCTTCTCCAGCGATGACCAGTCGCGCGGCCGCTCGATCCTGCCGCGCGCCAGCTCGTAGTAACCCCCGGGATCGCGTCCCTTGATAGTGACCGGCAGCTTATCGCCGGGCTTAGGGGTTTCGCCGACGCTGGTAAAGACCGCCAGCGGAAGAATGCCCTCGGTCTTGAAGCCGATGTCGAGATAAACCGAGTCGCCGGAGACGGCAACAACGGTGCCTACCAGGCCGCGGGTGGCCGCTTCGGCGCGGCGGGAACGGCTCTGCTGCTCGTACTGCGAAAGAATGTCGTCGAACGACTCTTCGGGTTCGGCGGGAGGCTGGGAGTTGGGGATTCTTGGATCGTCCATGAGCGGTTGAAGCCTTGTTGCGCCTAGGTTTGACTAGGATAACACTGCGGCTGGATGCGGTGCTGGACAGAGCCGGAATGGCGTTTCACCTTGAGCCGCTTTGCGGGCGTGAGCGAAGCGAGGGATCTTATACCATCGCAGTTGCTCGTTTCGCGTTTTACGAAAGCGAGACAGCGCCACCCTAGCGTCGAACGACGCGATGCTAAGGGTGAGCTGTTGTCCCTTACTTCGGTTGAACCCCGTCAACCGCGATCACGTTGTATTTCGCATACTTCTCGCCGATCTTGCGGGCAGCCTCGTACTCCGGCGAATGCCGCCATTTCATCAGTTGGTCCAAGCTATCCCAGCGCAAGATGACTACATGGCCTTTCGGTGGTTCACCGTCAATCGCGGTTCCTTTGCCGGCTGCAATGTAGACTCCGCCATATTGCTTGATGGCGGCCTGAGCCTTGGGGAGATATTCTTTGGTATAACCTTCCTGGTTGGTGACCTCGTTATTCGCGATCATGTAGACCGGCACTTTAGCCTGAGCATAAAGAGCTTCACCGATCGTGCCCGCTACGACGCCCGTCAGCACTGCCAATGCCAACGCAATTGCAGAACCGAACTTCATGGTTGTCCTCCATGTGCTACTTGCACCAGATTCTTGGGAGTTTGAACAACAGCGTTCGCTTGGATTCAATGTTGAAGACGGAGGATAGCTAAAGGCATTCACCTCACGCCTGTTCGAGCGTGGTCAGCGGTGTGCAGTTCTCGCAAACAGGCGTGAAACGTCCAACGACGCGATTAGCTGAACGTCGGCAGTTTCACCATATCTTCGGAGGGCACGGGCTCGACGGGATAGCCGGCGCGGGTCCAGGCGCGTAGTCCGCCGGCTATGACAAAAGCGTTGTATCCCTGTTTCCGCAGCAGATGCGCCACCCGGGCGCTGGTAGCCTCGCGCAGTCAGGTGCAGTAGAGGTAGAGCTCCTTGCCGGCGGGCAGCCCTTTGAGTTCCCGGGCAAGATGGTTCGGCTCGACCCGCACCGAGCCTTTGATGCGCACGGCGTTCTCGTCGTAGTAGCCGTGGCTCCGCACGTCGACGATGAGGATGCCGTCGCCATGGTTCAGGCGCGCCCCGGTTGGGCTTGCCGCTGCTTCGTTTCCCACATCCGGGGAATGGCGTGTCGGAGGCGGGTCACCCTCAGCTGTGTTGGTTGAGACGGAGAACCTAAGAGGCGCGCCACCTCTTCGGCGGCAACGCGGGGCGCGAACCATACCACGCCGATACTTGCGATGGAGCCAGACGCGGTAGAGGACGAAAACGGCGAGGCCGACCGCCAGCACCAATTGAATTCCGCGCGCGGCCGATTGCATCGCATCGGCAATCTGCCGCAGGAATCCGCTGAAGAGGAAGCCCAGCCCGCCGTAAGCGAGCACATAAAGGCCGGCCGAGACGAAATCCAGCCGCAGGAACTGCGCCACGCGCATCTTCATGCTGCCGGCCAGCGGCGGAGCCATGACGTTCAGGCCGGGGAGAAACTTGGCGATCATGAGAACGCCCTTGCCGCGCCGGTAAAACATCTCGGCCGAGCGCAGGATGCAGCTCTCCGGATTGGCGGAGAGGCGGCACAAGTAACCCAGCAGCCCCCATCCGGTGTACCTGCCGAGCAGGAACAAAAGCGTGTCGCCCGCCAGCAGCGCGGCCACCGCCGAGGCAAATACAGCCGGCGCGCTTAGTTTTCCATAGGCGGCGGCGCTGCCCGCAGTGAGCAAGGCGAGTGCTCCCGGCAGAGGCACGCCCACAGCCATCAGGAACACTACTGCCGCCAGGACAACATAACCATGCTGTGCGACGGTTGCGAGCAGATCGTGCATCGGCGGCGCCTTCGGTGGAAAAGAAAAGCGTGGCGAACCCGGGAGGTCCGCCACGCCGTAATACTATACTTTCCGCGAAGCCGGTTCAGCGGCGTGCAGCGCTGGCCTTGCCGGGCAGCACCTTGGCCACCGCATCCTTGAACTCCTGCTCGGTGAGCAGGCCCTTCTTGTTCAGGGAGATGAGTTTGACCTCAGTCACAACCTTCATGGCTTCCTCGTCAGTGGCCTGGATGTTGAATTTCTTCAGCCAGTTCTTGACGGAGTCAATGCCGCTGCCCTTGCCGAGAACCATCTCCGGCGCCGGCTGGCCTACCAGCTCTGGGCGATACGGGAAGACCTCGGTGAGGTTTTCCATGCCCGCGTTGGCGAACCAAGTGGCGATGATGCCGGACTCGACCTTGTACAGCCACTCGCCGACCACTGGCCGATTGAGCGGGATGTTGACCTTGGCCAGCTTCTGCGTCATGCGGGCAAGATCATAGAACTTGTTCATCTTCAAGCCGGTGTCGATGCCATACATCATGCGCAGAGCCAGGGCGGTCTCTTCCATGGGCACATTGCCGGCGCGCTCGCCGAGGCCGAGGATGGTCGAGTGGATGACTTCAACGCCTTCCGCCACGGCCATGATGGTGTTGGCGATGCCCATGCCGAGATCCATGTGGAAGTGGGCTTCCAGCCGTGTCCCCTTGGGGACGCGCTTCTTCACGTTCTGCACCAGGTAGGGAATGGCATGAGGTGCCAGCACGCCCATGGTGTCAACCAGCCCGAGGGCGTCCATGTGGCCGTCGGTGGCGACCTTCATGATCAGATCGAGCACCCAGTCGATTCCGGCGCGGGTGAAGTCGATGGGGAAGAAAACGACTTCCAGCCCCTGCTCGTGGGCGTAGGCGGTGGCATCGACGGAGCTCTTGATGGCCTTGTCCATCGACCACTGATAGCAGTACTTGATCATGTGATCGCTGGAGGGAACTTCCATCATCACGCCTTTGACGCCGGAGTCGACCGAGCGCTTGACGTCGTCGACCATGCAGCGGGCGAAGCCGAAGATCTGCGGTCCCAGGTTGCGCTTTACGATCTCCTTGACCGCGGCTTCGTCGCTGGGGGAGACGGCCGGCATGCCGGCCTCGATGCGATGCACGCCGGCTTCGGCCAGCCCTTCGGCGATTCGCACCTTGTCGTCCTTGGTGAAAACGATGCCGGTCTGCTGTTCACCGTCGCGCAGCGTGACGTCATGAAACGAGATTTTCTTGGGGAACTTGAAACCGGCGGTGACGGCGTCGGCGAAGTTCCAGGGGCTTACGTACCAGTCTTTAGTCTTCCACGGCTCTTGCGACATTGACATCCTCCAAAAAATGTACTTTTAGCTACGTTTGGCTTCGAGTGCTGCGGCATTGACGGGATTGCGAGGCGCCTTCCCGCTGAGCACCAGGACAACTTCCTCCGCCGCCTTCACCAGCAGGTCTACCAGTGCCTCCTCCGAATAGAAGCCGGTATGGGGCGTCAGAATCACGTTTTCACGGTGAAGAAGCGGCGAATTGGTAGGAGGCTCCTTTTCCAGCACGTCGAGGGCTGCTCCTCCTATCTGGCGGCTGTCCAGGGCCTGCGCCAGCGCCGCCTCGTCGACGATGGGTCCACGCGCGGTGTTGACCAGATAGGCGGTGGGCTTCATCTGGCGGAAGGCGCCAGCGTTGAACAAATGAGTGGTCTCCGGGGTCAGCGGGCTGTGAATGGAAATGAAGTCGGAAACCTTCAACAGCTCGGCGAACTCGACCTTTTCCACCCCCGCCTTCTTCATCACCTCGGCGGGGATGTAGGGATCAAACGATACCACCCGCATGCCAAAGGCTTGCGCCTTGGGGGCGACCAACTGCGGAATGCGGCCGAACCCAAGCAGGCCCATAACGCTGCCGCGTAGACGGTGAATGGGAACCGTCGAGGCCATCTTCCACTCGCCCCCCTGTACCCGGGCGTTGGAAAACGCAACCTTGCGGACCAGCGCCAACAGCAGGGCCATGGCGTGATCGGAAACTTCGTCGATGCAGTAGTCGGGCTGGCGGGTCACCACGATTCCGCACTGGCTGGCGGCATCGAGGTCAACGTTGTCCACCCCGATTCCGCAACGGGAGATGATGCGGCAGCGGGTAAACTTGCGAATCATCTCGCCCGGAACTTTGGCGTAACAGACCATGACGGCATCGGCCCCGGCTGCAACTTCCAGATACCCTTCCGGCGTTTCCTGCTTTGCCGGACGCAGCTCAGCGCCGATCTTGGCCAGAACGTTGCGAATCGGATCGAGGCTCGGAAAAGGATTATCGAGAAAAGCTACAATTGGGTTTGGCATTCAGCACTCCATCCCATCAACGTATGATTGCTTACAACTTGTACCGATTCTGAAATCTGGAACGGAAGATTGCATTCATTTTGGATAATCAGCGTATCCGTGAACCCGCCCTGCCCGCGGCATAACGTGCCTGAAAATCGTACCCCAGTTATCCCAAATGGCGTGGCGCACCTACCCGATAAAAATGCGCTCCACGGCTAGGGCCCGGGGATTGGGTATCAGGCAAACTCAAAATATAGCATACGGAACAACCCTAGGGAGAGTGCCGCCGGGATAGCGGAGCGATCTACCCAGAAAACTAGTTTCACGGCTCTTGATTATGAAGGCAGGGAGAAGCAGCTCTGCTCCCCGTGGCGGTGAGAAAGCGGAACCAGGGCTTCCAAGCTACCGTGGGACAGCCCTGAGATGCCCCATCCCAGAAGGCCAGGATGGGACACCTGGAAAGCGGTTTGATCCGGTAAGCCAGCCGCCCTTAACGCCCGGCCGCGGCGCTGAGGTAAGGCTTGAGCCAGCCCAACCCGGCTGTTGTGGCGGCTTTGGGACGATACTCGCATCCCACCCAGCCGTCGAACTTGATCTCATCTAGGACGCGGAACAGGTAGGGATAATTGAGTTCTCCGCCCTCGGGCTCGTTGCGGTCGCGGCACGCTGGCCACCTGGATGTGCCCGATCATGTCGGCATACTTGCGCAGCTTGGTGGTGATGTCGCCTTCCTGCACCTGGCAGTGGTAGATATCGAACTGCATCTTCAGGTTGGGCGCGCCGATCTGCTTGCAAATCTCGTAGGACTCGCCCTGGGTCTTGAGGAAGAAGGCCGGCATGTCGCGCTGGTTGATGGCTTCCAGCACCAGCAGGAGATTGTGCTTGGCCAGCTCGGCGGCGGCATAGCGAATGTTTTCGATGTAGGTGGCTTTGTGCTTGGCGCGGTCAGCCCCGGCGGGCAGGTTGCCGGACATGGCATGCAGCCGC
Source organism: uncultured Acidobacteriota bacterium (assembly GCA_963791145.1). Classification (GTDB taxonomy): domain Bacteria; phylum Acidobacteriota; class Terriglobia; order Terriglobales; family Acidobacteriaceae; genus CAWBRT01. The sequence continues at coordinate 215,451 of CAWBRT010000015.1, read as the reverse complement.
GGCGTTCCCATCACCTTGGCGTACTTGATCGCCTTCTCCACCCCGGCGCGGAATTCCGCTTCCCGTCCCGGTATCGAGGCCATGCCGCGCTCTCCGCCGGCCCAATCTCCCGGAGGCATGTTGAACAACACGTTCTGCAGCTTGTTCTCCTTCAGCCAGCCGGCTACTTCCTCGGGCGTGTGCTCGTAGGGGAACAGGAACTCAACGGCGGTGAAACCGGCCTTGGCGGCCGCCGCGAAACGCTGCGGAAAAGGAACATCGGTGAACATCATCGACAAATTGGCTGCGAATTTAGGCATGGAAGCTTCCGTCCTTTACACATCAGATTGGAACAGGTTACGAACCCGGCAGGCGCATGGTGACCCGCGCCGGGGATCCCAAAGGGCTTGCGATCCGGTAAAGAGGGAGATTACCACAAGCGGGGGACGGCAGCCTACCGGGCTTGCGGGGCGTACTGTGCAGCAGGCCGCACCGCCGCCAGGAACTCACGTGGATGCCAATCTCTTCACAGTCTGCGGAAACATCCAAGAGGGGTCCATCCTGAGGTCGCGCCGCATTTGCGCGGCCGAAGGATCTGCTTTTCCTTCAATAACAGCAAGTCATTCGCTTCGCTTAGGATGACCTCATCGTAAACATAATTCACATCTTTCCGCAGCCGAGTCACCGGCATGCCGACTGGTGGAAGCCCGCCTTCAAGACGTGCGGAAGCAGAATATCGAACGTGAACGGCGTGGCCTTTAGAAATGCTTTACGAACCTTTTACTCGTCTTTATGAAGCTTCGCGCATGGATTCCGCGTCCAATGAAGTGAGATGGAGGTCATGACGACAACTTTTTATATGATACGGCTGATCACGGTGGTTGGCGTGATCGCCATTGCTGCTTTGATTCAGTTCCTGGTGGGTCTTTTCGAGGACATCCGGTCGCGGCGTATTGAGAATCCTCTGTGCGCGAATTCTGAGACCGAGTCCCTGGCCGGCTAACGTTGGGCTGTTTCGAGTTCAAGAAGTACGGATGCGTGGAATCCTGGACTGCCCCACGTTTGCCAACTGATGGCAAACATGGGCCACCTGCCCGTATCACATTTTTTGCAAAAATCAGGTCCGTGCCAGATCGAAGCACTCATCAGGAGTCAAGTTGATCCGCATCCGGACACGCCGGATTGCCGAATGTACAGTGCTATCAACCTGTGAACACTTCTCCCAGTGCCGAGGATTGCAGAATGCCCCTATCCATGCCAACAATTCGCTGGTGCAAAGGTCAAAACGGACTGCGCTGAGTGCGCCGATATGCTGCTGAATGAAGTGAAATGACTCCTCGCCTCCACCGGGACCATAGGCGGTAAGGTAATACTGCTCCATCTGTCTCGTAATTTCTAATGCGGCCTCGCGTGTCATACGTTATCTCATCCAATCGGCGCGCTCGAGGGTTTCAAAGCGGGTGTAGCTCTTCAGGAAGGCCAACTGCACGGTATCGGTGGGTCCGTTGCGCTGCTTGGCGATGATCAGCTTGGCCTTGTTCTCGATGTCGGGATCGTTGCGATCGTAGTAATCGGGACGGTAGAGGAACATGACCACGTCGGCGTCCTGCTCGATGGCGCCGGACTCGCGCAGGTCGCTCAGCTTGGGTTCGTTGTCCTTGCTGCCGCGGGTCTCCGGGGCGCGGCTCAGCTGGGAAACCGCCAGCATCGGCACGTCGAGCTCCTTGGCGATGGCCTTGAGCCCGCGCGAGATGGCGGAAACCTCCTGGGTGCGGTTCTCGTAACGGCGGGCGCCGGGCGCCGTACCCGACATCAGCTGCAGGTAGTCGACGACGATCAGGTCGAGCCGGCCTTCGCGCTGTTTCAGGCGGCGCGACTTGGCGCGCACCTCGGTGATCGAGACTCCGGGCGTATCGTCGATGTAGATTGCCGCCGGCATCAACGCCTCCAGGCCGTCGCGCAGCTTGGTCATATCTTCTTTGCCCAGGAAGCCGGTGCGCAGCTTGTGCGAGTCGACGCGCGACTGCGAACAGAGCATGCGGTGCAGCAGCGCCTCGCGGCCCATTTCGAGCGAGAAGATGGCGACCGCCTTGTTGTCGCGCACGGCGCAGTTCTCGGCGATGTTGAGGGCGAATGCGGTCTTGCCCATCGAGGGACGGGCGGCGACGATGATCAGCTCCTTGCGCTGCAGGCCGCTGGTGAGCTCGTCGAGATCCGTGTAGTGGGTCTCGAGGCCGGTGATGCGGCGGCCGCGCTCATAGAGCTTGTCGAGGTTGCCGCCGAACGACTCCATGGCAACCTGCGAGACCGAAACCAGGTCCTGGGTGTTGCGGTTCTCCGAGAGGCTGAAGATTTCGGCTTCGGCGCGGTCGAGCACGTCGGCGGCCGAGTCTGCCTGGTCGAGCGCCGACTGCATGATGGTGTTGGCGGCACGAATGACGCCACGCATCAGCGACTTGTCGCGCACGATGCGGACGTAATGCTCGATCGAGGTGCGGCGCGGCGCGCCGTCCGTCAGCGAAGATAAGTAAGCGACGCCGCCCACCGCTTCCAGCTCCTTGCGGCGGCTCAACTCCTCGCTCAACGTCACCAGGTCGATGGGCCGGCTGGCATCGCTCAGCTCCAATATGCGGGAGTAGATGCGGCGATGCGCGTCGAGGAAGAAATCGTCGGGTTTGAGCGCGGTCGCAGCTTCCGTGTAGAGAGTATTGTCGAGCAGAATCGCACCCAGCAGCGAGCGCTCGGCTTCCGCGTTGGACGGAAGTCCGCGCTGTTCCAAACTGTAGTCGATGGCCGCCATGGATAGGGAGATGCTAAACCGGGCGGCGGTGATTTACTCCCCCGAACCATCGCAGGCACGGTGCCTATGCGGTGGAAAAACCCAAATAGCTGTGGGGAACGGTGGAAAAACCCTGAATAGGTGGGCGTCCACAACAAGGCACCACGGCCGGCGCCGCTAAGACGACGCCGGCCCGGGGAGCCTCCGATGGACGTTTCAAGTACGAATGGGGTGAGCCCAGGGGCGCCAGCCGCGCCACCCGGGCTCGGGGAGGTGGAAAACAAAGCAACGACGCTCGTTCCGCCAGCTCCGCCCCGGCAAACGCAGCCTTGGGTTTACCGGGGAGCCCGCTCTGCCCCAGCAAACGCCAAATCGGCGCCTGGCCGGGACCGCATGCGGAAACTTGAGAGCCTGGCATGCGCAGCCGGGGGTCTGAAGCCCCAGCATCCCCGGACCACGCGGTAAACGCGTGCACCTGGACGCAGGAACCGGGCTCTCCTTCCAGGAAACGGATCGGTTACTCGTCTTCTTCGCGGAGATGGACCGCGCGAAGAACCTCGCTGCCAGAGCGGCGGCGCGTGCGGGCTGATACGGCACTGTAGAGCCGCTTCTGCTTGCCCCTGGGCATGCCCGCTTGGCGTCATGCCGGAGAATCCACCAGCCGCCACGAGTAGCGACTGAGGGTTGGCAGGCCAGTGCAACTCTGGTGAAGTGCCGGACACAGCTTCGGCCGGCGTCGCCTTCGCCTCTCCGCCCCTGGGAAGCGTCACGCTTGATCTTCCACCGTGGCGTTACCGGCAGACTGCCTGAAGCGAGTTTGGGCTACAAGCGCGAACCGCGTCCGGGTTGCGGTTTTGTTGTGCAAAGCGGTGGATTCCTGTGGAAGGATTTGGAAAAACCGGGTGTAATTGATCCCGTTACCGATTCGAACCCGCACCCCGGATTCAGCGATGAAGAAAGCCTGTCTCGTTGTCGCTCTCCTGTTGCTGGCTATGGCCGCGCAACTCGCGCCGGCGGCCGCTCAGCAATCGTCCGTGTTGGAATTGGGCACGTTACTTCCGCAAGCGATTACGCATTCCAGCCGCGAGCCCATGCGCTGCCTGACCGCGGAAGCGCATTTCGATCCCTGCGCGTTCCACACCCGGGAAGGCATCCGTTATGTAGTGGCCTGGGACCAATCGACCTTTCGGGTTGTGTACCTCTTTACCACCGACGCGGGCTTCCACACGGGGAGCAAGTTTGGGGTCGGCGGGCAAATGCGAATCACGCGCTCGCGGCTGGTACCCTTCAAGGGCTGGCAGATCGACCCGCGTTCAGCCAGCGCCGGCTGGTTTCCGGTGGTAGCGCCGCTCGATCAACCCTCGATCGTCGGGGAGGAGGATGAAACCAGCGCGCTCGTCATCGGCTTCGTGCGGACGGTTTACCTCAATGAGCGGGCGCTGGCGCGATAGCGGCAACATAGGAAAGTTCGTCAATCCGCGGTTGGGCCGGCGAAGCCGATTTTAGAAGCGATTTCGGCGGCCGGCAGTGGCGTGTGTGGCACTCGCCAGCGCCGCAATTTGTAGTGCAGCTTCCTTACGCCCTCGACGCTGTTGCCAACCATAACGAACGGGATTAGGCGTTCCGCCCGGACGGCCAGCCGCTCGCGTTCCGCGCGAAACTGCCGGCCATCGCGCGGCCGGAACTGCGACCAGCCGATCGAATTGCAAAAGGCAGCCGTGCCGAAGCGGTCGGAGCGCAGAATGTCTTCCACGAATACCCGAATGGGGCCCTCGAAATGCCGGTTCAAGGTATCGTGCAAGGCTATGGTTGCACGCTCCACCAAGAAGGGATGAAACAGATCGAAGTCCTGTTTGGCTCCTTGGTAAGTGTGATCGCCGTCGATCCAAAGCATACGGATGGGCCGTTGCCAGCCATTTGCCACCCGCTGGGAAAATTCACGATGAATCTCGACCTGTTGTTCCACGCCGGCTGCGCGGAGGTTGGCGAGGAAGTCGTCGAACGAACTTGGCTGTCCCGCAAGGTCGGGGTCAGTCTCCGAAGGCGATGTATGCGGATCGATGCTGACTACCGAACCTAGACCATAGTGCTTCGCCACCGAGGCCAATGCCACTGTCGATTTGCCTTTGAAACTGCCGATCTCGACGATAACGCCTTCTGGCGGTGCGCACAGGGCCAGTGCCCCAAGAGCGCGAAACTCGGCCTCGCTGAGAAAGCCGGGAAAATCGCGCGCCTGCTGCCAGGCCTTGGCGATCACCGGCTCGAAGTCGGAAGGGAAAACCATGAACCATGCCTCTGAGTCGGGTTAGAGCAAGACCAGGGATGGTTTGTACCGAAGTGAAGCCGTTCCAGTCGCTGCGACCATCAGGAAGTGGCGACGAGAAGCAGAACTGGAAGGTCCATAAAATCCCTGGATTGCCGTAAATCTTAGCATGGGCCCGGGTCAGTCTTGCCGATCGCGGCCGCGAGAGAGCTCCCATGCCTTGGCGTACTTCCAGCTGATGTACACGGAGTGGTAAAGGTGCAGGAGCAGGCCTTCGCGGCCGTCGAGGAATCCGCCGCGGAAGAAATAATCGTAGATAAAACGCAGCAAGGGCGCGACGACGATGTTGCCGGCTCCGAAGCTGCGCCGTCCTTCGTCGACGACCATGCGGGCGCCCAGCGAGCTGTAGCGATCAATATGCTCAAGGTAGATCTCGAGGGTGGGGTGGGCGTAGTGGATGAGGTCTCCGCGCAAGGAACCGATCGGGCCTGACTCGATCTTCAGGTCTTCATGCACCAGGCGATTCTCGAACAAGCCGGCGCCGCGCCGCATCAGCCTGACCTTGGGATCGGGATAGTAACCGGCATGCTTGATCCAGCGGCCAAAGATGATGTTGCGCCGCGGAAAGCGGTAGGCGATGGGCGAGCCATTCGCCGGCTGCATGGCAATCACGCGCGCAATCTCATCCGCCAACTCCGGCGACAGGCTCTCGTCGGCATCGAGGCTCAGCACCCAGTCGCCAGTGGCTTTGGCCAGGGCTGAATTCTTCTGCGGGGCGAACCCTTTCCAGGGTTCCGGAAAAATCTTGACCTTGGGGCCGAACGACGCCGCAATCTCCAGAGTGGCATCCGTAGAGCCGCTGTCGACCAGAATGACCTCGTCGGCCAGGCCGCAGACGCTGGCGAGCGTGTACCCGATGTTCGCCTCTTCGTTGCAGCAGATGATTGTCACCGAGAGAGTCATGGTTCAGAGCAGAGATGATACCGCTGGAGAAAATTCCTCGCCTAGCGCAGAATCAGGACTGCTGTATACCTCTTTGAAAGGGCGCGGCTTCAGCCGCGCCGAATAATGCCGAATGCAGCCGGCCTTTAGGCCCTGAGGGGAATGGTCCCTCAGCGGCTAAAGCCGGAGTTCTAGTGTCACATGCGGCGCGGCTGAAGCCGCGCCCTTTCAAACATTCGCAGCCTACAGCAACTGTGCTTCCAGCCTAACGCCGGGTTATGCGAACAATGTCGCGCGCGATCGCTACTTTGCGTTCAGGAAATTCGTGCTCGATTTTAGCCTCCAGCTGAGCCGCCGTAAGTGTTCCGTGTTGGCCGGTCAGTCCGCGGGCATCGTCGATCAGAACCATGTGGTTCGGCACCCGGTGAGAAAGAATCGCCTGCAGCTCGATCAACAGCCTGTCATCGCTGCCGCGCTGCCCCGCCCAGAGGTTGTATCCGCCATCCAACCAGAACAGAGCAGGCTCGCCGATGCCGGAGAGCAACTCGGGAAGCTTGCACTGGCTGTCGCCCTCAAGAATGTGGACCTGCGGATAACGCTGGAAACGCCGGCGGGCAAGAGCAGCCAATTCCGCGTTCAACTCGATCGAGTAAATACGGTCGAAGTGAGCGAGCACCGCATCGATCATCTCTCCGTAATACGTTCCGACTTCGATCAAAGTACGTAGCCGGTACAGCTTGCCGTATTCGAGGACCGTCCGCTGCTTCAGCAGATGAGGCGAGCGCACCGGCTTGCCCCGCAGCACCCACCAGAGATAGTCGGGATAGTGGCCGAGCGCCTTTACCTTCGGGTAAAGCACCGTTCCGCCGAAAATCTTATGTCTCAGGCCGGGCATATGGGTGATGGTTCGGGCACTCCGTTGGCGATTCCGCCGTGACCGACGTCAGTGCGGCGGTTGTGGCGAACGGAATGCTTTTGAGAGTGCTTTCAGATTATAAGCGCGGAAGTGCGCGAGAACACAGCCGCCGTTGGCAAGCTTTTGTGGAAACCCAGATGAACTTCGCGAATCCGCGCTGTTTAAGTCTTCGCCGGGTCTCAACAGCAGATCCTTCGGCTTAGCCTCAGGATGACCCCTTCCAAAGAATTCTCCGTGTTCTACGTCCTTGCTCCCGGCTCACATGCCGTCGTAGTTCGGTCCGCCGCCGCCTTCCGGCGGAACCCAGGTGATGATCTCGTACGGGTCCATGATGTCGCAGGTCTTGCAGTGGACGCAGTTGGAGGGGTTCAGATGGATCTCCTTGCCGCCGGGCGCGGCGGAGGAGTCGACCATCTCGTAGACGTTGGCCGGACAGAAGAACTGGCAGGGATTGCCGTACTCGCGCCGTGCAGCGCGTGTTGCAGATGTCGGTGTCGTCAATCACCAGGTGCGCGGGCTGATCTTCCTCGTGCTTGGTGCCGGAGTAGTAGAGGTCGGTGAGCTTGTCGAAGGTCAGCTTGCCGTCGCCCTTGGCCCAGCCGGTGATCTGCTCGGGCTGATCCCAGCCGGCAGCCTCGGCCAGGGTGCGCATGCGCGTGTGGCCGGCGTGGGCGCGATAGCGCTCGCAGAGCCCGCGGCCGCCGGTGATCTGCTGCAGCGCGGCGTGGGCCATGCCCTGCATCAGGCCGCCCTCGAATCCCTGGTGGAAATTGCGCACCGGGTACAGCTCGCTGCTTGATCCAACTGGCGTCCACCTTCTGCTTTGAAGCGGAGCAGTTGCGCGGCGGAGAAGTTGTTGGCCACGAGCGCCTCGAAGGCGGTTTCGGCGGCCAGCATGCCGCTCTTGATCGCCAGGTGAATGCCTTTCAGCCGCTGCGAATTCAGGAAGCCGGCGGAGTCGCCGATGATCATCCAGCCGTCGCCGGCCAGCGGCGGCATCGACCACCAGCCGCCGTAGGGCAGCGACTTGGCGCCGTAGCGGATCATCTTGCCGCCCTCGAGCAGGCGGCGCACAAACGGATGCTGCTTGAACGACTGCAGCACGTGCTGCGGATCGGTGCGCGGATCGCCATAGTCGAGGCCGGTGACGAAGCCGAGCGAAACCACGTTGTCCTTGCCGCCGTAGATCCAGGCGCCGCCGTACTCGCGCGCGGTCAGCGGCCAGCCCATGGTGTAGATGACCTCGCCGGCGCCCATGCGCCCGGCGGGAAGCTCCCAGAGCTCCTTCACGCCGACGCCGTAGGTCATGGGGTTGCGCTCGCGGTCGAGCTGGAAGCGGCCGATGAGCTGCTTGGTGAGCGAGCCGCGCGGGCCCTCGGCGAGGATCAGGATCTTCGACTTGAGATCGTAGCCGGGCTCGAAGTTCGATTTCGGCTGGTTCTGCTTGTCGACACCTTTGTCATCGGTACGCACGCCGGCGACTTTGCCGTCTTCCAGCAGCAACTCGCTGCCGGCAAATCCGGCAAAGACGGTGATGCCGGTCTCTTCGACCTTCGAGCCGAGCCACTTGACGAAGCGGTTGAGCGAGATGAAGTAGTTGCCGTGGTCGCGCAGCGGCGGCGGCGTGATGGGCGCCTTGAACTTCGATTTGCGGGTGAAGTAGTAAACCGCTTCGCGGGTGACTTCGGCCTCGATGGGCGCTTCCGTCTTCCAGCCGGGCAGCAGCTCGTCCATGGAGCGCGGATCGAGCAGCGCGCCGCTGAGCGAATGCTGGCCGAGCTCGCGCGCCTTCTCCAGAACGTAGATGTTTTCCTTCGAGATGGGCGCGTCGGGATGAGCGGCGTTGTGGGCGTCGATGAGCTGCGAGAGACGCAGCGCGCAGACCTAATCCAGCCGGGCCGCCGCCAACGATGGTTATGTCGGCTTCCATCAGCGGGTGGTCGATGTTGGGAATGGGTTTTCGGAAAACGATCATAAGAAAGTTTCGAGTTTCAAGTTTCGAGTTTCAAAGTCTTTTCGACGCGCAGAGAAGTCAGAAGCCGATTCAACAACCCAAGCACTTCATAACTATGTTGTTGACGCTGTGAATAAACCTGCGGCGACAAATACGAAAGCTCTTGCGCGATTTCCAACTGAGTTTCAAGTTCCAGCAGCGATCCACGTGCGTGCCCCAGAAACTGAGCGAACTCACCTCTCGTTAGCCTACCCTGGCCCTCAGCAATATTAGAAACTACGGAAACGGCTGCACGTCTAAGTTGGCCTGTGATGCCATAGATCTCTGATTTCGGAAACGACTCGGTGGCACGATAAATCTCGAGGGCGAGATGCTTTGCCTCTTGCCAAACCAGAAGGTCTTTGTAAGAACGCGCCACGTTTCCTCAGCGCCTCGCAAACATCCGGAGAAGTTGAAACCTTGAAACCTTGAAACCCTGAAACCTTGAAACTTACCCTTTCGCCTTCTTCACTTCTTCAATCAGCGGCGGCACAATGTCGAACAGGTTTCCCACCACGCCGACGTCGCTGACCTCGAAGATGGGCGCTTCGCTGTCCTTGTTGATGGCGATGATGGTGCGCGCGCCTTTCATGCCGACCACGTGCTGAATGGCGCCGCTGATGCCCAGCGCGACGTAGAGTTTGGGGGCCACGGTCTGACCGGAGGAGCCGACCTGCCGATCCATAGGCAGCCAGCCGGAGTCGCAGATGGGACGCGAGGCGGCAAGTTCGCCGCCCAGGGCTTCGGCCAGCTTCTGCGCCAGCTCAAGATTCTTTTGCTCCTTGATGCCGCGGCCGACGGCGACAATGATCTGCGCCTGCGACAGGTCGACCGCCTGCTTGGCTTCCTTGAAGGGGACTTCCGACTTGCTGCGAATGGCGCCATCGGCAATGGCCGCCGTAACAGTTTCGACAGGGGCCGGCGAGGGACCGTCCTGCGCCCGGTCGCCGCGGAAGGCGCCGGCCTGGAAGCTGGCGAGCCATGGCCCGGGCCCGCTGAGCGAGACATCGGCGGAGAATTTTCCCTGGAACATCTGCCGCGTCAGCAGCAGCTTGCCATTTTCGTACTTGAAGCCGATGCAGTCGGGAACCAGCGTCACCCCGAGTGCGGTGGCCAGCTTGGGAGCGAAGTCGCGCACCTGGTAGGTGTGCGGCATGAGCACGGCCTTGGGCTTCTGCTGGCCGATAAACTGCTTGAGGGCGGCGGTGAAGCCGTCGGGCGTGTACTGGGCGAGCTTGTCGCTTTCGAGGGCGTAGACCTTGGCGAGCTTCTTGGCGGCCAACTCGCCGGCAACCGCTCCGACGTTGTGCCCGACGACGGCGGCTTCCACCGTCCAGCCGGTTTGCGCAGCCATCTCCTGGGCGGCGGCGATCGTCTCCCAGGAGACGCGGTTCAGTTTGCCTTCACGCTGTTCGACGACAACCAGAATCGTATCCATTCTGTTGTTCCCCGTGCTGCTCAAATTAGACTGCTCAGCCGTATGTGACCGCCTTGCCTTAGCGTGCGCGCATCCGCCGGCCGATGGTGTTCAGCACCAGCCCAACCGCCGCCAGGACAGTGGCGATGTAGGTCGTTTCAGTCCGTCCCAGGCGCGCGGCGGCCGGGTGAAAGAACAAAACCAGAAGCGCAAAGAACCAGCAGATCCAGCCGATGACGATGAGGCTGGCCGCCGTTTCCCTCTTCTGCTCCGGACGTTCCACGATGGACATGGCGATCCACCTTTGCGATATCCTGTCCGGTCCCGCCTGTGCCAGTTGGCACAAGCCACTGATCAGCCGTTCAAGCGCCGCACGCGATGACCGTAGCCTGCCGTGATGATTCCCGCCAAGCCTATCGCGCCGGAATAGCCGATCATAAAGCGCGTTCCCTCGCGCACGTCCTGAAACACGTAAATCCCCATCAGCATGGCGAACGAAAGCAACGTCCAGCCGACCGCCAGCGCAATGGAGCCGCGGCGCTGCGCGCGCATTTTGGCATCGTAATTCCTGGAGTTCTCCATACCTTTCCTCCAAGAATTTGGATGCCCTGGAACAATTGCAGATTTCAGATCGAAGATTTCAGATGGAACATCTCTACTATGGTCGTTCTACTCTGAAAGCGACAAATCTTAAATCCGCAATTCTCAAAACCTGAATTGCGCGAAGCGTGTTACACGCGCACGTCGTCGCGCAGTTTGTTAGCCAGTTTCTTGGCGACCTCGGCCGGCGCGCCGTCGAGAAACTCTGTCGTCTTGGTCTTGGGCGGCACGTACAGCCGCTCGACCTTCTGCAGGTTCTCGCCCAAGGCCGGCGCGACCTCGTCCCAGGCCACCTTACGCAAGGGCTTGGTCTTGGCCTGCTTGATGCCGATCAGGGTAGCGTAACGCAGCTTACTGATGCCCGACTGGATGGTGAGCACCGCCGGCAGCGGCATGTCGATGAACTGGAAGAACCCGCCTTCCAGCTCGCGCTTGATGCGGATGCCGCTCTCCTGCTTCTCGATCTGCATGATGATGGTGGCGTGCGGCCAGCCGAGCAGCTCGGCCAGCACCACGCCGGTTTGCGCGAAGCCGTAGTCGTCCGACTGCAGCCCGGTAAAGATGAGATCGAACTGCTCATCCTTGATGGCGGCAGCCAGGGCCTTGGCGATGTTGAGCGCATCGAGCGCGAGGAAGCGGTCGTCCTCCAGATGGATGGCGCGACTGGCGCCCTTGGCCAGGGCTTCGCGCAACACCTGCTGCGCCCGCGCCGGTCCGGCGGTGATCACCACCACCTCGCCGCCATGCTTCTCCTTCTGCCGCAGGGCCTCTTCCAGGGCGTAAGCGTCGGGCTCGTTCACTTCGTAGGAGACGTCTTCGCGGATCCAGGTGCCGCTCTCGTTGAGCTTGAGCGGCACATCCTTCTGTGGAACCTGCTTCATGCAAACCAGGATTTTCAAGTTGGCACCTCGTTGCGATGCACACAGCCCCATCGGCGCAAACAGGACACGCCCTGGGAACCGAGCGTTCGGGGTAGCATCACCGGGCCTAAGCAAACGGCACTATCGTGCTTGCCAGGGATATAGACCGGATTCGCGGAAGGTATACCCCGCGTGGTAGCCGGGCTCCCGCAGGGCGGAACCGGCGGTGATAGCGAGGGTACGCCCACTTTGAATCCGCTCTAGACGCGTGCTCTCAGACAGAGCCCGATTGAAAAGTATATCCGAAGCAGAGAAGCCGGAAAAGGCGTGCCGCCACCCCAGCGGTAGCGGAAAACTTCGAATTCCTATAGTTGAAATCAAAGCAGCCGCGTATGCCGCGACTCAGGTGGAGAAGGCGGTGGCCATGAAGTGGCACAAATGCCAGGCATCTAGGTACTTATAGGGCAGCTCGCCGAGGGTGTAATGGCCGCAGGGCAGGCAGCGGATGATGGCGTTCAACTGCCGGCGGGCGAATTCGGCGACGATCTCTCGCGAGAACTCCGGCAGGAACGTCAAGTCGTACGAGGTGTAAATCACCAGCGATTTTTTGGGCCAGCGGGAGAACTTGTCGAAATAGGCCATGGGGCTGACGGCCAGCAGCGCGCGGCGCAGGCCCGCCTGGTCCAGGGCCGGCTCGACGCCCTGGCGCACGTGACGGGTCGACTGCCCGGTCCAGACCACGTCTCCGAAATAGGTGGAGGCATGATTGAAGGCGTTGATCTTCAACCGCGGATCGTGCGCGCTGGCGATGAAGGCGTAGCAGGAGCCCAGGCTGGTGCCCATCACGCCAAGTTCGGTGTACCCCTGCGTCTCCAGCCAATCCAGGCAGGCGCGGATCTCACAGACGGCCTGACGGGCGGCATCGATAGTGCGGCCCATGTTGGCGGAAACGGTGTAGTCGGCGCGCTCCAGCTCGGCCGGCATGCGCACGTCGTGATACGGCATGGAGAGCCGCAGAGCGGCTATACCCAGCATGTTGAAGATGCGGCAGAGGCCGTTGTGGCTGGAGGCATCGGCGTTCCACTGCGGCAGCACCACCACGGCGCGGCGCCCGCCGGCCGGGAACCAGCGGGCATTGACCAAGTTGTTGCACGGATACGGCGTCGCCACCGGCGAGGTAAAGCGCAGGAATTCCGCGCTGCCGCCGGTATGCTGCCGGCGCTCCAGGCGGAAGTCGGCGGGCTTGCGGTAGCTGAAGAATTCGTCGCTGTTGGCGGCAAGCCTCTCGTTTAGCGTGTTGAAAAATTGTTGCGTCTGTTGCGCATCGACGGGCGGCTGAAGGTCTGCCGCGCCGGGCCAGCGCCCGATCCAGTCCAGGCCCCAGTCGAAGGGACGCACCACGCGATTGCTGTCCCGCGTGGTCAGCCGATACTCCCACTGGTGAATCCATTCCTGGTAGCGTCTGCGCATAGGAAGAAGAGCTCATCCTTAAACTAACTCGCCGGGGGCGGGGACTAAAATTTTTTTATGGCGAACTGGGCTGGAGAGCGGCTGAACGGCGGCAGGACGGAGCGGGATATCCGAGCGGCGCAAGCCTTTAGCCCCAGGCGAAAAGGCGGGGACCTTCGCGCCGCGCAAGAGGCGCGCAGCTCTGATATCGTGTCTTAGTCGGCAATTCTCGGTTTCCAGCGGCAACCGGTGGCAAACGGTGAACCGGGAACTGAGAACTGGGAACCGGGAACTGACTGTTGGAGGCATTGCCGTGCGGCGAAGCCGGTTTGGTCTGATCGTTTGCCTGCTGGCCTGCCTGACCGGCGTGTGCTGCACCTCTTCCCAGCAGGGCGGAGGCGGCGAAGCGGCGAAGCTTTATCCCATTGAGGGCAAAGTCGTCTCCCTCAACCCGGCGAAAAAAGAGATCACCCTCCAGCACAAAGAGATTCCCGGCTACATGGTTGCCATGACTATGCCGTTCCAGGTGAAGGACGACTGGGTGCTCGGCGTGGCGCAGCCCGGAGACGAGCTTCGCGGGACACTGGTGGTGGCGGCAGCCAGGGGCGGCGGATCCTACATCCAGAACGTCTCCATCAATAAGGCCGGCGTGGCGGCCGCAGCCAGCTCCACGTCCGCGGTGCACATTCCCAGGGTGGGCGAGCAGCCCCCCGACTACAGCTTTGTCGACCAGAGCGGCAACCGCGTTCGCCTGCGGCAGTTCCGCGGGCGGCCGGTGTTGCTTACCTTCATCTATACGCGCTGTCCGCTGCCGGATTTCTGCATTCGCATGAGCAGCAACTTCGCCCAGCTGGCGCGAGAGCTCAAGGGGAGCGATCCGGCGATGTTCGGCAGGCTGCGGCTGCTCAGCATCAGTATCGATCCGGAATACGACAAACCGGCGGTACTGAAGCGCTATGGTACGGCGTACGCGGGCGAGGTCGATCCCGGATTTGAGCATTGGAAATTTGTCTCCGGCACGCCGGCGGAAACGCGCCGTGCCGCCGGATTCTTCGGCCTGAGCTACGTTCCCGAGGGCGGGCAGATCGTACACTCGCTGCGCACCGTGCTGCTGGCTCCGGACGGGCGGATCGCCGCGCAGTGGGAGGGCAACGAGTGGCGGCCCAGCGACGTGGCTGCCGAACTCGAAAAGCTGAGCCGCCCGGGCGCCGTGGCGACAGAGAAGAAACCAGGGATTCTCTGAGGCTGTGGAATAATGGTTGTCTCAGGATCCCTCAGCAATCGCTTTCGCGTTTCCTGGGTGGAAGATCGCCGGAGGGCGCCTGCTTTCAGGTGGACAAGGGAGGGTTGAGCGGGATGGAAGAACGCGAGTTCTACGATGAGCAGCAGGAGATTAGAAAAGCGACGTTAACCTGCCCGCATTGCCGCCAGAGCGGCGAATACGATCTCTCCTGGGTGGTCCGCCGCAAAAAGCGCAACCTGCCGCCGCGCGCCGACGAGCGCGACCGCGCTAAATTCGCCAAGGCCAAGTCTTACATGGTACGGCGCGACGACCTGGTGGGCTGCAAAAACGTTCGCTGCCGGAAGCGCTTCGAGGTTGCCGGCGTGCAGTCGGTCGCGTTCCTCGACTGAAGCGCTGCATCCTCTTGCCTTTACCTGAATAAACGCGGTTGCGCCATGGAAGCGGCTCCCCTGCTCTGGATCGTGCGGAAACCTTTCTCTGTCATTCCAACTCCAACCTGGTAACGGCAACGCAAGATCAACAAAACCGAGCAAAGGGGAGGATATGGCTGTTTTTTGGTGGATCATCGTAGGTTTGATTGCCGGCTGGGCCACGGGAAAAATCATGCGGGGCGCCGGATACGGGGTGCTGATGGACATCGTCATCGGCATCATCGGCGCCATCGTGGGTGGGTGGATTATGCGCTCGCTGGGCTTCACCGGCCAGGGGGGAATGATATACACGGTCCTGGTGGCAATCGGAGGCGCCATCGTCCTGACCCTGCTGTTCCGCCTGATCATTGGCGGCGGCCGAAGAGGCGGGACCGGCTCATCGGATATCCGGCGAGCCGCCTAAGCGATTGAGTCCGAGAGAAAGCGCCGCACAGCGGCGCTTTTTTTCGTGCCTGGAAACGCCTCCCGCAGCCTTTTCCGAATAGCGGCGGGCGGGCAGTGACTGGCCAACTAGAGCTCGTTTCAGATTCCAAGTTCAACGAATCAGAGATCGTGAATTGCCGAGCACGTTCCTCGTTCGTGGAGCCCGAAGCTCATAAAGTATCCCTCTGGCTGATTCGATCATCCTTATAGTCAGGTGTGTTTCCGACCGCCTGTTGCCGAAGGGTTCAGCAGCATGGAACACCCGGAACAGGCGGCGGTGTCCGGTGGATTGTCGGGGTGCGGCAATGTCGTCCCTGTAATCGCCGGACCCAGGGTGTAGCGGGAAACCGTTGCGCCTCCCGCGCTTGGAAAGGAAACGAGACCATTCTGCCCGGTCTGGTCCGGCGACGTCCGGCGGCGTACACGCGTCTGACCAGCCTGCGGCCATCGCGTCTACTTGTCCTCGCGCAGATCACACCCAGAGAGCTGAAACTGTAGTGAGCCACGCAATTCTGACCGACAAATACGGGCGGCAGATCACCGACCTGCGCATATCCGTGACCGACCGCTGCAACTACCGTTGCGTTTATTGCCGCAGCGGAAATGATGGCGCGCTGTTCTCCGAGCTGGCGATGGAGGAGTATCTGCGCATGGCGCGGGTGTTCGTTTCCCTCGGCATCACCAAGATTCGTTTGACAGGCGGCGAGCCGCTGCTGCGGCGCGATCTCACGGAGCTGGTCGGCGAGCTGGCGCGGCTGCGCACGGCCGATGGCGGACGGCTCGATTTGGCCATCACCACCAATGGCCACCTGCTGGCCAAAATGGCTGTACCGCTGGCGGCAGCCGGCTTGAACCGCGTGACGGTGAGCATGGATGCGGTCGATCGGGAGCGCTTCGCGCGCATTACCCGCGTTCCGAACGGCTACGAGAACGTGCTGGCCGGCATCCGCGCCGCCAAAGAGGCGGGACTGGAGCCGGTGAAGATCAATTGCGTGCTGTTGCGCGGCTTCAACGACGACCAGATCACGGTCTTCGGCTGCTTCGCCCGCGAGCACGAGGTGGTGGTGCGCTTTATCGAGTTCATGCCGCTGGAGGAAGATCGCGTCTGGTCACCGGAGGTGGTGGTGCCGCTGAAGGAGATCCTGGAGCGGATGGCGCGCTTCCGTCCCTTGCGCGAGATCGCGCACGGCACGAGCGAGACCGCAAGGCGCTACGTCTTCGACGACGGCATCGGCGAGATCGGCATCATCGCGCCGGTGTCCATGCCCTTCTGCGGCCACTGCTCGCGCGTGCGGCTGACCTCGGACGGCAAGATTCGTACCTGTTTGTTCTCTGTCGTCGAGCACGATTTGTTCGGCCTGATGCGCGCGGGCGCCGATGACGAGCGGCTGTCGCGCTTCATCCTGGATGCCATCGCGCACAAAGAGCAGCGGCACCATATCGGCGAGCCGGATTTCGTGCCGCCCTCGCGCACCATGGTGCACATCGGGGGATAACTCCCGAATTTTGTTGGAGTAAGAGCCTTCACGCAGCACTCGGGCGCATACGGCTGAGCCGCTACATTGTTAACAAAATGTTGCACCGGCAATGGTCTTGGTGCATCATTATGAGTGAACGTCCCATGGCTTCAACATCCCCGCGGGTGGGGCAGCGAGTAATCGCCGCATGTGCACCCCCTGGAGCCACCGGAAGCTTTCAACATCCCCGTTCCAATTTTGGAACTGAAGGCGAGACAATTTGTGGCTACTGCTATCTCAACAAACGAAACTTGCTCACTGGAGAACTATCTGGTCCTGCCGGACCAGTCGATGGACGCGCGTATAGCCGCGGCCAAGGGAGCCCTGGGCGAGGAGTGCATCGTCCTCGGACATCACTACCAGCGCGATGAAGTGATCCGCTTTGCCGACTTTCAGGGAGATTCGTATAAGCTCTCGCAGGAAGCCGCCCAGGCGAAGGGCCGCTACATTGTCTTCTGCGGCGTTCATTTCATGGCCGAGAGCGCCGATATCCTGGCGCGCCGCGATCAAACAGTAATTCTGCCCGACCTGAATGCCGGCTGTTCGATGGCGGACATGGCGGAAATCTCCCAGGTGGAGGACTGCTGGGAGCAACTGGTCAGGTTGGGTGTGATGGCGGAAGACGGCAAGGGATTGACGCCGATCACCTATATCAATTCCTCCGCCGACATCAAGGCATTCTGCGGCCAGCGCGGCGGAGCCGTCTGCACTTCGGCCAATGCCGGCTCGGCATTGCGCTGGGGGCTGGCGCGCAACCCCAAAGTCTTCTTCCTTCCCGATCAGCATCTGGGCCGCAACACCGGCTATGCCATGGGAATTCCCTTGAAGGAAATGGTGGTCTGGGATCCCTACATGCCGATGGGCGGGCAGACCGCTGACCGTCTGCGCTCAGCCAAGATCATCTTGTGGAAGGGACATTGCTCGGTGCACCAGCGCTTCCTGCCGGAGCACGTGGAGCGGGTGCGGGCCGCCTATCCCGGCATTCGCGTGATCGTGCATCCGGAGTGCCGCTGGGAAGTCTGCCAGAAGGCCGACGATACCGGTTCCACCGAGAAGCTGCGCAAGCTGGTCCACGAAGCGCCGCCGGGAACCCGCTTCGCCATCGGCACCGAAATTCACCTGGTGAACCGGCTGGCCAAGCAGTATCCGGACAAGCCGATCATCACCCTGGACGACTCGGGCTGCCTGTGCACCACCATGTATCGCATTTCGCCGCAACACCTCTGCTGGGCGCTGGAGAGCCTGGTCGACGGCAGCGTGGTGAACCAGATCAGCGTGAACGCGAAGATCAAACAGTGGGCGCGGGTGGCGCTGGATCGAATGCTGGAAATCAAAGGCTAGGGATTAGGGATCAGGGGATAGGTGTTAGCGATTCGGGGATAGGGGCGTAGGATCAAAGCTAATCCCTAATCCCTAACCCCTAATCCCTAATCCGCGCAACAGTCCGCGACCGTTTGACATCTATGGTGAAGAATTCCGGAAAAGCCGGGGAGGGCGTATGTCCAAGTGTGAAACCTGCGGCAACGACTATGACAAGTCCTTTGAGCTGCTAAGGGCGGGCGTTCGACATACATTCGACTGCTTCGAGTGCGCGATTCAGGCCATCGCTCCGGTTTGCGAGCATTGCCACTGCCGGGTCATCGGCCATGGCGTGGAAGTAGGTGGCCGCTTCTACTGCTGCGCTCACTGCGCGCGCGCCGCTACTTCGGCCGACGTCAAGGATCGGGCCGCTTAATCCGTATCTCTCATAAAGGTTTACCGCCGGTCAAAGCGTGGTTCAGCGGAAACCACTCCAGCCAGGCACAAAAACCCAGCCGGCGCGATGCGCGCATACGGATGGATCCTGCAAGCGACACCGCACGCGCGTCATCTCCAGCGTAAGTTTCCGGCTCACACCGTTGCTTTCTTTTTTTGTTTCGCATCTATCGGCGCAAAGATCTCGTGAAAGTCCTTCGGCGGAACGCCCTTGAAGTAATCCTTCAATCCGAGTTCGGTGACCCATCTAAGCTTGGTCTTGGTGGCCTTGGACATGGTGGAGTCCACTTCGAGGAGGTTGAGAGTGGCGATGACCTCATCCATCTCGTGCTCGCGGCGCGCCGAATGAATGACGCCGCGGGCCACCAGGCCGTTGATGAGCTCGTTCATCGGGCCGCCGCTCAAGGTGTCCTGAACCGAGGACAGCACGTCATCTTCCACGCCGTATTTGTGGCCGGCCACCAGCATCTCCACCAGCAGGACGACGACACCCTTCATGAAAATGCTGCGGAACATCTTGGAGGCCGAGGCGGCGCCGGCGGGCGCATCCATGAAGGTGATCTTCATGCCGTAGGGCGCCAGCTTTTCCGTGAATTCCCTGGCCCCGGCGCCGGAGACGGAGACGGGTACCTTGTGACCGTAAGTCGGCACCGGGCCCATGACCGCGCAGTCGACGAAGCCGGCCACCGGCGAGATGATGGTGTTGACCTCTTCCTTGGTCATGGGCGAGGTGGCGTTCAGGTCGACATAGAGCTGGTGCTTCTTCAGGAACGGCTTGGCCTGCTGCGCCAGCGGCACGGACATATTGGCGCTGACCGCCGAGAGCACGATCTGGGAGCGCTCAACCAGCTCCTGGAAAGAGGGAACCAGCGTGACCGCCGCTTCGGCGGCGCGCTTGGCGATCAACTCCGACTGCGGCGCCACGTTCCAGAACTTGTCATAAGCGATGATTCCATCGAGACCCTCTTTCTTGAGTCCCTTGCTGATGTTGAAGGCTGCCTCGCCGAATCCGATAAAGCCGAGCTTAAGCATACAAAGTTCTCCAAAAAATCCGTTCGCCGCCGCCGCGGACAAGCCGCTCGGATAACGCTTCTGGCAGTCTAGAAAGTAGTGGCCACCGTGAAGCGGAAGGTGTTGGCAGGCTCCTTCAAGCGATAGCCCGCGCCATACAGGCTCATGGCCTGCAGATAGCTGTAGTCGCCGGCCCCGCCCGGCGGGAACATGCCGCGTTGTATGAGCGACTGACCGCTTGGCGTCGTTGGCGGAATAGCGACAGTGTTCAGGCGCAAGGGATTGTAGGCATAGTAGATGCGGAAGGGCGCATTGATGATGGGAAGAATCACCTGCAGCTCCGGCCCGGTGGACATGCGCAGAACCTTGTTCGTCCCGGCGACCGGCCGGATGGCCTGGTCAAACTTATAACCGTTAAGCCACTGCTCCAGCGACTGGGTCGGAGTGGCTCCCGGAGTTCCGTAGTCTGTTCTTACATTCAAGCCCGAATTATTCACGTTGTTGGGATCGATCACGTTCAGCACGGCAGGGACGAGCTGCAACTGCGACTGGCGCAGGATCATGCTCATGCCGAGATCGACAAAGGCAGCGATGGTAACCGGCCCGACTATCGGCATCCGGTATTCCATATTGGCAACCGTGCTGGTGTCACCGCCGGGATAGATGAGCTGGTAAACGGGGATGTTGGCGAGCTGCGCTCCCTGCCGCTGGTTAGGAGGATTGACGGGTGAGGTCGATCCGCTCGGGTTCTGGATGGCGATCTGGGCGGTGCTGGGCAGCCACGCCGCCGGCGAGACCGAGCGCACGTCAAAGCCGCGCATGTCGGTATCGCCGCCGAGGTAAGCGCGATCAAAGGGCGAAATTCCGACTCCGCCATATCCGGTGGCGTGACTGGCCAGGATGCGGAACCCGAACGTCTGCCGTCCTTCCTCCGGATGCCCGAATTTCGGACGGAGGCCCTTCATCGGGACGAATTGCTTGTACTCGATGACGGGACGGATCATCTTGGTGTTGCCGCCGATTCCGCCCACGTCGACGCCGGCGAAGAAGCTTTTTCCGTTGTGGGGCCGCAGGGGATAGTCGATGCGGTTCCAACTGAAGTTCGGAGTCACTTTGCTGGTTCGAATGCCAGTCAGAGCGGCGGGGCCGGAGACGTTGCGGAAATTGACGTCCTCAAAGAATAGCTGCGAAGACGTAGTGAAGGTGGTGATCGAGGAAACGTCGAAGCCGTAGTTCAAGCCCACGCGCTTGAAGGAACGCTTGATCGGATAGCTGGCCGAGAGCGTGAAACCCGTGCTCGACTGCGAGTAGTTCTGCAGGGAGTTGAGCACCGACGAGGACAGGTTTACGTTGCCGAAAATGCTCGACTGCCGGGCCGGGTTGTAATCGAACTTTCGCGTATAAACGGTGAAGCCGGTCTGCAGGGGCCGGTCGAACAGGTAAGGTTCGGTGAAACCAAGAGTTACATCGCGCTGGAACTGGCCTATGTTGCCCGAGAGAGTGAGCGTTTCGCCCAGGCCGAGAAAGTTGTTGGTCGTGTAGCTCGCGCCGATGAAGGTTCCGGCCAGTCCGCTGACGCCGCCGGTGAGGCCGATGGTGTTCTTGCCCTTTTCCTTCACCTTGAGGGTGATGTCGACGGAGGTGTCCGCCGCGTTCTGGCGGACTTCAGAGTCTTTCTCCGGCTTAAGGGCCTCGAAGTAGTTGAGTTGATTCAGGCGAAGTACGGACAGTTCCCAGAGCTGGCTGTTGTAGATATTCCCCTCTTCCAGCGCCAGTTGCCGGCGTATGACCTTGTCCCGGGTGGTGGTGTTGCCCTGGAACTCGATGCGGCGGACGTAGAACTGCTTGCCCTCATCGATGTCGACCTTCATGCTGATGAGCTTGCGCTGCTCGTCGACGGAGATATCCGGTACTCCCGTGAAGTTGATGTAGCCGAGCGCTCCGTAGAGCTTGCGCAACTGCTCCAGGCCTTTGCGCACCAAATCGCTGTTAAAAATGTCGCCGTCCTTCATGCGGAAAGCACGGCGCATGACGGTGATATTGGAGAGCGCCTTGTAACCGCTGAAGGTGATCTCCTTGAGGCGGTAGCGGGAGCCCTCTTCGACCGGCACGGTGATATCGGCGACCTTGCCCGGCTTGGACTTGAGCGGGTTATACCAGGAGACCGCGCTCTTGTCGCGAATGCGGGTCCTGGGGTCCTGCACGATAGCCTTGTAGTAGCCCAGCGTCTGGTACTGGTAGCGGACGCGCTCGGCGTCTTCACTAAGTTTGCTGGCGTCGAAGGTGCGGGCGAACAGGTTTTCCAGAATCAAGCTGTGCGGGATGCCGAGCGGGTGGGTGCCCTTCATCGCCCGCAGCAGGGTGCGGGAGCCCACGTGCTTGTTGCCCTCGAAGCGGATCCTGCCGACCTTGACCTTGGGACCCTCATTGATGATGAAGGTGACGCTCACGGCGGCGGGAGGAATTGAGCGTACTTCGGTGCGAACCGTGGCGAACTGGCGCCCGTGCGCGGCTTCAATCTCCTTGATGACGACTTCGGCCTTCTTGATTCGCGTAGGATCGAACTGGCTCTCCTGGGTGATGCCTACTTTCCGCTCTTTGAATTTGTCCAGCAGGTCGCTTTGCGAGAAGGCTTTCAGACCTTCGTACTTGATCTCGCGAATGGTGGGCTTTTCCTTAACGTAAATGTAGATGATCCAGCCCTTGGGAGTCTGCTCGCGCTCGAAGCGCAGATCGTCGAAATAGCCGGTGTTCCACAGCGCATTGAAGTCGCGCTCCAGCGATGCCTGGTCATAGACGTCGCCGCGCCGGGTGCTCATGCGCGCCTTGATGGTATCGGCGGGAACTCGCCGGTTGCCCCGCGGCACAATGTCGGCGATTACACCTTCCTGCGCCTGCGCCAGCGCGCACAGCAGCAGCGCAAAGGCCAGAAGCCGGAAGAGCCATCGGCCGCTGGAGAGAGCGGCGGAGCGATTCGGGACAGGCGCCTCGGCACGCGCGGGGTATTCGCGCATGGCGGTGCAGGTCACAAGACAGGCGTTATCAGTGCCAGAAATAAGACGACCTCGGGTACGAGAACTGTTTGCTGCGTGAATTCCTGATTATACGAGAGTAGAACCGCGAATCCAAAGCCGGACCTGCTAGACCGGATTCGCGGAAGGTATACCCCGAACAGTAGCCGGACGATCAGCCCGGCGGTGATAGCGAAAGGTACGCCCACTTTGAATCCGCTCTAGTGCTTTTGCCGCAACTGCCGGGTCTGGTTTCACTTACTCGCGCCGGCCAGCGCCTCAACCGCTACCAAAGTGGAGTAGAAGGTCGGAGCGCTGCCCAGGTCGGTCAGCCTTTGCGAGGTGAGGGCGTTGACATTGACGCCACCGGGGCCGAGCTTGGCCCAACCCAGCCTGGCTACCACCAATCCGGGCTGTATCGACTCATCCAGCTTCGCCGGCAGCACCAGTTCCCCGCGATCGTTGTAAACACGAACCCGGGCGCCATTGGCGATGCCGCGCGCGCCCGCATCCTCCGGGTTCATTTCCAGAGCCGGTACCGGTTCTAACCCCTGGTGTGAGGCCAAGTTGCAGAAGGTCGTGTTGAGATGATTTTCCGGCTTGCGGGGCAGCAATTCCAGGTTGAAGCGCCGGTCCTGGGCGTGCCGCGACTCATCCGGCGGGCGGAAAACCGGCAGAGGATCAAGCCCCTCGGCCGCCAGGCTCTCGCTGTAGAACTCGGCCTTGCCGCTCGGGGTGGCAAAACCGCCGTTGGCAAAGGGCAGGAAGGGTGCGCCATCGGCCAGATTAAGGTGTGCTCGAGGCGCCGGTCCGCCCACGGGGTCCCCGGCAGACGCCGCTTTTGTGTCTGCTGGGGTGGGAAGATTCAGCCTGACGTGACCTTCGCGCTCAAGCCGCCGGCGGTCGATTCCGGCCAGACCCGGATGACCGCCTTCCAGTGCCGTATCGATCGCCTGCTCGGGCGATTGGCGGAAGCAGGCATCCTCGAAGCCCATTCTCCGCGCCAGCTCGCCGAACAAATCAAAATTGCTGCGCGCTTCGCCGAGCGGGGCAATGGCCGGCAGAGAAGCCTGCAGGTAGTAAGTCCCGTAAGAGGTCTGCAGGTCCTTATGCTCGAAGAAGGTCGTCGCCGGCAAAACGATGTCGGCATAGTCGGTGGTGTCGGTCAGGAACTGCTCGTGCACCACCGTGTACAGGTCAGGGCGCAGCAGGCCGCGCACCACGGCATTGTGGTCGGGACAAACGGCGGCGGGATTGGAGTTGTAGACAAACAGCGCCTTCAGCGGGGGATCGCTCAGGTTCTGCAAAGCGCTGCCCAGCTCCACCATGTTGATGGTGCGGGCGGGTCGTCCCAGGGCCTGGTGCATCAGCTCTGGACGCTGCAGGCCGGCCTTGTTCAGCGGGAACATGCCGCTGGCCGACCACAGCAGGCCTCCGCCGAGCTGCTTCCATGAGCCAGTCAAACAAGGCAGCATGCACACCGCGCGATGCGATTGCCCGCCATTCTGGCTGCGCTGCACGCCGTAGCCCAGGCGGATGAGCGACGGCCGCGCGCTTGCGTATTCGTGCGCCAGCGCGCGGATGTCGGCGGCCGTGATGCCGGTCCATTGGGCCGCCCACTCGGGCGTGCAGGATTCCACGTACTGCCGGAGCTGCTCGAAGCCATGGGTGTGACGCGCCACATAATCGGCGTCGTAAAGGCGTTCGCCGATGATGATGTGCATCATGGCCAGCGCCAGGGCCCCGTCGGAACCCGGATGGATGCGCAGATACCAATCGGCGCAACGCGCGGTGCGAGTCGGGTAAGGATCGACCACGATCAGCTTGGCGCCGCTTCTCCGCGCCTCCTCGATGAACGGCCACAGATGGACGTTATTGCCATGGATGTTCGCGCCCCAGACCAGGATGAGCCGAGCATGACGGAACTGCTCCGGCTCGGTGCCACACTTGACTCCATACACGCTCAGCATGGCCGCTTCGCCGGCGGACGAGCAGATGGTGCGCTCCAGTTGCGACGCTCCCAGGCGATGAAAGAAGCGGCGATCCATGGTGCTGCCGTTCAGCGTTCCTAAAGTGCCACCGTAAGAGTAGGGAAGAATGGCTTCCGCCCCGAACTGGCCGGCAACGCTCCGCAGCCGCTCCGCGATCTCGTCGAGCGCTTCGTCCCACGAGATACGCTCGAAGGCCTCGCTTTGCCCCGGTCCCTTGGGCTTAACCCGCCGCAGGGGATAGAGAACGCGATCGGGCGAGTAAACACGGTCGAGGTACTTGGCGACCTTGGCGCAGAGGAAACCGCGGGTCACCGGATGGGCTGGATCGCCCTGGATACGCGTGGCGCGCCCGTCCTCCACGGTGATCAGCACACCGCAGGCGTCCGGGCAGTCGTGCGGGCAGGCGGCATGTACAACCTGTTTCATGACATAAGATTATTTCACACCCGGCACTTCCGCCCGGGGGGAAGGATTACCCTAATACGGGCATCCGACTTTCCTCTCCTGCAGCCCTGGTTCCTTTCTTCGGCAGCTTGCATCTAAGTAGTACGAATGCCTTCTAAGGGGGTGGCTGCCTTCAACGCGGCCGGATAGAACCGTATGATTTCGTCAGTGCTCATTGCCAAGCTGGCAGCGGCAACCCTGTCCACTACGGAGCTCTCCGAGGCGCTAAGCCGCGAGAACCAGCGTCTCGCCGAGGAAGTTGTGCACCTGCGCGAGCAGTTGCAGCAGACACAGCAATGCGTCCAGGAGGGTTGTGGCGCCCGCCAGGAGCAGTTGCGGATCGCCGAAAGGGCGGCCAAGGCGGCGGCATTCGATTTTGACCTCAAGAGCTGCGCCGGCTGCTCCTCGCCCGAGCTTTACACCCTCTACGGTTGCACGCAGGAGGAAATGGGGTGCGACCTGCAAGGCTGGCTGCGGCAGATTCATCCCGACGACCGCGCGGTGATCGACCGCGCCCTGCAACACGCCATCGAGCACCACAGTCCACTGGAGATCGAATTCCGCGTGCTCAGGCCCGATGGCGAAAATTTCTGGATGGCCGCGCAGGGGCTGGTGCAGTACGACGCTGAAGACAAGCCGGCGCGCCTGGTCGGAATTACCATCGATATTACCGAACGCAAGCGCACTCAGGCGGCCATGATCGCGGCTGAAAAGATAGCCTCGGCGGGGCGTATGGCAGCCACCATCGCGCACGAAATCAACAATCCCCTGGAAGCAGTCACCAACCTCATCTTCCTGGCCGCCACCGACCGCCAAATCAGCTCCACCACTCGCGAATACCTGGAGACGGCGCAGGACGAGCTGCGCCGCGTCTCGCATACCGCTCGACAGACGCTTGGTTTTTATCGTGAGAGCGTGGCGCCCTCGCCGACGGCGGTCTCGGCGCTGGTGCAGGACGTGTTGGATTTATACAACCGGCGGCTGGCGCAGAAGTCCATTCACCTGCGCACACGGCTGCGCAGCCGGGCGGTGATTCAGGCGGTAGGCGGGGAGATTCGCCAGGTCGTATCCAACCTTCTGGCCAATGCGGCGGACGCCTGCCAGATAGGAGCGCGGATCACGGTCGGAGTCGCCGATTGCACCCTCCACGACGGCGGAAGAGGAGTGCGCATCACGGTGGCCGATACCGGTTCGGGGATCGCAGGACCGGCCCGGGCGCACATCTTCGAGGCGTTCTTCACCACCAAGCGCGAGGTGGGCACCGGCCTGGGATTGTGGATGACCCGCAGCCTGGTGGAAAAGCACGGCGGCTCGATCCGCATGCACAGCAGCGAAGGCCGCGGCACGGTGTTCTGCGTCTTTCTGCCGGCCGAGGGACCAGTGATAGCCAAATCGGAAGCGATGCGGGCGGCCTAGGCTCGGCTGGTTTTTGTAGCGCCAGCGTCCCCGCTGGCGGGACCCGCCGGCCAGGAGGCCGGCGCTACAACTACGCTGTGTGCTGAATCGCACATTCCCGTTTAGCTCCGCCTGCGGCCTCGCAAATGTGGGGACATCGGCCGCGATCACGCCGCGTGCTGAATGGCCTGTGTCAACTGTGACAGCGACGCCTTGGCATCCCCATACAACATGCTGGTTACGGGCTTGAAGAACAGCGGGTTCTCCAGGCCGGAGAAGCCGCGTCCCTGGCCGCGCTTCAGCACGATGACCGACTTGGCGCGATCGACCTCCAGGATAGGCATGCCGGCGATGGGGCTTTGCGGATTGTCGCGCGCGTCCGGATTCACCACATCGTTGGCTCCGATTACCACGGCGACGTCGGTGCTGGGAAATTCCGGGTTGATCTGATCCATCTCATAGAGTTCCGAGTAAGGTACGTTGGCTTCGGCCAGCAGGACGTTCATGTGTCCCGGCATGCGTCCGGCGACGGGATGAATGCCGTACTTTACCGTTACGCCGCGCGACTCCAGTTGAGCGGCCAGTTCGCGCACGGCGTGCTGCGCCTGCGCGGTTGCCAAGCCGTAGCCGGGAACAAAGACAACCCGGTTGGCATAGGCCAACTGCACCGCGGCATCGTCGAGGCTGATCTCGCGCATGGCCCCGCCCACCTCGGAGGAAGCTGCGTGCGCGGCGCCGAAGCCGCCGAACAGGACATTGGTGATGGAACGGTTCATGGCCTTGCACATCAGGATGGAGAGGATCAGGCCGGAGAAGCCGTCAAGCGTGCCGGCGATGATCAGCACGCTGTTGGAGAGCACGAAGCCGGTGGCGGCGGCCGCCAGTCCGGCGTAGGAGTTCAGCAGCGACATCACCACCGGCATGTCGGCCGAGCCGATGGGGATCACCAGCATGACGCCGAAGACGGTCGCCAGTCCCACCATCAAGTAGAAGGCGGCGGCATTGGCCGGATGCAGCAGCAGGTAGATGAAGCTGACCACGGTTCCGCTGAACAGCAACAGGTTGAAGATCTGTTGCCCCTTGAACTGTATGGGAGTGCCGCGCACCATGCCCTGGAGCTTGCCGGCGGCGATCAGGCTACCGGTGGTGGTCAGGCTTCCGAGCATGACTTCGAAGCCGAGGGCGCCCAGGGTGAAGGTGCCCGAGGCTCGCGCCATGGATGCTGTATTCGGCGATGCCGACCAGGGCGGCGGCCATGGCGCCAAAGGCGTGCGAGAGCGCCGTCCGCTGCGGCATGGCGGTCATCGGCACCCAGATGGCCATCAGCGCACCGACGACCGAGCCGATCACCAGTCCGGCGATGATCCACTGATAGCTGACGATCTCGTGATGCATGAGCGTGCCGATGATGGCCGCCAGCATTCCCGCTTCGGCATAGAACATGCCGCGGCGGGCGCTCTCGGGATGGCTCATGGCCTTCAGTCCGAGCACGAAGAGAACGGACGCCAGCAGGTAAGTGGCTTCGATGAAGTATGTCGCCGGGGTCACTTGCTCACCGCTTTCTTCTGCGTCTGGCGCTGCTGGAACATCTTCAGCATGCGGTCGGTGATGCCGAAGCCGCCGACCACGTTAATAGTGGCCGTGGTCACGGCGATGAATCCCAGGATGGTGCTCAGCCGCGTATAGTGGGCGCCGGCGATCACCAGCGAGCCGATCAGCGAAATGCCGGAGATGGCATTGGTGGCCGACATCAGCGGCGTGTGCAGCAGCGGCGGCACGCGCGAGATCACCTGGTAGCCGAGAAAGGCCGCCAGCACGAAAACGTAAAGCGAAGCGATAAGTACGGCCGGATTCATGAAGCCTCCCGATTACTTCGCGGCGACCGCGAAACCAAATTGCTTTGAAAGGACGCGGCTTCAGCCGCGCCGAGTCGATTCTCGAAAAAGAGCGGCCTTTAGGCCCTGAGGGATATTGCCCTCAGCGGCTAAAGCCGGTTTCCTCATAACCCAAACGGCACGCCTAAAGGCCTGCCCTTTCAAAAATAAGGATCCACAACTGCGTGCCCTTACGCCGCTTTGGCGGAGATGCGCTCGTTCATCAGTTCGCCCTCATGCGCGACGCAGGAGCCACGGATGATTTCGTCATTCCAGTCAAGGTTGAGTACGCCGTTTTTGACCAGCAGCTGCAGGAAGTTGTTCACGTTGCGTGAATACAATTGGCTGGCGTGCACGGGAACGGTGGCGGGAAGATTCAGCGGCCCCAGGATAGTGACGCCGTTATGAACCACTTCTTCGCCCGGACGGGTCAGCTCGCAATTGCCACCGGCGGGCGCGGCCAGATCGACGATCACCGAACCGGGCCGCATGGCCTCCACGGCGGCGCGCGAGAGCATGCGGGGAGCGCGCTTGCCGGGAACCTGCGCGGTGGTAATCACCACGTCGGAGGTACGGGCGTTGGCGGCGATCAACTCGCGCCCACGAGCCAGCGCCTCTTCGCTGAGCTCCTTGGCGTATCCGCCCTTGTCTTCCGTCTCGATGCCGCCGAGATCGACCTCCAGAAATTTTGCTCCTAGCGAGCGTACCTGCTCGCCGGCCACCGCCCTGACGTCATAGGCATTCACCACGGCGCCAAGTCGTCGCGAGGTGGCGATGGCCTGCAGGCCGGCGACTCCGGCGCCCAAGACCAAAACGTGGGCAGGGGCGATGGTGCCGGCGGCGGTCATGAGCAGAGGAAACATCTTCGGCAGCCGATCAGCGGCCAGCAGCGCGGCTTTGTAGCCGGCGACGGTGGCCATCGAAGAGAGCGCGTCCATGGCCTGCGCCCGCGTGATGCGGGGCACCAGTTCCATGGCGAACAACGTAGCGCCGCGCTCGATTGCCGGATCCAGAGAAGACGGCGCGTCCAGCGGCCGCAGGAATCCGATCATGACGGCGCCGGACTTGAGCTGGCGAAGATCACTGGCCGCCGGAGTGTTTACCACCGGCAGCACATCGGCTGCGGCCAGCAATTGATGACGGTCGGAGGTGACCTTGGCTCCGGCTTGGCGATAATCCTCATCGGAGGCCCCGGCTGCGGCTCCGCTGCCGGCTTCGACCGCGACTTCCAACCCTTTGGAGACGAGCCCCCGGACAGCGTCGGGCAACAAGGCCACCCGGCTTTCCCCTGGTGCTAACTCCCGCAGAATGGAGATATGCATCCTCTACCCCTCTTAACCTTAAGGATGCAAATGAGAGCAAGGCGGCTTCTCTCTTTTTGGCAGGATCGGCTATGGCAGGGAAATTAACTGCTTAGGGTGACCCATATTTGCCTGTTGTTGGCAAATGTGGGAACTCTTGCGCCTCAACCCACATTAGCTTGCCTGCGGCTCCGCAAAACCCAGGCGAATCCCACCCAGGACAGCCGGGGGCGGCTGCCCCTTACCTGCGTGGTTCTACAGTTGGGCTACGGGTTACTTGTTTTGCTTCTTTCCTCCCAACAGGCCGCCAGAACGCCTCCCAGTGGATTCTGCTGCTGCTGTTGCTGCTGGGATTGGCTGGGCTGAGCGGCAGAGTTGGGCTGCTGCTGTTGCTGCTGCCGGCCGCCGGCCAGGCCGCCCAGAATGCCGCCGATTCCGCCCTGCCCGCGCTGGCCTTGTCCGCCTTTTCCAGTCAGGGCGCCAAGAATGCCCGAACTCAGTTGTCCGGGATTGGCGAGGCTGGGCAGCAGGTTCTTGGCCTTCATTTGCGCCATCTGCTGCACGTCGGGCGTGAAGCGCATGTTCTGGAAGGTCCCGGTGACGAGCAGCGGCAGCACCAGTTCGCCGTTCTGGTTGGCCAGCGCGGTCTGCATGAAGCCGCCGATCTGAGTTCCGCCGACGGTCTGGCTCTGGGCGCGGCTGAGAACGGCGGTCGCGTGCATGTTGATGGCTTGCGTGGCGAGGTCCACCGAGCCGTTGGCGGCAAGCGAGCCGCCGTCGATCACAGCCTTGAGGTTGTTGGTGGTGGCGACTCCATTACGGATGTCGAAGTCTCCAGAGAGCTGCTGAATGTTGGTGAAGTTCGCCGCCTGCCGCCCCAGCGACTGGAACTGGCCGACCTGCGAGATTTGCTGCAGCATGTCGACCTTGGTGATCTTGCCATTGGTGAGATTCAGGTTCATGCGCCCGTTCAGCGTCCGCACAATGTCGGAGCCGGTGGGAACGGCAGCGAAGGAGAGCTGAGCACCGCTGGCCAGCAGGCCATACAACGTGTCCTTGAGGTTCGACACGGAAGACAGGAGCTGGTTGGAATCCACCTTCTGCATCTTGAGATTAACGTTGAAGACCGGCTCGACGGGCCGCAGATCGGCCGTGATGGAGCCGGTCTCGTTGCCGCCGTAGAGCTGGGAGGTCAGTGGATTGAGCTGGACTACGCCATGGTCCAGCTTGACGTTCGACTTCACGTTGTTGAGCACGAGCTGGTCGTAGCTGAGCGTTCCCACGGAGAGCGTGCCTGTGCCGGTGGTCTTGGTAAGCAGACTGGGCGCGGGGGTATCGCCGGCGGGTGGAGCTGCCGCATTCGCCGGGGTGACCAGGGTGAGCCCGGCGCGTTTCTGCTCCGCGGGTTTGGGCGGAGCTGGAGATTTGCCGAAGATCTTTTCCAGCTCCAGGACATTGATCTTGTCCGCCGCCAGAGCAAATTGCACCTGCGGCGCCTGGAAGTTGCGCACGGTCATGTTGCCGCTGGCATTGGTGCTTCCCACCGAGGCCGACAGGTTATTAAGCACCGCGGAATTCTGCGTGAACTGCAAATTGGCGTTGCGCATGTTCAGCGGTCCGGTCATGCCGGCCGCGCGCAGGCTGGCGTTCTGCATCTGACCGCTGCCGGTAAAGTTCATCGCTGCGGCGTTCTTCAACGGCCCGGTCGCGTGCACGTTCAGCGAAAGCACGCCCGATCCGTTGGCGCCATCCAGCGATGTGACTCCCGCTGCCTGGGCGATATGGATCAACTCGGCGATGTTGGCGTTGCCGGTGTTCACCGTGGCGTCGACCGTCGGATTCTGCGTCGTGTACTGCGCCAGGGAAAACTGCAGGTTCACCGCCGTGCCGCCACTCTGGGCCGTGAAGCTGTTGGACTTGATCATCTGCGGAGAAAGTTCCAAGTCGACGGCATTCACATTCACCGGCGCGGAAAGCTGCTTGCCCGACATCACCAGGTTGCGCCCGCTCACCGAGCCGCTGAGCGACGGGCTCGATACGGCGCCCTGGGCGTGCACGTTGACCGACAGATTGCCGGCGATCTGCATTCCGGGATTGAAGGCCACGCCGAAAGCGGAAGCCAGCCGCGCCGCCTCGGCGATGGAGACATTACCGGCCTGCACGGTGAGATCAGCCAGCGGCGGCGTGCTGCGGATGTTCACGCTGCCGGAGAGCGACAGCGGCGTATTGCCCAACTTTACGGTGGTGCGGCCCAAATGAAGCACCTGGTTGTTCAGGTCGTCCGTCATCTCGTAGTCGGCGGTGATGGGGTAGCCGACATCCACCTGGCGTATGCGCGCATTCTCCACCCGCAGCGAACCTTTAGAGCCGAGCTGGCCGTTCTGGTTGCTGACATCGGCTTTTCCGGAGATGACGGCGTCGGTTCCGGAAAGCGCAGGCGAGTTCAGAAACTTCTGCAGCGACGAGATTGCCACCTGGTCCAGCTTGAGCGTGCCCATTGAAAGGGGTGCTCAGCGGAGTGGCTTCATTGATGGGGCCGCCTTTGCCGTCGAGGGCCACGGTCTGTTTTCCCTGTCCGGGAAGATCCGGGGTCCCCGGCAAACGCATTTGCGTTTGCTGGGGTGGAAGATGCGCGGCCAAGGCGATGGAAAACGGCTTGTCAGGCGCAAAGTCCTTCAGAGTGAGATCGATGTGATCGTAGACCGCCCGTGCCTGCTGCTTCTGCTCATCGCTGATAGCGACCGAGCCGTCGACGATTTTAAGTTGCCCCACTTCCAGCTTCTGCTCTCCGGAGGGCTGCGCCGGCGGCGGTTGCTGGCCGGAGGGCTTGCTCGGAGCCGCTGCCGATGATGATGGCGCCGGCGGCGATCCGGGGCCCCCAGCAAACGTATTTGCGTTTGCTGGGGTGGAGGATCCGGCGGGACTCTTGCCCAGCGAAGCGAAGTTCCAAGTTCCCTGTGAATTGCGCACCAGTTCCACGGCCGGCTGCTCGAGCTCGAGAGAATCGATCTCAACCTGCTTGCGCAACAGCGGCAGCAGCTTGACGCTGACCTGCAGTTGCTGCGCCTGGGCGAAAGGACGGCCCGTGTTGAAGCCGGGATCCTCGCCGATCACCGCATTGTCGACCATGAAGCGCGGCGGGAACATGGCCAGCTGCATATGACCGAGCGAGACCTGCCGGTTCAGACGCTGCTCGAGCTCGGCCTGTATGCGGCCGTGGTAACGGTTGATATCGACGAACTGGGGCACGAGGGCCAGCGCCACTACGATCAGGACGATCAGGATGAGAATGGCGGTCAAAAACTTTCGCATGGTTTCACCCCGTGTAGTGCGAGGATCTGTGACCAGCGTCGAGCAGCAACTCCGGGAGGGCCGGCAAGAGGATCAAACCGCTGCTCGCTCCCAGTATATTGCTTCCACCCGGCCTTGAGTTCCCCGCCCGCGAATTCGATCGGGCCTGTCGACTTATGAACCCATGGCCGCCATCGGCGTTGCACCGAAGTGCGCGCTGAGGCTGGATATGCTGAGATGAAGAGGGGGATGCACTGAAACTGGCTCTGGTAAGGCGGGAGGCAGTGAACCGCGGCAACAAACCAGCGCGGGCCATCCGGGTGAAGGTGGCCCGCGCTCTCTGTTTGACGCAGCGGAGTTTGACGCAGCGGGGTGGCCGCTAACTAGTGTAGTGCGTCATAAATAGGAACACTGGAAGCCGACCCCGCGAAGCGGGGGAAAGATGGTAGCCCATGGCGTCAGCCATGGGTTTGGGGCGCGAAATCTCAAGAGCCCGCAATCGCGGGCGAAAGAATCTCGACCGGTTCTGTCGCCCCCTTCGGGGGCTTGTGATCCTGGACGCCTTTCACCCACGGCTTGCGCCGTGGGCTACCATCTGCCGCCGCCTGTCGGCGGCTAAGAGAAGCTGAAAACTGCTTATCTGTTTGACGCACTACTCTAACGGCTGAACGCCGCCTGCAGCTTCTGCTGTCCCTGGACCCCGTTCTGCAGCAGCAGCATCAGCAGGATGCGCGCCTTCTGCGGGGTGAGATCGTCAGCCATTACGGCGCCGGCGTCGTAGAGCACTTTACCTCCACCCTCGTAGCCGTAGTTGGGCAGCACGCGGCCGTTGGGAACACGCGTCGAGATGACCACCGGAATTCCCTTCTTGATGGCGGCCTTGATCTCGGCCGAAGTCGCGGGATTGACGTTCCCCCAGCCCAGCGCCTGGACCACTAGCCCCTTGGCGCCATGATCGAGGGCGGCTTTGATCAGGAACCCGTCGGTGCCGCCGTAGGTAGGGATAATCTCCACGTACGGAATATTGTCGGTCTTCAGCGGTACGTGCTGGCGGCGCAGTGGCGCGCGCGTGAAGAACACCCGGTCGAAATCGACCGCGCCCAGGAATCCCCAGTCGCCTGA
Organism: uncultured Acidobacteriota bacterium; assembly: GCA_963791145.1. Taxonomy (GTDB): domain Bacteria; phylum Acidobacteriota; class Terriglobia; order Terriglobales; family Acidobacteriaceae; genus CAWBRT01. Next base: position 181,444 of record CAWBRT010000015.1, on the reverse strand, counting down.
TTTGAAGGTTTCCACGCTCGAGGTGTGTGTCTTGGTGACGTCGCGAGCGGCATTGATCTGGTTGTTCATGACCAGCATGGCGCCCTTGCCCTTCGATTGCGGGTCGATGCAAATGCGAACGGCATTCAGCAGGTTACGCGGACCGTCGAAATCGGCCTCGGAGGCGTTGCGCTGCGCTCCGATCAGCACGATCGGCTTATCGGAGGCCGAGGTGAGGTCGAGCCAGTAGGCAGTCTCTTCCAGCGTGTCGGTCCCGTGCGAGACGATAACGCCGGCGACTTCCTTGCGCGCCAGTGTCTGGTCGACGGCTTTGCTCAAGGCTACCCAGTTCGCCGGACCCATGTATCCGGAGGGTATGTTGGAGATGTTGTTCACCTCCATCTTGGCGTACTTGGCTACCTCCGGAACCGTAGCCAGCAGGTCTTCTCCGGAGATGGCGGGCACGGGCGCCTTCTTTACCGGATCAATCTTCATGGCGATGGTGCCGCCGGTGGCAATCAGCACCACCACCGGTTGCTCGGCGGCAACGGCCATGGTGGCAGCCAGCATGACGATCAGCAACAACATGCAGGTAGCTTTCTGTCGCATTCAGTCCTCCCTATCAAGCCGCAAAATTGGATTCGCGGGAAATATGGCAACGGCGAAACTATACACGCCGGAATGGGCGGCGCACAGTGAGGCCCGGTGCCGTCTGTATGGGCAACGACTTGAAGGGAGTGTGCTGAATCGGGAACTGAGGACAGGAGGGAATAATATTTGATTTGTAGCTACAATATAGCTACACTATCATTGTAAGTAGTATTGCGGGCTGGGCCCGTACCCTCCACAAAGGAGCGATATGCACAAACACGATATGAGTAGTCACCCCCGTCGATGTAACGGCCATGATCGAAGGTGGCCGGGCAAAAGGAACAACGAATGTCAGAACCGTTTGATTGGGATGAACACAATCGCAATCATGTTTCGGAACATGGAGTAAGCCCCGAAGAAGCTGAACAAGTCGTATTCAATGAGCCCCTGGACCTGGAGCTGCAGCTACGGGGCGGCGAGGAACGCACCGTACAGGTGGGCGAGACCGATGCGGATCGAATTTTGGTGGTTATCACCACCCAGCGCAAAGGAAAGATACGCATAGTGACCGCCTTTCCTGCGAAGAAAAAGCTCAGAGACTTTTACGAGCGGCAGAAATGAGAGGACCATGTCGAAGGAGAAGGAACTGAAGATTCCCGAGTTTCGCAACGAAGCGGAGGAAGCCCGCTGGTGGGCCGATCATCAGGGGGAAATCGTTGCGGCATTTAAGCAGGCAGCCGGCAAGGGGCGTCTTGGTCGTGGTACCGTGGCCCGCAAGGGACCCACACCTACTACCACAATCCGATTGGACCCGGAGGACATTTCTCGAGCCCGGCAGCAGGCGGAACGCAAAGGATTGCGCTATCAGACGTACCTTAAAATGTTGCTTCGCGAAGCATTGGTTGCCGAGGAGCGGAAGAAAGCCTAGCTGAGCCGTTGCTTCGAACCAAGACCTCCGTACTAACCTCGATTCTGTTTTTCCCGCAATATCTCTTCAAGAGAATTTCTGAAGCGAATCACGCACCAGCCAGTCTGGCGGTTGTCTGGCTGAATCCTTTCCGTATGACGTCCTTGGTCATCTGCCGCGCTACCAGAGTGAGAGCTTCGTCCAGCGTCGCCCAGCGTGCGTCGCTTACGTCGGTGGCGGCACGCAGCTCGCCCCCGACCACCGAGCAGAGGAAATCGATCAGCGCGTAGTGGTACAGGATTTTGCCATCAGCGTCGGGAGTGATGCTGTCAAACACGTCCAGCACCTCGAGGGGCGTAACCGTGATGCCGGTTTCTTCTTCGACTTCGCGCGCCACCCCGTCGCGCAGTTTCTCGCCGAGCTCCAGCATTCCGCCCGGAATCGACCACTCGCCCTGGCGCGGAGGCTTGCCACGGCGCACCAGCAGAACCTGCTGGCCCTGGATGACGATGCCACCTACACCTACGAACGGTCGGTCTGGATATTCACGATTCATGGCCGAGCAGATTCAATCAAAAATATAGACGTTAATTTAGGGAAAACAGAATCCCTTACGACGGTGTTATGGCGAGCGACCCCGCACCAGAAGAGCCTCTGCTACAGATTTTCTTCTGGCCGAAGTTGCTACGAATTCTCATAAGAGTTCTTTGTAGCGGGGGAGTCGAGCCACCTTGTGTTTCGCTTCCAGAGTATGCCAGCGCAACGCCCGTCAGGAAAAGAAGCCGCGCGGCTCGAAGTCCACGATCTTCCAGCTACCTTCAGTCTTGCCGAACGCAAACGACAGCTCCGCCTGGCGGCGCACCGCGGGGCTCCCGTCGATTGGCGTGAACTCCAGCGTGGCCTGCACCACGGCCGAGCCGCCGTCTTTTTCCAGCGACGCGCTTTCCACGCGAAAGTAAACGCGGAAGGAATCATGCTGGGCGAAGAAGGCTTCCACCTGGTCCTTAAACGTCAGGTATCCAGGCATGCGGTCGCGGTCGAAGGCGGCGAGCATCTGGCGCGAGTTACGGGCCTCCAGTCCCTTCCGGATCTGGCTGAGCAGCCGCTCGGCGACCTCGGCGGCAGTAAAGCTCTGGGAGGAATCTGGCGCTGCGCCGTCGGCTGCGGGCGCCTGCAACGGGGCCCCCGGCAGACGCCGTTGTTGCGTCTGTTGGGGCAGCTGCTGTGCGGTGGCAAAGACGGACAACATGCTCAGCAGCGCCGCCAGCGAAACAAGTCGCATTCGTCTCCGGAAACGGCTCAGGCGCAAGCGCACCCCAAAAATATTGTCAGATTTAAGATTTTCGATTTCAGATTGTAAACGCACACACGGCATTCTACACAGGTTGGCCGCGTTCAACCTGAAATATCACACAAATCGAAAATCTGAAATCAACAAATCTTCAATTACTTCAGTCCTTTGCCCCAGCGGTCGGCGAAGACCAGCCGTTCCATGGGGAAGCGCTTGCCGTAGGGCTTCTTCGGACCCTTGCGCCGGCCGATGGCCAGCAAGGCGACGACGCGCACGCGGTCGGGAATTCCCAGTGTCTGCTTGACTGCCTGCTCCGAGAAGCCTTCCATGGGGGCAGTATCGTAACCGAGCACCTCGGCCATCCACATGATGGTGGTCAGCGCGATCATGGTGTGGCGATTGACCCAGACGCCGAAATCAGTGCCAATACCGGCGGCATCGCCCGCCTGTCCGCCGAGAAAGCCGTGGACGTTCTTGCGGATCACGCCCCGCGTTTCATCGTTGATGTGCTCATTGAGGCGCAGCATTTCCTCGAGGTCGCTTTCCTTCCAGCCGTGGGGATCGCCGCAGGCGACGATCACGACAGGCGCTTCTTCCACTTTGGGCTGATTGAAGGCGGCGGCACGCAGGCGCTTACGCTGCTCCGGTTCGCGCACCACCACAAACCTCCAGGGCTGCAGGTTGTATCCGCTGGGAGCCTCCAGGCCGGCCTGCAGAATTCGCTTCAAATCTTCCTCGGGAACCGGCGTCCCGTCGAAGCTCTGGGTGGCACGCCGTTCGGCGATTGCCTGGCTGAACGGTTTTTCGGCTGTAGTTGTTGCCATCTTGCAAGTTCCTTTCTATTTCATCTGATTAGGCAGAGCCGAACAAGGTTCCGACGAAAATAAGGCCGCGGGTCCCCAACCGCGTCACAGAAGAGCCCGGTTAGCTTGGCCGGGGTGCTCGAAGTATACGCCGGACGGCGGGACCACGCAGGTTCCCCGGTCGGCGTATTACCATCTAACTCATGATGGCTCTCGAAGAATACAGCCGCAAGCGCCGCTTCCAGCAGACGCCGGAGCCTCCGCCGAAAGTCGCCCGTACCGCGCAGCGCCGCTTCGTGGTGCAGAAGCATCAGGCTTCGCATCTGCATTACGACTTTCGCCTGGAGATGGAAGGCGTGCTGAAATCTTGGGCCGTCCCCAAAGGTCCTTCACTGGATACGGCCGACAAGCGGTTGGCCATGCAGGTGGAAGACCACCCGGTTTCCTATATCGATTTCGAAGGCGTTATCCCGCCCGGCAACTACGGCGCCGGAACGGTGATGGTGTGGGATATCGGAACCTGGGAACCAGTAATTGGTCCCGATGCGGCTAAGCCTCCCAAGACGGCCGCCGAGCAAGACGCGCTCGCCGCCGAGATGTTGCGCAAAGGGGACCTCAAGTTCCAGTTGTACGGCAAGAAGCTGAATGGCGGATTCGTGCTGGCCAAGATGCGCTCGCGGCGTCCCGGAAGCAAGGGCACGGAGTGGCTGCTGATCAAGCATCGGGATGAGTTCGTGCAGCCCGGTTTTGATATCAACCAGCTCGATTACTCGGTTGCAACCGGCCGGACGCTGCGGGAGATCGGCGGTGATGAAAGAGCCAAGAGTGGCAGAGCGGCCGCCCGGCGGCCACCCGCGGCGTTAAGAAGCAGTGGCTGGCCGAAGCCGTTGCCGCGCACGATCGAGGCGCAACAGAGCGGTGGAGCTTCGCGAGGCGCGACCGCGAGTCGAAAGACGTCTGCCCGGAAGACCACGGCCCTAAAAACGTCACGCGCATCTTCGCCTACCTCCGGCACCGCCGGCAGGCGTAGTTCGGCTCGCGCGAGATCTTCCTCGAAGTCGGGAACGGCCAAGAGCTCGGGCGCGAAGGACGAGCGTCACGGGGCCGCGCCTGCGGCCGCTCTCTCCAACTCAAAAACATCTCGTTCCACCAAACCCCGCGCGAGCAACAACGGCGCCGATCTTGCCGCGCTCGCGGGAGCCGAACGCCGGCCGATGCCGCGTTTCATCAAGCCCATGCTCGCTACCCTGGTCGATGCTCCTTTCGACAGTCGCGAGTGGCTCTTCGAAGTCAAGTGGGACGGCTATCGCGCCCTGGCCTTCATCGAAAACGGGCGGGTGCGCCTGTTCTCGCGCAATGGCAACGATTTCACCAGCAGTTTTCCCGAGCTGGCGGAGCTGCCGCAACGATTGCACGCCGGCACGGCAATTGTGGATGGCGAGATCGTGGCGCTCGACGAAGAAGGGCGCTCCCGCTTCAGCCTCATGCAGCAGCGCACGGGACTTGGATCCGGCCATCGAACGCATGCTGCGCAACCCGACGTCCCCATTGCCTATTACGCCTTCGATCTGCTTTACCTGGACGGTTACAGCCTGCTCAAGCTGGAGCTGGAGGATCGCAAAAGCCTGCTGCGGGAGCGGCTGGAGGAAGATCGCCTGATTCGTTACTCCGAGCACTTCGACCACGGCCTGGACCTGTATCGCGTAGCGGCCGAGCAGGGACTGGAAGGCATCCTGGCGAAGCGGCGCCACTCCTGTTACGTGACGAAGCGAACGCGCGAATGGCTGAAGATGAAGATTACGCGCGTGCAGGAGTGCGTCATCGGCGGCTATACCGACCCGCGTGGCTCGCGCCAGTACTTCGGCTCAGTCGTGCTCGGCCTCTATCCACCCCAGCAGACACAAAAGAGGCATCTGCCGGAGGCCCGGGGCGTTCATGGCCGCTTGATTCACGTCGGCCAGGCCGGCAGCGGATTCACTGTACAGAGCGAGCGTGAGCTTTGGCAGCGGCTGCAGGCGCTCAAGAGCGCGAAAAACCCTTTTGCCAACCGGGTGGAAGCCAACCGCCCGGTACACTTCGTCCGTCCGGAGTTGGTGGCGCAAATCAAGTTCACGGAGTGGACCCACGAAGGCCAGAGCGGAGCCGTCAAGATGCGGGCGCCGGTCTTCCTGGGACTGCGCTTCGATAAGCGTCCCGAGGAGTGCACCTTCGAGCAGCCAAGAAACGCAAAGCAGGAGGCGAGATTGGCGGAGAGTGGGGAAGCAGCGTAAAAACAGGTTGCAACGTTTCAGGGTTTCAGAGTTTCAAAGGCAGGGAAGACTGATGAGACGTTCACGAAACCTTGAAGCTCTGAAACTTCGAACCTCTTCACAGCGCCGCGTTTCAGGGGCTTCAGAGTATCAAGGCAGGCGCGACTGAAGGCACTCGACGAAACCTTGAAACCTTGAAACTCTGAAACCTTGAAACTTCCTCGAAGCCCTACTGCCAGTTCCGCAGCTCGGCCACCCCGGCGCGAGCGCTGTGTTCCTCGATTTGCGCGCGGATTCGCAGAGCCAACTCCAGCGCCCGGCGGCCATCTTCGAAAGATACGACCGGCTGCGAACGTTTGGCTACCGCTTCGAGGAAGCTGCGCAACTCGGCCCTCAGCGGCTCTTCGGCCGAGACCTGCGGCTTCGCGGGTACGATCTGCGGCAAGGCAAACTGGCTGCCGCCGGGGCCCCGGCAAACGCGTCTTTAAGTTTGCTGGGGTGTGCCGTCGCCATGGCTCTCGCCCGGAGGCTTGACGGTGAGCATGAACATGTCGCGCCGCGAGTAGTCGAGCGAGACGTACTGGTGCGGCTGGAAGAAGCGCAGCTTGCGCACCTTCTCGGTGCTGACGCGGCTGGCGGTGAAGTTGGCCACGCAGCCCGATTCGAACTCGACACGCACGTTGGCGATATCGACCTTGGGTGTCAACACCGGCAATCCCACGGCGCGAATCTCGCGCACCGGGGAGTTCACCAGCGAGAGCACCACGTCGAGATCGTGGATCATCAGGTCCATCACCACGTCCACGTCGAGCGAGCGTGGAGTAAAGACGCTGAGCCGGTGAACCTCGAAAAACATCGGATGCGTAATGTGGGGCAGGGCGGCGCGCACCGCCGGATTGAATCGCTCCAGGTGCCCGGCCTGCGCCACCCGCTGATAGCGTCGGGCAAGCTCGATAAGCGCATCGGCCTCGGCCACATCGAGGGCCAGCGGCTTTTCCACGAGGACATCGACTCCAGCTTCCATCAGCCTGCGGGCGACCGATAGATGCTGCACGGTGGGCACGGCAACGCTGGCGGCATCAATGCGACCGGCGGCCAGCAACTCTTCGATGCTGGAATATGCCTTCGCGCCGAACTCGCTGGCGGTGGCTTCGGCCCGCGCGCGGTCGCGATCGACCACGGCGACGAGCTTCAGTCGCGGCGATGGCGCGGCAGCCTTTGCCGTTTCCGCGTCAGCCGAAGGAAACGTCGGCTCAGGCTGCTGCTTGGCTTCTACTGCGCTCTGCTCGTTCTCGAGTTCACGATAGACGCGGGCGTGATTGCGGCCGAACGAGCCGACCCCAATGACGGCCACGCGAATGGGTTCTTGCGGTTGTTTCGACATAGGTTGAGAACAGCGTAATGCACTACAGTTTCACGTTTCAAGTTTCACGTTTCACGACTGGATCAGTGAAGCGGATTCTGGTGGAGAAAGCCGCTGGGTGCCCAGGTTAGCCAAAAGCCGGCGAACGTGCACCTGCTGGAGTTATCTAAGAGTCTCCAAGAATGCAGTAGATTCGTCAACGCTCGCTAGGACTTTACATCCATACAGCCGATCTAGCGACAGGTGGTTCGCTGAAACCATTGTCCGCATGGAACGCTCAGTAAGGAATACGTCGCAATAACCGAGGGCTGCTGCGGCGTGGCGGAAATCGAAAAAATCGTTAGCCTCAAGCTGCTGCTTTCTATTCCATCGGACCGCCGCGTGCATACACGCGGTGATATGGAGTGTCCGCAAAGCGTTTTTTGTCCTGTCCTGCTTAAAAGCAGCAAAAAGCAGATTCTTCAGTTGGCGTTCGTGAACTGCTCTCGCATCGGGAGTCAACTCCCCAAGATGACCACGTCTCTTCTCGATCATCTCTCCGACAATGTCTACGGCAGTTCCTGCGAATACATCGATTGCACCCTGAAGCTCATCGTGATACACCTGCTCAAAGCTTCGGATTTGTCCCGCGTGCGTGGCATTCTCCGCGTTCAGTTTCTCTGAGAGCACCTCGAAGATGGAGAATGCCGATGAAGGTATCGCATCACCTATGCGGTCTATCATTTCTGACATGGAGACCGTCCACATGTGATTAAAGAATTCTTGTTGAAGAACGCGCTCTGTTTCGTGGTCGAGGTCAGTTCCTGATGGGTGCATAAACCCCCATACGTAGCTCAGCTTTGACCACACTAAGTGCTTAATCGGGTGTAGATCATCAGGAGCGCTCATCGCGGCATGGAAAAAATGCGCCAGTTCTATTCTGACCCTCAGCTCGAATGGAATGATTGCTACACCATTGCTCAGTTCGTCGATGAGGGTAGCCGTAGCCTTTCGTGTACTAGCGTCGGCTTGCTTCAGAAGTTCGCCGAAAGTGCTGTCACTCACAGGACAGAACACCCTGCCACTGTTTACCAGTGCTCTTAACGTTTCAAGCAGGCGAACGTCACCGGTTCTTGTACGTCTTCCAAGAATGGCGTCCCGGAGTATGATCCAGAACTTAAGGTCTAGATAGACAGCTTTCTTGTCTTTCAATACTCGGGCCAATTCGATTTGTCGTTGCCGTACGTATTCGTCCAAAGTCATTCAACCCGCTTCGCTCACGCCCGCAAAGCGGCTCAACTCCTATGCGGCAGTTGGGCCAGCTTACAGCCAAGAACTACCCCACTCAAGCAAAGAAGCTTGAGTGGGCCATCGTTGCAGTTGCAGTTGAGTGCCTGAATCTCTGTCAAGCCCCCAAACACCGCTCTTTCGATGTAAGTCTCTGAAAATCCACCGCACAATTTTCTTGCCAGCCATGTCACATTTCCCTGTCCAAAGTGCCATACTGGAAGTAAGGAGCAACGTCAGGCCATCAACGCCCCGCAGGTCGCTGCCGTAGCGAGAGGGTCGCGCTTGCTGATTGGGTATCTCCTCCCGTGAATCCCGTATCTCCTTTCAATGCAAGAATTTACCCTCAAGCCCTTTATATTGAAGAATTTGCCGCACTTGCTTACGCGTAAGCGACAGCAGGCAAAGAACTTGCGCGAGAATACCGGGGGGTAGGGGTATACGGCACGTACGGGGTACAGACCGGGAACATCCCTGACAGAACCGGACCGGGGAGATTCCTGACGCTGCAGTGAGTGGCGGGTGGCAGATCCTTCGGCGGCGCGGCCCAGTTCCTTCTCGAAACTCGAAACTGGAAACTCGAAACTGCCTTCTCAGGTTCTATGCGGCGTCTCATCCGCGACGATCGTGATCTCCGCATCGTTAGCGGCCTGGATGACCGCATCTCCGTCGAGCATCAGGCAACGGCCGGCATCGAGGGCGAGGCAGGTAGCGCCGGCCTGGCGCATGGTTTCGATGGTGCGCAGCCCGATGACGGGCACGTCGAAGCGCATGTCCTGATTCGGCTTGGCCACCTTGACCACGGTCAGCGCCCGGCTGAGCATGGCCGACTCGCCGTGCAGTGAGCGCATGAGGGCTCCGGCGCGCAGGATGGCTGCGTCTGTGCCTTCCATGGCTTCGATGGCGACGCAGGCGGCCTCGGCGATCACCACCGTCTGCCCGATATCGAAGCGGGCCACGTGGTGCGCCACCGCGCGGCCGTAGGTGATGTTGGTCTGTTCCTGGTCGGTGGGCGGTCGGCGGGTGAGCACGCCGGCGGAGGCCAGCAGCGGCTCCAGCAGCGAGGTGGAGTTCATCAGGGTGATGCCTTCTTCGGCCAGGATCTCCGCCACTCCGCCAATCAGCGAATCGGTGTTACGCGTGGGCAGCTTGAGCAGCAGCTTGGCCAGCTTCCAGTCGGGCCTGATGCTGCTGAATATCTGCTTGTGCTTGACCTGCCCGGCCATGATGGCCTGGGTGATGCCTTCGCGCCGGAAGGTCTCGATCAGCCGCGAGAGTTCGCCCAGAGACATCCAATGTACGGCCGTGGCGCCGCGCTGCTCGATTTCGGGAAAGGCTTCTTCCTTGATGGCCGCGACCACGACGTCATAGCCGCGCGAGCGGGCGGCATCCAGCACGAGGAAGGGAAACTTGCCATTGCCGGCGATCAGTCCGAGACGGGGCTTCATAGTCACTTGCCGCCAAGAATAGCAGGCAATGGACAATGGCGGAGCTTGAAAAGGGAAGGCCGGACCCAAGGAAGCGTCATGCCGAGCGAAGTCGAGGCATCCGCAGTTCGAGTTCGGCGTGACGCTGCTAAGCCGAGAAAGCACGTATGCCCGCGACACTCCGGCCGACGTTGCTTGCACGCTCAGCTGCAATGGACACCGCTGGCGCAACAGCCCCGCCTCCTCGGCTGGCTGAGCGGAGCGAGGCCACGCGGGGCAAGCCACTGATGTGGTTGCCCCGCGCAGTCAGGAGAAACTAACGGCGGCGGCGCGCTCCCTTTTTGGCGGGCGCCTTCTTGGCCTTTTTCTTGGCTGCCTTTTTGGCTGCTTTCTTCACCGGCTTGCGGGCGGCTTTCTTGGCAGCCTTCTTGCAGGCGCCTTTTTGACCGCTTTCTTCACCGGCTTGCGAGCAGCTTTCTTGGCTGCCTTCTTGGCTGCTTTTTTCGGCTTCTTGGCTGCCTTCTTGGCGGCCTTTTTGGCGCGCTTTCTTGGCGGCCTTCTTGGCGGGCGCTTTCTTGGCGGCGCGCTTTCTTGGCGGCCTTCTTGGCCGGAGGCTTAGGAGCAGGCGGCTTCCGCGCGGGCTTTTCTTCCGCAGGGACTGCGACTACGCCTTCGCTCACTACGCCTACAATCTCGACGCTGCCGGAAGGCTCGGGTTCCAACTCACCCGCTTCTTCCTCTTCCTCTTCTTCCTCGTCGTAGTCCTCTTCTTCCTCTATATTCTCGTTGTAAGCGCTGCCTTCGCCGTAATCGTCCATTTCGTCATCACGGCCCTTGAGGTTCTCTTTGTCGGAAAACGCCATGTCTCCTCCTGGTTAAACTGCCGCTTCCGGCATGCGGAGCGACTATAACAGCGGACAACCGCGACTGCAACGGATTCCCATTCCTCAGCGTGGCGAAGCAACGGCATGATCGCCGAAACGCGCGAGACAGTATGCGGAACAAAATACACTTGCCGGCGACGGGATGCAAATGCAACACGCAACAAGAGACGCCATTGCGAACCCGGAATGAAGAATTGCGTCCCGATGCCGGCCCGCACTGGGCAGGGACCGCGGTGAGAGATCCCGCTGCGGCAGTCCCCAGGAACGGAGCCCCTTCCTGGCTCAAGCGGGGGATGTGATCTGAGGCCGTTGCCGATCATGCTGGCCAGCCCCGGCGGATGATCACGAAGCCGAGGTCGGTTTCGCCATCACGCTTTATTTGACGAACCAGCAACCACCACCACTTCTATTCTCTTGATTATGCGATACTTATCGGATGATGGCAGCCGGCCGGCGCGGCTGGCTGCTGGGCGCCCGGTGTGGGCCGTTGCCGGAGAAGACACTTCAGCCCGGAAACCACTGTTTTCCGCGGAGGTCTTATCTTTGCGTCAGGAAGCCACGATGGTGCCCGCAGGCTCTTTTTCGGCCCGGTCTTTCAGCGTGGTCTGCTGGTAGGCGTAGCTGGATGCGGTGGATGACGGTGATAGTGGAAAGCACGGCGAGCACCCAGAGAACCGGAGCCATGCGGTTGAACAAGGCCCCTATGATGACCAGCACGATGCGTTCCGGACGCTCCATGAAGCCGACCTTGCACTTTTCGATCATGCACTCGGCGCGGGCGCGGGTGTAGCTCACCATCAGGGAGCTGGTCATGACAAAGGCGACCAGCACCACGTAGAAGAAGCGGTGGGCGCGGGCGTAATAAACCAGCAGGCCGAAGAACAGGACGACGTCGCTGTAGCGGTCGACCACGGAGTCGAAGAATCCGCCGAAGTCGGTCACCTGGTTGGTAGCGCGAGCGACGCGGCCGTCCACCATGTCAAAGATGCCGGCGCCGATGATGACCAGGGCGGCCAGGCGGAACAGCAGCGGCTGGTTGTTGTCGGCGCTGGCAAAGCCGAACAGCAGGGCGGCGCCTACGTTGATGACCAGGCCGATGAAGGTGAGCACGTTGGGGGATATCCGTGCCAGCGCCAGACCTGTTGACGATCCGGTGGATTATCGCTCCACAACCCCGGCCGACTGCACCCGTCCAGGTCATTGCACCTCGTCGTGAATCGTGGTCAATTTCAGGATTTCCATCTCCCGCTTGCCGGCTGGAGTGACCACGGTGGCCGAATCGCCCTCTTTCTTGCCCATCAGGGCCCGACCGATCGGCGAACTAGTCGAGATGAGGCCCTGGTTGACGTCGGATTCCTCACTGGTGACCAGCTTGTACTCGATCTCTTCGCCCTTGCTGGTATCATAGACTAGCACCTTAGAGCCAAGTGCGGCGCGGTCACGGGGAATATTGTTCATGTTGACCAGCGACAGGTCGGCCACCCGCTTTTTGAGCTGTCCCAGGCGGGCGCGGACGAACTCCTGGCGCTGCTTAGCCATGTGATATTCAGCGTTTTCACTGAGATCACCCATGGCTACGGCTTTTTTCAGTTCCTTGGGAAGTTCAACGCTTAATTCGCGTTCGAGAACCTGAATTTCTTCTTCCAGCTTTTTCTTAATGTGCTCTGGCATCCTCTGAAACCCACAAACAATCACATTTCATTATACGCCCTGGGTTAGTCCTCAATCCGGGTGTGCCTCCGGGCGCGGAAGGCGCGAGACGCCGCGGGAATGACCCCCATTCCAGAGTGTTCGTGGCGGAAGGTTTGCCGCAACGCAAACCGATTGTATATACTTTAAGAATGCGGCGCGGGCGCAGGGGCTACGTCCGGTTAGCCGAAAGGGCCGTTGGATTGCATGAATCAACTATGCTTCGGTATCGGCGATAAGGTTGTTTACCCCAATCACGGCGTAGGCATCATCGAGCAGATCAGCAGCCGAATGGTCGGCAACAACCTCGAGAAGTTCTATTTACTCCGCATTAAATCCAGCAGCTTGAAGGTCATGGTCCCCTTCCAGAACGTGAACAGCGTAGGCTTGCGCCGGGTGGTGAAGAACGGAGAGATCCAGAAGATCCTGGACTACCTGACCAGCGGCGACTGCGAATGCCATGCCGACTGGAAATACCGTTTCAAGGAAAATTCCGAACGAATGCGGACCGGCTGCCTCATGGAAGTGGCCGCAGTCCTGAAAAGCCTGGTGCAGCTCAGCCAGCAGAAGCCGCTCAGCTTCCGGGAGAAGAAGATGCTGGAGCGGGCCCGATACCTCCTGGTGAGCGAGCTGGCTATGGCCAGAAACTGGGAGGAGAGTGACGTGGAAGAGGAGCTTCGCCGGGCGTTGGCGAAGTGTAAACTGCGGTTCCCTGAAGCCTCCATCAGCGAAGCCTAGCCACTTTCTCAATCCTATCCTTCGCGGAATTCCCAAATTGTTCACTGCCTCATCCGATGACTCTGAACTGAGCAGCTCTCGTTTCCCCAAAAGAGCGGTAACCCCTCGCAGTACCTTGCTCGGCGGAGGCTGTTTTCCCCAGGCGGGCCCGCTACAGCAGAATCAAAGTGGCTGTACCCTTCGCTATCACCGCCGGTCCCGCTCTGCGGGAGCCCGGCTACGGCACGGGGTATACCTTCCGCGAATCCGGTCTAACGACATGGACTATGCAGCGGCTGGACTGGAAACCTCGCCCGGGACGCCGGAATCCAAGTTCGGAATGCAGGGCACACTACATGTCTTCCGCCGCCGAATCGTCAACGGCGGCGAGATCTACCAGGTGAATTTCACCTATACGGGCAGCAGCTTCGCCAAGGTCTTTGCCACGCCTGGGGAGCTGAACGAATTCCTTCTGACCGGCCTGGCGCTGGAACCGTCCGCGGTTGACAGTCTTTGGGAGGACATAGACCGCACAGGCACCAGCTATGCCGATGACATCGAGGTCTCCCCGCAACAGGCCGCCGCTCTGGGCATGAGCCACTCGGACGTTGATTTTTGATTGCAGATTGAAGATTTCAGATTGCAGATTGAGAGGAGGCATTGCCGTCGAAAATCCGCGTTCACCTCGCAATCTGAAATCTTAAATCTGCAATCTTCAATCTGAAATCTGCAATCCCTCTATACTGTTGGCGTGGCAGAGCAAGGCCAACCACCGGTTGCCGGACGGATTCTCGCGCTGGACGTAGGTTCCAAGACCATCGGACTGGCGGTAACCGACGCGCTCGGCATCACCGCCCAGGGCCTGGAAACGATCCGGCGCAGAAACAAGCGCTTCGATTTGGCGGCGCTGCACTCCGTCATCCGCCGCTACGGCGTCAACGAGATCGTAGTCGGCTGGCCGCTTCGTCTCAGCGGCCAGGTCGGCAGACAAGCCGAGAGCGTTGCCAGCTTCGCCCGCGAACTGGAGGCGAAATTCAAGCTGCCCGTACGTCTCTGGGATGAGCGATTGACCTCGGCCGAGGCCAACCGAATTCTGAAGGATTCCGAGATCTCGATCCGCAAACGCGCCGGCGCGGTCGACCGGCTGGCGGCAGTGCTCATTCTGCAGAATTTCCTGGAACATCGGCGCGCCACGACGGGCCAGGGGACAGCTCCGAGCGAGGGGCAGTACGAGCAGTGAATCGCGCTCCATTCCCGGAGAGCGAAACCGAGCTCGAGCGGCTGGATTCTCGTATAGCTGGCTGAGGCCGCTGCCGCTCCTCCGCTCTGCACCACAGGCCCGCTATCTACTACACTGAGTTCATGCGCCTGCTACTCAAGCTGGGAGTTGTTGTTCTGCTGCTGGCGGGAGCGGCCTGGCTCGGCTGGGCGCTGCTGTGGCCGCTCGCGCCGCAGCGGGAGACATTCGTGCTGCTGCCGGCCGGGTTTTCCAGCCGGCAGATTGCGCGCAGGCTGGAGAACAACGGCGTGATTCGCAGCTCCCGGGGCTTCCTGCTGTTGCACTATCTGGCAGCGCTCGCGCACGCTGAAGGCCGGCGAATACCGCTTCCAGACAGCGGAGAACGCTATCCAGGTGCTCGACCGCTTGGCGCGCGGCGACATCTATACGCACACGGTGGTGATCCCCGAGGGCTACAACATCTTCGATGTGGCGCAGGCCATTCAACAGGCCGGGCTGGGACAGGCGGACGCCTTCCTGGCGGTGGCGCGCACGGACCTGGAACTGGTTCGCGGCTTCGACCCGCAAGCCACCTCGCTGGAAGGCTACCTGTTCCCGGATACCTATGAGTTCACCCGCACGCAGAGCCTGCATGACATGGCGCAGGTGATGGTGCGGCGCTTCGAGCAGGAGGCGCGGCAGATAGGGCTCTTGACGCCGAGCACTGCCGGCCGCTCATCCGAGAAGAAGCCTGCGCAGAGCGTCAGCCAGCCTGCCAAGGAGCGGCCTGACGCAGGTTCGGCCGGAGGCGCAAATGTTCACGCGATTGTCACGCTGGCCTCGATCGTGGAGAAGGAGACGGCCATCGACAAGGAGCGGCCCCTGGTAGCCAGCGTCTATCGCAACCGGCTGCAGCGCGGCATGGCCCTGGGAGCCGATCCGACCGTGGTCTATGCGGCCCTGCTGAACCGCAGCTATCGTGGCGCCATATATCAGAGCGATCTGGCGCTCGACTCCGCTTACAACACCTACAGGCGAGCCGGGCTTCCACCCGGTCCGATCGCCAATCCCGGCGCGGCATCGTTGCGGGCGGCCATGAATCCGCAGCACACCGATTATCTGTATTTCGTCGCCGACGGCCAGGGTGGGCATCGCTTTGCCGCCAGCTACGAGGAGCACACACGCAACGTGGCGGCATACCGGCGCACACAGCGTTCGACGATGAGTCGCTGAGAAATTGTGGACGCCTAAAGTCAGGCTCCAGAGCCCGGTAAAAAGCAAGTAAAAAGGGAAGCAAAAAAGTGGCGGAGCCGTAGGATGCTCTTAACTCCTCACGCACCATTCATATTGTGTACGGAGCTTTTATATTAAAATACGTGTTTGCATCAGGCGTACGCAGAAATCATGAGACCATCCTCGCCATTGCCGGCCACTGCCGTTCTGTTTTTTTCGCTGGTCTTGACCGGGTGCCTCTTTCGCTCGCACAGCGTGCCGACGAATCTCAGCAAAGCTCCCTTACAGACGGCCACCGAACAACAACTGGCGGAGAAGCTGAACCGCGAAGCCGCCGCCATTTATACCATGAACGCCTCGGTTGAAATCGCCACCAGCGTGGGCGGGGCCAGGAAGGGCAAGGTTACCGAATACTCCGCCATCAACGGCTTCATCCTGGCGGAGAAGCCGGCGATGCTGCGCATGATCGGATTGCTGCCCATCGTAAGGAACCGGGCCTTCGACATGGTGAGCAACGGGCAGACCTTTGAGCTGTGGATCCCGCCCAAGAACAGGTTCATCGTCGGTTCGAACGAAGTCACCAAGCCCTCCGCCAACACGCTGGAGAATTTGCGCCCGCAGGTCATTCTGGATGCGCTTTTGTTCCAGCCGGTGCAAGCGGACGATGTGGCGGTGCTGGAAGCGCGGATGCAGACGGTAGTCGACGAGCAATCCAAGAAGCGCGTCGAGCAGCCCAACTACGTTCTCGACATCATTCATCAGGACCGCTCTTCCGGGCGCTGGTATCTTTCGCGCAAGCTCTACTTCAACCGCAGCGATCTGCTGCCGTACCGCCAGTTGCTGTTCAACAAGGCGGGAACCATTGCGACCGACGCGCAATACGGCAACTTCAGGAACTTCGGCGGCATTTCCTTTCCGATGCATATCGTCATCCACCGGCCGGAGGAAGAGTACACGGTGGGAATCAAGGTGCTGAAACTGACCTTGAACCAGCCGCTGAAGCCGGAGCAGTTCGTCTTGGAACAGCCGGAGGGAGCGCAAGTGGTCAGGCTGGACGGAAGCACTGCGGCGGTCTCGAGTCCGTCGACCGGTAACGCCCAATGAATAAGCTGGTCATTTCCAACCTGATCCACCGGCCGGTGCGGACCACCATCAGCGTGGTTGCCATCGCCGTTGAAGTCACCCTGATCCTGCTGATCGTAGGCCTTGCGACCGGCATTTTGCGCGACAGCGCCGAGCGGACCCGAGGCATCGGGGCGGACGTGCTGGTATCGCCTCCAGGTTCTTCGTTCCTGACCGGAATCACCGGCGCGCCGGTTCCCGCCAAAGTGGCTGACGTGTTGCGGAAGCTCGATCACGTGACCGCCGTGGCCCCGGTCATCATGCAGGTGAACACCGCGGGCGCGGTGGAGGTGATCTACGGCATCGATCTGAAGCCCGGTTCGCCGAACAACTACAACAATATCGGCGCACCCTTCCACTACCTGAGCGGGGGCCCGTTCCAGGGGCCCTACGACATGCTGGTAGACGATTATTGGGCCACCGGGCACCAGGCGCGCGTCGGCGAGAAGGTGGAGATGCTGAACCACGAGTTCCGGATAAGCGGCATCGTGGAGCACGGCAAGGGTGCGCGCAAATTTCTTCCCATCGCCACGCTACAGGAGCTGATCGGGGCCCAGGACAAGGCATCGATCTTCTACGTCAAGCTCGACAACCCCGCCAACGCGAACCAGGTTGTGGCTGAAGTCAAGCAGGTTCCGGGCATGGAGCGATACGCGGTCCGCTCGCTGCAGGATTATCTCTCGCTGATGACGCCCGGGAACCTGCCCGGCTTTTCGACGTTCATCAACGTGGTCATCGGGGTGGCGTTGATCATCGGCTTTATCGTGATTTTCCAGTCCATGTACACGGCGGTGATGGAGAGAACGCGCGAGATCGGAATCCTGAAATCGCTGGGCGCCAACAAGCGCTACATCGTGGCCGCAATCCTGCGCGAAACCCTGATGCTGGCCATCGCCGGAATCATCCTCGGCCTGCTGATCAGCTTTGCCGCTCGCGCCGGACTGTTGCAGCGCTTCCCGACGATCCGCATCATGATCGATGCGGAATGGATCGTGCGGTCGGCCATCATCGCCATGATCGGCGCCATGCTGGGCGCCATCTACCCGGCCTACAAAGCGGCACAAAAAGATCCCATCGACGCGCTGGCGTACGAATAACAACAGTTCTTCGTTGTTAGTTCTTCGTTCCTCGTTCTCTATTCCCATATGGGTTTGTTTCTTTCTCCGAGCAGAAGCACGGACGGCAAGAGTTAAGAACTGAATGCTCCGCCAGAACTGAAGGCGAAGACTGCCCGCGAACACACCTTGCATTTCGGGAACTAAAACGGAGAACGAAGAACTAATAACGAAGAACTGCTTTTACGGCACATCGCCCACGATTTCGCCGGCGGCCAGCAAGCGGCGTGCGTCGCGGCGGATTCCGGAGAGGCTGCGGGCGAAGATGCCAGTGGCGATCAGGCAGCCCAAGGCTCCTATGGCGACGGTGAGGGGGGCGCCTGCGTGTTCGGCGATGGCTCCGGCGAAGAACGAGCCGAACGGCGTCATGCCCATGAACATCATGGAATAAACGGCCATGATCCGGCCGCGCAGCCGGTCGGGCGACAGGCTCTGGATGAGAGTGTTGGTGCAGGTCATCTGCAGCATCATGAAGTAGCCCACCGGGACCAGCGCCGCTACCGAGACCCAGAACCAGCGCGAGGCGGAAAACGCCAGCAAAGACATGGCGAAGCCGCCGGCGGCGATGGCGATCAGGCGTCCCAGGCCGCGAATGCCGGTGCGGCTGGCGACGGTGAGCGCGCCGAGTACGGCGCCCGCCCCGGTGGCGCCCATCAGGATGCCGAGCCCGCGCGCCCCGCCATGCAATATGCGATCGGCAAAGATGGGCATCAGCACGGTGAACGGCATGGCTACCAGGCTGACTACCGCCAGCATAAGCAGTGGCGCCAGGATAGGACTGGTCTTGCGCACGAAGCGAAAGCCCTCGGTAATATGTTCCCAGGGCGAGGCGGTACTCGGTTCGCGATTGAGCGGGCCGAGCTTCATCATCATCAGCCCGGCGATGACCGCGAGGTAGCTGACCGCGTTGGCGAAAAAGCACCAGCCTTCGCCGATGTACGCTACCAGCACTCCGGCGATGGCGGGGCCGATGACACGCGCGCTGTTGAACATGGACGAGTTGATGGCGATGGCGCTCATCAAATGCTCGCGCCCGACCATATCCATCAGGAAAGTCTGGCGCGCGGGGATGTCGAAGGCGTTCACGCAGCCAAGCAAGGTGGCCAGCGCGACCACCTGCCACACCTGCACCCGGTGGGTCAGGGTGAGCACCGCCAGAATGCCGGCCAGCAGCATGGACGCCGTCTGGGTGGCAATGACGATGCGATGCCGGTTGAAGCGGTCGGCAACGATTCCAGTCACCGGCCCGAGCACCAGAATGGGAAACTGCGAGCAGAATCCCACCGTGCCCAGCAACAAAGAGGAGCCAGTCAGACGGTAAACCAGCCAGGCCTGGGCGATGTTCTGCATCCAGGTGCCGATGAGGGAGATCAACTGCCCGCCGGCAAAGAGCTGAAAATTGCGATAGCCGAGGGCGCGAAAGCTGTAAGCCAGCCGCGATTGCCGCGCGGCGCTGACAGCCGCGTCCGGCGGCGCAGCCTCTTCCGGAGATGAATTGTGTGTTGCGTCTAACTTGGACATGAACTTAAAAGGATGAGCAAGCTCAAATACTCCTGCGTAAGATGACAAATTCGATTTCCGCGCCCCGCCGTCTCCGGCGGAACCCGCACTGCTCCGACCGCGGCGTTGTACCTTTTCCCGATACATCTATTTAGATTCAGAGCAGGCCGAAAATTATTCTGTTTTTGCGCGGTTCCACATTAACAGCCGAGTGCAGTGTTCGCCTATTGAGGTAAACACTCGGGGGAAACATCTGTTGCGGAAGCAGCAGATCACGGCTACCATTCTGCCCGGAAGCTAATAAGACAATCTATGCGCACTGCCGCTATCCCGGCGGAATAGCCGACGTGCCGGGCCGACCGGCTACGGGCCTGGGCGAAAGCGCCCAGGCAGGAGAGCAGGAATGAGAATCGTCGAGATTCGGGAAGAAACCAAACCCATCAGTTCGCAAATCCGCAATTCCTATATTGATTTCTCCAGGATGACACTGAGCCTGGTGGCGGTGATCACCGATGTCGTCCGCGGCGGCAAGCCGGTCGTGGGATATGGCTTCAATTCCAACGGCCGCTACGGCCAGGGGGCGTTGATTCGCGAGCGCCTCCGTCCCGCGGCGTGATGGAAGCCAATCCGGAGACGCTGCTCGACGAAGCGGGCAACAATCTGGACCCGGCCAAGATCTGGTCCTGCCTGATGAAGAACGAAAAGCCCGGCGGCCATGGCGAGCGCTCGGTAGCGGTCGGCACCATCGACATGGCGGTGTGGGACGCGGTGGCGAAGATCGAGGACAAACCGCTGTTTCAACTTCTGGCCGAGCGTTACGGCAACGGCAAGCCCAACCGCAACGTTTTTGTTTACGCCGCCGGCGGCTACTACTACCCGGGCAAAGACCTGGAGCAGCTCAAGCAGGAGATGCTGAAGTACACCGACCTGGGCTACACGGTGGTGAAGCAGAAGATCGGCGGCGCGTCGCTCGATGAGGACATCCGGCGCATCGAAGCGGTGCTCAGCATCCTCAAGCCCGGCCAGCGGCTGGCGGTCGACGCCAATGGCCGCTTCGACCTGAAGACCGCAATCCAGTACGGCGAGGCGATGGCGAAGTACAACCTCTTCTGGTACGAGGAGCCGGGCGATCCGCTCGACTACGAACTGCAGGCGGAGCTGGGCAAGCACTACGCGCCGGCAATAGCAACCGGGGAGAACCTGTTCTCCATGCAGGATGCGCGCAATCTGATCCGTCATGGCGGCATGCGACGCGACCGCGACTGGCTGCAGTTCGACTGCGCCTTGAGCTACGGGCTGGTCGAGTATCTGCGCACGCTTGAGATGTTGCGCGAGTACGGCTGGTCGCCCACGCGTTGCATTCCACATGGCGGCCACCAGATGTCTCTGAACATCGCGGCCGGCCTCGGACTGGGCGGCAACGAGAACTATCCGGACCTGTTCCAGCCGTACGGCGGTTTTCCCGACGGCGTGAAGGTCGAGAACGGCTGCATCCGCATGCCGGATCTGCCGGGAATCGGATTTGAAGGCAAGGCAGCGCTGTACAAGGAAATGAAGGCGCTGAGCGCGTGAGAGTTCATCCCGCGTAAAGAAGATTGTCCCTGCTCGACCAGGACCAGAATTGATGTATCGCAACAAAGAAGGAGCTGTCATTCCGACCGGAGCCGCGCGAAGCGCAGGTTTTGTATCCCTGGCTGCCACGCTGGCCTCCATGAACAAGATTCCGATCGCCGCCCTGGTGCTGTTGCTGGGAGTGGATCGCTTCCTCAACGAAGCGCGCGCGGTCACCAACCTGATCGGCAACGGAATCGCCACCATCGCCGTGGCCAAGTGGGAGAAACAGTTCGACCAGCAGAGAGCCGAGGCCATCCTCGACCGCCGCATGACGGAAGACCCGAGTGAGCAAAAAGAAGGCTTATTAGAACCGGAACCGGCGCTGAAAGCGTAAAGCGAGCCGCCGCGCCTCGGCCCTGACATTGCTCTCGCCTCGACGCCAGAGCTGCTGGTGTAAGTTGCTGGCTTGCGGAGCCAAGCCCACAGCCGATACGGCTGTACCAGCCCAGATGCGCCCCATTTACAACCATCAGGCGGTTTTTCGTATTCCAACGCAATAAGGCTCGTCCCAGTTCGGAAGCTTATGCCGCATACTGCTATCGCCAAAATTCTGTGCATAGACGATGAGCCGGCCGGGTTGCGTTTTCGCAAACTCCTGCTGCAGAGCGCCGGGTACGAGGTCGAGACGGCGGAGAGCCTGAGCCGGGCGCTGGAGATGCTTCGCGACCAGCAATTCGACCTGGTGATCACCGACCACGTTCTGGGACGCGGCACGGGTGTGGCGATGGCGGCGGAGATCAAGCAAATTCATCCGGAGACTCCCGTCATAGTCTTCTCCGGCAGCGTCGACGTGCCGGAAGGGCTGGGGCTGGCCGAGGCTTTCCTGTCCAAAACCGACGGCCCGGAGGCGCTGCTGAGCAAGGTCCGCGAACTGCTGCTGGCCACTTACAACGGGGATGATTGCGACCCGGTTTCGTCCGCCATAGCGGCCAACGCGCTGCAGGATCCCCGGCTGCAGGGGTTGCTGCTGGCTGCCCTGGTGGATTCCTCAGACGACGCCATCCTCAGCAAAACGATGGACGGGGTCATCCTGACCTGGAACAAAGCCGCGGAAAACATGTATGGCTACGCTCCGGCCGAGGTCATCGGCAAGAACGTCGCCATGCTGGTACCTCCCGACCTGAGGGAGCAGTTCCAGACGATCATGCGCTCCATCCGCCAGGGCCAGAAGATCGATCATCTGGAGACGCGCCGCCTTACCAAGCAAGGCCAGGTGCTGACGGTGATGTTGACCATCTCCCCCATTTGGGATCCGGACGGCCGACTGGTCGGAGCAGCCACCGTGGCGCGCGACATTACCGCGGTGCGCATGGCCGAGCTGGCCCTGCGCAACAGCGAACGGCTGGCCACCGCAGGCCGCATGGCCGCCACCGTGGCGCACGAGATCAACAACCCGCTGGAGGCGGTAACCAACATCCTTTACCTGCTGCAGCAAATGCCGAAGCTGGACCCGGTGGCGCGCGAGTTTCTCGACATCGCCGAGCGTGAAATCGCCCGCATCCGCCAGGTCGCGCAGTTGACATTGAAATTCCACCGCTCGGCGGGGCCTAACCCCGAACCGGTCTACATGCCGGAGCTGATCGACGGCGTCCTCGCCCTGTATGGCCGCAGGATTAACACCTTGGGGATTGCGGTGGAAAGGGAGTACGACCCCTCCGGAACGGTCGAGGGCATCGCCGGAGAGTTGCGGCAGGTTGTCTCCAACCTCATCCTGAACGCCCTGGAAGCGCTGGAACACAGCGGCGACCGGCTGCGCATTCGTGTGCATCGCTGCTTCGACCACAAGGGCCGCGAAGGCGTGCGGGTGACTATCGCCGACCGCGGCCCGGGCATCGCCCGGCAGCATCTGGCGGCATTGTTTCAGCCGTTCTTTACCACCAAGGGCGAAAAGGGAACGGGTCTCGGACTGTGGGTCTCACGCGGCATCGTGGAAAAGCACGGAGGCACGATCCGCGTTCGCAGCAATACCCGGCCGGGCTCCATCCGGCACGGTGTTCCTGCTGTTCCTGCCGCTGCACACGCAGCAGCCTAAAGACCGCGCGGCCGCCTAACCGGGAAATAAGAACCAGGAACTGAGAGTTGCCTGCTCACTTGTTGCGCCACACCGGCTTGCGCCGTTCCAGCACGGCCCGCAGGCCTTCCTTCGGGTCTTCCAGCGCCATGAGCTGGTTGAGGTAGATGTCCTGGGACCTGCGGACCGCCTGCTCGAGCGGCAGCCCGGCGGTGGTGGAGATCACCCGCTTGGCCATCTCCAGTACCGGAGCGCTGAACTGGGCGATGCGCGAGAGGACTTCCTTAACGGTGGCTTCCAGTTGAGCTTCTTCCACGAGGCGGTTGACGAAGCCGAGCGAGCGAGCCTCCTCGGCACTCATCGCCTCGCCGGTCAGGATCAGCTCGTAGGCACGCTTCGGACCGATCACCTGCGGCAGCATGATGGCGGCGAAGGGTGGAAAGGCGCCCATTCTGACCTCGGGTTGCGCGAAACGGGCGTTGGGAGTGGCAATTACCATGTCGCCGAAAGCGACCAGCTCCGAGCCGGCGCCGATGGCCGCCCCGTTGACCACCACTACGAGCGGCTTGGCCAGCTCGCCGATGGCCTGGAAGACGCGCGTGAAGGCGTCCAGGGTCTGAAAGATGCGCTCCGGCTTGGAGTCTTCCAGCGAGATTCCGGCGGAGAACATGCGCTGGGCGGAGTCCAGCAGGATGCACTTGACCTCTTTGCGGCCATCGAGACTCTCGATGGCCTCGGCCAGCTCAGCCATCATGGGGACGACCAGCACGTTATAAGGAGCGTGATCCAGGGTGATGTGCGCCACCGGGCCGGTGGACTCGAAGCGAATGAACCGGTAAACGTGTTCCTCTGGTTTCGCCATGCCCACAGCTTACACCACGGCCTCAAGCCCGCCCGCCCAGTCGGCGCTAGAGCGCGCCTATTCGCGCGGCCAGCGGATGCCGTCGGATTCACAAGAATTCACAGGCACGCGGCGCTGCATCTCGGGGTACAATCCGGGGCATGCGAATCGCCCTGGGCTCAGACCACGCCGGTTACGAACTGAAAGAAAATCTCAAAGTCGCTACCTCGAAGGCCGCGGAGACAGCGTGATTGATTGCGGCACCAATTCCACAGACTCCTGCGACTACCCC
This sequence comes from uncultured Acidobacteriota bacterium, assembly GCA_963791145.1. Classification (GTDB taxonomy): domain Bacteria; phylum Acidobacteriota; class Terriglobia; order Terriglobales; family Acidobacteriaceae; genus CAWBRT01. The sequence goes on along the minus strand of CAWBRT010000015.1, from coordinate 157,331 downwards.
GACTTCGCGCACGCGGTCGCCATGCGGGTAGCGGAGCAGCGGGCCGAGCGCGGCATTCTGGTATGCGGCAGCGGCATCGGCATGACCATCGCCGCCAACAAGACGCCGGGAGTGCGCGCCGCCAACATCGGCAGCGAATTCGAGGCGCAACTCTCGCGCGAACACAACGACCTGAACGTGCTCGCACTCGGCGCGCGTCTCCTTGGGGAAGAGCAGGCAAGTAAGATCGTGGACGTCTGGCTGGCGACGCCCTTCGCCGGCGGCCGGCACCAGCGGCGAGTGGACAAGATCGCGGAGTTGGAGAAAGCGTTGACTAAGTTGGTGTAACGTTCGGCACTCAACAGTGCGCGGGTGCCCTACCTTCGCGAAGCGAAGCGGAGCTAAGGTGGAATGCGATTGCTGTTCCGGCCTCCGTAAAACCCACCCTAGCGCCGAACAGCCGAGAACACACTTTGCGTCAGTGTCACGGCCAACCGGGCCGCACGGCTTGTCTCAAATGAGCCTCTAGGCGGCGCGAGGGTGGGGCACCAATTCTCCTGCAGTGAATCTAGAATTTGAGTACGCGCGAGCGATGGCCTTCGGTGTAAAGTAAATATTCCCCGAAAAGGAGTCTGCCCGATGAACGAACGCATGTCGCGCCCCCTCAGCGAAGTGGATCCCGAGGTTGCCCAAGCCATCGCCCATGAAGAGGCACGCCAGCACGAAGGGCTGGAGCTGATCGCTTCGGAGAACTTCGTCAGCGAAGCCGTTCTGGAGGCCGCCGGATCGGTGTTCACCAACAAGTACGCCGAAGGCTATCCCGGACGGCGCTACTACGGCGGCTGCGAGTTCACCGACGTCGTCGAGAACCTGGCGCGCGACCGCGCCAAGCAGCTGTTCAGCTGCGAGTACGCCAACGTGCAGCCGCACTCCGGCTCCTCGGCCAACATGGAGGCCTACGCGGCGGTGCTGCAGCCGGGCGACACCCTTATGGGACTGGACCTGGCGCACGGCGGCCATCTTACGCACGGGCACAAGCTGAGCTTTTCGGGCAAGACGTACCACATCGTCTCCTACGGCGTCTCGCGCGAGACCGAGACGATCGACTACGACGAGCTGGAGAAGATTGCGCAGCGCGAGCGTCCCAAGATGATCATCGGCGGCGGCTCCGCCTATCCGCGGCTGATCGATTTCGCCCGCATGCGGAAGATCGCCGACCAGGTCGGCGCCATTTACCTGGTCGACATGGCGCACTTCGCCGGACTGGTGGCCGGCGGCGCTCATCCATCGCCCGTGCCGCACGCGCAGATCGTCACCTCGACCACGCACAAGACGCTGCGCGGTCCCCGCGCCGGCCTGATCCTGGCTACCGCCGAAATGGGCGCCAACATCGACAAGAGCGTCTTTCCCGGCGCGCAGGGCGGTCCGCTGGTGCACATCATCGCCGCCAAGGCGGTTTGCTTCAAGGAGGCGATGCAGCCCGAGTTCAAGGCCTACGCGCGCCAGATCGTCAGCAACGCCAAGGTGATGGCCGAGACCCTCGCCGCCGACGGCTTCCGCATCATCGCCGGCGGAACCGACACGCACCTGATGCTGGTGGACGTCTTCAGCAAGGGCATGCTCGGCAGCGAAGCGGAAAAGGCCTTGGGCGAGGCCGGCATCACGGTCAACAAGAACGCCATTCCGTTCGACACCAACCCGCCGATGAAGCCGAGCGGCATCCGCGTCGGCACGCCGGCGCTGACCACGCGCGGCATGAAGGAAGAGCAGATGCGGCAGATCGGCCACTGGATCGCCGAGGCGCTGAACAACCGGACCGACAGCGCCGTGCTGGGACGCATCCGCCGGCAGGTGTTCGAGCTGGCCGAGGCCTTCCCGCTCTACCCGGAACGGCGGCGCCGTCACCTGTCGGAGCTGGCGGTCAAGGCGTAGTCATTTCAGATTTTCGATTTTTGATTTCGGATTGAAAAAGGAGCGGCTTCCTTACGGAGTCGCTTTTTCGCTCTAGGGGAAGGCTCAAATAAGGTGGAAGCCCACGCCTTCAGGCACCCGGCAAACAACCCCACCTTAGCTCCGCTTCGACCACCCCAACAGATGCAACAGCGGCATCTGGCGGGGACCCCGGCGCTCCGCGAAAGTGGGGCACCTACTCAGGATGACACTTCAGTAGGGTGGAAGTCACGGGGCGGCACACTTTTCCGAGCGGGGGGCAATGGGGCTTACTTTTCCCGAATCGTCGGCAATATTTCTCTTAGAGCCCAAATGATTCTCTCAATCTCTCTTTCCACGACTTGGTCACTCTGGGATTCCGGGAGTGACTTACGGTTCCTGATAACTGTGAGGGCGTTGTTCACATGGTGATTGATTTCGGCAATCACGCGCTCCTCCTTCTCGGCGCGGACTAAATCTCGACTCCACGACTTGCATAGGTGGTATGCCGCCCACCCAAACAGCAGAGACACCAAGGCAGTCTCAGGAATAGAAGGCGGCGGAATCTGGATAAGAACGAAGCTGAGGACGAAAGCCGCGGCAGCAACAATGATCGGGTGTATTACCACAAGGCGCTTCAGACGGTGAGGCACTCCAGGCATGCGGTTATCCTCTTTATTGCCGAACTCTTCTCCGTGAAGTACTCTCGCGCCGAAGCCAATCTGCAATCTTCAATCGGAAATCTGAAATTGTCACAGCGGAATGTTCCCGTGTTTCTTGGGCGGGTTCTTGTCGCGTTTGCTGTCGAGCATCTCCAGGGCCTGGATGAGGCGCTTGCGCGTCTCGCGCGGATGGATCACCGAATCGATGTATCCGCGCTCGGCCGCGATGTAGGGATTGGCGAAACGCTCGCGGAATTCCTCGATCTTCTCCTGCGCGCAGCTTTTCCAGCGCCTGCCCGCCCAGTTTGCCGTCGCCGCTCTCCCTGACGGCGCGATCCAGCTCGCGCTTGTAGACGATGTTTACCGCGCCTTCGGGTCCCATGACGGCGATCTCGGCGCTGGGCCAGGCGTAGTTGACGTCGCCGCGGATGTGCTTGGACGCCATCACGCAATAGGCGCCGCCGTAGGCCTTGCGGGTGATGACCGTGACCTTGGGGACGGTGGCTTCGGCAAAGGCGTACAGCAGCTTGGCGCCGTGCACGATGATGCCGCCGTGCTCCTGCTGCACTCCCGGCAGGAAGCCCGGAACGTCGACGAAGGTAATCAGCGGGATGTTGAAGCAATCGCAGAAGCGCACGAAGCGCGCGCCCTTGATGGAGGAGTCGATATCGAGCACGCCGGCCAGCACCGCCGGCTGATTGGCCACGATTCCCACGGGACGGCCATTGAGGCGGGCGAAGCCGACGACGATGTTGCGGGCGTAGTGCTCCTGCACCTCGAAGAAATAGCCGTCGTCGACCACGCGCTGGATGACGTCCTTGATGTCGTAGGGCTGGTTGGATTCCGGCGGGACCAGGGTATCGAGCTGCTCGTCGGCGCGGTCGACGGGATCGGTGCACTGGCGGCGCGGCGGCTCCTCCAGGTTGTTGGAGGGGACGAAGCTGAGCAGCTCGCGGATCATCGACAGGCACTCGGCGTCGTCCTGCGCCAGGAAGTGGGCCACGCCCGAGGTGGCGTTGTGGGTGACGGCGCCGCCCAGCTCGTCCTTCGTGACCTCCTCGTGGGTGACGGCCTTGATGACATCGGGGCCGGTGATGAACATGTAGGAGGTCTTGTCGACCATGAGCACGAAATCGGTGATGGCCGGGGAATAGACGGCGCCGCCGGCGCAGGGGCCCATGATGGCGGAAATCTGCGGCACCACGCCGGAGGCCAGGGTGTTGCGCAGGAAGATCTCGGCGTAGCCGGCGAGCGACCGCACGCCTTCCTGAATGCGCGCCCCGCCGGAGTCGTTGAGGCCGATGACGGGAGCGCCGACCTTCATGGCCAGGTCCATGATCTTGCAGATCTTGGCGGCATTGGTCTCCGAGAGCGAGCCGCCGAAGACGGTGAAGTCCTGGGCGAAGACGAACACCAGGCGGCCCTCGATGCGGCCATAGCCGGTAATGAAACCGTCGCCGTAGTAGACCTGCTCGTCCATGCCGAAGTCGGTGCTGCGATGGACGACGAACTTGTCGGTCTCCTCGAAGGTGCCCGGATCGAGCAGGAATTCGATGCGCTCGCGGGCGGTCATCTTGCCCAGTTTGTGCTCGCGCTCGCGTTTCTCCGGGCCGCCGCCGGCTTCGGCGCCGGCTTCGCGCCGCCTCAGCTCCGCCAGTTTATGGTCCAAAGTCATGCCGGAGATTATGCTGTAGCGCCGTCAGGAAGGCAATGGGCCCAGGCTGCGCCATCCCGGAAGCCGTTTGGGGGATGAAGACCGGTAGAATATTGGCGGTTTTTGGCGTGTGGCGCCGCCTATTCGAAGCCGCCCGCTGTCCAGCGGTATTTGCGGCCGTCCCAGAAGACGGAGGCGTGGAGACCGGTCGAGTCGACGGTGAACAGGGCGGAGACGAGCTTCTTCTTCCAGCGCGCGCTGCCCACCTGGATCTGCTCGAAGGGCAGGTTGACGATTACGAACTTCACCTTGGGGTGAGCCGACCGCCATTCATGGACTATGGCGACGTAGCGCGCCTCGCCCTGCACGGTGACGGGAAAGGACAGCATGATCTTGGCATCGCCGTAGCCGAAGAAGCTGTCATAAGGATCAATCAGCTTGTAATCGTGCGCGGCGGCGTCCGGGACCGGATTGCCGGAGACGACGACCGCGAGGTCTTCCGCGCCATCGCCGTCGAAATCACCGAACATGGGCGGAAACTTCGGCACCAGCGTTAAGTGCGAGCCGAATTCGCGGGCCACCGTGGCGCGCACCAGCTCCATGCGCTGCGCCTCCGTCTCGCCGGCGGGAGGCCCCGCCAGGTTTGCCGGCGGGCCCGGCTTCGGCGGACCGGCATCAGCAGGCAGGCCCAGGGCAAGCCACACCAGGGCGGCAAGCAGGATGAAGCGGGCAATTCCGCGGTGCATACCGCTACTCTAGCGCGAAAAGACGGCAGCCGAATAGTAGATACCTGAGAACCCGCTCAACCCGTATAATTTGGCCGTGCGACTGCTGATCCTGGCTGATGTTCATGGCAATCTGGAGGCGCTTGAGGTGTGTCTCCAGGCGGCCGGCGAATGGGACCTGCTGGTGAACCTGGGAGATACGGTCGGCTACGGCGCCGATCCCGACGCGGTGATCGAGCGGCTGCGCCCATTCGACGGAATCCGGCTGCGCGGCAATCACGACCACGCCGTGCTGGATCCGAAGCTGCAGGAAAGCTTTAACCCGATCGCCTTGCAGGCGGTGCAATGGACGCGCACGACACTCACGCCAGGCAATCGGGAATGGCTGGCCAAGTTGAGTATCGGGCCGGTTGAAGACGCGCGCCTGCCCGGCACGCAGTTCGTGCACGGCTCTCCCGCCGACGAGGACGAGTACATTCTGAGCATGCCGGCCGCGCAACGGGTGCTGCTGGGCAGTTCCATGCAGATTATTTTCTTCGGGCACACCCATTTTCAAGGCGCGGTGGAGCTGCGGGACGGAGAGCTGCACAGCATCCGCCCGAGCTACGACTTCCAGGCAGACACGCCGCAACGCTGCGATCTGGCGCTGGAAGCCGACTCACGCTACCTGATCAATCCGGGGTCGGTCGGCCAGCCGCGCGACGGCGACTGGCGCCTCGCTTTTGCCCTGTACGACACGGACAAACGCCTGGTGTCATTCTGGCGAGCGCCCTACGACCTCGAGCAGGCGCAGAAAAAAATTCTCGCCGCCGGACTTCCTCAGCGCCTGGCCTGGCGGCTGGGCGAGGGACGGTAAAGCAGTTTCAAGTTTTCAGTTTCGAGTTTCTAGGCAAAGATTCATCTTGAAACTGGAAACTGTCTTGTGGTCGGACGCCAGTATGGGGGCACTAGGTCTGAAAGAGATCCCTCGCTTCGCTCAGGATTCTCTATCACCCCAGCAGAAACTAATGCGGTTTCTGCTGGGGCCCGGTTGCCTGCGGGCTCCCGCTCTCCCGCTCCGCGGGATCGCTCACGCCCGCAAAACGGCTCAACTTGAAACTTGAAACTCGAAACTGCAAACTGTCTTCACTATGCCTTTTCGCAAGTTTCCTTCCCGAAAAACGCCGGTGGCGACGGAAGAGCTGTTTAGCGGCAGCAGCGACTCTCCGGGAAACGAAATCGTCGCTCATATCGATGGCGGGGCGCGCGGCAATCCGGGGCCGGCAGGCTACGGCGCAGTGATAGAGGGCGTCTCGGGCCGTCGCCTGGCCGAGCTGAGTGAATACCTTGGCACGCAGACCAACAACGTGGCCGAGTACTCGGCGCTGCTGGCGGTGCTGGACTACGCAGTCAGGCACGGGCACAAGGCGCTGCGGGTGATCAGCGATTCGGAGCTGCTGGTCAAACAGATGCGCGGCCAGTACAAGGTCAACAACCTGGTGCTGCGCGAGATGGTCGGGAAAGCGCGCGAGCTGATCGCGAAACTGGAGTGGTTCCGGGTGAGCCACGTACTGCGCGCCCAGAATCGCGAGGCAGACCAACTGGCTAACGCCGCCATGGACCGCGGGATGGGACGCAAGCGCGAGCCGGAATCCTCATCGCAACCGGCTCAGGCGGAAGCGGGGATATTACGCGAGGTCGATGGCCTGGTGGTGAACGGCCGAGTCGAATTCATAGAAGGCTCGCTGCCGGAAGGGACAATGGTGAAGATCAGGCCGAAGGGAAAGCGCTGAATATGCGATTAGGTCTTGGCGCGGACTGTTGCGAAAGTATCTTCCGGAACTTCCGAGTAGCTGGCGGGTTTCAGATCGTGACGGAAGCGGTATGGGACGACCCAAACGCTTCCAGCGGTATCCAACCTTGACGGTGGAGGAGAGAGATGCTGAAGAAACGAGTTGTTCTGTACATGCTGGCGCTGTTCCTGGTTTGCTCTCTTGCCCCCGCGCTGCATGCGCAGGAATGGGTATTCCTCGGCCAGGCGCGCGTGGACGGACAGCAGGACCACGACCGGATCCATGTCGGCAAAGATAAAGGCCGCTTTCATGCGCTGCAGATTCGCGTGAAGGAAGCCCCAATCCGCTTCGAGCGGGTGGTTGTGCACTACGGTAACGGCAGTGAGGAAACGCTGCACATTCGTGAAGTTATCCGCGCCGGCGACCAGACGCGCGCCATCCAGCTGGCTGGAAGAGAGCGCTTCATCGAGAGCCTGGAGCTTTGGTATGCCAAAGCCAATCCGGACTCGCGTCGTCCCGAAGTGCGCCTGTGGGGAATGCGGTAAGATCCGATCCCGCTCAACGAAAAACCCGCTTTAAGTGGGTCGCCAACCAAGGAACTACCCCAATTTAACGTCGAGCAGCGCGATGTGAAGGTGGGGCGTTATTTTCCCGCCAGCTCACCTTTGACGGTCTCGCTGACCATTTTGCCGTCGACGCGTGCGCCGCTGAAGCGCGCCATGACGTTCTTCATCACCGCGCCCATGTCCTTCATGGTGGGCGAGCCCATCTCGGCGATGACCGCCTTTACCGTGGCTGCGACTTCCTGTTCCTCGACCGCCTTGGGCAGGTAGCCTTCGATGATCTCGATCTCCTGCTGCTCTTTCCGTGCCAGCTCCAGCCGGCCGCCCTTGGTGAACTGCTCGATGGAATCCTTGCGCTGCTTGATCAGGGTCGACAGAACCTGCATCTCTTCTTTTTCGTCGAGGGCGGAGCGCTTGTCGATCTCTTTGTTTTTGAGCGCGGCTTTCACCATGCGCAGGGTGGAAAGCCTCAGCTCCTGCTTGCCGCGCATGGCGTCAACCATTTCTTTCTGCACTTTCTCGGTGATGCTCATGGGGGGATTATAGAAGGAATGGACAAACAGCGTAGCCGAATTACTTTTGATGAAGTGTCATCCTGAGGCGAAGCCGAAGGATCTGCTGTCATATTTCGAAAAAGCAGATCCTTCGCATCGCGGCTGGGAACTTTTGTACAGTCGAAGCACTACCTGAACGAACGGGGATTTTAGAAAGAGTCCATCACCAGGCCGCTCCCTCAGGATGACCCTCCAAGAGAACAGGCTAGATCACCGGGGGAGCTCAAGTCGAGTCGCGGAGGACCGCAATCGTGGTCGTCAGCTCGGCCGTTGTTGCGGTACCTGCCGTTGCAGATCGAGCAGGGCCTCTTCGGGCAGCTGTTCTTTGGACTCTTCCACCAGCTTGGGGTCGTCGACGAAGAGGTTGCGGGCATCGTGCAGCATGGCGGCGAAGGCCTCTTCGTAGCTCTTGCCTTTTTCGCTGCGGCGCTCGAGCGAGCGCCCGCTCTGCGCGTCGTAGATGCGCAGGCTGCAGCCGCTCTTGGAATTGGTCATAGCCAGAAAGCGTCCCTGGCCGTCCTGCTCGACGTAGAACCAGGCGTGCTGCGCGGGGGCGGGCTTGGCTTCGACGGCAGGCTGTTCCTGGGGAGCGTTGGCGGGATCGTAATAAAGGATACGGCTGCAGGATTCGCAGGTGGCGATCTTGTCCTCCAGGCGCAACTCGTTGAACACCTGCGGACGAAGCAGCACCTGGCAGGCCGTACATCGCTGCTCGCGCGCCTCCGCCAGGGCGTTGCCGCGCGAGCGCCGCAGGCGGTCATAGTGGGCCAGCAGGTCGGCCTCGGCACTCTCGCGAAGCTGCTTTTGCCTTGCCCGGCGGACACCCAGTTCCTGCTCGGCCTCGGCCGTTCTGGCGCGCACCTCCGCCTTCTCCTTTTCGATCTCCTTGGATTCCTCGACCAGCTCCTGCTGCGCCTTTTTCACATCGGCGTGTTTGGCGTCGACGTCGAGCATCGCCTCCAGAATTTTGTCTTCCAGCTTGCGGATCTCGTCCTCGGCAAAGCCGATCTCGTTCATCAGGGCGCGGTACTGTTCATTGGTCTTGACCGCCAGGGACTGCTCGCGGAACTTGGAGATGCGCTCGTTCTGCCCTTGAATCTCGGACTCATACTTGCGGCGCGCGACTTCGTCGGCCTTGATAGCCGCCTGCGCCTTGGCCACGCGGCCGTTGGCGTCGGCCAGCTTGGCTTCAATGGCTTGCACGCGCTTGGGCAGAGCAGCGATCTGCGCCTGCAGACGCGAGATTTCAGCCTCGACCTGCTGCAGCTCGATCAGTTGTGTCAAGTCCTGGTTCATGAGGAGACTTGAGGAATTCTAGCATGCGCGCTGCCTTCGAACCCTGCCGGCCCCGGCCATGCCTAAGAGTGTGGGCGGCCACCGCGCCGCTTCTAAGAGGAGCCCTTCAGGTCTTTCCAACAGCAGGGACTAGGTCGTTCGCTGTATTGAGAGCAGACGCTCCAACCGCTAGTCTGGCGGGGATGACGATCGAGTTCACACGGCTGGCGATGGGCTTGCTGATCGCCCTCTTCCACCAGCCGCTCGCCGATTTTATCCTCAAGCAGGACCGGGCCATGGTGGCCGTCGCCCGCCGCCGCGGATTCCCATTGCCGAACACGCCTTCCACCACAAGCTGCCGCAACTTCTACTTCGGCGTCGGCATCTTCGTCGCGCTCTATCAACTGCTTCGCATCTGGATGCTAGTGCGGTAAGTCAGTTTCGAGTTTCCAGTTTCGAGTTTCGAGCGTCCTTTCACTTCGAGTCACACTTCCAATACGGCTGAGTTTGCAAACCTGAGCACAAAGCTTTACAGTTCGGCGTTGGTGAACCGCAAAGATTCCCATCCCGCCTTATTGCTTCGGTACGTCAAAGGGAGCCGTGCGCTGTTTGCGGCGCTGGCTTTTCTGCTGCTGGTCGCGCCAGCCGTTTCCCAGGTCGCTGCCGCTCCCAAGAAGAAGCCCACGCTGGAAGACATTTTCCGTTCGCCGGCGGTGGAGTCGGTCGCACCTCGCTTTCTGGAATGGAGTCCCGACGGCAAGCGCCTGAGCTATGCGCGAATCGATCCAAGCACCGGCCGCGAAGAACTCTACGAGATTGAGGCGGCGAGCGGACGGGGCAGGGTTCTGATCCCCGCCGACCGGCTGGCGCCGCTGCTGGCGGCGCCGCGGGAGTTGAGCGAGCGCAAGCGCGAGTATCGCGCCCGCTATGATGTACCGGCCTACCAATGGGCGCCCGACTCGAACGGACTGCTCTTCGAGACCGCCGGTCAATTGTGGTTCTACGATCTGCGGGGCGGGCATGCGACTCAGCTTACCGCCTCGGCGGAGCCGAACAGCGATCCCAAGTTTTCGCCTGACGGCAGCTCCATCGGCTTCGTTCGCCGCCATAACCTGTTCGTGCTGGCGAGCGGGAGAGCGCAACAGCAGCGCCCGGATGGCGCTCCCGGAAAAGACGCAAAGGGTCAGGCCGGCCCCATGCCTGCTTCCCATGAGCGGCAGTTAACCCCCTGGCAAGGCGATTCCATACTGAACGGCGAAGCCGACTGGCTCTACCAGGAAGAGCTGGACGTGCGCAGCAACTACTTCTGGGCGCCCGACTCCAGGCACATCGTTTTCCTGCAGATGGACGAAACGCTGGCGCCCGATTCGCCGCTGGTGGATTGGCTTGCGAGAGATGCCAGCGTCGAACGCCTGAAGTACCCCAAGCCCGGCGAGGCGAACCCTCGCGTGCGTCTCGGCGTTGTCGAAGCGCCCCAAGAAACCTCGGGGAGCGCGGCAACGCCCGCCGTGGCGGGAACGGCCAAAATACACTGGCTGAGTCTTCCCGGGGAGTCGCGCGAGCAAGACAACTATCTCCCGCGCTTTGGCTGGCTGAACGCGCGCACCGTCTGGGCGCTGGCGCTCAACCGTGCGCAGAACAGGGCGGAGCTTTATTTCTTCGATATTGAAACGGGCGCGAGCCGGCTGGCGCTGAGCGAAAGCGATCCCGACTACATCGAGGTGAACAGCGGGCTGCGTTTCTTTGCCGGTGGCTTCCTGTGGCCGAGCTGGCGCGATGGACACACTCATCTGTACCTGTACGAGTATGACTCCGCCTCTCCCCTGTCTTCTCCAGCCCGGCTGGCTCGGCAGCTCACGCGCGGCGAGTGGGAGGTGCTGGGAGTCAGCGGCCTCGACGAGCGAGCCCGCGTCGTCTTCTTCACCGCCAACCAGGACGACTGGAGGCAAGTGAATCTTTTCCGGGTAAACCTCGACGGCTCGGAACTGCGCCGGCTCACTGCCGAGGGCGGAGTGCACGAGACGAAGATGCCGGCGAGCGGCAAGTACTATTCCGACAGCTTTTCAGCGCTGACCTCGCCCCCGCGCCTGCGGCTCTGTAATGCGAACGGAGAATGCAAACAGATTTGGCGTTCGCGGGAAGACGCGGAGTACGACCTGCTGCCGCCCGCGTTCGTTGATTTCAAGGCGGAGGATGGAACGCTGCTGCACGGAGTGCTGCTTCTGCCGGCGGCTGGCGCCATGCCCAGCGGCAACCGGATCCCGCTCATTCTCAATCCTTACGGCGGCCCGCATGAACAGTTGGTGCGCGATGAGTGGAGGACTGTCACGCTGCTGGATCAGGTGATGGCGCAACGCGGGTTTGCCGTTCTCAAGGTGGATAACCGCGGGACGGGAAACCGCGGCAGGAAATTCGCCACCGCTACCGAACGGCGGTTCGGCCCGGTGGAACTGAACGACCAGCTCGCCGCCCTGAAGCAGGTTCTCGAGCGCTATCCACAACTGGATGGAAACCGGGTCGGGTGGTGGGGCTGGAGCTTCGGTGGATCCATGGCAGCGTACGCCCTCACGCATTCGAGCCTGTTCAAGGCGGGCGTGGCGGTGGCCCCGGTCAGCGACTGGCGCCTGTATGACTCCACTTACACCGAGCGGTACCTGGGCCTGCCGGCGGATAATCCGGAAGGTTACCAGAGCAGCTCCATCCTGGCGGCAGCCTCCAACCTGAGCGGAAGGCTGCTGATCGCGCACGGAACCAGCGACGACAACGTCTGGCTGCAGAACTCCGTGCAATTGGTGCACAACCTGGTCCTGGCGGGCAAGCAGTTCGACCTGGAAATCTACCCCGGCAGCGGCCATGGCATCATCGGCAGCTCGGCGCGCTCGCACCTGTATCACCGCATGCTGGAGCACTTCGAGCAGTGGCTGGGTCCACCCCAAGCGCAATAGATTGCGCCGGTGCGCCACATCTACGCGCCTTTCGCAGAAGTGGGATGCTAAGCCGCCCACATCTGCCAAAATCAGGCAGATGTGGGGCACCCCAGGTATGATCGTGTTTACAGATGCCTGACCTCATCAAGCTGGTAAATCTGGAAGAAGACCGTCCCACGGTCACGCAAGGACTGCTGCGGCTGGAGCGGGCGCTGGCGTCGGCACGGCAGGAGCGGATTGCGCTGCTGAAACTGATCCATGGATACGGATCAAGCGGCGTGGGCGGCAGCCTGCGGATGGAGGTCTGGAAAGCGCTGGACCGCTACCGGCGCGGCGGCGCGATCAAGGATTTTATTCCCGGCGAGCAGTTTCGCATCTCCGATGAGTCGACATGGTCTCTGCTGAAGCGCTTTCCGCGGCTGAAACAGGACCGCGACCTGGGACGCGAAAACAAAGGAATCACTGTTGTCGTTTTGTAAGGTTGCGTTACAGGGGGGCGGAAAAGAAATCAGGCCAGCCGCTCGACCCGCATGGGCGAAACAGCCGGCCTGAGTATTGCCGGGTACCGGCGACCGGCGAACGCTTCGAGCGCCGCCGCGCCGGAATGAAGTTACTTCTTGGGAGCGATGGAATCCTTCACGGCCTTAGCCACATAGAACTTCACTACTGTCTTGGCCGGAATCTTGATCGGTTCGCCGGTCTGCGGATTGCGGCCCATGCGCGCCTTGCGCGCTGACTTCTTCAGGCGTCCTAATCCGGGCAGTACGAACATGCCGTTCTTCTTGGTTTCTTTTACCGCAACCTCGGCCAGGGTGGCCAGGAAAGCGGCGGCGGCCTTATTGCTCAATTCAAGCTTCTCAGCCATCAGGCGAACGAGCGCCGTCTTGGTCATGCCAGCTGCCATTGAAAATATCCTCCTTCGAGTTGAGTGCCACTCAACGAGCGGTATCTTATACCACGCTTCCAGGAACGGGAAGCGTTTTGTGCAGATTTCATGCGGGTTTTTTCGCCCCTGGGATTGGCCGGCTGACTGACTGTGCCAATTTCTGGCAGTCCAGGGCGGCATCGGGTATGGCTGCCCGGAGCGTCTGTGGAAAACAGCCGGGCAAGAGTGGAAATCGCAAGTAGAGAACCAGCCATCACCGGGGTAACTACCGGAAGGGTTGCCGCAACCCTGCACTCACGAGCGCCACTCGCCCGCCGGAGTTCCATTTCTTGCACTCTGGGGAGTGCCACTCCGCGCGGGATTCGGCCGACCGGGCCCGGCCTGAGCTAGAAGGGTTACGAAGGGGCCGGGATGCAATAATGAAAGCATCCCGGCAGGCGAGACGCCGCTGCCGGGGATACCCCGCCGTTACCGGGAGCATCCGTGAGCTGCTCGATTTGCGAGAAGAGAAAAGAAAAGCGCTTCTGCCCGGCCGTTCATGGCCGCATTTGCCCGCAATGCTGCGGAGAACAGCGCGAAGTCACCCTCGATTGCCCGGAGAATTGCCCTTACCTGCAGCAGGCCCGCGCGCACGAGCAACCCCGCACGCTGGAGCAGATGAAGGACGAGGAGCTGTTCCTGGAGATCGAGATCGAACAGCGCTTCTACTACGAGCGTGAGCCTCTCATCGCCGGCCTGCTGTTCGCGCTGTCCCGGCTGGGGAGCGCCCATCGCGAATGGAACGACAGCGACGTGATCCGCGCCCTGACCGCCTTTGCCCGCAGCTATCAGCGCCTCACCAGCTCAGGGATCATCTACGACGAATCGACGACGAACCCGGTGCACCAGGCCATTGCCGACGAGTTGCGCCGCCGGGTCGAGGAGTACCGCGCGCTGGAGCAGCAGCGCCTCGGGTTCTCCAGCCTGAAGGACTCCGAAGTGCTGAAGGCCTTGGTATTTCTGGTCAGGGCGGCAGTAAAAGGGACCAGCGGGAAGCCGCGCTCGCGGGCATTCCTGGCGCAGTTGGCGGCCAAGTTCGCGGCCGCCAGCGAAGGCCCCGGGGTCGCCGCCGCCGGCAGCTCCAACCTGATTGTGCCGTGAGAAATTCAGGGGATAGGGATTAGGGTTTAGGGAATAGGGGTTAGGAGTTGGCGATTAATAGCGGAGGGGCGGAGCGCCACCACGTTACGGCTTGTTTCATAAATAACTCTTGACGAGTTTCGACTGTAGCAGCGAGGGATTATCGTGGAAGCCCACGGCTTCAGCCGTGGGAGCAAGGCGTCAGGCAAAGTCGGCTTTAGCCGCCGTGGCGATCTATCCACAGCGCCTAAAGGCGTCTCTAGGGAGCGTTATTTCCCACGCCTGAAGAGGCTGCGGAAAAACAGATTTTCGGTCGGTTGGGACTACAAGATCTCGATAGCGGATCTTATGGTACCCACATCCATAGCGCCTCGCTTGTTGCTGCGGCGCGTTTTTCCGCAGCCTGTGAAGGCGTGGGCTTCCACCGACCAATTCCGTTTTATTGAGCACGTTCCAGCAGAACGATAAAATGCCAATTCCTAATCCCTAACTCCTAACCTCCCTGCTTTTTATGGAAAAGACTGTTTATCTCTCGCTGGGCTCCAACCTGGGCGACCGCGCCCAGAACCTCCAGGACGCGATTGAGCGGCTGGGTTCGCTGGGCGAGCTGGGAGCGGTTTCCAGCTTTTACGAAACCGAGCCTGTGGAGGTGCAGCATCAGCCCTGGTATCTGAACTGCGCGGTCATGGTACGAACCCACCTCATGCCCCGCCAATTTCTTTCGGCCGTAATGCAGATCGAACAGGCGCTCGGGCGCAAGCGAAAAATACCCAAGGGGCCGCGGGTGATCGATATCGACATTCTGCTGTTTGGCAGTTCCGTGATCAGCGTGCCGTCGCTGGTGGTGCCGCATGCGGCCATGCATGAGCGGCGTTTCGTGCTGCAGCCGCTGGCCGAGATCGCTCCCGGAGCGCGGCACCCGGTGTTGCGGCGCACCGTCCGCGAACTGCTGGAAGCGCTTCCGCCGGGGCCGCCACGGGTGCACAAGGTCTAGAATCTTCGCGGAAACAAACCACAAGCAACCAGCTACTCGCTCCGGGTCATAGCACGTAGAGCGGATTTCATAGCACTTATGGGGCGATGTGTGAAAAACCACCGAGTCCCATTATCGACAGGGCCTCGGTTGGCCGATAAAATCAATACTGGGCGCTGCGCGGTCGACCAGCCCGTCTTTTCCGCTTCATGCCAGGATTACGGCAAAACCAGGGATGGTATGGACTTTACAATGCTGTCTGCGTCGCCGCTCCCTGATGGTCGCGGCGACTGGAGTGTTGCGGCTTCGGTCCACAGCTTCCCTGGTTTTGCTTTAGCGCGTGTTCCGGCGACGATAGCACCCCAGGCGCAAGAGAGCGACGTGCCGGGGATTCCGATTCGGGCACCGAGCAAGCGGATACGTGTCTGGTGCGGGCCGGCCGGTTTCATCGAGATTTTACCCGCATGTTGCGGCTTGTGTGGGATGGTGTAAGCGGGACAGGTGAGTCTTGAAGCATTTTTTTGTTCAATACAAGGCGTTCTTCATGCACCTGCTTGCCCCTCTGGGCGGGCCGTTGGCGATTCTGGTGCTGACCACGGTGGATGCCGCCGCCTTTGGAATTCCCCTGGACCCGGTTATGGCCTATTACGCCTTTACCGACCACCGGCGAATCTGGCTCTACATCCTGCTGGGCTCCATCGGTTCGGCCGTGGGAAGCCTGGTACCGTATCTCATCGGCTACAAGGGCGGCGAAGCGTTCGTGGTCAAGCGAGTCGGGCAGCAGCGTTTCGCGCGGGTGCATAGCCGGGTGGAGCGCTATGGAATATGGGCCTTGATCATTCCTTCCATGATGCCTCCGCCGACCCCTTTTAAGCTGTTCGTCTTCTGCGCGGGCGTGGTCGAGATGAGCTGGATGAAGCTGGTCGGGTCGATTTTCGTCGGCAGACTGATGCGCTTCAGCCTCCTTTCCGTGCTCACCATCTTCTTCGGACCGCATATCGTAGATGTGTTCCAGAACATCATCTTGTCCCATTGGCAGATGGCTTTGGCGGTGGTTGCGGGCGTCGCAGTGGTGATCCTGCTGATTACGCGCCGGCGCCGCCATACGCGGGTGGAAGAGCCGGTGCAGGTTTCTCCGCGCTGAAGTTTCGCGTACGTTCCTGAACTTTGCCCCGCGCTACTTGATCTCCGCCTCCCGGCCGCGATGGATCCAGTAATCCCGCGCCATTTCAGGCAAATCCGGCTGGGGCGCTTCCCCCTTCAGAACGCGAGCCACGCCGCGCACGATGCGGCGCATCGGAAGCTCGCCCTTCTCGTCGCTCAAGAAAAGCTCACCCACCTTAGAGCTGCGGTAGTACCAGCGCTTCAGGATGGCCAGGTGCTCCATGGCTTCCTGTGCCGAGCGGAGTTGCACGGCCGGAGCGGCAGCCAGCGTCTCGCTTAGCCGTGCCTCGATGGAATGCGAATGTGGCGCTGCCTTTGGCGAAGCGGGCGCGGGTGCGGCGTCTGCCGGGGATGCAACAGAGGTGGGCAGGGGCGTTGTGGCCGCCGGAGCGAAGAGGATTGGCTCGGAGATACTTCCCGCCTCGATAGCGAACAGCGCTACCGCTCCCGCCTGCGCGGCGGGCTGGATCATCAGCCCGCGCAGGCGATCCAGGCGACGGACGATCTCCGGGAGTTCACGGATGAGCGCCTGAATGCGCTCAAAACGCGTGTGCAGGGCCGAGGCCGCCTCGAATTCGAGCTGCTCGCTGGCGCGGTCGCGCTCGGCCGCCACGGCATACAACAGCGATCGCCCGCCCGTCGAAAGGAACTGTTCCAGCCGCGTCACCTCTTCCGCGTAGGCTTCGTCCGTGCAGCCGCGGAAACAGGGCGCCAGGCACATCTTCATCTCCGAATAAATGCAGCCCGGAAACGCCGGATCAGGATTCAGCTCTTCCACGCAGCGGCGGACCTTGAACAAGTCGAGGACGTCATTGGCGTACTTTTCCGCCGCCGCGCGCGTGGGAAACGGTCCATAGTAGGCGGACCGCGCCCCGGCAAAGGGAAAAGCCGCATTGTCCGAGGGGCCCTGCCGGCCGCTGATGCGGGCGGTAACCACCAGGCGCGGGTAGCGGTTCTCCAAAATCAGCCGCAACAGCGGAGCGGGTCGCAGCCGCAGCCGTTTCTGATACGCCTGCGGGAATTCGCGGCGCAAGAGCTTGTAGAGCAGAAATCCCGATTCAAAGTCGGAGCCGGTCGGCGAGTACTCAAGCCAGCGCACCCGGTGACGAAGATTGAGCCGGCGTCCTTCTACTCCGGCAGGCGCGAATACAGCACCTGGTGGGGACCCGTCCTGGGTCGTCGCGCCTGCAGATGCCGCCCCCGAAGTACCGACAGAAGAAGCCGCTTCCTCGGGTACGGCAGCGGATTCCCTGGCGGTAAGACCGGACTGCGCCAGCAAACGGCGCGCCCGTCGGCGCAGGTTGGCCGTCTTGCTGATGTAAGCCTCGCTCTGCGCCTGCTCGCTACGAAGCGCAAACACAGCCGGCGCGTCCGGCAGTTGCGCGAAGAACTGCTCGTCATCTTCGGGGTGAAATTCGAGGCGATGGCTGAGCACGGTCGCTAGTCTACAGCGGTTTCGAAGTGGCTGCAGCCGAAAAGGATGTCATGTCGGCGACCCCACGTTTCCGGGTTGGGAGTCGTGAAACGTGAAACTTGAAACGTGAAACGGCCATCGCGCGGCAGCATGAACTGCCTAACTCAATCCGAGGTGGATTTGGCGCCACTCCTGGTTCGGTGCGCGAAGCGTCCCAGCCGCAGGTAAGCCATGTAAAGCACGATGGCAATATTGATCAACAGGATGGCCAGCCTGACTCCCGTGTAGCTTGTGAGCCAGGCTGGCGATTTCAAAGGGAAGATAAGCAGAGCCGGAGATCAGGGCAAACCACTCCGCCCAGGCGCGCTCTCGCCACAGGCCGTATGCTTCCACGAAGCGCAAGGTGGGGTAGATGATAAAGGCCGCCATCACGGTAGTGTGATTGGCGTGTTGCAGCCGCGCGGCCGTGCGCAACAGAAAGACTGAGATGTGCCAGTCTGGATTGAGATGCAGCAGGTGCAGCAGATCTGAGGTGATGAATTCAACTCCCAGGTCGCGGCGGGAGAGCGAAAGCAACGCCAGGCCGGCCGCCACGACCAGCAAGCCCTTGAGGAATTCCAATGCCGCCACGCTGCGCAAGGCGCGCAGGTTGGCACGGCTGTGGGACGGAGCCTTCATCTCGCGCGTTGGCTGTGTGCTATCCATTGATTACCGGACATCGTGCCCAGTGTCCGGGACTTACTTCCAGCAGCGGAGGGAAAGAACAGGCGCATTCGGCGGTGCGAAATTCACAGCGCGGTTCGAAGACGCAACCGGACGGCAGCGCGGAAGCCGCAGCCGCCGCGCCCTCAATCGTTCGCAAAGGCCGGCGGCGATCGCTGGCCAGCGTGGGAACCGAGTCCAGCAGACCGCGAGTATAAGGATGCGCGGGGCGCAGAAACAGTTCGCGCACCGGCGCCGTCTCCACGATGCTGCCGCCGTACAGGACGGCGACGCGGTCGGCAACCTGCGAGACCACGGCCAGATCATGCGAGATGAAGAGCATGGCCAGCCCCAGCCGCCGGCGCAGCTCGGCCAGCAGTTCCAGGATCTGCGCCTGTATGGTGACGTCGAGGGCGGTGCTGGGCTCGTCAGCGATCAGCAGAGCCGGGCGGTTCACGATGGCCATGGCAATCATGACGCGCTGCCGCTGACCGCCGGAGAGCTGGTGCGGATAATCGCGCCAGCGCCGCTCCGCATCGGGGATGGCCACTTCGCGCAGGGCTGCAATGGCGCGCCGGATAAGATCGTTGCCGCTCAGGCGCTCTTTGCCGTGGGCGGCAATGGCTTCGGCAATCTGATCGCCGATGCACATCACCGGATTCAAAGCGGTCATGGGCTCCTGAAAGATCATGGCAAGCCGTGCGCCGCGCAGCTTGCGCATCTCAGCCGCGGAGAGCCCCGGCAGATCGCGCCCTTCCAGCCGGATGGCGCCGGCGACGCGCGCCGCCTCGGGCAACAGGCGCATGATGGCCAAGGCGGTAACCGATTTGCCCGAGCCCGATTCGCCCACCAGTCCCAGAACCTCTCCTCTTGAAATCTCAAAACTGACATCGCGCACCGCAGCGGCGCGGGCCCCGGGCGACCCGCCTTGCCGGGTTGAAGCCGGGAAGTCGACGTCGAGCTGTTGGACTTCAAGCAAGGAAGGCATCCTCATTCATGGTATCGCAGGGCAAGGACTGCAGGCAGATTAAGGCCGCAGCAGGGACCGGGGTTGTATGGCGGGTCGAAGCCGGGCGGTAGAGCCAGGACTACGAAGTCATCAGGCGGGCTTCGTCTTGCGCTCCCACGGACGCGAGGGGCGGGCGGGGGCGGGCAGATCACGATCGACAACCCGGTCATAGCGGTAGGACTCGCTGACCGTGCCGAGCGACTCGTTATAGAGGCTGCTGGCTCCGATCGCCTCCTTCAGTTCTTCGGTGAAGCGATGCAGGGCCTGCAAGTGCTCGGCGGTGGCCGGTACCTCCAGCTTGGAGGTCTTGAGGAACTTCTGATAGCCGCGGTCAACCAGCTTGGCGATCTCGCCGCCAATCAAGTTTCCCGGATAGGCGAAGATGCGCACGCCGCCATCCGGGCTCATCTCGATGGCCGCTGAAACCTTGTACTTCTTCAGGAACACGCGGGTGGCGATGCCGGGCGGCTCCAGCAACTCGAAGCCGTGGCCGCGCAGCCAACTGATGGCTTCGTCGTAGGATCGGGGAACAGTTTTCTTTATCATGTTTGCTGCTTTTCACTCCAAAAGGTGCAGATCATCACCGCAGGCCCCGTGATCCAGATGGGGTGATGAAAACGCAGGCCCCAAACGAACGATCCACATGGTTAGATTCGCAGTTCCAAAGAACGGAGAATAAATTTCGCACATCGCGCGGGTATTGCAGCAAATAGGGGACAAGCTGCGAGCGTATCCTTTCCGCTTAACCGCGGTACAACTCCAGCGGTCTCCTATGGTTACTCGATGCACGATTATGAATAAGCAGTCTCTAATTCCTCAGCCCCTAACCCCTACACCCTGTTCCGTTTTGCGAAAGATTACCCGTACCTGTTGCCGCCAGTGCTCGTCCAAGCCCAGGAGTTTCCATTCGATGGCCGGCGAGAGATGGCGCAGCAGGCAATCGGTGGTGGGATGCACGTGCAGGCAGGGTGCGGCCATCAGCAGCAACGGCGGCTCGTCGGTGAGCTCGCGCCCGGGAAAGTACCCGAAGCGCTGAAACTCGCCGCGCTGCTGATGCCAGCGCACGCGCGCCCAGTAGTCGAGCCCTTGCAGGGGAAGATGAATGTCCTCTTCGGCCTTCAGCTCGATGACGGCGAGCCGGCCCTGGCGGGTGACGCCCAGCAGGTCGATCATGGCGCGATCGGTCGCGGCGAAGGCCGGCACCTGCGCGTAGACGGCAGCCGGATCGAGCCGCTCGTCGAGGATGCTAGGATCGCGCCGCACGCTTGCCTCCAGCCAGCGCTCGGGCGAGGCGCGATAGAGCGGATGCGCCCGTGCCATTCCCTCCGGGAAAGCAACATCTACGTCCGCCGGAGAGGCCGGTGCGCCGTCACGCGCCAGGCAGACACGTTCCACGAAGTCGCGGAACTTCTCTTCCGTCGCCGGGCCGACCACGATTTCGCCGCCTCCGGGATTCTCCAGGTCTACGAACGACAACTGCGGTTCGGTGCGAAACGAATCCGGAACTTCGCGCATAGTGGCGCGGGCGAATTCCAGGCCGTGATAGCGGAAGGAGATTTCACCCGCCGAGACGACCTCGGCTTCGGCGCAAGGCGAAATCCGTCGTACCAGCTCAATGGCCTGCGAAAACCTCTCGCGCGCTCGCGCGCAGTCGGGCGCCTGCACCAGCCGGGTGGAGAAGTTTCCGGCGTCGCGAGCGCTGATCTCTTCCAGCGTTTCCGTCTGCCGGTCGAATTCGCACAGCTCCCATTTGGCGAGCTCGTGGTTCAGGTGCGACAAGCGCAGTCGCACCACGCCGGAGCGTCCCCGGGGAATGAACAGGCGCGCGCCTTCCACATGCATGCGATCGGCGTAATGCTCGCGGCAGTACTCCAGCCAAAGCACGGCGGTGGAAACGGCTCCTTCGACGGTGGCCTGCGCCTCAGCGGGGCCGACGCCCACCACGGCCATGGCCGCCGTGCCGCGGCGGATGAGCCCGCGCACATAGGCTGGACCGAAAGAGTGCTCCAGGTCGGCAGCCGCAACCAGGCTCTGAATCTTCCATCCGGGACGGGACTTTTCCACCAGGCGTCGCAGCAGGCGCTGGAACTGCGCCCGGGCAGCGCGCTTGGCACCGGCGTTGCCTGCCGCCGCGCCCGGATTCGGATCGATATAAATTTCAAGTTTGCCAGGCTTGCTTTGGCCGAAGCGCAGCACCTCGAGCTTGAGGATTTCGTTTTTCACCTCGGCGCTCACGACGCGGCGCACAATATTGCGCTCCTCCGACCAGATTTCGAGGACGCATCGCGCGCCCTCCTGACGCACGGCGAACTTGGCCGTGCCGAGATCGAAGAGCACCTCGCCGTTTTCGACGACCAGCGGCGAGCCGGCTTCCGCCAGCAATGCATTCAGCCGCTCGGAGACGAGTTGATGGAGGGGCGGTGGCACGAGGTTTGTTCCGCGCTGGACATTGTTCCACAGGCCGTCCGGCGGAAAAATCATATTTTGGGGTACTGTCGGCAAAGACTTTCCCTGCTGTGCAGATATGGGACAGCAGCCTGAGCCTTTTCCTACGTGAAACTTGAAACGAGAAACGTGAAACGTAGTTTTCCGGAGGGTGGTCCATGGCTGCCTGCGTTGACGGATGTGAGGCTTTCCCCAGGTCAGCGCCGAACAGCGCGGCGCGGGACCTGGGGCACCCGGTCCCGTGCGGCAAGGGCCTGGCGCTACCAACGCCTGCCCGTGTGGGATAATCGATGGATTGCCCCGCCTGCCGGAGCCCTCCGGCGACCCTGGGCATCCAATCAGGTATGACCATGGACAAGCATTTCTTTTTCCAGAAGTACGGACTGAATGAGCCCGACGTGCAGCGCTACCTGGCGGCCGCGCTGTCAGCCGGCGGAGACTACGCCGACCTCTATTTCGAATACATGACGGCCACCACGCTGAGCCTCGACGAGTCGATGGTGAAGTCCGCTTCGCAGGGCATAGCGGCCGGCTGCGGGGTGCGCGTCATTGCCGGCGAGCGCACCGGCTACGCCTACACGGATGACTTGGCGCCGGAACGCATTCTGCACGCGGCGCGCACGGCGGCGCTGATCGCGCAGGGTCCGTCGAAGATCGCCGACGGTCAGCCTCAAGCAGAAGCTCGGCCCACAATCTCTATCCGGCCACGCCGATCGATGCGGAGATCGCCGCCAAGGTCGAGCTGGTGCTGCGCGCCGACCGTGCCGCCCGGGCTTACGATTCGCGCGATCAAGGAAGTTCGCGCCAGCTACGCCGAGGAGCTGCGCCGGGTTCTCATCATCGGCTCCGACGGCACCTTTGCCGAGGACGTGCAGCCGCTGTCGCGCATGAGCGTCTTTGTCATCGCCAAGTCGGGCGAGAACTCGGCCCGCGGCACCGCCGGCGGCGGCGGGCGGCACGGGCATGAAGTGTTTCTGACGGAGAAGACTCCCGAGCACTTCGCCGGCGAAGCCGCGCGCCAGGCGATGATTCAGCTGGACGCGCGCGAGTGCCCCGCCGGCGAGATGGAGGTGGTGCTCGGGCCGGGCTGGCCCGGCATCCTGCTGCACGAGGCCATCGGGCACGGGCTGGAGGCCGACTTCAATCGCAAGCAGACCTCCGCCTTCTCCGGTCTGCTGGGCCGGCGCGTGGCCAGCGACAAGTGCACGGTGGTCGACAACGGCACCCTGCCCGGCCGCCGCGGCTCGCTCAACGTGGACGACGAGGGCAACGCCACCAGCAACACCGTGCTGATCGAGAAGGGAATCCTGAAGGGCTACCTGAGCGACAAGCTCTCGGCCAAGCTGATGAAGCTGCCCAACACCGGCAACGGACGCCGCGAGAGCTACGAGCACATTCCCATGCCGCGCATGACCAACACCTATATGCTGGCCGGCGAGGACTCGCCCGAGGACATCCTGCGCTCGGTGAAGCACGGCGTCTATGCGGTGAACTTCGGCGGCGGGCAGGTGGACATCACCAATGGCAAGTTCGTCTTCTCGGCCTCCGAGGCCTACCTGATCGAGGATGGCAAGATCACTGCGCCGCTGAAGAACGCGACCCTGATCGGCAACGGCCCCGACGTGCTGACCAAGGTTAGCATGGTCGGCAACGATCTCAAGCTGGACGAGGGCGTCGGCACCTGCGGCAAGGACGGCCAGTCGGTGCCGGTAGGCGTGGGCATTCCGACCTTGAAGGTGGACCGCCTGACCGTGGGCGGTACGGGAGGCGGGCGATGAAGACCGAAACCACTACCGCGGATACCAAGCCGAAGACGGCTGAGCCTGCGCCACCGACCTGAAGGAAATTGCCAGCGAAGCGGTAAAGCGTGCCATGCAGCGGGGCGCAGCGGCGGCCGAGTGCGTGGTGCGCGAAGGCTCGGAGTTCTCCACCGTGGTGCGCCTGGGCGAGGTGGAGACCCTGAAGGAAGTCGGGCAGCAAGGCGCTCGGGGATGCGCGTCTTCGTCGGGCAGCGCGCGGCCAGCACCTGGACCAGCGATCTGTCGCGCGAGGGCGTCGAGAAGATGGTCAACTCGGCGCTGGAGCTGGCCAAAGTCACCTCGGAAGATCCGGTGGCGAGCCTTCCCGAGGCTTCGCAGCTGGGCAAGATTCCCGGCGATCTCGATCTCTATTACGACGACGTCTACTCGCTCGACACCGCCGAACGCATCGACTATGCCCGCCGAGCCGAGCGGGCGGCGCTCGATTTCGACCCGCGCATCTCGAACTCCGAAGGCGGCTCCTTCGATGCCGCCATCGGGCGCAAGGTGCTGGCCAACTCGCACGGATTCGTGGGCGAGTACCAGCGCTCCTACTGCTCGGTTTCCGCCGTGCCCATCGCGCGCGACGATAAGGACAACATGCAGCGCGACTACTGGTACTCGGTGGCGCGCACCGCTGACGCAAGCTGGAATCGGCCGAATCGGTCGGGCAGACGGCGGCCCGCCGCACGCTGCGGCGCATCGGAGCGCGCAAGGTAAAGACCACGCGCGTGCCCATCATCTTCGATCCGCACGTGGCCCGCTCGCTGCTGGACCACATCTTCGAGGCCGCCAATGGCGACAGCATCTACCGCCAGGCTTCGTTCCTGGCAGGCAAGCTGGGCGAGAAGATCGCCGGCGAGAACATCACGGTGGTCGACGACGGCACCATCCCCGGCGGCTTCGGCAGCAGCCCGTTCGATGGCGAAGGCGTGCCCACACGGCGCACCATGGTGATCGAGCGGGGCGTGCTGAAGTCCTACCTGCTGAATACCTATGCCGCTAAGAAACTTGGCTTGCAGACGACCGGCAACGCCTCGCGCGGGTTGGCGGGAACACCGGGCATCGGCTGCGGCAATCTTCTTCCTGCAGCCGGGCATGAAGACGCCGCGAGGAGATCATCGCCGAGGTAAAAGATGGCCTGTACGTGACCGAGTTTCTCGGCTTCGGCGTGAACCTGGTGACCGGCGACTTCTCGCGCGGCGCGAGCGGACTGTGGATCTCGGGCGGCGAGCTCACCTACCCGGTCGAAGAGATCACCGTGGCCGGCAATCTGAAGGAGATGCTCAACAACATCTCCGAAATCGGCAACGACCTGGAATTCCGCGGCCCAGTGGCCTGTCCCGACCATCCGCATCGATGGCATGACAGTGGCGGGAGAGTAGACGCATTTCAGATTTTTGATTTCAGATTGAAGATTGAAAGGCCGGGTGGTCCTGTCCTTGCGTCATGCAGTTTGACGCCAGCGGCAGGCCGACTACCTCGAGGTGTCATCCTGAGCTAGCGGCCGCTCGTTGGCTTCGATTGCCAACAGCTCTTGGCGGGCCGCGACGCGAAGGATCTGCTTTTTACGGACTTACGAACAGCAGATCCTTCGGCTGCACCTCAGGATGACCCCGGTGAAGTACCCAGGAGCATGCTATGCCAACTTCTCCTTCCGCTTTCCCTTACGAAACGCGCCTCAACATTCTTCACCAGCCGCTGGAGGTGATCGACGAGAAAGCCCTTGTCGATGCCTGCCAATTCAAGTGGTACAACCAGACGCTCTGCCAGGTGAACGACTCAGTGGTCCGCCTGGGCGTGATCGAGGGAGAGTACCACTGGCACAAGCACGACGCGGATGACGAGTTCTTCTACACCGTCGCCGGCAAGTTGCTGATCGATCTGGAAACCACGCCGGCCAGCGCAAAGGCACTGCTTGCCGGAGAGAGCGGCAAGTTTCGCACCGTGGAACTCGCGCCGCGACAGGGAATGGTTGTTCCCAAGGGAGTGGTCCATCGTACGCGCGCGTTGGAGCGGACGGTGATCCTGATGGTCGAGAACGCGGGAATTATTCCGACCGGAAGCTGAGATCTGCGCTGGTGCCCCGGGTTCCGCGCCGACACTAAACTCATTTGAAACACACCGTGCGGCTTCTTCCAGGCTTTACTGCTGTAGCAACCCGCTCTGACGGCAGGGTCGGCGCTAACCTGGGGTAATTTTCTTTGTTGTGCAAGACAGACTGAACTACCCCACGTTAGCCAAAAACAGGCGAACGCGGGGCACCCAAGCCTTAACCTGTATCGTGCCATCCCGTATCTGGCAATAAAACGGCTCCTCACCAGCTATGACTTGGGCTCGGGGTTACAATGGTCCCGCGATGCCCGTATCCGTCCGCTCATTTGCGAAAATCAACTTGGGACTTGCCATTGGGGCCAAGCGTGACGACGGCTTCCATGAGCTGAGGACCATCTACCAGACGATTGCACTGCATGACGTCGTGCGCGTGGACGTGAGCCGGGGTACGGGCATAGAGATTCGCTGCAAGGACTCGCGCGTTCCCTGCGACGAGACAAACACCTGCTGGCGCATGGCCGACCGGGTGATGAAGGCCCTCAAGCAGCGCGGCAAGGTCGTCATCCAGATCGAGAAGAATCTGCCCGTGCAGGGCGGCATTGGCGGCGGCTCGTCCAATGCGGTGGCGACCCTGTTCGGCCTGGAGCGGGCGCTGAAGGCGGAGCTGGCGCCGCTCGAGCGTTTGCGCCTGGCCGCCGAGGTCGGCTCCGATCTGCCGCTGTTCCTGGTCGGCGGAACCGTGCTGGGCTGCGGGCGCGGCGAAGAGGTGTATCCGTTGCCCGATCTGCCCAGCGTGGCCTGCGTGATCGCCACCCCGGCGGTGGCGGTCTCGACTCCGGAGGCGTTTCGCCAGTGGGACGAGTTCCGCGCAGCAGCAAGACGACAAAGAATTGACGCCTGCGGCGCAGTCCAATACAATAAGTGAGTTCAGCCGCTCGGCGTTTGGGTGGCTGAGTGGAACCCTATCCGGTGTTCCCGGCCAAGGGCGGGGACCGGGCCGAGACGCTGCTTCTCGACCTCGTCCGAGCCGGGATCGAAAACGACTTCGAACGCGTCGTCTTTCCTAAGTATCCCGAACTTCGCGAAGTCAAGCGTCTGCTGGAACGAAACCAGTCCAGCTATGCCTCTCTGTCCGGTTCCGGATCAACGCTTTACGGGCTTTACGCGACGGCGCCACTGGCGGAAAAGGCGGCCGAGGCGTTGCGCCAGCAGGCGGTGTCGGCCGTGGCCACGAGCACGTTATCCCGGACGGCTTACCTGGAGCAAAGGTTTGTTTGATTTCCGATTTGTTGATTTTTGATTTCAGATTGAACTGCTTGAACTGCCAGCATCTGAAGTCGGGAATGCTATGGATGTCTTTGGGCGGTCGACTCTAGGTAATTTCAGATTGATTTCAGACCAGCACGAGAACGGACTGCAAATCTGAAATCAAAAATCTGAAATCGAAAATGTTTTGGGCGGTCGACTAATGGTAGGTCAAGTGCCTTTGGAGCACTTTGTCTAGGTTCGAATCCTAGCCGCCCAGCCAGTTGGTATGGGGCCTGAATGAAAGAGGTCCTTCTCCCGCTTTGCGGGATCAGGATTTCGAGCACCCCAGCAGAAACAAAAGCGGTTTCTGCCGGGGACCCTGTCGCCTGCGGGCTCGGTTCTTAGCTTGCTCTGAGCGAGCGAAGCGAGTCGAAGGACCCGCAAAGCGGCTCAAGTTGGATTGAGGGCTACAGCGTTTCCCAGGGGAGGTAACAGAAGATGGATACAGCGGCGAAAACCAGCGCCTACGATCCTTCGGCGACAACGCCGGATTCGACAGGGGAGCGCGCGGAAGCAGGCGCGGGTACGGTAGCCACGGCGGTGGCCACGGACGACAAGAAGGCCGCCCTGAAGGTGGAGCGTAAACCGGTGCGCGAGCGCAAGGACGACAAGTTCAAAATCTTCTCCGGGACCGCCAACCCGGCCCTGGCCAAGGAGATTTGCGACTTTCTCGGGTTGCCGCTGGGCCAGACCTATCACACGCAGTTCTCCGACGGGGAAATCTACGTGCAGATCCTGGAGAACGTGCGCGGCGCCGATGTCTTCATCGTGCAGCCGACCTGCGATCCGGTGGCGCACAACCTGATGCAGCTTGCTGCTGATGATCGACGCCCTGAAGCGGGCCTCGGCGCGGCGCATCACGGTGGTGATTCCGTATTTCGGCTATGCCCGCCAGGACCGCAAGGACAAGCCGCGCGTGCCGATCTCCTCCAAGCTGGTGGCCGATCTGCTGACCACCGCCGGCGCCGACCGGGCGCTGGTGGTCGACCTGCACGCGCCGCAGATTCAGGGTTTTTTCAACATTCCGGTCGATCACCTGTTCGCTTCGCCGGTGCTGGTGGATTACTTCCGCAAGCTGAACCTGCCGGACCTGACGGTGATTTCGCCCGATGCCGGCGGCGTGGAGCGGGCGCGCTTCTTCGCCAAGAAGATGAACTCGGCGCTGGCCATCGTGGACAAGCGGCGCACGGACATCAATGTGACCGAAGTCATGCACGTGATCGGCGACGTCAACGGCCGGAGCTGCCTGATCATCGACGACATCATCGATACCGCCGGGACGCTGGTCAAGACCGTCAGCGCTCTGCTGCGAGGCCGGCGCGCGGCAAGTTTACGCCTGCGCTTCGCATCCGGTGCTGTCGGGAGCGGCCATCAACAGGATTTCGCAGTCGGCGCTGACCGAAGTGGTGGTGACCAACACCATTCCGCTGAGCGAAGCCGGCCGCAACGAGCCGAGGATCAAGGTTCTGTCCATTGCCGGGCTGGTCGCGCGGGCAATCCAGTCGATTCACGAGGAGACCTCGGTCAGCCGTTTGTTTACTTAGGATCTGCGTGGCGCCTGCGCGCCCCGCGTATAGCAGCTTAGCCGCCGGCATGGCGGCCTGAAGGAAAACGGAATTATGTCTACAGCAGCCAATCTCGTAGAAGCCAAGCCGCGCCAGGCGTCGGACAAAAATGCCGCCCGGCGCTTGCGCCGCACCGGATCCATTCCCGCCGTTCTGTACGGCGCGGGCAAGGAACCCAGGGCGATCTCGGTCGACCCCAAGCAGATCAACCGCATTCTGCACTCCGGGTCCGGCCACAACACCATCTTCGACGTCTCGCTGGACGGCGAGCAGGCCAAGGCGATGATCGTCGACTGGCAGCACGAGCCGATCAAGGGCGACCTGCTGCACGTCGACCTGAAGCGCATCGCCATGGACCAGAAGCTGGAACTGAGCGTGCCCATTCAACTGAAGGGCGAAGCGACGGGCGTCAAGACGCAGGGCGGCGTTCTGGACTTCGTGCTGCGCGAGATCGAGATCGAGTGTCTGCCGGCCGACATCCCGAGCCACATCGAATGCGATATCAGCAACCTGGTCTTCGGGCAGCCGATTCGCGTCTCCGACCTGCCCAAGCTGGAGAAGGTCAAGTTCCTGACCGACCTCAACCAGCTGGTGGCCCACATCGTCACCATCAAGGAAGAGGTGGCGCCGACTCCGGAGGCCGCCGCCACGGAAGCCGCTGCCGGTCCGGCCGAGCCCGAGGTTATCAAGAAGGGCAAGCAGGAGGCCGAGGGCGAAGAGAAGGAACCCGGCAAGGAAGCCAAGGAAGCCAAAGAAGGCAAGGAAGGCAAGGAAGGCAAAGAAGGGCGAGAAGGAAAGAAATAACCGCTTGCGCTTCGGCTGCGCCGCAGACGCGGGAGTTATTTCTTTGCGGGTCTTCGGCTCTTGGAATTTGCTTTGCTGCGAAAGAACGTAAAGGTCGTCCTCCGGCAAGCACGGCATTAAGCAAGCTGCCGGGGTGAAAACGAGGACTGGTGAAACTGATTGTCGGGCTCGGGAACCCGGGCATCGAGTACCAGTTCACGCCGCACAACATGGGGTTCCTGGCGGTTGACCGGCTGGCCGAGCGCTGCGGAGTGAAGGTTCAGAACCGGCACTGTCGCGCGCTGACGGCGCGCACACACATCGGAGAGTCTGCGGTGGTGCTGGCCAAGCCGGAGACCTACATGAACCTGAGCGGCGTCTCCGTGGCCGGGTTGCTGGCCGAGTACGAGGCCGAGGCAGCGCAGGACCTGATCGTGATCTATGACGACCTGGACCTGCCGTTTGGGCACATTCGCATTCGCCAGAGAGGCAGCGCGGGCAGTCATAAGGGAATGCAGTCGGTGATCGGGGCGCTGGGCACGCAGGAGTTCGTGCGCATCCGGCTGGGAATCGGGCCGGATCATCCGATTGGCGACGGCGCCGAATATGTGCTGGCGCAGTTTCGCCGGGCACAGTATCCGGCGGTGGACGAGATGCTGGACGCGGCGGTCGAGGCCGCCGAGATCATCCTGCGCGATGGTCCGGGGCCGGCAATGAACCGTTTCAACCGCAAGGTGACGCCGCCCGATGCGGCGGAACCGGCCGAGGAAGATTAAAGCATGGGGCCGTTTTCCTCGGGTTAGCGCCGTAAAAACACGGCGCGGAACCTGGGGGCACCCTGAGAGCGATTCAGACCAGGCAGCGGCAGCCCATGTCGAAGTGAGAGCAAGTTGGAGAACACAATGCAGCGTACTTACGAAATCATGTTCATCGTGCGTCCCGACCTGGCCGACGAAGACGTCGACAAGCTGGTGACAACGATGGAGACCAACATCAACACTGCCGGCGGCAGCATTACCGGCACCCAGCGCATGGGCAAGCGCCGCCTGGCGTACCCGGTCCGCAAATTCCAGGACGGCAATTACATCCTGTTCAACGTGGAGGGTCCGGGCAGCGTGATCAAGGAAGCCGAACGGCGGCTGCGCGTGGCCGAGCAGGTGATCAAGTTCATTACCGTGCGCACCGACGAAGAGGGCAAGCGGCTGGACAAGGTCCGCAAGCTGCGCGAATCGCGCGTGAAGGGCCATGGGCGCCAGCACGCCGAAAGCGAGGCCGCCGGCGGTACAGAAACAGCTCCGGCGCAGGCATAAGAGAAGGGTTAGGGCTAAGGGTTTAGGGGTTAGGGATGTTCAATCCTGATTCCTGAGCTAATCCCATCCCTGAAGCGAAAAGGAAACGGGACCTAGGGTCAGATCAGGATCCAGGGGTCAGAAATCCCTGAGCCCTAAACCCTGCTCCCTAACCGTCAAGGAGAGTTATGGCAGACGAGACCAGCAATCAGGCAGCTCCGGCAGCTGCGGAGATCCTCTACACCCGAGTCGACGCCCAGTCAGGCGCCAG
This sequence comes from uncultured Acidobacteriota bacterium, assembly GCA_963791145.1. Classification (GTDB taxonomy): domain Bacteria; phylum Acidobacteriota; class Terriglobia; order Terriglobales; family Acidobacteriaceae; genus CAWBRT01. Next base: position 126,509 of record CAWBRT010000015.1, on the reverse strand, counting down.
GACCTCGGCCCGGCGGACGCCCGCCCGGCCCGCGGGGAGCGCGCCCCGGAGGCGGTCCGGGCGGTCGTGAGGGCGGACGCAAGTTCTTCCGCCGCAAGAAGGTGTGCAAGTTCTGCACGGAGAAGATCGACAACATCAACTACAAGGACGTGCGGCTGCTCTCGCAGTTCGTGGCCGAGAGCGGCAAGATTGTCCCGCGCCGTCTGACCGGCGTCTGCACGCCGCACCAGCGCCGTCTGTCGGAGGCCATCAAGCAGGCGCGCAATATCGCCCTGCTGCCATTCGCGGCGCGCCATTGAGGAAGGCTTCAAAGTTTCAGTGTTTCCAGATTTCGTCGAGTTGTTCCACGAATCTGGCAGTCTTGAAACTCTGAAACATGGAAGCCTCCGAAGGATTGCCGGATTCGAGAAAATTCCGAAGGAGTTTGCCAGATGGAAGTCATTCTGAAAGAAGATGTGGCGAAGCTGGGCTCCCGCGGCGACATCGTCAAGGTCAGCGAAGGCTACGGGCGCAACTACCTGTTGCCGCGCAAGCTGGCCATTGAAGCCAGCGCCACCAACAAGGCCGTGATCGAGCAGATGAAAGCGGCGGCGGTGCGCCGCCAGGCTAAAGAGAAGTCCGATGCGGAGCTGCTGGCCAAGCAGTTCGACGGCGTCAGCCTGCAGTTCACCCGCCGGGCCGGCGAGAACGGCCAGCTGTTCGGCTCGGTCACCTCGGCCGATGTCGCGCACGAGCTGGAGCATCGCGGCTTTAAGCTCGAGCGCCGCAAGATCCAATTGGACGAGCCGCTGAAGGCGCTGGGCGATTTCACGGTTTCCATCAAGCTGCACCGCGACGTCACCACCACGGTGAAGGTCACGATCGCCAAGGAAGCGGAAGCCGCGGCGGAAGAAAAAAAGGCGGAAAAAGCCTAGGACGACAACGTAGGGATGGTGACCCACATTTGCGAAGCCGAAGGCGGAGCTAATGTGGGGCTGGTGCATTATTCGATTTTCGTCTTCAGTAGAGCTTTAGGTCCCCCACATTTGCCGACAAAGGCAAATGTGGGCCACCCGATACACTATCCAGAACAGAAAGGGCGCCATCCGGCGCCCTTTCTGCATTCATAGCTAACAGTTGGTCTACTGCTTGATGGCCTGTTCGCGCTGGCTGGCGATCTGAGCGGCCGGGCTCTTGGGATCGTCTTTGGCGATTTCCTGATAGAGCTTCTTGGCCTCGGCCGGTTGCTTGGCCTCGTACAGGCTTGCCAGGGCCAACTGCGCCGTAGCCTTCGGCACGCTGGTAGTTGGACGCTCGATAAGCTCTTTATAAAGAGCAACGGCATCGGCGTCCTTATTCCCGGAGCGATAGACGGAGGCGAGGGCCAGCTTAGCCAGGGAGGCAACCTCGGCGTCGCGGGAATTGGCGACGGCTTTCAGTTGATCTTCCGCTACTTTGTAGTTGCTCAAGTCGGCCTCGCACAGGGCGGCGAAGTAGTGCGCCAGTTGCCCGGAGCGGGTGGAGCCGAATTCGTTGGAGATGCGGTAGAACTCCTGCTTGGAAGCCGTCGCGCGTTCGGCCACGGTCTGGAAGCTGACCATCTGCTTGTCTGTGGAGGGTATACCGATGGGCGCGTTGTAGGTGACCAGGGCCTTGCCAAGCTGATCGGAAGCGAGCACGCTGCGGTGCTCGTGGTACCAGAAGAGTCCAGCGGCCAGGACCACAGCCACTATCAGGGCGACCAGCCCGCCGGTTATGGTCTTGCGGTGAGCGACTGTCCAGTGGACGGCGTCCTTGGCGGTCTCTGCGAACTTGTCCTGCTTCAGTTCTTGCCGGGTATAGCGCACGATTATTTCCTCGGAGATTCGGCGTGCGACGCCAATGAATTGGGGTGGCGCACGGCCAGGGCCGCACAGGCCGGCTATGAAGATTGTACCCCGCCACAGGCCGGAACCTTGAGTTTAGCAGTCCGCAGGTTTGCTTCGCAAACCCCGGGACAGGGCAAGCAACCCGGTTCAACGCCTCTCCTGGATTTCCAGGGACGAAGCTCATCTTTATTGCTCGCTGAACGTTGCTCGCTGTACTTCCCGGCGAGTGGCGGGAGGTACTTTGAACGCAAGATTCGGATAGACGCGATGCTTTCGGAGCCGCTAGTCTGGCGTCATGCCTAAAACGGATTGTCAATCCACGGAAGTGCTGCGCACAGCATTCGAGGCCGCGCAGTCGCATCTGGCGAGCCTCGACCGAGCCCCTGTTGCCGCAACGGTCGACATTGATACGCTCCGAAACAGGCTTGGCAAGGAATTGACCGCGCAGGGGCTTCCGCCGGAGCAAGTTGTTGCCGAACTGCTCGAGGATGTCACGGGCGGGATTGTCGGCTGCGCCGGCGGCCGCTTCTTCGCCTGGGTGGTTGGAGGCTCGCTTGAGTCGGCGCTGGCTGCCGACTGGCTCACAACCGCATGGGATCAGAACGCAGCCCTGTACACATCCGCGCCGGCGGCGGCTGTCGTCGAGGAGGTCTCCGGACGCTGGCTGAAGGAGATTCTCGGACTGCCGGAGCACGCCAGCTTCGCTTTCGTTAACGGCTGCCAGATGGCGCACGTCACCTGCCTGGCCGCTGCGCGCCATGAAGTGCTGGTAAAGCGGAACTGGGATGTCGAGCGCCAGGGTCTCTGCGGCGCACCGCGTATTCGCATTCTGGCCAACGGGCAAAGGCACGGCTCCGTCGACCGCGCAGTTCGCCTGCTGGGAATGGGGCTCTCGCAGATTGTGGGCGTTGCTACGGATTCGTCCGGGCGCATGCAGGCCGAGGCGCTTCAAGAGGGAACTTGAAAGCGATTCCGATTCGCCAGCGATTGTCGTATTGCAGGCAGGCGAGATCAACACAGGCTCGTTGGACGACTTCGAGGTGCTGATTCCGATGGCGAAGAGCCGGGGAGCATGGGTTCACGTGGATGGGGCATTCGGTTTGTGGGCAGCCGCCAGCGCGAAATATAAGCCATCTGGTGAAAGGCGTGGAAGCCGCGGACTCATGGGCTACGGACGGTCACAAGTGGCTCAACGTTCCTTTCGATTGCGGATATGCCTTTATTGCGCACCCGGAAGCGCATCAGGCCGCCATGTCTCACCGCGCTGCCTATCTGACGTTCAATGCCGGAGCACGCGACGCAATAGACTGGAATCCGGAGTGGTCGCGGCGCGCACGCGGCTTTCCGACTTACGCCGCCTTGCGCGAGCTGGGGCGCGAAGGCATCTCTAACCTCATCGAGCGCTGCTGCGCGCATGCTCATTCGCTGGTCATGCGGATCGGCCAATTGCCGGGCGCGCAGCTCATGTCCGAACCGATCATCAATCAGGGCCTGGTGCGCTTCCTTGATCCAAAACCCGGGGCTACGGAAGCGGACCATACGAATCGGACCAACGACGTGATTGCCGCGATCCTGGCCACCGGAGAGGCGTTCTTCAGCGGCAGCGACTGGAACGGCCACCGGGTGATGCGAGTGAGCGTCTGCAACTGGCGAACATCAGAAGAAGACGTAACCCGCTCCGTGGCGGCTGTTGCAAAGGTGCTGGACCAAAGGCGAGTACTCAGACTCGCTATTGATTGTCAGGAGGCCGGCTGCGTTCGCCCGCGCTGGCGGTCCTGGATTTCGATGAAGACGTGGATCAATGACACCGCCGCCGGGGTGACGCCGGGGATGCGGCTGGCCTGGCCGAGGGTGCGCGGCAGCACGCGTGTTAGTTTCTCCTTCATCTCGCGCGAAAGGCCGCTGACGGTCGAGTAATCGAACCAATCGGGAATCTGTTTCTCTTCCGCTTTCTTCAGCCGCTCGATAGCTTTCTCCTGCTGCTGCAGGTAGCCGGCGTACTTGATCTCGGTCTCCACTGATTTAAGTTCATTGCGCACCGCAGCCGGAAGATGGTCGACTGCAGAACCTGTTCCATCGCGCTCGAAGAACGCCGGGCATAGGCTGGCGCAGGGCCGGAGTCAGCTCCTCGATCGTGATCTCCGGACGCCGCAATAGTTGCGCATAGCTCTGCCCGGCGGCGTTGCCTAGCTTTTCCGCGACGGCGCCGGTCAGTTCGCCGTTCGATCGCTCCGTCTCCAGCAGCTTGCGCAGGGCGTTCATGCGCTCCTGCTTGGCCAGGAACTCGCGCCAAGCCTCGTCGCCGATCAGCCCGACGCGGCGGCCATAGGGAGTGAGCCGGCGGTCGGCGTTGTCGATGCGCAGGTGCAGGCGGAACTCGGCGCGCGAGGTGAACATGCGGTAGGGCTCGTTGGTTCCCTTGCTGATGAGGTCGTCGATGAGGATCGCCGTGTAGGCCTCGGTGCGATCGAGCGTCAGCGGCGGCTCGCACTTGGTCTTAAGGGCGGCGTTGATGCCCGCCATGATTCCCTGGCAGGCGGCCTCTTCGTAGCCGCTGGTGCCGTTGATCTGCCCGGCGAGAAAGAGGCGCGCGATCTTTTTGGTTTCCAGAGTGCGCTCAAGCTCGGTGGGATCGATGGCGTCGTACTCGATGGCGTAGCCGGGACGCAGCATCTCGGCCTTCTCCAGCCCGGGAACGGAGGCGACCATGGCTGCCTGCACGTCCACCGGCAACGAGGTGCTCATGCCGTTGACGTAGGTCTCGTAGGTATTCAGGCCCTCGGGTTCGAGATAGAGCTGGTGAGTTTCCTTGTCGGGGAACTTGACGATCTTGTCCTCGATCGAGGGGCAGTAGCGCGGGCCTATGGAGTGAATCTGCCCGCTGTACATGGGCGAGCGATGCACGTTCTCGCGGATGATGCGGTGCGTCTCCGCCGTGGTGTAGGCGATGTAGCAGGGCACCTGCGCCTGTTCGATGCGGCGCGTGCGGAAGCTGAAGGGCGTGGGGTCGGCATCGCCCGGTTGCGCGGTGAAGCGCGACCAGTCGATGGTGCGGCCGTCAAGGCGCGGTGGCGTGCCGGTCTTGAGGCGGCAGCCGCGCAGTCCCAGGGTCTTGAGGAATTCGCCGAGCAGGACCGAGGGCGGCTCGCCGCTGCGTCCGGCGGGATAAATCTGCTCGCCGCAGTGGATCAGGCCGTTGAGGAATGTTCCGGTGGTGACGATTACCGCCGAGGCGCCGACCGTGCGGCCATCGCGCAGGCGCAGCCCGCGGCAGATGCGCGTGCGCTCTTGGCCTGGATTACGTTCGGCATCGCCGGCGGGCAGCTCCTCGATCAGCAACTCGGCCACCTCGGCCTGCTTGATCTGGAGATTCGGCTGGCTCTCCAAGACCTGGCGCATCTTCAGCCGGTACTGCTGCTTGTCGCACTGCGCGCGGGGCGACCAGACGGCCGGCCCGCGCGAGGTATTGAGCAGGCGGAATTGGATGCCGACGGCGTCGGTGACCTCGCCCATGATGCCGCCCAGGGCATCGACCTCGCGCACCAGGTGGCCCTTGGCGATTCCGCCCACGGCCGGGTTGCACGACATCTGCGCGATCAGGTCGAGGTTGAGCGTGAACAGAGCCGTGCGCAGACCCATGCGCGCAGCGGCCATGGCGGCTTCGCATCCGGCATGTCCGGCGCCGACGACGGCAACGTCGTATTGGTCGGTGAATGACAGGCTGGTTCCTTGCCCAGCCGAGGGCGGCTGGGCCTACGCGTGCATTTCCTTTTCTATGCTAACAGCGAACGTGTTTCTAGGACTCGATGCCGGTCGTGTGCTCCACGGAATCCTGCTTCTCTCCGTTTTCCCCCACGCGCCACGAGCAACGCTCGCAGCGGGCGAGCAGGGGGACTTCTTTCCCGGGAGTTACGATCTCTGCTTTCCCTACGCAGGAATTTACGTCGAGGCCGCGCTTGAGCCACACGAGCGCGCTCGGGTTTTGCAGGGCCAGGGCAAAGGCTACGACGACATAGAGAATGACGAAGACGGGATGGATCTGCTGGCTGCCGAGCCCGAAGGCCAAGCCGGGAAACCACTGCGAGCACAGTGGCAGAATGAACTGGCCGATGAAGAGTCCGAACAGCAATACCGCCCCGCCAAGCGAGATTCTCAGTCCGGCCAGCAGACACCACGCCCAAGGCCGACTGCGCGGCCGTCAGCAGGATCTCAGACATCTGGTAATTGTTGAGCGGCAGCGGGTGAGCCAGGGTGCGGGTGGAGACAGCATAGACTCCTGGGAATCATGCCAACCAGCAGCGTCCACTGGTTTAACTTGGACGAGAGCAGGCTGCCAAGGGCCAATCCACCCTGGCCGCGCCAGGCGAACATGAGGGCGACGATGAACTCGGGCGATTCGGAGGCGACCGGCGCCAGCCATTGCACGAGCAGGAATTCGTTGATGTGGAAGAGTCGGCCGGTGGCCAGCAGGCCTTCGGAAAAGGGCTCGGCGTTGGCCAGAATGATGGCGCCGGCGAAGACGAACAGGCCGCCGATGGCGAGGCAGCGCTGTCGCCGGGGCAACGCAACCAGGAGGGCCGCCGGGCCTTCGGCTTCAACTTCGACGCAAGAGCGGCGTCCGGCTACCCGCAGGTACCAGAGATAAATTCCCAGGAACACCAGACCGTCATACCATGCCAGAGTCCCCTTCAAAGGGATGACGAAGGCGTAGAGGGTGGCCAGTCCGAGAAAAAATAGCTCGCTGCGGCGATCGGTTTCGAGCTCCACGTCGCGGCGCGTGCGCAGCCAATAGACAGCGACGATCATGGCCCAGCCCACGCCGATCAGCAGCCGGTTGGCTCCGGTCATGTTGGCGATGGCGTAGTGGGCGTAGTCAGCCTGGGGATACCTTCCCGCCTGCCAGGTGAAGTACATATCGACCGAGTACTCCGGCAGGACGGCGATAAGGGCCACGCCGGCCAGGGCCAGTCCTTGCGAGACTTCGGTCTGCGCCGCATCGCAGGCCCAAAGGAGCAGGAACGAGGCAGCAACGATCGCTATCCCCGATGAGAGCGTGGAGACCGGAGCGCTGGTGTGGATTCGGCCAAGATGCAGCCCGAGCCCCGGCAGGGTGGCGGCCAGGGCGATCAGGAACGGCAGCGGATGTTTACGTTGCATCAAGAATCCGGGTGCGTGGGCGACCGTTCGGCCACGCGTTTCACAAAGTTCAACGCGTAGCCAAAGGTCTCACACCCAAGTTCATGGATTGTGGTCAGGCAGACCAGAAGAGATCATCCTCGTGCTTGTTGATCCGCCTGGAACCGGCATTCGCCCGCCGCGACAAAACGCGTCAGACAAACGCCGATTCTGCTACTCCCCTTCGGCTGGGAAATTTCAGGATAGCATCCTAGGGCTCCGGGAACAAACGGAAGCCTCCCTCTAGGTGGTGGTAGTTCGGCGGCATCCGTCAAAGACAGAAACACATGTTGTGATTCAAGGGAAGTTGAGAGTGCTGCGCGGCTAATCCTTCGTCGCCTCGCGAACCATCGGGGAAGCCGCCTGGTTCACGCCCTCGCGGCTATGCTTCTTGCTGCCGGGCTTGGCTACCTTAGCCGGCTTCGCTGCCTTTTTCCGTTGCTCGGCCCAGTGCTTCTCCAGTTCGCGCATGTTCTTATTTTTCATGAGACCAGATTGCCACAAACCGGGGTTTGGCGCGAGCCCCAATGAAAAGTAAACCGCGCTAGTACCCAGTCCTACTTTCCAGGCTTAGAGCAAAACCAGGGTTACTATATACCGGCTTTGAAAGGACGCGGCGGGGTCCCCAGCAAACCTGTTTTGGGTCTGCTAGGGTGCCTTGAGCCGCGCGGAGCAAATGCTGAATAGGACTGGTCCCGCTAGGCAGGACTCCGAGGGACCTGCCCCTCAGCGGCTAAAGCCGGAATTCTAACCGCCCCATGCGGCACGGCTGAAAGCCGTGCCCTTTCAAAGATATTGTCTACAGCGACTGTGGTTCGCCATAGTTCTTACTCTCGATGTTCCTGCCGGCTCGCGAACACCCAGCAAGCGCAACCATGGCGCTTGCTGGAGTGCAAACCGCTGTTCCTCCGCGGAAACAGCTAACTGGCGGTTCGTTTCACCAGCCGCTGCGCCGTGCTTTCCGCCACCACCTTCACGACCCGGGGCTTGGTCAGCTTGGCAAAGTCGCTATAGGCAAGCTTCAGCAGCTCACGATGCGAGCCGGCATTGAAGGCGATGGTGTCGTCCTCGGCCAGGCTCTCGTCGACGTAGACCGGCAGGTTGTAAAGATTGCCGAAGGGAGGCATGGCTCCCACCTCGCAGTCGGGAAAGACGTGAGCAAACTGGTGTTCATGCGCCAGAGACCACCTCACTTGCGCCGGTGGCGGTTTTCAGAGCGCGGAAATCCACGTGCTTCGATCCGGGCACAACCACCATGGCCAGGGCGCCGTCGATCATCACCATGACCGTCTTGGCGATCTCCTTTCCTGGAGTGTGAGTGATGGCAGCGGTGGCGGCCGCCGTATAAGCCGTCGAGTGGCTTACGAGGACGTACCCGATCCTGTTCTCTTCCAGAAATTGTTTTAATCGCGCTATCGGCATAGAACCTCCTCTGCTCGCAAGAGCTGATTACGGCCCGGCAAGCGCAACTGCGGCTTGCCGGGAACCCCGCGAAACCGGGTCCATGGTTATAGAGGCGAGATGAACCAGGCGATGGTTGCCTGGCCGGAGCGTCTTATTGGCGGAACGCAGCCGGAGCACTGGCTGCGGAAAAACCAGGAAGGGTGAGGCGACTTTGCGCTGCGTGCGTGGCATGCGGCTTCCAGCGAATCCGCACCACGTCTCCAATCAGAGCCCGTGGCGCACTCGCTGGAGTGGAGGAAGTATGGCACTAACCCGGCGCGGTGGGAAGGGGAGCCGGCAAAATAAAACGGGGGTTCATCCAAGCGGGAGGCGTGTGGGGCAGGTGTAAGGGACAGGTGTATGGGAGCTTTGCTGCTTACGCCCCACCCGTTTGTGCCTGTGCCGAGGGGAAAGCGATCAGCTTCCTGGTCTCATCCCAGTGCTGCTGTTTCTCCACATACATCCGCTGATCGGCGACAGCCAGCAACTGCTCGGCGTCGGTACCATCTTCGTTCAGGAAGGCGCAGCCGACGCTGACGGAGAGGGACGGCTGGCCGCAGATGCGCAATCCGGCCTCTATAGCCGACTCGTTCATGCGTTCGGCCCTGGTCTTTGCCGTCTCCGACTTCAAGCCCGGCGCGACGACAACGAACTCATCACCGCCCAGGCGGCCCACGTAGTCGTAATTACGGGAGGCGGAGCGCAGCAGTTGCGCGAACAGCCGCAGGACCTTGTTTCCCTCCAGGTGCCCGAACTGGTCGTTGATCTGCTTGAAACCGTCCAGATCGCAGACCATGATGGCCAGCGAGGTGTTCTCGCGCTTGCAGCGGGAAATCTCCTCGTCGAGATGGAGGAAGAGCGAGCGTGCGTTGGGCAGTCCGGTCAGGTAATCGGTCGTGGCGGAGCTCTCCGCCAACTGGAAGCGGAGGGCGTTTTCGACTGAAACCGCCACCTTCGAGCTGATGGCCAGCAGGATACGCAGATGGTCGCGGGTGAAGGCCTCAGGCGCGGTGCGGTAGAGAGTGAGAACGCCGATGGTGCCGGCCGAGCCGTTCAGCGGGACGGAAACGGCAGACTTCAGTGAGGCTGTGCGGGTGCGGTCGGCGGGCAGCGGGAATTCGAGCGAGGGCGGCGCATTCAAGGCCGGGGTTCCGCTTTCGGCGACCCGCCCGGATAGCCCCTCCCCGATCTTGATTACCAGGGTGGAAAGAATGCGGTAGTGATCGCCGGCCACATGCCTGGCAACCAGTTCGTCCTCGTTGCGGATGAAGATGGCAATGGAGTCGTAAGGCACCAGGGTGCGCAGGCGCGCCGATAGCAGGGACAAGGTTTCGTCCAGGCTGAGCGAGTTCCCCAGGTCGTGGCTGATCTCGAACAGCGTCTGCGCTTCCAGCCGCGCGGCGGCGATAGAGCTGAGGAAGTTTTCCGGGAGTTCAAAGGCGCCGGCGGCGCTGGCCGAGCGGCCGGTACCGCGCAGGAAAGAAGTCTCGGCAAAACCGGGCGAACCCGCCTCCTGCACCAACGGCCAGTTTGCCTTCAGGGCTTCGACCACCTTGGGGTCGAACTGGGTGCCGGCGAGAGAGCAAATCTGCTCCAGGGCTTCGCCGGCTGGAAGCGCGCGCCGGTACTGGCGTTCGGAGGTGAGGGCCTCGAGGCAGTCCACTACGCTGAGAACGCGCGCCCCGATAGGAATCTCCTCCCCCTTCTTGCCGAAGGGATAGCCACTGCCGTCCCAATGTTCGTGATGCGCCTCGACGATGGGCACAACCGGGTAAGGAAACTTCACCCGGCGCAGAATGTCCGCCCCCACGCGGGGATGGATCTTCATCTTTTCGAATTCTTCCGGAGTCAGCCGGCCGGCCTTATGGATGATGTGCTCGGGAACCGCCAGCTTGCCGATGTCGTGCAGCAGCGAGGCGGCCCGCAACGCCTCCAGCTCGTCTTCGCCGAGGCCCAGGGCCTTGCCAAGCGCCGCCGAGCAGGCCCGCACCCGCCGCAGATGCTCCTGAGTACCCTGATCCTTGGCGTCGATGGCCAAGGCCAGCGCCTCGATGGTACGCAGATGCAGAGCCGCGATGTCGGCGGCGTGGGCAGTCTTGGCGTCCAAGCCGGCCTTGAACTCGCGGTAACCCAAATAAATCAGAGTCGTCGCCAAAATAGCGAGCGTCAGGTAATAGGCGAACCGTACAGAATGGCTCTCGAACGAGTGAGTGGTCGCATAGCAGACGAGCGCCAGCACCGTCCCGGCAACCAAAGCTACGTAGATATTCGAACGCTTCACGAAGTTCTCGTACTCTTCGCCCCCAGGAATCAATCTGGGGCCTGGTTCTTTTGGTCTAACCGCTCATGGCCGCCTGCGCCGTGCCGTCTACCCGGGTTGCAGCTTTCCGTTAGAAACACGTTAGAAACACACTAGGCCGCTATCAACTTCAATGCACGGGAGCTTCCAGAGTAGAAGGTTTCGAAGTCCTTTATTTGCTTACTGGACACGGGCCCGGAATTGAGACAAAATGGCGCAAACATTGGCCTTGCGACAAAGTGTCGCAGCTTTTGCCGGTGCCCGCTAGTTACTTTCGATTATCGGGGCAGACGGTTTCTGTTGACGGCGGCGGCACTCTTAGCGGCATAGTGTTGTTGATGATGGCACGGGTGCCGGAGTGGAGGCGGTGGTCTGCCTCCGGCCATGCCATCGGTGTCTAAAGCGGGGCTGAAAGGCGGGCATGGACGTAGCAGACCTGGAAAACGGCATGGTCGGAGACGGCAGCGAAGCGCGTTTCATTGTTGCCAGCCCGGAGATGAAGAAGGTGATGGCGCTTCTGCCCCGGGTTGGCGCCAGTACCGCGTCGGTGCTGATCACCGGCGAGACGGGTACCGGCAAGGAGCTGATAGCCCGCGCCATCCGCGCCTATTCGTTACGCAGCCAGCGGCCCTGGGTCGATATCAACTGCGCCGCCATCCCCGAATACCTGCTGGAAAGCGAGCTGTTCGGCTACGAAAAGGGAGCCTTCAGCGGCGCCGATTCGGCGAAAAAGGGACTCTTCGAGCTGGCCGACGGCGGCACCATCCTGCTGGACGAGGTCGGCGAACTGGATCCCAAGCTGCAGGTCAAATTGTTACGCGTGCTGGACGGAGCACCGTACTATCGGCTTGGGGGCAACCGCAAAATCTCGGTTGACGTGCGGGTGATCGCCGCCACCAACCAGCCGCTGGAGCGCCTGGTGCAGACCGGCGAATTCCGCCGCGATCTTTATCACCGGCTCAGCCAGTTTCACCTCAAGATTCCTCCGCTGCGGGACCGCCCGGAAGACATTCTGGCCCTGGCGGATTGCTTTTTGAGCAAGGTGGCGCCGGAAAAGCGATTTTCGCAGGAGGCCAAGGAACGCCTGCTCGCCCATAGCTGGCCCGGGAACATCCGCGAGCTGGAAAGCGTGGTGCTTCAGGCGGGAACCTTCCGGGAGGAGCAGGAGATCAGAGCCGACTCGCTTCCGCTGGAAGAAAAAGAGGAGGACGCGGGGAGCAGCTCCTTCACGGCAGCGGAAGCCCTGGCGGCCAAAGCCAGCGCCGCGGCGGCGGAAGGCTTTGCTGCACAAGGTGGCACGAATGATTTGACCACCCTGGAGAGGCAGGCCATCCTCGGCGCCCTGGCCAACGCCGGCGGCCACCAAGGCATGACGGCCATGGAACTAGGTATCTCCCGCCGCACCCTGAGCCGCAAGCTCAAGTTGTACAGCATTGACCCACTGCGCTCGTGGAAACCCAATCCGACCGTCGGGGAGCTTGGTCCCGAGCAGCAACTGCGCTTTCGCTACACGATCGAGGTTCCGGTCGAGGTGGTGACCGCCAGCGGCGAGCGCTTCCAGTTTGAAACCAGGAATGTAAGTTGCGGCGGGATCTGCCTGAAAGGGGCGCAGGCGTTGCCGAGAACCAGCGGCACGCTCTCCATCCGCCTCAGCTTGCCGGACTGCGACACTCTGGTGGAGGCTGTCGGCAAGCTGGTGTGGACCGACCGCGAAGGCACGGCCGGCATTCGCTTCGTCAACGCCCCCCGCAGCACGCAACTCGCGCTCAACAACTGGCTTAAACGCAAGCAGGAAGTGGAAGGTTGGGAGTAAAGTTTGTATTGCGAGCCTCGCGGCCCAATAACGGGTACGTGGGTTGAAAGATAGAGCAGTTACGGATAGAGTGCGACGCATTTTCTTGCACATCCCTATGGCATTCGAAGTCCCAAGCAAGCCTGCCTGGTAGCTCAAGCACGAATTTACGGCATCGCCAGGCGCACGCATTATCGCAAGCCTCCTGCGCTGGCAAAGGTGCCGTGAGCGGACGATCGAGACCCCGGAGGCGAAGCTCAGATAACACAGTGTCTTCGGTAGCAATGCGATTTCCGTTTCCGTCGCCTCCTGAGCCCGGAAGAGCGATTGAAATTGTCCCGGGCGTCTACTGGCTGTCGACCTTCCTGCCTTTTCGGCTTCGCGCGGTCAATTTGTGGCTGCTGCGGGATGCCGGTTGCTGGACGATGATCGACAGCGGTTTTCCTCTTCCCGAGGTAAGGCGGCAGATCGAAGCAGTCTGGGATTCGGTGTTGGACGGAATGCCGATCACCCGCCTGGCGATCACCCACCATCACCCCGACCACGTGGGCAACTGCCGCTGGGTGTGCGAACGCTGGGGAATCACGCCAATGCTTACCCCGCGCGAGCAGAGGCAAGCGGAAGAGTTGATGAGCTCGCGCTGGGAGATGCGCTCGCGGGAGCGCATCGATTTCTATCGCCGGCACGGGCTCGGCGAAGAGGCAGCCGCGGAGGTGAATGCGAGCTTATGTCAGCATCGGGCGCTATTCGCTCCTCCTCCGGAGAAGTTTCAACCGCTTCACGATGGCGATCTGCTGCGCGTTGGCGACACCGAGTGGAGCGTTTTCGTGGCCGGCGGCCATTCGCCGGCTCAATCTCTCCTCTACTCCCATGAACGCAAGCTGCTGATCGCCGGCGACCAGGTCCTGCCTCAGATCACGCCGAACGTCAGTGTGCGCTTCAACGACGCCGAAGAACAGCCGCTTGTTCGCTTCCTGGAAAGCAACCGTAGGATCGCGGAAAGCTGCGCGGATCCGCTGGTGCTGCCGTCGCACAAGCTGCCGTTCCTTGGTTTGCAGGCGCGAATCGCGGCCATCGACCACCATCACGCGGAGCGTTTGCAACTCATCGAGCGTGAACTGAAGCTGGGCCCGCGCACGGCCGCCAGTTTGATCCCGGCGCTGTTTGGCGATCCGAAGCGGCTCAGTGGACATGAGATGAATTTCGCGCTCGGAGAGTCGGTCGCACATCTTCACCATCTTTTCGCACTGGGCCGGGCTTCCGCCACCGGGCGCGAAGGGGAGATCTTCTTCCAGGAGCGATAATCTGCGGCAGATCAGGCAGACCAAACTCTATCGGCTGCTGCGGGCAAGGGGTCAGGCCTAGAGCCTGTTATTAACTTATAGGGCGGCAGCGACGGGAGCGGATTTTTCCGAGCGCGAGGAGCGAGGAGCGGCAAATACTGAAGTATTTTAGCGACGAGCGACACTGCGATCGGGAAAATCCGCCCCGTCCCGCAGGGTTGCGGCGCAAATCGGCCCAGACTTCGTTGTCGTCCTCGAACATGGAATCACCATGCCCCTCGGACTCCGCCTCGTCTGGCCCGATTTTCGCTCGCAACGCTGTCCGTCCTATAAGTTAATAACAGGCTCTAGCAGGCTGCTGAAAAACTACTCCCAATCCACAGGCTAGTTGTGTTAACGAGAAGTATGCGAGGGAGCATGCTCACTTGCAGATGATCTTGCGGATGCAAAACCTCCGCCAACCATAAAGTTCCGCAGGCTTCAATCAGCGCATGTGCGTTAATCTATTGGGTGAATAACAAGCGACTGGTTGGAACCGTCATGACCCGACCTTGAAGGCTGGGCGTGTGCAGTGTGTTCTGAAATTCCCTGGAGGAATTATCGTGGCTACAGCATACCTGAAGAAGGCAACTAAGACGGCGGAGACAGAGACCGACTCTGCCCGTCAGGTTGTTTCCAAGATGCTGGCCGAGATCGAGGCTCATGGCGAGGAAGCGGTACGGCGCTATGCTTTGGAACTCGATCACTGGTCGGGGCCGATCGCGGTCACCCGGGAAGAGATTTCCCGCTGCGCGAATTCGGTTCCCGAAGGTGTGCGGAAGGACATCAGTTATGCGGTTGAGAATGTTCGCCGCTTTGCCGAAGCGCAGCGCCGGTCGGTCGAAGACTGCTCCGTAGAAATTATGCCCGGGTTGTGGGCCGGCCAGCGTCTGGTGCCATGCAACGTTGCCGGCTGCTACGTGCCCACCGGACGTTATGCCCATATCGCCTCGGCCTACATGTCGATCGCCACGGCGAAGGCGGCCGGGGTGGGAACCGTGGTGGCCTGCTCGACGCCATTCCAGGGCGAGGGAATTCATCCCTACGTGCTGTACGCGATGCAGGTTGCGGGAGCCGATGTCATTCTCACGCTCGGCGGTGTCCAGGCTATCGCCTCGCTGGCATACGGACTGTTCAGTGGCAAGCCTGCCGACATCATCATCGGGCCGGGAAACAAATTTGTTGCCGAGGCCAAGAGGATGTTGTTCGGCAAGGTCGGCATCGATGTTTTCGCCGGACCCTCCGAGATTGCGGTTCTCGCCGATGGTTCGGCGGATGCGGCCATCGTTGCCGCCGATCTCGTCGGCCAGGCCGAACACGGGCACGAAAGCCCGGCCTGGCTGATAACTTCATCACGGCCCGTAGCCGACGCGGTGATGCGGATGGTCCCTGAGCTCATCGCCAAATTGCCGGCCGCTGCCCGCGAGGCGGCGGGCGCCGCCTGGCGCGACTACGGCGAGGTAGTTCTTTGCCAGACGCGGGAGGAGATGGTGGAAGTCTCGGACCGCTACGCCAGCGAACACCTGGAGGTCCACTGCACCGATCTCGATTGGTGGCTGGAGAAGCTCTCCAACTATGGCTCGCTCTTCCTCGGGGAAGAGACGACGGTCGCCTATGGAGACAAGGCGTCCGGCCCCAATCATATTCTTCCCACCAAGCTGGCGGCTCGGTATTCGGCCGGACTGTCGGTTCACAAGTTTCTGAAGCCGCTAACCTGGCAGAAAATGGATCAAAATGCCAGCCGGGCAATCGGAGAGGTTTCGGCGCGCATCTCGCGCCTGGAAGGCATGGAGGCTCACGCCCGCACCTGTGACGAAAGAATTCGCAAGTATTATCCAAACGCGCGCGTCGAACTCGGTACCCCGGTGAAGGGCTAGATGCTGGGAAGCCAGCCGAGAGGCTGAAGACCGGCTCGACCTTGCCGCCCAAGGTCACGCCCACGACGATTGCCGCCATCCTTGACAACGCCCCCAAAAGTGAGATCGGGCTAACGCGATGCGGGAAAGAACATCGCGCGGAACGCATCAGCAACCGCTTGCGGCAAAGAGTTGCGATTCGATTTAGTCAGAAGACTGTGCCCGGCATCTGGAATCTGCAGCATGCGTGTCGGCGCGGGGATCAGCTTAATAGCGGCTTCCAGTTCCTCGATTGAGCCGAAAGCATCTTTGCTGCCGCTGACGAACAACGTTGGGGTGCGGAGGTTCGGCAAGTGCTGCGTCCGCATTTGGGCCGGCTTGCCTGGTGGATGAAGCGGGTACGAGAGCAGTAGCAACCCGTTTACTAATGATGGCTCCGAGGCGGCCAATATGCTCGCCTGACGCCCGCCGTACGACTGGCCTCCGAGAAACATTCTGACCGGAGAACTGATCCTTCAATACCGTCACGGCCCGGTGCAACCCCTCCTGGTCGCGTTTGGCAGAAGCGGGAGATGGCGGCCCGTGCGGCCGCAATTGCCGGAACGGAAGATCGCAGCGAAGCACGTTGATACCGGACGCGGCCAGTGCCTCCGCCAGCGCCACCAGCAGCGCAGTTCCACAGTTTCCACTCGCGCCATGTGTGAGCACCAAGGCGTCGTCCGCTGGGCCGGCGGCTCGATGAAGAAATCCCACGAACCGGCGTCTCGCCGGGAGAGGTGTCTGCGAACGCCTTTGCTTCCGTTTGCGCCACGTCCCGTATTATCGCTGATCCCATAGGCACGTGCCGAAGCTCCATCATTTAGACGCCGATGTCTTCGTTCCAGAGCTTCGGGTTACGCTCGATGAATTCCCGCATCAGTCGAATGCACTCCTCATTCTGGAGCACCTCGACGGAAACGCCCCGCGAGCGGAGAAGCTCTTCTTCTCCCCGGAACGTCTGGTTCTCGCCGATCACGACGCGCGGGATGCCGTACAAGAGGATGGCGCCTGAACACATCGAACATGGAGAGAGCGTGGTGTAGAGGATGCTTTCCCGGTAGACAGCGGCGGGCTGGCGGCCGGCGTTCTCCAAGGCATCCATCTCGCCGTGCAGGATGGCACTGCCGCGCTGGACGCGGCGGTTGTGGCCACGGCCGATGATTTTACCCTGGTGGACGATCACCGAGCCGATGGGAATGCCGCCTTCGCGCAGCCCCTGCCGGGCTTCTTCGATTGCCGCTTCGAGGAATGGGTCTTTCATAGGAGCATTATCCTCGCTCTTGCATTCAGTCAGGAAGTCCGGAATTTGGAAGTTCCGAGTGAATGATCCGGAGCTTCACCGTTGGAGGAGCCTATGTGGACGGATGGTGTCGCTTTCATTTTTGCCTTTAAAAGCTGCTCACCTGCAGTACAATCCCGAACGAGGTTTGATCCGTGAACCGGCCAAAGGTCCTTGCCATTACCGAACGCTACGCTGAGATGTGTGCGACACAATCGTTGTTGAACGCCGCGGGTTTGGAGCTGATAACGGCTATCGATATGGACTCCGCCCGTGCCGTCATCCAAGGTACCCGGCTGAAGGGTCTCATTATATGCAAGGAATCATGGTCCGCGGAACAGCGCGACGGCATTGCCGCCGAACTTTGGGAACTCAATCCGGATGTGGCGGCCATCCTGCGGTGCCCCGGTTGCACCGATTGCGACCAAGCGAACCGCTGCGCGGGAAAGTTGCGGGACACCATTCCACTGACGAAATTCATCGCCACCATACGAGGCGAACGCTGACCGTAAACCGGAAAGTGGCCGGCACGCCGAAACCGTCCGCCGATTCAGCAGCTCAAGATTTCCGCGCGCATCTTTTCGTCGATGGCTTCGGCCGCGCATGGCTGTTGGCTGTCCGCTTCCTGGACTCTATCGCGAGATTTGAGGCATCTATAAGAACTATGACTAACATTGCGCTCGCTACCGAACAACTGACTCATGCACAGAAGCTGGACCGGCTTGCCGAAATTGCCGTCCGCGTCGGCCTTGGCCTGAAGCCCGGGCAGGAACTCGTGATGAGCGCATCGCTTGATGCCGCACCGCTGGCAAGGCGCATTACCGAGCACGCCTACCGCGCGGGCGCCTCGCTTGTTACGATTCTTTACAGCGACGATGAAGCGGCTTTGATGCGCTACAGATTCGCCCCCGACGAAAGTTTCGACCACGCTGCGAGTTGGTTGTTCGACGGCTTAGGCGCGGCTTTCAAGAGTGGCGCGGCGCGGCTGGCCATTGCGGGCGGAAATCCATTGCTGCTCTCGAACGAGGACCCGGACAAGGTTGGCCGGGCGAACCGCGCCTTCTCCAAGGCTTACCGTCCCGCGCTCGAGTTCATCACGCGCCACGAGATCAACTGGACGATCGTTGCCAGCGCCACGCCGGCCTGGGCGGCGGCGATGTTCCCCAACGACCCGCCGGATATTGCTGTCGCCAAGTTGTGGAACGCGATTTTCGCGACCTCCCGTATCGACGGCGACGACCCGGTCTCGGCCTGGAGAGCGCACGACGCCGGACTGCAAAAGCGGGCGGCATACTTGAATGAAAAGCGCTACACAACCCTCGAGTACCGCGGGCCCGGAACCGACTTTCGCCTCGGGTTGGCGGATGATCATCTTTGGCTCGGCGGCGGCACCACCGCAGGCAACGGCTTGTATTGCATTCCCAACATGCCTACGGAAGAGGTATTCACCACTCCGCACAAGGACCGCGCCGACGGTACGGTGACCGCCAGCAAGCCTCTTTCACACCAGGGCACGCTGATCGAAGGAATCCAGGTGCGTTTTGAGCGCGGGCGCATCGTCGAGGCCCGCGCCACCAAAGGCCAGGAAGTCCTGGAGAAGCTGATCGACACCGATGAAGGCGCGCGGCGCTTGGGCGAAGTGGCTCTGGTGCCGCATTCCTCGCCTATCGCCCGCAGCGGGTTGCTCTTTCTCAATACGCTATTTGATGAAAACGCCGCCTCCCACATTGCGTTGGGGCAGGCATACAGCACCTGCCTGCGCGATGGCGACAAGCTGACGCCCGAGCAGCTTGCGGCCAAGGGCGCCAACGACAGCCTGATCCACGTGGACTGGATGATCGGATCGGACAAGCTCGACATCGATGGCATTACCGCTTCCAATATTGTCGAACCTCTGATGCGGCAGGGCGAGTGGGTCTAGTCTTCTAATGCGGAGAAGCCCGCGGTACAGCAACCGGGCTCCTCCGCATTAGTGTCCTGCGCCCCCTACACAGTCAGCAGAGAGCGGATGAATTCCCGCATGTTCTTCACTTCTTCCAGGGCATTTATGCGCTGAATAACCGCTTCGGCCCGTTTAGCGCCTAATACGGGCGCCATGAGGCCGCGTGCCTTCTCGTTCATCCTCTCCGTGTTCAAAGGATTCTCCTTCATGCCCGGAGGAAAGCGTGTGAAATGGCTCACCGTGCGGCCGTCGCGCAGGGTTACTTCCACCAGCCCGCTGCGGGGCGCGGCCTTGTCGGCTGTCAGCTTGGGATCCGCCATCACCTGCACCCTTTGCATGACCGCGCGGATCTGCGGCTGGGCCATGTGCTCATGCGAGTGGCTGTTGGCGAACGAGACAGTACCGTCCACCAGGGCCGTGGCGATGAGGTGCTGGCAGTTGACGTCGGCCATCGGGCTGTTGTCGACAATGCTGGCACCGTCCTTGGGCAGCCTGACCACGACGCGCTCGACATTGTCCGCCGTCAGGCCATACTGGCGGCGAAGGGTAAAGATTGCATCCAGCGGAGCCTGGTTGGGATTGCCGACCGAGTAAGTCTTGATTCCCGTCTCCGAGACAAAGAACCTGTTGCCCAGATCGGCCATGATCGCCTCGGGGTGCCGCTCAGCGGCAAGCGCCTCGATGGCGTTGTGCCGGCAGGTCAGCACCGTGCGAACGCCGGTGAATCCCATCTGGGCCATGATGGCCGCGGTGACGCCGTTGCGGGCGCCCATACCGCCGATGTCGAATGCCTTTTCGATGTGATCGTGATCCTCGACCCAGCTATAAGGGCCGGAAACCTGCTGTGCCCCGTAGGAAATCGCATAGCGCATCCCGGTCTCGTCCAGGCGGGCCAGAGACGCTGCCGCCGCCGTGGCACCCATCGTGCAGCAGGGGCCGTCGACATCGCGGTGATTTTCCCGCAGCAAGTCTCCGCCAAGAGCAAGAGTGAAGCGGCAACCGACGTCGTAGCCCAGCGCCACCGCCCGGAGCAGTTCCATCCCCGAGCGTTGCTCCCGCTCCGCCATGGCGAAGGCAGCGGGAACTACGGCGGCGCCCGGATGCGCTTTGGTTAACGGATCGACGTCGTCGGTTTCGTCCGCGTGCGCGAACATCCCATTGACCAGGGCGGCGGTGATGGCGGAAGTCTTGATATCCGTGGCCAGAACCGAAGCCTCCGGCGCGCCGCCCTGTGCGCGGGCGAAGCGAGTGGCCATTTCGCCCGGTTGGAGGCGCGCCCCGGAAACCGCGGCCGCCAAGCCGTCCAGCACGCGATGCTTGGCGTCCAGCAATACCTTGGGCGGCAGAGCGCGGTCCCGGGCCGCCACCATGTAGCTCGCCAGCTGCCCGGTAATATCGGGAGCAGGCGTTGAAGTTGACTTCGCCGCCTGGCCGACCGGAAGAGCCGAGCCATAAGCTGCAGTTGCCGGAAGCGCCGAGACCGCGACCAGTCCGCCTGCACCCTTCAAAAGACTGCGCCTGGTCAGGATCGAGCGATCCTTTCCCGTAGATATGTCATCGCGATTCTGTCCCACGTCGTCCCCCCGATAGGCTGAATTTTTACTTTGGCTGCTACGCGGCCATTGCCGCCACGGTGCACAGTATATGCATGCGTCGCAGGTTGGTAAATGTGTTATCTCGGGAGACAGTCGCCGGCTGGATATTACTCGGTCCAAGTAAAAAGGCTGGGCATCAAAGCCCAGCCTTGAACAGTCCGGAGTCGCTGGAGCTAGTGTAGTGCGTCATAAATAGGAACACTGGAAGCCGACCCCGCGAAGCGGGGGAAAGATGGTAGCCCATGGCGTCAGCCATGGGTTTGGGGCGCGAAATCTCAAGAGCCCGCAACGCGGGCGAAAGAATCTTGACCGGTTCTGTCGCCCCCTTCGGGGGCTTGTGATCCTGGACGCCTTTCACCCACGGCTTGCGCCGTGGGCTACCATCTGCCGCCGCCTTCAGCGGCTAAGAGAAGCTGAAAACTGCTTATCTGTTTGACGCACGACCCTAGCGTCCGACGCAGTCGAGCAACTTGCCATCGGGGCCCTGCAGCTCGACTCGTAGCCAGGGCTCTCCTGCCGAATGGGTCGAGCAGCTCAGGCAGGGGTCGAAGGCGCGCACCACCGCCTCTACGCGGTTCAGCATGCCTTCGTTGAGCTTGGTCCCGTTCACGTAGTGCTTGGCAACCTGCAGAACTCCCTTGTTGATGGCCAGGTTGTTGTGCCCGGTGGCGATGACCAGGTTGGCCTTGGTAATCAAGCCGTGTTCGTCGATCTTGTAATGATGGATGAGCGAGCCGCGAGGCGCCTCCATTATGCCGACTCCCTCGAAGTTGTTGGGAGCGGCAAAGGCGCGCACGTGCTTGCTGAGGATCTCCGGATCGTGCAGCAACTGCTCGATCCGCTCGACGGCGAACAGCATTTCGATCAAGCGGGCATAGTGGTAGTAGAAAGAGCTCAGCACGGTCTGCCGGCCCAGTTCGCGGAACTCGGCGAGTTCCTCGTCGGCCCGCGGAGTACCGGCGATCTTGCAAACATTCAGGCGCGCCAGCGGACCTACGCGGTAGACGCCGTCCGGATAGCCTTGCGGCTTGAAGTAGGTTGACTTCAGGTACGAGTCCGCCTCCGCCGCTTCGCCGATGTACTGCTGGTAGGCAGTGCCGGTGATCCGGTCGGCGATAACGTTCGCCTGGGAATCGATCACCCGGAGATGACCCGAGTACAGCGCCAGATGACCGTCGTCCCTGGTCAGGGCCATGAACATGGTGGGGAAATTGGCGAAAGTGCGGACTTCAGTCCGGTAATTTTCCAGTTTATTCTTGAACCACCCGAGCGTCCGCTCAACCGCCTTCATGGCATCGGGCAGTTTGGCGAGAATGTGATCGCGGTTCTCTTGCGACAGAGGCTCGCTCACGCCGCCGGGGACGATCCAGCCGGGATGAACGCGGCGCCCACCCAGGGTCTGAATGATCTCCTGCCCGAACTGGCGCAGCGCGATGCCGTCCTTGGCCCGCTCCGGTTGCTTCAGTGCCAATCCCAGGACGTTCCGTTTCGCCGGGTCGCTGTCCATGCCCAGCAGCAGGTCGGGAGCACAGAGGTAAAAGAAGCTCAGGGCGTGCGATTGCACGATCTGGGCCAGGTTCATAATGCGGCGCAGCTTTTCTCCGGTCGAAGGAATCGCGACCGCCATGATTGCATCGCAGGCCTTGGCGGAGGCGATCAGGTGGCTGACCGGGCAGATGCCGCAAATGCGCGCCATCAGCGCGGGAAGCTCGGCGAAGGGACGTCCTTCGCAGAATTTCTCAAAGCCGCGCACCTGGGTTACATGGAAGCGCGCATCGCTGACCTGTCCCTGCTCGTCCAGATGCAAGGTGATCTTGGCATGGCCCTCGATTCGGGTCACCGGATTAATGACGATGGTTTTCATCAGCTCTCTCCCTATTGCCCGAACCGGCTGGTGGTGCTCAAATCAGGCACGCGCCCCGCGGCAAGTTCCGTAAGCACAAAGAAGATGGTGTCGGCCCCGGGAGGGCAGCCGGGAACGAAGACATCAACCTTCACGAACTCGTGTACCGGACGATTTTTTTCCAGCAGCTTAGGCACAACCTCGCTGGGAACTTGCTGGTTCAGGGTGGCATCGTTCTGATACACACAGCTCATGACCTCGCTCAGGGGGAAGACATCGCGCATCGCGGGAACATTGCCGGTCACCGCGCAGTCGCCGAGCGAAACCAGGACTTTGCTGTGCTTGCGCAGATGAAAGATCTTCTCCTCGTCTTCCTCGGAGCTGATCGAGCCCTCCACCAGAGTCACGTCCACGTTCTCGGGAAATTTCTTGGCATCGACCAGGGGACTGTAAACCAGGTCGAACTTCTCGGCTACCTGCAAGACCCGCTCGTCGATGTCGAGCAATGACATGTGACATCCCGAGCAGCCATCGAGCCATACCGTTGCCAGCTTCAGTTTGCTCATCGCCGTCCCTCCCGCATCAGAGTCAAGTACGGCAGGAATTGCCTGCGCTTTGACATTTCACCCGCCGATTTACCCTTTTCCGAGAGAGCCCCGGTGGGGCAGATATTGATGCACTTGGCGCACTCGGTGCAGGTCTGCGACATTCCCCAGGGCTGGCTCAAGTCGGTCGTAACCTTGGCCTCCTTGCCGCGCCCCATCACGTCCCAAACGTGCGCTCCTTCCACCTCGTCGCAGACCCGGACGCAGCGCGTGCACAGCACGCACCGGTTGTGGTCGGCCACGAAACGCGGATGGGAGGCGTCGATCGGCATGCGCGGATGCCGGTAGGGAACGGTGATGTGGGTGATTCCCAGCTTCAGCGCCAGGTCCTGTAGCTCGCAGTGCCCGTTTACCACGCAGATGGAGCAGACGTGATTGCGTTCGGAGAAGAGGAACTCCAGCACCATCTTGCGATGGGCCTGCAACCGCTCCGAATTCACCGTCACTTCCATCCCCTGCTGCACGCGGGTGACGCAGGCCGGCAGGAGCTTATTGCTGCCCTTCACCTCCACCATGCAAAGGCGGCAGGCGCCCACCTTGGAAAGGCCGTCCAGGTGGCACAGGGTGGGAATGTAAATCCCGTTTTCCTTGGCTACATCCAGAATAGTCTGGCTTTCGTGGGCGCCGATTTCGCGCCCTTCGATGGTCAATACACGGTATTCCACAGAGGTTGTTGCTGAGCTCATGCGCCCACCCCCGTCGCCTTGCGCGCCACCACGCATACGCCGGCCTCGCAAGCTTTGTTTTCAATGTGATTCTTGTACTCGTCCCGGAAGTACCGCAGCGTGCTGAACACCGGGTTCGGCGCGGTTTGCCCAAGCCCGCAGAGGCTTGCGCTCTTCACCGTATCGGCGATCCGCTCCAGCAGGTCCAGGTCTTCCTGGCGAGCCTGTCCGGCGCCGATTTTTTCCAGCAGGTCGAGCATGTGCGCCGTGCCCACGCGGCAGGGAACGCATTTGCCGCAGGACTCTGAGGTACAGAAGTCCATGAAGAACTTCGCCACGTCCACCATGCAAGAAGTCTCGTCCATGACGATCATTCCGCCGGAGCCCATGATGGAGCCGACGCTGGCCAGCGACTCGTAATCGACCGGCATGTCCAGGTACTGCTCGGGAACACATCCGCCGGAAGGTCCGCCGGTTTGCACCGCCTTGAACTTCCGCCCATCCGGGATGCCGCCGCCGAGTTTGAAGACGACGTCGCGGACACTCAATCCCATTGGTACTTCGATCAGTCCGGTGTTGTTCACGCGGCCCGCCAGGGCGAACACCTTGGTTCCTTTGCTTTTTTCCGTTCCGATGGCCGCGAACCATTTGCCGCCATTGCGCAGAATGGGCGCGATGTTGGCGAAGGTTTCCACGTTGTTGATGAGCGTCGGCGATCCCCAAAGGCCTTGCTGCGCCGGGTAAGGCGGACGCGGGCGCGGGGTTCCGCGGTTACCCTGCACCGAGGCGATGAGCGCAGTCTCCTCGCCGCAGACGAACGCTCCGGCGCCGAGCCGGACCTCTATGCGGAAGCTGAAGGTGGTCTCACCGATTTCGTTGCCGAGTACGCCGAGGTTCTCCGCCTGCCGAATTGCCAGGCGCAGCCGCTTGATGGCCAGCGGGTATTCGGCGCGGCAGTAGATGTAGCCCTTATTTGCGCCCACCGCGTATCCGGCCAGCGCCATGCCTTCCAGCACGCGATGCGGATCGCTTTCGAGCACGCTACGGTCCATGAAAGCGCCAGGGTCGCCTTCATCCGCGTTGCAGATCACGTATTTGCCTGTGCTGGTGCTCGTCTTGGCAACGGTCGCCCACTTCAAGCCGGTGGGAAAGCCCGCGCCTCCGCGTCCACGCAAACCGCTGCGCGTGACCTGCTCGATCACCTGCTGTGGCGACATCGACGTGATCGCCTTGAACAGCGCCTCGTAACCGCGGGCGGCGATGTAGTCCTCGATGCGCTCCGGATCGATTTCGCCCGAATTCTCCAGCACGATCTTCTTCTGCCCACTGAAGAACGGGAGGCTGGGGTCGAGCACGATCGCCGGCTGTACCGGAGTCTGCTCGAGTATGTTGTCCAGGATTGCCGCGGTATCCGAAGCGGTGACTGCCTGGTACATCTTCTCGTACTTGCCGACGGAGACCAGCGGGCCGGCGGCGCAAAGCCCCATGCAGCCCACGCCCTTGACTCTGACCTTCTTCTCCAATCCGCGCCGTTTTACCTCCGCCTCGAGCGCCGCTTTCACATCGTCGCCGTGCGTGGATATGCAGCTTGCGGCCATGCACACGTTGACGGTGTGCTCGAACTCGCCTGCCAGGGCGCCTTCTTTTTCGGCGATCTGGATCAGTTCATCGTGCGTCATTGCGCTCCTCCCGCCGTCGCCTCAGCCGACGCGGCAGCATCCGCCGGAGGCGCCGCCACTGTCTGTTCATTCATGTACGAGCGCACTCGTTTGGCAATCGTTTCCTGCGTCACCTTGCCGGCCACCTCGCCATCGAAGACCACGGCCGGAGCTAATCCACAGGAGCCGACGCAGCGCGCAGTCAGCAGCGACAGCTTGCCGTCCGGGGTCGTCTCGCCCGGCTTGATTCCGGCTTCAGCGTGGACTGCGTCCAGCAGAAGTGAAGCGCCCTTGATGTAACAGGCGGTTCCGGTGCAGACCACGCAGGTGTGTTCGCCCTTCGGCTTGAGGGTGAAGAAGTGGTAAAAGGTCGCCACTCCATAGACTTTGCTGTAAGGGACGCGCAGCGATACGGCCACATACTGCAATGCTTCGTCGCTCAGGAATCCGAACGTTTCCTGTACGGTGTGAAGAACTTCGATCAACGCGTGCGACGCACGTCCATGACGTCGCATGGTACTGTCGACGATCTTCCATCGTTTATCGTCCGAAGGCGGTGAAGGCTTTTCCGAAAAACCATTCCTGCCGGTCATACCAGTTTCCCTCCCTTGCCACATTGCCGCTTCCCGCAGGGACCAAGCAGCAGGCAGACCTATCCGGTCGGACGCTGGCATGGGCTCGGTTCAAGCAATCCTGAAACGTGCCATACCGGAATCTTGACGGTACGAAGCTTCCTTGTTGCGGCGTCGGCCGGGCCCCAGCTCGGACTTCCGTCGAGCATCAGGCCCTGGCGATGAGTTACTGCAGGACCAATGAACGCGGATACCAAAGCGGAACACTACGTTTATTAGAAAACAGCGGGCCGTCTGGGCGCTGTGCGGGGGCTCACTCCAAACTGTTAGGAAGTGGGCCAAGCACTGTGACCCGCCTCACTTTTGCGTGTTAAGGGGATGCTCCTAGCGAGTGACCCGCCTCACGCAATGTTGTATATGCGCTGTGTTTGCAGTTGTCTTCCGGCATTGCCGATCGGCAGCCCGGAAGTAAGCGAAAACTACCTACAGGCCTTACTTTCACGATGGTACAGGGACTGTTGTCTTTCATGATCCAGGAGCCAGCGCTTGCGTTCGAGGCCTCCGCCGTAGCCGGTGAGTGACCCGTCGGATCCAATGACACGGTGACAGGGAACAACAACTCCCACCGGATTCGATCCATTAGCCAGACCGACCGCCCTGACTGCCGCAGGCCGGCCGATTCGCTCGGCCAGTTTTCCGTAGGAAATGGTTGTGCCGCATGCGATCTTGCGCAACTCGCTCCACACCTCGCGCTGAAAAGGGCTGCCGTTCGTCTCGACCGGCAAATTGTCTATCACGTTAAGCTCACCCGCAAAGTACCGGCGAATCGCATCGGTCAAGCCGCTCGGGTTGGGGCACGGTTCGAGCTTGAATCCATTCTCGCCATAGTGAAGGCGCAGGATGCGGCTTATACGTCCCTCATGATCCACCCACTCAGTGGCACGTAAGTTTCCGTCGTGATCGGCTACGATGAGCAATTCGCCGATCGGCGTATCGAGTCGATCCATGAACAACTGCAGGACCTTATTCATGCGCGCTCCTGTTGTTCGCCAGAATGGTGGCGCCGGCCGCCCAGAGGTGCTGAGCCGCATAGGCTCGCCAGGGCCGCCATGACTCCGCGCGACTAAGCAGACTGACGGGGGTCAAACATTTGCGATCAATCACTGCCGCGCCGCGAAGCAGGCCGATATCGGAGGCAGGAAACGCGTCCGTCTCGCGCAAGGCGCGCAGAGCAATATATTGCGCCGTCCATTCGCCGACGCCGCGGATGGTGCGCAAGCGCGCGATTGCCTCTTCGATGGTTCCGAATGGGCGAAACAGGTTCGGATCAGCCGCCGCGGCCTCCGCCAAAGCCTTTAACGATGAAAGCCGCGCCACCGGCATGCCGAGGCCGATAGATCTTGCCGAAGCCAGACGCTTTGCCGTGGGAAACACGTGCGACAGGCCCGGATGGCTGCCATCGAGTTCCAATGCGGGCTTGCCATGCAACGCGACCAGTTGCCCCGCCAGACGGCGGGCGGCCACGATGCTGATCTGCTGACCGAGAATGGCGCGCACCGCCAATTCAAAGCCGTCCCATGCGCCGGGCGCGCGCAGGCCGGGACGTCGCGCCACCAGGGGTGCAAGCAGCGGATCGCGCGAAAGGTGCGCAGCAATCGTCTCAATGTCCGCCCCAAGGTCGAAGAGCCGGCGCACGCGCGCCACAATGACTGGCAGAGATTGAACGTTGGGAAAACAGATGGTAATACCCAGGCTCTGCCGCTGCGGCAGGTGCCTGACTTCGACGCTTCCGATAAAGCCGTCAATCTCAACCGTGCGCAGGTACCTTCCACTCGCCACGAGTTCCACGCCGGGGATGGCGCGCGCCCGCAGATAATCGAGCATGGAATCCCAGTCATAGGGCGGCCGGTAACGCAGCCGGAGCGTCACGCCTGCTTCCGCTCCTCGGCGCGGCTGCAGAGTTCTTCGCCGCAAGGCGGTAGGAGGACGGTGAAAGAGATCGTGGAATACTTCATTGAATCGCCGCACGCTGCCGAAACCGGCGGCCAAGGCGATTTCAGTCATGGGCATTCGCGTTTCGTGAATGAGCTGCTTGGCAAACAGCACGCGCCGGGTTTGCGCCACGGAAACCGGCGGGGCTCCAAGATGCCGCAGGAACAATCGCCGGAGCTGGCGCTCGCCTAGCCCAAGACGTTCCGCCAAGGTTTCCACTCTGTTGCCGTCGCCGTCCAGCGCGCCATCAGCAATGAGAGCCAGCGCGCGGCAAACGGTGTTGGAAGTTCCGCGCCAGGAGGCCAGATCGGGAGCAGTCTCCGGACGGCAACGCAAGCAGGGACGAAAGCCCGCTTCCTGCGCCGCTGCCGCCGAGGCAAAAAAGCGGCAATTCTCGAACTTCGCGGTGCGGGCCGGGCAGACCGGCCGGCAATAAATGCCCGTCGAGGTGACACCCACGAAGATCAGGCCGTCAAAACGGGGATCACGGCTCTGCAAGGCTCGATAGCATATCTCTCGGTCAGGCAGTTCCATAGGCGGATTTTCTCATGGACCGGGGACAGAACCTCGCGCTTTTCGGACATGGTCAATCCGAGGCGGCATGTTCTTCCGGCGGTTTCAGCCGCCGGAAACCGCGGAAGAGCAGCAGGTCATAGCCGATCTTCAGGCTGCCGCCGAGGATCAGCGGAGCCGAAAGAGCGAAGCTCTGCATCAGCACTCCAGCGAACGAGGCCGCCACCGCCCAGGAAACGGTGCGCGTCAAATTCGTCATCCCGCTGGCATAGGTGCGCTCATGCGGTTTGACCACCGCCGCCACGTAGGACTGGCGGGTAGGCACATCCATTTCCACCAGGGATTCGCGTGCCAAGAACAGGACGATCGCCATGGCCGGGTTTGGAGCGAAACCCGCGGCGATCAGGAAGAGACTCGAAGGCAGGTGGGTGAAGACCATGGTGTTCACCAGCCCGATGTGCCTGGCCAGCCATGCCGCTCCCAGGTGCGACGCGGCGTTCAACAGATGCACCACGAAGAACAGCAGCCCCAGCTGTTTCTCATCGATGCCAAAGCGGAGAAAGAACCAGTACGACACCAGAGCATCCCCGAGAAACCCGCCGCCCAGGGCGTCCACCGAAAACAGCATGGCCAGCCGTCGCACGATCGATTTGCTGGCGGGGCTGATCGCGTTCGCTGCCTTTCGCAGCAGCGGGGCATCGCTCAGCTCGACCTTCGGTGAAAGCTGCAGATACAGCGCCGCCGTTAGCAATTGCAGAACCATGTAACCGATGAAGGTGTACTTGTACCCAACCATCAGGTTGACGCCCGCCCATGACTGCAACGCGAGCGGCAACCCGCCGGCCAGCGCGCCCAGCGCGCCTCCCGTATCAAGCACTACGTTGTACCAGGAGAGTGCCCAGGTGCGCGCGCGGTCTGAAACCAGCCCCGGAATCACGGCCTGTTCCAGAGCAAAGGCGGCGCTGCGGTCGGTCCCCATTCCGTTGAGCATTGCCAGGAAGGCCAGCACAAGCAGCGGCAGGAAGGACTGGAATAGCGCCAGAGCGATTCCACCAGTGGCCGAGAGAATCGCGTGCCAGAACAAAGCGCGCCGGCGGCCAAGCTGATCCCCGCGGAAGCCTACAATGGCTGTCGCCACGGTCCCGCCTGCCAGGCCTGCCGCCAGTACCAGGCCGATTCGCGTCGAATCCAGCCCAATACGAAATAAGTACACGCCCAGCACGACGCCCAACAGGCCAATGCCGAATGAGCGCACGAATGCCGCTACGTAGATCAGCAGCAACTCGCGGGAAAGACGCATCTGCTCGCTTCCGGGCATTTCTCTCGATATTGCCGGCCTAAGGAATCTTTGTACCTTATTTCCTGAGCGGCTTACTTCAGGTCAAAAAGTCGATATCTCCACTAAACTGACAGCTTACAGGATGCAGCGTTTGTCTCTTGGTCAGTAATAGGCATCTGACTGAGACCGCGTTCCAATGCCTTTGCAGGCAAACCCTATGCACCGGGGCTCCTGAGGCCTATACTGCCTCTGGCAATTCAAGCTCGTATGCTGGACCGGCACACTCTGCTTGGATTCGGAGTTGGCGAATCATTCCAGGGCGGACCATTTTCCGCAGCAGGTTATTTGAGGAGAAGGAGCAGATGGCAAAACAAGAGATCGGTCGACGCAGCTTTCTTAAAGGTCTGGCAGTTATGGCTTTGGCTCCGGCAGGCGTCCCAGTGCTGGAGAGCTATGCCCAGCAGCCCGAAAAGGGGCAGGTGGTACCAAACTCCGCCGGCACTAACCGGCCGAGGCTTAAGGCACCCCCGAATACGTGCGACTCTCACATGCACATCTACGATCCGGAGCGTTTCCCGTTCCCGGGAGCGCCAAGCACGGCGGCCATCGCCCAGCGGCGCCACTTCGCCGGCGGCTCGGTAGCCGAATACCGTCTGCTGCAGAAGCGCCTCGGAACAACCCGCGTGGTGGTGGTTACGCCCGCGAATTACATCACCGACAACCGCTGTACGCTGGATGCCGTAGCGCAGATGGCCCCGAACGCCCGTGGAATTGCCGTTCTCCATCCGGACGTGACCGATGCGGAGCTCAAGCGTCTGCAGGCAGGCGGAATTCGCGGCATACGCTTCACCGTCTTCGATCCGGCGACGGCCGTCACCAGGATCGACATGATCGAGCCGATGGCCAAGCGCGTCAATGAACTCGGCTGGCACGTGCAGATCCACATGCGAGGCGACCAGATTCTGGAGAATGCCGACATGCTGATGCGGCTTCCCGCGCCGGTGGTCTTCGACCACATGGGGCGCATGCCGCAGCCGCAAGGCATCGACTATCCCGCCTTCAAGGTCATCCTGCGCATGATCGACAAGGGACGCACCTGGGTGAAGCTGGCAGGCGCCTATCTGAACACTAAGATCGGCCCGCCGACCTATGCGGACGCCACCAAGATTGCGCAGGCTTACGTCAAGGCCGCGCCGGAACGCATGGTCTGGGGCAGCGACTGGCCTCATCCGACGGAAAAGGAAAAGCCTAACGATGCGCTCTTGTTCGACCTGTTCGGAGAA
Organism: uncultured Acidobacteriota bacterium; assembly: GCA_963791145.1. Lineage (GTDB taxonomy): Bacteria > Acidobacteriota > Terriglobia > Terriglobales > Acidobacteriaceae > CAWBRT01. Next base: position 95,510 of record CAWBRT010000015.1, on the reverse strand, counting down.
TGGGCCCCCGACAAGAAGACGCGCCACCGTATCCTGGTGGAAAATCCGGCGAAACTATACGGCTTTCCCAGCTAGAGCAGCTTTCCGTCTTTCGGTCGTTCGGCGGTAACGTGGGGACAAGAAATCGCCCCACGTCAGCCCAACAGCGGGGGCGGGGCCTCCACCCCAGCAGACGCAACAACACGTCTGCTGGGGACCCCGGACGTGGGGCACCCTTCTACACATTGAAACTGAGACCCATCGATATCTGCACCAAATGACGCCGGCTACTCGATTCGCCAGATCGTATCCAGCACCGTGCCGTCGACCCACTTCACCACGGCGACCGGCTGATTGACGAAACGAGGCTTCTCCGGCTTGCCGCCGCAGATTCGTTCTACCTCTTGCTTGATCTCTTCGATCTTGCGGATCGGCAAGTCCGATCCCTTGACCGCGTCGATCAGATCCTGGCGGAGCGGGTTGATGGCGATGCCACGCTCGGTGATCACCACATCGATCAGCTCGCCGGGCCCCGTCAGGGTCGTAACTTCGTCGACGATCGAGGGAATGCGATCGCGGAAAGACGGAATCGCCAGGATCGTGCAGCCGGCGTAGAGGCAGTTCTGCCAGCCGCCGATGCCGTGCAGCATGCGGCCGTCGGAATGCGTCACAACGTTGCCGTTGAAGTTCACGTCGACCTCGGTCGCGCCCAGCACGACGGCATCGACCTGGGAAGCGAAATTGCCCTTGCCGTGGAAGTTGTAGGAGGTGAACGGCGAGCTGGCGACGTGGCGCGGATCGCTGGCGATCGATTTCACCGCGTCAAGATCGAATGTCTGTCCGTCGAGGATGTAGTCGGTGAGCCCCTCCTGCAACATCTCGACGAGATAGTGGCTCGATCCGCCGCGCACGAAGCGCGCCTTCACGCCCGCCTCTTTCATGTAGCCGCGCAGGTAATCGACGAAGGCCAGCGAGATGCCGCCGGCGCCGGCCTGAAAGGAGAATCCGTTGCGCATGATGCCGGCATCGCGCAGAAAACGGGCAATCATCTCGGCAATCAAAAGCCGGTCCGGCGAGCGCGTGATCCGCGTGGTCCCGGAGACGATCTTCGCCGGATCACCGATGGATGGAACCTCCACGACGTAATCGACGTTGTTTCCCTGAATCTGCCAGGGAATGCAGGGGAAGGGCACCAGGTTATCGGTTACGACGATCACGCGGTCGGCATAGAGGGAATCGGCCAGCGCGAAGCCGAGCGAGCCGCACGCCGACTTGCCGTGTGAGCCGTCTGCGTTGCCGAACGGATCGGCTGTCGGCGCGGCGATGACCGCGATGTCGATATGCACATCACCGTCCTGAACCGCCTGCCAGCGCCCTCCGTGAGAACGCAAGACGCCGAGTCCGCGCATCTTGCCGTGGGAGCAGTAATCGCCGAGCGGGCCGTTCATGCTGCCCTCGATGTGGTGAACCACCCCGGCTTCCATCAGCTCGACTACCGGGCTGTGACACGGAAACGACGCGCTGGGGAACCACATCAGGTCCTTGGCGCCGAGTTTGGCCGCGGCCCGCAAAGCTTCCAGCGCCATCAGATCGCCATCGCGGAGATGGTGGTGAGTGGAGATGGTCATGCCGTCGCGCAGTCCGCAGCGGGCGAGCGCCGTTTCCAGGTCCGCAACCCGCTTGTCGCCGTTCCGCGGATAATCGACGTTGCTGTCGAGAGGCGGCGCCGCTTTTCGCCCGCTGGGCCGATGCTTGTCCACGCCGGCAAAGGGCGTCTGCCCACGCCCATTGACAAAGGTAGGCACCATCCGTCCGGCGGCGTTACGAACCATGCCGGGACCCTGCTTCGCGCCTTCACTCATTGCTTCACTCCTCCCCCGGAGGAAGCTCCGGCGGCAATGTTTCCCATCCGCTGTGCCCTGGCGACCAGTTTGAGAGCGCGCTCGACCACCGGGGCATCGATCATCTTCGATCCCAGGCTGACGACGCCCAGGCCCTTCTGCCGCGCCTCTTCGTATGCGCCAACGATGGCCAACGCCTTCTCGATCTCCGCTGCGACGGTGCAAAGGCCTGGCGAACCACGGCGATCTGCGAGGGATGAACCGATCCCATTCCCTCGAATCCCATGGCGCGCGACTGCCTCGCCCAGCGCTCCAGGCCTTCCAGGTCGCCGACATCCCCGTAGACCGAATCGATCGCCTGAACTCGCGCCGCCTTGGACACGTTTACCAGCCGCATGCGCGCAAACAGCGACTCCTCTCCTGTCGTCGTCTTCGGAACACCCAGGTCGGCGGTGTAGTCTTCCAGGCCAATGGTCATGGCGCAGATGCGCTCGCTGGCCGTGGCAATGGCGAAGGCGTTTTCCACGCCAAGCGCCGACTCCAGGATCGGCATCAGCCAGATCGGGCGTTCGATCCCGGTGCGGCGCGCAATCTCACCGATTCGGCGATCGACCTCGGCCACCTGCCGCGCGTCTTCGATCTTAGGAAGCAGGAGAACGTCGGGACCCTCGGGAACGACCTCGTCTAAGTCCTCAAGGCCAAGCGGAAGCTGATTGATGCGCACCATGCGCTCGCAGGGCCCGAAGTCGACCGCCCGCAGCGCATTACGCACCATGATGCGGGCGCCGTCTTTTTCCGCCGCGTGCACCGAATCCTCCAGGTCGAGGATGATCGCATCCGGCCGATAGAGCGCCGCGTTGACGAAGTACTTGGGTTCGCTTCCCGGCAGGTACAAGCGCGTGACCCGCAGCCGATCCTTGGCCGAGGGCGGCGGCAGCGTTGCCTGCTCCGGCAAGGCGCGGCGGCCTGCGCCAAGGCCGGCGCGGCGAGCGGCGGTTTCGATGCGGGCGGCGATGACAAACGGCAGCGCCCCGCTATCCTCGATCCGCACACGGGCGTTGCGGATATCCAGTTGCTGGAGAGACTCGGCTGCCCGCCGGCGAATGTCGTTCCCATAATAAAGAGCCACGCGCGAAACAAGCTCAATTTCCAGTCCGCCCGCGTCGCGCGGTTCCAACACCACTCGCACGTCGGAGCGGATATCCTTGCCGGAACGGCCCGCCTCCGCCGTACACGTCAGATTTGTTCCTGTCGTCGATTCCATCTCTTATTCCTATTTCCAGCCAGAAGTGTTCCTGGCCGGATCACAACCTCTATGAATGCTGCGTAACCGGCTGGGTCGATTTCGTCAGCTCCATCAACGCGGTCACCGAGCCGGCCTTATCCAGGCTCCATACGGTATCGATAAGCTTCTTCTGTTGTGGACCGCTGAGGACGCCTTCCGCCAGCGAGGCGAACTTCCCTTCGACCTCGCGATCGCTCAGCGGATTCCGCGCATCGCCCTTGGGATAGTCGAGCTGTTTACTGTATTGCTTTCCGCCAACCGCCGTAATCGTGACCTGCACGCGCTGCAGCGCCGGAAAGACCTTCTCGATTTCCGGGTCAGCCACGACTTCCACCTTGCGGAGTTGCGCGCGAATCCGCGGATCGTTGATCTTGGCAGCGGTGAACTGCGCCGGCGTTACCTGACGGTCTACGATAGCCGCCGCCACGCAATAAGGCAACGAGTGATCGGCGGTCTCCTTGGTGCGCGGGTCGTACTTGCTGGCATCGGCCAGGATGTCGGCCGAGCGCGAGGTCGAGCGGATATGAACTTTCTCGATCTGCTCCGGCTTGAGATTGTTCTCGTTGACCAGGTCCAGCACCGCCGAGAGCGGAGAATGCGTCAGCGCCTCGGTGGGGAAGTACTTCATGCCGCACTGCGTGATGCGCCAGGATTTACCTAATCCGTCTGTTAACACGTTCAGCTTCCACTCCGGGCCCAAGATCTGCACCAGGCCTTCCTTGCCGTCGATCACATGCTCCGGCCCCTCGTAGCCCTTGGCGGCCAGCAGGGCCGCGAGAACGCCGCTTTCCGTGGCCATCGGATCGGACGTGTTCTTCATCATCGTGAGCTTGCCGGCGGTGACGGCGCCGAAAGTGGCGCGCCCGGAGGCCGAGATGCCGATCGCGTTCTGGATCTGCTCCGGAGTGAGGTGCAACATCCGTCCGGAAACAATCGGAGAGACAAACGCGGTCAGCGTCGCATGGTGCCAGCCGCGCTCACGGATGCCCGGGTAAGCGGCCTCCGAGAAACGCATGTCGAATTCGTGGCCGAGCACGATACCGACTATCAGTTCCCGGCCGTCACTTCGAGCCCGCTCGGCGCAGGCGATGGCGGCCGAAAGGATATCGGAAGGATGCGCCGGGTCCTGCTTCCAATAGATGTCGTTGTAGTCCATGCAGCGGATCATGAGAGCGTTGACAAAGGCGGCATGAACCACGTCCATCTTCTTTCCCGACCCGATCACCGTGGCCGGCCCCGGGGCGGCGACCTCATCGAGCACCTGCAAGGCGATCACCGTGTCATGCTGCCGGTAGCCCCCGAGCGCACAGCCGAGCGAGTCCAGCAGAAAGCGCTTGGCCTGGTGAACGGCCTCGGGCGAAAGATCGCTGAACTTCAATGCCGCCGCCCAGCGCGACATTTCCGCAGTGATCGTTCCGCTCTTCCCCGCGGCAGCTTCGGCGCGTGCCTGTGGAGCCCAGTGGCCGGAGCCGGCCAATCCGGCGCCGGCAACTACGGATGCCGCACCCACACTCTTCAGGAAACCTCTTCGGCTCTGTTGCATTGTGCGCTCCTGAGTTGCACCTGCCCCGAGATCGCGAAGCGTCGGGGTACGGTGTTATTCAACGGAAAGACGACGTAGGTACACACTCACACGGCTCTGGCTCATTCTGTTTCAGAGCTCAACCAGCAGGGCCGCAACCTACCAGATTCCCACCAGCTTCCAGTAGGGCAATCCGGCCAGGAAATTGATCAGGAAGCTGACGGCCGCCATGGCCGCGCCGTTAATCCACCATGTCTTCTGGTCGACGTAGCCGGTGCCGAACAATACCGGCGAGAGAGCGCCGCCGTAGTGGGTCAGCATGCCTCCATAGCCGGCCGCGAACGCGATCAGGAACACCACGGGCAACACGGGAACATGCGCCGCCAGAGCGATGGTGAACAATACGGGCACCATGGTCGCCACGTATGCCGCCATGGAGGCAAAAACATACCGAACCACCACCGAGAGAAAGACCAGCACGGCGATGAGAGCCAGCGGATGAAAGCTGGTGAGCGCAACGTGGGAGCCAATCAGCTTGGCCAGCCAATCGAAAAACTTGGCTCGCGACAGCGCCTCCGCCATGCCTATGATTCCGCCGTACCAAATGAACGTGCCCCACGCTGATTTGCTGGAGAGAATGCTCTCCCAGGTAACGACTCCGGTGAGCAGGCATGCGCCGACGAAGGCGACCGCAACCGCGGTGGCATCGATCTTGAGAAACGAGCCCAGCGCCCATCCCAGAATGGCCAGCACGAACAGCACCGCCAGCGTCTTCTCCCGGCGCGACATCGGCCCCAGCTCCGCCAGCCCCTTGGCGGAGAGTCCCCGGTTGTCCACCTGCTTCAGCTCGGGCGGATAGATCTTGTACACGAACCAGGGAATCGCCAGCAGGCAGAGCAAGCCGGGAACAATCGCAGCCTTGGCCCACAGCAGCCAGTCGACTTTGATCTTGAAGATGTTCTCGGCGAACGACAGGATGAGGGCGTTGGGCGCCATGGCCGTCAGGAACGTGTATCCCGTCGTGAAGCTGGTGTAATAGAGCACCAGAGTGAGGTAGGCGCCGACGCGGCGCGCGGTCGGCCCCGGAGTGGAGTCCAGGGCCACTGCCGCACTCTGGAAGATCGGGTACACCATGCCGCCGGTTCGCGCGGTATTCGACGGAGTCGCCGGACTGATGATCAGGTCGGTGAGAACGGCCACATACCCCAGGCCGAGCGTCGTCCGTCCGAACCTGGCGAGCAGCATGTAGGCCACGCGGCGGCCCAGCCCGGTCGAGATAAAGGCCGCGCTGATCATGAACGCCGAAAATACCAGCCAGGCCGTGGTGCTCGCATACCCGCTCAACAGGACTCTCATGTTGCCGAGCAGCACGCCGGTGATTCCGATCGCCGCCAGCAGGATCACCGCTTCGTCAAACGGACGGAGGATCAGTCCGACGATGGCCGCCATGTAGGCGGCAAAGAGCTTCCAGGCCGCGGCGCTCAAGCCTGCCGGCGCCGGGAATAGAAGAATGATGACGGGCACAGCCGCGCAGACCGCCAGCTTCCACATCCTGGAATCGATGCCGGACTTCGGCTGGTTCTGCACGTGATGTTGGGTCAATCCAGCGCCTGAGGCCATGTGCGCTTCCTCCCTCACCCCTTAGTGAAAGAAATGTTTGGCAGCGTATTGTAGAACAATTTAGAAAGCGGGCGCGCGTCAATTTTTGAGCGCCTGCGTGCGTGGCCGCACCGCCTCCAGCAGCAATTCAGAAACGTCCTTGACGCTTACCTCGCGGTCGCCTTTGCGGGCGTTCACTCCGTCCTCCATCATCGTCAGGCAGAAAGGGCACGCAACGGCAACGACGTTGGCGCCGGTCTCCAGGGCCTCGCGCGCGCGTTCCTGGTTGACGCGCTGGCCGGCAGGCTCTTCAATAAAGCTCATGCCCCCGCCGCCGCCGCAGCAGAAGCTGCTGGAGCGGTTCCGTTGCATTTCCAGAGCTGGCTGCGCGGATGAGATCTGCACGAGCTCGCGCGGCTGCTCGTAGAGGCCGTTGTGCCGGCCCAGATAGCAAGGATCGTGGAAGGTGATTTTCGCTTGCGACGGCGTCACTACCTTGAGCTTGCCTTCGCTCACCAGCGCGGCAAGAAACTCGCTGTGATGCCGCACCTCGAAGTTGCCGCCAAGTCGCGGATACTCATTCTTCAGCGTGTTGAAGCAATGCGGGCAGGCGGTGACGATCTTCCTGACAGAGTGCTTGTTCAAGGTTGCAATGTTTGCCTTCGCCAGCGTCTCGAACAGGAACTCGTTTCCGATGCGCCGCGCCGGGTCGCCACAGCATTTTTCTTCCCGCCCGAGAATGCCGAATTTCACTCCGGCCTGCGCCAGCAGCTCCGCCGTAGCACGCGCGATCTTCTGGTTGCGCTCGACCAGAGCTCCGGAGCAACCGACCCACAGTAGAACCTCGCCATCCGCGGAGTCGCCGATTTGCGGCACGGGCAATCCTTCCGCCCAATCCAGCCGCGTGGCCTGAGTGCCGCGGAACGGGTGACCACGGCTCTCCAGCGAGGTGACTGCTTCCTGCATCGAGTCGGGGAATTCCGCCTGCTCCATCACGAGGTGGCGCCGCATGTCGACGATCTTCGGCATCTGTTCGATGAGCACCGGACACGCTTCCACGCAAGCGGCGCAGGTGGTGCATTGCCACAAACGCACCGGCGACGTCGCGGGCACAGTCCCGATGATAGCCAAACCCGCAGTTGCTTCTCCTCCATCTGGCGCCGCGTTCTCCTCGGAGCCCGCCTGCGGATCACCTGCAGCCGGTGTCGCTCCGAATACTTCGCCCGGACGTTCGCGCATGAGGTTACGAAGTTCCAGGATGATGTCGCGCGGAGAGAGTTCCTTGCCCACGCCGTTCGCCGGACAAGCCTCCGTGCAGCGGCCGCATTCCGTGCAGGCGTCCAGGTCGAGCAGATCCTTCCAGGTGAAGCCCTTGAGCGAATTAACGCCGAACGCAGCCGTGTTTTCGAAATCGATGTTCTTCAGCGAAGCGCCGATGGGGTCGAGATTCGAGGCATAGATGTTCAGCGGCGCGGTGAGCAGGTGCATCATCTTCGTATAGGGAATGCACGCCAGAAATCCGAAGCTCACCAGCAGGTGGAACCACCAGGTCGCCCAGTGAGCCGACTCCAGGGCTGCCACGCTCATCAGCGGGCGCGACAGTTGGGCCACCAGGTTTCCAAACGGCGACCACGCGCCCCACGGATCGTCGGTCGCTGCAATGCGCCAGCCTTCCAGCAGGAATCCCGTCCCGGTGATTATGAAGATGACGACCAGTATGACGGCGGCTTCATCCGTGTAAATCAGCCGCTTCGGGCGCGCCAGGAAGCGACGGGCGGCAGCCATGCCCGTACCCACCATTACCAGAACGCCGAAGACATCGACAGTCAACGACTGGAAATAAAGATAAAACTGGCCATGCATGATGTTGGCGCCTAAGTCGGCCTGGAGCGCCACCACCGTAGTCGCGATCGTGAGGACCGCGAAGCCGTAGAAGATCATGCGGTGAAACCATCCGGCATAGCCGTCGCGTGCGGTGCGGCTCTGCGCCAGGCCGTGCCTGATCAGCAGCCGAATGCGCTCGGCCGGACGATCGAAGCGCTCGAGCGGCAGGCCGCGCCGCCAGAGAATGACATGCCGGTAAAGTCCGCAGGAAAAAATCGCCAGCGTGGGCACGAGCAGTGCATACATCACCCAGATGTGGGAGATGTTCCAGTAAATCTCGCGAGTCGCTTCCGCGGTGTTCATTTGCACAGAGCGACGATCCTCTCACGCAACAACGGCACAATCTTGCGATAGTCGCCGACGATGCCGAACTGGCAGTGCTTGAAAATCGGCGCCTCCGGATCGGTATTAATGGCCGCGACATTTTTGGCTTCCGAAATGCCGGCCAGGTGCTGGCTCGCGCCATTGATGCCGATCGCCAGGTACAGCTCCGGAGCCACCTTCTTGCCGGTCTGCCCAACCTGCCACGTTGCCGGAACCCATCCTGCGTCGCAGGCGGCGCGCGAGGCTGCCATCTGCGCTCCCAGCAACTCGGCCAGCGGGCGCAACTCGGTCGTGAATGGTTCTGCCGCGCCGATCCCGCGTCCGCCCGCGACAATGACGCGAGCGTCTTCCAGCCGCACCTGCCCGGAATCCTCGCGATTGCGCTCGACAATCCGGCTGCGCGGCTCCGCCTTGATCTCCAGCGCGGCGCGCGTAATCTCTCCCGGAGCAGCCTGCGACTCCGCTGCCGCAAACGAGCGGCTGCGCAGCCATACCACTGCCGGCGAGCGCTTCAACTGGATTTGGGCATGCGCCTTGCCGCCATAAACCTGGCGCGTAACCCGCAACGCTTTACCTTGCCAGCTCACCGCGATGCCGTCGCCAACCGCGCTGCCGCCCAGCCTGTAGCCGAGTCGTGGCGCGAGTTCCTGGCTGTAAGTATCGTTTGAGAACAGAACAGCCCGCGGCGAAAGTTCGCGGCCAAGCGCGGTCAAAGCGTTCAAGTATATCTCCGGCTGATAATCAGCCAGCTCCGGCTGCTCGCCGACAATCACCCGGTCGGCAAATGCCGCCACCTCCGATGCCAGCGTATTCGCGCCTGCGCCCAGAACGACGGCGCACAGCTTCGCTCCGCATTCGCCGGCGAGCATCCGGCCTGCCCCGGCCAATCCTTGCGCGGACTTGTCAAATCCCGCCGAAGCAAAGAGAACGATTACGATGTCCTTCATAGATAGTCCCTACGCACGCCCGAAATTAGTCATGGGTAAACAGGCTCGACTTCATTACAGCGCGCCAGTCACTGCCGTCAGCCGCTTGGCGAAGGCTTCGATCTTCTCTTCCGCCGTCTCGCCGTCGACAAATTCGCACTTCGTATCTTTCTGTGGAATGAAAAGCTCCGCGACCTCGTAGTAGCCGTTTCCGGCGCGCGCCTCGGCCGCATCGATTCCCAGATCGTCCACCGTCCACTTGGTTAGAGGCTGGCGGTACGATGCCATGGTGTCGCGCACTTTCGGAATTCGCGGCACATTGTGCTCATCATTGGTAACCGTGACCACCACCGGCGGCTCGACCTCCAGCAGCTCCCATCCCCAGTCTGTCTGGCGGCGTATGCGCAGCTTGCCGTCAAGGCTCTCCAGGCGATCGGCAAACGATACGCATGGCAAGCCGAGTTCTTCGGCCAGCAACGCACCGGTTTGCCCCGCGCCCCAGTCGCCCGCTTCGCGCCCCAGCATGAGCAGATCGAAGCCGCCGAGTTTCCGCGCCGCGGCGGCCAGCACGCGCGCCACAGTCAGCGGGTCGGGATTCGGGTTGCCGTCGTTGACGACCAGTGCCGCCGCATCGGCCTTCATCGCCAACGCCTTGCGCAACGACTCCTCCTCCGACGCCGGACCGTAGGACAACACGGTGATCTTCGAACCGGCGGTGCGCTCGCGCAGCTGCAGCGCCGTTTCCAGCGCGTTCTCGCAGAAGATGTTGGTGACCAGATTGGCCGAGCCGCGCTCGGCTTCGCGCTTGGCGCTATCCACGCGGAAGTCGCGCGCCGGCACTTCCGGGTCGAGGATCTGCTTGATACAAACCAGGATCTTCATACCGTGTACTATCGCCTCGCCGGGAATGATAAATCAAATAGTTCTTGGGGCAGCCTTTGATAACCCTTGCCTATCGTGAGATGATTTCCGCGTGCCCGGCCCCGGTCGGCTTCGCCTATCTGCCAGGTCAGCAGCAATTCAGGAAATAACCGCAACTTATCATAGAGCCTGAAACTTCTATTGGACTTATCGCCGCGGTGCGGGCATAGTGTGCATCGCATTGTGAAGTAACGATACCGATGAAGCAGGGCATTCTACCGGGGTAAACGGGAACTCCCTTTTTCTCCGCCGTTTGTGCTGCGGTAATTTCCGGATCCCAGGACATCATTATCAATAATTCTTTCGGTGGCTACTCGCGCCCGGGCGGGCCGCCGACATATATCACCGCCGGAGGAATCCCGATGGTTGCAGCCACCGCACAGACTGAATCGCCTGTAAGGACCGCCTTGCGCACTCGCGTTCGCGAGCTGTGCGCCAAGTATCCCGACGAATACTGGCGCAAGGTGGACCGCGAGCGGGCTTACCCGGAGGAATTCGTCCGCGCGCTGACCGATGCGGGATATCTGGCCGCTCTGATTCCGGAAGAGTATGACGGCGCCGGTCTTGGCGTGGTGGAAGCCTCCATCATTCTGGAGGAGGTCAATCGTTCCGGCGGCAACTCCGGGGCAGCGCATGCGCAGATGTACACCATGGGGACGGTGCTCCGCCACGGCTCCGACGAGCAGAAGCGCCGCTATTTGCCGAAGATCGCTAGCGGCGAGCTGCGACTGCAGGCCTTCGGAGTCACCGAACCCGATGCCGGCTCCGATACTACCCGCCTGAAGACCAGGGCCGTGCGCAAGGGAGACAAATACATCATCAACGGGCAGAAGGTATTTATCTCCCGTGTGCAGCACTCCGACCTGATGGTTCTGCTCGCCCGCACCACTCCACTCGACCAGGTCAAGAAGAGATCCGAGGGACTTTCCGTATTCCTGGTGGACTTGCATCAGGCAATTGGGAATGGGCTCACCGTGACTCCCATTCGCACGATGATGAATCGCGAGACCAATGAGCTGTTCTTCCAGGACGTCGAGGTGTCCGGCCGAAAACCTGATCGGAGAAGAGGGCAAAGGCTTCCGTTACATCCTGGACGGCATGAACGCCGAGCGCATCCTGATTGCCGCCGAGTGTATCGGCGACGGCTACTGGTTCATCGACCGCGCGGTGGGCTATGCCAAGGATCGCGTCGTCTTCGATCGTCCCATCGGCCAGAACCAGGGCATATCATTCCCTTTGGCTCAGGCCTACATGCACGTGCGCGCGGCGGATTTGATGCGCATGGACGCGGCGCAGAAGTTCGACGACAGCCAGCCATGCGGCCCGGAGGCGAACATGGCCAAGCACCTGGCCGCGGAGGCTTCCTGGGAGGCTGCCAATGTCGCCCTGCAGACGCATGGCGGCTACGGATTCACCGAGGAATACGACATCGAGCGCAAATTCCGGGAGACACGCTTGTACCTGGTCGCGCCGCTTTCGACCAATCTCATTCTCTCCTACATTGCCGAACACGTGCTCGGATTGCCGAGGTCTTATTAATGTTGCCCCTGGAAGGAATCAAGGTGGTCTCGATCGAGCAGGCCGTGGCCGCGCCTTTCGCCTCGCGACAACTGGCCGACTACGGGGCTCGCGTCATCAAGATCGAGCGCCCCGGATGCGGCGACTTCGCCCGCGGCTACGACGAGAAGGTGAAAGGCATGGCGAGCTGGTTCATCTGGCTGAACCGCTCCAAGCAAAGCGTAACGCTCAATCTCAAGAGCTCCTGTGCCAAGCAGGTTCTCGAGAAGCTGCTGGAAGCGAGCGACGTATTGATTCAGAATCTCGCTCCGGGCGCCAGTGACAGGCTGGGTTTGCCGGCGAGTGAGTTGCTTGCCCGCTATCCGCGGCTGATCGTCTGCAACATAAGCGGCTATGGCACCAGCGGCCCCTATCGCGACAAGAAGGCCTACGACCTGCTGATCCAATGCGAGACCGGCCTGGTGTCGATCACCGGCACCCCGGAAACGCCGTCGAAGGTTGGCATCTCGGTCTCCGACATCTCTGCCGGAATGTATGCCTTCAGCGGCATTCTTTTGGCTCTGCGAACGCGCGATAAGACGGGGTGCGGCACCGTCGTTGATGTCTCGCTCTTCGATTCGCTCGGCGAGTGGATGTCGTACCCCGGCTATTATTCGGCCTACGGCGGTTCGCCGCCGCCCAGAGCCGGGGCGAGTCATGCCTCGATCCAGCCTTATGGGCCCTATTCGACCGGCGACGGCAAGCAGGTAAACCTCGGCATCCAGAACGAGCGGGAATGGGAGAAATTCTGCTCGGTCGTCCTGGAGCAACCGGAGATGGCTCGCGATCCCCGCTTCCACACGAACTCTCAGCGCTCCGAGAATCGCGAGGCGCTCCGGGCGGCCATCTGGGAGGTGTTCAAAGGGCTTACTATCGAACAGGCGGTGGAGCGGTTGGATCGCGCCGGGATCGCCAACGCGCGCATGAATTCCGTGCGGGAGTTCTGGGACCACCCACAGCATAAAGCTCGCAACCGCTGGCGAGAGATTGACTCGCCTGTCGGGCGCCTGCCGGCGCTTCTGCCGCCCATCATCACCGAAGGTTTCGAAGCGCGCCTGGGGCCGGTGCCAGCGCTTGGCGAGCACACGGAAATGGTTCTGCGCGAGCTGCAATATTCGCCGGAGCAGATTCAACGGCTCCGGGCTGACGAGGCGATCTGAAGTTCGTCCTTATTCTCTAACCGGCCCAGGAAGAAGTTCTGATCATCACGCATCAGGAGAAATCGAATGGCTATCAAACAGGGGTGGAAGGGCAGATTCTTCGAGGACTTTGAGGTGGGCGACGTCTACGAGCATCCGCTGGGTCGGACCGTGCTTGCGACCGATAACATCTGGTTTACCCTGCTGACCCAGAACACGGCTCCCATCCATTTCGATTGTCACTACTCGGCGCAGACGGAGTTCGGCAAGCCGCTGGTGGATTCCACCTTCACGCTGGCCCTGGTGACCGGGCAGAGCGTTACCGACATTTCGCAGAACGTCTTCGCCAACCTCGGATGGGAAGATGTAAAGTTGCCCAATCCGGTATTCGAGGGCGACACCATCTATTCGCAGACGGAGGTCCTCGAGAAACGCGAATCGAAGTCGCGGCCCAACGTGGGTATCGTGAAGGTGAAGACCACCGGCTTCAATCACGAAGGAACGGTGGTGATTGAATTCCTGCGCACGATTCTGGTATATAAACGCGGCCTGGGCCCCAAAATCGCCCGCCTGACGCCGCGAGGTGCGAAATGAAGACCGATGTCGCGCGCAGCGCCAGCACCGCGGCGCTCGCCTCGTTCGTCCATGATCTTTCGTATTCCGATCTTCCTGCCGCTGTTGTACGGCGGACGGAAGACCTGTTTCTCGACTGGATTGTCTGCGCGCTTGCGGGAAAGGATCATCGGACGGTTTCCGTGCTCACCCGCTTCGCGGAAGAGATGGGTCCGGCGACAGGCCCCAGCGAACTGCTCCCCTGCCGCCGGCATAGTTCCCCTTTCTTCGCGGCACTGGTGAATGCGGCCGCCTCGCACGTTGTTGAGCAGGACGATGTGCATAACGGCGCGGTCTACCATCCGGGCACCGTGGTCTTTCCGCCTGCGCTGGCAGTCGCACAAAAGCTGGGGACAAGCGGAGAGGCGTTCATCACTGCCGTCGTCGCCGGTTACGAGACCAGCGATTCGCATGGGCGAGGCGTTGGGCCGCTCGCACTACAAGGTCTTTCATACGACCGGGACTGCGGGAACCTTGGGCGCCGCGGCTGCAGTCGCCAAGCTCCTGAAACTCGATACCGCCAAGATTCTGCATGCTCTCGGTTCGGCCGGCACACAGGCCGCCGGGCTTTGGGAATTCCTCCGCGACGCCGCCGACTCCAAGCAGTTGCACACGGCCAAGGCCGCGACTGACGGCCTCTTGGCGGCGTACATTGCCCGCGATGGCTTCACCGGCGCATCCCGCATCGTGGAAGGGGCGCAGGGAATGCTCGCGGGAATGTCGCGCGATGCGGCTCCGGACAAGCTTGCCGACAGGCTGGGCCGGCGCTGGGCGCTGCTGGAAACCTCTTTCAAGTTCCATGCCTCCTGCCGTCACACTCATCCCGCCGCCGATGCGCTCCTGGAGATCACGAAAAAGATTGACCCGGAGCAGATCGTCAAAGTGCGGGCGCGCGTGCACCAGGCGGCCATCGACGTTCTGGGACCGGCTGAGGCGGCGCAGAACGTACATCAGTCGAAATTTTCGATGGGCTTTGTCCTGGCGCTCATCGCCGTCCGCAAGCGCGCCAGCATTATCGATTTCACCGAAGCGGCGCTGACCGACCCGCAACTTCGCGCCTTCCAGAAGAAAGTCGCGATGGTGTTCGACCCGGAGATCGATGCGGCTTATCCAGAGCGATGGATCGGACTCGTGGAGGTTGAGACACGCGACGGCCAGCGCCTTACCTCTCGCGTCGAAGTTCCCAAGGGAGATCCCGGCAATACGCTGAGCCGCGCGGAACTGGAGGACAAGGCGCATCGGCTGGCGGCTTATCGCCAAGGCGCTTCCACGGAAGAGGTGGAGCGCATCATCCAACGCGTGTGGAAGCTTCCGCAGCAGGCAAACTTGTCCGGGCTGCTCCCGAACCAATAACATACGAAGCAGATATACTCACGCCCCAGGCTCGCCGGTAGCGGGTCTGGGCGTACTGTACTTATGCGAGCTCAATAGGCGCTTGCGCCCCGCTCCGCGCTTGATAAGTCGCACAGACATTTTGCGCTCTATGATAAGTTCTGGTTATTTACTACAATGTGCGCAATCGCATGATCGAGCTGCGTCATCTCCGGTATTTCGTGGTCTTGGCGGAGGAATTGCACTTCGGCCACGCCGCCCAACGCCTCAACATAGCGCAACCCGGACTAAGCCAGCAGATCCAGGCGCTCGAGGCGTCTCTCGGAGTGTCCCTGCTCACGCGCAGCCACCGGCGCGTGGAGCTGACTCACGCCGGCCAGATGCTGCTCGAGGAAGGCCGGCGCGCGCTGGCGCAGATCGAGCGCGCGGAAAATCTCAGCCGCCGCGTCGGCTCCGGCGAGATCGGGCGGTTGAATATAGGTTCCACGGAATCCGCCGCCTGGGACCTGCTTCCGGAACTGATTCGCGCCTACCGCAGCCGTTATGCGAACGTCAGCCTAGTGGTCCGCGAGATGCCCACGCCCATTCAGGTGGCGGCGCTCAAAAACGGAGAGATCGACATTGGGTTCTTGCGCACCCCGGTCAATACCGACGGTCTGGTCGTACGTACGCTCCGGCAGGAGAAGACGGTAATCCTGTTGCCGGACACGCATCGGTTGACGAAGCGCCGGAGCATCCCGCTCCATCTGCTGGCCGGTGAACCCCTGATCATTCACCCATCGACGCCACGGCCCAGTTGGGCAGACTTCATGATCAGTCTCTGCCGCAATGCCGGCTTCGAGCCGCAAATCAGCCAGGAAGCGATCAAGACTTCGACCGCTGCCAGCTTCGTTGCCGCCGGACTCGGGCTTACGCTGATGCCGGAGAGCCTGAAGGGACTGGTGCGCACGGGCGTTGTCTGCCGTCCTATCGCCCCTCCGGCGCCTAAGACCCAGTTGTTGGTGGCGCACCGCAGCGGTGGCATCGTGCCGCCGACCGTGGTGGCATTCCTGGGAATAGCGCAGGAAGTGTTGCATCCACACCATGGCAGCCGCGCACGCGCCCACAGAAAAACGCGCTGACTTCGAGCCAGCGCGTTTACAACGACCACGTTCAACTTCTCTGTGCTGTCCCGCCTAGAGCTGGTTGCATAAACCCGTTTCGAAAGCAGGGCCAGTTCCCTCAGGGGCTAAAGCCCGCATTCTTGGCGGCTCCAGACGGCATGGCTAAAGCCATGCCCTTTCAAAGATCATTTATGCAACCAGTTCCAGACCGGATTCGTTACCCCGTGCGTTAGCCGAGCGATCAGCCCAGCGGTGATAGCGCAGGGTACGCTACTTTGAATCCGCCCTACTTGGCAGTCGCGGCAGCGGCGGTATCGACCGGCAAAGGACGAAGCGACGTCATCATGAAGATGACGCACAGGATACCGACCACGGTAATTGCACCTCCCAGGGCCAGCGCCGACTGGAATCCGAACTGCTGTGCCACAAAGCCGGTCAGGAACGGCGCCGCGATCGAGGCCACGGCGCCGGAAGTATTATTGAGCCCGCCCAGCGTGCCCGCCATGCCCTTGGGGGCCAGGTCTTGCGGAAACGTCCAGGTGATGGCCGAGCAGGCGGATTCTCCCGCCATGGCAACCACCAGCAGCCAGGCTGCCGTAGTGGCGCTTTCCACATACCCGGCACCGATGACCGCCAGCGAGATCACCTGGCATATCACCAGCAGCATTTTCTTCACCTTGGTCGCGTCCAGGCCGGAGTTGATCAGCTTGTCGGAGATGATCCCGGCCAGCGGCTGTGTCACCATTCCGGCTATCCAAGGCATAGTGGAGTAAAAGGCCACACTCTTCAAATCGAGATGGCGGGCAAAGACCAGGTAGCCGGGAAGCCAGGTCAGAAACAGGTAGTAGAGATAATCCTGGCAGAATTTCACGCAGATCATCGCCCAGATATTGCGGTAGCGAAGCAGAGGCATGACCGGGACGCGCGCTTTGGCAGCAGAGGCTCCCGGAGTCGCAGTGTCGGATTTTTCGCGGAAGGTGAGGAACCATAATGCCACCCAGATCAGGCTGCCCAGTCCGGTAGCGTAGAAGGCGACGTGCCAATTGGGATGCGCCTTCGAGCCGTAGGCCAGCATCAGCCCTATCATCAGCGCCGGGCAAACGGCGAAGCCGACACGCAGCCCCGCCATGAATATGCCGGTCGCCATGCCGCGCTCGGACTTATCGAAGCGTTCGGCGATCACCTTGGTGGCCGCCGGAAAATTCGCCGACTCGCCTACGCCGATCAGAATGCGGGTGACAAAAAGCGTTCCCATGCCTTTTGCCAGACCAGTCGCGGCCGAGGCGAACGACCACAGGGTCGCGCCCAAGCCGTAGACCTTCTTTTCCCCGTAGCGGTCGCACAACCATCCCGCGGGCAGATTACCGAGCAGGTAAGCCCAGCCGAATGCCGAGAGCACCAGTCCCATGGTGGTCAGGCTCAGGCCCAGATCCTTGGCAACGAAGCTGTTGGCGATTGCCAGGCTGGAGCGGTCAAGCGCATTGATTGCATTTCCGCTGAAAATCAGGAATAACATCCAGTACTTGGGCCATGTCTGGCGGGTTTCCACAAGGTCTCCTTATTCCTGCGACAAATCCATGAACGTGTTGCTCGAGCGCCGGAAAGCGCAAAATCATTTGCTTTGGAAGAGGGCAGACCATTCTGACATTTCTGCCGGGTTGGTCAAGCAGTTTTCCCGTCGAGAACGCGGCGTGTCCGGTCCACAACTCGGATACCGGCGTGCCGCTCTGAACGGCAAAAAGAAAGCACTCACCTGCAACGGCGAGTGCTGATATGCAAGCCTTGTTTGTCTTACTTCTTCCCTTCGCTGGCCACTCTGGCGGACGTCCGGCCGGCAACACCGGTCCGGCCCTCAAGCTCATTGTCGATCTGCTCGAACGAGCGGCCTCTCGTTTCCATCCCGAAGAACCCATAAACTACGCCGGTCAACGTAAACCAGGCGCCCAGGTAAATGAACGCCGGAGTGAGGTGTTGAATCGAGACCTTGGGATTGAGGATATTCGACGATCCGACGATCATAGCCAAACCCAGCGGGCCGATGATCTTGCCGATGCCGCCAAACCCGTACGCTGCTCCCATCCCCGTTGCCCGGATATTGGAAGGCCAGACCTCCGCCGAGTACGGGCCCACAATGGAGAAACCGCCGTCTCCAAAGAAGTGCGTAACAATGAGAAACAGCCAGAAGAGGGAGACTCCGCCAAGGAAGTCGTTGTAGAAGATGCCGGCCAGGGACACAAAAATGCCAGCGCCAAAGCCCACCAGCGCACCCGACTTCCGGCGGCCAATCGCGTCCGACAGGATGGAAAAGGCAATGCGTCCGGCAAAGCCGCCGCAGGCCACGAAAATCATGTAGAACGAAGCTTGCTGAGCGGTCGTATGCAGCACCAGGAGCAGCAAGGTTGGAGCCCACAGGTTGACTCCGTAAACGCCGGTCTGCGCGCCCAGGCTCCCGAGGAATGACACGACCAGACTGCGCGGATACTGCAACAGTTGCCGGAAGCGCGCCTTTTCCTGCACCGGAAAGGCGAGGGCGGACAGCGGAATGCTCTCGGGAGCGACCTGCAGCGCCCAGGCCAGCGACTTGCGGGCTTCCTCCGCGCGCCCCTGGCCAGCCAACCAGCGCGGCGATTCCGGAACCCAGGCCCGGATCAAGAGCGTCATCAGAGCCGGCAAAAGTCCGGCGGCGAACATCCCCCGCCAGCCAATGCGCTGGGAGAGGAAAGCTCCCATAATGGAACCCATCATGATGCCAATGGGCACGGCGCAGGTAATCATGCCGCTGATAAGCCCACGCTTTGAGCTGGGGACAAACTCCTGCACCAGCGGCATATCGACTGAATACAATCCTCCGACCCCAAAGCCGGTCAAAAAGCGGAAGACCGTGAGGAAGATCCAGCCATCGTCCGGGGTAAGCGCCAGAATACCGGTGGCAATCGAAAAATTAAGAACGGTGGCGATGAACACCGCTCTACGTCCGATACGGTCGGCAATGTATCCCCAGGCGAAAGAACCCAGAATGGCACCGACCCCGGAGGAAAGCAGAATGAGCGCCGACATTCCGAAGGTGAGGTGCCAGGGCTTGATGATGATGGCGAGCACGAACCCGATCAGGAAGAAGTCGAAGAACTCCAGCATGTCGCCAAGAATCGCCGCCGTCACGATCTTGTATTGATTGCCCGTGAGCTTCGTCTGCTTATCAAGGTACTCCAGCATGGCTCCCCCAGAACAACGATTGAATTGTGAGTGCAGCCGACAGATGTGGGCCTCGAAGGTCCACACCCGTCGCTGCATTCTCCAAGCCGGGCCCCTTCCAGGCGTCCACGATTGAAAATCTGAACTTTCATCCGCGGACGCTTTCGTGCTAAATCACTGTTCCCGCCGCGCTCCCTCTCAGCTTCCCGTATCGGCGGAGGCGATCCACCATGGCGGCCCGCCTGCCTTGCTGAAGTGGCGGAACCTCTACTTCACCACCGGGAAGGGAGCGATGGCCTCGATGTCGGTCACGACGTCGATGATGACCGGACGATTGGCCTTGAGGCCGCGCTCCAGCGCTCCGGGAAACTCCTTGGCGTTTTCCACCCGGATGCCCACCGCGCCCATCTCCTCGGCGATGCGGGCAAAATTCACCTTGCTGAAGGTCCAGATCTCCCGCGCCCAGTCGCTCTGCTGCCCGCCGTACACGCGGTCGAAGCCCGGCTTCGACTGATTGCCGCTGTGATTGTTGTTCACTACCGTCACCGAGTTGATGCCCCGCCGCGCCGCCGTTTCGATCTCCGCGATGTGATACCAGAAGCCGGCATCGCCGGTGAACACCACCACCGGACGCGTTCGGGCAGGCGCACTTGGCGCCCAGTCCGGCCGAGAAGGCCCAGCCCAGATGTCCCGAGCTGCGGAGATAGAGTTGCGAGTGCGAGCGCGTGTCGTACATCCCGCCCATCCACATGCCCGCATGTCCGGTGTCCACCAGGACGATGGCAGTCATCCGGCAAATGCTTCGTCAACTCGCGGCAGATGCGCTCCGGACGAATCGGCACGGCATCGGATTCGAACATCGGCTTGTACTTTTCGTAGTATTCGCGGCAGATCGAACCGGTCGTCTCGTTCCACGCCGCGCGCCGCTTGGCCGTCGCCCGGTCCGCATGCTCCAGCATGCGCTGCATGAGTTACTTTCACGTCTCCGCAGATCGCCGCCTTCAGCGGATAGGTGCGGCCGAGCACCTCGGGATTGATATCCACCTGAATCGCGGGAACACCCACCGCCGGCACGGTCCAGAAATTCGTGGTCATGCCGCCGGCCTCGCTGCCGACGTAGAAAATCAGGTCGGCCTGCTGCACCACCCGGTTGGCCGCTTTCGCGCGAATAGCTTCCCATGACCCCGACCGACAGCGGATGGCAGCCCGGAATCGTGCCTTTGCCATTGAGCGAAGTCGCGACAGGAATGCCCAAGGCCTCGGCCAGCGCTACCATTTCCTTGCCCGCGCCCGACCAGCGCACGCCGCCGCCGGCCACGATGAGCGGCCGCTCCGCCTTCTGCAACAACTCCAGAGCGGCCAGGATGCTGCTCAGCTCAGGCTCCGGACGGAAGGGTGGCACCTGCGAGTAGAGCGTCTCGCACAACGGCTCCATCGCCGCCGACTCGCTGTCGACCTGGCCCTCGTTGCCGCGGAACTGCAGATGCACCGGCCCCGGCGTTCCCGAAACGGCCACGCGGAAAGCCTGCCGCAGCATGTCGGGGAAGCGCTCGACGGAGTCGACCGTGGCGTTGAACTTCGTCACCGGCTCGAAGGAGGGAACGTCATCGGCTTCCTGGTAGACCTTCCGGAACTTGGTCCTGGGATCGCGCCCGCCGGTGAAGGCAATGACCGGCGAATGCGCCAGCCAGGCGTCGCGCAAGCCGGCGGCAATGTTGAGCGCGCCGACGATCTGCGCGCCGCAGATGCCCGGACGGCCCGAAGCGCGGGCATAGCCGTCGGCCATGTAGACGGCCGATTTCTCGCCATGCGTGCGAACCACCTTGATCTTCGTCCGCTTCTCCATCTCCAGCAGGGTCCGGCGCAGGATGGCCGGCACCATGAACAAATGCGTAACCCCATACTCTTCCAGCATCTCAGCCAGTACCTGCGCGCCCGTCACCTCTTTCATCCCAAACACTCCTCTCTTTCCATCTTCTATGGAAAACAAATCCTGCTATTCGCCTTCGCCATGATTGGCAGGCCGTGAACACCGCTGCGCGACTCATTTCCCGGCAAACGCGTATTTCACCGCGGCGAATGAAAATCTTCCTTCGCTGGGGCCTCTGGCGATTGCCGGGGACAAAGCACTCCTACTTGATAGCCAAGGGATTCACCGGCGAACCGACGGCTCCGGTGATGGGTATCGCCGGTCCGACGAACATGAATTCGTAGCGTTTGTCTCCAGCGCAATCCTTGGCCAGCTCGCCCAGGCAGAAGATTTCGCCTACCGTGAGACCGATGATGGGGATGGCGATCCAGTGCCACGGCTGATTGGCTTCGTCGCTATTGTTCGGCCTAACCTCGGCGCCCCAGGTATCGGTTATGATCCCGGCGACCTGCTTCTTGTGCAGCCAATCCAGGGTTTCGAAGGCCAGTCCGGGCGCGTCTCCGCCCGAATAGCCGTCCCAGGTATGGCCGGCGAGCATGGCATCGATCTGGCCGGTGCGCACGAAGAGGAAATCGCCACGGCGCACTTGCACGCCGAAGTGCTTTTCCGCTTTGTCCAGCATCTCGTTGGTGACGCCGAAGCCGTCGGGCAGGCACTCCATGCCGAGCATCTTCGGGCATATCGAAGAGCACGCCCCTGCCGATCATCTTTTCTTTGGTCTTCTCGATGCCGCACTTCTGCGCGCCGAAGGAGGTCACGGTGCGGCAATCGTAGCCGTTCCACATGTGATCGCCGTAGAAGATGTGTCCCAGCCCGTCCCACTGCGTGCCGCACTGCAGCGGCATGATGACGAGATCGTCCGCGCCGCGAATCTTGCGGTGGTCCAGCACGCCCGAATAGGCGTCCGTGCCGGCGCGCAGCATGAGGTGAACAGGATTGAAGCGGCCAATCGCCGGGTACTTTGTCTTGGCGCCCTGCGGCCCATTGTTGTCATAAGGCAGCGCCAGCGAAATGACCTTGCCCCTCTGCACCAGCCGCGCGGCGGCGACGATGTCTTCCGGCTGGGTGAAGTTCAGCGTGCCAATTTCGTCGTTCGCGCCCCAGCGCCCCCAGTTCTTCAGACGCTCCGCGGCTTCGCGGATGTCCTGCATGGTCAGCTTGCGAGTCGCAGCTTCCGTTCCGGCCATTGTCTTCTCCTCTTGCTGTGGTGGTTGTGGTGTTCCAGTATATGACCCCGGCAGCCATCGCGCATGGCTGCATTCAAGATGCCCCCAGGGCGGAGTTCGCGGCGATGGAATGCTGGTCAGAATAGCTCTTCTAGGGTTAGGGTCTGTTAACCCTTATAGGACGAGCAGCGTTGCGAGCGAAAATCGGCTCAGACGAGGCGGAGTCCGAGGAGCATGGTGATTCCATGCTCGAGGGCGACAACGAAGTCTGGGCCGATTTTCGCCGCAACCCTGCGGACGGGCGGATTTTCCCGATCGCGTTGTCGCTCGTCGCTAAAATACTTCAGTATTTGCCACTCCTGCTCCTAGCGCTCGGATAAATCCGCTCCCGTCGCTGCCGTTCTATAAGTGTTAACAGACCCTAAATCCCCGTCAATCCCACCTCGTCGGAAACAGCTCCCGTGCGAAAGTGGCACCTTTGTCGCGGGTGGGAGGAGATTAGTCGATGGGATTGGGGCTGGCTGTGACAGTCGTCACAGGCTGCCCGTTCACCTCACAGGCAGCCGCCCTCACCCGGCTATTCAGAGTATTGAAGCAGCCGCCATTGTATGCAATGGTAAGCTCTACGACTACAGTCGTCCAAGGACGCCGGCATGCCTAAAACTCGACCGCGTATTTCGCCCGCGCAGTTGCGCAGCAGCCGCTGGTGGGGCCCGCAGGATTTGCGCTCCTTTGGCCATCGTTCCCGCTTGAAGCAGATGGGCTACTCGGCCGAGGACTATGCGGGCCGTCCGGCAATCGCCATCTTCAATACCTGGGACGACCTCAACCAGTGTCACTCGCATTTCAAGCAGCGCGTCGAAGACATCAAGCGCGGCGTTCTTCAGGCCGGGGGTTTTCCCATCGAGATTCCCGTCATGGCCCTGGGCGAGATGTTCGTCAAGCCGACCACCATGATGTACCGCAACTTTCTGGCGATGCAGGTGGAGGAGTCCATCCGCTCGAATCCGGTGGACGGCGTAGTGCTGATGGGCGGTTGCGACAAGACCACTCCGGCGCTGTTGATGGGCGCCATCAGCGCGGGCGTGCCCGCAATTTACTTCCCCGCCGGTCCCATGCTGCGCGGGAACTGGCATGGCACCTCGCTCGGCAGCGGCAGCGACGTCTGGAAGTTTTGGGACGAAAAGCGCGCCGGCAAGATCACGGACCGGGACTGGGATGAGATAGAGAGCGGCATCGCGCGCTCGCACGGCATCTGCATGACCATGGGAACGGCCGCCACCATGACCTCGCTGGCGGAGGCGCTTGGCATGTCGCTCCCCGGCTCATCGTCGATCCCGGCGGCGGACGCGGGCCATCCACGAATGGCCGCCGAGTGCGGCCGCAGAATCGTGGAGATGGTGTGGGAAGATCTTCGTCCGGCGGAGATTCTTACGGCCAAGGCATTTGACAACACCATCATCGTGCATGCCGCCATCGGCGGCTCGACCAATGCGTTCATCCATTTGATCGCCATGGCGCGGCGGGCGGGAATCAACCTGACGCTCGATCGCTTCGATGAACTCTCTCGCGGAATTCCCGTCGTGGCCAATGTCCGACCCTCCGGCGCTTACGTCATGGAGGACTTCTTTTACGCCGGCGGAATGAACGCCCTGCTGGCGCAGATTGCGCCCAAGCTGGACTTGAGCCTGATCACCGTTACCGGCAAGACTCTGGGCGAAAACCTGGAAGGCGCCCAGGTATGGAATGCCGACGTAATCCGTTCGCTCGACAATCCCATTTCAAGCGGCGAAGGCCTGGCCGTGCTGCGCGGCAATATCGCTCCCGAAGGATGCGTCATGAAACCTTCAGCCTGCGATCCGCGCTTCCTTAAACATTCTGGTCCGGCGTTGGTCTTTTCCAGTTACGAAGAAATGGGGGAGCAGATCGAGCGCGAGGATCTGGACGTGACCCCCGACCACGTCCTGGTACTGCGCAATGCCGGTCCGCAGGGCGGGCCGGGAATGCCGGAATGGGGAATGCTGCCGATTCCCAAGAAGCTGGTAAACCAGGGCGTGCGCGACATGCTGCGTCTCTCCGACGCCCGCATGAGCGGCACCAGCTACGGCGCCTGCGTACTGCACATCTGCCCGGAAGCTTACGTCGGCGGCCCGCTGGCGTTGGTTCGCACTGGGGATCGAATCGAAATCGATGTCGCTGAGCGCTCCATCCATCTGGCGGTTTCAGAGGAGGAGATGAGGAAACGGCACGCCGCCTGGGTACAGCCTCCGCCGCGCATTCCGCGCGGTTATGGACTGATGTTCGCCCAGCACGTCAGGCAGGCCAACGAGGGCTGCGATTTCGACTTCCTCGAAGGGCAGGAGCCGGTGCCCGAACCGGCCATTCACTGACCGCCCAGGCGCCGGCATGCCCGGCGCTCGATTCCGATCGTAATTCGTGATTGATTGTCCCGGCTTCTTTGGATACAGTGCGAAGCCAAAGAAGGGGGCAATCCATGCGGCAGGACCAACAGGCCAGCGGCGGCGAAACGCTCACCTACCGGACCGTCGGACACGCGATTGATCAATCGCCGGTAACCCGCCCGATGATCGGGGTCATCATTATTACCGCTTTGGCGTCTTTGTTCGATGCCGGCGACGCCTACATGTTGGGATTCGTCATACCGGGCATCGGCAAGGAGTTCCACGCCAAGCCGGAGGTATTGGGCTTGTTGGGCTTCGCATCCTTGATCGGTATGACCACCGGGTCCTTTATCTGGGGATGGATCGCCGACAAGTGGGGCCGCAAAATCGCTTTTACCGTGACTCTCCTGATGTTCTCGGTTTTTTCTGGCATTTGCGGTTTTGCACCCACCCTGGCTTTTCTGATCGGCGCGCGCTTCGTCGCCGGAGTAGGAATCGGCGGGGCGGTGCCCGTTGATGCTTCCATTCTGGCCGAATTTGCTCCAGCGCGCATTCGCGGCTATTCCACGGGCGCAATGCCCATAGCCTGGCCGGTATCGACCTTACTCATTTCTGCTGTCTCGCTCTTTATCCTTCCGAGATGGGGCTGGCGGGGACTGTTTTTTGCATTCGTGCTGCCGGCTTTGCTGACCTTCTGGATCCGGCGCAATGTGCCCGAATCTCCCAGGTGGCTGGCCAATCGCGGCCGCTTTGCCGAAGCCAGAAAGGCGCTTAACTACCTTCAAATCTCCGATGAGGCAATCGAGCGCTCCCGCATTGCGGTGCAGAACGAGCCGCCGCTGCCGATGCTTCCCCCGGCGGTCTTCCGTGACCTGTTTACGCCGCAAATGCGACAGCGCACGATTCATACCTGGCTGCTCTGGATACTGCCGCAGATGGCGGCCTGGGCTCTCACCACCTGGCTGCCTAAGCTTTTCATGCAGCTCTACGGCACGACCCTCAAGCAAGCGGTCACCTACATGCTGTACATCTCCCTCCTCTCCATTGTCGGACGCTTCATGGTGTATTTCCTGAGTGAGAAGGTGGGGAGAAAGCTCTTCATCGTGGTGGGTTTCACGGTGTCAGGCATTGCGATTTGCTGCGGCAGCGTGGCCACGACGGCATCCCAATTGTTATGGATCGCCTGTTTGATCCGGCTTTTCAGTGAAATAGGCGTGTGCGGCGCAACGATCTATACGCCGGAGGTTTTCCCCCTGCACGTGCGCGTGTTGGGGGCCTCGACCGCCATGGGCCTGGGACGCATTGGCGGCGCGATTGGCGCAGGCGCTGTCGGCCTTTTCGTGGGTGCCGGCCACTTTGCCGGAATGTGGCTCTTCCTGGGCGCAGGTAGCGTGATTATGGGCCTGGCTACGATCTGGTTCGGGATTGAACCGAAGGGCCAGAACCTCGAGCAGCTCAATAAGGAAGGCACAGAAGGCGCAGCCCAGATTCGCAAGCCGGAAAGCGCGGCGGCCCTCTCGGGGAAATGACCGGAAGTGCGCTCGGTCAGCGAAAAATAACATTGCAACCCTGCTGCTATTCGCTTGCCGGAAAGTTTTGCGGGGTCAACGGTTGCGTGACTGATTCGGACACTGATGGACGTCAGTTTGCCCGGGGCGCGCTCACTGCCGAGGCGCGTTCGGCTGCTCCGCTGTTTTGCTCCGCTATGGGAAAGTTGATCGAGAACACGGTTCCTTTTCCGGGCTTGCTGCGAACCCGTATAGTGCCGCCGTGTTTTTGCACCAGTTCTTTTGTCACCCAGAGCCCCAGACCCGTTCCAACCGTTTCCTTGGTGGTGAAAAACGGCTCGAAGATATTCCCCATACGCTCGCGCGCGATGCCCGTTCCGGTGTCCGCGATGGTGAAGCGAACCGACCGGCAACCGCTCCAGGAACACGGTTTAATCCGGAACAGGATCCTGCCGTCTTTTTCCATCGCGTCGAAACTGTTGGACAGCAGGTTGGAGACGATCTGCCGAATCTCGCCATCGACGGCGTTGATCTTTTCCACCTCGGCGTAGCGCTTTTCGATGGCGATTCCGCGCGACCGCAGGCGGGGAGCAAAAAGTTCGACCACGCTGTCAACCGTGCCGCTTAGGTTGACCAATCCCGGCGTCGTGTACTCGCGGTAGAAGCCCAGTGTCCTTTGCGCCAGGTGGGCGACTCGGTGCAGCTCCTGGACGGCGATATCGAGGTGGGCCTTGGCTTGTTGGGAAATGGATTTGTCCATCCACGCCAGGTAGACCGCGTTGCTGATGGCTTCCAGCGGATTGTTGATCTCGTGCGCCACGGTCGCGGCCATTCGCCCCGCCGAGGCCAGCTTTTCGCTGCGGATCAGGGTCTTCTCGGCCCGTTTGCGGTCGGTAATGTCCTCAGCGGTAAACACCGCCATGACGATGTTGCCGCCGGCATCGCGGATCGGTGCGCCGTTGTAGCTGAAGATGAACTCCTTGCCGGTCACTTTGGAACGCACCCGAAGTTCCAGGCCACGGATTTGCTTCCCACTCAGGATCCGCGAAATGGGCCACTCCGGCAGAGGTACTGGGCGGCCATCCAGTTCAGACACCTCAACCAACTCATCCAGATCGGAGACCTGCGGTGGAAAAGTTCCATCGCTGAGGCCGTATGTCGCTCGCGCCGCCTCGTTCAGCATGACCATCTTGCCTTCGTGATCACAGACGTACAGGCGCTCCGTCATGTTATCGAGAATCGTCCGCAGTTGGGCCGTGCTGCGTTCGGCTTGCGATCTGGCCTGCTTCAGTTCGGCTTCAGCCCGCTTGCGCTCGGTGATATCCGTCTGCACTCCGTCCCAGACCGTGCGCCCATCCGGCAGGCGGCGAGGACGCGACAACAGGTGCATCCAGCGAAGCTGCCCATCGGGCAACCGCATCTGCGCCTCACGCTCGAATACGGACAGGTCGCGGGCGGAAACCCGCTCGGCCTCCAGCAGCGCGGGCAACTCCCCGGGGAGGAACTGGCGATGAAGCGTCCCGGCGTCGCGGATCACATCTGCGGCCTTTACGCCGCTGAGCCGTTCGATGCCGGCGCTGACGTAGAGATAACGCGGCGTGCCGTCCGCTTCATGCGTGTACTGATAGACCACGCTGTTGGGCAGATTGTCGCCCAGCAATCGCAGGCGCTCCTCGCTGCCGCGCTGCGCCTCCTCGGCGGCTTTGCGTTCCGTGATGATGGCCGATAACTCAGCGGCATGAAGCCGGGCATCGGCTTCCCGGCGTTGCAGCGCCAGGTTGGAGCGCTCTAATGCTTCCGCCTGCCGCCTTACCGCCTCCGCCCGCTCTCGCTCCGCGGCGCGCAGCTGTAGCAGCTTCGATGCCTGTAACAATGACTGCCCGACCTTGTTGGTCTCCGCCAAGTCAAGTTGGCCTATGTCAACCGGCACACCGCTTCCCAGCGCCAGCGCCGGGGCAATCAAGGCTTCAACGGAGCCAGCCATTCGCCGCGCCAGAAGCAGAGCCAGGCCGAATCCGGTGATGGAAAGCAACAGGACTGCGCCGATAGCCCATCGCAGCGACCGCCAGACATCGGCGATGAAGATTGTCTGCGGAATTCCGATAACGGCCGTCCACCCGGTTTTCTCGGATCGGCTGAAGAGAGCGATGGTCTCTACGCCTTCTTTATTCGGAAGCTCTACCGCCCCTTCGTCGGTTCCTGTCAGTCGCTTCGCCAACTCAAGACTGCTCTGCATTCCGACATACTTCTCAGGCGAACGCGTGCGGGCCACCATGACCAAGTTGGTGTCGTAGATGGAAATCGTCCAGTCCGGTGAAATGCGCTGCTGGGAAAGCACCGGCAGAAGGCGGTTAGCGGGCAAGGTAAGGGCCAAGTCGTAAACCACTTGTCCGCCGCGGAACACCGGGACGTCCACGCTCAACATGTATCGTCCAGTGACGGCTCCCTTGAACAGGTTGCTGATCACCGGCCGGCCGGTGGCATAAATGTTGCGCACCGACTGGGGAACGTTGCGCCTGGGCAATGGCTTGCCGAAGGGCACATAGGAATTGACGAGCTGCTGCCCGGTGGCGTCCGCCAGAATGATGTCGCCGCCCGGATAATCGCCCAAAACCAACTTCGCCTGGCGATGGAAGCCGGCCAGATCGTCGGAGGCCAGAGAAGGTGAAGTCGCCAGAGCCGTCAGGCTTGCTTGTATGTTGGCCAACTCGCGGTCAACCACCAGCGACAGCGCCCGCGCGGTTTCCTTGACGCTGCTCTCCATGGCGCGCCGCTTTTCCTGATACGAGGAGTAGACCAGGAAGCCGGCCGTAAGCCACACCGGCACAACGCAGACCAGCACCAGCCAGGCAAGCCGGTATCGGATCGTGTGCTGGCGTTTGTGCGGCGGTTGTCCAGGCATCGCTTGCCGGCTGGAAGCATCCCCCGCCGGGGTGGATCCGGAATTCACGCTGCTGATTCCTTCCGGTGTTTCGACCGTAGCCGTCCTCCTCATTACAGAACTTTCACCTTGATTCGGCCCTGTTGACTTGGGAGAAAGAAGTCCTCAGGGGAACCCCTCAGCCGAAAACCGAGTTGCTCAGTCGGTAATCTTAGAGGAATACGCCACGAATTGGAATGACGGATATCACAATTCGCCTCGTTAAGGCAAAAAAAATGAGGCGAAAAGGCCTTGGAGAAAATTCTTCAAGGTCCAGCGATTGAAAAGGATACAAAGGGGAGCTGCAGTTCGGCAACTGCTTTATGGCGGGTGCCCTCCCCGGCTCGGCCGAGGCCCTTTTGAGTTGTCCAACGTCCGTCAAGGAGAGGCCCCAGCAATGAACCGTTTGGTCTTTATTGCCGGGGTATCGGAACCGGTTCCTAAAACAGGCCCAGCCAACGCCAGTAGGTGGCAGCCGTCAGAGCATAGAGCAGGCAGGCAACGGCGCACAGCACAATGCCCACCTTGGGGAAGTCTTCCACGCGCAGCTTACCGGTGCCGTACACGACCACGTTGGGCAAGGTGTTATAGAACATCAGCAGAGGACCGCCCCCGATGATCATGCCTGCGGGCAGGGCCAGCACCAGCGGGTTGAGGTGGGCGGTTTCGGCCATCGCCAGCACGATGGGCATCAGCGCCGTCGCCATGGCCACCGTCGTCGAGAAAAAGAAGTGCATGTACTGCACGATGAACATGATGACGATCAGCACCAGAAGCGTAGATGCTCCCCCCAATCCGAGCATGTTGAAGATGGTGGTGGCCAGCCACTTAGCCGCTCCGGTCTTCATCAGGATCTCGCCGAGAGAAATCCCGCCGCCGGCAATCAGCAGGACCTGCCAGGAGACGCCCTTGTTGGCATCCTCCCAGCTGATCACTCCGAACTTCGGCACAAACAGCAGGACGTCGCCCAGCAGGCAAACAACAGTCGTGTCGAGCTTGGTGAAATTCTGGGTGGCCCACAGGAAGGTAATGAGCAGGAAGATGGACAGCGCGCGCCACTCGGCCGAGGTTGTCTTTCCCATCTTCTGCAGCCGTTCCCGGATAACGCGGTCCACTTCGGCGGGATTGCCGGCTGCTTCCGGCTTGTACACCTTCACCACGAACCACCAGGTGAACAAGGTCATGATGAGCGCCGTGGGAAAGCCGTAAATCAGCCAGTCCACATAGGTCACCATCCGTCCGGTCTTGGCCAGGAAGGCGACCGTCACGGGGTTGGGAACGGTTGCCGTAAGAATGCCCGCGCCGATGGTCGAGTTGGTGAAACACGAGATCAGCAGGATGGCGATGGCAAAGTTCGATCGTCCCTGCGACGAGAACAGGCTGATGATTCCCATGCAGATCGGCAGCAGAATGGCGGTGCGCGCCGTGGTCGACGGGACCAGAAAGGCAATCACGATATTGGCAATCGTGATCCCCAGAGTAATTCTCATCGGGGAAGAGCCGGTCTTCGACAGAATCAGGTAGGTGATGCGCTCGGCAAGCCCGGTCTTGACCATCCCAGTCGCCAGCACGAAGGCGCCCAGAATCAGATAGGCCGAAGGATTCGCGAATCCCGACAGGGCTCCGCCTACGTTGATGATGCCCATCAGGACCGCGGCCGGAACTACCAGCAGGCTGCTGACGGCCAATGGTATGGCTTCCGACAGATAAAGCACGAAGATTCCGACGAACAGCGCCAGTGCTCGCTGTCCCTGTACGGACAGTCCGACGGGCGTATGCATGAACCAGATGGCGGCGGTCAGCACGACCGCCAGCGGCACGCCAAACGTATGGCGGATAAAATCCAGCTTGTTCGGGGCTGCACTCTTTGCTACGCCAGCTGTTGCCATGCTCGGCTTCTCCTCCAGAGCGCCTTTCCGCTTCCACCGCAACCGCATTGGCCGTGCCTGCCGCGCGGAAGAGGAGCTCCCTCAAGTTCCCAAACCTCCGGCCGCTCCTGTCGGTCACCCGCCCAACGCGATCGCGCTTCTCCGGGGAGCCCGGCGGGGGACAAAAAAGGTCCTCTCGATACCGGTTGCAGTCTGAGTTGAACAAGTATCAACCTATTTGGCCCAGAGTTCAAACCTAACTCGACGACAAGCGCATATCTCAGGCGCTACGCCGGTGTTTTGACTGTCGATCTCAGGGATATCTTCTATGCATGACCTGAGAGTCGGATGACTCTGTGTCAGGGCATGACAGCCGTTAGCGGACGGTCGAAGGAAGACTTTCGATGCTGATTTCGTCGGCAGCAGGTACGATGTTGTGCTGCTTACCAACTTCCTGCATCATCCGCGACACACAAAAAAAGCCTCCGCTTTGCGGAGGCTTCGCCTGGCTGGAGGCGGGGGTAAATCTGTGTTCGCCGCGCTTGGCGGGAGTACGCCGCTGATTCAGGCTTTGGTGACCTTGCCCGAGCGCAGGCACTTGGCGCAAACGCGCATCTTCTTGGCGTTGCCACCCTGGACCTTGGCCTTGACCGGGCGCAGGTTGACGTTCCAGCGGCGCTTGGTCACGTTATGCGCGTGCGAGATGTTATTGCCGAATTGCGGACCTTTGCCGCAGACTTCACAAACCCGTGCCATATGATCTCTCCAGAGTCTCAGTTGGATGGGATCTGACCGCTGTCAGTCTCACCGGAGTCCCGTCGCCGCCGACTCGCAGCCCTCGGGTTGGTCAACAGCCGCAGGTTTCAACACTCCCAGCAAACAGCACCCCGGTGATCGCCGGGAACGCACTGGAAAGCAGACGGCTGGCACCCAAAACATAGATTTTACTGGAAGAAGCGTGCATTCCGCAACCCAGGCTTGCCCTTGGAGCATGCTTCTCTCGGCGGCTAAGCATTGCCATTGAGCAAAGCTCTGCCCTGCTCGGTAAGCACCACCTTGCGCTCGTTCGTGTTCCCCGTGCCCTCAAGCTGGACGAGGCCTTCGATCTGCGCGTCTTCCCAGATGGTCTGCCTCGGACAGTGACTCCGCCAGGCATCCATCGTCTCCGCGTAGGTACGAGCGCGGCTCGAGACCCAGGAGAGAAACTCAATCATCAGCAAAGGCACGGACTCGGCCACGGCATCCCCCGAAGACAGCGCCCCATATTTTACGCGCTATTGAGTATTTCCCAGCCGGCTTCTGCCGAGCAGGCACTGAGTATTTCGCGTATGCGATACTGACTTATATGTCCCTGGCAGAAGACCCCAAGTCCGTCAAGGTCAACAAGACCTCCGGCACCGGCGTGGAGATCGAGTGGAAGGACGGCCACCGCGGCAGCTACACCTTCACCTACCTGCGTGAAGCCTGCCCCTGCGCGCTCTGCAACGGCGAGCGCGCCAAGGATGGCCGCCAGCC
This sequence comes from uncultured Acidobacteriota bacterium, assembly GCA_963791145.1. GTDB lineage: Bacteria > Acidobacteriota > Terriglobia > Terriglobales > Acidobacteriaceae > CAWBRT01. Next base: position 62,985 of record CAWBRT010000015.1, on the reverse strand, counting down.
GGGAGACCCGCCCCAGCCCGTCGCCGGGCAGTTGCCCATGTTCAAGCCCCGGCGCGGCCGACCGAGGTGAAGCCGGTGGGCAAGTACGCCATCAACTTTGTCTGGAACGACGGCCATCAGCACGGCATTTACACCTGGAGCTACCTGCGCCAGATCTGCCCGTGCCCCGAGTGCAAAATGAAGCGCGAATCGACCGACGGGACATGGCCGAGCACGACAGCCGCAAGCCGAATTGACGCCCTGAACTTGAGCCGCGATGTGAATTTGGGGTTTAGTTTCAAATCTCGTTCGCAGGTTGCTAGGGTTCGGACGGAAAGTTGGTGCGCACGCGAGCTATATTCCCCATCTTGTGGTTACGAATCGTTGGATTCGGCTCCGACCAACAGCCCGGTTTTTGACTCCACCTGAAAGCCCCAGCCTGCGAAGCGGGCTGAAGATAATAGCCCAGGGCGCGAGCCCTGGGTAAAGTGGGATAATCCAGACGTCCTACGCGAAAAAGTTTCACAAGAGAAGCCCCGTAGGGGCGACAGAGTTCTCACTTACTCTCTTTTGTCCCTATTGAAATTAAGGTCCCCCTTTTGCAGCATCTTCTCGACAAGCTGAATCAGCGGCAGCGCGAGGCGGTCGAAGCCGTCGACGGACCGGTGTTGATTCTGGCCGGAGCCGGCAGCGGCAAGACCCGCGTCATCACCTACCGCATTGCCCACCTGATCGAGAACCTCGGCGTCGCCCCGAATTCCATTCTGGCCATGACCTTCACCAACAAAGCGGCCAGCGAGATGGCCGAACGGGTGGCGCAACTGGCGGGCGGCCACAGCCTGTCTAAGCCGCTGATCTCGACCTTTCATTCCCTGTGCGTGCGTGTTCTCCGGCGCGACATCGAAGCGCTCCAGGTCAACGGCCAGGGCATGCGCCGCGACTTCGTCATCTACGACGAAAAAGACCAGGAGATGGTCGTCAAGTCGGTGATTCGCCGCCTCGGGCTGGACGACAAGAAGCTGACCCCGCGCAGCATTCTCTCGCTGATCTCCTGGGCGAAGAATCACATGCTCGATCCGCAGGACTACTACCTGCGCTCGGCCGATCCCAAGACGGAAAAGGTCGCGCAAGTCTACAAGCTCTACCGCCAGGAGCTGGCCAAGGCCAACGCGCTCGACTTCGACGACCTGCTGCTGGAAACCCTGCGCCTGCTGAAGGGCGTCGGCGAGGTGCGCGAAAAATACCAGCGCCGCTGGCGCTACCTGCTGGTAGATGAGTACCAGGACACCAACCGCCCGCAGTACGAAATCATGCGCCTGCTGGCCGGCGAGGGACACAACGTCTGCGCGGTGGGCGACGAAGATCAGTCGATCTACTCCTGGCGCGGCGCCGACATTCGCAACATCCTGGAGTTCGAGCAGGATTTTCCCGAAGCCAAAATCATTCGCCTCGAGCAGAACTACCGCTCCACCGCCACCATTCTGCAGGCGGCCTCGGCCGTGGTGGCCAACAACCTCAAGCGCAAGGGCAAGCGCCTGTGGACCGCGCGCCAGGGCGGTGCCCGCATCGGCTATTACGAAGCTCCGGATGGCGAAAACGAGGCGCTCTTCGCCGCCGATTTCATCTCGAAGTACATCCAGAAGCAGGTGGAGCGGGGAGAAAACGTGCGCGCCGCCGTGCTCTATCGCACCAACGCGCAGTCGCGCCTCTTCGAGGAAGCCATGCGCCGCTACGGCGTTCAGCTATCACGTGGTCGGCGGCTTCTCGTTTTATGAGCGGGCGGAGATCAAGGACATGATCTCCTACCTCAAGCTCATCCTCAACCCGGATGACTCGGTGGCTCTGCTTGCGCGTCGTCAACAATCCGGTGCGCGGCATCGGCAAGACCACCATGGAAACCATCGAGCGCATTGCGCTGGAGACGGGCGTTTCCATGTGGTGCGCGATTGGCGAGGCCATCGAGCGCAAGCTGCTCTCCCAGCGCGCCACCGCGGCGCTCACGGGCTTTCGCGAAATCATCGAAGACGCGCGCGCCATGCTGGCCGGCACCTTCGCCGAGCGGCTCTCACCCCAGCAAGCGCGAACAGAGCGCTTGCCGGGGACCCCGCTGGCCGCCACAGCGAATGGCGGCACGCTATCCGCGGAAGGGGAAACCGCACCGGCCGCCATAGAGGTTCCGCTGGAGGCCGAGGACGGCGAGCAACAGGGCCTGGACTTTCCAAGTCCAGCCGACGCGATCGCGGAGTTCGCCGAGGAGCACCCGGATGTGGGCTTCGATCCCGCTATGTTCAATGGCGCAGCTGGAGACACGATGGAAACAGAAACAGCAGGCGCAGCGGCCGCCCCCGGCCGTCCATCGGACTCACAGGGAACAGACCGCGACGGGGCAATTCGCTCGGCAAGCGCCGAGTTCCCCGAGGCAGATTCCGACCGGACGCGGGCTCCTGAAGGCGCCAGCACGGCAGAGCTGCTCAAGTTCCTCTTCGATCGCACCGGCTACATTCGCGCGCTGGAGGGGGAAGAAACGCCCGAGGCCGAGCAGCGCATGGAGAACTTGCGCGAGCTGCTCAACGCCGCCCTGGACTCGCGCGACCGCGGCGAGACCGTGGGCGAATTCCTCGATCACGCCGCGCTCGTCAGCGACGCCGACCAGTACGACGCCTCGCAGCAGATCACGCTGATGACCCTGCACTCCGCCAAGGGACTGGAGTTCCCGCTGGTGTTCCTGGTCGGGATGGAGGAGAACCTGTTTCCGCACTCGCGTACGTTGCTCGCGCCCGACGACATCGAAGAGGAGCGCCGCCTCTGCTATGTTGGCATGACCCGCGCCATGGATACCCTGGTACTCTCGCGCGCCGCCGAGCGCCGCCGCTACGGCAGTGAATATGGCGAGCCGACCCTTCCTTCGCGCTTCCTGGAGGAGGTTCCGGCAGAGCTGCTGGAAGACCTCGGCTCACCCGGACGCCGGCACCGCGACAGCTACACGGAGAAGGCTTCCGCGGACCCCGGCCCCCGGCGGTCACACTTCGATTACGAGAATGAAGACCAGTCTCTGCCGGCCTGGAGCGAGCAGCTGCGACCGCCCGCCGCAAACCGACATACACAGGGCCCGCGTACAACTCGGTCGAGAATATCGCCGAGTTCTTCGCCTCGCGCGGCAAGAAGTTCACCCTGCCGCAGCTTCCGGGAGGGCATTCCGCCGCGTCGCCGCTGGGCACACCGGCCGCGTCCGGCAAGCGGGGCTTTCGCAAGGGCGACCGGGTGAGACACCCGAAATATGGCGAAGGCGTCGTGCACATGCGCGAAGGCGACGGTGACGACGCCAAGATTACGGTACAATTTTCTCGCTACGGCTTGAAGAAGCTGGTGGAGAAGTACGCGCAGCTGGACAAGGCGTAAATCGTTTCACGTTTCTCGTTGCACGTTTCACGATTGCGACTGGAAACTTGTTGTGATCCTAAAATTAACCAGGATGGCTAATGGCAAATACCAAGGCAATTACCGATAAGACGGAACGCAAGAAGGCAAAGCGCGTCATGCGCAAGAAGGCGGAGACGGCCAAGCCGGTCGGCAAACGCACGCACGCCCGCGGCGAAGGCAAGCGCAAGATGAAGAAGATGGTCCGCGGCCAGTCGAAGCGCTAACACTCAGGTTTCAAGGTGGCAAGGTTTCAAAGTTTCAAGGCGCTCGCGGGTGCCTCAACTTTGAAACTTTGAAACCTTGAAACCATGAAACTTTGAACCTTCCACAAGGATTCCGGAACGAACGGCGAACGGCGAAACAGCGTGCATGGGGACGAGGCCTTCATCCTCTCCCTTCCCAAGGCCGAACTGCACCTCCACCTGGAGGGCTCGGTTTCGCCCGAGACGCTCTCCGAGCTGAGCCGGCGGCACAACACTCCGCTGCCCACGGCCAACAATCGCTATCGCAACCTCGAAGACAGCGGGCGCGTCTTCTCCCTGGAAGAGGCGCGGGCGCTCTATGAGTACAAGGATTTCACCGGCTTTCTGCTGGCCTTCAAGGCCGTGACCGAGCGCCTGCGCACGCCTGAGGACTACGAGCTCATCACCTACCGCCTTATCCAGAAACTCGCTGCCGAGCATGTGCTGCACGCGGAAGTGTATGTATCCGTGGGTGTCATCTTCTGGCGCGGCCAGCAGTTAGAGCCGCTGTTTGAGGGTATGGAGCGGGGCCGGGCGCGGGGCAAGCGCGACTTCGGCGTCTCGCTCGGCTGGATCTTCGATGCGGTGCGCCACTTCGGGGTGGAAGAAGCACGCAAAGTCGTGGAGAAGGCGATCGAGCTCCGCCGGCACAACGTCGTCGGCTTCGGACTTGGCGGCGACGAGCGCCGTGGCCCGCCCGAGCTCTTTGGCGAGGTCTACCGGCTGGCACGCGAGAACGGCTTGCGGCTTACCTGCCACGCGGGCGAAAGCGCCGGGCCGGAGTCGATTCGCGGCGCGCTCGCGATCGGCAGCGAACGCCTGGGGCACGCTCTCACGCTGGTCGACGATGATGGTCTGCTGCGTGAAGTGGCCGCCCGCCGGATTCCTCTCGAAATCTGCCTCAGCAGCAATCTGCGAACCGGCTGCTGCCCGTCTCTTCGCCAGCATCCGCTGCGGCACTACTTCGATGCCGGAGCCTGCGTGGTGCTGAACACGGACGATCCCGAGATGTTCCAGACCTCGCTCGTCCGCGAGTACGCGCTGGCGCGGGAACTATTCGCCTTTTCGGAAGAAGAGCTGCGGCAGTTGGCCCGCAACTCGTTCGCGGCTTCGTTCCTGCCGGAAGAAAAGAAACAGGAACTGCTGGCGGCTCTCGCCAAATAGGCGATACCTCCGGGCGGTTCCGTGCTCCTGCTGGGGTAAGATAGCAGCAGCCAAGGACAAATCATGCTTCCTGAATCCGTGCAGATTCGCCAGCTTCCCGTCCGCGCCGTTCCCGATGAGTGCGCGGCCATCCTGGCCGCCGGCCTAGTGGCCCATGTAGGTTTTATTGCCGATGGGGTACCCCAGGTAGTTCCCATCAGCTACCAATACGATTCGGCCGAGCCGTCGGTTCTTTACCTGCATGCCGCCCACACCAGCCGCCTGGTGGACCGGCTTACCTCTGGCGAGACCGCCTGCATCTCGGTGGCGCTGCTGGATGGAATTGTGTTCTCCAAACTTGCGCGCGGGCATTCGGTCAACTACCGCAGCGTGGTCTGCTACGGGCGGGCACGCCGGGTGGAGGACCCTGCTCACCAGATCCGCGTCTACGAAGCGATGATCGCCCGCTACAACCCGGGCCGTACCGCCGGGGTCCACTATCAGCCGCTGCCGCCCAAGGACCTCGAGTCGGCCGCCATGCTGGCCTTCGACATCGAACGCTGGAGCGCCAAGGCGCGCCGCGGTGGTCCCAAGGGTCCGAACGACGCTGACAATACGGCACCGGGCACCGCCGGAGTTCTGGAACTGGACTCGCGTCGTTACTAGCAAGTGGTTCCGTAACGCCACCCTCGATATGACCCGTGACCGCGTAGGGACAGCCGCCCTCGGCTGTCCGGCGGAGCGTAGCTCCGCAGTCTGTTTCGCGCCCAAGGTGAAGGGTAGAGCTGGTGAAGCTACTTTCTTTTCGCCGCCACCCGCACCAGCCTAACCGGCGACGCTGCCTCGGCGGTCTTCGCCAGCGGTAGCCGGGAGCAGCGTTACCGGCCGCGGCAAACGGCAGAACCGCTGCGGGCCTTTCGCGCCTCGGTTGCTCGCCTGGAGGCTCGCTCGCTCTGGCCGCTGGCTACATTAAGACACACCACGCCGGCTGACGATCAGCACGATGGCGCCACATTTCAGGGGCGTGGCCGCCTCTTTGAAGACCACCATCCCGATCATGGTCACCAGCGCCGTACCCACGGCCGACCAGATCGCGTACGCGGTCGCCACCTCCAGCCGGCGCAGGGCCAGACTCATGGGCAGCAGGCTGCCGCCATAGAACACCGCCATGAGCACCGTGGAAACAGGTCTGGTGAAACCGCTGGAGAGTTTCTGACACACGGTTGCGGCGACATCCAGTGCAATTGCCAGGAATAACCACAGCCAAGACATAAAAAACTGCTTTCCGGTACGAAACTAAGCTCCAAGCCAGTGGCAGACGCTGCTGGTCTGCCGGAACCCCGGTGGGCGGCTCGGGCGGATCTTATGTCCGTCGGGCGGGAATGCTGTTGCCGGCGAGTCCGGTATCGGGCTTAGAGCTGGCGGGCGAAGTCGTACCTGAAGCTCCGCCCCGCCGTCTGCCCCCAACGGACGCCCAAATGGAGTCCGCCGTGGACCCGACCTCATCGGGACTCCCGCTCTACGGGAAATCAACAAAGCCAAGTTGTGCGTCGAGGCTGCCCTAATGATCCGGCAGAGAGAAACTGCTAGGCAGAGGGGGTAAGCAAAACGCCAGAAGAAATGTTTGCGATTTCATAAAGACCTCGCACCTTCATTATACCGCGTTCCTGGCCCGAGAACTGCATTATAAGTCTCGCACAATCATAATATTAGCCATTATTAACGTAGTGTAAATGTGGGTATCTGTGAAACGCGTCCGGAACGAACTCACGCTCCGAACCTGGGGTCCGGCAGCGGCCGTCTTGTCCGTCGTTGGGGCGAAATCCGGGGCCCAAAGCAGTTGCGGCTTCTTCCCTTCATCGATGGAGCCGGCGGTCTCCGGCTGTGGCCGTTTTTGCCATTGCCGGGGCAGAACCGGAGTAGAATGTGCGCGAGTCGCAGCGCCTGCTGTTTCCCGCCCCGTTCAGAAAGGGGGAGCCATATGCCGGAGCCATTTGTTTCCGCCCAGACCCGCGAAGAGCGCAATTGGACTCCGCTTCTGATCGGCCTGGCAGTGGTCCTCGTGCTGATTGGCGGACTTGTCCTCATCAGTCAGCGATCCCGCAGGCAATCGGCGCCGGACCCCTACGCGGAGAAGCTCCAGGTTTCGGCCATGCTGGTCAGCCAGGCGCGCAACTTCGTAGGCGCCACCGTCACTTACCTGGACCTGCACATAACCAATACGGGAGACCGTACGATTTCAGGAGGGCAGGCGGAGCTGACCTTCCGCAACCGGCTGGACCAGGTGGTGCAGAAAGAAACGGTCCCCATCCGAGTTCTGCAGGCGAACCAGTTGGGCGGCTATCAGGATAGTGTGGATCTCAGTCTCGCTCCGCTTGGGCCCGGGCAGACTCGCAACGTCAGGTTTGTCCTCGATCACGTCTCCAGCGACTGGAACCACACCTTTCCCGGCTTGCGCTTCGTTAATCTGAAATACCGCTAGGCAAAGCCTCTTTGGCCAAAATATTCTTACGCCCGCTACGCGGGCTAGAACTACCCCCTGCCCGCTTACCCCAGGCTTACGCCCTGGGGCTACCGTCTTATGCCCGCTGCGCGGGCTAGACCCGGATTCGCGGAAGGTATATCCCGTGCAGTAGCCGGGGGGATTGGCCCGGCGGTGATAGCAAAGGCTACGTCCGCTTTGAATCCGCTCTTGCGGGGCGTGTCTTTGTCTTCACCTCGGCTGGCACGTGGTGAGAAGTTTGCCTTGATCTGGGATCGTCGGCCTAGGCGCACTGGCGAGCCATTCGCCACGGTTTTTGTTGGATGACGAGTGATAAATCGCCATTGCGTACATTACGATGTTGCATCAACCCGGTACACAGCGACAATCTACGAGACACTAGTCGACTGGCGGGCAGGATTATTTTTTTACGGCGGCGCTAAACCGTCAGCACGATTTTCCCAAAGCTCTTCCTTCCCTGCAGCAGCCGGAAGCTATCAGCAGCCGCCTCCAGCGGGAATTTGGCGCCGATCTGCGGTTTTAGCTCGCCGCGGTCGATCCAAGGCTGCATCGAAGCCATGGCCTGATCGATCAGCGGACGGTTCTTGGCCAGCCGGCTGAGCCACAGGCCGTGGGCGCTGAGCCCTTTTTCGTACATTGCCAGGACGTCGAACTTGGGCCGCTCCCCGCTGGAGGAGCCAAACAGCACCACCCGTCCCAAGGGGGCGCAGCAGCGCATGCTCTTGCCGGTATGCTCGCCGGCCAGGCTTTCAAAGACCACGTCGACGCCCTCGCCCGAGGTGAGCTCCTGCACCTTCTGCTCGTAGTCTTCGCGGGTGTAATTGATGGCATGGTATCGGGCCCGTTGAGAACGCACGGGCACCGTTTCTTGGCCGACCTGTTTTCGGCGCGACAGCGAGCCGTGTCCAGCATCACATCAGCGTGCCAGTACTCCTGCTCAAAGCCAGGTGAATTCGGTTCATGAAATCAGAACCCCAAACTCAACTCGGCACGGTGATGGAAGACCGGTGTCTCGTCCATGCCGCAGCAATTGAGCTGGCGAAGCATTGATCAGTGGAGGCCATCTCTATCATTGGATGAGCATCCTCTTGTAAATGAACCGGTTACGCCAGCTTTGGCGCTACAGGTCGTTACCGAGACGCCCAGGAGATTATGACCTCCACGATCTTGGGTACCAGGAACAGGGCGACCGAGCCGCCGAGGTTCTTGCCCATAGCTTCCATGTCCCCGTTTTTAAACTTTATAGCTGCTACCCCCATAAAGAAGGGGGCAGCGGCGATTATCGCGAGGGCCTTTCTTCCAGGTCATCGCGGCTCCCTGCATCATCTCCGCCAGGGGCGGGTGTCATTCCTGAAGCCAGCATGTCGAAATTCACCGATGGCAACCAGGCCGAGCTGCTGTGCGGTTTCTCCAACAAATGTCCATTCCCCATTATAATACCCTTTTTGGACCACGAGGAAGCCATTACCCGCCCGCATCCGCCACATTTGCTGGTGTTTTGGTTTTTGAATCCAAAACGTATCAATTATCGGCAAACCGACAAACACGCGTAAACACCAGGCCATAAGGGCCTTGCATCGCAACCGATCTCTGAATGATGTCAGATACAAGCACGCATTTCGACGTTCTCGATGTCGGCAAACTGTCGGCAACTTATGGGGCGCCAAAGGCTGCGTTTAGGGGGCGCTAGATTCACTGCGTTCTCTTCCAGCGACACGTCCCATGCCGTCCAGCGGTTCCTGGCGAGATAGGTGCCGAGATAGCCGTCTGCCTCCTGGTACTTGATCAATTCGGCCGCCGTGTAGTCCAGGGTCTGGCGCAAGGCCGGGTCACCCGTGTTGACCCAGGCCACGGAGACAGCGTGCAGCCACATGCCCACATGTTCGCCGTCGTAAGTCTGGGCTGACGGGCGGCTGCGGAAACCCGCCAGCAGAGGATTCACATCCACCTTGGCGAGACGGTTCGTTTCGTTGGCCTCAATCCGGGCGCCGAGGCTGCCAGCCAAATGCACTTGGTCCGGTTCGGTCAAGGCCTGCCGATCCGCCACCGCGCAGACCACCTTGTCCGGGACGGGCATGATCACCGCGGACAACGACCTCATCGTTGCGCTGAGGGCAAGCAGCCATCCAACGACTAACTGCATTTCGGAATTATGTTTCATAATTTATGATTTGATGGTTACCATTGGCCGGCGAAGATCCAGTGCAAGTGTCACCCATATAGGCAGTTGTCAATAGGCAAAATGCTTTTGTCCCCGATTTTCTCTATTCAGTTTTGAAGATCAATCGTCCCTGGGCCGCATGGACCAATCCAACACCTTATTGACTCACGGCGCGGTCGAATCGCCTCTGAATTCATCACGACACTGAATCTCATAAAAGCGCGAATCGTAATTGTATCACAGTCTCACCTACCCCCTAAAAATGTCGAAAGGCTCGATTTTTAGGACCTTGCGGACCCCAACATAGCTGGATATGCCGGCGATGAGCACGACCATGCCGAAGGCCAGCCCCAAGTTCCAAAAGGTGATCGTGGCCGCGTAGTTGGGGAGGCGGGATCGGGCGATCATGATCATCAGCGTCACGAACCCGACGCCCAGGCCATAGCCGGTCAGCGCCGTAAAGGTCGCCATGAAGAGGATCATGTAAACCAACTCGCGCCCCTTGGCGCCGATGGCCTTGAGCGCGCCAAATTTCTCCAGATTTTCGAGAATGAACGTGTAAAAGGTCTGGCCGGAGATGGACAGCCCAACGATAAAGGCGATCACCACCATCAACAGGATGTTGGTGCCCACTCCGGTCTTGTAGGTGTAGTAGTTGGCAATGCTTTGGTTGAATTCCTCCTTCGTCCGAGCCACATAGCCGAGCTTGGCGACTTTCTGCTTGATCCCCAGCACGGCCGCCGCGCTCTTGGGCTGCACCAACACGTAGGACAAGGTGAAACGCGTCGAGGGGATGTACTCAATCGCGCGGTAATAGGTCGTATAAAGTGTGGGGGTGCCGTTGAGGCCGTTGACGGCGACCCGGGCGATGCCCACAATCGTGCCGCGATGATCATTAAGCTCGAATGAAGCACCGATTTTGGGATTATCCAGCTTCGGGAATTCGGCGTCGTCCACCACCAGAAACGAGTTGTCGTTGTAGATGTTCAGAATGCTGCCTTGTTCGAGATCGGGACGCCCGAACAGGCTCTCGTCGTCCAGACCGACAACGCTGGCAGATTGATAGGTGCCGTTTGCGAGCTTGACCAGGGCGCCACCGATAAAGAGCGGCACCGCGTAGCTGACTTCGTCCATGCTGCGCACCACGTCCAGAACATAATCGGGCATGGGGATCGGGCTGGTGGGCGTGTTGACCGACGGGTCCATGACCCACATTTCCGCTCCGATATTGGTGACAGTCGAATAGGAGTGGTTGAGGATGCCGGCGAACATGGCGGTCATCATCATCATGAGGAACACGGAGAAAGTAATCCCAATCAACAGCGCGGTGAACTTGGGCTTGTCATTGACCAGCAGTTTGAAGCCGATGCGCAGAATCCCGCCGTACTTCATGGCGCCTCCTTCCTGGCTGCGGGACGGGCTTCATTCCACCAGCCCCCTCCCAGAGCCACGAACAAGGCGACGGTGTCCTGATGGCGCTGCGCCACTGCCTGCAAATAGCCGAGGGTCGCCTGGTGGAATTGCACGTCGGCCGCCAGCACGTCCGGGAAGGCAACCAGGCCCGAGCGGTAATTGACTTGCAACAGGTTAAGCGCTTCGCCTGCGGCGCGCCGGGCTTCGACTTGCGCCTGCAACCCCTCGGCATCGTGCTCCAGCGCCTTCAAAGTGTCAGCCACTTGCGCAAAGGCGCCCAACACGGTCTGGCGGTAATTGGCCTGCAATTGCTGCCAGGCGTCTATGGAGGCACGCCGGACATACCACAAACTATTGCCTTGAAAGACGGGCGTTGTGGCGGTCGGGCCAATGCTCCAGAACTTGCTGACCGCCGAAAGATTGGCGAGCGTGGTGCTGGCGCCGCCGTAAGTGCCGCTCAAGCTGAAGCTGGGGAACATCGCGGCGGTCGCGATGCCGATGTTGGCGCTGGCCACATGCATGAGCGCCTCGGAGGACAGGATGTCGGGACGCTGGTTCACCAGATCGGAAGGCAGGCTCAACGGCAGGTCTGTCGGCAGCGGGAGTTCGGCCAGGTCAATATCAGGCAAGTTCGCTTTGGATGGCACCACCCCTTCCAGCATCGCTAGCAGATCTTCAGCCTGGCTGGCATTCTGCTTCAGGGGCGCCAGCAGAGCCTGGTTGGCGGCGATCAGGCTGCGCACGCTCAACACGGTCGAATACGGAGCAGTGCCCGCGCGGGCCTGCGTCTCGGCGAGGTGAAGTTGCTGGTTCTCCAGTTCGATCAACTGCTCGGTCGCGCGAATCTGGGCCGCGTAGGCCGCGCGCGCGATGCTGGTGTTCACGACATTGGCCGACAAGACAAGGCAGGCCGCCTGGGTTTCATAACGCTGGGAGTCGGCTTGAGCGCGCAAGCCTTCCACCGTGCGGCGCTTGCCACCGAACACATCGAGCGTGTAGCTGATGGTGCCGCTGGCGGTGAAGAGATTGAAAATCGAGCCGGACGACTGCGAGCCTTGCTGTACCGGCGCGGTGCGCTGCCGGGTGGCGGAAACTCCGGCTTGGCCTTGCGGGAAGTACAAGCCATAACCCGCCCGTAGGTTGTCCTGACTCTGGCGCAAGCTGGCCTCGGCGGCCTGGAGGGTGGGGTTGTTCGAGATGGCCTGCTGGACCACTGCGTTCAACGGCGCTGACTGGAAAAGCCGCCACCAGTCGGCAGCGATCGCAGCGCCGGGAGTGAAATGCTGCGCCTGGCCATCTGCCGTGACCGTGGCTTGAGATTGTGCCTCGTGCGTGTAGCGGTCCGTATCGGGCGGCGCGGGACGAACGAAATTAGGACCCACGGCACAGCCGCCCAGCAACGCCAGGACGACGGCAAGACCCGCGCCTCGCTGGACTGAGGATCGAAAGTGGTTCATGGAATTGGTCGGTGTGGTTGCGCGGGGGCGCTATTCCTTGCCGATGTAAACGTCCACTAATTGGCCCGGATAGACCGGGATATCCTTTTTCTCGAACCGGAATATCACCGGCAGCACCCGCAGGTCCACTTGTTCCTGGCGCTCGTTCGACAGTTCAATCTTGGGGGAGACATAAGGCTGCACCCGGACGAATTCCAGCGGCACCTTGTTGGTGTAGGAACCGCGGAGCGACATCTGCGCGCGGATATGCCAGGCGGAGGGCAGTTGGGAAACCAGGATCTCGTCCACATAGCAGCGGACTTCCAAGTGGTCTTGAGATCCTCCCATGATGACTAAGGGGTCGAACAACTGGGTAGTGGGATTGAAGGCTCCTTGCGAAGACACATAGCTGCCCAACGCCGCAGTCACGGCCAGCACAACTCCGTTGGTTGGCGCTTTGACTGAATATTTTACCAAAAGCGCGTTCGCCGCCTGGTAAGCCTGCTGGAGCGCCTCGCACTGCTTCGCCTGGTTGGTGATGTCGTAACTCCATGCGCCGGCTTTGGTCAGTTCATATTGCTTGCGGGCCACGTCCAGGGCGGCTGCCGCCTGATTGGCGGCGTCTTCGGCGGTGTCCAGCACGATCTTGCTGATGGATTTCGGGTCCATGTCGTAGGAGGCGCGGTCCTTGTCGGACTGGTCGCGGGCCGCTTTCAGGCCGGCTTCGGCCAGATCCACTTGCGCCTTGGTCACCGCCAGCGTCTCCGGCCTGGGCTGTGCTTTGAGTTCATCCAGAAGGGCCAGGGCGGCATCCGATTGTGCTCTGATCTGCCCAGTGGTGGCTCGCTGCACGGAATCGTCAATGGTGAACAGCGGCGCGCCCGCCGTCACGGGCTGGCCTTCGCGCGCCAGCACCTGGGTGATCGGGCCGGAAACCTCAGGAAAGACATTGATATTTTCACCGCTTGCCTGGTCGCTCTCAATAATGCCATTGGCATAGATGGCCGAGTCGTAAGGGTTGCTGACCGGTTTGAACACAGGAGGCTGGGCCTTCCTCTGAACGCCGAAGAGGTAGGCGGCAACCAGAGCGGCCAATACACCCAGTATCGAGAGGGTGAAGATGATCTTGTTTCTGAATTCAGGTTTGGGCTTGGCGGCTTTGGCGGCGGGCGCAGGCTCGGCCGCCTTGGTGTCAAGCTTGGGCTCGGCGGCTGAAGCTTGGGGTTTAGGCTCAACGGCTTTAGCTTCGGGCTTAACCTCGGCTGCCTTGGTTTCAAGATTCGGTTCGGTTTCGTTCATTCTGTGCCTTTGTCGAACGCGGTGAGACGCCCATCTTCCATGTGCATGATCCGGTCCGCATATTCGTTGATGCGGGCATCGTGGGTAACAATCAGGATGCAGCGCTTTTCATTGAGTATTTTCTCCTTGACGAAGGCGATAATCATCCTCCCGGTGTCGCCGTCCAGGGAGGCGGTCGGCTCGTCGAGAATCAATATCTCCGGACTGCTGACGATCGCCCGCGCGATGGCGACGCGCTGTTGCTCGCCGCCCGAAAGTTTGACAGGCAGAATTTCCCCCCGGTCTTTCAGGCCGACAATCTCGAGGGTTTTTCTTGCCTCGGTGATGGATTCGTCCCAGTCGCGCTGCTTGAGGATCAGCGGGATGGCGACATTCTCGGCTGTGGTTAGCCGTGGGAAAAGATGATAGTCCTGGAAGACGAAACCAACGGTATTCAGACGGAAATCAGCGAGTTGGTCATTGCTGAAACTCCAGATGTCAGCCCCTTTGACGGTCACCTTGCCTGCATTGGGACGGAGGATGCCGGAGATCATGCTGAGCATCGTGGTCTTGCCGCTGCCAGAGGGGCCGACGATGAAGAGCATCTCGCCAAAGTGAGCCATTAAGGCGACCCCATTGACGGCCGTCACCTTGGTTGCGCCTTCGCCAAACCATTTCGTCAGGCCGGTTGCGACAATCGCCTGACTATCCAGTGATTTTACGCTGGCGGAATTTTCAGGCATACTTGCTTGGGATATGCCACTTAAAGATCAATTGCTTTAGTTCGATTGGCCGTCCGCCGAGGCTGGCTTCCAAGTTGGATCGGGATCGTAGGCGGCCATCGCGGCGGCGAGGGTGGCGGTTTTTGCCCCGAGGTTTTTTTGATAGACTTTGCCCGCCTGGTTGACCATGAAAGTCATCACTCCTGAATTGCCCCATTCCTCCGGCCAGGCCACCAGGGCGAATCCAGCCAGCATGTGGCCGTTGATGATGTATTTGTATTTGCCAGCGGGCGCATGAGAACCTTGCTGCGTCAGAATCTTGAAACAATAACCCCGGTATGGGGCCAGGTCTTCCGTCATGATCTTCGTCCCATGCTGATAACCTTCCTCGCGCGATTGCGCGATCAACGGGCCAAGCGGACTCAATTCTTCCCCCGGCTCAGTGTGCCAATAGAGGCCGTCGTGGGTGTTGGCGGTGCTGCGCAGGCGTTGGGCGTATTCGAGCACGTCATCCCCGTGGCGGGGCTGGCCGGCGTATTCGCGCTGTGCGTCCACATAAGACTGACAGACGCGGATCGCGGCCAGTTCGTCCACGCCGATCCGGCGGTTGAGGATTTCCTCCTTGCCCGCCGCCGTGTCAAAAAGCCACTGTCCGCCCTGCTGTGCCAAAGGAATGGGAAACGGCCACGCATCCGCGCCAATTTGCAGCACGATATTGGAGTCAGACGTATGCATCAAATCTACTTTCCGGGTCAACCTCCGCACGAAATTGGAAAATGAATTGCCGGCCTGCACCGCATCCGGGGAAACCAGATCGCGCCCATCCGGGCCGAAAATCGAGTGCAGAGCATTGGTGTCCTTCGCCTTCGCGGCCGCGACCAGCGCGGCCACAGCCGCTTCCGGCGACGCAAAACGTTGCTCCCCGTCGCCGGCCCAGGCGGAAATAAGCGGGAATGACAACCCCGCAAGCCCCAACAGAATCAGGCCAAAGCGGGCGCCGAATTTTAACTTTTGAAGAATCATTTGCTTGTTTCTTTGTTCTATTTTGGGGCGCTGTTCTCCCTCATCGCTTTCGAGCGGAACCGGACGATGGCGCGGACATTGTACTGCGACTTTCAACACCACGGGCGCTGGATTGGCGCGCCTCGAAAGAACTCTCCGGCCCGCCAAAGGCGCTGACACTGGGTTGTTCACGAACTTGAGGCGCGGGACGCGCCTCGACAGGAGGCCGGCTCTGGACCGCCGGCCTTGACTCTATTGGCGGTCGCGACACCGCCGCCGGGGGGCCTGCTCGTGCGGGAGCCTCTACTCTGGCGCCGCCGCCGATCATGCCGCCAGACGCCGCCGCAACACCTGCTCGCGGAGCAATCCCTGCCCGGGACTGGAGGACTTCTTGCGGCGCGGGAGTGGCCGGAGTATGCACGCGGGCAGCGCCATAGGTCGCCGCGCTAAATCCGCGATCAGCGCCACGCGGCGCGCTGGCGGCAACGCGTGAAGAAGGATGCCATATCGGAACACCCGGCGGCGCCTGGCGATAGCCCGGCGCGCGCTGCCACCAATCGCCGGGTCGTGCATGCCCCGCTCCCCAGGCAATGATGTGGTGATTGCGCCAGTCCCAGTCGTAGCCCAACCAGGGGCCGATGGGAAAACCGATTCCGAAAGTGCAATAAATACCAGGATCGTCATAGATCGTGTCCCACGGATAAACGGGCACGTAAATTACGGCCGGGTCAGTTGGCACGATTTCGACGGCTCCAGCGTCGGCCACCACATTTTCCTGGGGAGTGCTCTTCAAATTCCCCTCCGCCTGGGCCTGGGCGCGGAGGCGCTGGATGGAATTCATTACATCCTGCTGCTGGTTGAGAAAAGCCTGGCCAACATCTGTGGTCCAAGCCAGATTGTCGTCCAGCCACTTGAGAACGGTGGGATAATGGACCAGGGCCTGGACGCTGGGATCCCAAGGCTCCTGGGCGGCCGCGTTCACATCCCCGCCCTGGGCGATATAGCGGTCGGCCAGGACAATTTGCGAGGGCAACGTGGCGGCGGTGAAAACTTCGGCCAGCAACGGATCGGGATAGAGGGCGATGGGCTTGAGAATCTGGTCCAGGGCATCGGGTGTCAAGAGCGCCCCCGCTGCCGTCGGTTGGGAAACGATGGCTGCATTCTGGGCACCCGTCTGGAGGGCGGCGCAGACGAGAATGACTAATGCTGTCTGTAGGCGGGTGTTCATGGTGTGTTTCGGATTAGACGCAGACTGCACTTTATTGGTTTTTTGCGGCTTCGCTGGCGGCTTGGCGCATTTGATCATGCTCCGCTCCTTCCACGCCTTCTTCAACCAGTCGCTCATTGTCGCTCCGTCCCTCTTCGTCCTCATCGGCGCTGAGGGCCTCCGGCGTTTTCTGTCCGGTCGAGCCGGGCACTGGGTCCCATCGTTCGGATTCGGGCACGGATTCAAGCGCCACTTGTTTCGGGTCCGTGTCCGGTTCCCCCGTCAATTCCCGTTTGGCCTGTTCCCAATCGGATTTGGACACTTCTTGGGCGGAGCGGCCGTTGATGACGGCGAGTTCCACCGCGCGCTCCCGCACCATCTTGCGGGTCACGGTGCCGATGCCGGCGGAGTTTTCAGTCAAGACCCCTTCCTTCAGTGGATTTGCTTTCATGGGTTCACAATTACCGCCCGCGGGTAAATGTCTGCGCGTTATGCGACGTTTTCATCTGGCGCTCACCGCGATCCTCCCGCGTATCGCGGGATTTGGAGAAGATGTTGTCGCGCTTTTGAGTCTTTGGAATTGAACTGGCTTGCGTGGCGCTGGCCCGCAAGTGATGGAGCGTCTTTGGGAAGACCGGTGTCTGAGGCGCTGGCGGTTGTTGGGTGGTGGTTGCTTTCATGTCTCACGTTTTGTTGTGAACTCCGTGAACCCGGGTGAGATTGCGCTCCGTGATCAATTCCGCCTCGGCCGCCAGCCAATGCTGCACGTCGCGTCCGTGCGGCGATCCCTCGTTCACATAACTGAAGTAGGCTTTTCTGGCCACTTCGTCCGCTGACGGCGCAAAATCCACTTCGTTTCGCTTCAAGTCCGCAACTGCGGCCGGCTGCGGCGCGCCGGCCGGCGGTTGTTGCCGGTTCTGGGAGAATTGATTGTGTTTATCGTGTTTCATAAAGGGAGAATGGGCTGGGTAGTGTCAAATGGACGCACCGACCGGAGGCAGATCGTAGGCGGCGCTTTGCTCAACCGCTTCCTTGGTCAAATTGACGAACACTGTGGACTCCTCATAACCGATCCGGTCCACTTTGCCCGCCGGTATGGACACATCCTTGCCGGAAAACGGGTGGCCGGTTCTGATGACCAGTTGACGGATCGCCCAGTTCTCGGTGTCCATCATAAAATCACAGACATGGCCGGCGATACCGTCGCTGGCCTGGAGGTGGTAGCCGTTGACGGATTGCGTGCTGCGCAGATGCGCGTCGGCGCGTTGTGGTTGCGGCCCGCTGGCGGCGGCGGCGTTGCTCGGAAGATGGTTGGGCGGCAGTTCCAAAATGGGAAACCCGCCCATGCCCCACAACCCGTCCCCCTGCCAGTAGTAGGGCCAGCCGTAATAGCGGTAATACTCCTCCTCGTATTGCCGCGACACCGGCTTGTGCAAGTCAATCGAAGGGCTGCCCTCGATCTGTTTCCGGGTCAGATTCACCAGAAGGTCTTTTCCAACCTCCTGGAGACTGCTCCCGAAAGCATGGGGCGAGAGGAGCACCTGCCGCCCTGGCAACCAGGAACCCGTGTCGGCAACCACATAGCGAATCACCCAGTTCCGATCGTCAAAATAAAAATCATTGACATGGCCGATTTCCCCGTCCGACGCCCCGAGTTTGTCCCGGTATAGTGTTTTAATGCTGCGTAACATAGAGTTTCTTTCAGAGTAAATTAGGCAGGCTGCCGCCTGGCGAAGGCCTTTTGCCCGTCCCTCGATCCATTTCATCGCCAGCCCTTGCCGCTATGGAACACGGCCCGTCCTGTTCAGATTCTCCCCAGCAAAACCAGGGCGACCAGAATAACCAATACCAAGCCCAGTCCGCCGCTCGGGTAATAACCCCACTCCCGGCTATGCGGCCACCTGGGCAGCGCACCGAGCAACATAAGAATGAGCAAAACAATGAGAATAGTTCCTAACATAATGTTCCTTTCAATGTGCGAATTCGGTTCGTCCTGTTATTCATGGCATGAGAGTAATCCAAACCCGGGCGGGTGCTATGGGGTGTTCACCCCACCCAGGTGACTGGGTTTCCAGCCATCAAGAAATCTCGTAACGATGTTGGCTGCGAAACTCGATCGGGTGCGACTTGAGGGTGAGCCGGATGAATCCGCTGGCCCGGCGTTTGCCCCAGGCGCGGTAGCTGCCTGCGACAAAATCACCAAAGGTCAGCGGCTTCTTTTTGGAATGGGGTTCCATAAGGAGAATGGGAGAGTTGTGCTCACGGTATCAGGGACGGATCTTCCGCGACAGGCTCTCCGGTGACCGCCTGGAGTTCGTCGAATTTTATCATGTCTTTGATCCATAAGGGAGGGGATGCGGGGAGTACTGGACTGAAACCGTCATGGCATTGGGTTGATGGAGGCAGAGGCGGGTTTTCCAACCATCCCAGACCTGTGAGAGCCACGCCCACAAAGCGCGGTCGATTGGAGTCAGCCGCGACCGGTTGGAGCTCCGGCGCAGGACGGCAGTTGGTGGCGCAGAGCCAGGTACTCCAGCAGCAAGTTCCGGCGGGTTTTCAAGCCGACCACGACCAGACGGAGCAAAAAAGCGAGCCAACAGATCATGCGGCAGAGGATTCCGGGAAATGTGTTGAAATCCCAGTAATTTCAGACGGGATGGAGTATTGCCAACTATAGGGTTTCGTTCGCGATGCGAAGGTCAGGGGTTCGACTCTCTCGGCTCCACCGCCCATGTTCTGCCGAAAAATGCAGGCAACACGCGGCAAATATTACCCGCTTTTGGTTTTTGAATCCAAGTCGCATCAATTATCTGAAAACCGACAAACATGCGTAAATACCAGACCATAATGGCCTTGCATCGTAGCCGATCTCTGAATGATGTCAGATATAAAAACGCATTTCGATGTTCTCGATGTCGGCAAACTGTCGGCAACTTTTCGGGCGCCACAGGCTGCGTCTATGGGGCGCTAAATTCACTCCGCTCTCTTCCAGTAACAGCCTATGAACATCTCCTCCGGCCCGTGGTTTGATTCCGCTTTATTCCACCGTGTCAAATCGTCAAAGAGAAGCAAGCCCCGACGCCTTTAGCGCAAGAGCTTCAGCCAAATCACATCAGCCAGAAGGCCGCGCATTGGTGCCTTCCAAAGACTTCCGCCCTTACAACGCCGCGAGAATCAGCCTGACCTCTCTCGCTCCGCGCAAGTCGTTGCAAGTTAGTTGCCCACCCTCCGCCTGCTTGAGCGGCTGGGCCGGGAAATGCCGGAAGGGTTCCAGCATGCACGGGTCGTCGGCAAATGGAACCATGTGATCGAAGACATCATCAAGCTGGAGCAAGGGCCAACTCGTGAACGATGGGAATGCACCCGAAAGGAGAAGCCGATGGAGTGCCAAGCGCAGGTCACACTTCCAGACGGTCGGCGGGACGGGCCACCAGGGCATAAAGCGCGGGCATGAGAAAAACACTGATGAGCAGGCGGGTGAAAAGTCCGCTCACGATCACCAGGGCAAAGGGCCGTTGGGAATCGGTGCCGACGCCCGTGGCCATCGCGGCCGGCAAAAGCCCCAGCGCCGCCACCAACGCGGTCATCATGATGGGTCGAAGCCGAAGGATGGCGCCTTCGCGAATGGATTGGGCAAGGCCGCCCCCGTCGCGCCGCAGTTCGTTGACGTAAGAAATATAGACCACGGCCGTTTGCACGGAAACGCCAAACAAGGCCAGAAAACCGATTCCCGAGGAGACGGAAAACGGGGTGTGAGTCAGCCAAAGCGCCACGATGCCTCCGACCGGGGCCGTCAATAATACACCCAGGACGGTGATGAACGGAAACTTCAAGTTGCTGTAAAGCGCGAACAAAAGCAGAAAGATCAAAAACAGCGTCAGGGGCAGAATGATGCGGAGTTGAGTGCGCGAGGAGGTATATTCGGTATATTCACCGCCCCAATCCAGGTAGTAACCCTCCGGCAAGGGCACGCCGGCCTTGACCTGGGCCCGGGCGTCGTTGACCGCCCCGGCCAGGTCGCGTCCTTCCACGGAAAATTGCACGCCGATGTAACGGGAATTGCTTTCGCGATAAATAAAGGCAGCGCCGTTCTCCACCTGGATGTCGGCGAATTCCCGAAGGGGGATCTGCTGGCCGTCGGGGGTGGCGACGAGAATGCCGCCGATTTGTTCGGGTGTGCCGCGGTATTGTTCGTCCAGCCGGACCACCAGATCGAACTGCTTTTCGCCTTGTACCACCTGGGTGGCCGCCGTGCCGCCAATGGCGGCCTGGATCAATCCATTGATGTCGGCGACATTCAAGCCGTAGCGGGCGATTTTCGCGCGATTGATGTTGACTGCCAGACTGGGCTGCCCCAATTCCTGCACCAAGGTGACGTCCTTGATGCCGCGCACTTTTTCCACGATTTTCATGATGGCTTTGCCCTTGCTTTCCAACGTTTTCAAGTCCGGCCCGAAGACTTTTACGGCCAGCGAGCTTTTCAACCCGGTTTCGGCCTCGTCCACCGCGTCTTCGGCAGGCTGGGTAAAATTAAAAATGATTCCCGGAAAGGCCTGGAGCTTCTGGCTGATCGCCGAAACCAACTGGGCTTTGGTCCGATAGGCGCCCTTCCATTCTGCGTAGGGCTTGAGGCCCACATAATACTCGCAGTTGAAAAAGCCAGTCGGGTCCGTGCCGTCGTCCGGACGGCCATGTTCGTCGGCCACGATCGTGACTTCAGGGAAGGAGCGGAGAATTTTTCGGATTTGCGGGGAAATTTTCGAGGATTCCTCAAAGGAGATCGTGTACGGCATGGTGGCGCGCACCCAAAGCGCCCCTTCATCCAACTGGGGCATGAACTCCGCGCCGACCGACGGGATGAGCAGAAGCGAAAACCCCAGGAGAACGGCGCTGGAAAAAGTGGTAAGCCAGGGATGAGCCAGGCAAAAATCCAGGCCGGTGATGTAGGCTGATTTAACCGCCTCGAACAAGGGATTGCGCCGTTCGCGAACTCCTTTGCGAAAGGCCCAGGAACAGAGAACCGGCAAAAAGATCAGCGTCACCACCAGCGAACCGAACAAGGCGAAGATCATCGTGTCCGCCATGGGCGTAAATAATTTCCCCGACGGCCCCGACAGAACATAGATGGGGAGGAACCCCGCCACGATCACGGCCACGGCGTAAAAGATCGGACGGTCCACCTCGGCGGCGGCCGCCACGATCACTTCCCGGATGTTGAAAGGCCGGCCGGCGCACGCCGCCACCTGGCGGAAAATATTCTCGACCATGACCACCGCGCCATCCACCAGAATGCCGAAGTCCACCGCCCCGATGGAAAGCAGGTTGGCGGAGACATTTTTCAGATCCAGACAAACAAAGGCGAAGAACATGGCCAGCGGGATGGCGGTGGCCACGATCAAGCCGGCGCGAAGATCGTAAAGGAAAAAGATGAGGACGATGACGACCAGCGCCATGCCACGCAGCAGGTTGTCCTCCACCGTCCTGGTTGTCAGGGCAATCAACTCGCTCCGGTCGTAGAAGGGGAGGATTTTGACATCCTTGGGCAGGACTTGATCGTTGAGTTCCTTCGTTTTGGCCTCAACCGCTTGCAAGACGCTTTGTGTTTTCTCCCCAGTCCGCATCAGGATCACGCCCTCGACGGCGTCGTCCTGATCCATGTAGCCGAACTGGCCCAAGCGCGGCGCGGCGCCGATCACCACCTTGCCGATGTCCTTCACCAGAACCGGGGTCCCGTTATGCATTGACAACACCACATTGCCGATGTCCTCCGGCGTGACCAGCCGCCCCAGGCCGCGCACATAATAGAACTGACCGCCTTGGGAATAGAATCCGCCGCCGGCATTGCCGTTGTTGGCGCCCAGCGAGTTGGCAATGGCAGGAACGGAAAGTCCCGCCCCCGCCACTTTGGCCGGATCCAGCACCACTTGATATTGCATGGTTTCCCCGCCCAGGCCGGAATCATCGGCCACACCGGGGACCGATTTGAACTGCCGTTCCACCACCCAGTCATCAATCGTTTTCAACTCCATCGGCGAACGGTCCCGGCTTTGCAGCACATAGCGATAGATCAAACCCGAAGGCGAAAACATGGGCGCGACCGAGGGCGTCACCCCGCTGGGCAGGCTCAGATCGGCAATGCGCTCATAAACCCGCTGCCGCGCAAAATAGATATCCGTGCCGTCCTCATAAGTGAGGATGACGTCCGACAGCCCGTAGAGAGAAATGGAGCGGACCACGCTGATGTGCGGGATGCCGTTCATCTCCAGTTCAATGGGCACGGTGATGAGACGTTCCACCTCCTCGGAGGCCTGTCCCGGCCATTGCGTGATGATCTCGACCATGGGCGGGGAAAGATCCGGATAAGCATCCACCGGGAGCCGGTTGAGCGACCTGGCCCCGGCGGCCACCAGCAACCCTGTCATGATCACCACCAGAAAACGCTGCCGCAGCGACGAGGCTACCATCCGGTTAATGATTGAGGCCGTGCGCGGCGGGCCGTTGGGAATTGGCGGATTGTCGCTCATTGGTTTTGCATGAATTGGACAAACAGCCCGCCGTCTGCCACCACTCGGTCCCCGGCTTTGAGACCAGAAGTGATGTCGTACCGATTGCCGTCGCGATAGCCCAGCGTCACGCGCTGCCGTGCGAGGCTGCCCTCGGGCTGCACGACATAAACGAACGGCAGATTTTCTTCGTTACGCAAAATCGCCGAAACCGGCACCAACAGGCCGGAGGTTTCCAATTTTGAATGAATGAGTACGCGGACGAACATTGCCTTCTTCAGAGCGGCCCGTGGATTATCAGCAACCACGCGGACAGCGACGGAGCGAGTGTCCGGGTCCACCACAGCCGAAATGTAACCAACGGTCCCGGCGAAGTTCTCCGAAGCCGTGCCTGTCAGCACTTCAGCCGGATCGCCGATGTTGACCGAGCCAAGGTCCGCTCCGAACAGGTGTGCCATAACCCAAACCCGCGAGAGATCGGCGACCGTGAAACATGGCGTGGTGCCCGCTTGCAGAAGTAATCCGGGGGTGGCAGGCCGGTCCACCACGGTGCCGGCGATGGGCGAACGCATCAGGCCCCGCACAGGCGAGGTTGCCTTCCCGTCCTGAATCGCCTTGATGGCGTCAGGATCCACTTTGAGTGAAACAAGCTGTTGCAGGGCGGCTTCGGTATCGGCTTCAGCATTGGTGGCGTCAATTTTGGCTTGCTCGGCTTCGCGCAGGCTGACGCCATGATGCTCGATTAGTTCCTGGTCTTGTTCGGCAAGCTCGCGAGTGATTTTCGCCGTGGCGAGCGCCTTCCGGTAAGTGCTGATGGCGGCGGCAAAGTCCGGCGAATCCACCTCCGCCAACGGCTGCCCCACCTTGACCTGATCTCCCAGCGAAACCAAGAGCCGTGACACTGGGCCGGACATCGGCGCCAGGATGGTCGTGGCCTGGTCATTGTCGAAGTCAACAGTGCCGGTCGTCTCGACGGTCTTGTGGAACGTGGAAAGCTCGACGGTGGAGAGATGCAGGTTCTGCTGCTGGGCGGCAGTCAGCGTGACATTGCTGGCGGTGATGGAGGATGTCTCAGTGCGGCTGTCCGTGTGCGGTGAACAGCCCGTGAACAGCGCGAACAGGAGCGCCGTGAAGCCGGCGGCCAAAATGGTCGTGGCTCTGCCTGCGATCCCTTCGCAAGGTCGAGCTGGCATTCTATCCAAGAGTGGGTTCTTCATGATCACTTTTCTTTCAGTTCCGCTTGGTTCCACCATCCGCCGCCCAGAGCTTGGAACAGCGCAGCGGTGTCAGCAAAACGACTGGCCTGGGCCTGAACAAGATTCAGTTGGGCTTGCTGGTAGGTCTGCTCCGCGTTCAACAAAACCAGGTAACCGCCATAGCCGACCCGCCATTGCTCGCTGGAGAGATCCAGTGTCACTTTGGCGGCCACGGCGGCCGCGGCGGCCGTCTTGAGCGTGGCGGCGTCCTGTTCGAGCGCGTTCAGCGTGTCGGCGACATTTTGACAGGCTGTCAGGACCGTGCTGCGATATTGTTGCACCGCCTGGAGGTAAGCGGCCTTCGCAGCACGTTCCTGGTGGAGCAAAGTGCCTCCCTCAAAAATGGGTTGCGAGAGGGTGCCGCCTATTCCCTCAAAGCCGGAGCCGGATGTGAACAGCTTGTCCAGGCTCAGGGCCGTGCTGCCGGCATTGGCGGTAAGCGTGATGTTGGGAAGCCGATTGGCGATGGCGATTCCAATCTGCGCGCTGGCCGCGTGCAGGTTTTGCTCGGCCTGGAGAATATCCGGGCGTTGTTCCACCAGCTTGGAAGGGAGGCTCACTGGCAGTTCGTCCGGCAATTTCAGCTTCGAAAGATCGAAAACTTCGCTGTTCTGATCACCCGGGAAATCGCCGGCCAAAACCGCCAGAAGATCGCGTTGCTGGGCCAACTGTTTGAGTAGCGGCGGGAGCGTGGCCGTGACCAGCGCAAGTTGCGATTCCTGCGCGGCGATATCCAGCCCGCTGGCGTGCCCCTTGGAGTACTGGTATTGCACGATTTCCAGCATGTTGGAATTGATGCCGATGATCTGGCGTGTCGTTTCAATTTGCGCACGCAAGGACGCCTCCTGAATCGCCGCGACCACCACATTGGCGCTCAAGGTGAGATACGTCGCGATCATCTGAAATCGCACCTCTTGTTCCTGCGCTTTGGAAGCCTCGACGGTGCGGCGGTTCAGGCCAAAAACGTCGGGGACGTACGATACGCTGACTTGGGGCGTGAACAGATTATATTCAAACACATTGGCATTCGGCGTCGGCGCGAGAAAACCGGACTGCCTTTGGCGGCTCGCGGCGAATGATCCGTCAATATGGGGAAAATAAGGGCCACGTTGAGCCCGCAGGTTCTCCATCGCCACAATCAACGCCGCCTGCGCCGCCTTGAGGTCCGGGTTGTTCGTCAGGGATCGTTGGATCAACTCGTTGAGCGGCTCCGAGTGAAACAGGTCCCACCACTGCCCCGGAATTTCCAGCCCCGCAATGAAATGTTGGGCTTCCCCGCCAGCCACGTTTGTGGTGCCAGGGACGCTCTGGAGCGGGAGGGCTGTATAGCTTTTGACGGGCGGAGCCGCAGGCCGCTTGAAATTCGGCCCCACTGCGCAGCCAGCCATGCCCAAAAAAGCCAGGATTAAAGGCGCAGCCGCGAGGTGTGATTTAAATATTGATCTCATTCGGCCAGAACGCATGGTATGGCAGGCGCGGCGCCGCCTGGCCGGAAGTCCGGGTTTCGGATTCATGAATTGTTGGTCTGTTTCGCCGGCGCTACGCCACTCAAGGCACAGCCCAGCTCTGAAATTCACATGTCTTTTCACAAAGGGCTTGTTGGCCCGCATGACCCCATACCGCGAAGGCAAGGCAGTCACATTAGAAAATAAACGGCGGAAGAACCTATGCCCGCGGTGGCGCGCGGTTGGGAGAGAAGTAAAAATCCAAGGTTGAAGCCAACGGAGTCTCTCCGGGGGAGACGCCGCAGACAAGAAATACGCAAACAGTAATAACAACGAGCATGGTTTCCGTCCAGCTCAATTGCCCTGTGGCGAATGCAGCTATGGCGCAGAAGTGATCAGCATGACTGCTATCCGGATGCAGGCGCTGGTGCAGCGACGGGCTGACTGCAAGAACGCCCAAAGCGAGCACCAACACGACAGCGACCGCCGCCGCGACGGCTCTTGCGGTTCGGCCAAAACCAAAATGGATGCAGTTGCGACGCATCATCCTGCTAAAAACAAACACAGGTTCAGCTTGAATGCAAGTGGTGAAAATTCGCATTGCCGAGGCGGCCAGGTCGACGCCTGTGCGTGGCAATTATCGACCTAATTTCTGCCACCCACAACGCTGGTTGGGGAAAACCGCCGATGGACGTTATGCCAATGGGGGCACCGTGAATTCGGATTATCCGGTTCAAAGGAGCGGGCCGTCGGACTCGTCGCCACGGGCCTGCAATCGGGCGAAGTAGAAACAGCCGCAAGCCACACAGACTGACGCAGCCGCGATCGTCGCGGCCTGCGTGCCTGGGTCTTGGAAGTCTTCCAATAAATCATTCATGAACAGACCCATTTTGCCGACATTTACTTCAATGGCCCGAGCCTGTTTCTTGGAGGTGCGTGCGGTGGCCACATCATCGGATAAATCCTCCGGAATAGCGCCCCTCCAATAAACCAGGCCCGCGCCGCCAAGGCCCAGCAACAGGACCAGGACGCCGACGGTCCTGAGTCGCGCCCCAGCCCTGCGTGAGGAATCTGAATCTGGCGCTAAGTTGTTCACAGCCAACTTTATTGGTTCTTCAATTCGATGCGTTCAACCGTTCGTTTCCGAGATGGCATCGCTGGAGCCTGGATACAAGCCGAGATGCTTGAGTTTTTCGCGCAAGGTGAGTCGGGATAACCCAAGCCAACGCGCGGCTTTGGTTTGATTACCTTCTGCCAGGGTGATGGCTTGCGTCAGAATTTCGCGTTCGGCTTCGGCGAGCATGCGGGCATGAGAGTCCTGGATCTCGCCCTTCTGCGCAAGAGCCAGCAAATCACCCGCGAAAGCAGCGAAAGACAGGCCAGCCGGGATTGTTCCGGCATTGCGGGCGGCAAGGGTTTGGCGAACCGCATCAGCGTTGATGGAGAGTCCGCGCGCGGCGAGCAACAGGCGACGGGTCATGTTTTCCAGCTCGCGAACATTGCCGGGCCACAGGTCGGCTTGCAGCACGGCCACGGCGTCGGAAGAGATCGCCGGACTTTCGACGCCGAAGTCGGCGGCGTATTTGCGGAGAAAGTGCTGCACCAACACCGGAATATCCCCGCGGCGCTCCCGCAGTGGGGGGAGTTGGAGGCACACGACGTTGAGGCGGTGGAAGAGGTCTTCCCGAAACTTCCCTTCGCGAATCATCGTTTCCAAATTGCGGTGTGTGGCGGCGATGATGCGCACATCCACGGAAATCGCCTCCTCTCCGCCTACGCGCTGAAAGGTTTGATGCTGGAGCACACGCAGAAGCTTCACCTGCGTGTTGTGCGGGAGGTCGCCGATTTCGTCGAGGAATAGCGTGCCCAGGTTGGCCTGCTCGAAGCGGCCGATGCGCCGATGGTCAGCACCCGTGAATGCGCCGCGTTCGTGGCCGAATAGTTCACTTTCCAGCAAATTCTCCGGAATGGCAGCACAATTGATTGCGATGAACGGCGCTTTGGCGCGCGGGCTGTGCTGGTAGATGGCGCGGGCGACAAGCTCCTTGCCCGTCCCTGTTTCGCCCCGGATGAGGACGGTGACGGGCCTGGCGGCGACGCGACCGATTTCCTTGCACACATCCTGCATCGCGCGGCCTGTGCCGACGAGGGCCGTACGGCCTTCGACAGGGGCGTTGGGCAAAGTCACCGATTCACGCATGAGGCGGCTGGCTTCCACGGCGCGATGGAGAACGCTGATCAGCCCCGGCATCTCGAATGGCTTTTGCAAGTAATCGTAGGCGCCGAGCTTGGTGGCTTCGATGGCGGTTTCAATCGTGCCGTGCGCGGTCATCAGCACGACGGGCAGGCGTGGCTGGGTTTCGTGAAGTTGCCGCACAAGATCCAGGCCGCCGAGCCCCGGGAGGCGCAGGTCGGTTAACACTGCGTCGCACTCGTCGTTGCCGGCGCGGCGCAGCCCCTCGTCGCCGCGATGGCAGACGGTGACTTTGAACCCGTCCTCCTTCAGCACGTCGGACAGGTTTGCGGCCAGACTGGCGTCGTCTTCGATGAGAAGAATATGGGCGGCGCTGGGCATGAGCAGGATTATGGCGGCGGGCTGAGTGCGATTTCCTCATGAGTGGAAATCATGAGCCGCTCCGCCGGCCGGAATGATCCGACAAAGACGGCTCCAAGAAACGCGAGCAAGAACTTCATTCCATTCCGTTGGGCTGGAACGACATCAGCGGTTGGTTGGACCGCCGCCAGATTGGATGTTCGGACTGTCATTCGCACTGCTGACAGTGTCGTTGATTTCGCGCGGCAAGACAACGCCGAAAGTCGTTCCGTGGCCGGGCCGGGTTTGATACTGAAGCGTGCCGCCGTGCTTTTGAACGATGCGAGCGGCGATCGGCAGGCCGAGGCCAGTGCCGGTTTCCTTCGTGCTGAAGAACGGGTCGAAGAGGCGCTTCTCGACTTCGGGCGGGATGCCCTTGCCGTCGTCGGCCACTTCAAGAATAACGGCGTCGGTCTCACGCCCGCCGAGCGGGGCGCGTGCCGCGCGCGCGCGAAGCGTGACAGTGCCCGCGCCGTCAATAGCCTCAGCGGCGTTGCAAACGAGATTGATGAACACCTGCTTCAAACGGCCGCTGTCGGCGCGGATGAACAACTCCGGGCTGGGTTCAACCACCAGTTGGACTTTGCGGCTTTCCAGATTTGGCGACATCAACCCCTGAACTTCGTGGAGAATCGAGTCAGCGTTGATGGATTCCAGCTTGGGGTCTGAAGGCCTGGCAAAACTCAATATGTCCTGCACGATTCGTTCTAGGCGGGAAATCTCGGCGCTAATGATGTCGGTGTCCTTGCGCGCGGCAGGCACGCCCTCCAAGTGTTTCTCCAACGTGTAAAGACGCGCTTTGAGAGACGTGAGCGGGTTGCGAATTTCATGGGCGATTCCGGCGGCCAAGGTGCCGAGGGTGGCCAGTTTTTCCTGTTTTTCGAGCAGGTTTTGGCTATGCACCAGTTTGGTTCGCAGCGGCGCGATCATGTCTCGGTAGATGATCCTCCCCATCACCGCAACCAGAATCAGCAGCAGCACGACACTCGCCGTGAGAATATCCCGAAGATTGTTGAGCGAAGCGGTGGTGTTAGCGATGAAGCCTGCTTCGGCGGCGCGGTGAGCGTCGGATAATCCCCGCACCAGATCGCGCATCCGTAAAGCCTGGGCCTTGAAGGCGTCGAGTTGCGCGAGTTGCGCCGAACTCACTAGGGCGGGCTGGGCGTTGGAATGCACGGCGCTGGCGGCGCTTAAATAATCATCGTAGGCAATGTTGATTTCCTTGAATATCTGGCGCTCGTTATCCGTGGAGAGAATCGTATGAGGATTCCGGCTGACATCATGGTCGTCAATCCAATGATCCAGGTCGCGGCTGGTCTTATCGAACTCCGCCCATTGCTGCGGATCTCGCACCAAAACGTAGTTGAGCATGGAATTATTCAGGCCTTGGAGGTCGCGGCTGGCTTCTCTTGCGAGTTGGAAACTTTCGAGTTGGGAACTGGTCAGCCGGGTCTCCAGTTGCTGCACCTGCTGCCACGCGAAAGAGAGTGCGTAAATTGTGCCGCCAGCCACCAGGACCAGGATGGCAATCAAAACCCAGAGGCGAAAGCTAAATGGAGATTTCATAATAATAAAGGCACACGGCCTCATCGTGAGGTGAATCCTCGACCGGCGCTTCGCTTGAAACTACGCAAGTCCCGTGCCGAGAATGATAGCGGGAGCGCGCTGTTGTAGCACGTTGAAAATCAAGCCCGATTGCCAAAGCCGCATCCGATTGCCGGGGAAAGCAGGTCAGCCGCTTATCGTTGATGTGGTAAGTAATTGTTCCATCCGCTGCTCATTCCATCCATTGCTTACGCGCAACCCCCTGTGAATCAGCCCGCGCGGTTTGTGGCATGGTCTATGCGGAGGTCATTCGCAGACGCCCGGGAATCGGGTTAATGCCGAGGTTTAGAACGATAAACAAAACAACGAACATGAAACCTCAAACTCTCCCGGCCACTGCGCTTCTCAATGGTTCTTGCGCGACGGATTTTTCGTTGGCGCCTGTCACTGCCCGCCTGCGCAGAATTCTCGTCGCGGACGACAACGAATGTGTCCGCCTTGGCGCCACTGCTCTTCTCGCCCGCGCCGGCTTCGGCGTGGATGCCGCCGCCGACGGTCTGGAGGCATGGGAAGCGCTTCAACAGGAGCACTACGATCTGCTCGTCACCGACCATGAAATGCTTCGCCTCACGGGCCTGAAGCTCATTGAGCGGATTCGCGATGCAGGCATGAGCCTGCCGATTATCATGGCTTCCGGTTCTTGCCGCACGGAGGAGGTGCGGGCCTTCGCGCAACTTCAAATCGCAGCGTTTATTCCAAAGCCTTTTGAAATTCGGGAATTCCTGACCGTCGTCAGAATGGCTTTGCAGGAGTCCGATAAACCAACCGTCACAAGCCACAGGGCATTCCGCCCGCTTAACGCAAATCCGCAACCGATTCGCTCATGCAACCAATCAAATCCAGAATTATGAACACCATCCCTGTCTCATCCGAATGCTGGCTGGAATTTAAACCGATGGGCCGAACGTGTCGTGCCACCACGCAGTCAGCCACTCGGATTCCTGAGCGATTGAAAACCACCCGGCAGCGTGACCACCGCTGGAAACCTCTGGGAGATCTGCCCAAAGACCACGTTGTAGCCCGCGCTTGGCGTTCTGTCTTTCAGCATGAGGTCCCGTTCGCCAGCCCGTGGTTGCCGCTCACCGATGATTTGCCCAATGCCTCAGACGCGGTTCACACCCGCATACTAATTGCCGACGACGACTCCGCCGTGCGCGGCAGCCTGGCCGCCGTGCTCGAATCCGAGGGGTTCGTGGTGGACGAAGCGCGTAATGGCATCGAAGCCGTCAACCACGCCATTGCGCACTTGCCGGGTCTGGTCTTGCTCGACCTCAACATGCCGCACTGGGACGGCTGGACCGCTTTCAGCCAACTTGACCGGGTCACCCCCTTGTTGCCGGTCATTGTTATCACCGCCCGCCCCAATCAATACGAGAAGGCTGTGCAGTTGGGCGTTGATGCCTTCATGGAGAAGCCGTTGAGCATCCCGATGCTGGTGCGCGCCATCAAACGCCTTACGAACGAGGATGAGATCCGTCATGTGCGCCGCATCCCCAACCACCGGTTTGTCACGCAGTTTCTCGATAACAAGGATTGAAAAGCCAAGCGTCATTTCAAAATTCCCGCGTTTTGGGAAAGGCAAGCCAAGGATCTCTCTGGATGGACTTCTTCCCTGGAATTGGCAGGCGTGTCCAATCCGTTCGCGAGTATGCAAAGCGAAGCGCCCCCAATGGCTTGCTGCGATTGGCAGGGTTGCTCGGCGCGCTGTTGGCGATTCTTTTTCATGAGAGCTTCCTGCCGCACCGAGTGCTTTTTGCCAACGACGGCCCGCTCGGCATGATGATGGCGGAATGCAACCAACTTCCCAGCCGGTTTCTTGGAACCTGGCGCAACCTGTGGTGGATTGGGGCGGAGGCGCCCGCGGCGGCTCCGAGCTTTTCGTCCATTTTTGCGACCATTTTTCCGCCGGTTTTATTCCTCAAGATCTACGCTCCGGCCACGTTGTTGTTTGTCGGCCTTAGCGCCTGGGTCTATTTTCGGGCGATTGAGTTCAATCCGGCGGTCTGCGTGCTTTGTGGAATCGCGGCGGGTTTGAACATGCACTTCTTTTCGACGGCGTGCTGGGGTTTGGGAAGCTGGAACGTGGCGGCTGGCATGATTTTCCTCGCCTTGGCCGCGCTCCACACCAAGCGCATCGAACAATGGTGGATCAAGGCGGTATTGGCCGGGCTGGCCGTCGGGCTGAACTTGATGGAGGGATTTGACGTGGGGGCGATTTCGAGTATCTACATTGGACTTTTTGCCGTCTTAGCCGCTTTTTCGGATCAAACGGGAGCTGCAAAGAAGACGCTGAGGGCGCTGATGACGGCAGGACTGGTCATATTTTTTGCGGGATTGATGGGCGCGCATACCGTTGCCTCGCTGATTAACACCCAGATCGAAGGCGTCAGCGAATCCCGACAGGATACGGAAACAAGGGAGCAGCGATGGAACTTTGACACAGCATGGAGTTTGCCCAAGGCGGAAACACTGCGGCTGGTAACACCCGGAATATTCGGATATCGTATGGCTCAGAACATCCCTTCCGAGGACAAATCGAGCGCTTACTGGGGAAGCGTTGGGCAGGATCCGCGCATCCCAGAACTGAAAAGCGAGGACGCGCAAGTCCGGGCCAGAGTCTTGACGCAGATTGGACGAAGCTTCCCTCTCTTGCCCGTTGAGCGGGCAGGTATGGCCAGCAGCGATCCAAACAACCGTGATGCTGCGGCTGACTCCATTATTTCAGCTTCCCGCATGCTGCAACGCCACAGCGGCACCGGGGAATATGCGGGAATTTTAGTCTCCCTCCTGGCAGTGTTCGCCCTGGCCAATTCGTGTCGCGGCCAGAACTCGCCATATTCCCGAGGCGAGAGGCAGGCCGTTTGGCTTTTTGGGGCGGCTGCTATGATTTCGGTTTTGGCGGCATGGGGGCGCCATGGTTTTCTTTACGCCTTGTTTTACCGCCTGCCCTACTTCTCCATGATTCGCAACCCGATCAAGTTCTTGCAGCCTTTTCAGATCCTATGGCTAATCCTGGCTGGGTACGGTTTGGAGGTTTTGTATCGCTGCTACTTGCGGAAACCTGCAAAAAGAGTCGCCTCTCTGCGCGGACACATCAAATCATGGTGGTCCGGTTCGGAAAGCTTTGACCAGAGATGGGTGACAGCGTGCGCGTTGATTCTCGGGGCAGCCGTAGTCGGCTGGGCCGTTCTCTTCTTCTCTTGGGACTCACGCCTGGCCCCCTATTTGGAGGCACATGGCTTCGCTCCAGAGCAGGCCTCACAGATGGCCGTGTTCTGCGTCGGGGAAACGGCGTGGTTTCTCGGTTTTCTAGTCCTTTCGGGGGTGGCACTGGCTGGCATCCTCAGCGGTGCCTGGTGCGGCTCACACGCGAAAACGGCGTGGATTTACCTTGGCGCGATTTTGATGCTGGATTTGGGGCGGTCCGACCTCCCTTGGGTTCGTTATTTCGATTATACGGAAAAATACTCCCAAAACACCGTAGTGGATATTCTCACAAACACCAAGCCTTACGAAAAACGCGTCATGGGTCGTTTGTCGCCCCGCGGGCTCGGCAGCTTTAGCGGCACGAGTTTTGGCGCGGCCTACGATTACTGGATGCAGAATGATTTTCCTTCCCAAGGGATTCAAAGCCTTGATTTCGCCCAAATGCCGCGGGTGCCAAAGATGGACGACGCCTACATGCGTAATTTCGAGCTTCAGGGCACCAACATTAACACGACCGATCTTCGCCTTGCCGCCCGGCTTTGGGAACTGACCGGAACTCGCTACCTTTTTCTAAACGCCAGCATCGCGCGGCGATTGAACGAATACGGTGATTCGGCGCAGCCCGGTTTTCACATCTTGGAGACCTTGCGAACGGAGCCGAAAGCGTTGGAACACTCCGTGGAGGATGGCGGAGACATTGCCGTCGTCCCGGACATCAATGGACCGACGGCTTTCATCGAGTACAACCACGCTCTGCCGCGCGCTAAACTCTTTGCCCATTGGGAAATGCCGCCCAACGACGCGGCCACGCTGGCGACGCTGGCTTCCCCTGATTTTGACCCCGCGCAAACTGTCCTGCTTTGTCCCAGCACTACGGTGGCGCAGACTCCAGGTGATGCAAAGGCTGACGCCGGCGAAGTGGAGATCACCGACTACCATCCCAAGGATATCAAGCTACGCGCTGCGGCAAAAGTGCCGGCGGTCCTGCTACTGAATGAGCGATTCTCTCCGGCTTGGAACGTCTGGGTGGACCAAAAGCCGGCCAGTCTGCTGCGCTGCAACTATATCATGCGCGGGGTCTTCCTGCCCTCTGGCGAACACAGCATCGAATTTCGCTATCGGGCCGCGTGGCCCACACTCTTCCTCACTCTCAGCGGATGGGCGGCGGCCTTTTTGGCGGTTGGTTATCTGATCTGGTCGCGCACTAAGAAAAGAGGCGAAGCGTACGAACCGTTGAGGTCGTGCCAATTCCTACAGGTAGGCATGGCCGCCCCGGAGCATCCCAATCCTCGCGCGCACCATCAAACGTCTCACCAATGAAGATGATATCCGTCATATGCATCCCATCCCCACGGTTTCTCAACACAATTACTCGATAATGCTGAACACGAATTCTCAAGTTTAAGGAGGACAAAATCCGTACGCATCAACCCAAGCCAGTCTCTCCCATCCGCTGTTATGAAATCACCCGAATCTTCAAAAAAACTGAGACGATGCCCGGGGCGGGGAAGTCCTCCCGGGGGAATGCTCCCAGTCACAAACCTGCCGCCCATTCTCCTCCCGGAAGGTCCCGTTGCGGCAAACGCATTCTGCTGGTGGACGACGACCCCACCGTGCGCGATTCTTTGAACGAAGTTCTCGTGGCTGAAAGCTACATCGTGCTGGCGGCAGAGAACGGAGAGCAGGCGATTGATCTCGCCAACAAGTCGCCGGTTGATCTTGTGTTGCTGGACCTGAACATGCCGGTCAAAAATGGCTGGGATACCTTTGAGCAACTCACCCGCGAGCACCCGTTCATCCCCGTCATCATCGTCACCGCGCGCCCGAACCAAGTCTTTACTGCCTTTAGCGCCGGCGCTGGCGCTCTGCTGGAAAAACCGATGGACATCCCGACGCTGTTACGAACAATAGAAAGACTTCTGGCTGAACCCACCGAGCGACGCCTGGCGCGTCTGGCAGGCCATGAGACAGATTTCCACTACAAGCCCGCGATGCGGAGCCAAAATGGTTGTCGCCCACCGAAAAATTGGTGAAATCCCCCGACGCTCCGTGACAAGCAAGGTGAATCAGAATTTGAGAATGAGCAGCAAGAAATCATGAACGGAACTATACCAGGCCGATGTCCGGAAGGTGCTTGCCACGCAGTTATCGTCGGCACTCAAACGCAGACGTGGACATCTCTGATTCTTAGGCGAACCGGGAAAAAACTCTCGTGCTTTTCGGCGGAGATGTTTCTGAGGATTTCCGGCTCAACTCAACCCGTGCTCCTCATCGAGATCATCCTCCAATTGCTTTGCTCGATGCTGCGGGTGTTACGAGTTTTGCCTGGACTCAAGCCTCGGCCCCCAAGGCTCACCACAAAGCCGAGTGGCCCAGCGGCAACGACACCCGTGGGCAATGGAAGCGCCTCCATCACAGTGCAACCCGCGGCAGCAAGGAGAAGCGCGAGCTTCAGACACGTTTGGACGCGACGTGAAGGTGGAGCAATCCTCGAGCGAAGGCGGTCCCTTCGAAAGTACCAGCTTCACTGAAACTCCAAATATTGGTCGAAAGGCATGTCCTGGCACCGGTCCAAATTGCGCAAGGTGAAGGCGACTTCCACCGTTTCCGGTCAATGGCTTTCCACCAAGTGATAAGTCACTTCCCTAACCTGACGGTTCGGGACGCGTCAGGCAATGCGGTTGGGAAACTCATCATGCGCGGGCACGGACGCTCAAGACTGCGCAAGAATTGATGAGGGTTCGTTTCATCCTGAGGCGAATCCACGGGTGAGTGGAAAAGATGGCTGCGAGAATACTGTATAAGCAGGTGTTCCGGTTATGACCGTGCTTGTATCCCTAACCAGAAACTGTAAATGGAACAATTCCGACGGCGCGAAGGTTGGCACGGTCCAAGCTAAACCATTTGGATTATCGGTTTGAACGCTTTGGTTTCACAATTGAAATGGACACAAACGACACCGTCGCTACGAGTGCAGTCACCAACCGGATTCACAGGGTACACAATCAGCGGCTCGACCGTGGTTGGCCTCTGCCGGAGATGCCCGAAAATATATTGGCGGGCTGGGTATCGCGAAAAATATTCTGGCAGAAAGTTCCATTCTGGAGAATCTCCGCGGCGAAACCAATGAAGAGACATCAGGTCCGCCTGGTTCAATGTCCGAAGCGGGAGCGAAAATCCGTTCGATGCAGCAGTTTGCCGCTCCGGTCCGTTAACGGAAAGGGAAGTCATGTCTAAAGAACCCCCCAAACCAGAGATCTCCGAAAAAGCTCCCTCTGCCTCACTTTCCCCAGGTTCCGCCTCGAAGGGCGGGCGCGGATGGCTGGTTATCGTGATCCTCGTGGTTGTTTCTGGGATGAGTCTGATTTTGTTCCACCTTATTGCCAACCGGCCCAAACCCGCCCCGCGAACATCCCCTGTCCAGATTTCAACCGCGACCGCCACCCAGGGGGACATGGGAATCTATGTTTGGCCGGCGATTGGATTTGTGACGCCGGTGGCCACCGTCACGGTGCCAACCCAGGTGAACGGACAACTTGTGAGCGTGAACTATGTCGAAGGACAGATGGTTGGCGCCGGGGATCTTCTGGCGCAAATTGACGCGAGGCCGTTTCAGGCGGCGTTGGACTCGGTCGAGGGAACACTCCAACGCGATCAAGCGTTGCTGGCCGAAGCGCGGATGGACCTCGCCCGTTACCGGACGGCTTATGAACAGAAGGCCATCCCCAAGCAGCAATTGGATGATCAGGCGGCCCTGGTGGATGAGGATGCCGGCACGATGAAGTACGACCAGGGACAGGTTGACGGCGCCAAAGTGCAACTGGGTTATTGCCGCATTGCTTCCCCCATTTCCGGGCGCGTGGGCCTGCGGCTGGTTGATCCGGGCAACATTGTCCAGTCCTCCTCCACCAACGGCATTGCGGTCATCACCCAGCTTCAACCCATCACGGTTATTTTCACCGTGGCGGAGGACTATTTGCCGCAGATCCAGCGCCAGTTGGGGTTGGGAAATCACATGACCGTGCAGGCTTTCGATCGCGCCCAACAATCCCTTCTCGCCACCGGAACCGTGCTGGCCCTGGACAACCAGATTTACAGCGGAACGGGCACCCTCCGAATCAGGGCCATTTTCACCAACGCGGACCTTGCTCTTTTCCCAAACCAGTTTGTCAACGCGAAATTGCTGATTGACACGCTGCGCGACCAAACCCTGATTCCCGCCTCGGTCATTCAGCGCAACGGCACGAACACGTTTGTGTACGTGGTGAGCGCGCAGGGAACCGTGCAGACAAACACGGCCAATGTTGGAATGCCCAGCACAAATTCCCCCGCCACCAACATGGTTTTCACGGTGGAAATGCGGACGGTGAAAGTTGGCGCAACGGACGGCGACACCAGCGCGGTGGAAGGGGTGGACCCGGGCGAAGTCCTGGCCGCGGACAACTTTAACCGGCTTGAGGACAAAGCCAGGGTGACCAAGCGCACATCGAGTACGCTGCGCCCTGCAGATGACACGAAGAAGTCGAGGCGGGGATGAGTCCTTCCCGTCAGTTTATCCTTCGGCCCGTGGCTACGACGCTGCTGATGGCTGCTATTCTCCTGGTGGGCGTAGTCGCCTACATCCAACTGCCCGTTTCAGCGCTGCCGGAAGTGGATTATCCCACCATCCAGGTGGTGACGTTCTATCCGGGTGCCAGTCCCGAGGTCGTGGCCTCGTCCGTCACCGCTCCGCTGGAGCGCCAATTCGGGCAGGTCCCCGGACTCAACCAGATGACTTCAACCAGTTCAGGCGGCAGTTCAGTCATCACCATGCAGTTTGCCCTCTCGCTCAACATTGATGTCGCCGAGCAGGAGGTGCAGGCGGCCATCAACGCGGCGCAAACGTATCTTCCGTCCGGCTTGCCAGCCCCTCCCATTTACAGCAAATCCAACCCGGCGGACGCTCCGATTTTGACGCTGGCGCTGACGTCCAAGACCATTCCCCTGTCGAAGGTGGAGGATTTGGCGGACACGCGGCTGGCGCAGAAGATTTCACAATTGCCGGGCATAGGTTTGGTCAGCATCGTCGGAGGCCAGAAGCCGGCGGTGCGGATTCAGGCCAACCCCACCGCGCTGTCGGCCTACGGACTCAACCTGGAGGAACTGCGCACGGCCCTCACCCAGACCAGCATCAACCAGGCCAAGGGCAGTTTTGACGGGCCGAAACAGTCGTACTTGATTGACGGCAACGATCAATTGATGAGCAGCCAGGATTACAACAACTCCGTCGTGGTGGCGTATCAGAATGGCGCGCCCGTGATGCTCAAGGACGTGGCACAGGCGGTGGATGGGGTGGAAAATACAAAGCAAGCCGCCTGGATGAACCACGTCCCGGCAGTCCTCGTCAACATCCAGCGGCAGCCGGGCGCCAACATCATCCAGGTGGTCAACCGGATCAAAGCGCGGTTGCCGCAACTCAGGAGCACCCTGCCCTCCTCGGTGGAAGTTTCCGTTCTGACTGACCGCACCAACACCATTCGCGCGTCGGTCAAGGACATTCAATTCGAACTCATGTTGACCGTGGCGCTGGTGGTGATGGTGATCTTTGTCTTCCTGCGCAATCTGGCGGCGACCATCATTCCCAGTGTGGCGGTGCCGCTCTCGCTGATCGGGACCTTCGCCGTGATGTATCTGCTCGGCTACAGCGTGAACAACCTGACGCTCATGGCGCTGACCATTTCCACCGGTTTTGTGGTGGACGACGCCATCGTCATGATCGAGAACATTGTCCGCTACATCGAGCAAGGGGACAAACCGCTGGAGGCGGCCTTGAAAGGAGCGGAGCAAATCGGGTTCACCATCATCTCGCTCACCATCTCGCTGGTGGCGGTTTTGATCCCGCTCCTGTTCATGGGCGACATCGTGGGACGGCTGTTCGGCGAGTTTGCCGTCACCCTGGCCGTGACCATCCTCGTGTCCGCGGTCGTTTCGCTGACGCTCACGCCGATGATGTGCTCCCGGTTTCTGCGCGAAAAATCCAAGCAATCGCACGGGCGGCTCTTCCAGTGGTCGGAGCGGGTTTTCCAGAGCGTGATTGATTTTTACGGCCGGACGCTGAAGTGGATTCTCAACCATCAAACCGTGACTCTCCTCGTGGCTGCCGGCACGCTGGCACTGACCATTGCGCTCTATATTATCGTGCCAAAGGGATTTTTTCCGGTGCAGGACACGGGTGTGATTCAAGGGATTTCCCAGGCCCCGGCCGTCACTTCCTTTGCCGCGATGGTGCAGAAACAGCAGGCTTTGGCCGAGGTCCTCCTCGGGGATCCTGCGGTCGAGAGTCTTTCCTCATTCATCGGGGCGGATGGCATCAACACCACGCTCAACAGTGGCCGCATTCTCATCAATCTCAAACCCCTGGAACAACGAAAAATGAGCGCCCTCGCGGTGATGAGCCGGTTGCAGCCGAAACTGGATCAGGTGGAAGGCATTGATTTCTACATGCAGCCAATCCAGGACTTGACCGTGGAGGACCGGGTCAGCCGGACCCAATACCAATACACCCTGGAAGATCCCGACGCGGCGGAACTGCAAACTTGGGCGGCAAAATTTCTAGCGAAAATGAAGGCGCTGCCACAGCTTCGCGACGTGGCCACGGATGAACAGCCGGGGGGCTTGCAAACCATGCTGGTGATTGACCGCCAGACCGCTTCACGTCTCGGGATAACCCCGCAAGCGATTGACAACACGCTCTACGATGCTTTCGGTCAGAGGGAGGTGTCCGTGCTGTTCACGCAATTGAACCAATATCATGTGGTCCTGGAAACGACGCCGGATTTTCAGACCAGCCCGAGTAAATTGCAGGGCACCTCTTCGTCACGTCCGCCAGCGGCGGTTCGGTGCCGCTCAGCGCGTTCATGCACTTTGAGTCGAGGACCTCGCCCTTGTCGGTGAACCACCAGGGACAATTCCCGGTGGTGACACTTTCCTTCAACCTGGCTCCGAAGGTGTCCCTGGGGGCGGCGACCGCTGAAATTGATAAAATCCAAGCGGAGATGCAAATGCCGCTGTCCATGCTGGCGTCTTTTCAAGGCACCGCGCAAGCATTCCAGAGTTCATTGACCAATGAGCCCCTGCTGATCCTGGCGGCTCTGGTGACGGTCTATATCGTGCTGGGCGTCCTCTACGAGAGTTTCATCCACCCGATCACCATCCTGTCCACGCTCCCCTCCGCCGGGGTGGGCGCATTGCTGGCTTTGTTGATTTGCGGCGAGGAGTTGGACGTGGTTGGGATCATCGGCATCATCCTGCTCATCGGAATCGTTAAGAAGAACGGCATTATGATGGTTGATTTTGCTCTGGAAGGGGAGCGCAAGCACGGCAAGAAACCCGTGGACGCCATTTATGATGCGTGCCTGTTGCGCTTTCGTCCAATCATGATGACCACCATGACCGCGCTGCTGGGAGGTTTGCCCCTGGCGTTGGGAACCGGCACCGGCGCGGAACTGCGACGTCCGCTGGGTGTCACCATCGTCGGCGGATTGCTCGTCAGCCAGGTGCTCACCCTTTATACCACGCCGGCCATCTATCTTTTCATGGACCGGTTTGCCCGGAAAGCGAAAACGGCCCCCGCCGCTGAGGAGAGCGTGCCAGGGACCCCGGTGGAGATATGAACATTTCCGCTCCCTTCATTCAAAGGCCCGTGGCTACAACGCTGCTGACGGTGGCGATTGCGCTGGCCGGAGGGCTGGCGTTTATTTTGCTGCCGGTTTCACCGCTGCCGCAGATAGATTTCCCAACCATTTCCGTCTCAGCCGGCCTGCCCGGAGCCAGTCCCGAGGTGATGGCTTCATCGGTCGCCACGCCTCTGGAAAGGCAATTTGGGCGAATCGCCAGCGTGACGGAGATGACATCGGCGAGCACCCTCGGTTCGAGCAGCATCACCATCCAGTTTGACCTGAATCGGAACATTGACGGGGCCGCCCGCGATGTGCAGGCGGCCATCAATGCCGCGCGGGCCTATCTGCCCTCCGATCTGCCAGCCAATCCCACCTGGCGGAAGGTCAATCCGGCGGATGCGCCCATCATGATCCTGGCGCTGACCTCGCCGGTTTATGATCGGGGCGCCCTTTACGATGCGGCGTCAACCATATTGATGCAAAGGCTCTCGCAAATTCCCGGGGTGGGCCAGGTCGTGGTGGGCGGCGGCGCGCTGCCCGGCGTGCGCGTGGAGGTCAACCCCACTCAATTGAACGGATACGGTCTGGGCCTGCGGGATATCGCGACATTGTTGAGCAATCAGAATGCAAATTTGGCGAAAGGACAATTGTCCGACGGCAAAACGACCACCGACATTGCAGCCAACGATCAGTTGCTCAAGGCGGAGGATTACCGCCCATTGATCCTCGGTTATACCAATGGCAATGCGATCCAGCTCGGCGACGTGGCCGATGTGGAGGATTCGGTGGAAAACCTGCGCGCCGGGGGGTTTGCCGACGGCAAACCGAGCGTGCTGGCGATCATCTTCAAGCAGCCGCAGGCGAACATCATAGATACCGTGGACCACGTACGCCAGGAACTTCCCTCGCTGAAGGCCTCCATCCCCGCGGGAATTGATTTTAAGGTGATGCTGGACCGGACGACAACCATCCGGGCCTCGGTGCGCGACGTGGAGCGCACGTTGCTGATCTCCGTTGGATTGGTGATCCTGGTGGTATTTCTATTCCTCCGCAACGGGAAGGCCACCCTCATCCCCAGCGTGGCGGTGCCCGTGTCGCTGATCGGCACATTTGGAGTCATGTTCTTGTGCGGTTACACGCTCGACAATCTCTCGCTGATGGCGCTGACCATTTCGACGGGGTTTGTGGTGGACGACGCGATTGTGGTGGTCGAGAACATTACCCGCTATTTGGAAAAGGGAATGAGTCCCATGCAAGCGGCTTTTCGCGGTGCCCGCGAGATCGGCTTTACCGTCCTCGCCATGAGCATATCGCTGTGCGCCGTGTTCATTCCCATCCTGCTTATGGGCGGCATCATTGGACGTTTGTTCCGCGAATTCGCGATCACGCTATCGGTGGCCATACTCGTTTCGCTCGTCGTCTCCCTGACCACCACACCCATGATGTGTTCCCGCCTTTTGAAGCATCACCGGGAGGAGGACCAGGGCTGGTTCTACCGGGCGAGCGGGAAGGTGTTGAACGGGATGTTGAGCCTCTACGAACGCAGCCTGGCCCGGGTGCTCCGGCATCCCGCCCTGACCCTGACTGTGCTGCTCATCACCATCGGCATCAATTTGCTCCTGTTTTACCTGGTGCCCAAAGGCCTGTTTCCGCAGCAGGATACCGGGGTCCTGCAAGGTTCCATTCAAGGCTCGCAAGACACCTCTTACCAGGCGATGCTGACGAAGCTCTTGCAGTTTGTCAACATAGTCAGAGAAGACGACGCGGTGGCCTCGGTCACCGCTTTCACGGGGGGCGGCGGCGCGACGGATACCGGAAATATGTTCATCTCCCTCAAACCGCTCGGCCAGCGCACCAACAGCGTGTACGACGTGATCAACCGCCTGCGTCCCAAGCTGGGCCGGGTTCCGGGAGCGAACAGCTTCCTCCAAGCCGGACAGGATCTCCGCATTGGCGGCCGCATGGGCAACGCGCAGTTTCAATACACCATCACCAGCGATAATCTGGAAGATCTGATCACTTGGGCGCCCATTTTGCTGGCCAAGATGAAAACGATCCCCGGGCTGGCGGACGTGAACAGCGACCAGCGAAATCACGGCCTGGAATCCTCGCTCGCCTACGACCGCCTCACCGCCTCAAGGCTCGGAGTCACGCCGGCCTCGATAGATTCCACACTATACCAGGCGTTTGGGCAGGCACAGGTATCCACCATGTTCAAGGAGCTCAACCAGTACCATGTTGTGATGGAAGTCGCGCCCAAGTACTGGCAAAACCCGGAAAGTTTAAACGACATTTATCTCACCACGACCAATGGCGGCCAGGTGCCCTTGAGCGCCGTGACCCGCCGCCGGACAGCCACCACTTCCATTGCCGTCAATCACCAGGGCCAATTTCCCGCGGTGACGATGTCCTTCAATCTCGCCCCCGGCATGGCCTTGAGCGACGCCGTCAATGCCATCAACGAAATGGAGCGGAGCGCGGGGATGCCGTCCACGATTCGAGGAAACTTCGCCGGGACAGCCCAAGCTTACCAGGCCTCTCTGGCGGGCGAGTATCTCCTGATAATTACCGCGCTGCTGGCGGTCTATATTGTGCTGGGCATTCTGTATGAGAGCTTTGTTCATCCCATCACCATTCTTTCGACGCTGCCCTCCGCCGGCGTGGGCGCGATCCTGGCCCTGATGCTCACCCACACGGACTTCACTGTGATTGCCTTGATCGGTATCATCCTCCTTATCGGTTTGGTCAAGAAGAACGGCATCCTGATGATTGACTTTGCTTTGGCGGCGGAGCGCGAGGAGGGCAAGAGTCCGAGGGACGCCATCTTCCAGGCATGCCTGCTGCGGTTCCGGCCGATCCTGATGACGACCATGGCCGCCATGCTGGGGGCCATGCCGCTGGTCCTGGGAACGGGCACCGGCTCGGAATTGCGCCGTCCGCTCGGCATCGCCATTGTGGGCGGCCTCGCCTTGAGCCAGGTGCTGACCCTTTACACCACGCCGGTGGTGTATCTTTACCTCGACCGCTACAGCCATTGGTGGGCGCGGGTGCATGGGCGATCCAGGAGCCGCGTCCCAGTGCCGGCCATGGCCTGACACCAACCGGAGACAAAAGTATGCTTGACATGACAGAACGCGTGAAGACCGGAAGGAAACGGAAAGACAAGAGCGGCAAATTCCAAGCCGCGGCTACAGTCTGGGTGGGCCTGGCGCTGCTGGGCGGATGCAGCTTTGCTCCCAATTATAGTGTTCCGCCCGTCCAAACGCCCGCCGCCTTTAAAGAGGCGGAGGGATGGAGGGTGGCGCAGCCCAAGGATGATGTGATTCGCGGCAAATGGTGGGAAGTGTTCAATGATCCACAACTCAACGCTCTCGAAGAGCAAGTCGCTGTTTCCAATCAGACGCTGGTGGCCGCCCTGGCGAATTTTCAGGCGGCGCGCGCCTTAGTCAAGGAAGCCCGGTCGCAGTACTTCCCAACAGTCTCAGCCGCCCCATCCGTGACCAAATCAAAGGCGTCGTCCAATGTGGGCGCCTCCGGGAACCGCGGCGGGTCGATCCCGGCTGTCACCGAGTACTCATTGCCGTTGGACGCCTCGTGGGAACCGGATTTGTGGGGCGCGATTCGGAACACCGTGAAGGCGGACACCTTCAACGCCCAGGCCA
Organism: uncultured Acidobacteriota bacterium; assembly: GCA_963791145.1. Classification (GTDB taxonomy): domain Bacteria; phylum Acidobacteriota; class Terriglobia; order Terriglobales; family Acidobacteriaceae; genus CAWBRT01. Next base: position 18,550 of record CAWBRT010000015.1, on the reverse strand, counting down.
GCGCCGCCACTCTCGAGAACCTGCGGTTGACCGCCCAGGCGGATTTGGCCGTTGATTATTATTCTCTCCGCGGCCAGGACGCGCTCAAGGATGTGTTGGACGCCACCGTGGTTGCCGATCAGAAAACGCTCGACATGACAAAAGGGCTTTTTCAGGCCGGCATTGATTCGGATGAAGACGTTTCCGAGGCGGAAACCGCGCTGGCGACCGTGAAGGCCCAGGACACCAATATTGGCATCCAGCGGGCGGGATTTGAACACGCAATCGCCCTCCTGCTGGGCCGGCCGGCCTCAACCTTCTCCATCGCCGTCCTTCCCCCGACGACCAATGCTCCCGACCATCCGCCGGAAATTCCTCTGGCCGTTCCTTCCCAGTTGCTCGAACGGCGTCCCGATGTCGCCTCCGCCGAGCGCAGCGTTGCCGCGGCCAACGCGCAAATCGGCGTCGCCAAGGCGGCCTTCTTTCCCACCCTGACTTTGAGCGCCCAGGGAGGGTTTCAAAGCACTTCCGTCGGGAATCTGTTATCAGGCCCGAGCGCCTTTTGGTCGCTTGGGGCCGCGATGGCGCAGACGGTGTTCGACGCCGGCCTCCGCAGCGCCACTGTCGAGCAATACCGAGCCAATTACAACACCACCGTGGCGAACTACCGGCAGACCGTATTAACCGCGTTCCAGGAGGTGGAAGACAGTCTGGCGTCTCTGCGCATCCTCTCCCAGGAACGGGAAGAACAGGAAGCCGCGGTCCAATCGGCCGAACGGACCCTGGCCATCGCCACCCACCGGTACGAACTTGGTATTGACAGTTATCTCAACGTCATCGTTGCGCAAATGACGTTGCTCAACAATCAGCAGACCGAGGTGAACCTTCATGTCCAGCAAATGACCGCCAGTGTTCAGCTCATCCTGTCACTGGGCGGCGGTTGGGACTCCTCACAACTCCTGCGCCCCGGCCAAGTCACCTCCAAGAAAGTCCCATGATTCCGTTGTTGGCCAACTGGCCTTTGCGTTCTACCGGCTAATCGGCTTTTTTAAGCGGTGTCACGCTTTTGGTCATCATGGCGTTGTCCGCTTTCCAACCGCCGCCCAGTGCCTTGATCAATAGGATGGTCGTCACGATGCGCTGTCCGTTCAATTGATAAGCCAATATCTGGTTTTCCAACGCCGTTCTGTCCGCCAGCACCACTTCGAAATAGCTGGCCAATCCTTCTTTGTAGCGGTTCCGTGAGAGATCGGCTACCTGCTTGGCCGCGTCCACAGCGCGCGTTTGCGTCCTCGAATTGTTCCTTGAGCAGGCGCAATCCAACCAAGCCGTCCTCCACCTCGTGAAATGCGACCAAGACCTGCGAGCGGTATTGCGCCACCGCCTCCTGGTAAGCCGCCTCGGCGCGCTCAACTCCGGCGCGATTGCGGCCTCCTTCAAACAGAGGCAGGCTGATGTTGGGGCCGATGCTCCAGATGCGGTTTTCCCAATTGAAAATATCCTTCAACTGCGCGCTTTCCACCCCGGCGGTTCCAGTGAGTTGAATGGAAGGAAAGAAAGCCGCCTTGGCAATGCCAATGCCTTCACTGGCGGCCGCCATGGAACGTTCCGCCTCCGCAACATCCGGCCGCCTTTCCAGCAGGTCGGCTGGCAGGCCGATGGGAATTTCCGGAGGCTGGTATAGCCGGTCGGTTTCCGCCAGAGAAAAGCTGGACGAGGTCTGGCCGCAAAGTACGGCGAGGGCATTTTCCAGTTGTGCGCGTTGCAGTTCCAGCCCTACCAAATCCGCTTCCGCGGAGGCCAGTTCCGTTTGGGCTTGCCCCACATCCAACGCACTGTCGGCGCCGCCTTGATGGAGGGCTTCAACCAAGGTGAGGTTTTTCTTGCGCAATTCAATGGTTTCGGCCACCACATGCCGGTCCAGATCAATGGACCGAATCATAAAATAAGTCTGCGCGACATCCGCCTGAAGGGAGAGCAGGACATTCTGGTAGGCGGCGGCGCTGGCTTGGGCCTGCTCCCGCGCGGCCCGGAAGGAACGCCGCACACGTCCCCACAGGTCAACCTCATAGCTCAAATCCAGCGGGAGCACAAAATCGTTGGCCGAATAGCCCAGGACGAGCGATCCCGGTTGCGCGGGCCGGCTTTCTGAATAATGCGCGCGGTTCCCATTGGGATCAAAGCTCAAGGCGGGCATAAGGTCCGCCCTGGAGATGCGGGCGACAGCGCGGGACTGTTCCACGCGTTCGAACGCGGCGCGCAGGTCCGGGCTGTTCGTCGTGGCTTCCTGTTCCAGCCCGGTCAGAACGGGATCGTCAAAAATCTCCCAAAAGTTTTGTTTGATCTCCGCGTCCCGGGGTTGGCCCTCTTTCCAGGGCGAGCCCGCTTTCCACGCGGCGGGCACGGCGGAGGGAGGCGGCCGCTGGTAATCGGGCCCCACCGCGCAACCAGCCAGGACCAGTGCGCCCAAAAACGCGGTTCTGAAACCGAGGCCCGGGCGACTGGGATTATTCTGATGCATGGGCTGGTTTGGCCGCGTCTGCTGCGACTTTAGCGACCCGCACCTTGATGCCTGCTTCCAGAGAATCGGATGGGTTGATGATGACATTGTCGGTTTCGGAAAGGCCATGGACGATCTCCACCGTGGTGCCGTAATCGCGCCCCACCGTCACATCGGCCAGACGGACAATTCCGTTGGAGTCCACCAGGCCGGCCTGCACCCCTTGTTCGTTGCGGAACAACAGCGTGTTGACCGGAACGACCACCGGATCTTCCCCGCTGACCATGTTCAGCCGCACCATCGTGTGCGCGCCCGGAAGCAGCTTGCCGTCATGGTTGGTCACCAGGATTTCGGTGAGCAGTGTGCGGGAGACCGGATCAATCGCCCCTGCTGTACGGTCCACTTTGCCCGTGAATTTTTGGCCGGGCAGTTCGGCAAAGGTCAGAACCGCCTCATCGTTCGTCTTGACCATCTGGCTGTAAGCTTGCGGCAGGCTGACATAGACTCGCAGAGGATCGGTCCGAGCCAAGCGGAAAATCTCCCGGGAGGACCCCGCCGTGATGAGCGTGCCCGCGTCCATGGTCCGGACGGTGATAATGCCGGGGAAAGGAGCGGCCAGCTTCTTGAAGTTGGCCATTTCCTTCAGGCGTTGCACATTGGCCTCTTCCGCCTGCACGTCCGCTTCGCGGGCGTGCCACGTCGCCACTTTCACGTCGGTATCCTGTTGGGAAACAGAGTCGCTCTTGCGCAGATTCTGCCAGCGCTCGGCGGAAATGCGGGCAATTTCCAGGTTGGCGTTGGCCTGGGCCAGCGCGGCGTCCGCCTGTTTGAGTTCCTGGTCCAGTTCCGGGGTTTCGATTTCCGCCAGTTCTAGCCCCTCGGTCACGCGTGTGCCGATGTCCGTGAACCAATGCTTCAGGTAGCCGCTGACACGCGCATAAATGGGGGCCTCCTCAAACGCCGTGATATTGCCCGGCAATTCCAGTTCGATCTGCGCCGGCGATCGTTTGGGATGGATGATGCTCACCGTAGGCGCCAGGTTCTCCAGGGTGTCGCTCTCCAATTCCGCGCGCGCGCGCGAGCGGGACAAAACGGTGAACCCGGCCAGGACGGCCAATACGATTCCAAGACCCCCCAACAGGAACCACGGGTCCCGGCCTGCTGGAGACAGGGGCGCCGCTTGCGCTATGGGCGCCCCCAATTGTGCTCCGTGCGGAGCGGGCGAAGCGGGAGGAGCGATGCTGGATTCTGATTCTGTTTGCTTCATAAACTCATGCTCATAATCTTAATCCTAATCCTAATCTTACTTTTAGCTCATCTTCCCGGCCTCAACAAAGGCGCCCCCGTTGGATTCGACATCTTCCTGGCTCCGTATCATGCAAAAAACCACCGGGACAAAAAAGAGCGTTGCGACGGTGGCAAACAACAGCCCGCCGATCACCGCCCGGCCCAGGGGCGCATTCTGCTCGCCGCCTTCGCCCAGGCCCAGCGCCATCGGCACCATGCCGATAATCATGGCCAGCGCGGTCATCACCACCGGGCGCAACCGGATGTAGCCGGCATCCAGCGCGGCGGCGAGGGCGTTCCGGGTTTCCGCCAGCCGTTCCTTGGCGAAGGTGACCACGAGAATGCTATTGGAAGTGGCCACGCCGATGCTCATGACCGCGCCCATGAGGGAAGGCACGTTGAGTGTCGTGCGTGTCAAGAATAGCATCCAGACGATTCCGCACAGCGCCCCCGGCAGGGCGGTGATGATGATGAACGGATCGCTCCACGATTGGAAGTTCATGACAATCAGCAAGTAAACCAGCACAATGGCAAAGAGCAGGCCCAACCCCAGCCCGAGGAAGGAAGACTTCATCGTCTCAACCTGACCCCGCACGATGATAGAGCTGCCGCGCGGAAGTTTCTTTTCGGCGTCATGCACGATCCCTTGAAAATCTTTGGCCACCCCGCCCAGGTCACGGCCTTGCACATCGCCATAAACGTCAATCACAGGCTGGACATCGTAATGGCTCACCACCCCTTGTTCGGCGCCCCGCGAAATCGTGGCCAAATTGCCCAGCAACTGCGGCACCGCCCCGCTTGGCCCCGTCACCGGGATGCCGGCCAGGTTCTGCAGGGAATCCAGATGGTACTGCGGCACTTGCGAGGCCACTTGATAGCTCACCCCGTTGGCCAGATTCAGAAAAAATGAGGGCGCGGTCTGAAAACTCCCGCTCAGGGCGACCAACAGGCTGGAGGCCACATCGTGCTGACTGAATCCGACCTCCTGGACTTTCGTGCGGTCCGTCTTCACTTGCAGATTCGGCAAATCGAACATCTGCTGGACATGCACGTCCACCGCGCCGGGGATTTGGCGAAGCTGATCGGCAATTTCGCCGGCAATGTGGTAATCGGCCAACTGGTCCCGGCCCATCACCTGAATATCAATGGGGGACGGCAGCCCGAAGTTCAAGACCTGGCTGACGATGTCGGCCGGTTGAAAAAAGAAGGAGACTCCCGGAAAAGCCACATTCAAATCGTGGCGGAGTTTTCGAATGTAGCCTTCGGTGGCATGGTGATTTTCCCGGTTGAGCGAAATCAGAATTTCCGCGTCGAACGGCCCGATGGTGCCGCCGTTGTTGTAGGACACGTTGATGCCGCTGGTGGGCAGGCCGATGTTATCCACGATGCTTTCCAACTCCTTGGCCGGAATGGTCCGCCGGATCACCTCCTCGACGTGATCGCACAAAACGGCCGTTTCCTCCACGCGCGTGCCCGTTTTGGCCCGGACATGCAGCCGCATCTGTCCGGCATCCACTTTGGGAAAAAAATCCTCGCCCAGAAACGGCGTCAAAAGGCACGACGCCGCGCAGAAGGCCAGGAAGCACAAGGCGAACGGCCGCCGGTGGTGCAGGCAGGCATTGAGCCAGTTGCGGTAGCCGCTGCGCAGCCGCTCAAACCCTCCTTCAAACCTGGCATGGAACCGCCCAAACCAGCCCTTCGCTTCCGTGCCGGTCTCATGCACATGATGACGAAGAAAATACATCACCAGCGTCGGCACCACCGTCCGCGAAAGAAAATAAGAGGCCAGCATTGCGAAAACCACCGCCTCCGCCAATGGCACAAAAAGATACCGGGCCGTCCCAGTCAGGAAGAACATCGGCACGAAGACGATGCAAATGCACAGTGTGGAGACGAAGGCCGGCACGGCAATTTGCGAGGCGCCATCCAGGATGGCCGTGCGCAATTCTTTTCCTTGCCGGAGATTCCGTTCGATGTTCTCGATTTCCACCGTCGCGTCATCCACCAGGATGCCGACCGCCAGCGCCAGGCCGCCCAGCGTCATAATGTTCATCGTCTCCCCCAATGCGCTCAATGTGATGATGGAACAGAGGATGGCCAGCGGGAATGGAAATGACGATGACAAAGGTCGTGCGCCAATTGCCCAGGAAAATCAAAATCATCATCGCCGTCAGGCAGGCAGCTATGACCGCCTCCTTAATCACCGACTGGATGGCGGCCCGCACAAACAGGGATTGATCCAGCAACGTGCGGATTTCCAATTCCGGCGGCAGGGTTTTCGCCACTTGCGGCACGGCTTTCTTCAGCCGCGCCACAATATCGAGCGTGGAGGCGGCGCCGGATTTGATGATGGACAACAGCGAGGCGCGAATACCGTCGCTGCGCACGATGTTCTGTTGCACCGCGAACCCGTCGCGCACATGCGCCACGTCCCGGATATAGATCATGTGGCCGTTCACCTGTTTGAGCGGGAATGTCGTTCAGTTCCTGGATGGTGGCCGGACTGCCGTTCAACTCCACGGCATATTCGGTGCTGCCGATCTTCTCCGTTCCGCCCGGCAGGATCAGGTTTTCCGCACTGATGGCGTTGACCACGTCGCTGGGGGAAAGGCCCTTGCCGTGCAAGGCCGAGAGGTCAATATCCACCATGATCTGGCGGGTTTTGCCGCCGTAGGCATTGGGCATGGAGGCCCCTTGCACCGTGGCCAGCCCGACCCGCAGAAAATTCATCGCCAGGTCGTTGACCTGAGATTCCGACAGCGTCTTGCTGCTCAGGCTCAGTTGCAAAATGGGAACGCTCGATGCGTTGTAGGTGATGATCAGCGGCGGCGTGATGCCGGGCGGCAGGCCGCGCACGGTGGACTGGCAAATCGCCGTAATTTGCGCGATGGCCATGTCAATTTTCACGTTCGGATGGAAAAACACCTTGATCACCCCCATCCCATTGAGCGACTCGGACTCGATATGCTCGATGTCGTTGACGGTGGTGGTCATCCCGCGCTCGCTGATGGTCACAATGCGCGACGCCATTTGCTCCGCTGACATGCCGGTGTAGCCCCAAATGATGCTCACCACCGGGATGTTGATGTTGGGAAAGATGTCCGTGGGCGTGCGCAAAATGACCACCGGGCTGACCAGCAAGATCATCAGCGCGACCACCACAAATGTATAGGGCCGGTTCAGGGCCAGTCGGACGATCCACATAAACTTACCTGATCATTCTGTCTGCCTCGGGCGGGAAGAATTGTAGTAAAAACCTGAAGCTTGGCCCGCCAGCCGCGCCAGCCGGGATTCGGGAGTTTCCGCCAGCAACCGGCTCACCGCTTGGAGGAGTTGCGGAAAATCAAGCGGCTTCTCCAACAACGCGCCCACGCCGGCCCCCAGCGCGGTGAACAATTGGTTCGGGCGGGCCGTGATGATGATCACCGCCAGCAGAGGTTGGCTTGCCGTCAGCCGCTCAAATGTATCCCAGCCGCTTTGCCCGGGCATGTTCAAATCCAGCAGCACCAAATCAATCTTCTTGGCAGCGGCGATTTCCAACGCCTCCGCCCCATTGGCCGCCGCCAGCACGCCGTATCCTTCCCCGGCCAGAACGCGACTCAACATTTCACGTACCGGTGAATCATCGTCAACCACTAAAATCCGTTTTTCCACCCTCTCCGTCTTTCGGCTTTCGCCCACCGCTTCGGCCGTGGGGTCGTGGTGGTTCTCTTGCTCGCGCTTCATTTGCCGACTCCATTCAATCTGCCGTCCCCCGGCGATTTCAAGTAATGGGTTTTGAAATCAGGGTTCGAGAGGCGGGTCGCCCGTTCCGTCTCCGATTCGGCCAGCAATTCGGCGATGGCAGCCAACAAGAGCGCCAGATCCAGAGGCTTCTCCATCAACGCGTCAATGAACATTCCCGCAGCCTGTTCGTATTGCTTTGGCCTCGCGGTGATGACGATGACGGACGCAAAAGGATGGGTACGGGTGATCCGGTCAATCGCTTCCCATCCGTCCAGGTCCGGCATGTTCAAATCCAGCAAAATCAAGTCCGGCAGGTGGGCCGCGAATTTTGCCACAGCCTCCCGTCCTGTCCCGGCGAGCACCACTTCATATTGCTCGGATTCCAAAACACGGCCCAGCATTTCCCGGATACCGGGGTCATCATCAGCCAATAGGATTCTCTTTTTCATAACCGGAACTTTGCCCGGATGTTTGAATGGCTTGAGCACAGGATATGCCAACGACGCTTGAGATGTGATGCACCCTTTGGCTGCGTTACATTTTCGGTTTCTCCAGACTCGGTGCCCGGATTTCATGGCAAAGCAAGTATGCTGGACAGCAAAGTCTCTTGGCACTGGGCCTGAATCAGGTGGGAACCCGTACGAATAGTTCCGGTGTATCCGTGCTCAAACCCAGCAACAGGCATGGTTTATGCCTTCACTAGTCTCCATGATTTGAGGCCGTTGGTTCTTGTGGCCAACGGCCCTGCGTTTGGGTTAGATTTCCAATCACTCTGATGAAGTTCGGGATTAAGAACAGATTGATGGCGCTCGTGCTGGCGGTGGCGGTGATGGGCGTGTTGATTTTGCTGGCGACTCTTTACTCGCAACGGCAGGCCGAAAAATTGCGCGACAGATTGGGCCAGGTGGAGTCCGAGAGCTTCAGTATCGCCGAGCAATTCAGAGAGTCGCTCCGGGCGCTGAACAACACCATGCAGAGTTACGCCACGGATCGTGATCCGGCTGTCTGGAGTGAGTTCCTGGAAGCCAGCCGCAAGCTCGACGGCTGGATTGAGGAACAGAAACCCAGGCTGACCACGCAACACGAAAAAGAAGCGTTGCAAAAGATGAATGCCGAATACAAGGAGTACCTGCGGGTGGCCCGGGATTTGCAGGTCAAGGTGCAATCTCTCGGCGGGCAAAGCGTTTCCCTGGCCGACTTTAATCCGTTGCGGGCGCAGTCCCAGAAAGTGTTCGATCTGGGGCAGAATCTTGGGAAGGCGCATTACGATTCGCGCAACCTGCTGCTCGCCCAGGCTAATGAAACGCTCAAGCATCTCCACTGGCTGGTGCTCGGCTCGCTTGGTTTGCTGTTTGTCTTCGGCCTGGTCCTGGCCGGGGTGGTTTACCGCGATATGATCGCCCCCCTGCGCGTCAAGCTCGTGGAAAGCCAGTCTTTGGTGGAACGGCACGAGAAGCTGGCCTCCCTCGGCATGCTCGCCGCCGGCGTGGCCCATGAAATCCGCAATCCGCTCACCGCGATCAAGGCCGCTTTGTTCATTCAACAAAAAAAATTCCAACCGGGTTCTCAGGAGCACACCGACGCCAGGCTCGTGCAACGGGAAATTTCGCGCTTGGAGCGGATCGTCAATGATTTCCTCCATTTCGCCCGTCCGAGCGACCCCGAGCTGACCACCGTTCCGGCCGACCTGCCCCTGCGGGAAGCGCAACTGTTCCTGGCCCCTTCCCTGTCTGGATCCCGCATTCAACTCGTGCTGGAAAAGTCGGCGCCGATGTATATCAACGTGGACCTCGCGCAAATCAAACAGGTGCTGATCAATCTGGTGCAAAACGCCGCCGACAGCATCACGCAAGGCGGCACCATCACACTGCGCGCCCGTCATGACCGGAAAAATCTTCCCCAAGGCGAGACCGATGTCGTCATCCTGGAAGTGGCGGACACCGGCGACGGCATTCCGCCCGAAGTCGAGAGGCGGCTCTTCGATCCGTTCTTCACCACCAAAGAAACCGGCACCGGCTTGGGCCTGCCCATTGCCGCGCGGATTGTGGAGAAGCACGGCGGAGCGCTCCAGTATCAAACCCAGGTCCATCACGGCACCACCTTTGGCATCGTCCTGCCCCAAGCGACCCCATGAACGCCGCCGCCAAAATTCTGCTGATCGAAGATGACCCCGGCATCGCCGACACCCTGCAACGCGTTTTGGAGGAGGAAGGGCACGAGGTGGTGGCCCAACAGCGGGGCGACGACGGTTTGGCCCGCGCCGCCGCCGATTTGTTCAATCTGGTCATTACCGATTTGAAATTGCCCGGTCTGAACGGCCTTGAGTTGGTCCGCCAGTTGCACACCGCCCAACCGCGCCTGCCCATCATTCTGATTACCGCCTTCGGCACCACCGAAACCGCCATTGAGGCCATGAAACTCGGCGCCTACGATTACCTGCTCAAGCCCTTTGACATACCCCAAATGCTCGACCTGGTTCGCAGAGCGGCCGACAGCAACCGTCTCATGTCCGAACCGGTCATCTTGGGGGAAACTGGGGCCGCGCGTGCTGCCCTCGTCGGCCAAAGCCTTCCCATGCAGGCCATCTACAAGGAAATTGGTCGCGTCGCTACCAAGCCGGTCAACGTGCTCATTCGCGGCGAAACCGGTACCGGCAAGGAACTCATCGCGCGCGCCCTTTACCAGCACAGCGACCGGGCCAACGCCCCGTTCATTGCCATCAACTGCGCCGCCATTCCCGAAACCCTCCTGGAAAGCGAGTTGTTCGGCCACGAACGCGGTGCCTTCACCGGAGCGGAGGCACGGCGGATTGGCCGGTTCGAACAAGCCGACCACGGCACCATCTTTCTGGATGAAATCGGCGACATGACACTTCGCACGCAAGTCAAGCTGATGCGGGTGCTTCAGGAGAAGAGCCTGCAACGGCTCGGCGGCAAAGAAACGATTTCCGTGGATGTGCGCGTGGTGGCCGCCACTCATTGCGACCTGGAAACCGCCATTAAAGAAAAGCAGTTCCGCGAGGATTTGTATTACCGGCTTAGTGTGGTCGTCATCACGCTGCCGCCATTGCGCCAGCGCAAGGAAGACATCCCCGCGCTCGTCCATTATTTCCTGCAAAAATATGGCCCGGAATTGGGCAATGCCGAACCTTCCATTCATCCTGGCGCTATCGAATTCCTCGAAGCGCAATCCTGGCCAGGCAATGTGCGCGAACTGGAAAATGTGATGCGCAAAACCTTGCTCCTAGCCCAGAACTATACCATTAACCCGGACCATGCGCGGATGGCGTTAAATAAGGACAGTGGATTAACTGTTTCCGCATCCCGTCCCATTGCCGAGTATGTGGATGACCTGCTGGCCGCGGCCCGGCGGGGTGAATTGGCCGACGCGCACGCCCAGGCCCTTGAAATGGTTGAGCGCGAATTGTTCAAGCGAGCCATTGAACAGGCTCGCGGCAATCAGGCCAAAGCCGCGCGCTGGCTTGGTATTTCACGCATCACTATGAAGGCTAAACTCGTTCAATTCGGCCTCCACCCCAGCCAGGAACACGAACCAGCGCCTTGAGGCTGGCCCAATTTGAACAATTCTGGAGTGAACCCGGACAGTTTTTTCTTAACTCCGACTACATTCGAGCCGATACAAAGGGTGAAGCGGCAAAATTGCCGGCAAAAGAAAAATGAACGGAAACCATATATGAGCGCCATATCCAGCGTGTCTTCGACAAGCAACCCTTACCAGACCACGGCCCAGAACGGTTTTGCCCAGATCGTTCAGGATTTCAATAACATCGGCAGCGCCCTGCAATCCGGCAATGTATCAGCCGCCCAAACCGCGCTGTCAGCATTCCAGCAGGATCTGCCCGGCAATTCGCAGACCGCGTCCAGTCAACCGTTTGGCCAGAACAGCCAGGCGAATACCGATTACCAAAGTTTGACCAGCGCCCTGCAATCCGGCAATCTTTCCAGCGCGCAGAAGGCATTTGCCAATTTGCAGAAAGACCTCCAATCCGCTCAAACTTCGACCAAATCAGGCCACCGCGGACATCATCACCACGGTTCCGGAGGGGGTTCGGCGGCATCGTTGATCAACAGTTTAACCACGAGTTCGTCAACAAGCCCGGCCACGAGCAGCACGGCGGCGGCGACACCAGCCAACAGCTCAGGCACAAGTTCAACCACGGACAATGGCGACAACAACGATGGCGGCCTTTTGAATGCGCTGGCCTGACGGCGTCTCCCGGCAAGACAGGTCCAAAGCGGCCTTCCCTCCGGGCGCGATTTGGCATTTAAAAATCCTCCTGACGACAAATGTTTGGCCACAGAGTGAACGAACAGACGGAGCTACGGTTGATTGACCGTCAGCACAGCGGAGAACTGCTCCAACTCTTTGAGGCCAACCGGGAGCATTTGCGCCCCTGGCACCCGTGGGTGGACATGATGCGTTCGGTGGAGGTCGTCGAAAAAGCCGTTGCGGTTTGGCAGCAACAGTATGCGGCCAGACGGGGGTGTCACTTCGGCATTTGGTTCCAGGGACGATTTTGCGGAATGATCAGCTATAATAGTATTGATCCCTCAAACCGCTGGGCGGCGATGTTCTATTGGTTGGATGCGGCGCATCAGGGACAGGGTATTATGACAGCATGTTGCCGGGCGCTGGTCGCTGACGGCTTCGAGAGGTGGAAACTCAATCGCGTCACCATCGAGTGCGCCACGGACAACACCCGCAGCCGCGCGATTCCGGAACGTCTGGGATTCAAGCTGGAAGGCATTGTCCGCGGGATCGAATGGCTTCATGACCGCTATGTTGACCACGCCATGTATGGCCTGTTGAAAGAAGATCCGCTTCGGGGCGATTCGAGGAGCATCACGCAATTTCCTTTGGCGACGCGAGGCACCCACCCGTACGCCGTGGTTCCTGCTGAGAAACTGAACGGGTCAAGCCGCTGGGCAGTGGAGACAGGCTAACGCCACTGGATCGGACCCTGTGGGCGTGGCTCTCGCATGCCGCAATGTCCAACAACTCACATTTGCGCAGGAAATTGATGTGAATCCACCCGTTCCATTCAGTCATTTGTGGTGCGGAAAAGCGGAAATCCTCGCTCGAAAGCGGATGAAATCTGATCATCCGCCGTCAACCGATTTCGACTCATCCTCTTCTGCTTGGCCGGTTGGATCAACCACAACCAGCAGAACATTATCGAATCCGCCAAGTCGGGTTAGCCGAAATTTCATGGTTGGAGGGCATTTTTGACTTTTTTTCACCATGCTTTTGACGTAAGTCGTTGAACGCCAAGGCCCGCGTTTTCAAAATCCCGCAAGTGGCGACCTACCCTCTTCTCAGCGGCTCCACCGGCCTGATAGACTGCCAGCCAACGATATGTTTTTGCGCTATAACACTCGCAGGAAGGATGGGAAGGAACATCGCTACTGGAGCGTGGTCGAGAACCGGCGATTGCGCGTCGGCCACACGACCCAACGCACCGTTCTGCACCTGGGTGAGATCAACGACGTCCAGCAAGCAGCCTGGCGCAAAAGCCTGGAGGTGATCCATGAAACCAACCAGGCGGCAGAACAAGTTTGCCTCTTCCCCGAAGACCGCGACATTCCGCCGGAGGTTCTCAACGGGCTGCACATCAAGCTCTGCGAGTTGACGCTCCAACATCCGAGGGCATTCGGTGATTGCTGGCTGGGCTGCCGTCTGTGGGATGAACTGCAACTGGAGTCGTTTTGGCGCGAGCGCCTGCCTGATGGCAAAGCGGAGGTGCCCTGGTTCAAAGTGCTTGAATTGCTGACGGTGCGCCAACTGGTGGCTCCGGGCAGCAAGTGGCATTTGCACCGCCGGTGGTTTCTGGCCAGCGCGATGGATCAGTTGCTGGAGGAGGACTTCGCGGTGGCGGCCAAGAACCGGCTCTATGAATGTCTGGATCGTATTGACAGTCACCGTGCCGATCTCTTCACGCATTTGCAAGGGCGCTGGAAGGATCTCTTCGGCGCTACTTACGATCTGCTGCTCTATGATTTGACCAGCACGTATTTTGAGGGCGAAATGGAAGAAGCCCCCAAAGCCAAGCACGGATACAGCCGCGACAAACGCCCCGATTGCCGGCAGGTAGTCATCGCGGTGGTGCTCAGCAAAGAGGGGTTTCCGCTGGCTTATGAAATCATGCCTGGCAACACCAGCGACAAAACCACGCTCCAATTGTTTCTGCAAAAAATCCAGGCCCAATACGGCCAGGCCCGGCGCATCTGGATCATGGACCGGGGCATTCCCACCGAGGAGACGTTGGGAGAAATGCGCCGGAGCGATCCGCCGGTGGGCTATCTGGTGGGCACACCGCGGGGCCGGTGGGATCAATTCAAAGAGGCCTTTGCAAAAGTGCCGTGGCAGAAACTGCGCGACCAGGTCGAGGTCAAACTGCTCTCTCAAGGCCAGGAGGTTTACGTGCTGGCCAAAAGCCAGGGCCGGCGCGAAAAGGAAACGGCCATCCGCCGCAAAAAGCTGGCCCGGCTCCTGCGCACCCTGCGAGTGCTGCGCCGCACCCGCCGGCGGCCCTGGAAACGCGACACCCTGCTGCACAAGCTGGGCGCCGCGCACAAGGAGGCGGGCCGGGCGTGGAGCTTTGTCAAGATTACCGTGCCCAAGGCGCGCCAGTCCGTCAACCGCGACACCTTCCAGTTCGAATTGTTGAAAGACAAGCTCCACGACGCCCAGGAGCGCGACGGTCATTACCTGTTGCGCGGTTTTGGCGCCGGCGATGAGGCTGCGCCGCTGTGGGAGCGCTACATGCAATTGACAGAAATCGAGGCGGCGTTCAAGACGCTCAAAAGCGATCTGCAACTGCGCCCCATCCGCCACCACGTCGCGTTGCGGATCGAGGCTCACATCCTGGTGTGCTTTCTGGCCTTTTGCCTGAGCGTGACCTTGCGCAAGCGGCTGCAAGCCCACGCGCCGGGACTGACATCACGGGCGGTGTTGGAAACCCTTTCGGACATTCTGATGCTGGACGTCCATGTGCCCTTGGCCGACGGGAGGGAACTGGTGATGCCCCGCTACACGCAACCGGAAGCCGAACATCGGCTGGTCTTGGAAAAGCTGGGCTGGGAGTTGCCTCCGCAACCGCCGCCGCGCATTCGTCGGGCTCAAATTCCAAGTGACCCAAAAGACCTCGAGACGAAGTCCTAAATGTGGTGGCGACCTTTTGGATCGTTGCCCTGCTAATCAACGACTTACGCTGCCGATCCCACTCCAACCATGAAATTTCGGTTAGAAAATAGGGGTGTCGCAGGGCGAGCAAGCCATCCGACAGCTGCCCTAACGATAGGCCGGCGATTATCAGAGCGTCCTTCGGGCTGGCTGGGAGGAAAGCCATGCGCGGATGACGTGGCACGCTTGTCCTTGCTGGATTGCCTCGGTGATGTATCCCAACCGCCGGGCAGTGCTCTTCTTGTTCTCAGACGGGTTTCATCGAGGATTCAGATAGTTTGCCAGAGCCATCACCGGAAAGACCTTGGGATACACTGGATATTCCATGTATAAAATCCCAGGATGTCCGGTCCCGACAACCGAACCATCGCGCCAGGATTCCGCTCCGCTCCTGGTTTCCAGAAGGTAATGCACGGCCTTGGAAACAGGATCGGCATCTTGAAGTTTCATTTCGCAGAGAAACTCGAGCACCCAGGCGGTTTGGGTCGGGGTGCTTGTTCCCCGGCCGTGATGGCCGGCATCGAGGTAAGATAGGGTCGATTCGCCGAAGCCGCCATCGGCATTCTGAAAGCTCATCAGCGTCCTGGCGGCTGTGAGGAGATAGGGCGATTGAGGCGATTCACCCGCCCGCAAAAGTCCAATCCCAGCCTGGGTGGTGCCGTACAAGGTGTTGATTCCCCAGCGGCCTTCCCAAAGACCCGTGCCGGGACGCTGGGTCCGACGCAAAAAGCGGACAGCCCGCTGGACGGATCGGGAATGCTCTGCGGTCAACCCGTAGACGCCGAGTCCCGCGAGCACATGGCCTGTGTTGTCGGCGGAACTGCCATCAAACAACTCCACCGAATCGGTGAGGCCCTTGGCCAGCAGCTTGGCCATCCGGTTCCCGACGTTGTCCCGGTCAAAGGCTCCCCAGCCGCCGTCGGAGTTTTGCCGTCTCAATAGCCATTGGAGTCCTTGCTTTCGGGCTTCCACCGCGGCCGTTCTGCGAGTGAATGGCGCCATCTGCTCCAGGAACACCAACGCCCTCGACGTGTCATCGACGTCCGGGGATTGCTCGAAGTCCCGGCCGTAGGGAAAGCCGCCTTCGACAGTCTGGGTTTCATAGAGATGCTCGGCGGCCAGAACCAGAGGATCGCTCGTTTCCCCGGCCTGGGCCAGGGCCTGCGCCGCCAGGATGGTGTCCCAGCCACTGCCATCCATCAGGCAGCCGAGGTAGTTCCCCTCTCCGCAGTTGAAATAGAGCGGATCGACGAACCCCAGTCCACGCTTAATTGCGCCCGGAATGGTGGGAAAGCGACCGGGATGATTCCGGTAGAAATGGTCCAGCACCGCGACGCTGAACAGGGTCGAGACCGTATATCCGCCCCAGCTTCCGTGTTGCCGCTGCTGACGGAGGATTTTGCTGACCATGAATCCGTCATACCAAGCGGAGGGTTCGATTTCTTTCTCGCTCGCTCGCCAAGCGGGCCCGGCAAAGATTTCGTTCAAGTCAAACTCCGGCCCGAAGGTCCCGCGGATCTTGCGCGACACGCCATTGTGGCGCAGGTAGGCCATGGGGATCAGGTGGGGGATGACCCACTGCGAGTATAGCCGGTAGTTGATCGGCAGTACCTCCAGGAAAATCAGGTAGGGGACTTCACTGATGCCCTTCCAGCCGCGCAATCCGAAAAGCGCCAGGAAGACCTTGGTGAACTGATTGGTGGAATCTATTCCCCCGGCCGCGAGGATGAATCCTCTGGCGGCCTCCATCGCCGGTCGCACGTTTGCAGCCGAGATGGAGTTTCTGAAGAACTTGAGCGCGGCATAATTGAGCACGGTCGCATTGATGTCGCCGGAAGAAAGCGCCGGGTCCCGGGCCTGCTTCCAGGAACCGTCCGCCAATTGGGTCTCCATCAGGATCCTGGCCAGCCGGTTCAAATCCATCCGCGATGAGAATCCCCGGAAGCGAAGCCATTCCAGGAACAGCGCATAGAGCGAAATATAATGGGACCCCAGGTGGGCGGGAAAACTCCAGCACCCCCGCCTGTCTTGTTGCTCCAACAGGGCTTTCACCGACTCCTTTAGAACCGGCTCGACCTTTCGCTTCATTGAACTCATAGATTTTAAAATCCGCTCACAAATATTTCACTCTATTCCAACGCGGGCCGGGCGGCGTTCCAAACACCGCCCGGCTTTTCCTCGCGTCTCCACACTGTCGCGCTCATTTGCAGAACCGCAAACAGACTGTCGCCGTGGCGGCGACACCCCCTGGAGCGCTTGTTCCTTGGCGTTGGCTTCTTCCGCCCCGCTTTCCAACATTGGGGCAGAGTCAGCTTACCGGCCGGACGGCATTCTCGGAGCCGAATGGATTTCCCCCGTACAGCGAACATTTCGCGCCACCGCGCCACAGGCCGTCCACCAAAAACCATCCTGATGCTTGTCTGGTTCAAGCTTGACCACCATCCGCCACACGGCGTTTGACCGCTTCCGAGAGGCGATGGGCTGCCCCTGCCAATGCGGGAAGCTGCCCGCCGATTGGCACACTCACGGGGGCGGCTGGAGCAAAGGAAACGTCCCGGATGCTTACTTTAACCTCCTTAATGGCTGCTTCTTTCTCACTCCTTCTATCTGGGTGCAATTTGAAGGCCGGGTTGTCGATTTGCCTGGTTGGCAGGAGATAGAAAGAGCGATCCTCATGGGTATGGTGTGTTATGTGTTCCCGCAGGTTAATCCAGCCTGATGCTTTCATGGGTGATTTTCCTTTTGTTGTCCGTGTCCGGTCAAAGTTGTTCCCGCGCCAGATTTTTGTGGTGCGAAAGCGCCCGCCGAGGGGGTGATCTGTTGCGGCGTGTCCAAGCCGGAAAAGCGAATCTAAAACCGAATATTCAACCCGAGCCGGACATAAGGCGCTGGATCAAACCTGACAGAGTCATCGATCCGGAAGTAATCGATTTCCCGATAAACGGAATAACCGGTTTCAAGTTCGGCGCGCAGTCCATGCGCAAACTCGTAGCTCGTGCCCACGCCGAGCCGGACATCGCGGTAAGTCGCCAGCGCGTTGTTGTATTGGGGCAAGCCGGTCTTGGTCCCAAGATCCTCGCTGGTGCGAAAGACGGCTCCGTTGAGATCAACGCCGCCGTAAACGGCCCACTTCGGATCAATGCGATAGGACAAGCGGGTTTTCGGCATGCCCACTTCCAGGGTGTAACGGTCGTTGATGAGCCAGCGGACGCCGACCACCGGCATGACGGGCAGATCGCTGTCCGGCGCCGCGAAAAGGCCAAACGACCATGTCAGCGATGGGTTCGCCTCATATCTTGCCAGCACGCCGCCGGAGATTCCCAAGTCGTCCCCGCGGACATCCTCCAACCGGTAAAGCGAGGGACTCAGCAGGGCGCTGAAGGTCCATTTCTCACCCCAACGATAACCGAGGCCGGCGTTAAGGCGGAGGGTGTGGATGTTTTCGGGAATGGGCGCGCCGGAAACCTGCTCCAGGGAGAAATTGTCCGAGACCAAACCCAGGCTGAGGAACCAATCTTGATTCAGGAAGACGCTGGTGCCGGCTTGGAGCTTGTAGTTGAACGCGTCCGAGTCGGTCAGGCGCGCGCCATCAAACTTCGCCGCGCTGCCGGCGACGAAGCCTGAATCCACACCGGCTTGCCAGAGGGGTTCTCCCGGCTGCGGCGGCCTCGCGAAATCCCCGGGTGTGGCAATGGCGTTTTCCTGCGCGATCGCGGACACGGACAGGAGCACGGTGGCGGAACAGCTCAGGGCTATAGTCCGGAGGTTTTTTGTCATATTGAATTTGTATTTTTCAACCCCAGATGAAGATGATTGCGCGTCAGGCAAAGCAAGACGTTGCCGCTGTTCGCCGCG